>NZ_VWWW01000001.1:0-1392723 GCF_011752765.1 Enterobacter sp. Tr-810 | reverse complement strand
TTTGCCTGGCGGCTTTAGCGCGGTGGTCCCACCTGACCCCATGCCGAACTCAGAAGTGAAACGCCGTAGCGCCGATGGTAGTGTGGGGTCTCCCCATGTGAGAGTAGGGAACTGCCAGGCATCAAATCAGTGAAGAGGCCATCCGCAAGGATGGCCTTTTTGCGTTTTTGAACCACCGGTTTTTATATGCCCGGTAAGGCGAAGCCGCCACCCGGCAATGTGGACCACACGATCCCCCCTTTCTGGCCTTTCTCCTAATCCCTTATCCTGCTAATGAAATATGTGATCTCCATCGCAATGTTATTTATAACAAAATTATAACATTTTGTTTACGAAGCAATTGAGACTCTTAGGCTCAACACGCCGCTGTAGATGGCAGGAGCATAATCATAATGACAGAAAACATCACATCACACGGGACGCTGGTTAACAGTGATACCCGCCGAAGGGTATGGGCAATCGTCAGCGCCTCTTCAGGTAATCTGGTTGAATGGTTCGACTTCTACGTCTATTCGTTCTGTTCGCTCTATTTCGCTCACATTTTCTTCCCGTCCGGCAACACAACCACACAGCTACTGCAAACTGCGGGCGTTTTTGCCGCTGGGTTCCTGATGCGCCCAATTGGCGGCTGGCTGTTCGGCCGAATTGCGGATCGTCGTGGCCGTAAAGTCTCTATGCTGATCTCGGTCTGTATGATGTGCTTTGGTTCGCTGGTGATTGCCTGTTTACCAGGTTACGACGCAATTGGTACATGGGCACCGGCGCTGCTGTTACTGGCTCGCTTATTCCAGGGGCTTTCCGTTGGCGGGGAATACGGCACCAGCGCGACTTACATGAGTGAAATTGCGCTCGAAGGTCGTAAAGGATTCTACGCATCTTTCCAGTATGTCACTCTCATTGGCGGCCAACTTTTGGCGATCCTTGTCGTGGTGATCCTTCAGCAGATCCTGACCGATGAACAGCTACACGCCTGGGGATGGCGGATCCCCTTTGCGATGGGAGCTGTACTGGCGATCGTTGCGCTTTGGCTTCGTCGGCAGTTAGATGAAACATCGCAACAGGAAGTCAGGGCGTTAAAAGAAGCCGGTTCATTCAAAGGCTTATGGCGTAACCGTAAAGCATTTCTGATGGTGCTGGGCTTCACCGCCGGGGGCTCGCTGAGCTTTTACACCTTCACCACCTATATGCAAAAGTACCTGGTGAATACAACGGGAATGCACGCGAACGTCGCCAGTGTGGTGATGACCGTGGCGCTGTTTGTCTTTATGCTGATACAACCGGTGATTGGTGCGCTCTCTGATAAAATTGGTCGGCGCACGTCGATGCTGATTTTTGGCGGAATGTCCGCGTTATGTACCGTGCCCATTTTGTCCGCACTTCAGCATGTCTCCTCACCTTATGCAGCTTTTGCCCTCGTTATGCTGGCAATGGTGATAGTCAGTTTCTACACCTCTATCAGCGGGATATTAAAAGCGGAAATGTTCCCGGCACAGGTGCGTGCTCTGGGGGTTGGCCTCTCTTACGCGGTGGCTAACGCACTGTTTGGCGGCTCAGCTGAATATGTCGCACTGTCACTCAAATCGTGGGGAAGTGAAACGACCTTCTTCTGGTATGTCACCGTCATGGGGGCGCTGGCCTTTATTGTTTCTCTGATGCTGCACCGTAAAGGGAAGGGGATCCGCCTTTAATAATGTGCCATCTGCCACACGGCATAGCCGGTGGTTGCCCCAGCGACATCCCACGCGAAATCTTTCCAGCTCCAGCCGCTCCCTGCCGGGCGGCTATCCCACAATTCTTTGGATGCACCCAGGCTTACAGAGAACATGAAACCAATCGCTGCGCTACGATCCCGGCTGTAACCCTGATGTTGTGCATACTCATTGCCCGCAGCGGACAACATTGCGGAGGCGATAAAGTGCTGCGCCTTGTCCTGACCATACCAGTTATCGTTAGCCATATGGCTACATCCGGTCAGACAGAGGATTGTAAGCAGCAGAGGAATACGCACAGTGAGCTCCATAAAAAAAGCCCTGTCGTTGACAGGGCCTCGTGTTACAGAATGCGGCTAATAAGGCGGTCAATTCGGATCCGACGCAAACGGCGGATGAGCTTGCGGACTTTCACCGGATAATCAGCAATGCTTTGCAGATCGCGATAGTGACGTACCACAGTGGTATGTGTGCGAATCAAATCCAGTTCGCGCTCACGTTTCGCAGCTAGTTCATGCTGCGGATCGTGGATCAGAATGGCATTTTCCAGATCCAGGCGCCAGGCGCGCGGGTTCAGGTTATTACCTGTCAGCAGCATCCACTCATCATCTACCCACATCCCTTTCAGGTGATAGGTATTGTCTTCATCTTTCCACAGGCGCACGACCAGCTGGTCAGTGTTGACATAATACTGTAAACGGCTCAGGAAACGGCGCAGGTTAATCTCATAGAGATAAGGCAACGCACCGATGATTTTGAACGGCTGATCTTCCGGGATAAAAAAGTCGTTAGCCGTTTTATCACCCACGATGATTTCGACCTTCTTACCATCACGCAACAGCTGAATGATGTTACGCACCAGCACAGCCGGCAGGTTGAAGTAAGGGGTACAGATCGTGAGTTTCTGATCGGCACACGGCATCAGATGGAAGATGGTCTTATTCAGCAGGCTCGACTTGCCCAGCCCAACCAGCGGCGTGACAGATAACTGCTCGTTGTTTGCATCACCCTGAAAATGATAAATCGCGTCACGTAATTCCTGGCGGAAGAGACGAACGTCGTTTTTAATTTCCGGACTCTTGGGGCGGTGAGGATTATCCAGACGATTCACGCCACGCCCATGTACCAGATTCTTATCAACCCAGTTGAACATGATGTCAGCCATCTGCGGGTTACGAATCAGATGGTAGCGGTCGTAACGATATTTATCGAGCTGGTGCAGGTAAACATCATTCAGGCTCGCGCCGCTATACAGCACGCTGTCGTCGATGATGAAACCTTTGAAATGGAGAACGCCAAGCGCTTCGCGCGTATTAACAGGAACGCCATATACCGGGATATCAATTCCCGGATTTTCCTGGGCAGTTCGGCAATACCAGTCTGCGTTGGTGTTAGAAGCCGCGGCGCCAATACGGCCGCGTTGTGCACGGTGCCAGTCAACCAGCACACGTACATCCAGCTCTGGACGAAGACGTTTTGCTTCATAAAGCGCGTTCAGGATCCCGCGGCCACCTTCATCTTGTTCGAGATAAAGAGCCACAATGCAAATGCGTCGCGTGGCGCTGGCAATCTTTTCCAGAAGCGTCTCCCGAAAATGAGCGGGAGCATAAAAGAACTCTACATCATCAACTGACTGAGAAATCTTCGGTAGTTGAGCAAGGTGTTGTTGATGTTTATTACGCTTAAATTTTGACAACATCACAGTGCGTTTCTTCTCTGTTCATTGAAGGGTTGTCTGTACCAGGCAAACAACATAAGCGGACAATGATACCACCAGTACCATCCAAAGTGGTTAACATTTCCAGTAGGTTACTCTTGTTTATCCGCCGAATTCAGGCCGAGAGTCAGGGAAACAATACCTTCCTCAAGTTGGACATCAACGTCAAAACCAAGTTTTCGCGCCAGAGTGACCATGCCACGATTGTTAGGCATAGTAATGCCATTCAGGCGTAACAATCCGTGATCGCGCGTATAACTGATGAGTTTTTCCAGCAGGCGTCTGCCCAGCCCCAGCCCTTTCAGATCGGAACGTACCAACACGGCAAACTCCGCATCGACATTATCAGGATCAGAGATCGCCCGCGTAACCCCCAGGATCTCTTCCTCTGCTTCAACACGACGAACAGCAACAAATGCCATTTCACGATCGTAGTCGATCTGGGTCATGTTGGCTAAATCTTCGTGGGTAAATTCGTTGATTTCACTGAAGTAGCGATAGTAGAGATCTTCTTTCGTTACTTGCGAGATAAACACCCGCAGCTGCGGTTCGTCTTCTGGCAGGATAGGGCGGAACAGCACGCGTTCGCCGTTCTTCATTTCCACCCATTCTTCAAGTTGCAGCGGGTAAGGACGAATGGCCAGCCGGCTTTCGCTGTCACCTTTAAAGGAAGCAATATCCAGCGTGACGTCCAGGGCGGTAAATTCATTGCCAGAAGCCAGCAGCGGATGAATATCCAGGCGCTGAATTTCAGCACAATCAACAATCAGGTTCGAAACCTGTACCAAAAACTGGCTGAGTCCGGCGATGTCCAGCGGGCGCAACGCACTTCGTCCGCGGATTTTCTTGCTTTTAATGGCCTGAATAACCAGATAGCGCGCCAGATTCATGTTCAGTGGTGGTAGGGCGACCACTGCCTGCTCTTCAGGTCGCCATTCCACTCCGCCTTCACCCAGCATAATCAGCGGGCCAAAGACCGGGTCATGTTCAACCACCACCCGTAATTCCTGGGCGCCAGCGCGGTTAGCCATACTTTGTACCAGTAAACCGTGGATCCTCGCCTGCGGCCAGGCCATTTTTACCCGATCGAAAATGGCGTCTGCGGCCTGCTGTACTTCCGCAGCGGTGCGTAGATACAACATAACACCCTGAATATCAGACTTATGCGGTATGTCCGGCGAGCGCAGTTTCAGTGCAACCGGGTAACCAATTTGCTCGGCGATATGAACGGCCTCTGCGCTGTCGCTGGCAATCCAGGTGGGCAAGGTGTGGAGCCCATAGCTGCCGAGGATCGGCTGCACTTCATGGGTGTCCAGCGACGTTGCACCTTCCTCAATGGCCCGTTGCAACAACCTGCGCACATCAACGGTATTCCCCGCCAGATTACCCGGTAACGCAGGTGTTTCGCGCAGCTGCTTCTGGTTACGACGATATTCCACCATATGCATAAACGCGGTGATGGTCCCTTCCGGGGTACGATAGGTCGGGAGTCCGGCTTCGCTAAACAACCGTCGTGCTTCCTGCGATGAAAACTCCCCACACCAGTTGGTTAACAGCGTGACATATTTCCCGCGAGGATGATGTCGAACCGCCTCGATAAGCCCTCGCGCACTTTCGCTGCCGGGGGCCGCGGCGCTTGGCGAATGAATGATCATCAGCGCATCAAAATCCTGGCTATCCAGCAAGATAGAGATGGCTTTAATGTAACGCTCGCTGCTGGCATCATCGCGCAAATCCAGCGGATTGCCGGGTGAAACGCTTGTCGGCAGAGCATCACGCAGGCGCTGGAGCGTCTCCTCACCGAGCGTCGCCAGTTTGCCGTTACGTAGCCACAGTTCGTCCAGAGCCAGCGCGGCAGGTGCTGCGCCATTGCTGACTATCATTAATTTCTCACCGCGTAACGGGCGCATATGGCTCAGCGTTTCAACCGCGGAGAAAAGCTCATGCGTATCCTGAACACGCAGCAAACCTGCACGCTGAATGGCGGCATCCCACGCAGGATCCATACCAGAATGTGAGTGCAGAAGCCGTTGTGCGGCCGGGCTACGGCCACTTTTGATGACCAGAATCGGTTTATTACGCGATGCGCTACGGGCTGCTGAGACAAAACGGCGGGCATCGCTTAAATGTTCGAGGTAGAGCAAAATCGCGCTGGTTTTGCTGTCTCTGGCGAGGAAATCCAGCAGCTCATCGACATCAATATCCAGGCTGTCACCCAGCGCGATGAAGTAGGAGAATCCCATTTCGCGCTGCTGCGCCCAGTCGAGGATGGTATTTGATACAGCCGCTGACTGGGAAATAAACGCCAGCTTGCCTTTGCGAATCGGAACGGGGGAAAAACTGGCATTCAGGCCCTGCCATGGCGCCAGCAAACCGAGGCTGTTTGGGCCGAGAATGCGCATCTGATACCGGCTGGCGCAGGCCAGAAGTTCAGGCTGCTGTTCAGGAGG
Source organism: Enterobacter sp. Tr-810 (assembly GCF_011752765.1). Taxonomy (NCBI): domain Bacteria; kingdom Pseudomonadati; phylum Pseudomonadota; class Gammaproteobacteria; order Enterobacterales; family Enterobacteriaceae; genus Enterobacter; species Enterobacter sp. Tr-810. Next base: position 1,386,847 of record NZ_VWWW01000001.1, on the reverse strand, counting down.
AGAAGAGAGGATAATGCAGGTTTTACATCCTTTCTGGCCAAGTGACTCAAGCAGGTCCAGGTTGCGTTTCGCGTTTGTACACAGCACGGCAAGGTCCGGCACAAAAGGCAGGCTCTGCACATCGGGCCATGCCAGTACGCCCTGAACCGCTTTCCAGGAGGGCGTAACTGGTAACACGGGGCCATTAAATCCACCCGCCAGCAAATTACGCATCATCAGATAACCTGCACGATCAGGCTTCATTGACGCACCGATAACGGCAATGGATTTAGGGCGCAGTAACGCTTCCAGGCCTCGCTGACTCATGCAAGTCTCCAGTAGATACGAGTGACCTGATGATTTTAAACGCTTTCTGCTTCGTCTGCTGTGACACTGCCCTTATGAATGGTTTTTCCTGCCAGGTAGCGCTCGCGGAAACGGGAAAAATGGTCGCCCAGCGCAGCTGCCGCTGACGTATCCCCGGCAAGGTCCAACAGCGCAATAGCCACTTCTGCTGTGCAGTATTGCCCCTCAGCGTGCGCTTCACGCAACCGGTAGGCAGAGACGCGTGACAGATCGACTGAAATCACCGGCAGCGCGTCAAGATAAGGACTTTTGCGGAACATTTTTCGCGCTTCCGTCCAGGTGCCATCCAGCATAATGAAGAGCGGCGGCTTACCGGAAGGCGGTGCGGACAGCACCTGACGGCTCTCTCCTGCATAAGACGCCGGGAAAACGACCATCGGCTGATACTCATCGCTGGCAACCAGATCGAGCAGCGCCTTAGGCGGTTCGGTACGTGACCACTGAAATGCCGTTGTCTCCGGAAGAATATCCGCAATCAGCCGACCCGTATTGCTGGGCTTCATGGGTTCGGTATCGAACATGACCAGGCAAAAACGGCTTTTCGCTTCAGCAGGAGCGAGGGTTTCGCACAGGCAAACCTTGAGCGGCAGCAGGCAGCGCTGACAGCGGCGGATACGGTTGCCACGAGCGAGAAAAGGGCGGGTTGCACGCGCAAGGCGTTCAGCGCGCAATTGGAGAACAGCGTTATCAGTCATGGGCGAAATGCAGGAAAAACACCATTTTCGCAGAGGGAAGTACGGGGCACAAGATGTGCCCCGTGATTGTTACACGGATTCGTTCAGCCAGCTCTCAAATGGAGCCTTAGGAACTGCGCCGTTAAGCATGTCGATCACTTCGCCATTTTTGAAAATCATAATGGTCGGGATGCTGCGGATACGGAAGCGAGCGCTCAGCTCGCGTTCCGCTTCGGTGTTCACTTTTACGAAACGCATTTTACCACTGCGCTCTTCGGCAACATCTTCAAAGATTGGCGCAAAGCTCCGGCACGGGCCACACCATGGCGCCCAGAAATCCACCACCACGGGCAGATCATCCTTGAGGAGTTTGTCCAGCGTAGCACCCGTCGCGTTAATCACATCGCCATCAAACAATTCGTGACCGCAACGCCCGCACTTCGCACCATCATCAATCCGGTCTTCGGGAATGCGGTTAAGAGCCTGACAGTTGGCACATACGGTATTCATAACTAACCTCTGATAGAGCTGTGGGACAGAGCGGCAGAACGCCGATTTTGTTTCTAATATGTTACATATTATCAATGAGCCTGTTTGAAACGACAATGCGTTTTATTCAATGAGAACAATAGTCGCAGGCTTTTGTACGAAATAATGGCTATGAGCTTGCACATCGGGTAATCTGCGCGCTTCGCGCAGCGCTGGTGGAGAAAAGCATGAACGACGAATTAAAGAACAAAAGCGGCAAGGTCAAAGTGATGTATGTCCGCAGTGATGAGGATTCTGATAAACGCACCCAAAATCCGCGTACCGGAAAAGGTGGCGGGCGTCCGGCGTCTTCTCGTGCAGACGGTGGCCGTCGCCCCGCCCGCGATGACAGAAATAACCGCGGTGATGACCGCAAACGTGATGACCGTAAGCGTGACGATCGCAAACGCGATGACCGTCCACGTGATGATTTCTCACGTGATGGCTCGTCCCCGTGGCGTACCGTTTCTCGTGCCCCTGGCGACGAGACCCCAGAAAAGGCCGATCACGGCGGTATCAGTGGTAAAAGCTTTATCGACCCTGAAGTGCTGCGCCGTCAGCGTGCGGAAGAGACCCGTGTGTACGGTGAGAATGCGTGCCAGGCTCTGTTCCAGAGCCGCCCTGAGTGCATCGTTCGCGCCTGGTTTATTCAGAGCGTAACGCCACGCTTTAAAGAAGCTCTGCGCTGGATGGCAGCGAACCGTAAAGCTTACCATGTGGTTGATGATGCCGAGCTGACCAAAGCGTCCGGGACCGAACACCACGGTGGCGTTTGCTTCCTGATCAAAAAACGTAATGGAACGACTGTTCAGCAATGGGTGAGCCAGGCTGAGGCAGATGACTGCGTTCTGGCGCTGGAAGATGTGGGCAACCCGCATAACCTGGGTGCGATGATGCGTAGCTGCGCGCACTTTGGCGTGAAAGGCGTGTTGTTGCAGGACGCAGCGCTGCTGGAATCCGGTGCGGCGATCCGTACCGCAGAAGGTGGTGCTGAGCACGTTCAGCCGATCACCGGTGATAGCGTTCTGGATGCCATTGAGCAGTTCCGCAAAGCGGGCTATTCCATTGTGACCACCTCCAGCCATGCTGGTACGCCGCTGTTTAAAGCGACGCTGCCGCGTAAGATGGTGCTGGTGCTGGGCCAGGAGCGTGATGGTCTGTCTGATGCTGCACTGTCGAGTGCCGATCTGAGCGTGTCTATCGACGGTACCGGCAATGTCGAAAGTCTCAACGTTTCCGTTGCAACCGGCGTACTGCTGGCTGAATGGTGGCGTCAGAATAAGGCATAAGCCTTAATCTGCGGTGGTATGCCCGGTGAGCCGGGCATACTGCATCAAACTACTCGCTTTCTGCCGGTAACACAGGCATCCAGTCAATCGGCGTTTCGCCGCGCTTTTCCAGCCATTCATTCGCCAGTACAAAATGATTACTGCCAAAGAATCCGCGATGTGCAGACAGCGGTGATGGATGCGGCGCTTTCAGCACGTGATGACGCTGCGGGTCAATAATCGCCCCTTTTTTCTGCGCATGAGATCCCCACAATAAAAACACCACGCCTTCACGATGTTCATTGATAAGGCTTATCACTTTATCCGTAAAGGTTTCCCAGCCCAGGCTGGCGTGAGAGTGGGCCTGGCCTGCACGCACGGTTAATACGGTATTCAATAACAGAACACCCTGATGCGCCCAGCTTTCCAGGTAACCGTGTGTTGGTCGGGTAAATCCGGGAAGGGTACCTTCAAGCTCTTTATACATATTCAAAAGAGAAGGCGGAATGGCAATGCCAGGACGCACGGAAAATGCCAGGCCATGCGCTTGCCCTGGCCCATGGTAAGGATCCTGACCGAGGATAACCACTTTTACATCGCTCAGTTCGGTATAGCGGAAAGCGTTGAAGACATCTTTCTGTGGCGGATAAATCGTCTGGCCCGATTGCCGCTCAGTCGCGACGGTGCTGAGGGTATTAATAAAATAGGGCTGCTGTTTTTCTTCGGCCAGCACGTCGTGCCATGTTAAAGGGGTTGTCATCTCGCTCTCCTGCGAATCTCATCTGCGCCTAGCTTACCCGTTAAACCCTGGTGATCAAAATTCCACGCGGAAAAATGCCCTAAGTCCTTAAATTTAATTTGAATCTATGCGGATTAGGTTGAATTGGTAAGATCGTTAAATTGATCTGGAGCAATAAAATCAAACCACACTCTTTATGTGGTTGGTGTTTTTGTTGATTTAAATCAATAAATCACGGGGTGCTGAGTGATATATATACACGCAAGCAACAATGGTTTTACCAATTGGCCTTAACAGGCCGACACCAGTTAATGTAGCCTAAGGGAGGCATCACATGATTACAGGTATCCAGATTACTAAAGCTGCAAATGACGACCTGCTCAACTCTTTCTGGCTGCTGGACAGCGAGAAAGGCGAAGCACGCTGTGTAGTGGCTAAAGCAGGTTTTGCAGAAGATGAAATCGTTCCAGTAAGCAAACTGGGCGACATCGAATACCGTGAAATTCCAATGGAAGTGAAACCGGAAGTCCGCGTGGAAGGTGGTCAGCACCTGAACGTTAACGTGCTGCGTCGCGAAACGCTGATGGATGCCGTTGAGCACCCGGAAAAATATCCACAGCTGACCATTCGTGTGTCTGGCTATGCAGTGCGTTTCAACTCTCTGACTCCAGAGCAGCAACGCGACGTTATCGCGCGCACCTTTACTGAAAGCCTGTAAGGCTTTTTGTCACGGGAGCAGCACGGAAGCAGAATGAAAAAAGCCGGGTGATAACCCGGCTTTTTTTTACTCTTCAGTTTGCGAATCTGGCGCAGCAGCACTTGGCTTACGGCGCTTACCAATGTTCTTGGTATCGCGGTGGCGTTGTTTAACGCGCGGCTTCTCTTTTTCTTTCTCTTTCTTCTCAGCACGTTTGGCGAGTGCTTTCTTGGACGGTTTGCCCGTCATTTTTTCGCTCGGGGCACGTGTGGTCGGGCGAAGCTCACTGATAACGCGAGCTTTCAGCGGCTCATCAACATAGCGGCCGATTTTCTGCAACAGCAGGAAGTCATGTGCTTCAACCAGAGAAATAGCGATACCTTTGCGGCCTGCACGACCGGTACGGCCAATGCGGTGCAGATAGGTGTCACCGCTGCGTGGCATATCGAAGTTAATCACATGGCTGACATCCGGAATGTCGATCCCGCGTGCAGCAACGTCGGTGGCGACCAGCACGTTTACGCGACCATCGGTCAGACGCTTGATACCTTCGGTACGCTTAACCTGTGCCATCTCGCCTTCAAGATAGCAGTTGTTGATCCCTGCATTACGCAGCATTTCAGCCAGCTCGTGCACACGCTCGCGCTTACGCACGAATACGATGGTGCGAGTCGCGTCTTCTTGCTTCAGCAAATGCTTGAGCAGCTCAACCTTGTGTTCCAGATCATCTGCACGGTAGTACCACTGGTGGATCTTCTTGCGCTCACGGGTGGAAGGGGTTGCAGATACCTCCACCGGATCTTCCAACAGTCGCTCTGCGAAGTCTTTAATCGCTTCCCCTTCCAGGGTGGCAGAGAACAGCATGGTCTGGTTACGCCAGCGCGTTTCACCCGCGATATGTTCGATATCCTGCGCGAAGCCCATGTCCAGCATGCGGTCAGCTTCGTCGAGGATCAGCGTTTCAACCGCACGGCAGTCAAAGTTCTCTTCTTTAATGTATTGCAGCAGGCGACCGGTCGTGGCTACCACGATATCCTGGTTCTCACTGAACACTTCAGCGTGGTTCATATACGCAACACCGCCGGTAATGGTGGCGATATCAAGATGGGTGTTCGCCGCCAGTTCACGCGCGTGTTCGGCAACCTGCATCGCCAGTTCACGCGTAGGCGTCAGGATCAAAATACGTGGCGGGCCTGATTTTTTGCGTGGGAAATCGAGCAAATGCTGCAAGACAGGCAGCAAGTAGGCTGCTGTTTTCCCCGTGCCGGTTGGCGCAGAACCGAGCACATCGCGGCCCTCAAGCGCAGGCGGAATGGCCGCGGCCTGAATGGCGGTCGGGCGTGTAAAGCCTTTGCTCTCTAACGCATTGAGCAGGCTTTCATCGAGTTCAAGTTCGGAAAAAGTCGTTACAGTCATGTTCTACCTCTGTGTGGGGCGCTGATTATAGACGTTACGGCTGTAATCTTCATCTGTTTGTATGGATATCGCTTTGCGACCACTTCGCTTTCCCCTATGCTACTCCAGTTTCACTTAGAAGGTTGCCCTGACATGTCTCAACTCAAAGCGCAATTGCGCCGCGATGGTTTTACATTTAAACAGTTCTTTATTGCTCACGATCGCTGTGCGATGAAAGTCGGCACAGACGGGATCCTGCTGGGATCCTGGGCGCCTGTTGCTGGCGTTAAACGTATTCTTGATATTGGTACAGGAAGTGGGCTTCTGGCGCTGATGCTGGCGCAGCGTACCGAGCAACATGTCACCATTGATGCCGTTGAGCTTGATGCACAAGCCGCTGAGCAGGCAAGTGAAAATGCCGCTGAATCCCCCTGGGCTGAACGTGTAAAAGTGGAATGTGCCGATGTACTTACCTGGGCACCCGAGCAGACTTCCCGTTACGACCTTATTGTCAGCAACCCACCTTACTATGAACCCGGCGTAGAGTGCGGTACGCCGGAGCGTGAGCAGGCCCGCTATACCGGTTCGCTCGATCACCGTGCATTATTAACCAGTGCCGCTGAGTTGATCTCTGAAGAGGGATTTTTCTGCGTCGTATTGCCGGAAAGCACCGGTAATACCTTTATTGAAATTGCGCGGGAAATCGGCTGGAACTTGCGCCTGCGTACCGATATTTCAGATACAGAAGGGCGCTTGCCTCACCGTGTGCTGCTGGCACTGTCGCCAAAAGAGGGCGAGTGTTTTAATGACCGGATGGTTATCCGTGGGCCAGACCAGCGTTATTCCGAAGATTACACTGCTCTGACCCAGGCATTTTACTTGTTTATGTGAGCACCCGGGGAGAGTACCGACGGGCCTGATTCGGCCAGCTGATCCGGGTAATCCAGAGTGTGGTGCAATCCGCGGCTCTCTTTACGCATCATGGCACAGCGCACAATCAGCTCTGCTACCTGCACCAGGTTACGCAATTCCAGCAGGTTATTGGACACGCGGAAGTTTGCGTAGTACTCGTCGATTTCCTGTTGCAGCATGGTAATGCGTCGCAAAGCACGTTCAAGGCGCTTGGTTGTACGCACAATGCCCACGTAGTCCCACATAAATAGCCTTAACTCGTGCCAGTTATGCTGGATGACAACCAGCTCATCCGGGTTTTCAACGCGGCTCTCATCCCAGGCAGGTAAGTGCGCCGTCGGGCGAGCGTAAGGCATCCGCTTAATAATATCTTCTGATGCAGACCACCCGTAGACCAGGCATTCGAGCAGCGAGTTCGACGCCATGCGGTTTGCCCCATGCAGCCCCGTGTAGCTCACTTCGCCAATGGCATACAGGCCGTCAACGTCGGTACGACCATGATCGTCAACCATGACGCCGCCACAGGTATAGTGTGCTGCGGGAACAATAGGAACCGGCTCGCGGGTGAGATCAATACCCAGGCCCAGCAGCTTTTCGTAAATCATAGGGAAGTGCTGGCGAATGAAATCAGCCGGTTTATGGCTAATATCCAGATACATACAATCAACGCCAAGACGCTTCATCTCGTGGTCGATGGCGCGCGCAACGATATCACGCGGGGCGAGTTCGCCTCTGGCATCAAAGTCCGGCATAAAACGCGAACCGTCCGGCCGCTTCAGGTACGCACCTTCGCCGCGCAGGGCTTCAGTCAGTAAGAAGTTGCGCGCCTGTGGGTGGAACAAGGCAGTTGGATGGAACTGGTTAAATTCCAGATTCGCCACCCGGCAGCCCGCGCGCCAGGCCATGGCGATGCCATCACCCGAGGCGATATCCGGGTTCGTGGTGTATTGATAAACTTTGGATGCACCGCCAGTTGCCAGAACCACGGCTTTTGCCTGGCAGGTTTCGACTTTCTCTTTATTACGATTCCAGACCCAGGCACCCACTACGTGGCGCGTGCCTGGAAGCCCAATCTTATCGGAAATAATAAGGTCGACCGCATTACTGCGTTCCAGTACCCGAATATTCGGGTGACTCAGGGCTTTACTGACCAGCGTGGTTTCAACTTCTTTACCGGTTGCATCCGCTGCGTGGAGGATGCGGCGGTGGCTGTGCCCGCCTTCACGGGTAAGGTGATAACTCTCTTCACCGTTGGGCTGGATCTGCGTATCGAATAAAACACCCTGATCGATGAGCCACTGAACGCAGTGGCGAGCATTGCTGGCGACAAATTCGGCGGCGTGCGCATCCACGATCCCCGCCCCGGCAATCAGCGTATCTTCCACATGGGATGCAATACTGTCTGTCTCATCAAACACGGCGGCAATACCGCCCTGGGCATAAAAGGTTGAGCCTTCGCTCATTGGCCCTTTACTCAGTACGATAACTTTCTGATTTTTAGCCAGGCGAAGCGCCAAAGATAACCCGGCAGCGCCGCTGCCAATAATCAGTACGTCACACGTCAGTTCTGGTGTTGTGTTCATGATTTTTGTTTAATTTACTAAACATTGTTTGGCCAGAATAGCACCCGAATGCGAGATGTCGCACGTTTTTTTTAAATGATGTTGCAATGGCTAAACTCGATATCAAGGCTTAAAAGCGGGTAAATGTATGAAAATATTTTGCGAAGCAGATCGTTAGCTTCAGATTTTGTGGTGAAATAAAGCCTGTGTTGCGTTACTCTTCTGACGGTAAACAGGTAGTTTCTTGACAGAAAGTGCCTACGTATCGTGAACGGACATATAATGATAGAAAATGAACGGTCTGCGGCGCGATGAACAAAAACAAAGGCGTTACGGAACTTATTGAAGAACAGACACTCTAACTCGGTGCTTGCTCAAAAGTGCAGTGTTTTTAGAGTGGCGTTTCGATAACGCGTGGAATTTAGGTTTGGGGAGACATTACCTCGGATGAGCGAGCAGTTAACGGACCAGGTCCTGGTTGAACGGGTCCAGAAGGGAGATCAGAAAGCCTTTAACCTTCTGGTGGTTCGCTACCAGCATAAGGTGGCGAGTCTGGTTTCCCGCTATGTACCGTCAGGGGACGTCCCTGATGTGGTACAAGAGTCTTTTATTAAGGCCTATCGTGCGCTGGATTCTTTCCGGGGAGATAGTGCTTTTTATACCTGGCTGTATCGTATTGCAGTTAATACAGCAAAGAATTATCTGGTCGCTCAGGGCCGCCGTCCACCTTCCAGTGATGTGGACGCAATCGACGCCGAAAACTTCGAAAGTGGCGGCGCATTGAAAGAAATTTCGAACCCTGAGAACTTAATGTTGTCAGAAGAACTGAGACAAATCGTTTTTCGCACGATCGAGTCGCTCCCGGAAGATTTACGCATGGCAATTACGTTACGGGAGCTGGATGGTCTGAGCTATGAAGAGATAGCCGCTATCATGGATTGTCCGGTCGGCACGGTACGTTCACGAATCTTCCGTGCGCGAGAAGCTATTGATAATAAAGTTCAACCGCTTATCAGGCGTTGACGATAGCGGGATACTGAAAAAGGTATTAGGCATGCAGAAAGAAAAACTTTCCGCTTTAATGGATGGTGAAACGCTGGATAGTGAGCTGCTCAACGAGCTGTCTCATTCTCCCGAAATGCAAGAGACCTGGGCGAGTTATCATCTCATCCGTGACACCCTGCGCGGTGATACCGGAGAGGCTCTCCATTTCGATATCTCAGCACGCGTTATGGCGGCGATTGAGAACGAGCCTGTTCATCAGACCACACCGCTGATTCCTGAAGCTCAACCTGCACCTCACCAGTGGCAGAAAATGCCGTTCTGGCAAAAGGTGCGCCCGTGGGCCAGTCAACTTACCCAAATGGGTGTGGCTGCATGTGTATCGCTTGCAGTTATCGTTGGCGTCCAGCACTATAATACTCAGTCTGAAGCCAATCAGCAGCCTGAAGCGCCAGTGTTTAATACACTGCCGATGATGGGTAAAGCCAGCCCGGTTAGCCTGGGCGTACCGGCAGATGCATCCGCAAGCGGCGGTCAGCAACAGCAGGTACAAGAGCAGCGCCGTCGCATTAATGCGATGTTGCAGGATTATGAGTTGCAGCGTCGCCTGCACTCTGAACAGCTTCAGTTTGAGCAGGCACAAACCCAGCAAGCCGCTGTGCAGGTGCCAGGTAACCAAACTTTAGGAACGCAATCGCAGTAATGAAGCAACTTTGGTTCGCCATGTCTCTGATGGCGGGTAGCCTGTTCTTCTGTGCAAACGCCTCGGCTGATGTTTCATCCGGGGCGTTGTTGCAGCAAATGAATCTGGCCAGCCAGTCACTCAATTACGAGTTGGCATTTATCAGCATCAATAAGCAGGGTGTAGAGTCATTACGCTATCGCCATGCCCGCCTTGATAAACAGCCGCTTGCCCAGCTTTTACAGATGGATGGCCCGCGTCGGGAAGTTGTTCAGCGCGGTAACGAAATCAGCTATTTCGAACCTGGTCTTGAGCCTTTCACGCTTAATGGCGATTACATCGTTGATTCCCTTCCATCGCTTATCTATACAGACTTTAAGCGTCTTGCGCCTTTCTACGATTTTATTTCGGTAGGTCGTACGCGCATTGCCGATCGTCTGTGCGAAGTGATCCGCGTAGTTGCGCGCGATGGCACACGATACAGCTACATTGTCTGGATTGACGCAGAAACCAAGCTGCCGATGCGTGTAGACCTGCTCGATCGTGATGGCGAAACCCTGGAGCAGTTCCGGGTTATCTCCTTCACCGTCAACAACCAGGTCGGCAACAGTATGCTGAATCTGGCAAAAGCCAGCCTGCCACCGCTTCTGTCTGTACCAGCGGGTGACACAGTTAATTTCAACTGGGTACCTTCCTGGATCCCACAGGGCTTTAGCGAAGTTTCCAGCAGCCGCCGTCAGTTGCCGACCATCGAAACACCAGTGGAGTCGAGACTCTACTCCGATGGGTTGTTCAGTTTCTCGGTTAACATCAACCGTGCAACGGCAAACAGTTCTGAGCAAATGCTCCGTACCGGTCGCCGGACAGTCAGCACCACGGTGCGAGATAACGCAGAAATTACGATTGTAGGTGAATTGCCGCCGCAAACAGCGAAGCGCATTTCCGACAGCATTAAATTCAAGGCAGCACAATGATTAAAGAGTGGGCCACGGTCATTTCGTGGGCGGATGGCATTGCGCTGGTCAGCTGTGATGTAAAAGCCTCGTGCAACAGCTGCGCATCCAGAGCCGGTTGTGGAAGCCGTGTGCTGAACAAGCTTGGGCCACAGACCTCGCACACTATCTCCGTGCCGAGTGAACAACCGCTGGTGGAAGGGCAAAAAGTCGAACTGGGTATCACTGAAGGCAGTTTACTCACTTCTGCTATGCTGGTTTATCTTTCGCCGCTGGTGGGCTTGTTCGTGATGGGCGGTGTGTTCCAGATGCTTTTTGGCACCGATCTGGCCGCAATGTGCGGCGCAGCATTGGGTGGCGTTGGCGGTTTTTTACTGGCTCGAGGCTTTTCCCATAAGCTTGCAGCACGGGAAGAATGGCAGCCCGTCATTCTGAACGTGGCGCTGGCACCAGACCAGCTTCGTGTTGAAACGCTCTCTTCTGAAGCCCGGTAATTTCACCGGGCTTTATCATTATTTACATCTCTGATAAGAAAACGCTGTTTCTTCACGCTATGCTTGGCTCTAAGTGCATTTCCAGGTTACGGGGATGTAGTGTAGAATGCTGCGTTTTCGCACTGAAAAACGTCAGGCTAAGAACAGCGGCCTCCAGGAATTCGTAAGGCATAATTATTTAACTATATGAAGAACATACGTAACTTTTCGATCATTGCTCACATTGACCACGGTAAGTCGACGCTGTCTGACCGTATTATCCAGATTTGCGGTGGCCTGTCTGATCGTGAAATGGAAGCCCAGGTTCTGGACTCCATGGACCTGGAACGCGAACGTGGTATTACCATCAAAGCACAGAGCGTAACGCTCGATTACAAGGCTGCTGATGGCGAAACCTACCAACTGAACTTTATCGACACCCCGGGCCACGTTGACTTCTCCTATGAAGTTTCGCGCTCGCTGGCGGCCTGTGAAGGTGCGCTGCTGGTAGTGGATGCCGGGCAGGGCGTAGAAGCCCAGACCCTGGCAAACTGCTATACCGCGATGGAAATGGATCTCGAGGTTGTGCCGGTTCTGAACAAAATCGACCTGCCTGCCGCCGATCCAGAGCGCGTAGCCGAAGAGATTGAAGACATTGTCGGTATCGACGCCACCGATGCCGTGCGCTGCTCGGCCAAAACCGGTGTGGGTGTTCCGGATGTGCTGGAGCGTCTGGTGCGTGATATCCCGGCGCCAGAAGGTGACCCGGATGCCCCATTACAGGCGCTGATCATCGACTCCTGGTTTGATAACTACCTGGGCGTTGTGTCGCTGGTCCGTATTAAAAACGGCACCATGCGTAAAGGCGACAAAATCAAGGTGATGAGCACCGGGCAGGTCTATAACGCTGACCGTCTGGGTATCTTCACGCCAAAACAGGTTGACCGTACCGAGCTGAAATGCGGCGAGGTAGGCTGGCTGGTGTGTGCAATTAAAGACATCCTCGGCGCGCCGGTAGGCGATACGCTGACGCTGGCACGTAATCCAGCGGATAAAGCGCTACCTGGCTTCAAAAAAGTGAAGCCGCAGGTATACGCGGGTCTGTTCCCGGTCAGCTCTGATGACTACGAAAACTTCCGTGATGCGCTCGGTAAACTGAGCCTTAACGATGCTTCCCTGTTCTATGAACCAGAAAGCTCAACGGCGCTGGGCTTCGGCTTCCGCTGTGGCTTCCTCGGCCTGCTGCACATGGAGATCATTCAGGAACGTCTGGAACGTGAATACGATCTGGATCTGATCACCACGGCGCCGACCGTAGTCTATGAAGTAGAGACCACGTCGAAAGAAGTTATCTACGTCGATAGCCCGTCCAAGCTTCCGCCGCTGAACAATATTTATGAACTGCGCGAGCCAATTGCTGAGTGTCACATGCTGCTGCCGCAGGAGTTCCTCGGCAACGTGATCACCCTGTGTATCGAGAAGCGTGGCGTTCAGACCAACATGGTTTACCACGGTAACCAGGTGGCGCTGACCTACGAAATCCCGATGGCAGAAGTGGTGCTCGACTTCTTCGACCGTCTGAAGTCTACCTCTCGGGGCTATGCGTCGCTGGATTACAACTTCAAACGCTTCCAGGCATCCAACATGGTACGTGTGGACGTGCTGATCAACAGCGAGCGTGTTGATGCGCTGGCGCTGATCACCCACAACGACAACGCACCATACCGTGGCCGTGAGCTGGTTGAGAAGATGAAAGAGCTGATCCCGCGTCAGCAGTTCGACATCGCTATCCAGGCCGCAATCGGTAACCACATTATTGCGCGTTCTACCGTGAAACAGCTGCGTAAAAACGTTCTGGCTAAATGCTATGGCGGTGACGTCAGCCGTAAGAAAAAGCTGCTCCAGAAGCAGAAAGACGGTAAGAAGCGTATGAAGCAGGTCGGTAACGTTGAGCTGCCGCAGGAAGCATTCCTTGCCATCCTTCACGTTGGTAAAGACGGCAAATAACCCTTAAGGAGTTGGCATGGCGAACATGTTTGCCCTGATCCTGGTCATTGCTACCCTGGTGACAGGTCTGTTGTGGTGTCTGGATAAGTTTATTTTCGCCCCAAAACGTCGTGAACGTCAGGCTGCCGCTCAGGCAGCCACTGGCGACGGGCTCGATGCGAAGACCCTGAAGAAAGTTGGCCCGAAACCGGGCTGGCTGGAAACCGGTGCATCGGTGTTTCCGGTGCTGGCGATTGTTCTGGTTGTCCGTTCGTTCATTTACGAACCTTTTCAGATCCCGTCTGGTTCAATGATGCCAACACTGTTGATTGGTGATTTTATTCTGGTAGAGAAGTTTGCCTACGGCATTAAAGATCCTATCTACCAGAAAACGCTGATCGAAACGGGTCATCCGAAACGTGGCGACATCGTTGTCTTTAAATATCCGGAAGATCCACGTCTTGATTACATCAAGCGTGCGGTGGGCCTGCCGGGTGACCGGGTCTCTTACGATCCGGTAGCGAAAGAAGTGACCGTACAGCCAGGTTGCAGCTCCGGTACGGCATGTGAAAACGCGCTGCCAATCACTTACTCAAACGTTGAGCCAAGCGATTTTGTGCAGACCTTTGCTCGCCGTAACGGCGGTGAAGCGACCAGCGGTTTCTTCCAGGTTCCGAAAGGTGAAAGCAAAGATAACGGCATTCGTCTGGTTGAGCGCAAAGAGACGCTGGGGGATGTTACCCACCGTATTCTGACCGTGCCGATTGCGCAGGATCAGCTGGGTATGTACTACAAACAACCTGGTCAGCAGCTGGCAAGCTGGATTGTTCCTCCTGGACACTACTTCATGATGGGTGATAACCGCGATAATTCAGCGGACAGCCGTTACTGGGGCTTTGTGCCGGAAGCCAATCTGGTGGGTAAAGCGACCGCTATCTGGATGAGTTTTGAGAAGCAGGAAGGCGAATGGCCGACCGGCGTTCGCCTGAGTCGTATTGGCGGGATCCATTAATTCTCAATAATTGAACGCGTAGCCACTTGAATTGGTGGCTACGTGAATTATTTAAGCGATAAATCTCTTCGAACTAACGACATCCCCTGTCGTTGTGTATAGAATATTCCCCCGAAGTTTAAGGTTGGCCCTGTAAGGGTGCCACGGCACACGAAACCGCGTTGGTTTTCTCAGGTCGGTTTCGTGTGCTGCATTTTTGACGCATTCATTTATTGGTATCGCATGAACCCCATCGTAATTAATCGGCTTCAACGAAAGCTGGGCTACACTTTTCAGCATCAGGAGTTGTTGCAACAGGCATTAACCCACCGCAGTGCCAGCAGCAAACATAACGAGCGTCTTGAGTTTTTAGGCGACTCTATTTTAAGTTTTGTGATTGCTAATGCGCTTTATCACCGTTTCCCGCGTGTGGACGAAGGTGATATGAGCCGGATGCGCGCCACGCTGGTTCGGGGTAATACCCTTGCGGAAATCGCACGCGAATTTGAACTGGGCGAATGTCTGCGTCTTGGGCCGGGCGAGCTCAAAAGCGGTGGTTTCCGCCGTGAATCTATTCTCGCAGATACGGTCGAAGCATTAATCGGTGGCGTTTTCCTGGACAGCGATATCCAGACCGTAGAAAAGCTGATCCTGAACTGGTATCAGACCCGTCTGGACGAAATCAGTCCGGGCGATAAACAAAAAGATCCGAAAACGCGTTTGCAGGAATATTTGCAGGGTCGTCATCTCCCGCTGCCATCCTATCTGGTGGTGCAGGTGCGTGGCGAAGCACACGATCAGGAATTTACCATCCATTGCCAGGTCAGTGGCCTGAGTGAACCGGTGGTGGGCACAGGTTCTAGCCGACGCAAGGCTGAACAGGCTGCCGCCGAACAGGCGTTAAAAATGCTGGAGCTGGAATGAGCGAAGAAAAAACCTATTGCGGATTTATTGCCATCGTCGGACGTCCGAACGTTGGTAAATCCACCCTGTTGAATAATCTGCTTGGGCAGAAGATTTCTATCACCTCTCGTAAGGCGCAGACCACGCGTCACCGCATCGTTGGTATCCATACTGAAGGCGCGTATCAGGCGATTTACGTCGATACCCCGGGCCTGCACATGGAAGAGAAGCGTGCCATCAACCGCCTGATGAACAAAGCTGCGAGCAGCTCGATCGGTGATGTTGAGCTGGTAATCTTCGTTGTGGAAGGTACCCGCTGGACGCCGGACGACGAAATGGTGTTGAACAAACTGCGCGATGGCAAAACGCCGGTTATTCTGGCCGTCAACAAAGTGGACAACGTCCAGGAAAAAGCTGACCTGCTGCCGCATCTGCAATGGCTGGGTAGCCAGATGAATTTCCTCGACATCGTACCGCTCTCAGCAGAGACCGGTCTGAACGTCGATACTATCGCCGGCATCGTGCGTAAGCATCTGCCAGAAGCGATTCATCACTTCCCGGAAGAGTACGTCACCGACCGCTCCCAGCGCTTTATGGCGTCTGAAATCATCCGCGAAAAGCTGATGCGTTTCCTGGGCGCTGAACTGCCGTATTCTGTTACCGTTGAAATCGAACGTTTCCAGAGCAACGAGCGCGGTGGCTATGACATCAACGGCCTGATCCTCGTTGAGCGTGAAGGGCAGAAGAAGATGGTGATTGGTAACAAAGGTGCCAAGATCAAAACCATCGGTATTGAAGCCCGTAAAGACATGATGGATATGTTTGAAGCACCGGTTCACCTGGAACTGTGGGTGAAAGTGAAATCTGGCTGGGCCGATGATGAGCGTGCTCTGCGCAGCCTCGGTTACGGCGAAGATCAGTAGTTTTCATACTCTATGGCTTTCGAGGTGCAGGAAGGCGGCAAGGCCGTGAATCCCCGGGAGCTTTCTTCAGTAAGTGACTGGGGTGAACGGGCGCAGCCAACGCATCTGCAACTTGAAAGACGACGAGTATGATGGAAGGATGGCAGCGCGCCTTTGTATTGCATAGTCGTCCCTGGAGCGAAACCAGCCTTATGCTGGACGTCTTCACGGAAGAGTCGGGTCGCGTGCGCCTTGTTGCTAAAGGCGCACGTTCCAAACGTTCTAATCTGAAAGGCGCATTACAGCCTTTCACACCGCTGCTGGTCCGTTTTGGCGGGCGAGGGGAAGTGAAAACCCTGCGCAGTGCTGAAGCCGTCTCTCTGGCGCTCCCCCTTTCTGGTATCACCCTTTACAGCGGCCTATATGTCAATGAACTCATCTCACGCGTTCTTGAACATGAGACTCGCTTCTCTGAACTTTTCTTTGATTATCTGCACTGTATCCAGGCACTTGCTGGTGCAACCGGCACGCCGGAACCGGCGCTGCGCCGTTTCGAGCTGGCGCTGCTGGGGCATCTTGGCTACGGCGTGGATTTTCTGCATTGCGCAGGTAGCGGTGAACAGGTAGACGACACGATGACGTACCGTTATCGCGAGGAAAAAGGCTTTATCGCCAGTATCGTCATTGATAACAGTACATTTACCGGGCGGCAGCTCAGGGCGCTGTATGAACGCGAGTTCCCGGATGCTGATACCCTGCGCGCGGCAAAACGCTTTACCCGAATTGCACTCAAGCCGTATCTTGGTGGCAAGCCCTTAAAGAGCCGCGAATTATTCAGGCAGTTTTTGCCGAAACGTTAACGTTTTACCCCTCACCCCAGCCCTCTCCCGGAGGGAGAGGGGGAAGGGAAATGAACCAAAATACCGAGGATTGTCATGGCTGAATTACTGTTAGGCGTCAACATTGATCATATTGCCACGCTGCGTAATGCACGCGGCACGGCGTATCCTGATCCGGTTCAGGCGGCATTTATCGCTGAGCAGGCTGGCGCTGACGGCATTACCGTTCACCTGCGTGAAGACCGCCGCCACATCACCGACCGTGACGTGCGCATTCTGCGTCAAACGCTGGATACCCGCATGAATCTGGAAATGGCCGTCACGGAAGAGATGCTGACCATCGCCTGCGACACCAAACCGCATTTCTGCTGCCTGGTGCCGGAAAAACGTCAGGAAGTGACCACCGAAGGTGGGCTGGATGTGGCAGGCCAGTTCCACAAAATGCGTGATGCCTGCAAACGCCTGGCGGACGCGGGCATTCTGGTTTCGCTGTTTATCGATGCTGATTTCGACCAGATTAAAGCCGCTGCTGACGTGGGCGCGCCATACATCGAAATCCATACTGGCTGCTATGCAGATGCTGAAGACGATGCCACTCAGGCTAAAGAGCTGGAGCGCATTGCTAAAGCTGCCACCTATGCGGCAGGTCTGGGTCTTAAAGTTAACGCGGGCCACGGCCTGACCTATCACAACGTCAAAGCCATCGCAGCATTGCCAGAAATGCATGAGCTGAATATCGGTCACGCCATTATTGGCCGTGCGGTGATGAGTGGCCTGAAAGAGGCGGTATCAGAGATGAAACGCCTGATGCTGGAAGCGCGCAAGTAATGGCTATTCTGGGCTTAGGCACGGATATCGTCGAAATAGCCCGCATTGAAGCGGTGATCGCCCGTAGCGGCGATCGCCTTGCACGACGCGTGTTAAGCGATAACGAATGGGCCATCTGGGAAGCGCATCAGCAGCCGGTGCGTTTTCTGGCAAAGCGTTTTGCGGTGAAAGAAGCGGCCGCCAAAGCCTTTGGTACGGGCATTCGCAACGGGCTGGCGTTTAATCAGTTTGAAGTGTTTAACGATGAACTGGGTAAGCCACGCCTGCGTTTATGGGGCGAAGCGCAGAAGCTGGCCGAGAAACTCGGCGTGGCGCATATGCACGTGACAATCGCGGATGAACGCCACTACGCCAGCGCGACGGTGATTATCGAAAGTTAGAGACAGACCCTTACAGTTTGTCCGCGTGGTGCATCAGGACAAACTTATCCCACAGCTGTTCTTCGCTTTCAACGTGTGCCGGATCTTTGAGTATCGTATTGGGGATTGGGCACACTTTCTGGCAGGTCGGTGTTTCGTAGTGGCCGATACATTCCGTGCAGCGGTCGCTGTTAATCTCATAAATGCTGTCACCCATCGAAATCGCCTCGTTTGGGCATTCGGGTTCGCACATATCGCAATTGATGCATTTTTTGGTGATTAACAGCGCCATCAGGAATTTCTCAGAAACAACACAAACAGGGCGGGCATTATATGCGCATTCCCTGTTCAAACCAATTTTTTTACCAGCTCCTCGCTGTGGCGAATACGTTCCGGAGCGTGTTCCAGATCCTGCTGAACCAACGCCATAAACAGAAGGTCCGTCAGCATCATTTGGGCGCTGGTGGATGAGATAGCCGCGCTGCGCGTCGCCTGCTCTTCCGCAATGGTATACAAACAGCGCGTTGCCCGTTGTTGCAGGGCATTAGGGGTAAAACCGGTGATCGCCAGTATTTTCCCGCCAACGCGCAGGGCCTCATCGGTAGCCATGTTGATCTCGCGACGCTCGCCGGAATAGGAGATAGCCACCAGTAAATCATCAGGCTCCATCGCCTGCACCGTAGCAAGCAGGGCGTGCATATCAAGCTCGACAATGCCGTTGTAACCAATTTTGGTGAGCTTCCAGCCAAAGTTACGCGCCACCAGACCCGACGCGCCAATCCCGGTCAAAATGATCCGCCGCGCGGTACGCAGCATCGCCACGCTTTCCAGCAATTTTTCTTCTGTATTGACGTCGAGCGTGGCGTGCATCGCTGCCACATTCTCTTTGATTAGTTTTTCCCCCACCAGACGCATCGGGTCATCACCGCGGATCTGGTTGTGCACCGGCATAGACTGCGGGTTGGGATTGCTCACCAGCGCTTCGCTGATGGCAAGCTTTAAAGCCGGGAAACCTTTAAAGCCAATCTTCTGGGCAAATTTCACCACGCTGGACTGGCTCACTCCCGCTTCGCTCGCCAACTGCTGCGAGCTGAGATGGCGGGCGTGATCGGGCTGCGTCAGCAGGAAATCCGCCAGCTTTTTATCGCTCTGGGCAAAGCCTGCGTAACGCTGGCGGATGCGGATTAAACAGTTCATACGTTCTCCTGGCGAAAATGTGATTGCTGCTGCAAATAAAGAAATTTGCTCGCCTGAATGAATTTTATATTCCATTATAGTGTGATTATTATGAATTAAAAATTCTTGAGGTACAAAAGATGAATCTTGGCTCACTTGTTTCTGAAACGCGTAACCCGCAAACCATGGATCTGGACGCACTCTCCACGCTGGAGCTGGTTAACCGTTTTAATCAACAGGATACGCTGGTCGCGCAGGCAGTGAAAGAGACATTACCGGAAGTGGCAAAAGCTGTCGATGCGGCAGCCACCGCACTGAAATCGGGTGGCCGCATCATCTATATGGGCGCGGGAACCAGTGGGCGTCTTGGCGTGCTCGATGCCTCTGAATGTCCGCCAACGTTCGGTGTACCGCATGGGCTGGTTATCGGGCTTATCGCCGGTGGCCCGGGCGCGCTTCTGAAAGCCGTAGAGGGCGCGGAAGACAACAAACAGCTCGGGGAAGATGACCTGAAAGCGCTGAATCTGAGCGAGCGGGATCTGGTCGTTGGGCTGGCTGCATCCGGGCGCACGCCGTATGTCATCGGCGGGCTGGAATATGCTAACCACACTGGCTGCACCACGGTTGCTATCTCGTGCAATCCTGGCTCGCCGATTGCGCAGGTCGCCGCCATTGCTATTTCCCCGGTCGTCGGGCCTGAGGCGCTTACCGGCTCCACACGTCTGAAATCCGGCACGGCACAAAAGCTGGTGCTCAACATGATTTCAACAGGCGCGATGGTCAAGTTTGGCAAGGTGTACCAAAACCTGATGGTGGATATGAAAGCCACCAACATCAAGCTGATTGACCGGGCCTGCCGGATGGTGGTGGAAGCCACAGGCGCAAGCCGCGAAGAGGCGGAATCCGTCCTCAGACAGACGGATTATGATGTGAAACCCGCCATTCTGATGATTTTAAGCGGGCTGGATGCAACCGCTGCGAGAGCAAAACTCGATACGCATCATGGGTTTTTACGGGCGGCTTTAGAAAACTAAAACAGAGGCGTGTATGGAAAAAACGGCAGCGCTCGCCAGCGGTATTTTGCAGGGGATTGGCGGGGAAAAAAATATTCAGCGTCTGGAAAACTGCATGACGCGTGTGCGTGTTGAAGTGCATGACGACGAGCAGCTTGACCTGCCGCGCCTGAAGCAGCTTTCTGGAGTGAGCGGATATGTCAAACAGGGCCAGCAGCACCAACTGATTGTCGGCCCGGGTAAAGCCGCACAGGTGGTGGATGCCATGCGGGCGTTGATGGGGGGAGAAGTCACCGCCTCGTTTGACGATGCTGAACGCACCAAAGCGCAGGCTAAGGCAAAATACAAAGCCCCAATGAGCGATGCGCTGCGGCAGCTGGCAAACGTCTTTATTCCACTGATCCCGGCCTTCATTGCCTCCGGTTTGATCACCGGGATCATCAATATCCTTAAGCGCCCGGATATCGTGGGGGACTTTGCTACCCACTATCCAAACTTGCTGGGTATTCTGGCCATTTTCGGCAGCGCTGTGTTTGCCATTATGAATATTCTGGTGGGGGTCAACACCGCAAAAGTATTTGGCGGCTCGCTGGCAATGGGCGGGGTGATGGCCGGGATCCTCTCCAGCCCGCAGCTGGCGCAGATTACCCTGTTTGGTGAAGCCCTACAGCCCGGGCGCGGCGGCGTTATCGCGGTGCTGCTGGTGGTTATCCTGATGTGCTGGATTGAGAAAAAGCTGCGTACCCTGCTGCCTGGCTCGATTGAACTTATCCTCAATCCATTGCTTACCACTTTAATTACCGGCAGCGTGGCGATTATTGCACTGCAACCGCTCGGCGGCTGGATTTCAGAGGCCATCGCTCATGGTGCGTCTTTGGCTATTGACCGGGGCGGTTTGCTGGTGGGCGCAGTACTGTCAGGGACGTTCCTGCCGCTGGTGTTAACCGGTTTGCATCAGGGACTGGTGCCTATCCACGTTGAGCTGGTACAGGCGCATGGCTATAACGCTTTGCTGCCCATCTTGTCGATGGCGGGCGTCGGGCAGGTTGGCGCGGCTATTGCGGTGCTGATGAAGACCCGAAATACACGTCTGAAGAAGGTGATTAAAGGGGCGCTGCCGGTCGGATTACTGGGCATTGGCGAGCCGCTGATCTTTGGGGTAACCCTGCCGCTCGGCAAGCCTTTCCTCGGGGCATGTCTGGGTGGGGCTGTAGGCGGTGCGCTCATCAGCTACTGGAAAGTGGCAACGGTGATCACCTTTGGCATTTCCGGTTTGCCGCTGGCGTTAACCATCGTGACCGGAAAAGTCATGCTCTATCTGTTAGGCTATCTGGTAGCGGTGATCGCCGGGTTCTTGTTTACCTGGCTGTTAGGATTCAACGATCCAGAGGAGTAAGGTTTGGCTAATCACGAGCGTCGCGTTGTCTTTTTTGACCTGGACGGAACGCTGCATCAGCAGGATATGTTTGGTACGTTTATGCGCTACCTGCTACGGCGTCAGCCGCTGAATGCACTGCTCGTACTGCCTCTCTTACCGGTTGTTGGCCTGGCATTGCTGATTAAAGGGCGCGCTGCGCGTTGGCCGATGAGCCTGCTGTTGTGGGGCTGTACATTCGGCCACAGCGAAGCGCGGCTTAAACAGCTTGAAGTGGATTTTGCCCACTGGTTTCGCGGTCATGTGATCGCGTTTCCGGTTGTGCAGGAAAGGCTGACACGATACCTCGCTGAAAATGATGCGGATATCTGGCTGATTACCGGTTCGCCGCAGCCGCTGGTGGAACAGGTCTACGCCGATACACCGTGGCTACCGCGGGTTAATCTTATCGCCACTCAAATCGCCCGCGGTTACGGCGGCTGGGTGCTGACTATGCGCTGCCTCGGGCACGAAAAGGTGGCGCAACTGGAAAAGCGGATCGGCACGCCGCTTCGCCTCTACAGCGGCTACAGCGACAGCAAGCAGGATAACCCGCTGCTCTATTTCTGCCAGCACCGCTGGCGTGTCACCCCGGTTGGTGAACTTCAGCAACTCGAATAGTCTTATGCGGAGGTGGTGTGTATAATGCCGCCCGCTTTAGACTGGAGTATCTAACGTTGTCCAATCCCGAACACAATCATGAATACTGGATGCGCCACGCGCTGACGCTGGCCCAACGCGCCTGGGAAGAGGGCGAAGTGCCCGTGGGTGCGGTTCTTGTTCATAACAACCAGGTGATTGGAGAAGGGTGGAACCGTCCTATAGGCCGCCACGATCCCACGGCTCATGCTGAAATCATGGCGTTACGCCAGGGTGGGCTGGTGCTGCAAAACTACCGTCTGCTGGATACCACGCTGTATGTCACCCTGGAACCCTGTGTTATGTGCTCCGGGGCCATGGTGCACAGCCGTATTGGCACGCTGGTGTTTGGTGCGCGGGATGAAAAAACCGGTGCGGCAGGTTCACTGATGGATGTGCTTGGTCATCCGGGCATGAACCATCAGGTCAAGACTATCGGCGGGGTGCTTGCACCAGAGTGTTCGGGGCTACTAAGTGACTTCTTTCGAATGCGCCGGCAGCAGAAAAAGCAACAAAAGGCAGAATTGAAGCCGTCGGACGATTAACTTCGTTCGGCAAGACCACCGGATAGCTTTGTGCCAGCTGTTTTGCCTCTACCGCTTCTTTTTCTTTTTCAAGCAAATAACCTACCAGGCTAATCTGATACTTACGGATGTTTTCCACATAGGCGTAAGCCTCATGCCCGCGCGCGTAACCATAGGTCAGCTTGTTGTACCAGGGTTTTTGGCTCAGTAACGGCAGCCGCTGTTTTACATCCGACCAGCTATCCGGGTTGCCTTTTGTTTTTGCCGTCAGCGCGCGCGCATCAAGCATATGCGCGTAGCCCATGTTATAGGCCGCCAGCGCAAACCAGATGCGTTCTTCTTCCGGCACTGTCTCCGGCACTTTGGTCATCATATCCTGCAAATACTGTGCGCCACCGCTGATGCTCTGTTCCGCATCGGTCCGGTCGCTAATGCCAAGGCTCTGTGCGGTATTTTTGGTCAGCATCATTAAACCACGCACACCCGTCGGCGAGGTGGCCTGAGTGTCCCAGTGGGATTCCTGATAAGAAATCGCCGCCAGCAGCCGCCAGTCAATCTCCTGGGCGTATTTCTCGAACAAAGGTTGCAGGTCTGGTAGCACGCTATCTACCGCGCGCAGAAAACTCCGGGTATCGACATAATCAAAGTCTTCACCGTGGCCCAGATATTTCTCTTCCAGACGCGCCAGGGTCCCGTCTTCATTGATCGAATTAAAGAAATCGAGCATGGCGGCGGACAGGGTTTGATCGTCATCGAGCTGGCTAAACCAGGTAACAGGCTGTTCATCAGTGACATCAAGTGCCACGGCGATTTCAGGATGTACGCGCTGGAAAAGGCTGATGGCCACGGAGTCAGCAATGGTGTAAGCCAGCTTTTTGTCTTTTACCTGCTCCAGCAGCGCAGTGGTGCCAAGCTTAGGATCTACCGTCCAGCTGAGATCCGGGTATTTCTTTTCTTTGAGAGTTCGCAGGTCGTCAATCACCACATGGCCCGGGGCGATAGCGAGCTGTTGCTCATTAATAGAGGCAAGGGAACGCGGGCGCGGGTTTCCCACGCGATAAACCAGCTGCTGTGAAACCGAATAGTAGGTTGGCCCGGGCTGATAGTTCTTGCTGCGCTCGCTGTTATACACCAGCCCAGCGGCCAGGATATCGGCATCGTCGTTATCCAGGTCATCAAACAGCTGGCTGATATTCTGGCGAACGGTGATTTTGAGCTTCACGCCGAGGTAATCGGCGAACTGCTGGGCCAGTTCATAATCCAGGCCAATGGTTTTGCCGTTGATGTCGCCGTAAATCAGCGGGGAGCTCAGGGTACTGACGCGCAGCTCCCCCCGCTCTTTGATCGCGGCGATACGGTTTTCGGCTTTGCCGAACCAGGGGATAGAAGGCCAGAGGGCCACTGCCAGCAGCAAGGTAACTATGCCGATGAGCAGATAATTAATCTTTAATTTTTTCAATTAGTTAATTCTCTGCGACGCCGGGTGCCTCAGTGTGCTGTAGCCATGTGAAGAATAAGGTTTGTCATTGAATGTGCGGCATTTTGCGCAAACTTACGCCAGTTGGCAACAAATTAGAGAGAGAGGTCACATCTATTGTTAAATGTCGCGGTCGATTTTATTTCGACGCAAACGGTTTCGTCGGCGCTCAGGATTCTCTATAATGACGCCCGTTTTCCCCCCTTGCGCACACTGTAAGCGCCCCGGCGCTTCGAAGACGAGAGACTTATGATGGAAATTCTGCGTGGTTCGCCTGCACTGTCTGCCTTCCGTATCAACAAACTGCTGGCACGTTTTCAGGCAGCCGACCTTCCGGTAAGCAATATTTACGCTGAGTATGTCCATTTTGCTGACCTGAATGCACCCCTGAATGCAGAGGAGCGAGTACAGCTGGAACGCCTGCTCAAGTATGGCCCAAGTCTGAGCAGCCATACGCCAACCGGCAAACTAATCCTGGCTACGCCTCGCCCTGGCACCATCTCACCCTGGTCTTCCAAAGCCACCGACATTGCCCACAACTGCGGCCTGAGCCAGATTAACCGTCTGGAACGTGGTGTGGCGTACTATGTGGAAGCCTCTACGCTGATGGCCGAACAATGGCAGGCCGTTGCCGCTGAACTGCACGATCGCATGATGGAGAGCGTGTTTACCTCTCTGGACGACGCGCAAAAACTCTTCTCCCATCATCAGCCTGCGCCAGTTCAGAGCGTGGACCTGCTGGGGCAGGGCCGTCAGGCGCTGATTGACGCCAACCTGCGTCTCGGCCTGGCACTGGCTGAAGATGAGATTGATTACCTGCAGGATGCGTTCGTTAAGCTGAACCGTAACCCGAACGACATCGAACTCTACATGTTCGCGCAGGCTAACTCCGAACACTGCCGCCACAAAATCTTCAACGCCGACTGGGTTATCGACGGTGAACAACAGCCGAAGTCGCTGTTCAAAATGATCAAAAACACCATGGAACAAACCCCTGACCACGTGCTGTCTGCTTATAAAGACAACGCCGCGGTGATGGAAGGTTCCGAGGTGGGCCGCTTCTTCGCCGACCGCGAAGCAGGGCGCTATGACTTCCACCAGGAGCCTGCGCATATCCTGATGAAGGTTGAAACCCACAACCACCCGACGGCGATCTCTCCGTGGCCGGGTGCGGCAACCGGCTCTGGCGGTGAAATCCGCGATGAGGGAGCAACCGGACGTGGTGCAAAACCGAAAGCCGGTCTGGTGGGCTTCTCTGTTTCCAACCTGCGTATCCCGGGCTTTGAACAGCCGTGGGAGGAAGATTTCGGTAAGCCAGAGCGCATTGTGACTGCGCTGGATATCATGACCGAAGGCCCACTGGGCGGCGCAGCGTTTAACAACGAATTTGGTCGTCCGGCGCTGAACGGTTACTTCCGTACCTATGAAGAGAAAGTCGACAGCCACAACGGCGAAGAGCTGCGTGGCTATCACAAACCGATCATGCTGGCAGGCGGGATCGGTAACATTCGTGCCGATCACGTGCAGAAAGGCGAGATCGTCGTTGGTGCGAAGCTGATCGTACTGGGTGGCCCGGCAATGAATATCGGCCTGGGCGGCGGTGCGGCCTCTTCAATGGCCTCCGGTCAGTCTGACGCGGATCTCGACTTCGCTTCTGTACAGCGCGACAACCCGGAAATGGAACGTCGTTGCCAGGAAGTGATCGACCGCTGCTGGCAGCTTGGCGAAGCTAACCCAATTCTCTTTATTCACGACGTGGGCGCGGGCGGTCTGTCTAACGCCATGCCGGAGCTGGTCAGCGACGGTGGTCGTGGTGGCCGCTTTAACCTGCGCGACATCCTGAGCGATGAGCCAGGCATGAGCCCGCTGGAAATCTGGTGTAACGAATCCCAGGAACGCTACGTGCTGGCGGTTGCCGCTGACCAGTTGCCGCTGTTTGACGAGCTGTGCCGTCGCGAGCGCGCACCTTATGCCGTTATCGGTGAAGCCACCGAAGAGCAGCACCTGAGCCTGAGTGACACCCACTTCGACAACCAGCCGATTGATCTGCCGCTGGACGTGCTGCTGGGCAAAACGCCGAAGATGACCCGCGACGTCACAACCCGTAAAACGGCGGGCAAGGCGCTGGATCGTCAGGACATTACCGTTGCCGAAGCGGTTAACCGCGTTCTGCACCTGCCTGCTGTGGCGGAAAAAACCTTCCTGGTCACCATCGGCGACCGTACCGTAACCGGTATGGTGTCGCGCGATCAGATGGTTGGTCCGTGGCAGATCCCGGTGGCTAACTGCGCCGTGACCACCGCAAGCCTTGACAGCTACTACGGTGAAGCAATGGCGTTGGGTGAGCGTACTCCGGTAGCCCTGCTGGACTTCGCAGCATCTGCGCGTCTGGCTGTAGGTGAAGCGCTGACCAACATCGCGGCCACCCAGATTGGCGACATTAAACGTATCAAATTGTCAGCAAACTGGATGGCGGCTGCTGGTCACCCGGGTGAAGATGCGGGCCTGTATGAAGCGGTGAAAGCGGTAGGTGAAGAGCTGTGTCCTGCGCTCGGCCTGACCATTCCGGTGGGTAAAGACTCCATGTCGATGAAAACTCGCTGGCAGGAAGGCAACGAGCAGCGCGAGATGACGTCTCCGCTGTCGCTGGTGATCACCGCATTTGCCCGCGTGGAAGATGTGCGTCATACCATCACCCCGCAGCTGGCGACCGAAGACAACTCCCTGCTGCTGATTGACCTGGGTAAAGGCCACAACGCACTGGGCGCAACCGCGCTGGCGCAGGTTTACCGTCAGCTTGGTGATAAACCTGCCGATGTGCGTGACGTAGCACAGTTAAAAGGTTTCTACGATGCCATTCAGGCGCTGGTTGCTCAGCGCAAACTGCTGGCCTACCACGACCGTTCAGATGGTGGCCTGCTGGTTACCCTGGCAGAAATGGCCTTTACCGGCCACTGCGGCGTGGAAGCAAACATTGCTACGCTGGGCGAAGACCGACTGGCTGCACTGTTCAACGAAGAGCTGGGTGCAGTGATTCAGGTTCGTGCCGCGGATCGCGACGCCGTTGAAGCCGTACTGGCACAACACGGTCTGGCTGACTGCGTGCATTATCTGGGTAAAGCCGTTCAGGGCGACCGCTTTGTGATTGAAGCAGACGGCCACACAGTGTTCAGCGAAAGCCGCACCACCCTGCGTATGTGGTGGGCAGAAACCACCTGGCAGATGCAGCGCCTGCGTGACAACCCGGAATGTGCCGATCAGGAACACGACGCAAAAGCCAACGACAACGATCCAGGCCTGAACGTGAAGCTCTCCTTCGATATCAACGAAGACATTGCTGCACCGTACATCGCGACCGGCGCGCGTCCGAAAGTGGCCGTGCTGCGTGAGCAGGGCGTTAACTCCCACGTTGAGATGGCGGCTGCCTTCCACCGTGCAGGCTTTGATGCCATCGACGTGCACATGAGTGATCTGCTGGCAGGACGTACCGGTCTGGAAGATTTCCAGGCGCTGGTGGCGTGCGGCGGCTTCTCTTACGGCGACGTGCTGGGTGCGGGTGAAGGCTGGGCGAAATCCATTCTGTTCAACAATCGCGTGCGTGATGAATTCGAGACCTTCTTCCACCGTCCGCAGACGCTGGCGCTGGGCGTTTGTAACGGCTGCCAGATGATGTCTAACTTGCGTGAACTGATCCCGGGTAGCGAAGCCTGGCCGCGCTTTGTGCGTAACCAGTCCGACCGATTCGAAGCACGTTTCAGTCTGGTCGAAGTCACGCAAAGCCCGTCTCTGCTGTTGCAGGGGATGGTGGGCTCGCAGATGCCAATTGCGGTTTCTCACGGCGAAGGTCAAATCGAAGTGCGTAACGCGGCACACCTTGCCGAGCTGGAAAGCAAAGGTCTGGTGGCGCTGCGCTTCGTCGATAACTTCGGTAAAGTCACGCAAACCTACCCGGCTAACCCGAACGGCTCAGCGAACGGTATCACCGCCGTCACCACTGAAAACGGCCGTGTGACCATCATGATGCCACACCCGGAACGTGTATTCCGCACAGTGAGCAACTCCTGGCACCCGGAAAACTGGGGCGAAGACAGCCCGTGGATGCGTATTTTCCGCAACGCGCGTAAACAGTTGGGGTAATCGGTTCTGCCGGGCGGCACCAGGTTTGCCCGGCCTACATACTTACTCTTGTCGGCCCGGTAAGCGTCATCGCTACCGGGCTTTTTTGTCCTTGTCGCAAAATCGCGACAATCCTGTGAGTTAGGTGTCTCCAAAAGGAGACATTTAACTCATTGATTTATATATGGCAGTTAAGGTTCCCGTTAAGGTGTTGCTGAATAGCGACACTTAGCCTGAAAATCATTCAACTGATAATTTACAGGTTAAACGAGTAAAGATTATATATTTCAATAAGTTAATATTTTGTTTTGTATTTTGGCACGGCTGTTGCATAATAATAACCAGTGGCTCATTCACCTTCTTATGTCAGCCCCTTCGGGACGTGCTACATAAACTTCGAATGACGCACAAAAAGGTGCCTGCCGTCCAACTACTGATAAAAGCATTGCTTATCAGGCCAGGGCGTAACGTCGAGTTAGGCACCGCCTCATTCCACAACAAAGCCGGGTTTTTACCCGGCTTTGTTGTATCTGAAGGGCAGACTCAGTTACGCTCTCCTGAAACCAACATGAAGAGAGTAATGTGTTGAAACGCTGGCCTGTTTTCCCTCGTTCCTTGCGACAACTCGTGATGATGGCGTTTTTGCTGATCCTGCTGCCTCTGCTGGTGCTGGCGTGGCAGGCATGGCAAAGCCTGAATGCACTGAGTGCTCAGGCTGCACTGACCAACCGTACTACGCTGGTCGATGCCAGGCGCAGTGAAGCGATGACGAACGCGGCGCTGGAGATGGAGCGTAGCTATCGTCAGTATTGCGTTCTGGACGATCGCACGCTGGAAAAGGTCTATCAAAATCAACGCAAGCGCTACAGCGAAATGCTGGATGCGCACGCAGGTGTCCTGCCTGACGACAAGCTGTATCAGGCGCTGCGTCAGGATCTTAACGATCTGGCTCAGCTTCAGTGCCACAACAGTGGCCCGGCAGCCTCTGCCGCCGCGCGCCTTGAGGCCTTTGCCAGCGCTAACACCGACATGGTTCAGGCGACGCGTACGGTGATTTATTCCCGTGGGCAGCAGCTGCAACAAGAGATTGCCGAGCGAGGCCAGTTCTTTGGCTGGCAGGCGCTGGTGCTGTTTTTGGTCAGCCTGGGGCTGGTACTGCTGTTCACCCGTATGATTATCGGCCCGGTGAAGGGGATCCAGCGCATGATCAATCGCCTGGGCGAGGGGAAATCGCTAGGTGATACGGTCGCTTTCAAGGGGCCGCGCGAGTTACGCTCCGTCGGGCAGCGGATCATCTGGCTTTCCGAGCGCCTGGCATGGCTTGAATCTCAGCGTCATCAGTTTTTACGCCATATCTCCCATGAACTCAAAACGCCGCTCGCCAGTATGCGCGAAGGCACAGAGTTGCTGGCTGATGAGGTCGCAGGACCATTAACCGTCGAACAAAAAGAGATTGTCGAAATCCTGGATGCCAGCAGCCGTAATTTGCAAAAGCTCATCGAGCAACTGCTGGATTACAACCGCAAACTGGCTGATAGCTCGGTGGTTCTGGAGAAAGTTGCGATAGCGCCGCTGGTGGATATGGTTATCTCCGCACACAGCCTGCCAGCAAGAGCTAAAATGATGCATACCGAAGTGGAGCTTGGCGAGTCAGTCTGTTTTGCCGAGCCGATGTTGTTAATGAGCGTGCTGGATAATCTTTATTCCAATGCGGTGCACTATGGTACTGAATCCGGTAACATTTATATCCGTAGTTATACCAATGGCTCGCGTGTGTTTATTGACGTAGCCAATACGGGAACCCCGATCCCTGATGATGAAAAAGCGATGATTTTCGAACCCTTTTTCCAGGGGAGCCATCAGCGAAAAGGTGCGGTTAAAGGAAGCGGTTTGGGGCTGAGTATTGCCCGCGACTGCATACGGCGAATGCAGGGTGAGCTCAATATCGCCAGTGACGAACGCTCGGATGTGTGCTTTCGTATCGAACTGCCTCTTGGGCCGGAAAAATCAATACAATGAATCTATGTCTGGTGAGTATGTCACACGTCTTTTCCCGCGCAGTGCGCGCGGTGTTTTCCAGCAAAAAATTACGCCTGGGTCTGCCATGTCTTCTGCTGGCAGGCTGCGTTTCCCATGCACCCACGAGTGCTATCAGTGATAAACCTGATGCCAAATGGCCAGAGAATCAACTGGCCGATTTTCTGACAACGGGATGCGACGATATCTGGAATTTATCGGGGCATGACGTTGAAGCAAACCCGCTGTTCTGGTTGCGGGGTATTGATTGCTCGCAGCGCCTTGCGCCGACAACAGCTCGCGCCAGGGCAGCAATGTGGGACGATGACACCTGGCAGGATGCGTTTAAACGCGCAATCTTACTGGCCGATGCCAAAATTACGCCTGTCGAACGTCGTGCCAATACCTCACGTCTGGACGGGCTGGCAACAAGCATTCCGGCGCAGGTTCGCCCGGTGTATCAGCTCTGGCGGGACGGACAGGTGCAGCAACTTCAGTTGGCTGAAGAGCGCTCACGCTACGGCAAGTTGCAGCAGTCCAGCGATGCTGAACTCGATACGCTGCGCCAGCAGCAGGATTATTTGCGCGCTCAGCTTGATACCACGACACGCAAGCTTGAAAACCTGACGGACATTGAAAGGCAGCTTTCAACGCGTAAACCGGCGAGCAACTATCTGCCTGATGGAACAAAGGGGAGTTCGCCATCCACCTCGCCGGATCAGGATAGCGACACGAAACAAGAGGATGTGAAGCCATGACAAGCCGCAAACCTGCCCATCTCTTGCTGGTGGACGATGACCCTGGATTGTTAAAACTGCTGGGAATGCGTCTGGTCAGCGAAGGCTATAGCGTGGTCACCGCCGAAAGTGGGCAGGAAGGGCTGAAAGTGCTCAGTCGCGAAAAGATAGACCTGGTGATTAGCGATTTGCGCATGGACGAGATGGACGGGATGCAGCTGTTTGCGGAGATCCAGAAGCAGCAGCCAGGGATGCCGGTTATCATCCTCACCGCCCACGGCTCTATCCCCGATGCGGTCGCTGCCACACAGCAGGGCGTATTCAGTTTTCTGACCAAGCCCGTCGATAAAGATGCGCTTTATAAAGCCATCGACAGCGCGCTTGAACACACTGCACCGTCGGGTGATGAAGCATGGCGGGAATCCATCGTGACCCGCAGCCCCGTTATGTTACGCTTGCTTGAACAGGCACGGATGGTGGCACAGTCTGACGTCAGCGTGCTGATTAACGGCCAGAGCGGAACCGGGAAAGAGATCCTGGCACAGGCCATCCACAATGCCAGCCCGCGCAGCAAAAATGCCTTTATCGCCATTAACTGCGGCGCACTGCCGGAACAGCTGCTGGAGTCTGAGCTGTTTGGTCACTCGCGCGGGGCCTTTACCGGCGCGGTGAGCAGCAGAGAAGGGCTGTTCCAGGCCGCAGAAGGCGGCACGCTATTCCTTGATGAAATTGGCGATATGCCTGCGCCGTTGCAGGTTAAGCTGTTGCGCGTATTGCAGGAACGCAAAGTGCGTCCGCTGGGCAGTAACCGCGATATCGACATCAACGTGCGCATCATTTCAGCGACCCACCGTGATTTGCCTAAAGTGATGGCGCGCAACGAGTTCCGTGAAGACCTTTACTACCGTCTGAACGTTGTGAACCTGAAAATCCCCGCGCTTGCCGAGCGCGCGGAAGATATCCCGCTGCTGGCGAACCATTTGCTGCGCCAGTCTGCCGATCGCCATAAACCCTTCGTCCGTGCTTTTTCGACCGATGCCATGAAGCGCCTGATGACCGCAAGCTGGCCGGGGAACGTGCGTCAGCTGGTCAACGTTATCGAGCAATGTGTCGCGCTCACCTCGTCGCCGGTGATCAGCGATGCGCTGGTGGAGCAGGCGCTTGAAGGGGAAAATACGGCTCTGCCGACTTTTGCAGAGGCACGTAACCAGTTCGAGCTAAACTATTTGCGTAAGCTACTGCAAATTACCAAAGGCAACGTGACTCACGCGGCGCGAATGGCCGGGCGTAACCGCACAGAATTCTACAAATTGCTGTCGCGGCACGAGCTGGAAGCGAACGATTTTAAAGAGTAGTACCGCAAAAACCGAATGAATATGATACTGTGAGCAACCGATTACGAGGCAGCTTACTGGCAAGAGTTTAAGGACCCACCATGAAAAAGATTGATGCGATTATTAAACCTTTCAAACTGGATGATGTACGTGAAGCACTGGCTGAAGTCGGCATCACCGGGATGACCGTAACAGAAGTGAAAGGTTTTGGTCGCCAGAAAGGCCACACCGAACTGTACCGTGGTGCAGAGTACATGGTGGACTTCCTGCCAAAAGTGAAAATCGAAATCGTGGTGAGCGATGACATCGTGGATACGTGTGTGGATACCATTATCCGTACGGCGCAGACGGGCAAGATTGGCGACGGTAAAATTTTCGTCTTTGACGTGGCGCGCGTAATTCGAATCCGTACCGGCGAAGAAGACGACGCGGCGATTTAACAATGCCAACGGTTTTGTAGGCCGGGTAAGGCGCAGCCGCCACCCGGCGAAAAAAAGCCCCTCGAACGAGGGGCTTTTTCATTACAGCACTTTATGCGGGCCGAAGCATTCATAATGAATGCTGTCTTTATTTACGCCCAGCTCAACCAATTGCTTCGCTGCATACTGCATAAACGCTACCGGGCCACATACATAGAACTGCATATCCGGTGCGCTAAATGCCCCTTCATGCTGGCTTAAGTCGATCAAACCTTCGCTGTCGAAACGTGCAGCCGCGCGGTCAGCATCGGTTGGCAGACGATACCAGGTATGCGCGATAAAGCGCGGCAGATCCGCCGCCAGCGTTTTCACTTCATCCGCAAAGGCATGAACGTCGCCGTTTTCTGCGGCGTGGAACCAGTTTACCTGCGCTTTGTGGTGAGCTTTCGCCAGCGTATCCAGCATCGCCAGCATTGGTGTTTGACCAACACCTGCGGAGATAAGCGTTACCGGTGTATTGGCGTCAACAGCCATAAAGAAATCACCCGCAGGCGCGGCCAGATGCACCACATCACCCACGCTGGCTTCGTTGTGCAGCCAGGTAGAGACCTGACCGCCGTCTTCGCGTTTCACGGCAATGCGGTAGCCTTTGCCGTCAGGCTTACGGGTCAGAGAGTACTGGCGTATCTCCTGGTGCGGGAAACCTTCTGGTTTCAGCCATACGCCCAGGTATTGACCCGGCTGATAATCTGCCACTGGCTTGCCATCCACAGGTTCAAATTCAAAGCTGGTAATCAGCGCGCTGCGTGGCGTTTTTTCGACAATACGGAATGCGCGAGTACCTTCCCAGCCGCCATTTTTACTGGCGTTTTCGCTGTAGATCTGCGCTTCGCGATTAATAAAGACGTTTGCCAGCACGCCGTAGGCTTTACCCCATGCGTCCAGCACTTCCTGACCCGGGCTGAACATCTCATCGAGCGTTGCCAGCAGGTGACCGCCAACGATGTTGTACTGCTCTGGTTTGATCTGGAAGCTGGTATGTTTCTGCGCAATTTTCTCCACCGCAGGCAGCAGCGCCGCCAGGTTTTCGATATTGCTGGCATACGCTGCGATGGCGTTAAACAACGCTTCGCGCTGATCGCCGTTACGCTGGTTGCTCATGTTGAAAATCTCTTTGAGCTCCGGGTTATGCGTGAACATACGATCGTAGAAATGGGCGGTGAGTTTAGGGCCGGTTTCAACCAGCAGGGGAATAGTAGCCTTAACGGTAGCGATGGTTTGAGCGTCGAGCATAGCAGCTTCCTTCAAATGTTACTTTAATAATGTATTTTAAATGCATCTTATAAAAAATACCCCTGCGTTGTAAATGGTTCTTTGCATCGTGAAAAATATGCATCACAAACCTGAAAAGAAATCCGTTGAAAAGGGTGAGCGCTTTATTCCTCAAACCCTTGCGTGGCGTGGAGGTAAACGTTTGCGTAAAATCGTTTGTCAAGACCTGTTATCGCAGAACTAATCAGTTATACTGTTGCCCGTCGTCCAACAGGACTGCCTTTTCAGGCCAAAATTTTATTGTTAGCTGAGTCAGGAGATGCGGATGTTAAAGCGTGAAATGAACATTGCCGATTATGATGCCGAACTGTGGCAGGCTATGGAGCAGGAAAAAGTACGTCAGGAAGAGCACATCGAACTGATCGCCTCCGAAAACTACACCAGCCCGCGCGTTATGCAGGCGCAGGGTTCTCAGCTGACCAACAAATATGCTGAAGGTTACCCGGGCAAGCGCTACTACGGCGGTTGCGAATACGTTGATATCGTTGAGCAACTGGCTATTGACCGTGCAAAAGAACTGTTTGGTGCTGACTACGCTAACGTGCAGCCGCACTCTGGCTCTCAGGCTAACTTCGCGGTTTACACCGCGCTGCTGCAACCGGGTGATACCGTTCTGGGTATGAACCTGGCGCAAGGCGGTCACCTGACTCACGGTTCCCCGGTTAACTTCTCCGGCAAACTGTACAACATCATCCCTTACGGTATTGATGAGTCCGGTAAAATTGACTACGAAGACATGGCTAAGCAGGCTAAAGAGCACAAACCGAAGATGATCATCGGTGGTTTCTCTGCTTACTCCGGCATCGTTGACTGGGCAAAAATGCGTGAAATCGCAGACAGCATCGGCGCATATCTGTTCGTTGATATGGCGCACGTTGCCGGTCTGATCGCCGCAGACGTTTACCCGAACCCGGTTCCACATGCTCACGTTGTGACTACCACCACCCATAAAACCCTGGCGGGTCCGCGCGGCGGCCTGATCCTGGCGAAAGGCGGTAGCGAAGAGCTGTACAAAAAACTGAACTCTGCTGTGTTCCCAAGCGCGCAGGGCGGCCCACTGATGCACGTCATCGCGGGTAAAGCGGTTGCGCTGAAAGAAGCAATGGAGCCTGAGTTCAAGGTTTATCAGCAGCAGGTTGCTAAAAACGCCAAAGCGATGGTGGAAGTGTTTCTGAACCGTGGCTACAAAGTGGTTTCTGGCGGTACTGAAAACCACCTGTTCCTGCTGGATCTGGTTGATAAAAACCTGACCGGTAAAGAAGCTGACGCTGCCCTGGGCCGTGCCAACATCACCGTGAACAAAAACAGCGTGCCAAACGATCCAAAGAGCCCGTTTGTGACCTCTGGTATCCGTATCGGTTCTCCGGCTGTGACTCGCCGTGGCTTTAAAGAAGCTGAAGTGAAAGAGCTGGCTGGCTGGATGTGTGACGTTCTGGACAATATCAATGACGAAGCGGTTATCGAGCGCGTTAAAGGTAAAGTTCTGGATATCTGCGCACGCTTCCCGGTTTACGCATAATTATCCTGCTTTGCAGAAATAAAAAAGGCCGCGATTGCGGCCTTTTTTGTGTTTAACGCCTGTCGAGGGATATTGCGCCAGGCCCGGTTATCGCCAGCAAAATAAACGCGCCAGCAATACTGACGTTCTTGTAGAAGTTAATCATATTTGGCACCACGGCATCACCGGTCAAATTCCAGTAATGGTGACCAATCACCGCCGTTCCCAGCGTATAGAAAATAAAGAGCACGGCAATAGGGCGGGTGAAAAAGCCCAGCACGATAAGAATAGCCGCGGGGACTTCCATCACTACCGCGATAATGGCTGCCAGCATGGGCGCAGGCGCGCCAAGGGATGTCATATATTGTACCGTGCCGCTAAAGCCGGTCATTTTCGGAAAGCCAAAAATAATAAACAGCACAACAATCGCGATACGGGCAATCAGCAACAACAAGTGACGAGACTGGCCGAAATCAAAATAACGTAGAGAGTTCATAGCAGGCTCTTTTTTCGGTGGGACCTGATTTAAAACTAATACACAAACCGGCAGCCTGCCATTCAGCTTTTCTTCATAAATCAGCCGTAAGGATGATATTCATTTTTCGCCATTCAGCATGGTGACCCTGGGCGATAAAATAGAGGTCATTGCGCCATCTAAGCCCTGTGAAGTGTGGGTGTTATTTGCTTGTTAATAGTCACTTGCGCTGGCTTACATTTAACGACAGACTATCGCCTCCATTTCAGGAGGGATTCATGGTTTTGCATTCCACACGCTGGCTGGCGCTCAGCTATTTCACCTACTTTTTTAGCTACGGTATTTTTCTGCCTTTCTGGAGCGTCTGGCTCAAAGGGATTGGCCTTACGCCAGAAACCATTGGTGTACTGTTGGGTGCCGGGCTGGTTGCGCGTTTTCTGGGAAGTCTGTTAATTGCGCCGCGCGTCAGCGATCCCTCCTTACTGATTAAAGCCGTGCGTATTCTGGCGCTGCTGACGCTGGTCTTTATGGCCTGCTTCTGGGTCAGTCATCAGTTTGCCTGGCTGATGGTAGTAATGGTGGGCTTCAACCTGTTCTTCTCTCCGTTGGTGCCGCTGACGGATGCGCTGGCGAATACCTGGCAAAAACAGATAACCATGGACTATGGCCGCGTTCGCCTGTGGGGATCGATTGCCTTTGTCATTGGCTCGGCGCTGGTGGGCAAGCTGGTCAGTCTCTACGATTATCGCGCCATTCTGGCGCTGTTGAGTGTCGGGATCGCCTCGATGCTGCTGGGCATGTTATTGCGCCCATCAGTGATGCCGCAGGGGGAAAGCCGTCATCAGGAGAGCGCAGGCTGGCCGGCCTGGCGGGCGTTGATCGTCCAAAGCTGGCGTTTTCTGGCGTGCGTGTGTCTTCTTCAGGGGGCACATGCGGCCTATTACGGTTTTAGCGCGATTTACTGGCAGGGGGCTGGATACTCGGCTTCAGCCGTGGGGTATCTCTGGTCGCTTGGTGTTGTCGCTGAGGTGATTATCTTTGCCCTGAGCAAAAAATTGTTCCGTCGCTTTGGAGCTCGTGACCTGCTGCTGCTTTCCGCCGTCTGTGGTGTGGCGCGCTGGGGCATTATGGGCTGGACGACAGAACTGCCGTGGCTTATCGTGGCGCAAATCCTGCACTGTGGCACCTTCACGGTGTGTCATCTGGCTGCCATGCGCTATATCTCAGCCCGGGAAGGTGGGGATGTTATTCGCTTGCAGGCGGTCTATTCAGCCGTCGCGATGGGTGGCAGTATTGCCGTGATGACGGTATTTGCGGGCTTCCTGTATCAGCAGCTCGGCCACGGCGTATTCTGGGTCATGGCACTGGTCGCACTGCCTGCAATGGTGGTACGTCCAAAAGTGGCGGCGCGGGTCTGATTACGACTCCAGCATCGCGCGAATATGTTCTTGCTGCTGCGCATTGAGTGTCTCAACGGCATGGATCAGTGGCGGTGAGAACAGCGGCAGCGCCGTGGGGTAGGGAGTGATAACCAGTGAGGCTTCACGCGGTGCTCCCTCCTTCTGAAAGGCCTGTAACGTCAGATAACGAATATTGAGCGGCAGCAGCGTCAGTTCACGTAGCTGTTGCTCAATTAACGCCTCGCACTCTTTATCATCCCCCGTTAACAGCACGACCTGTTTTTCGTGCAGATCGTTCTCCTGCATCAGCCAGGCACCAAAAATCACTGCCACCAGGCTCATCTCTTCCTCGGAAAAACGCAGCCCGAATTCCGCTTCCAGCTCAAACAACGACTCTTTGGTCGTGCGCAGCAGGCGTGGGTAAAGACGATGGATCTCTTCAGGCAGGCTGTTATCGATGCCGATATCAAATAAAGAGCGATCAAGCGCCTGAGCCAGGTGGATATAAAGCTGATCGGTCAGCCCCTGCTCGTCGCTGAAATTCATCCCGGTCTGCGCCCGAAAGCGCGCAATCATGCGGACAATGGTGCGGCGCAAGCGCTGGTCCTGCTGGTGCTTGTCCAGAACCGGATCGGGGGTGCGCAGCATCATAAACAGTAGCGACAAAAACAGTTGCTCATCGATATGCGGAGCCGAGGGTACCCGGCGTTTCCAGTGGCGAACAATCTCCTGTGCGGTGAAATACTCACCTCTGGACTGCGCCCAGTTACGCTGAACGTGGGTGAAGTGCGGCGTGTTACCCTGATGATGTTGAATCAGACAATATTGTAAAAACAGCTGTAAAAACTGCACATCCCGGCATTCGAACTGGCGCTGAAGCCTGCGCGAACAGAAGTTAATCAGTGCGCGCAGGTTGGTGTCATCGTACAGAGGGCGGGCAATGCCGTGCCGTTTAAGTGCGGTTTTTAATGCCGGGGTAAACTGGTGAGACACAAACTGTGGGCAAAGCCTGAGCGCCCTGCGCAGCCAGTGCAGCAGGCATAAACGCTGGTTCAGTGCGGTGCCCTCAATTCGGTAGCTGCCGTCATGATGCGTGATGATATCAAGCCGATGATAGCGCTGGATTTCATCGCGTGTCTCGGCTATATCTTGCCGTGCGATGGTGTCGTCTACCCCGTTGGCAGCCGTAATGCTCTGTGCGGTGACGACAGCATCTGGCAGGTAAAGCATCAAAAGCACCTGGCAGCGGCGCTGCGAACTGGAAAGCACAGATGGTATCTCAAGCGTCGTCATCATCTGTCGGGTATCCAGTATGAGTGTTTGGTAAGAATAGCTAAAGGATGTCGGCAATAAAGCGCAACGGGAACGCTTTCCTTCAGGATTGCAGGCGAACATCACAGAATTTTTGACGTGAGGAATTGATGCAAATAGTTAAACAAAGTGCTCTGGCGTTATTTTTGGCGGTTTTCACTTTTACCGTCAGCGCACATCCTCACAGTTTTATCAGCCTGAAAACAACGCTGGTGACAGACGGGACGCAGCTTAGCGGCCTTAAAATGCGCTGGACGATGGACGAAATCACCTCTGCTGACCTGCTTTATGATGCCGGAAACGCCAAACCCGGGGATGAAGTCTGGAAAAAACTGGCGGCTGAAGTGATGGCAAATGTGCTGGGTCAGCACTATTTCACCGAGTTCTGGCATAACGGCCAGAAGGTCAAATTCCTTAATCGCCCAACGGAATACGGGATGTCGCGTGAAGGGCATCAGGCGGTGCTGACGTTTGTGCTGCCGCTGGCGCAACCCCAGCCGCTGGCGGGGCAAAAGTACACCTTTTCTACTTTTGACCCAAGCTATTACGTCGATATGAGTTATGCCGAAGACAGCAATGCGCAGCTGCCAGCTGAGCTACAAAAACGCTGTACGCTGGCGGTTCATACCCCGAAACCCAGTGAAGAAACGCTTAACTTTGCCGTGTCTCTCGATAAAGAAGATGCTCCGCCAGAGGACATGGATCTGGGTAAACAGTTTGCACAGCAGGTGACGTTGCAATGTCAGTGATCTCTTCCCCCGTCAGAAAATCCCGCCGTTGGTTACAGCTTTGGCCGCTGGCTCTGTTCCTGGTGTTGGCCGCAGGCGGTGTGCTTTGGCTGTGGCACTCATGGCCGCAGGTGATGATGAAAAGCATCCTCTGGCAGCGTGATGTTAATCAGCAGATGAGCGGGCTGCTAAAAGCGGTGGCGGACAACCCAACTCAGGCGGGGGGATCGCTGCTGATTTTCAGCTTTTTGTATGGCGTTCTGCACGCGCTTGGCCCCGGACACGGCAAAATTGTGATCACCACCTGGCTTGCCACGCATCCCTCAAAGCTGAAATCGAGCATCGGCCTGACGCTGGCCTCCTCGTTGCTACAGGGGCTTGTGGCTATTGTGCTGGTGGTGGTTGTGCTGTCGCTTTTGCAGCTTCCTGCTCGCCAGTTGCACATGAGCAGTTTCTGGCTGGAGAAGGGTAGTTACGCACTGGTGGGCATTCTGGGGCTGATCCTCTGCTGGCGGGCGCTGAAAAAATTGCGCATCTTACTGCAAAAACCAAAATTCAAAACGTTCACGCCGCATCACGTTCACGATGCCCACTGCTGCTGCGGGCATCAGCATTTACCGACCCAGGAACAGCTGCAAAATGGCGACGACTGGCGCGCACGGTTGATGATTGTTCTCTCGATGGGGATGCGCCCGTGTTCGGGGGCGATAATGGTGCTGCTGTTCAGTAAGGTTATCGGTGTGTTTGGCTGGGGAATGATCTCCGCGCTGGCGATGGCAGCAGGGACATCTCTGACCATCTCTTCGCTGGCGTTGCTGGTGCACAGTTTCCGTCAGCTGGCGGTCAAACTGAGCGGCAACAAAACGCCGGTATTGTGGCGACAGGTTGGCTGGACAACGCTTGCGCTGGCAGGTGGGGTTATTTTACTGGTTGCGGCGGTAACGATGTGGATGAGTGCTGTGCCGGTAGGAAGGGGATTGCGACCGTTTTGACAGGAGCGGGCTGGTGCCCGCACCCTGATACTGAATTAACGCTTCAGCGCATCGCTCAGTTCATCACGCATGTTTGCCAGCATGGCTTTAACAACGCGTGGGTTACCTGCAACGATGTTGCCGGTGGTCATGTAATTGTGACCGCCGGTGAAATCACACACCAGTGCACCTGCTTCACGCGCGATCAGCTCGCCCGCAGCAAAGTCCCACGGCTTCAGTGCCAGTTCGAAGTAACCGTCAACGCGACCGGTCGCAACGTAGGCCAGATCCAGCGCAGCAGAACCGGTGCGACGGAAATCAGCACATTCGGTGAACAGTTTGCCCAGGATATTCATATAGGTAGTTGCGTGCTGCTTCGCTTTGAACGGGAAGCCGGTCGCCAGAATGGTGCCGTCCAGGTCACGTGCATTGCTGCAACGCAGACGATAGCCGTTCAGCTGAGCGCCCTGGCCGCGGGTTGCGGTGAACAGTTCGTTACGCATTGGATCGTAGACAACGGCGACTTCAGTACGGCCTTTAATGCGTACTGCGATAGACACAGAGAAGTGTGGCAGGCGTTTTACGAAGTTGGTGGTGCCATCCAGTGGATCGATAACCCATTGAACATCCTGATCGGTACCTTCATGTTCACCGCTTTCTTCGGTGATGATGGTGTGCTGTGGGTAAGATTTGCGGATTGTTTCGATAATAATCGCTTCTGCGGCTTTATCGACGTTAGTCACGAAATCATTGCTGCCTTTCTGGCTGGTTTCTACGGAGTCTGGAGTTTCGTAGTGTTTGGCAATTACATTACCCGCCTTGCGCGCTGCGCGCACGGCGATGGTCAGCATCGGATGCATCGGTCTCTCTCACTGGATGTTAAAGAACATGAAAATCGGCGCAGAGTATAGCAGCGGGATCGGATTATGTCTCCCGATTATGATAATATGCCCGAATATTCTTCAGACACTGAATTCAGACACCAAAAACTATGCTGCAAAATATTCGAATCGTGCTGGTCGAAACATCGCATACCGGCAATATGGGCTCTGTCGCCCGCGCAATGAAAACCATGGGTTTAACCAATCTGTGGCTGGTTAACCCATTGGTCAAACCCGACTCCCAGGCAATCGCCCTGGCGGCCGGCGCCAGTGACGTTATCGGCAATGCCCAGATTGTTGATACCCTCGACGAAGCCCTGGCGGGTTGTAGCCTGGTGGTGGGCACCAGTGCGCGTTCGCGTACGCTGCCATGGCCAATGCTGGATCCGCGTGAATGCGGTCTGAAAAGCGTGGCGGAAGCTGAACAGGCGCCAGTTGCTTTGGTGTTTGGTCGTGAGCGCGTGGGCCTGACCAACGATGAACTGCAAAAATGCCATTATCACGTGGCGATTGCCGCAAACCCGGAATACAGCTCACTGAACCTGGCGATGGCGGTACAGGTCATTGCCTACGAAGTGCGCATGGCCTGGCTGGCAACGCAGGAGAAACCGGTAGAACAGAAAGAAGAGGCGGCTTACCCGCTGGTGGACGACCTTGAGCGTTTCTACGGCCACCTGGA
Source organism: Enterobacter sp. Tr-810 (assembly GCF_011752765.1). Lineage (NCBI taxonomy): Bacteria > Pseudomonadati > Pseudomonadota > Gammaproteobacteria > Enterobacterales > Enterobacteriaceae > Enterobacter > Enterobacter sp. Tr-810. Next base: position 1,344,669 of record NZ_VWWW01000001.1, on the reverse strand, counting down.
GCAGACGCTGCTCTCAACCGGCTTTATCCGTGAAGGTCACCCGGGCCAGGTGATGAATAAGCTGCGTCGTATGTTTACCCGTGCGCGCCCGGAAAGTCAGGAGCTGAACATCCTGCGCGGGATCCTGGCGTCGATTGAGCAGAAGAATAAAGAGTAGTGCCGGTTTGTTTTCCCCTCTCCCCTTGGGAGAGGGCCGGGGAGGGCATCAGGCCGCACCCGACAAAAACGGCACGGAAGGTTAAATACCTGACTAAAACAGTCAAGTAAATAGTTGACCAATTTAGTCAGGAATGTCAGACTTGGCCCTGCTATGCAATACCCCCATTTTACAATAAAAAACCCCGGGCAGGGGCGAGTTTGAGGTTAAGTAAGACATGAGACTGACATCTAAAGGGCGTTATGCCGTGACCGCGATGCTGGACGTTGCGCTCAACTCCGAAGCGGGCCCGGTTCCGTTGGCTGATATTTCTGAACGACAAGGGATCTCCCTCTCTTATCTGGAACAGCTGTTCTCCAGACTGCGTAAAAATGGACTGGTTTCCAGCGTTCGTGGCCCAGGCGGCGGATATCTGCTGGGTAAAGACGCGGGCAGTATTGCGGTAGGCGAAGTGATTAGCGCAGTTGACGAATCCGTTGACGCGACCCGTTGCCAGGGTAAAGGCGGCTGCCAGGGCGGCGATAAATGCCTGACCCACGCGCTGTGGCGCGATCTGAGCGACCGTCTGACCGGCTTCCTGAACAACATCACTCTCGGTGAGTTGGTGAATAACCAGGAAGTCCTGGATGTGTCTGGTCGCCAGCACAGCCATGAATCACAACGCAGCACCCGCGCGCAAGACGCAATCGACGTTAAATTACGCGCCTAATTTGCCCGTTATATTTCGTGCCGCAACTGCGTTGGCCGCACTAGCTCGCCCCAGTCACTTACTTGATGTAAGCTCCTGGGACTCGCAAGTTTGCCGCCTTGCTGCAACACGAACTATTTAGGGCAAAAATTATAAGATTTCAGAATCAGGCCGGGGTGGAAACACCCCGTGTACTCGGTCGTACATCCAGCCGGTTGCCTGATTCCTTGCATTGAAGCGATGTACGGAGTTTATAGAGCAATGAAATTACCGATTTATCTCGACTACTCCGCAACCACGCCGGTGGACCCGCGTGTTGCCGAGAAAATGATGCAGTGTCTGACCCTGGACGGAAACTTTGGTAACCCAGCTTCCCGTTCACACCGTTTTGGCTGGCATGCTGAAGAGGCGGTAGATATCGCCCGTAATCAGATTGCTGACCTGGTGGGTGCCGATCCGCGTGAAATCGTATTCACCTCCGGTGCAACCGAATCCGACAACCTGGCGATCAAAGGTGCAGCCAACTTCTATCAGAAAAAAGGCAAGCACGTTATCACCAGCAAAACCGAACACAAAGCCGTGCTGGATACCTGCCGCCAGCTGGAGCGTGAAGGGTATGAAGTCACCTACCTGGCGCCACAGAGCAACGGTATCATCGACCTGAAAGAGCTCGAAGCGGCAATGCGTGAAGACACCATTCTGGTTTCCATCATGCACGTGAACAACGAAATCGGCGTCGTGCAGGATATCGCGACCATCGGCGAAATGTGCCGTGCGCGCGGCATCATCTATCACGTTGATGCAACTCAGAGCGTGGGCAAACTGCCTATCGACCTGAGCCAGCTGAAAGTGGACCTGATGTCCTTCTCTGGCCACAAAATCTATGGCCCGAAAGGTATTGGCGCACTGTATGTTCGTCGTAAGCCACGTATTCGTATCGAAGCACAGATGCACGGCGGCGGTCACGAGCGCGGAATGCGTTCCGGTACTCTGCCTGTTCACCAGATCGTGGGCATGGGCGAAGCGTACCGCATTGCGAAAGAAGAGATGGAAACCGAGATGGCGCGTCTGCGCACTCTGCGTAACCGTCTGTGGGACGGCGTGAAAGATATGGAAGAAGTGTATCTGAACGGCGATCTGGAGCAGGGCGCACCAAACATCCTCAACGTGAGCTTCAACTATGTTGAAGGCGAATCGCTGATCATGGCGCTGAAAGACCTGGCTGTTTCTTCTGGCTCTGCATGTACTTCTGCAAGCCTCGAGCCATCCTACGTGCTGCGCGCGCTGGGGATGACCGACGAGCTGGCACACAGCTCTATCCGTTTCTCTTTAGGTCGTTTCACTACCGAAGAAGAGATTGACTACACCATCAAGCTGGTTCGCAACTCCATCGGCCGTCTGCGTGACCTTTCTCCACTGTGGGAAATGTTCAAACAGGGCGTGGATCTGAACAGCATTGAATGGTCACATCACTAATCGGTACATAAGGAGAATTCAATCATGGCATACAGCGAAAAAGTTATTGATCATTACGAGAACCCACGCAACGTTGGCTCTTTTGACAACAGCGATGAATCCGTAGGTAGCGGCATGGTCGGTGCACCGGCGTGTGGCGACGTGATGAAGTTGCAGATTAAAGTCAACAATGAAGGTATCATTGAAGACGCGCGCTTCAAGACCTATGGCTGCGGTTCTGCAATTGCGTCCAGCTCACTTGTGACCGAGTGGGTAAAGGGCAAGTCTCTGGACGAAGCACAGGCAATCAAAAACACCGATATTGCTGACGAACTCGAACTGCCGCCGGTGAAAATTCACTGCTCTATCCTGGCAGAAGACGCGATCAAAGCCGCTATTGCGGATTACAAAAGCAAACGTGAAGCAAAATAATTGAGGTTTGAGTATGTCGATTACCCTTAGCGACAGCGCTGCCGCGCGAGTAAGCGCCTTCCTGGCGAACCGTGGTAAAGGCTATGGCCTGCGACTGGGCGTACGTACCTCCGGCTGTTCTGGTATGGCTTACGTACTGGAGTTTGTTGATGAACCGGCGTCTGACGACACCGTGTTTGAAGACAAGGGCGTGAAGGTGGTGGTCGATGGCAAGAGCCTGCAATTCCTCAATGGCACTCAGTTGGACTTTGTAAAAGAAGGCCTGAACGAAGGGTTTAAATTCACGAACCCTAACGTAAAAGACGAGTGCGGTTGCGGCGAAAGCTTCCACGTTTGATCGTGCGTCATCCGATGAACCCCACCGCAGGAATCTGTGCGTGGGGTTTGTTTTAATCGGCTACCCCTGAGATTGTTATGGATTACTTCACCCTCTTCGGATTACCCGCTCAATACACTGTCGATATTCCGGCCCTGACGGTCCGTTTTCAGGATCTGCAACGTCAGTACCATCCGGATAAATTTGCCAGTGGTACTCAGTCAGAGCAATTGGCGGCCGTATCGCAATCTGCGACCATCAATCAGGCCTGGCAGACGCTGCGTAATCCGTTAACCCGCGCAGAGTACTTACTCTCCCTTCACGGATTTGATCTGGCGAGCGAACAGCACACCGTGCGTGATACCGCATTTCTGATGGAACAGCTGGAGCTGCGTGAAGAGCTGGATGAGATAGACCAGGCGAAAGACGAAACCCGGCTGGCGCGCTTTATCAAACGTGTCAAAGAGATGTTTGATACCCGCCATCAGCAGATGGTTGAACAATTGAATAACGAGACATGGGACGTAGCGGCGGACACAGTACGCAAGCTCCGTTTTCTCGATAAACTGCGAAGCAGCGCTGAACAACTCGAAGAAAAGCTGCTCGATTTTTGATTCTGGAAGCTCAACATGGCCTTATTACAAATTAGTGAGCCTGGTTTAAGTGCTGCACCGCACCAGCGTCGTCTGGCGGTGGGCATTGATTTAGGTACCACCAATTCCCTCGTGGCGACCGTGCGTAGCGGCCAGGCGGAAACGCTGGCAGACGCAGACGGCCGCCATTTGCTGCCATCTGTGGTCCACTATCATCAGCAGGGCCACACGGTCGGCTACGATGCACGCACTAACGCTGCGCGCGATCCGGCCAATACCATCATCTCTGTTAAGCGCATGATGGGCCGCTCTCTGGCTGATATCCAGAGCCGCTACCCGCACCTGCCTTATCAGTTCCAGGCAAGTGAAAATGGCTTGCCAATGATCGCCACCACCGCCGGTTTACTGAACCCGATTCGTGTGTCTGCGGACATCCTCAAAGCGCTGGCGGCTCGCGCTACAGCCACGCTTGAAGGTGAACTGGACGGCGTGGTGATCACCGTTCCGGCCTATTTTGATGATGCACAGCGTCAGGGTACTAAAGACGCTGCGCGTCTGGCGGGCCTGCACGTACTGCGCCTGCTGAACGAACCGACGGCTGCTGCCATTGCCTATGGCCTGGACTCCGGTCAGGAAGGGGTGATTGCAGTTTACGATCTGGGCGGCGGGACGTTTGATATCTCTATCCTGCGCTTAAGCCGCGGTGTATTTGAAGTGCTGGCCACCGGCGGTGACTCTGCGCTCGGCGGTGATGACTTCGATCATCTGCTGGCGGATCACATTCGCGAGCTGGCGGGCATTACCGATCGTAGCGATGCGCGCGTGCAGCGTGAACTGCTGGATGCGGCGGTTGAAGCCAAAATTGCACTCAGCGACGCCCAGACTGTCACCGTGAATGTGGCGGGCTGGCAGGGTGACATCACCCGTGAACAGTTTAATGATCTGATTACCTCGCTGGTGAAACGCACACTTCTGGCCTGCCGCCGCGCGCTGAAAGACGCGGGCGTCGAAGCGGAAGAAGTACTTGAAGTGGTCATGGTGGGGGGCTCCACACGTGTACCGCTGGTGCGTGAACGCGTGGGTGAATTCTTTGGCCGCACGCCGCTGACCTCCATCGACCCGGACAAAGTGGTCGCTGTGGGCGCCGCAATTCAGGCTGATATTCTGGTCGGCAACAAGCCGGACAGCGAAATGCTGCTGCTGGACGTCATTCCACTTTCCCTGGGGCTGGAAACCATGGGCGGCCTGGTAGAGAAAGTGATCCCGCGTAATACCACCATTCCGGTGGCGCGTGCGCAGGAGTTCACCACCTTCAAAGACGGTCAGACCGCGATGTCCATCCACGTGATGCAGGGCGAACGCGAACTGGTGCAGGACTGCCGTTCTCTGGCTCGCTTTGCGCTGCGCGGTATTCCGGCGCTGCCTGCGGGTGGGGCGCACATTCGCGTGACCTTCCAGGTGGATGCGGACGGCCTGCTGAGCGTCACAGCGATGGAAAAATCGACCGGTGTTGAATCGTCCATCCAGGTGAAGCCGTCTTACGGCCTGACCGATGGCGAAATCGCGACCATGATTCAGGATTCAATGAGCTACGCCGAACAAGACGTGAAGGCGCGAATGCTGGCTGAACAGAAAGTTGAAGCCGCACGCGTGCTGGAAAGCCTGGTTGGCGCACTCACTGCCGATGCCGCGCTGTTAAGCGCCGCTGAGCGTCAGGTGATCGACGAAGCTGCCGCGCACTTACGTGCCGTAGCGCAAGGCGATGACGCTGATGCAATAGAAGAAGCCATTAAAAACGTTGATAAACAAACCCAGGACTTCGCCGCTCGCCGCATGGACAAATCTGTCCGCGTCGCGCTGAAAGGCCAGTCCGTGGACGAGGTTTAATATGCCAAAGATTGTTATTTTGCCTCATGCGGACCTCTGTCCGGATGGCGCTGTTCTGGAAGCGAAGACCGGTGAAACCATTCTCGATGTTGCCCTGCGTAACGGTATCGAAGTGGAACACGCCTGTGAAAAATCCTGTGCCTGCACCACGTGTCACTGCGTAGTGCGTGAAGGTTTCGACTCTCTTGCTGAGAGCACCGAAGACGAAGATGACATGCTGGATAAAGCATGGGGTCTGGAGCCAGACAGCCGTTTAAGCTGCCAGGCGCTGGTAACCGATGAAGATCTGGTCGTGGAATTCCCACGCTACACCATCAACCACGCACGCGAGCATTAATATGGGACTGAAGTGGACAGACAGCCGTGAAATCGGCGAAGCGCTCTACGACGCGAACCCGGATCTCGATCCAAAGACCGTACGATTCACCGACATGCACCAGTGGATCTGCGATTTAGAGGATTTTGACGACGATCCAAACGCATCCAATGAAAAAATTCTGGAGGCGATTCTGTTAGTCTGGTTAGATGAAGCAGAGTAAATCACTTAACGGGCTGCCTTCAGGCGGCCCGTTTGCTAATAAGGATAAATAAAATGACCGAAGCGATGAAGATTACGCTCTCCACACAGCCTGCTGACGCACGCTGGGGCGAGAAAGCCACCTACAGCATCAACAACGACGGCATTACCCTGCACCTGACAGGCAACGATGACACCGGCCTGATCCAGCGTGCCGCGCGTAAAATTGACGGCCTGGGCATTAAACATGTTTCTCTGGACGGCGAAGGCTGGGATACCGATCGCAGCTGGGCTTTCTGGGCAGGTTATAAAGGTCCGAAAGGCACCCGTAAAATTGAGTGGGCGAACCTCGATGAAGCCGGCCAGAAAGAGCTGGAAAGCCGTCTGACCATTATCGACTGGGTGCGTGACACCATCAACGCTCCGGCTGAAGAGTTAGGCCCGGAGCAGCTGGCACAGCGCGCGGTTGACCTGCTGTGCGGCGTGGCGGGTGACAAAATGTCTTACCGCATCACCAAAGGCGAAGATCTGCGCGAGCAGAACTACATGGGTATTCACACCGTGGGTCGCGGCTCTGAGCGTCCTCCTGTGCTGCTGGCGCTGGATTACAACCCAACCGGCGACAAAACAGCGCCCGTCTTTGCTTGCCTGGTCGGTAAGGGTATTACCTTTGATACCGGCGGTTACAGCCTGAAGCAGAGCGCGTTCATGGATTCCATGAAGTCCGATATGGGCGGCGCAGCCACCATCACTGGTGCACTGGCGTTTGCGATTACCCGCGGTCTGAACAAGCGCGTGAAACTGTACCTGTGCTGCGCCGACAATATGGTCAGCGGCAATGCCTTCAAGCTGGGCGACATCATTCGCTACCGCAACGGCAAAAACGTCGAAGTGATGAACACCGACGCCGAAGGCCGTCTGGTGCTGGCCGATGGCCTGATCGACGCTTGCGCCCAGAAACCCGAGCTGATTATCGATATGGCAACGCTGACCGGTGCGGCGAAAACTGCCCTGGGCAACGACTACCATGCGCTGTTCAGCTTTGACGACAAACTGGCTGCCCGCCTGCTGGCAAGCGCTGCCGCAGAGAACGAGCCGTTCTGGCGTCTGCCGCTGGACGAGTTCCACCGCAGCCAACTGCCGTCTAACTTTGCCGAATTGAACAACACCGCGAGCGCGGCGTACCCGGCAGGTGCAAGCACCGCCGCGGGCTTCCTGTCTCACTTCGTTGAGAACTACCACGAAGGCTGGCTGCACATCGACTGCTCCGCAACGTACCGTAAAGCGGCAGTTGAGCAGTGGTCTGCGGGCGCGACCGGTCTGGGTGTGCGTACCGTGGCGAACCTGCTGACGGCTGAGTAATCTCATTGCCCTCACCCTAACCCTCTCCCACGGGGAGAGGGGATGGTTTGCTCCCTCTCCCTTGAGGGAGAGGGCCGGGGTGAGGGGGGAAATGCATCATCTGGAATTGTTATGTCCGAAACCAAAAATGAATTAGAAACCCTGCTGGAACAGGCGGCGACCGAGCCTGCGCATCGTCCAGCATTTTTCCGCACCTTGCTGGAATCCAGCGTCTGGGTGCCAGGCACGGCAGCGGAAGGTGAGCAGGTTGTGGAAGACAGTGCGCTGGATCTGCTGCACTGGGAGAAAGACGACGGCACCTCCGTTATCCCGTTCTTCACCTCTCTTGAAGCACTCCAGGAAGCGGTTGAAGACGAACAGGCGTTTGTGGTGATGCCGGTGCGCACGCTGTTTGAAATGACGCTGGGCCAGACGCTGTTCCTGAACGCCAAACTGCCGACCGGGAAAGAGTTCACCCCGCGTGAAATCAGCCATCTGATTGGCGAAGAGGGCAACCCGCTCAGCACGCAGGAAGTGATTGAAGGTGGCGAAACGCTGCTGTTGTCTGAAGTGGCGGAACCGCCAGCACAGATGATTGACTCCCTGACCACGCTGTTCAAAACCATCAAGCCGGTAAAACGCGCGTTCCTGTGCTCCATTAAAGAGAGCGCGGAAGAGCAGCCGGTGCTGCTGATTGGTATTGAAGCCGACGGTGAAATCGATGAGATCATTCAGGCGGCCGGGAACGTAGCCACTGACACACTGCCAGGTGATGAGCCGATTGATATCTGTCGCGTTGTGAAAGGTGAGAAGGGCATCAGCCACTTTATTACTGAACACATCACCCCGTTCTATGAACGTCGCTGGGGCGGTTTCCTGCGCGATCTGAAAACCAATCGCATTATCTGATAGCACTGGGGTGAGCACTCACCCCGTTGCTTCCAACAGCAGTAAATCCATCAACAGCACCAGGTTAGACTCGAACGACGTCACGCCAGCGGCTTCGGCGGCGTAATGCACCGCTTCGTCATACAACGCGAAATGCAGATCCGCCATACCTGCCAGGGTATTTGCCGAGGCGCGGGTAAAGGCCACCACCGTCATGCCAACGTTTTTGGCAATCCGCGCTTTATCCAGCACCTGTTCCGTTTCGCCACTGCGCGACACGGCGATAAACACCTGATAACGAGCAGCGTTACTCAGAAAAATATTCCTGCTGTCGCCGGGCCCGGAAATAAAGGCCGTTTTGCCCAACACCTGCAATTTCTTGGTGAGGTACTCGGCAAAAAGATACGAAAACCCGGCACCGTAGAGAAAGAAACTCTCTTTCTGGCGCAACAGGTCGGCAAACTGCTGGCGTTTATCTTGCGTAACCCACTGGAATGTCTGCTGATAATTCGCAATAAACTGGCTGAACAGGGCAGGCAATTCCGGGAGATCATTCCTTTGCGCAGTAATGTGTGGCGTGTCTGAAAGAAGCTGTTTGCAGTGCCAGATAAACTCGCTAAAACCGCTAAACCCCAGCTTCTGGCACAGGCGCATAATGGTGGCGGTAGAGACGAATGTCGCCTGCGCCAGCTCGCGCACCGTGATGTTACCCACCAGCAGCGGATGTTCCGTGAGGTGGGCGAGCACGCGATACTCCGCGCGGGTCAATGACTCCCCGCGCGTTAAGAGCGTTATCAGGCGGTTATCCATTATTTGGCAGGTTCAACCGGCAAATCGTCACGGGCACCCCATTCGCTCCAGGCACCGTCATAGAGCGTCACATCGGCTGCGCCAAGCGTGGCGAGCGCCAGGATCACCACACAGGCCGTCACGCCGGAACCACAACTGGCGATAATCGGACGCTGCAAATCCACACCCTGACGAGCAAAAATGGCCTGTAGTTCGTCGGTGGTTTTCAGTTCGCCCTCAAACACCAGATCGCCCCACGGTACGTTCAGCGCGCCGGGGATGTGTCCGCGCTTGAGGCCCGGACGCGGTTCGTCCGCTTCGGCGTTGAAACGCGGTGCAGGGCGAGCATCAACGATTTGCGCTGTTTTTTCATGGCTTACTACCAGCACATCGGTCAGACGTTTTACGATAGTGGCATCAAACGTGGCGTCGAAATCCCCTTCAGGCAACGTCACGTCACCCTGCTGGAGTGGCAGCTCATCGCGTTTCCAGGCGGCGAGTCCGCCCGCCAGAATCGAAACTTTTTCCGCACCGAAGTTCTTCAACATCCACCACGCGCGCGGGGCGGAGAAGAGATTGCCTTCGTCATAGACAACCAGATGCTTGTCACGGCTGATGCCAAGCTCGCGCATCGCCACGGAAAAGGCTTCCGGGCGTGGCAGCATATGCGGCAGGGGAGATGTGTGGTCAGAGAGGGCTTCAATATCAAAAAATACTGCGCCAGGCAGATGCCCTGCACGGTACTCACCGGGAACGTCGCGATGCTCTTGCCCCGGCGGGGCCATGCGCGCGTCTATAATCTGGACTTCCGGGTCGTCACTGTGTTCAATCAACCAGTCGGCGGCGACAAAATATGAGGTGGACATGGGTGCCTCCATTCTTTTCCGTAAAAAAGGATTGTCGGTGTTTTTTCTGACACCGACAAGCACACCACGTTCAACTCGCGAGCAACGCCTTATTTTTTCACCGCTTCGCCGTTATTCCAGGCTTTTTGCAGCGCAGGCCAGTAATCACGGTTAGCCTCTATCATCTCATCGAGAATCGCTTTTGCATGTTCCATAGTGGGCACGGTACGGTTCAGGGTGAATGCCTGCAACGCTTTTTCATAGTTGCCTTCTATAGTGGCTTCCACCAGCAGCTGTTCAGAAGCCAGTTGCTGTTGCAGCAACGTCTGGTGGAACAGCGGCACCTGGCCCACGCGTATTGGCTCCGGCCCTTCTGAGGTGATATAGGCTGGCACTTCCACCACGGCATCGTACGGTAGGTTAGTAATCGCCCCGCGGTTTTCCACCATCACCAGATGGCGTTGGCGCAGGTTGAACGCCAGCGAGCAGGCAACATCAACAATGAATTCACCGTGCACACCTACGTGGAAGGCGTCCGACAGTACGCCAGTGCGCTTGTACTCTTCTGCGGCCGCGAACAGCTTTTTCTCGCGCCCGTTCATCACTTCGTTAGCACGGGTGTATTCCGGGTTCTGGTGCTCGACAATCTGGTTCGGCATCAGGTAGTACTGCAGATACGGGTTCGGCAGATAATCCGGGAAATTGTCCATGATCGGTTTGATGTTGCGCCAGGTCTTCACCCATGACGGATCGGAATGCTGCGGGTCGGTTTTCGCGGCATCTTCCGTCAGCAGGCCAAACTTCGCGATATGTCGACGTAGCTCCGGCAGCTTATCTTCGCCATCCACCAGCACGCGGGTAAACCAGCCGAAGTGGTTCAGACCAAAGTAGTCCACTTCCAGCTTGTGGCGATCGACACCCAGAATCGCCCCCATATTACGCATCGCGGCCACCGGCATATCGCAGATGTTTAGCACGCGGGCGTTCGGACGCAGACGACGCACGCCTTCTGCGACGATCGCCGCCGGGTTGGAGTAATTTACGATCCACGCTTTTTCATGCGCGTAGCGATCCACTAAATCGATAAGCTCTACCATCGGCAGGATGGTGCGCAGGCCGTACGCCAGCCCGCCAGGGCCGCAGGTTTCTTGCCCAACCACGCCGTGACGCAATGGGATCTTCTCATCCTGCTCGCGCATTTTGTACTGGCCAACGCGCATCTGGGCGAAGACAAAGTGTGCGCCGCTGAAAGCCACTTCTGGGTCACTGGTTACGGTGAACTTGATACTCTGGCTGTGGTCGCGAATAACTTTCTCTACCACCGGCGCAATGGTGTTCTGACGCGCGTCGTCAATATCGTAGAGGCGTATTTCTGCCAGCGGGAAATCCTGCAGGCGTACCATCAGGCTTTTCACGATGCCCGGCGTGTAAGTACTACCGCCACCGGCAATAGAGAGAATAAACGGGGGTTTAAACATCTTTAGCTCCTTTCAGAGAAACGTCTCAACGGCTTCTCGCATTTTTTTGACATGCAGCCCGTAGACCACCTGAACGTTGTTACCTTGTTTGATAATCCCTTTCGCGCCGGTCGCCTTGAGGCGCGGTTCGTCGATGATGGCGACATCCTTCACCGTGACGCGTAAGCGGGTGTAGCAGTTATCCACCACTTCAATATTTTCCCGGCCACCCAGGCCTGACACGATTGACTCACCCAGCCCATCGTTGTTGCCTTTCGCCTGGTATTCCTGCTTGCTGTAGAGCCGTGTTTCTTGTTCGTCATCTTCACGGCCTGGCGTCTTCATGTTGAAACGCAGGATCAGGAAGCGGAACACCACGAAGTAGAGCGCGAACATAATCAGCCCAACCACGAGGTACATTGGCCAGTTGGATTTCTCTGTGCCGAGCGGCAGGTTGTAAAGAATGAAATCAATAATCCCGTTAGCGCCAATCGCATGAACGCCAAACAGCGAGAAGAGCATCATGCCGATGCCGGTCAGCACCGCGTGCACCACGAACAGCAGGGGGGCAACAAACAGGAACGAGAACTCAATCGGCTCGGTCACTCCCACCAGCAGGGAGGTCAACGCCGCCGGGATCAAAATAGCCTTCGCGATAGCTTTACGCTCTGGCTTCGCGGTCATATACATCGCCAGCGCCGCCGCAGGCAGGCCAAACATTTTGCTGATGCCACGCGCATCCCACACCACGGTACTGCTAAGTTGTTTGACCTGCGGGCAAGCCATCTCGGCGAAGTAGATATTGCGCGCACCCTGGTAGGTTGCACCGCAGACCTCTTGCGTCCCGCCCAGTTCGGTATACAGGAACGGCGTATAGACCAGATGGTGCAAACCGGTTGGCACCAGAATGCGCTCCAGGAAGCCGTAGATTGCGACACCAAACGGGCCGGAACCTTTTATTGCCAGTGCCAGGGTGCTGATTCCATGTTGGGCAAATGGCCAGAGTTCACTCATCACCACGCCGAGGAGCATGGAAACGGGAAGCATCACAATGGCGACAAAACAGTGGCCGGAATAAATCGCCATCGCGCCATTAAACTGTACGCTGGCGTATTTGTTGTACAGGTAGCCGGAGAGCGCCCCGGTCAGGATCCCGGCAAAGACGCCCATCTCCAGTACCTGAACCCCCAGCACCATGGCTTGTCCGGCCGCTTTCATCTGATCTACCGGAGCAAGCTCGCCCTGCAACTGCAGTGTGACGTTCATGGCATTGATAAACACCACAAAGGTCACCAGACCAATCAGGGCGGCGTAGCCTTTATCACGGGTCGCCAGGCCAATTGGGATACCCACGGCAAAGACCAGCGCCAGGTTAACCAGCACTGACACGGCAGATTTGGCGATAAGTTGCCCCAGGCTCTGGATTAACGGGTGGCCGAGAAATGGCAGATAGTCTGCCAGGTTACCGTTACCCAGCACGTTCCCCAGTGCGATAAAAAGGCCGACAATCGGTAAGATAAGTACCGGTCCGTACAATGATTTTCCGAAATTTTGTAGGGCGTTCACGGCTCGTTTCATGGCTATCTCTCTTATTGAACCGCGCACTCGGTGTGCGTCTTGGGCCTTAAACTAGCAGGCAACTGGCGGGTTCATCCAGCTATCTGATTGTTTTAAAAACAAATGACGTGAAAGGTAACATGTGACGTTTGAGGGTGTGATCGGCGTTGCAGCATCGGTTGTGAGGTACCAACTCTTTGCGAGGTGCTTTCCAGAATCTCAATTTAGACTTTTTGTATTAATGAAACTTGCGGATAATACTTAACCGGATGACGACCAACAGGCCCGATGGGCCAGGGATAAAGGATGAAACCGTTTCGTTTAGCCGCGATCTCTCTCGCGCTGCTTACCACTTTTACGCTTGTCGGCTGTGATAACGGCGACGATAAACCACAGGCTTCGGCCCCGGCACCTGCAAGCGCCAGTCCATCGAAAGAGAACACTCCGGCAAAACCCGATAGCGCGCAGTTGGCGAAGCTGGCCTCTGCCAGCCAGGGTAAACCTCTCACCTTACTGGATGCGTCTGAAATCCAGCTCGACGGCGCGGCTACGTTAGTTCTGACATTCTCTGTCCCGCTCAATCCCGACCAGGATTTTGCAAAGACGGTGCACGTAGTGGACAAGAAAAGCGGCAAAGTGGATGGCGCGTGGGAGCTGGCACCCAACCTGAAAGAGCTGCGTCTGCGTCACCTCGAGCCGAACCGCAATCTGGTGATTACCGTCGAACGCGACCTGCTGGCGCTGAACAAAGCCACCTTTGGCATTGATTACGAAAAAGCGATCACCACCCGGGATGTTGAACCGACGGTCGGTTTTGCCAGCCGCGGATCGCTGCTGCCTGGAAAAGTGGTGGAAGGGCTGCCGGTGATGGCGCTCAACGTCAACAACGTGGATGTTAATTTCTACCGCGTGAAGCCAGAGTCCCTGGCATCGTTTGTCAGCCAGTGGGAATACCGTAACTCGCTCACCAACTGGGAGTCTGACAATCTGCTCAAAATGGCCGATCTGGTCTATACCGGCCGTTTTGATCTCAACCCGGCGCGAAACACACGGGAAAAACTGCTGCTACCCCTGAGTGATATCAAACCGCTGCAACAGTCCGGCGTGTATATCGCCGTGATGAACCAGGCGGGACATTACAACTACAGCAATGCGGCAACCCTCTTTACCCTGAGCGACATTGGTCTGTCCGCTCACCGTTATCATAATCGCCTCGATATCTTTACCCAGAGCCTGGAAAACGGCGCGGCGCAGGCCGGTATTGAGGTCGCATTACTCAACGATAAAGGCCAGACGCTGGCACAGGGCACCAGCGATGCTGACGGCCACGCCAGGCTTGAGACCGATAAAGAAGCTGCGTTAATACTGGCGCGCAAAGACGGGCAGACCACGCTGCTCGACCTGAAACTTCCGGCGCTGGATCTGGCTGAATTTGATATCGCCGGTGCGCCGGGTTACAGCAAACAGTTCTTTATGTTTGGCCCGCGCGATCTCTATCGCCCGGGTGAAACCGTTATTCTCAACGGCCTGCTGCGTGACAGTGACGGTAAGCCACTGCCTGCACAACCGGTGAAACTTGATGTGCTGCGCCCGGATGGACAGGTGGCACGCACCCTGGTGGTTCAGCCAGAAAACGGTCTGTATCGCTTTACCTATCCGCTGGACAGCGGGGCGCAAACCGGTATGTGGCATATTCGCGCCAATACTGGCGATAACCTGCAACGGATGTGGGATTTCCACGTCGAAGATTTTATGCCGGAGCGAATGGCGTTAAATCTGACTGGGCAAAAAACGCCGGTGTCCCCGGCAGATGACGTCAGGTTTGATGTGACGGGCTATTACCTGTATGGCGCGCCCGCCAACGGAAACAGCCTGCAAGGGCAGTTATTCCTGCGTCCTCTGCGTGAGGCCGTGTCGGCACTGCCGGGCTTCCAGTTTGGCGATATCGCGGAAGAGAACCTGACCCGCAGCCTGGATGAAGTGCAGCTCACGCTTAACGAGCAGGGCCGGGGTGAGGTATCAGCGGAAAGCCAGTGGAAAGAGGCGCACTCGCCGTTACAGGTGATTCTGCAAGCCAGCCTGCTGGAATCTGGCGGCCGTCCGGTGACTCGTCGCGCAGAGCAGGCCATCTGGCCAGCGCAAACCTTGCCGGGGATCCGCCCGGAGTTTGCCAGCAAAGCGGTATATGACTACCGCACAGACACCACCGTCAATCAGCCTATTGTGGATGAAAACAGCAATGCCGGTTTTGATATCGTCTATGCCGATGCCAGCGGAGCGAAAAAAGCGGTTTCAGGGCTACAGGTCCGGCTTATCCGCGAACGTCGGGATTACTTCTGGAACTGGTCAGAAACTGACGGATGGCAGTCTCAGTTTGATCAAAAAGATCTGGTTGAAGGTGAGCAATCGCTCGATATCGCCGCCGATCAGACCGGTAAAGTGACCTTCCCAGTGGAGTGGGGCTCTTATCGTCTGGAGGTCAAAGCCCCGGATGATACGGTCAGTAGTGTGCGTTTCTGGGCCGGCTACAGCTGGCAGGATAACAGCGATGGTACCGGTGCGGCGCGTCCCGACCGTGTGACGCTGAAGCTGGATAAACCGTCTTACCAGCCTGGCGACACCATTAATCTTCACATTGCCGCACCTGCCGCAGGCAAAGGCTACGCGATGATTGAATCCAGCGAAGGGCCGCTGTGGTGGAAAGAAATCGATGTTCCGGCCAACGGTCTTGATCTGGCTATTCCGGTGGATAAAGCCTGGAAGCGTCACGATCTGTATCTCAGCACGCTGGTGGTGCGTCCGGGCGATAAATCTAAATCGGCCACGCCAAAACGTGCTGTTGGGCTGCTGCACCTGCCAATGGGTGACGAAAATCGTCGCCTGAATATTGTGCTCGATAATCCGCAAAAAATGCGCCCAAATCAGACGCTGTCGGTGAAAGTGAAAGCCAGCGTGAAAGAGGGCGCGGTGCCACAGAAAGTCAACGTGCTGGTTTCTGCGGTGGATAGTGGCGTGCTGAGCATTACGGATTACGTCACGCCAGATCCTTGGCAGGCGTTCTTTGGGCAGAAGCGTTATGGGGCAGATATTTATGATATCTACGGCCAGGTTATCGAAGGCCAGGGCCGTATGGCGGCGCTGCGTTTTGGTGGTGATGGTGATGAACTGAAACGCGGTGGTAAACCGCCGGTGAATCACGTCACCATTATCGCCCAGCAGGCGCAACCCGTAGAGCTTGATGCCAACGGCGAAGGCACTATTACGATGCCGATTGGTGATTTCAACGGCGAATTACGTCTGATGGCGCAGGCCTGGACGGAAGACGACTTTGGCAGCAGCGAAAGCAAAGTGATTGTCGCGGCGCCAGTTATCGCTGAACTGAACACGCCACGCTTCCTCGCCAGCGGTGATACCTCAAGGTTAACGCTGGATGTCACAAACCTGACCGATCAACCGCAGACCCTGAACGTTGCCTTAACGGCATCCGGCTTGCTGAGCCTGGAAAGCGCGCAGCCGCAGCCGGTTAAGCTGGCACCAGGTGTGCGAACTACCCTGTTTATCCCGGTTAGGGCGCTCGCGGGTTATGGCGACGGTGAAATTACCGCTCAGGTAACAGGGCTTACGCTTCCGGGTGAAACCTTCGCACCGCAGCAAAAAAGCTGGAAAATCGGCGTTCGTCCGGCGTTCCCGGCCCAGACGGTAAATACGGGAGCAATGCTGAACCCGGGTGAGTCCTGGACTGCACCTGCTCAGCATATCAATGGGTTAGCTCCTGCGACCTTGCAGGGGCAGCTGTTGCTTAGCGGTAAACCACCGTTGAACTTGGCACGCTATATTCGTGAGTTGCAGGCTTATCCATATGGTTGTCTTGAGCAGACGACCAGTGGCCTGTTCCCGTCGCTTTATACCAACGCCGCACAACTGACGGCGCTGGGCATTAAAGGGGATAGCGATGATAAGCGTCGTGCTGCGATCGACATCGGGATTTCTCGTCTGTTGCAAATGCAGCGTGATAACGGCGGCTTTGCGCTCTGGGATAAAAATGGTCAGGAGGAGTACTGGCTCACCGCCTATGTGACCGATTTCCTGGTGCGTGCTGGAGAGCAGGGCTACAGCGTTCCGGCCGATGCCATCAATAATGCCAATAACCGCCTGCTGCGCTATTTGCAGGACCCGGGCATGATGTCAATTCGCTACAGCGACGATACTCAGGCCAGCAAATTTGCGGTTCAGGCTTATGCCGCGCTGGTGCTGGCACGTCAGCAAAAAGCACCACTCGGCGCATTGCGGGAAATCTGGGATCGTCATGGTCAGGCGGCGTCTGGCTTGCCACTGATGCAGCTCGGCATGGCATTAAAACTGATGGGGGATGCGCCACGCAGCCAGCAGGCGCTGGATCTGGCCATCAAAACGCCGCGTAACGATAGCAAAAACTGGATGGCCGATTACGGCAGCGCGCTTCGCGACAACGCGCTGATGCTCTCCCTGCTGGAAGAGTACAAGCTGCTGCCGGATGCGCAAAACACTTTGCTGAACACGCTTTCTGAACAGGCGTTTAGTCAGCGCTGGCTCTCCACTCAGGAGAGCAATGCGCTGTTCCTCGCTGGCCGTGCATTGCCGACGCTTTCCGGCGCCTGGCAGGCCACGACCAGTCTGGCGGATAAACCACTCAGCGGCGACAATGCGCAGGTGCAAAACGTCAATGGCGACCAGCTCGGTGCGTTGCAGGTGACCAACACCGGCACGACGCCGCTCTGGATCCGCCTTGATAGCAGCGGATACCCGGAATATGCGCCTCAGCCGTCATCTAACGTATTGCAGATCGAACGACATATTCTGGCCACCGATGGCAGCACCAAATCGCTCTCTTCGCTGAAAAGTGGTGAACTGGTGCTGGTATGGCTTGATGTGAAAGCCAACCAGAACGTCCCGGATGCGCTGGTGGTTGATTTGCTCCCGGCAGGGCTGGAGCTGGAGAATCAGAATCTGGCAAACAGTAGTGCCAGCTTGCAGGACAGCGGAAGCGAGGTGCAGAACCTGCTGACGCAGATGCAGCAGGCGGATATTCAGCATATGGAGTTCCGCGACGATCGCTTTGTGGCGGCGGTTCCTGTCAGTGACGGCCAGCCGGTAACGCTGGTTTATCTGGCGCGCGCCGTAACGCCTGGAACCTATCAGGTGCCGGCTCCGATGGTGGAATCCATGTATGTTCCGCAGTGGCGGGCAACGGGTGCGGCAAGTGGCCCGCTGATTGTCGTTCCATAACATGCAGATAGCTCGTCTGACACGCTCCCGCTGGCTTCAGCTCGCGGGAGCGCTTCTCGTTTTATGGGGGCTAATCATTGCCGCCGATCGCCTGTGGCCGTTACCGCTCAAAGAGGTTAATCCCGCGCGCGTGGTGGTGGATGAGCAGGGGACGCCACTGTGGCGCTTTGCCGACAGCGAAGGGATCTGGCGTTATCCGGTGACCATTGAAGAAGTTTCTCCGCGCTATCTCGACGCCCTGATCCAGTATGAAGACCGCTGGTTCTGGGATCATCCCGGCGTTAACCCTTTTTCCGTGCTGCGTGCGGCCTGGCAGGATCTGAGTTCCGGCAAAGTGGTGTCCGGGGGAAGCACGCTCACCATGCAAGTTGCACGGTTACTCGACCCGCATCCGCGTACCTTTGGCGGTAAAATCCGCCAGCTCTGGCGGGCTGTCCAGCTCGAATGGCATCTCTCAAAACGCGATATTCTGACGCTCTATCTGAACCGCGCGCCTTTTGGCGGCACGTTACAGGGCGTGGGCGCGGCCAGCTGGACTTATCTTGGCAAACCGCCCTCGCAGCTAAGCTATTCGGAAGCCGCGTTGCTGGCCGTTTTACCCCAGGCGCCAAGCCGGTTGCGCCCTGACAGATGGCCTGAGCGTGCCGAAGCCGCGCGCAATAAAGTGCTCGACAGAATGGTGACTCAGGGCGTCTGGTCAGCTCAGCAGGTTAAAGAGTCTCGTGAAGAGGCCATCTGGTTGGCGCCACGGCAAATGCCGCAGCTGGCACCGCTTTTTTCGCGGATGATGCTCGGCAAAAGCCGGGACAACAAAATCATCACCACGCTGGATGCGTCATTGCAGCGACAGCTTGAGGAGCTGGCGCTTAACTGGAAGGCGCGCCTGCCGGAAAGAAGCTCTCTGGCGATGATCGTCGTTGATCATACCAACATGAAAGTGCGCGGCTGGGTAGGTTCCGTGGATATCAACGACGACAGCCGGTTCAGCCACGTGGATATGGTCAATGCGATCCGATCGCCGGGTTCGGTACTCAAGCCCTTTATCTATGGCATGGCGCTGGACGAGGGGCTGATCCATCCTGCGTCACTGCTACAGGATGTGCCGCGCCGCACCGGGGATTATCGGCCCGGTAATTTCGACAGCGGATTTCATGGGCCCGTCAGTATGAGCGAAGCGCTGGTGCGATCGCTGAACCTCCCGGCGGTGCAGGTGCTGGAAGCCTACGGGCCAAAACGTTTTGCCGGAATGCTCAGCAATGCCGGGCTTCCGCTTATTCTGCCTGCGGGTGCTCAGCCCAATTTATCGCTCATCCTGGGGGGCGCAGGAGCAAGGCTTGCGGATATCACCGCTGCCTACAGCGCGTTTGCCCGTCACGGCAAAGCGGCAAAACTGCGTGTCCGGCCAGGCGATCCGATCCTGGAGCGCCCTTTGTTGTCACCGGGTGCGGCGTGGATTATTCGCCGGATCCTGGCAAACGAGGCACAACCACTGCCGGATGGTGCGCTGCCACAGGTGATGCCGCTTGCGTGGAAAACCGGCACCAGTTATGGCTATCGGGATGCCTGGGCTATCGGCCTTAATGCCCGCTATATCATTGGGATCTGGACCGGACGGCCGGACGGTACGCCAGTAGCTGGACAGTTTGGCTTCGCGAGTGCGGTTCCGTTGCTCAATCAGGTGAATAACATGCTTCAGTCTCGCTCAACGATTGCTGAAGCGCGTCTGCCGCGCGACCCACGTCCGGCATCGGTTGGGCGCGGTGTTATCTGCTGGCCTGGCGGGCAGTCTCTGCCGGAAGGTAGCGAGAACTGCCGCCGTCGCCTTTCGACCTGGCTACTGGATGGCAGCGAGCCACCTACGTTGCTGCTGCCGGAGCAGGAAGGCGTTCGCGGTAT
This sequence comes from Enterobacter sp. Tr-810, assembly GCF_011752765.1. NCBI lineage: Bacteria > Pseudomonadati > Pseudomonadota > Gammaproteobacteria > Enterobacterales > Enterobacteriaceae > Enterobacter > Enterobacter sp. Tr-810. The sequence goes on along the minus strand of NZ_VWWW01000001.1, from coordinate 1,324,586 downwards.
CCGCTTCCCCATCTGGCTGAGTAAAGAGGGCAAGCGTGTTGCCGCGGATTGCCCGGATGCCACAGAGAAGGTTGTGGACGTGTGGCCGCTGCCGTTGGAACCGTGGCTCCCGGCAGCCGAGCGGCGGGCTGCAAGGATCCCCGCGGCGTCTGCAGTTTGTCCGCCGTTAGCGCAGGATTCTCCGGCACCGCTCATCCTCTCTGGCGTGCGTGAAGGGGCCGTTATCAAGCGTCTGCCGGGTGAAGCACGTGTGTCGCTGCCTCTCCTGGCCAGTGGCAGTAGCGGCGAACGCTGGTGGTTTTTAAACGGGGAACCGCTGGATGTGAAAGGTAGGGTTTACACTTTACAGCTTGATAAGTCAGGTGATTATCAGTTACTGGTAATGGATGATGCAGGTCAGGTAACAACGGTGAACTTTACGCTTCAGTAGCGAAATAGTGGCCTTTAGATGTGAGCTGTTGCTAAAACTCATCTTATTTTAAAAAAATGTTACTTAGATCCGTAGGCAATGGCGCTATTGCTCATTATAATCCGCGCCACACCATACTCCGGTATGCAAACAACAGAACATTTGACAGAGGTTATCATGGCTATTGAACGTACTTTTTCCATCATCAAACCAAACGCGGTGGCAAAAAACGTTATTGGCAGCATCTTCGCTCGCTTTGAATCAGCAGGGTTCAAAATCGTTGGCACCAAAATGCTGCACCTGAGCGTTGAACAGGCTCGCGGTTTCTACGCTGAGCACGAAGGTCGCCCATTCTTCGACGGCCTGGTTGAGTTCATGACTTCTGGCCCAATCGTCGTTTCCGTACTGGAAGGCGAAAATGCAGTACAGCGTCACCGCGATCTGCTGGGCGCAACCAACCCGGATAACGCGCTGGCAGGTACTCTGCGCGCTGACTACGCTGACAGCTTCACCGAGAACGGCACCCACGGTTCTGACTCTGTAGAATCTGCTGCGCGCGAAATCGCTTTCTTCTTCGCTGAAGGCGAAGTGTGTCCACGTACCCGTTAATTTAACGGTTTCGTTTACACATTATTTTCGTAAATGCCGCGTGCAGACGTGGCATCCCTGCGCCAGACTTTGTACAATGCAACGCCCCGGATGAGCAGATGCTTTCTGGGGCGTTTCTTTTTAACCCTCCACGGGCCATAACGTGTAACAACGAGGCCGGAAAAAATTATGTCTGAACTAGTGAATACCTCCGAAGTCGTCATTCCTGCGGTTCCAAATAAAAATGGAAAAATCAACCTGTTGGATCTGAACCGTCAGCAGATGCGCGAATTCTTTAAAGAGATGGGCGAGAAGCCGTTTCGTGCCGACCAGGTCATGAAATGGATGTACCACTATTGCAGCGACAACTTTGATGACATGACTGACATCAACAAAGTGCTGCGCAATAAGCTTAAAGAAGTGGCCGAAATCCGTGCGCCAGAAGTGGTAGAAGAGCAACGCTCTGCCGATGGCACCATCAAATGGGCTATCGCAGTAGGCGATCAGCGTGTTGAAACCGTGTATATCCCGGAAGATGACCGCGCCACGCTGTGCGTCTCTTCTCAGGTCGGTTGTGCGCTGGAGTGCAAATTCTGCTCTACGGCTCAACAAGGCTTTAACCGTAACCTGCGCGTGTCCGAAATTATCGGCCAGGTGTGGCGTGCGGCTAAAATCGTGGGCGCAGCAAAAGTGACGGGCACGCGTCCCATCACCAACGTGGTGATGATGGGCATGGGTGAACCCCTGCTGAACCTGACCAACGTCGTTCCGGCGATGGAAATCATGCTCGACGACTTCGGCTTTGGTCTGTCCAAGCGTCGAGTGACCCTGTCTACCTCGGGTGTTGTGCCTGCGCTGGATAAGCTCGGCGACATGATTGACGTTGCGCTGGCGATTTCCCTGCATGCCCCGAACGATGCGATTCGTGACGAAATTGTGCCGATCAACAAAAAGTACAATATCGAAACCTTCCTCGCCGGTGTTCGCCGTTACCTGGAGAAATCCAATGCGAACCAGGGTCGCGTAACCATCGAATACGTGATGCTGGATCACGTGAACGACGGTACCGAGCATGCACACGAGCTGGCTGAGCTGCTGAAAGATACGCCGTGCAAGATTAACCTGATTCCATGGAACCCGTTCCCGGGCGCGCCGTATGGCCGCAGCTCGAACAGCCGTATCGATCGCTTCTCCAAAGTACTGATGGAGTACGGTTTCACCACTATCGTGCGTAAAACACGTGGTGATGATATTGATGCCGCGTGCGGACAGCTGGCAGGTGATGTGATTGACCGTACGAAACGAACGCTGCGTAAACGTATGCAGGGTGAGACAATCGCGGTGAAAGCTGTTTGATTATTATGCAGTCACGGCGCATCATCGTCGCCGTGACGCATAATCTTACTGAATAATCAGTCATATTCGTGATGATTGATTAATAATTACGGTGCGTTTCATGCGACTTTCGGGCAGTATGTAACGGCCTAAAAACAGTTTGGCTGCGCAGGCAGGGCTTTACTGTCATCTACGGGCTGACAGTCTTATACTGTCTGTTCGAGGTTAACTGACCAGAAGTTTCGCGGTGCGGGTGGCATTGTGACTCACCGGCACCTGAACCCTTATTTTTCACGTACCAGTAGTTGTAGCGAATGAATACTGAAGCCACTCACGACCAACATGAAGCACTCTCCACTGGCGTTCGTCTTCGCAACGCCCGTGAACAACTCGGACTCAGCCAGCAAGCTGTTGCAGAACGCTTGTGCCTGAAGGTTTCCACGGTTCGCGATATTGAAGAAGATAAGGCGCCTGCCGATCTGGCTTCAACATTTCTGCGTGGTTATATCCGCTCTTACGCAAAACTGGTGCATATCCCCGAAGAAGAATTACTGCCTATGATCGAGAAGCAGGCGCCGGTGCGTGCAGCAAAAGTTGCGCCGATGCAGACCTTCTCGCTGGGGAAACGTCGTAAAAAACGTGATGGCTGGTTGATGAGCTTTACCTGGCTGGTGCTGTTTGTAGTTATTGGCCTGACGGGCGCATGGTGGTGGCAAAACCACAAAGCGCAGCAGGAAGAGATCACCACCATGGCCGATCAATCTTCCGCCGAGCTGAACAACGCAGGTAGCGATAACGCACAGAACGTGCCGCTGAACACCGACAATGCGGCAACGTCTAACGACCCGCAAACGGCTGCAACAGATGCACCTGCAACCGACCCGGCTCAGGCACAAGCGCCAGCAGCGAATCCTGCTGCGCCAGCACCAAATAATACCGTTGTAGCCCCTTCTCAGGCGAATGTTGATACCGCGGCAACCACGCCAGCGGCATCTGCGCCTGCGGAAAGCGCGGCTCAACCACTGCCAACCGATCAGGCGGGCGTAGCGAATGCTGCGGCTAACCCGAATGCGCTGGTGATGAACTTCTCGGCCGATTGCTGGTTAGAAGTGACCGATGCAACCGGTAAAAAACTTTTCAGCGGCTTACAGCGTAAAGATGGCACGTTAAACCTAACCGGCCAGGCACCTTACAAACTTAAAATCGGCGCTCCGGCAGCGGTACAGATCCAGTACCAGGGAAAACCTGTCGATCTGAGTCGCTTTATCAGAACTAACCAGGTTGCGCGTCTTACCGTTAATGCCGAACAATCAGCAGCACAGTAACAGACGGGCAACGCGGGAGATTTTTCATGCATAACCAGGCTCCGATTCAACGTAGAAAATCGAAACGGATTTACGTTGGGAATGTGCCAATCGGCGATGGGGCTCCTATCGCCGTCCAGTCGATGACCAACACGCGCACCACGGATGTGGAAGCTACGGTCAATCAAATCAAAGCATTAGAACGTGTCGGCGCGGACATTGTCCGCGTTTCCGTGCCAACCATGGATGCCGCCGAGGCGTTCAAACTGATCAAACAACAGGTCAGTGTCCCGCTGGTTGCAGATATTCACTTCGACTACCGTATTGCACTCAAAGTCGCCGAATATGGCGTTGACTGCTTGCGCATCAACCCAGGCAACATCGGTAACGAAGAACGTATCCGCATGGTGGTGGACTGCGCACGTGACAAAAATATTCCAATCCGTATCGGTGTAAACGCCGGTTCTCTGGAAAAAGATCTGCAAGAAAAGTATGGCGAGCCAACGCCGCAGGCGTTGCTTGAATCCGCTATGCGCCATGTGGATCATCTGGATCGTCTTAACTTCGATCAGTTCAAAGTCAGCGTGAAAGCTTCTGATGTATTCCTGGCAGTTGAATCTTACCGTCTGCTGGCAAAGCAGATCGATCAGCCGTTGCACCTGGGGATCACCGAAGCTGGTGGCCTGCGTAGCGGTTCCGTTAAATCGGCGATCGGTTTGGGGCTGCTGCTCTCGGAAGGGATCGGCGACACCCTGCGTGTCTCTCTGGCAGCCGATCCGGTTGAAGAGATCAAAGTCGGTTTCGATATCCTGAAATCACTGCGTATCCGCGCGCGTGGGATCAACTTTATTGCCTGCCCAACCTGTTCGCGTCAGGAGTTTGACGTCATCGGTACGGTGAATGCCCTTGAGCAGCGTCTGGAAGACATTATCACCCCGATGGATGTGTCCATTATCGGTTGTGTGGTAAATGGTCCAGGTGAAGCACTCGTGTCAACGCTTGGCGTAACCGGTGGTAACAAGAAAAGTGGTCTCTATGAAGATGGTATTCGTAAAGATCGTCTGGATAATAGCGACATGATCGACCAGCTTGAGGCCCGCATTCGCGCCAAAGCCACGATGATGGATGAAGCGCAGCGTATCAGCATCCAGCAGGTTGAAAAATAACGTGATGGGAAGCCGCTCGCTTCCCATGTATGATTGAACCCATTCCTTGGGTTCTTTTTTGTATATAGAAAGAGAATAAACGTGGCAAAAAACATTCAAGCCATCCGCGGCATGAACGATTATCTGCCTGGCGAAACCGCCATCTGGCAGCGCATTGAAGGCACACTGAAACAGGTGCTCGGCAGCTACGGTTACAGCGAAATCCGTTTGCCGATTGTAGAGCAGACCCCGTTATTCAAACGCGCGATCGGCGAAGTGACCGACGTGGTTGAAAAAGAGATGTACACCTTTGAGGACCGCAACGGCGACAGCCTGACACTGCGTCCGGAAGGTACGGCGGGCTGCGTACGCGCCGGCATCGAACATGGTCTCCTGTACAATCAGGAGCAGCGCCTGTGGTACATCGGCCCGATGTTCCGCCACGAACGTCCACAGAAAGGTCGTTACCGCCAGTTCAACCAGCTGGGTGTTGAAGTCTTTGGTCTGCAAGGCCCGGATATCGATGCAGAACTGATTATGCTTACAGCACGCTGGTGGCGCGCGCTCGGTATTTCTGAGCATGTTTCTCTGGAGCTGAACTCTATCGGTTCTCTTGAAGCACGTGCGAACTACCGCGATGCGCTGGTTGCATTCCTGGAACAGCATAAAGAGTCGCTGGACGAAGACTGCAAACGTCGCATGTACAGCAACCCGCTGCGTGTTCTGGATTCCAAAAACCCAGAAGTCCAGGCGCTGTTGAATGATGCGCCTGCGCTGGGTGATTACCTGGACGACGATTCTCGCGAGCACTTCGCGGGTCTGTGCAAACTGCTGGAAGCGGCAGGCATTTCTTATACCGTTAACCAGCGTCTGGTGCGCGGTCTGGACTACTACAACCGTACCGTTTTCGAGTGGGTGACGAGCAGCCTCGGCTCACAGGGAACCGTATGTGCAGGCGGTCGTTATGACGGTCTGGTTGAGCAGCTTGGTGGCCGTGCGGCACCTGCCGTTGGTTTTGCAATGGGCCTTGAGCGACTTGTTTTGTTGGTTCAGGCAGTTAATCCGGAATTTAAAGCAGATTCCGTTGTCGATATATACCTGGTGGCCTCAGGCGCGGATACGCAGTCTGCGGCAATGCAGCTTGCCGAACGCGTTCGTGATGAACTGCCGGGCGTTAAGCTGATGACCAACCATGGCGGCGGCAACTTCAAAAAACAGTTTGCTCGTGCCGATAAGTGGGGCGCAAGTGTTGCACTGGTGCTGGGTGAGTCTGAAGTGGCTAACGGCGAAGTGGTGGTTAAAGACCTGCGCTCTGGTGAGCAAACAACGGTAACGCAGGATGGCGTTGCGGCGCACTTGCGCGCTTTGACTTCCTAAGGAGAAGAACTGCGTGGAAATTTACGAGAACGAAAACGACCAGGTTGATGCGATTAAACGCTTCTTTGCTGAAAACGGCAAGGCACTGGCTGTTGGGGTAATTTTGGGTGTGGGTGCGTTAGTGGGCTGGCGTTTCTGGAACGGTCATCAGGCTGATTCTGCGCGTGGCGCTTCTCTGGCGTATGAAAACACCATCAGCGCTATCCGTGCCGATCAGCCGCAAACGCTGACCGCTGCCGAGAAATTTTCTGCTGAAAACAAGAACACCTACGGTGCGCTGGCCGCACTGGAAGTCGCGCAGCAGTTTGTTGATAAAAATGAGCTGGATAAAGCGGTAGCACAGCTGTCACAAGGCCTTGCTGCGGCGAGTGATGAAAACCTGAAAGCGGTCATCAACATGCGCCTGGCGCGTATCCAGGTTCAACAGAAAAAAGCCGATGATGCGCTGAAAACGCTCGATACCATCAAAGGTGAAGGCTTTGCGGCCATTGTTGCCGACCTGCGCGGTGAAGCACTGCTGAGCAAAGGTGATAAAGAGGGCGCGCGTAAAGCGTGGCAAGCTGGCGTAGATAGCAAAGCTTCACCTGCGCTGAGCGAAATGATGCAGATGAAAATAAATAATTTGTCCGTCTGAGAGGGACCCGATGCAATTGCGTAAATTACTTCTGCCAGGACTGCTTTCTGTTACGTTATTGAGTGGCTGTTCACTGTTCAGTGGCGAAGAAGATGTTGTAAAAATGTCCCCGCTGCCAACGGTTGAAAACCAGTTTACCCCGTCAACCGCGTGGAGCTCTTCCGTCGGTGACGGTATTGGTGAATTTTATTCCAACCTGCACCCGGCATTTGCTGACAGCGTTGTCTATGCGGCCGACCGTAAAGGCACGGTAAAAGCGCTTAATTCCGACGACGGAAAAGAAGTGTGGTCCGTTAACCTGGCGGAAAAAGATGGCTGGTTCTCCCGTAAGCCTGCACTGCTCTCTGGTGGCCTGACGGTTGCTGGCGGCCACGTCTATGTGGGCAGTGAAAAAGCGCAGGTTTATGCACTGAACACCAGTGATGGCTCAATCGCATGGCAAACCACAGTGGCTGGCGAATCGCTGTCCCGCCCGGTTGTGAGCGATGGTCTGGTTCTGATCCATACCAGCAACGGCCAGTTGCAGGCGCTGAACGAAGCCGATGGTCTGGTGAAATGGACGGTAAACCTGGATATGCCTTCACTGTCTCTGCGCGGTGAATCTGCTCCGGCATCTGCTTTTGGCGCGGCGATTGTTGGCGGCGACAATGGTCGTGTCAGTGCGGTACTGATGCAGCAGGGTCAGATGATTTGGCAGCAGCGTATCTCCCAGGCGACCGGTTCGACTGAAATCGACCGCCTGAGCGACGTGGACACGACGCCGGTTATCGTCAATGGCGTGGTTTACGCGCTGGCTTATAATGGTAACCTGACCGCGCTGGACCTGCGCAGCGGCCAGATCATGTGGAAGCGTGAGCTGGGCTCTGTGAATGATTTCATCGTTGATGGCAACCGTATTTATATGGTTGATCAGAACGATCGCCTGCTGGCACTGAACACCGAAGGTGGCGTAACGCTGTGGACGCAAAGCGATCTGCTGCACCGTCTGCTGACGGCACCGGCGCTGTATAACGGCAGCCTGGTTGTCGGTGATAGCGAAGGTTATATGCACTGGATTGATCCAGAAACGGGTCGCTTCACTGCTCAGCAAAAAGTTGACAGCTCTGGCTTCCTGACCGAACCGGTTGTGGCTGATGGCAAACTGCTGATCCAGGCAAAAGACGGCACGCTGTACGCGATCACGCGTTAATTACTCAGCGGTTGTTGTATACTAAACGGCTCCTGTTAACTCAGGGGCCGTTTTGACTTTTTTAAAAACGCCGCGAAAGCGACGTGATTTTGAATTTTATGAGGCTTCAAACATGGTACCTGTGGTCGCGCTTGTCGGGCGCCCTAACGTTGGAAAATCCACTCTTTTTAACCGTTTAACACGCACCCGTGATGCGCTGGTTGCGGATTTCCCGGGGCTGACGCGTGACCGTAAGTACGGTCGTGCAGAAGTGGAAGGACGTGAGTTCATCTGCATCGATACCGGCGGTATTGATGGGACAGAAGACGGCGTCGAAACTCGTATGGCGGAACAGTCTCTGCTGGCCATCGAAGAAGCAGACGTAGTTCTGTTTATGGTTGATGCCCGTGCTGGCCTGATGCCAGCGGACTCCGCTATTGCCAAACATCTGCGCGCGCGTGAAAAGCCAACTTTCCTGGTGGCCAACAAAACTGACGGCATCGATGCCGATCAGGCGATTGCTGATTTCTGGTCGTTAGGTCTGGGTGAGATCTACCCAATCGCGGCATCTCATGGCCGTGGCGTGACCAGCCTGCTCGAAACCGTTCTGCTGCCGTGGGTTGACGAAGTGAACCCGCCGGAAGAAGTGGACGAAGACGCTGAATACTGGGCGCAGTTCGAAGAAGGTGAAGAGGGCGAAGAAGAAGAGCCTGAAGAGGCATTCAACCCGCAGGATCTGCCGATTAAGCTGGCGATTGTGGGCCGTCCAAACGTAGGTAAGTCTACGCTTACTAACCGTATTCTGGGTGAAGAGCGCGTGGTCGTTTACGACATGCCTGGCACCACGCGTGACAGTATCTACATCCCGATGCAGCGCGATGAACGTGAGTACGTACTTATCGATACTGCCGGTGTGCGTAAACGCGGGAAAATCACCGATGTGGTGGAAAAATTCTCCGTTATCAAAACCCTACAGGCAATTGAAGATGCCAACGTGGTGCTGCTGGTTATCGATGCGCGCGAAGGGATCTCCGATCAGGATCTGTCGCTGCTGGGCTTTATCCTCAACAGCGGGCGCTCACTGGTTATCGTCGTCAACAAATGGGACGGCCTGAGCAATGAAGTGCGCGAGCAGGTGAAAGAGACCCTGGACTTCCGTCTGGGCTTTATCGACTTCGCGCGCGTGCACTTTATCTCTGCGCTGCACGGTAGCGGCGTGGGTAACCTGTTCGATTCCGTTCGCGAAGCCTATGACAGCTCTACCCGTCGCCAGAGCACCGCGATGCTGACCCGTATTATGAATATGGCAGCAGAAGACCATCAGCCGCCGTTGGTGCGTGGTCGCCGTGTGAAGCTGAAATATGCTCACGCCGGTGGCTATAACCCGCCAATCGTGGTTATCCACGGTAACCAGGTGAAAGATCTGCCGGATTCCTACAAACGTTATCTGATGAACTACTTCCGTAAATCGCTGGATGTGATGGGCACACCTATCCGTATCCAGTTCAAGGAAGGGGATAACCCGTTTGCGAACAAGCGCAATACCCTGACGCCAAACCAGATGCGTAAGCGTAAGCGTTTGATTAAGCACATCAAGAAAAGCAAATAATCATTGCTAGCTTTCATATAACCCGCGTATTTCGCGGGTTTTTTTTCGTCTTAACCTGTCGTATGTTTCTCTGTGTGATGTCAATCACTATTCGTTATTAGCCAATTTTAAATCTGAGAAAGTAGACGATTGTCGAACTTTCATCTTAAAGGCCTGCTGTTGGTACTAGACAAAACTGGCACCAGGTTATCAAATGGTTAAATAACTCTTCGCCGCAGGCAAAAAATCGGCCAGATATATAACTGGTCGGCGTGTTTTGCGGTGTTTACAAGCACGACGACATACCTTTTCGGGAGAATTATGCAATCCTCTGTTAATCAAAAAGAAAGCCGAACGTTCTTCGGCCATCCGTATCCGCTTGGCTCACTGTTCTTTACTGAAATGTGGGAGCGCTTCTCGTTTTACGGTATCCGCCCGTTACTCATTCTGTTTATGGCGGCAACCGTTTATGACGGCGGCATGGGACTGGCACGTGAGAACGCGTCTGCCATCGTGGGGATTTTTGCCGGTGCGATGTACCTCGCCGCGCTGCCGGGCGGCTGGCTGGCAGATAACTGGCTCGGCCAGCAAAAAGCCGTCTGGTACGGCTCTATTCTGATTGCCCTCGGCCACCTGTCGATCGCGCTCTCTGCCGTGATGGGGAATAACCTGTTCTTCATCGGCCTGATGTTTATTGTGCTCGGCTCTGGCCTGTTCAAAACCTGTATCTCGGTGATGGTCGGGACTCTGTATAAAAAAGGCGATGCACGCCGTGACGGCGGTTTCTCGCTGTTTTATATGGGCATCAACATGGGGTCGTTCATTGCTCCGCTGATTTCTGGCTGGCTGATTAAAACTCATGGCTGGCACTGGGGCTTTGGTATCGGTGGTATCGGGATGCTGGTGGCGCTGGTGATCTTCCGCGTGTTTGCCGTTCCATCCATGAAACGCTACGACAGTGAAGTTGGCCTGGATTCCACCTGGAACAGCCCGGTCGTGAAGCGAAAAGGCGTGGGTGCCTGGCTGCTGGCGCTGGCCGTGGGTGTGGCTGTTGTTGTGACGCTGATTGCGCAGGGTGTGATTGTCATTAACCCGGTAGCGGTTGCCAGTACGCTGGTTTATGTCATTGCCGCGTCTGTTGCGCTGTACTTCATCTACCTGTTTGTTTTTGCTGGCCTCAACCGTAAAGAGCGCGCCAGACTGCTGGTGTGTTTCATCCTGCTGGTTTCCGCCGCATTCTTCTGGTCTGCGTTTGAGCAAAAGCCAACCTCGTTCAACCTGTTTGCCAACGACTACACTAACCGCATGATCGGCGATTTCGAGATCCCGGCGGTGTGGTTCCAGTCGGTCAACGCGCTGTTTATCATCATTCTGGCGCCGGTATTCAGCTGGGCATGGCCGAAGCTTGCGAGCATGAACATTCGCCCAAGCAGCATCACCAAATTTGTTATTGGCATTCTGTGTGCCGCAGCGGGCTTTGGCCTGATGATGCTGGCCGCGCAGAATGTGCTGGCTAACGGCGGGGCGGGGGTTTCTCCGTTCTGGCTGGTGGGCAGTATTCTGATGCTGACCCTGGGTGAGCTGTGCTTAAGCCCGATTGGCCTGGCGACCATGACGCTGCTGGCACCGGAAAGAATGCGTGGTCAGATGATGGGCCTTTGGTTCTGTGCAAGTGCGCTGGGTAACCTGGCGGCTGGCCTGATTGGTGGGCATGTGAAGGCCGACCAGCTGGATATGCTGCCGGATCTCTTTGCCCGTTGCTCTGTCGCACTGCTGATTTGTGCCGCGGTACTGATTGTGCTCATTGTTCCGGTACGCCGGATGCTGGAAAATACCCAGACTAAACCGGCCGCTAACGCCTGATAAAACCTCGACGTTGCCGGGGCAGGCGTAATGCCCCGGCAATTTACTCAACGAGGTAAGCACATGCTGTTAGGGTTTGTTGGACTTGGCTCCGTGGTTGAAACGGCATACCTGCCTGCATTACGACATCGCTTCGGCGACTCGCTACATTGTCTGGGGTTTGATGTTGACCCCGCAAAGCAGCCCGGCGGCGTGACGCGATGCGCATCGCTTGCTGGACTCCTCACCCAACCTCTCGATACCCTGTTTATCACCACGGCTTCTCTGCACCATCTTGAGGTGCTTGAGCAGGCGCTGGCTTCCCCGGTCCGGCGTATTGTGGTCGAAAAGCCCATCGTCGCGACGCTAACCCAAATCGAAAAACTGAAAACTCTGCTGGTTTTGCCCGGTGCGGCTAGCCGCGTGCTGGCGCTCGATCACTGGATGGCGCGTCTCGGTACCGTGCATCAGGGGCTGGTCGACACCGTAGCTGATATTGTCAGAATCGAAGGATTTCTTCAGGAGCCGAGTGGGTTTAACGCGACGGGTGAGCCCATTGCGCTGAACTTTGCCACCGGCGAGCCGGATACACGCACCCTGCGCCACCCGGATGGCGTTATCCTGGATATTGGCACGCATGTGCTGGCGATGATGCGTGAAACCTTGCGCTATCTGGGGGGAAAGGGCGATATGGCCTTGCAGGTGGTGACCGCGAAGGACCGTTTGGGCCGCGATATCAGAAAAGGGGATATGACCACCGCAGAGGGCGAGGCACATCTCCAGGGGCAGATCAGCGGCTTGCCGGTCGATCTCTGGTTAAACAAATATGCCGGGCCGTCTGGCGGGCAAAAAGGGCTGCGGATTTATCTGCGCGATGGACGCATCATCAGTCACGACAGACGCGGTGCAGAAGATGTTCTGGAACATGTTGATGGCGAGGACATTCAGCGCTGGCACGTGCCCGGTTCCATCTATGAGCACTGCCTGGCCGGGCATATTCTGGGGGCGCAAAGCCTGTTCGAACGCGATCCGCAGGAAGTGCCCCGCACGACGCAACGCAGGATTGAAGAGGTTGAGCTGCTGCTGACATTACAGCAACAGCTGCGTGGCCCTCATTAAACGCATCGTGATAAAATTAACGCAGTAATGAATACCTGGCCAAAGGAGTCACTATGTCGATTATCTGCCCGGATTGCCATGCAGAGCTGGAGCCACAAAACGGTGTGGCGCACTGTGAACAGTGCAACAACGATATTGCGCTGGAAGCGCGCTGCCCGGAGTGCCATAAGCCGCTCCAGGTGCTAAAAGCCTGCGGAGCAGTGGATTATTTCTGTCAGAACGGCCACGGGTTGATCTCTAAAAAACGCGTGGAATTTGTGCCGGTTTAATCCGGCTTTTTCTTCCGCGTTTTTTTCGCAGCGGTCACGCCTTTCACTTCGCTTTCCACCCAGCCATCTGATAGCCGGGTGGTGAGCACATCACCGGCTTTCACCTGTTTGGTCTGCTTCAGCACTTTGCCATCCGTTGCGGTTGTCACGCTGTAGCCACGCGCAAGCGTAGAGAGCGGGCTGACGGCCTCAAGATGGGTCACGGCATTACCAAAGCGCTCACGGGTGCTGCTCAGCCGTGCACGCAGGTTCTCTGCCAGGCGAAACTCCAGCTGCTGAATACGCGTTTGCGCGCGATAAATTTTCGGCTGCGGGTTTTGCTGGTTCAGGCGCTGGGTCACACGCTGCTGGCGTGATACCGCGCGCTTAAGCTGATTATCCAGGGCGAGGTTCATCCGCTGACGCAGGCGATCCAGAACCGTCTGCTGACGCGCCAGACGCAGCTGAGGGTGCTGCTGTTGCAGGCGATGATGAATCTGCGTAAAGCGGCGGGTGCGGTTGGCGAGGAAATAATCCATCGCCATTTCCAGACGCTGCTGCCCGTTCTGAAGCTGGCGCAGTAATTCAAGCTGATTGCGGCTCACCACTTCTGCTGCCGCCGATGGCGTTGGTGCGCGCAGATCTGCCACAAAATCCGCGATAGTCACGTCTGTTTCGTGTCCGACGGCGCTCACCACCGGGATAAGGCTGGCAAAGATGGCCCGCGCTACCCGCTCGTCGTTAAAGCTCCACAAATCTTCCAGCGAACCGCCGCCGCGGCCGACGATCAACACGTCACACTCCTGACGCGTATTGGCCAGCTCTATCGCACGGACAATTTGCGCTGGCGCATCGTCACCCTGAACGGCTGTCGGGTAGATGATGACCGGCAGGGAAGGATCGCGGCGCTTAAGCACGTGCAAAATATCATGCAGGGCCGCACCGGTCCTGGAGGTGATGACGCCCACGCAGTGCGCAGGTGAGGGCAGTGGTTTTTTGAACTGCTGGTCGAACAGACCCTCTGCGGAGAGTTTGGCTTTTAACTGTTCGTATTTTTGTTGCAGTAAGCCTTCACCCGCCGGCTGCATACTCTCGACAATAATCTGATAGTCGCCGCGCGGTTCATACAGGGTGATATTGGCGCGAACCAGAACCTGCTGGCCATGCTGCGGGCGGAAGGTCACGCGACGATTGCTGTTGCGGAACATCGCACAGCGTACCTGAGCGGTATCGTCTTTTAGCGTAAAGTACCAGTGGCCGGATGACGGTTGGGTGAAGTTTGAGATTTCACCACTGATCCAGACCTGCCCCATTTCCTGCTCAAGCAGTAAACGAACCGTTTGATTTAGGCGGCTGACAGTAAAAATTGAGGGGGTTTGAGAGGATAACATGTGAGCGGGATCAAATTCTAAATCAGCAAGTTATTCAGTCGATAGTAACTTGCTGAGAGGGGAGCGCAAGTATTTTTTATAAAAAAGTGTGGATGCAATCGGTTACGCTCTGTATAATGCCACGGCAATATTTAACCACCCAGGTCAGAGATATTGCCCATGCTACGTATCGCTAAAGAAGCACTGACGTTTGACGACGTCCTCCTTGTTCCCGCTCACTCCACCGTTCTGCCGAATACTGCCGACCTCAGCACGCAGTTGACTAAAACCATTCGCCTGAACATTCCTATGCTCTCTGCGGCAATGGACACCGTGACGGAAGCGCGCCTGGCTATCGCCCTGGCACAGGAAGGTGGCATTGGCTTTATTCACAAAAACATGTCTATCGAGCGTCAGGCTGAAGAAGTTCGCCGTGTGAAGAAACATGAGTCCGGTATCGTCACCGACCCACAGACCGTTCTGCCAACCACCACGCTGCACGAAGTTAAAGCCCTGACCGAACGTAACGGCTTTGCCGGTTACCCGGTTGTGACTGAAGCCAACGAACTGGTCGGTATTATCACCGGCCGTGACGTGCGTTTCGTGACCGACCTGAACCAGCCTGTCAGCGTTTACATGACGCCGAAAGAGCGTCTGGTGACCGTGCGTGAAGGCGAAACGCGTGAAGTGGTCTTCGCGAAAATGCACGAAAAACGCGTTGAGAAAGCGCTGGTTGTGGATGCGAACTTCCACCTGCGTGGCATGATCACCGTTAAAGACTTCCAGAAAGCAGAACGTAAACCAAACGCCTGTAAAGACGAGCATGGCCGTCTGCGCGTAGGTGCTGCGGTTGGCGCGGGTGCTGGCAACGAAGAGCGTGTTGATGCGCTGGTTGCGGCAGGCGTTGACGTGCTGCTGATTGACTCCTCTCACGGCCATTCCGAAGGCGTTCTGCAACGTATCCGTGATACCCGTGCGAAATATCCTGACCTGCAAATCATTGGCGGTAACGTGGCGACTGGTGCAGGCGCTCGTGCTCTGGCTGAAGCTGGTTGCAGCGCGGTGAAAGTGGGTATTGGCCCTGGTTCCATCTGTACTACCCGTATCGTCACCGGCGTGGGCGTTCCGCAGATCACCGCCGTTTCTGACGCGGTTGAAGCGCTGGAAGGCACCGGTGTTCCGGTTATCGCTGATGGCGGCATCCGCTTCTCTGGTGACATCGCTAAAGCTATCGCCGCTGGCGCTGCTGCCGTAATGGTAGGCTCCATGCTGGCCGGTACTGAAGAATCCCCGGGCGAAATCGAACTCTTCCAGGGCCGTTCTTACAAATCTTACCGTGGTATGGGCTCCCTGGGCGCGATGTCCAAAGGCTCTTCTGACCGTTACTTCCAGACCGATAACGCCGCTGACAAACTGGTACCGGAAGGTATCGAAGGTCGCGTTGCCTATAAAGGCCGTCTGAAAGAGATCATTCACCAGCAGATGGGCGGCCTGCGCTCCTGTATGGGGCTGACCGGCTGTGGTACCATTGACCTGCTGCGTACTAAAGCGGAATTCGTACGTATCAGCGGTGCGGGTATCCAGGAAAGCCACGTTCACGACGTGACGATCACTAAAGAGTCCCCGAACTACCGTCTGGGCTCCTGATTTTCTTCGCCCGACCTTGTGTCGGGCGATTTATTTAATCTGTTTCACTTGCCTCGGAATTAGCGTCAATGACGGAAAACATTCATAAACATCGCATCCTCATCCTCGATTTTGGTTCTCAGTACACTCAGTTGGTGGCGCGTCGCGTACGTGAACTGGGCGTTTACTGTGAACTGTGGGCGTGGGATGTCACGGAAGCACAGATTCGCGAATTCAATCCAAGCGGCATCATCCTGTCCGGTGGCCCGGAAAGCACCACCGAAGAGAACAGCCCGCGCGCACCGCAGTACGTGTTCGAAGCAGGCGTTCCGGTATTTGGCGTGTGCTACGGGATGCAAACCATGGCAATGCAGCTGGGCGGCCACGTTGAAGGTTCTAACGAGCGTGAGTTCGGCTATGCGCAGGTTGAAGTGGTTACCGACAGCGCGCTGGTGCGTGGTATCGAAGACTCCCTGACCGCAGATGGCAAACCGCTGTTGGACGTATGGATGAGCCACGGCGATAAAGTGACCGCTATCCCGTCCGATTTCGTGACCGTTGCCAGTACCGAAAGCTGCCCGTTCGCGATTATGGCGAACGAAGAAAAACGCTTCTACGGCGTACAGTTCCACCCGGAAGTAACCCACACCCGTCAGGGGATGCGGATGCTGGAACGCTTCGTGCGTGACATCTGCCAGTGTGAAGCCCTGTGGACCCCGGCAAAAATCATCGACGACGCCGTTGAGCGTATCCGTCAGCAGGTTGGCGATGACAAAGTGATCCTCGGCCTGTCCGGTGGCGTAGACTCCTCCGTGACCGCGATGCTGCTGCACCGTGCTATCGGCAAAAACCTGACCTGCGTATTCGTGGACAACGGTCTGCTGCGTCTGAACGAAGCCCAGCAGGTTATGGACATGTTCGGTGACCACTTCGGTCTGAACATCGTTCACGTGGAAGGTGAGAAGCGCTTCCTCGATGCGCTGGAAGGTGAAAACGATCCAGAAGCCAAACGTAAAATCATTGGCCGCGTCTTCGTAGAAGTGTTCGACGAAGAAGCGCTGAAGCTTGAAGACGTTAAATGGCTGGCACAGGGCACTATCTACCCTGACGTTATCGAATCCGCTGCATCAGCAACCGGTAAAGCACACGTCATCAAATCTCACCACAACGTGGGCGGCCTGCCGAAAGAGATGAAGATGGGTCTGGTTGAACCGCTGCGTGAGCTGTTCAAAGATGAGGTGCGTAAGATCGGTCTGGAGCTGGGTCTGCCGTACGATATGCTCTACCGTCACCCGTTCCCGGGTCCAGGTCTGGGCGTGCGCGTGCTGGGCGAAGTGAAGAAAGAATACTGCGACCTGCTGCGTCGTGCGGATGCTATCTTCATCGAAGAGCTGCACAAAGCTGATCTGTACAACAAAGTGAGCCAGGCGTTCACCGTGTTCCTGCCGGTTCGTTCTGTAGGCGTGATGGGTGATGGCCGTAAATACGACTGGGTTGTTTCCCTGCGTGCTGTTGAAACCATCGACTTCATGACTGCGCACTGGGCGCACCTGCCGTACGACTTCCTGGGCCGCGTGTCTAATCGCATCATCAACGAAGTTAACGGTATTTCCCGCGTGGTGTACGACATCAGCGGTAAGCCACCGGCTACGATTGAGTGGGAATAACCCCCCCTCTGATCTAACCCCAAAACCCTCTGCCTGTGCAGGGGGTTTTTTATTTCCTCACTTTCTTACTTCCCTTCACCCAACCGATACGCCAGCGCCACCACCAGCGACTGCACCAGGCACAGCGTCGCCGACTGAGACCGGAACGCATCCACCTGCGCCTCTTTCACCACGAAGCAGAGGTCACTAAATGTCGCCAGCGGGCTAATCTGGCTATCCGTAATCACAATCTGCCGCGCGCCGACGCTGGCAGCAGTTTCGCTGACCATCACCGTCTCTTCCGCGTACGGCGAGAAGCTGATCGACACCACAATGTCCCGCGCCTTAATGCGGCTGATCTGCTCGCGCAGCATCCCGCCCATGCCGTCGAGCAGAATAGGGCGGCACTCCAGGTGGCTCAGGGCGTAGGTCAGATAAGCGGCGACGCTAAAGGAGCGGCGTAAACCGGCGATGTAGATGGTGTCGGCATCGGCCAGCAGCTGCACGGCGCGCTCCAGCATCTCCGGCTCGGCGCGGGCGGCCAGCTGCTGTAGCGCCTGTGCATTTGAACGGGCGAACTCTTGCAGGATATCGAGCGGCGTTTCCGGCACGGTCTCGTTCTCCATTTCGCGGAACAGCCGGGCGCGATCGCTGTAGCTGGCGGTTTCTTCCACCAGGTTCATACGAAACAGCTGTTTCATTTCGTTGAACCCGGTGAAGTCAAAGGCGTTGGCAAAGCGGATCAGCGTCGATGGCGGCACGTCGGCACGCTCGGCAATGACGGCAACCGTATCAAAGGCCACACTGTTAGTGTTATCCAGCACATAGCGGGAGACCTGTTGCAGCCTCTTGCTCAGGCTATCGTAGCGATCGCGGATTTGCTGCTGCAGTTCGTTCAGGCTGGTTGCTGTCGTCATGTTATCCCCCAAATACAGTCATATGATTCTAAACGCAAAACCGCGTCTTTTAAATGTCGGCCATCCATCTGGCAGCAAAAATGAAACAGAAGCTTCAGTCATTTCCTCGCCTGAAATGCCTTAATAGCGCACGCTGCGTCAGTGTTGTTGGCTGTTAACATAAAAATCCATCCTTGATCACAATAATCATCATTTATTTTATTTCAACTTAAAATGGAATATTTGTTTCATATATAGTGTTCTGTACACAGTGTTCAGGTAACAGTCACGTATCAACAGCGAGAGGTTAAGGATGGAGACGGTAGCGAATTTTATTCACGGCGAAAGTGTCACCGGTTCAGGCCAGCGCGTTCAGGCGATCTTCAACCCGGCCACTGGCGAGCAGATCCGCCAGGTGGTGATGAGTACGGCACAGGAAACCGGGCAGGCCATTGCCGCCGCGCAGCAGGCGTTTCCGGCGTGGGCGCGCCAGGCTCCGCTTAAGCGCGCGCGTGTGATGTTCCGCTTCAAAGCGCTGCTGGAAGAGAACATGACGCGCCTGGCCCGCATCATCAGCGAAGAGCACGGCAAGGTCTTCTCCGACGCGGTGGGCGAACTGACCCGCGGCCTGGAGGTGGTGGAATTTGCCTGCGGCATCCCGCATCTGCAAAAGGGTGAACACTCTGCGAACGTGGGCACCGGCGTCGACAGCCACTCGCTGATGCAGCCGCTCGGGGTCTGCGTCGGGATCACGCCGTTTAACTTCCCGGCGATGGTACCGATGTGGATGTTCCCGATTGCACTGGCGACCGGCAACACCTTTGTGCTGAAACCGTCGGAAAAAGACCCTTCTCTCGCGCTCGCTCTGGCGCAATTGCTGAAAGAGGCTGGCCTGCCGGACGGCGTTTTCAACGTAGTACAGGGCGATAAAGAGTCCGTTGATGTGCTCCTGACCGACCCGCGCGTGCAGGCGGTGAGCTTTGTCGGCTCCACGCCAATTGCCGAATACATATACCAGGCCGCGTCTGCCCACGGGAAGCGCTGTCAGGCGCTGGGCGGCGCGAAAAACCACTGCATTTTAATGCCGGATGCGGATATGGAGATGGCGGCCAACGCCATTATGGGCGCAGGCTTCGGCGCAGCGGGGGAACGCTGCATGGCACTCTCGGTGGTGCTGGCGGTGGGCGATAAAACTGCCGATGACCTCTGCGCCAGGCTGGAAAAACAGATTGCCGCGCTGCGTGTCGGGCCGGGTCTGGACCAGTCGCCAGAAAACGAAATGGGGCCGCTTATCTCTGCCGCGCATCGCAGCAAGGTGCTGGGCTATATCGACAGCGGGGAAGCGCAGGGGGCGAAACTTCGCGTGGACGGTCGCGGCTTCAGCGTGAAAGGGCACGAACAGGGCTATTTCGTCGGGCCGACGCTGTTCGACAACGTCACCCCGGAAATGACCATCTATAAAGAAGAAATTTTCGGCCCGGTGCTTTCTGTGGTGCGTGTAGCAGATTACGCCAGCGCGGTGGATCTGATTAACCGCCACGAATATGGTAATGGCTCGGCGATCTTCACCCGTGACGGCGGCTGCGCGCGTCGCTTCTGCGAAGAGGTGCAGGCGGGCATGGTGGGGGTCAACGTGCCGATCCCGGTGCCGATGGCATTCCACAGTTTTGGTGGCTGGAAGCGCTCGATTTTTGGCGCGCTCAACGTCCACGGCAACGACGGCGTGCGTTTCTACACCCGAATGAAAACCATCACCGCGCGCTGGCCGGAAATGCAGCAGGAGACAGGCGCTGCGTTCTCCATGCCAACGCTGGGCTGACAGGAGGTTTTATGCAAACCGAACGTATGACCATGGCCCAGGCGCTGGTCCGGTTCCTGAATCAACAGTACGTCAGCGTGGACGGTGACGAAACGCCCTTTGTGGAGGGCATCGCCACAATCTTCGGGCACGGCAATGTGCTCGGTATTGGCCAGGCGCTGGAGCAGAACCCCGGCCATTTGCACGTGATGCAAGGGTGTAACGAGCAGGGCATCGCCCATATGGCAACGGGGTTCGCCAAACAGCACCGTCGTCAGCGTATTTTTGCCGTCACCTCGTCCGTCGGGCCGGGCGCCGCGAATATGGTGACCGCTGCGGCAACCGCCACGGCGAACCGCATTCCGCTGTTGCTGCTGCCCGGTGATATCTACGCCAGCCGCCAGCCTGACCCGGTGCTACAGCAGATCGAGCAATATCACGATCTCAGCATCAGCACCAACGACTGCTTCCGCCCGGTCTCCCGCTACTGGGACCGCATTAACCGGCCGGAGCAGCTGATGAGTGCAATGTTAAGCGCGATGCGAACGCTTACTGACCCCGCCAATACCGGGGCGGTGACCATCTGCCTGCCGCAGGACGTGCAGGGCGAAGCCTGGGATTATCCCCTTAGCTTCTTCGTGCGTCGCGTGCATCACATCGAACGTCGTCCGCCTGACCCGCAGCGTCTGGCGCAGGCGCAGGCGCTGATTGCCCGCAAGCGTCGTCCGCTGGTGGTGTGTGGCGGCGGCGTACGTTACTCCGGCGCGCATGAGGCATTTCGCGAATTTGTCGAGACGTTACAACTGCCGTTTGCCGAAACCCAGGCCGGAAAGGGGGCGCTGGTAAGTGACCACCCACTTAATCTGGGCGGGTTGGGTGTGACGGGCGGAATGGCTGCCAACCAGCTTGCGCCGCAGGCGGATTTAGTGATTGGCATCGGTACGCGCCTGACCGACTTTACCACCGGCTCCAAGGCGCTCTTTTCCCATCCTGACGTCGAATTTCTGCTGCTGAACGTGGCCGAATTTGACGCCCTGAAGCTCGACGCCACCGCGCTAATTGCCGATGCCCAAACCGGGCTGAAGGCGCTGACCCATGCGCTCAGGAATTACCGCAGCGGCTGGGGAGAAGAGATTGCCCTGGCGCAATCCGCCTGGCGCGATGAGTGCCGCCGTCTGTGGGATCGCCAGTGGCATCCGGCAGATATACCCGAAGTGGCGGGGCACCTGGATGCGCAGCTGGCGGAATACGGCGAGACGCTTAATACCCGCCTGACCCAGACGCGGGTGCTGGGGCTGATTAACCAGCATATTGAAGATAATGCCATCGTGGTGGGTGCAGCCGGTTCGCTGCCGGGAGATTTGCAGCGCCTCTGGCAGGTCAAAACGCCGGACAGCTATCACCTGGAGTACGGCTATTCCTGCATGGGCTACGAGATTGCGGCCGCCATTGGCGCCAGGCTCGCCAGGCCCGAGCAGCCGGTATACGCCATGGTGGGGGATGGTTCCTACATGATGCTGCACTCCGAGCTGCAAACCGCGGTGCAGGAGGGGATTAAGGTCACCATATTGCTGTTTGATAACGCCAGCTTCGGCTGCATTAACAATCTGCAAATGGGGCACGGCATGGGCAGCTTTGGCACGGAAAATCGCCAGCGTAATCCAAAAACCGGGCGGCTTGACGGGCCGCTGGTGAAGGTCGATTTTGCGCAAAACGCGGAAAGCTATGGCTGCCGCGCGTGGCGGGTAAACGATGAGCAAAGCCTGCTGGCGGCGCTTGAGGCGTCACGTGCGCATCCGGGCCCGACGCTGCTGGACATCAAAGTGCTGCCGAAGACCATGACCCACGATTACGCCGCGTGGTGGCGAACCGGCGATGCGCAGGTGGCAGAGTCATCTGCCGTGCGCCAGGCCGCTCTGCAAACGCAGGCGCAGGTGAAAAAAGCCCGTCAGTATTAAGTTTTCCCGCCGTAACGAAATTTTCATTTCATTTCCCCCTCACCCTAACCCTCTCCCCAAAGGGGAGAGGGGATAGTTCGGTGCGGCCTTTTCTCCCTGGCCCACTTGGGGAGATGGGACGGCTCAGGGCTGTCTTTTCTCCCTCGCCCCTTTGGGGAGAGGGCCGGGGTGAGGGGAAGATGTCCTCCCTCCCATGTTGTGAGATTGATAACAGAATTTATCTCATTCATCTCAAAAGTGTTAACTCACACTCAAAAACATAATTTTCACTATTTATAAAAATGAAATAAATGTTTTATTTATAGGGTCGTTAGTTCACAGCATTCACCAACACCGGGAGCCGTTATGTTTAACATTGCTTTACTGGGCGCTGGCCGAATTGGCCAGGTACATGCAGCTAACATCGCCAGTCACAGCGCGACCACGCTCTGGTCCGTGGTTGACCCGAATCAGGAATTTGCCACCCGCCTCGCGACGCAGTATCAGGCCCGTCAGCAGAGCCTTGACGAAGCGATGACTGACCCTAACGTTCATGCCGTGCTGATCGCTTCCGCGACCGATACCCACGCGGACCTGATTGAAATGGCCGCCCGCCACGGCAAGGCCATCTTCTGTGAAAAGCCGGTACATCTTGATCTCGCCCGCGTGCGCGATTGCCTGAAAGTGGTCAAAGAGTACGACGTGCCGCTGTTCATCGGCTTTAACCGTCGGTTTGACCCGCAGTTCCGCCGTGTGAAAACCGACGTCCAGGCCGGGCGCATCGGCAAACCAGAGTCACTGCTGATTATCTCACGCGATCCCTCCCCGCCGCCCGCGGAGTACGTGCGCGTCTCTGGCGGCATGTTCTGCGATATGACCATCCACGACTTTGACATGGCGCGCTTCATCATGGGTGAAGAGCCGGTGTCGGTGTATGCCCAGGGCAGCAACCTGGTGGATCCGGCGATTGGCGAGGCGGGGGATATCGATACCGCGTTTATCGTTCTGAAATATGCCTCCGGCGCGATGGCCACCATCGTCAACAGCCGCCGCTCCTCTTATGGCTATGACCAGCGCCTTGAACTGCACGGCTCCGAAGGGCTGCTGTGCGCGGGCAATATTCTTGAAAACCAGGTGCAGCACTACGGCCAACAGGGTTGCACCAGCGCGTTGCCGGAACACTTCTTCCTGCAACGCTACAAATCCGCTTACGCCGCGGAATGGGAACACTTTGTCGCGGTCCTGCGCGGCGAAGCGGTGCCTGATTGCAGCGGCGATGATGGTGAACGTGCGCTGTACCTTGCGGATAAAGCGCTGGAATCGCTGCGTAGCCAGCGCGAGATCGTCCTCTAAACACAACAACCCTACACAGAGAGACATAATAATGAAAAAACTGATCTTAGCCGCCCTCATCGCCATGACGTCCGGGGCTGCCCTTGCCGAAAACGAGCAAATTGTTTTCAGTACGCCAAACCTGGCCATGCCGTTTGAAGTTCACATGCAGCGCACGGCGGTGAAAGCCGCAAAAGAGATGGGCGTGAAGCTTCAGGTTCTGGACGGGCAGGGCAGCTCACCGAAACAGGTAGCTGACCTTGAAAACGCCATCACCCGTGGGGCGCAGGGTTTTATCGTCTCCCCGAACGACGTGAACGCTGTCTCCAGCGCGGTGGATGAAATTCAGGATGCGAAGCTGCCGGTGGTCACCCTGGACCGCTCCGTCGATAGCCAGAAGAAAGTGCCGCACTTTGGCGCCAACAACTACAAGGGCGGCCAGGCGATTGGCGATTTCGTCAAAACCAAATTCCCCAACGGCGCGGACATTATTCTGCTCACCGGTCAGCCAGGCTCTTCCTCCAATATTGAACGCACCAAAGGGATCCGCGACAGCCTGAAGGCGGGCGGGGATAAGTACAAGATCGTCGCCGATCAGACCGGCAACTGGATGCGTTCAGAAGGGATGCGCATTGTTGAAAGCGTCCTGCCTTCACTGCCGAAACGTCCACAGGTGATCCTCTCCGCCAACGACGATATGGCGCTGGGGGCGATTGAAGCCCTGCAAAGCCAGGGCGTGAAACCGGGTGAAATTCTGGTCACCGGTTTTGATGCCGTTCCTGAAGCGCTGGCCCGCGTGCGCGACGGCTGGCTGGCGGTAACGGCGGATCAGCGTCCGGGCTTTGCGGTGCAGACGGCGATGAGCCAGTTGGTAGCCAGCGTGCGTGAGAAGAAAACCATCACCGGTGCGGATTACCCGCCGACGCTGATCACCAAAGAGAACCTGCAGCAGGCTGAGCGTATCGGTGAGGCCGGTAACTAACATATTCGGAGCCGCCCCAGCGGCGGCTCCTTATGAGGAGGAGCAGACTGATGTCGCAACCCTTACTGAAAGTGACCGACCTGGCCAAAAGCTTTTCCGGCGTCTGGGCTCTGAGCAGCGCTCAGCTGACCGTCGGCAGCGGCGAAATTCACGCCCTGCTGGGGGAAAACGGGGCAGGGAAATCCACACTGCTGAAAGCACTCGCGGGTGCGCAGCCGCAAACGCGCGGCGATATCTGGTTCAACGGCGAAACGCTGCCGGTGGACGACTCCCCGGTGGCGCGGCAGAACAAAGGCATTATCACCATCTATCAGGAATTTAACCTGCTGCCCAACATGACCGTCGCGGAAAATATGTTTCTCGGGCGCGAGCCGCGCAGGCGTAACCTGATCGTCGACGAAAAGGCGGTAAATCAGGAAGCGCAGGTCATTCTCGATTACCTGCAACTGAACGTCGCCCCCACCACGCCTGTCGCCCGTCTGAGCGTCGCCCAGCAACAGATGGTGGAGATCGCCCGGGCGCTGACCCTCAACGCCAGGTTAATCATTATGGACGAACCTTCCGCCGCGCTGAGCGACAGCGAGGTGGAAAGCCTGCACCGCGTGGTGCGTGAGCTTAAAAACCGTGGCGTGAGCATTATTTATGTTACCCACCGTCTGCACGAAGTTTTCCAGCTTTGCGATCGCTTCACCGTGTTCCAGGACGGCCGTTTCACCGGTACCGGCGCGGTGGCAGAGACCAACGTCGAACAGCTGATCCGCCTGATGGTCGGGCGCGACGTGGCCTTTAATCGCCGCCCGGCCAGCGAAACCCATCATGAAGACAAACCCGTCCGCCTGGCCGTTAAGGGGCTGAGCCGCGAAAAACCGCCGCTGGATCCGCACGGCATTGCCTTGCACGACATCAGCTTCCACGTCCACGCCGGGGAAGTCTTAGGCATTGCCGGGCTGGTGGGCGCAGGGCGTACCGAAGTGGCGCGCTGCCTGTTTGGCGCAGACGCCTTTACCTCGGGCAGCTTTGAGCTGGACGGCGTGCCGTATCAGCCGCGCGACCCGCTTTATGCCCTTGATCAGGGCGTGGCGCTGGTACCGGAAGACCGCAAAAAAGAGGGGGCGGTGCTGGGGCTGTCGATTCGCGACAACCTGTCGCTCTCCTGCCTTTCGTCGCTCCTGCAATGGCGCTGGTTCGTGAACACCCGCAAAGAGGACGACCTGATCGAGTCATACCGCAAAGCGCTACAGATCAAAATGGTCAACAGCGAGCAGGAGGTGCGCAAGCTCTCCGGCGGCAACCAGCAAAAAGTGATCCTCGCGCGCTGCATGGCGCTCAATCCGCGGGTGCTGATCGTTGATGAACCGACGCGCGGCATCGACGTAGGGACCAAATCAGAAGTGCACCAGGTGCTGTTTGACATGGCGAAAAAGGACGTGGCGGTGATCGTGATCTCCTCCGATCTGCCTGAAGTGATGGCGGTGTCTGACCGGATCATCACGCTCAGTGAAGGTCGGGTGACCGGCGAGATCCACGGTGACGACGCTAACGAAGAACGGCTGATGACGATGATGGCCATCAACCACAACGCCCTGAACGCGGCATAACGGAGTTTCTCATGACGCAGATGATTTCTAAAACGCAGGCCCCGGCTAAACGTGCCGGTCGCATCGATCCCATCGCCTTCTTCGAGCGCTTCGGGGTACTGATTTTCATGATCCTGCTGCTGATTTTCTTCCAGTCGCAGAACAGCAATTTTTTCTCTGAACGCAATATTTTCAACATCCTGACCGAAGTCTCTATCTACGGGATCATGGCCGTGGGGATGACCTTCGTCATCCTGACCGCCGGGATCGACCTCTCCGTAGGCTCCATTCTGGCGGTGTGCGCCATGACCGCGGCGTACGTGATTAAGGGCGACAACTTCACCACCGTCGACCCGAACGCCTGGGGCGGCATGAGCTGGCTGATTGGGCTGGGGATTTGTCTGGCAATGGGCACGGCGATTGGCTTCCTGCACGGTCTGGGCGTGACTCGCCTGCGCCTGCCGCCGTTCATCGTTACCCTCGGCGGGATGACCATCTGGCGCGGCCTGACGCTGGTGATTAACGACGGCGCACCTATTGCCGGTTTCGATCCTGGCTACCGCTGGTGGGGACGCGGGGAGCTACTCGGCATCTCCATTCCTATCTGGATCTTCGCCATCGTTGCCATCGGCGGTTATCTGGCACTGCATAAAACCCGCTGGGGTCGCTTCGTCTACGCCATTGGCGGTAACCCGGAGGCGGCACGCCTGGCGGGGGTGAACGTCAAGCGTGTACTGGTCAGCGTGTATGTGTTGATTGGCTGTCTGGCGGGGCTGGCGGGCTTCATTCTGAGCGCACGTCTGGGAAGCGCCGAGGCGGTCGCCGGGATCTCCTTTGAGCTGCGCGTCATCGCTTCGGTGGTGATTGGCGGCACCTCGTTGATGGGGGGTTATGGACGCATCGGCGGCACCATTATCGGCTCCATCATCATGGGCATTCTGATTAACGGCCTGGTGCTGATGAACGTCTCGGCCTACTACCAGCAAATTATCACCGGATTAATTATCGTTCTGGCGGTGGCGTTTGATACCTACGCCAAGAGCCGTCGCGGCGCACTGTGAGGATCATGATGAAAGAGGTTCGTATTGGATTGATTGGCACCGGGTATATCGGCAAGGCACATGCCATCGCCTATGCCCAGGCCCCGACGGTATTCAACCTGCGCGGCAAACTGGTGCGCGAGATGGTGGCCGAAGTGAACCCGACGCTGGCGGCAGAGCGGGCGCAGGCGTTTGGCTTCAACCGCTCAACCGGGGACTGGCGGGCGCTGGTGGCCGACCCGGTCATTGATGTGGTGGATATTTGTTCGCCTAACCATCTGCATAAAGAGATGGCGCTGGAGGCGATCCGCCACGGCAAGCACGTTTACTCGGAGAAGCCGCTGGCGCTTAACGCCCACGATGCGCGTGAGATGGTCGACGCCGCGAAGCGGGCAGGGGTGAAAACCCTGGTGGGGTTCAACTACATGAAAAACCCGACAGCGCAGCTGGCGAAAGAGATTATTGCGCGCGGCGAGATTGGTGAGGTGATCCATTTCTACGGCACCCACAACGAAGATTATATGGCCGACCCGCTCTCTCCGATCCACTGGCACTGCTTTAAAGAGACCGCCGGGCTGGGGGCGCTGGGCGACCTCGCGGCGCATATCGTCAATATGGCGCAGTACCTGGTGGGGGATATTGAACAGGTATGCGGCGACCTGAAGATTGTCGTCCCGGAACGCCCGGCGAAGGCCGGTTCGTCGGAGATGATTGCCGTTGAAAACGAGGATCAGGCCCACACGATGGTGCGTTTTGTGGGAGGTGCGCAAGGGGTCATTGAAACTTCACGCGTCGCCTGCGGCCGTAAGATGGGGCTGTCGTATGTCATCACCGGGACGAAAGGCGCCATCAGTTTCACCCAGGAGCGCATGGCCGAGCTGAAGCTCTATCTGCATGACGATCCGGTGAATCGCCAGGGGTTCCGCACGCTACTCGTTGGCCCGGCACACCCGGACTACGCCGCGTTCTGCATGGGCGCAGGCCACGGGATTGGCTTTAACGACCAAAAAACGGTGGAGGTGCGCGACCTGGTAGACGGGATTGCCGCCGACGTGCCGATGTGGCCGGACTTCGAAGAGGGCTGGAAGGTGTCTCGCGTGCTGGACGCGATTGCCCTCTCGCATCTACAGGGCCGCTGGCTGAACGTGAACGACATTGTCTGATGAGGTATCAACGTGGAAAAGCAGTTTGATGTGATATGCATGGGCCGCGTGGCGGTAGACCTCTACAGTCAGCAGATTGGTGCCCGTCTGGAAGATGTGTCGAGCTTCGCCAAATATCTCGGTGGTTCGTCCGGTAACGTGGCGTACGGCACTGCGCGTCAGGGGTTACGCTCGTCGATGCTGGCGCGGGTTGGCGATGAACATATGGGGCGCTTCCTGCGCGAAGAGTTAAACCAGGTGGGCTGCGATACCAGCCATCTGATAACCGATAAAGACCGCCTCACGGCGCTGGTGCTACTCGGCATTAAAGACCGGGACACCTTTCCTCTGATTTTTTATCGCGATAACTGCGCGGATATGGCGATTACCGCCAGCGATGTGAACGAAAGCTACATTGCCTCCGCACGGTGTCTTGCCATCACCGGGACTCACCTTTCTCACCCACAGACCCGCGAGGCGGTGTTGACGGCGCTAGGCTATGCCCGTCGCCACGGCGTGCGCACGGTGCTGGATATCGACTATCGTCCGGTGCTGTGGGGGCTAACCTCCTTAGGCGATGGCGAAACGCGCTTTATCGCCGCCGATAAGGTCACCCGCGAATTGCAGGAGGTGCTGCATCTCTTTGATGTCATTGTCGGCACCGAAGAGGAGTTCCATATTGCGGGTGGCAGCACGGATACCCTACGGGCGCTGGAGCAGGTGCGTGGCGTGAGCCAGGCCACGCTGGTCTGCAAACGTGGTGCGCTCGGCTGTTCGGTCTATCCCGATACCATTCCGCAACGACTGGACGATGGCCTGACGGTGACCGGCGTGCGCGTGGAGGTGCTGAACGTTCTCGGTGCGGGGGACGCGTTTATGTCCGGTCTGCTGCGAGGCTACCTGAATGACGAGGGCTGGGAGCAGGCGTGCCGCTATGCCAACGCCTGCGGCGCGCTGGTGGTCTCGCGCCACGGCTGTGCTCCGGCGATGCCGAGCAAAATTGAGCTGGATGATTATCTCTCCCGTGCTGCGCTCGTACCGCGCCCGGATCTTGACCCGCATCTTAACCATCTTCATCGCGTCACCACCCGCCGCCGCGAATGGCCGGAGCTGTGCGTGATGGCCTTCGACCACCGCAGCCAGCTGGAAGAGATGGCGATGCAGTGCGGTGCGTCGCTCAAGCGCATTCCGGCGCTGAAGCAGCTGATCCTGCAAGCCAGCCGTGAGGCGGCGAGCCGCGCCGGGCTGGAGGGCAAAGCCGGTCTGCTGTGCGACGGCACCTTTGGCCAGGACGCGCTGAACGCGATAACCGGCGAAGGCTGGTGGATTGGTCGCCCCATTGAGCTGCCGGGCTCGCGTCCGCTGGAGATGGAGCACGGCAACATCGGCACCCAGCTTATCAGCTGGCCACAGGAGCATGTGGTGAAATGCCTGGTCTTTTTCCATCCGGAAGATGCCCACGGCCTGCGCCTGGAGCAGGAGCAGAAAATCGCCGAGGTTTACCACGCCTGCTGCCAGTCCGGGCATGAGCTGCTGCTGGAGGTGATATTGCCTGCGACCATGCCGCGCAGCGATGAACTTTACCTGCGTGCAATCTCCCGTTTCTACAATCTCGGCATTTACCCCGACTGGTGGAAACTGCCGCCGCTCTCATCCGAGGGCTGGACGGCGCTGAGTGAAATCATCAAACGCCGTGACCCGCACTGCCATGGGGTGGTGATCCTGGGTCTGGACGCCCCGGCAGAACAGCTGCGCGCCGACTTCAAAGCCGCCTCGGGGCAGGCGCTGGTGAAAGGCTTCGCCGTGGGACGCACTCTGTTTGGCGATGCCTCCCGCGCGTGGCTGAAACACGATATTGACGATGCGCAGCTGGTGGCGCGCATTCGGGACAACTACCTACAGCTTATCGCCTGGTGGCGCGAGCGCGGACACGCATAATGGAGACGACAATGAGTGTACAACTGGGCATTAACCCTCTGACATGGACTAACGACGATCTGCCTTCCCTCGGTGCGGAGACATCGCTGGAGACTTGCCTGAGCGAAGGTAAAGAGGCCGGTTTTGCCGGTTTTGAGCTGGGCAATAAATTCCCGCGCGAAGCGCGCCTGCTCGGCCCCATTTTGCAGCGCCACGACCTGCAACTGGTTTCCGGCTGGTACTCTGGCCGCCTGCTGGAGCGCAGCGTGGAGGAAGAGATCGCCGCCGTTCAGTCCCACCTGACGCTGCTGCGCGAGCTGGGGGCGAAGGTGCTGGTCTTTGCGGAAGTGAGCGGCTGCATTCACGGCGAGCAGCAGACTCCGGTACATCTGCGCCCGCGTTTCCCGCAGGAGCGCTGGAAAGAGTATGGCGAGAAGCTCACCGAATTTGCCCGTTATACACAGCAACAGGGTGTGCAAATTGCTTATCATCACCATATGGGCACGGTCATTGAGTCTGCCGAAGACGTGGACAACCTGATGACCCATACCGGCGACGCGGTGGGGTTACTGTTGGATACCGGCCATCTGACCTTTGCCGGGGCCGATCCGCTGGCGGTCGCGCAGCGCTGGGCGTCGCGTATCAATCATGTTCACTGCAAAGACGTGCGTGCCGACGTGCTGGCGGATGTGAAAAACCGTAAAACCAGCTTCCTCGATGCGGTGCTGAGCGGCGTGTTTACCGTGCCGGGCGACGGTTGCGTAGATTACCCACCGATCATGCGCCTCCTGAAAACACAGGATTATCATGGCTGGCTGGTCGTTGAGGCAGAGCAGGATCCGGCGATTGCCCATCCGCTGACTTACGCCCGTCTGGGGTATAACAATCTGAGCCGTCTGGCGCGCGACGCCGGACTTATTTGAGGAGGTGACATGTCACGTCTGTTATCACGCTGGCAACAGCCGAACGGCGAGGGGCGCACGCAGTCCGTCACGCCGGAAAGCGCAGGCTGGGGGTATGTCGGCTTTGAGGCGTATGAGCTACAGGAGGGGCAGCAGTTGACGCTGCCCGCCGTCAGCGAAGAGCGCTGTCTGGTGCTGGTGGCCGGACGCGCTTCCATCAGCACGCCTTCCGCGCAGTTTAACGACATTGGCGAGCGGATGAGCCCGTTCGAGCGTATCAAGCCGTGGGCGGTTTACGTCACCCCGCAGGAGGCGGTGCAGGTGAAGGCGCTGACGAAGCTGGAGCTGGCGGTCTGCGCCGCCCCTGGTAAAGGCACGTACCCGACGCGGCTGATTGCCCCGCAGGATATCGACGGTGAAGCGCGCGGCAAGGGGCATAACCAGCGCTACGTGCACAACATTCTTCCGGAAGATAAACCGGCCGACAGCCTGCTGGTAGTGGAGGTCTGGACCAACGAAGGTTGCACCAGCTCGTACCCGAGCCATAAGCACGACACGGATAACCCGCCAGACGAAACCTATCTGGAGGAGACGTACTACCATCGTCTCAACCCGGAGCAGGGGTTTTGTATGCAGCGTGTCTATACTGACGACCGGTCGCTGGATGAGTGTATGGCAGTCTACAACCGGGATGTGGTCATGGTGCCGAAGGGCTATCACCCGGTGGCGACGATGGCCGGGTATGACAGCTATTATCTCAACGTGATGGCCGGGCCGGTGCGTAAATGGATGTTCACCTGGGAAGATGACCACGCGTGGATTAATCGCGATTATCCCGCGGATGGCGGGCGCTGAGGCTGTTTTTTGCCGGGTGGCGCTGCGCTTACCCGGCCTACAATTCGCAAAAAATTACTTTGCTTCAATCGCCTGCTCAATCGTGCGGGCGATGGCGTCCGGCTGGCTCACCATCGACACGTGGCTGGCCGCCACCTCGGTGGTTTTTGCGTGGAGCGCTTTCGCCATAGCACGTTCAAGATCGGGGTTGATCATACGGTCATTCTTGCTGACCACAAACCAACTCGGTTTGTCATGCCACGCCGCGTGGGCAACTTTTTCACCAAATGCCTCGGCCTTAATTGGCCCCTGTGTGGCTGCAATCGTATCTTGAATGGCTGGCTTCACGTCAGGCGCGAAGTCCTTCCTGACGGCTCCTGTCGGCAGGTATAAGTAGCCGTCCGCTGTTTTAGCAATGCCCGCGCTGCCCGGCGGCGCGGGGAAGCTTCCTGTAAGATCCGCCGTAGACTGACCGGAATCCGGCGCGAATGCCGCCACGTAAACCAACGATTTTACCCGTGCATCATTGCCCGCTTCGCTAATCACCGTCCCGCCCCAGGAGTGGCCGACCAGCACCACATTACCCTGTGCACGAGCAATGGCACGCTGTGTGGCGGCCACGTCATCTTTCAGCGACGTTAACGGTAGCTGCACGGCAATGACCTCCGTGTGCTGTTTTTGCAACTGGCTAATGACCTTATTCCAGCTACTGCCATCGGCAAAGGCGCCATGAACCAGCACCACGCTGGTTTGGGTTTCAGCAAATGCGCTGGCAGAAAGCGCCAGCAGGCCAGCGGTTAAGATCGACAATGTTTTCATTTTCAGCCCCTTAAAAGTGATGAATTGCCGCATGTGGCGGTACGGTGAACACGATGGTTTTGTGGTCGATGGGTTTATGCGTCGGATCGGCGAGGATGAAGGTCACTTTATGTTGACCTGCGGGTAGCCCAACCAGGATCACCGGCTCACTGCTGGTGTCCGCCCAGTGCCATGGCGCGTCATCCACGACGACGTGAATATGGCCAATACGCGGCGTGACCTTTAGCGCTTCCGGGCCGAATACCGGCTCGATACGCAGGTTTTCGACCCGGTATTGAATAAACACCGCGCCTTTGCTCAGCGGGCCCGCAAGCGGCGGGTCGACAATCAGCTTTGCCGGCGGTTGTGGCTGCGATAGTGGCGCAACTGCCGCCGGGCCGTTCACCTCAGCAGCGCTGAGGCCATCTAATGGGCCAGCCCAGCCAGGGGAGGTGAGCGCGATAAAGGGGAGTAACAGATAGTGATATTTCATCCAGTGTCTCCTGTGAATGTAAAAACTGACGACAGACACAGAAGACCACTTTTATGTATCAGGCCTGTTTGTCTTCATGGGTTTTTTGTATCGCCGCGTAAGCCTGGGCGGTGAGATACAGTGCGATACAGTTGGCTCATGCACCGCCGCGGAACTACTGGCATGGTGTCTTCAGTGGCACCTTTTATGGGGCTGACATAAACCGGAGAGAACATCATGAACAACGAGAAAGTCGCTTTGATTTTTGGCGGTGCTCGCGGAATTGGCGCGGCCATTGCCGCACGGCTGGCACGGGAAGGGTACCGCATTGCAATCACCTGGGTTTCCCGACCAGACCGGGCAGAGACGCTTGTAACGTCTGTCAAAAACGCAGGTGGACAGGCGCTGGCCATCAGAGCCGATAGCGCGGATCCTGCCGCCATTCAATCGGCCGTTGATGCCACACTTCATCATTACGGAAGGCTGGACATCGCGGTGGTGAATGCGGGCGTGCTTCGTCTGGGCAGAATTGAGGATTTTCAGCTGGACGACCTCGATGCCACGCTAGCAGTTAATGTACGCGGTGTTTTCCTGTCTGTTCAGGCGGCAGTTAAACGTATGACGGACGGGGGGAGAATAATCACCATTGGCAGCAATACCGCAGTGCGCACGGGACATGCGGGAAGCAGCGTATACGCCATGAGCAAAGCGGCGGTGGCCGCAATGGTGCAGAACCTGGCGCTGGATTTGGCACCCAGACGGATAACCATCAATAACATCCAGCCAGGTCCCATTGCGACGGACATGACCGCCGCAATGGTGGAGCAGATTACCGCGCAGATCCCGTTGCAACGCATTGGGCAACCGGAGGAGATCGCCTCGCTTGCCATATGGCTTGCCAGCGAGGAATCTGGCTATATGACGGGCGCGAGTTTGACGATTGACGGCGGGTTTGTACTTTAACTGCTCAGGGCAGGGACGCCCTGACGACGTTGCTTTCTCACGAGCGTGATGGCCAGTGCAGCAATCACCAGCGTCAGGCTTAACGAAACCCACATCGCGCCTGTTATTCCAAGCGTTTTATTCAGCCACGCATAAGCAAAGGGTGACGCCGCTGCCATCAACTGACCCGGGATAAGCAATAATCCGGTGCGCCTGGCATAGCTTTCAGCATTGAACAGCTCCAGCGGCAGCGTTGCTTTGACTATCGTCACCAGCCCGTTTATCGCGCCATACCCCAGCACAAATCCGGCGGCGCACCACACAAATGTAGACCCACTCAACCCAACGAGAAAACAGAGCGGCATGGCCAGCGAGGTCATTAGCGTCAGCCTGAGCGCTGTCAGGCGCGTACCCGCCAGTACTTCCATCAGCCGTGCACCGGTTTGACCAAATCCCCACAGCATCCCGATACCCACCGGCAGGCCAAAGCTGGCGATAAATTCCGGCAGATGTGTCGACGTACCGTTAGAGACAAAGGTGATAAGAGCGATAAATGTCGCATACAGCCATCCGTTATTCGGGTCATCTTCCGGTACAGAGGCTTTGGCTTTTGCAGTGACCAGAGGCTTGTGGTGAGGCAACTGGCAGATAAGCACAGCACTCAGTAGGCCAAAAAGAGCATAGATCAGCAGCGCATCCTGCCAGCGCATCACCCTGAGCAGCGCATCGCCCAGGGGCCAAAATACCGCGGATGCCAGGCCACCGGCCAGCGTCACGCGGGAAATCGTGCGCCGGGCCTGCTGACCGTAGAGGTTTACCAGAGAGGCGAAAAGCGCGTCATACAGCGAGAGCCGCATTCCGATGCCGGTGATGAGCCAGACGGCATACCAGCTCGCGAGCGTAGAGGTATAGGTCATTGCCACACAGCTTGCGGCAATCAGTAAAGTCCCGCTCATCACCACCCGTTGCCCGCCAAAGCGCGCCAGCAAGCGGGCGACAAAAGGGGAGACGGCGGCCATCATCAGCATGGCGAGAGTCAGACCAAGATAGATTTCCGGCGATGACCATCCCCGGTCGCGGGCAATCGCCTGTGCAAAGGTGCCCGGCATATAAAAAGAGATGCCCCAGTTGATGAGCTGATTACAACCGGCAGTCAGAGAGAGGCGTCGGGGCAGAGCAGGTGTTTCCATTATTTTTCATTCCGTTAATGCAGTTGTCCTCAGCATAACGGGCGCGGTATTGTGCAGGCAGGCTCGCGACCTTATGACCTGTATAAGAGAAACTTTGAATGACGACGCTAAATCTGGGCAATCTGGCGACTTTTCGCCTGGTGGTACAGCGGGGTAGCTTTTCCGCCGCTGCGGATGTGCTGGGCATTTCTCAGCCTGCGGTTAGCCTACAAATCCGCCAGCTTGAGCAATTTCTCCAGACGCGATTAATCGAGCGCACAGGGCGCGGCATTAAAGCCACCGCAGCCGGGCTGGCGCTGCTGAGCCACGGGGAACGTATCGAACAGGTGGTGGATGAGGCCATTCGTTTCGTTAGCGAGTTTAACCGCGAGGTGAGCGGGACAATCACGCTCGGGACGGGGGCAACAGCCTGTATCCATCTTTTGCCCCCGCTGTTGCAGCAGTTACGAAACGACTACCCGTTGTTAAAGGTGGGGGTCACCACCGGGAACACGCTCGATATTGTGCGCGCGATTGAAGAAAACCGTCTGGACATGGGGCTGGTCACGCTGCCTGTCAGCGGGCGTACGCTGGATGTCATGCCGGTGATGAACGAAGAGTTTGTTTTTATTGTTTCGCAGGAGCAGCCTGGCGCGTGGGATCTACTGACGCCAGAGGTCCTGCACGCTCAGCCCCTGATTGCGTTCGAATCGGGAAGCGGTACGCGTGCGCTGATTGACGGCTGGTTTGAGGCCTGCGGAATAGCGATAGCGCCGGTAATGCAGCTCGGGAGCATTGAGGCGATCAAACGTATGGTGCGTGCAGGGCTTGGATACAGCATCGTGCCGCGAATGGCGGTAGAAAACCTGGCCGATCGGGAAGGGTTAAGCGTGCATTCATTGACGCCGGTTTTGCAGCGTCAGTTGGCCGTGGTGATGCGCCAGGACAAAATCCTGAGCAAAGGGATCTCTGCCATTATACGGATGCTGCAAAATAAGCCGCTGGATTAGCGTTCGGAAGTCTCGACAGACAAACTGGTTTGCTGGGATTGCATCTTGTCCTGATGGTGATACCAGGCGCCAATGGAAGAATAAACAAAGCGGCCAAAGAAAAAGAGAAAACTGATAAGCAGTATGATGCGGGTCATCCGAGTGTTAAATCGATGTCGTTTGTGCATACGCGTGGCCTGACTCACTGTGTTTATCCTGGGCATACCCTTTTGGGCGATACGGATATTAAGGCACAGCGGGAAGAGGGGGTCAATTCCGGGATGTGTAAAAAACCGTCAATGTTTACATTAACTAATGTTATTAAACATGGTTCATGCATTTACTGCTTTGATAAAATAAAGGAAATTAGTGCCGAATTTCGTAAGAAAGCATTATTCGAATAAATTAGTTTGATTTAAGTCAACGGATTCCCTGGGCCTCGAACTAAAATCCTTCCTCCTTATGCTCACGCAGAAATTGACTGGCGAGCATGTTCGTCAGGTTGGATGCCTGTCTTAATTTACCCACAGGAGCGAATGGGTTTTTAATCGGGCATCTATGAACATTCTCCTCTTCCTGAAAAACAACAAAGATCGCTGGTGGGCGCTTCCGCTAATTTTACCCAGCCTGTTGTTGCCGTTACTGAGTGAGGTGAATACCTTTGCGCAACTGGGTGATGGAGTGGCTGTTCTCTATTACCTCCCTCTCTTTTTCCTGCTGGCCATGATGTTGTTTTTTGGCCTGGTGGCCGTCCCCGGGATCATTCTGGCGCTGTTTTTCCGCTACTACCCTTCGGTTGGGCTGTTTGAAACGGGCGCATGTATTTTGCATTTTATCGTCCCGCTGGTGCTGAGTTGGGGAGGGTATCGCGTATTTACCCCCAGACGTAATATGACGGCCTATGGGGATGTGCGCCTGATGGCACAGCGCATTTTCTGGCAAGTCTTTTGCCCTGCGACGCTGTTTCTGTTGCTGTTTCAGTTCGCGGTGTATCTGGGGGTGTATGAAAGCCGCCAGAGTTTGGCGGGGCTGAATCCCCTGAATATCCGTACGCTTATCAATTATCAGGCGCTGCTGGTCAGCGGGCTGACGGGCGTGCCATTGAGCTATCTGTTGATTCGCCTGATCCGTAACCCGCGCTACATCAGAGGTTTGATCTCTCAGGTACGTGCGCAGATAGATAAGAAAGTCAGCGTCATGGAGTTCCTGATCTGGGCCGTGATATTAGGCGGCTTGCTCTCTCTGCTGCTGGTCCCGATGAACGAAAACAGCTCCATTTTCAGCACTAACTATACTTTGTCGCTGCTGATGCCTGTGATGCTCTGGGGCGCAATGCGGTTTGGCTATAAGCTGATGTCGATTATCTGGACGCCGGTACTGCTGGTTTCCATTCACTACTATTACCGCTACATTCCGCTGCACCAGGGATATGACGTGCAGCTGGCGATCACCTCGTCGAGCTATCTGGTCTTTTCATTTGTGGTGACTTATATGTCCATGCTGGCGACACGCCAGCGGGCCATTAATATCCGCTCGCGCAGGCTGGCGCTACTCGACCCGGTCGTGCATATGCCAAACCTGCGGGCGTTGTCGCGCGATCTGGCCAAAAATCCGTGGTCGGCGCTTTGTTTGTTGCGTATCCCTGAACTGGAAGTGTTAGGGCGTAACTATGGCGTGCTGCTGCGCATTCAGTACAAACAAAAACTGGCGGAATGGATTAATGGCACGCTCCAGCCCAATGAACGGGTTTACCATCTTACAGGCTACGACCTGGCTGTACGCCTGAATACAGAATCTCACCAGCAGCGTATCGACACGCTGGATGAGCATATTAAACAGTTCCGGTTTATCTGGGATGGAATGCCGTTGCAGCCCCAGGTGGGTGTCAGCTACTGCTTTGTCCGTTCGCCGGTTAATCATCTCTATCTTGTTCTGGGTGAACTGGGGGTCATTGCTGACCTCTCGATGTCTACCAACCATCCTGAAAACCTTCAGCAGCGCGGTGCCGTGAATTTGCAGCGGGATCTGAAGGGCAAAGTGGCAATGATGAACCGGCTCCAGCGCGCGCTGGAGCAGGATGAGTTTACCCTGATGATTCAGCCGGTGCGGGGACTGCGTGGCGATCATTACCATGAAGTGTTGCTGAGGATGCCAGATGAACGGGGTGAACTCATCTCGCCTGATATGTTCCTGCCGGTGGCTCAGGAGTTTGGTTTGTCGTCGCGTGTTGATTTGTGGGTACTGGAACGTACGCTGCGTTTTCTCACTGAACATCGCGACAGACTTCCGGGCCAGCGTTTTGCCATTAACCTGGCACCGTCGACGGTGTGTCGGGCGCAACTGCCGCTGGAAGTCAGCCGCCTGCTAAGGAAGTACAGCGTTGAGGCCTGGCAGTTAGTGTTTGAAATCACCGAAAGCAGTAGCTTCGGTAACTCGCCGCTGGCAGCGCAAACGCTCAGGCAGTTGCAGCAGATGGGCGTGCGAATTGCCATTGATGATTTCGGTACGGGATATGCCAGCTATGCGCGTCTGAAAAGCGTCGATGCCGATATTCTGAAGATTGATGGCAGCTTTATTCGCAATATTGTGAGCAACAGTCTGGATTATCAGATTGTGGCATCAATTTGCCATCTGGCCCGGATGAAGAAAATGCTGGTGGTGGCGGAATATGTGGAAACTGAAGAGATACGTAGCGCGGTGCACGCGCTAGGTATCGATTATGTTCAGGGATACCTGATAGGTAAACCGGTGCCGCTGGAATCGTTACTCGAAGAGAAGGCGCCCTGTGAGAGCGCCTGAGTCACTAGGCCGCAACGTTCGCGTCAGGTGAGCTCTCTTCTTCAATTTTCAGTAACCAGCCGGTCACGGCTTCCCAGTACTGTTGCTCGCGTTCCAAATCCAGCAGCACCAGCGCATTCTGGCTAAACCAGTCATGCGGGAAACTCAGCGTCCAGTGATGATCGTCCGTTTTCAGGCGCAGCGTTGGCGGCGTGGTGGTCGCCTGGCGCTGGTTATTCAGCAGCACGCTTAAACGCAGCAGCTGAATCAACGGCAGGAACTGCTTTTTCTTAAACAGCGTAAAGCGCGGCAGCTCGTCGAGCTTAATGGCTTTGCGATGGTAACGCACCAGCGTCGCCATCATCATCTGCTGCTCCTGGTTGAAGCCAGGTAAATCACTGTTTTGCAGAATATAAGCAGAATGGCGATGCATTCCACTGTGGTTAATATTCAGTCCCACTTCGTGCAGCATGGCGGCCCATTTCAGCAACGCGGCCAGCTGCGGATGCGCGAGCTTAGGATTCTGCTCTTGCCACTGATCATACATTTGGGTCGTGGTATCCAGCACGCGCTTGGCCTGTTCGCGGTCAATGTTGTACTGGTTAGCCAGGCTTTGCGCCGTGCGGCTACGGATATCCTGATGACGGAAGCGGCCTTCCATTTCATACAGGACACCTTCACGCAGCGCGCCATCGGAAAGACGCAACTCCTTAATGGCCAGCGCATCAAACACACCGCACAGGATAGCAAGGCCCGGCACAAACACCGCTTTACGTTCGTCGGAAAGACCGGGCAGGCTCAGCGCGTTAAAGCTTTTATGCTTGAGCACCTCTTCGGTGAGCATGGTCAGGCGTTCTGGGGTAATAAAACCGTCTTTTTCACCCATCGCCAGCAGCACTTCATGCGCCGATTTAATGCTGCCGGATGCCCCAAGCGCCACGTTCCAGCCCTGTATGCGGTACTGCCAGGAGAGCGTTTCCAGCTTTTGAATGGCTGCCATGCGCGCACGCTGGAAGTTTTCGCGGGTGATTGCTCCGCCAGGGAAGTAGATCTGCGCGAAGCTGACACACCCCATGCGGCGGCTTTCCACCAGACGCGGTTCGAAGTCTTCGCCAATTACCAGCTCCGTCGAACCACCGCCGATGTCGATCACCAGCTTGCGGCCTTTTTCGGGTTGCGTGTGTTCCACGCCCATGAAAATCAGACGCGCTTCTTCATTACCCGAGATGATTTCAATCGGGTAGGGGATCACTTTTTCAGCGCGTTTGAGAAATTCCGGCGCATTCAGCGCCTGGCGCAAGGTATGTGTTCCCACGATACAAACGCTGGAGGGAGAAAAGCCTTGCAGGCGTTCAGCGAACAGAGACAGGCAGTTTAGGCCGCGCTCCATCGCTTCTTCGCTGAGCATACTTCTCTCATCCAGACCGTCCGCCAGATGTACACGTTGCTTCAGACGACCGATTATCTGCAACGCGCCATCCACCTCACGGGCGATGACCATGTGGAAACTGTTAGAGCCAAGATCGACCGCGGCAAATTCCTGCGGTCGTGGGGTCTGATCATTTATCGGCATAGGTTAATCGGGTTGCTCGAGTGATTTGATATAGTCGTAAATCGCCAACTGTGACCGCACTTTGCGGCGGTTGCCGCGCGGCACATAGCGGTTACTGAGTTCTTTATCGATATGGCGTGCTTTCACCGTATCGCTAAACAAAATCTCGATAATGTCGAGGATCTGCTGCTTCAGTCGAGGATCCAGCAGCGGAGCCGCTACTTCAATTCTGTAATCAATATTGCGTGTCATCCAGTCCGCAGATGAAAGATAAACTTGTTTATCTCCCGCATTATCGAAAATGTAGATCCTGTCGTGCTCCAGATAGCGGTCAACGATGCTGATCACGCGGATATTTTCGCTGATACCTTCCAGTTCCGGGATCAGGGAACACATACCGCGAATCAGCAGATTGACCGGCACGCCGGAACTGGACGCAGCGTAAAGTCTGTCGACCAGTCCTTTATCCACCAGGTTGTTGAGCTTCAGCGTGATGCCGGAAGACAACCCTTTTTGCGCATTGGCGATCTCTTTGTCGATCATCTCGTACAGCAGGCGGCGCGAGTTCTGCGGCGATACCAGCAGATAATCGAAGCTGACCGGGCGGTACGGGTTCTCAATGAAGTTAAACACCCGACGCACTTCGTTGGTGATGCGCGCATCAGCGGTCAGGAGCGAGTAGTCGGTATAAATTCGCGCGGTCTTCTCGTTAAAGTTACCGGTACCGATATGGGCATAACGCACCACGTCGTCACCCTCTTTACGGGAAATAAGGAACAGCTTGGCGTGAATTTTCAGGCCTGGAGCCGAGAAGATAACGTGCACACCCGCTTCCGTCAGACGACGAGCCCAGTGAATGTTAGCTTCTTCGTCGAAACGCGCCTGCAACTCAACGACCACGGTCACTTTCTTGCCGTTATGCGCAGCATGGATCATGGCGTCGATGATGCGGGAATCTTTGGCCACGCGGTAGATGTTGATCTTGATGGCCAGCACGTTCGGGTCGAAAGAGGCCTGGCGCAGCAGTTCCAGCACGTGTTCAAACGTGTGATACGGATAGTAGAGCAGCACATCGCGTTCACGGATGGCATCGAATCCGTTGCGGAATTTATCAAACCAGAGATGGCGTAAACGTGGCAGCGGTTTGTTGACCAGGTTGGCTTTGCCGACGTTCGGGAAACCAATAAAGTCTTTAAAGTTGTGGTAGCGACCACCCGGTACGATGGAGTCATAGCGGGAAATCGTCAGTTTTTCGCGCAGCATTTCAACCATGGCATCTGGCATGTCACGCTGATAAACGAAGCGCACTGGCTCTGCCGTCAGACGCTGTTTCAGGCTGGATGACATCAGCTCCATCAGGCTGGCTTCCATCTCGTGCACCAGGTCATATTCGGCGTCACGGGTCATCTTCATGGAATAGGCGTTTAACGCATCGTAATCGAAGAAACCTTTGAAGATATCATCCAGGCAATAACGCAGAATGTTGTCCAGCAGGATCATCGGCTTGCGTCGGCGCGGCGTTTCCGGCGGCAGGTTCACAAAACGCGGAACCTTATCAGACGGGATTTCCAGCAGCGCATAGCGAATAGATTCGCCGCGAATGATCTCAACCGCCAGATAGGTGTAATCATCTTTCAGGAACTGCACCAGGTCAGTTTCGCGGTTAATCAGAATCGGGGTAATGTGCTGGCGCAGATACTGTTTGAAGTAGTGGCGTAACCAGTTTTGCTGGTTGACGGAGAGCTGGCGTTCGTTGATCAGGAAGATTTGGTTGCGTGCCATTTCCAGCAGCAGTTCGTTGTACAGACCGTCAAATTCCTGATCGGCTTTCAATACGCGGGCCTGGATTTTGCCAAGCAGATGCCGCGAATGCGAGTTTAAGCCTTGCTCTTCACTGATGATGATTCGGCGCTTCAGCTCTGCAAAGCGAACTTTATAGAATTCATCCAGGTTGTTGGAATAAATACCCAAAAAACGCATACGCTCAATCAGCGGGTTGGCTTTATCTGCCGCTTCCTGGAGTACACGCTCGTTGAATGCTAACCAGCTTAGCTCTTTCTCGATATATAACTTTTCCTGACCCATTACAGCTCACACTCCAGTTCAATCACAGGACGTGGTAAATCCGTCTCGTCCTTATTATGGCGAGCATTTCCACGATATGTCCAACAGTGCCAGAAAAGTATGACAGTTATTTTTTTTCTGGGGGATTTTAGAGGTTTGAGGGAAGGGAATATCGGGTAATGCAATGTGTAGGTCGGGTAAGCGCAACGCCACCCGACATAACAAACTACTCTTCCGCCGCATAGCCCTGCGGGGGTAACTGAACGCCGTCCAGCCAGGCCGTGCCGTCGCGCATCTCCAGACGCCCATCGACAAACCAGCTCACCACCAACGGATAGATAGCGTGTTCCTGCGTCTGCACGCGCTCTGTCACATCCTCTTCGGTGTCGCCGTCAAATACCGGAACCTTCGCCTGTAAAATAACAGGCCCGCCGTCAAGTTCGTCGGTCACGAAGTGTACGGACGTCCCGTGCTCTTCATCGCCATTTTCCAGCACCTGGCGATGGGTATGCAGGCCCGGGTATTTAGGCAGAAGAGAAGGGTGGATATTGAGCAGACGCCCGGAATAGTGAGAAACAAACGCCGGGCTGAGAATACGCATGTATCCTGCCAGCACCACCACATCCGGCGCGTAGGCGTCTATCTCTTGCACCAGTTCGCGGTCAAAGGCTTCACGCCCGGAGAACTGGCTGGCTTCCAGCGCGTGCGCCGGGATATTTGCATCGCGGGCACGCTCAAGGCCGAATGCATCGGCCTTGTTGCTGAAAACTGCACGTATGGTGCCATTTATCTTCTTCTGTTTGCAGGCGTCAATGACCGCCTGCAAATTGCTTCCGTTGCCGGAAATGAGCACCACGATGTTTTTCATTCAATGACCACACGCTGTTCGGAATCAGATGCTTTGATGATACCGATTTTCCACGCGTTTTCACCTTTCTCATTCAGAAGCGCAATCGCCTTATCCGCTTCGCTTGCAGGCAGCGCGATGACCATGCCCACGCCGCAGTTAAAGGTACGATACATTTCATGAGAGCTGACGTTGCCTGCGGTTTGCAGCCAGTTAAATACGGACGGCCACTGCCAGGAGGATTCGTCGATCACGGCCTGGGTGTTATCCGGCAGTACGCGTGGAATGTTTTCCCAGAAGCCGCCACCGGTCAGGTGGGCAATCGCGTGAACGTCGACGTTCTCGATAAGCTCCAGCACGTTTTTCACGTAGATGCGGGTTGGTGCCAGCAGGTGATCGGCCAGAGGTTTGCCATCCAGTTCAGTGGTCAGCGGGTCAGAACCGCTGACT
Organism: Enterobacter sp. Tr-810; assembly: GCF_011752765.1. Taxonomy (NCBI): domain Bacteria; kingdom Pseudomonadati; phylum Pseudomonadota; class Gammaproteobacteria; order Enterobacterales; family Enterobacteriaceae; genus Enterobacter; species Enterobacter sp. Tr-810. Next base: position 1,280,769 of record NZ_VWWW01000001.1, on the reverse strand, counting down.
TCAAGGATTTTACGTACCAGAGAATAACCGTTGGAATGCGGGCCGCTGGAAGCCAGCGCAACCAGCACATCGCCGTCAGCCACTTTGCTGCCGTCGATAATTTCTGATTTTTCTACCACGCCGACGCAGAAGCCGGCGACGTCATAATCTTCACCGTGGTACATACCTGGCATTTCAGCGGTTTCGCCACCGACCAGTGAACAGCCCGATTGCAGACAACCTTCGGCGATGCCGTTAATCACGCTGGCTGCGGTATCCACGTCCAGTTTGCCGGTTGCGTAGTAGTCAAGGAAGAACAGCGGCTCAGCGCCCTGTACCACCAGGTCGTTTACGCACATTGCCACCAGATCGATACCGATCGTGTCATGACGTTTAAGATCCATCGCCAGGCGCAGTTTAGTACCTACACCGTCAGTACCCGAGACCAGAACAGGTTCACGATATTTTTGCGGCAGCGCGCACAGTGCGCCGAATCCACCCAGACCACCCATCACTTCCGGGCGGCGGGTTTTTTTCACCACACCTTTGATTCGGTCAACCAGCGCATTACCTGCGTCAATATCAACACCGGCATCTTTGTAGCTGAGAGAAGTTTTGTTGGTCACGGCTCAAGTCCCCACGCGATTGCATAGCTAGTAAGAAAAATCGGCGCAATTCTAACAGTCCAGGCAAACGTTTGCGAGCCTATTCTCGGTACGAGGATTTTTTTTTCTTCCGGGCAGGGAAGAGCCGCCAAACTTGACTCTGTTCACGAAAATGAAACCGGTTTCGGTGATCTGCTTGCAACACGCTGCCCCTTTGCACATCATCGAACTGAAACCGGTTTCTGTAATTGTTTTTGCAGAAAATAACGCAGAATGAGGGAAAGCGAATGCCAGGATTTAAAGAAGGTTTTCTGTGGGGTGGCGCGGTTGCGGCGCACCAGCTTGAAGGCGGCTGGAAAGAGGGTGGCAAGGGCGTCAGCGTCGCCGACGTGATGACCGCAGGCGCGCACGGCGTACCGCGTGAAATCACCAACGGCGTGTTGCAGGGGAAAAATTACCCGAACCATGAAGCCATCGATTTCTACCATCGCTATAAAGAAGACATCCGACTCTTTGCCGAAATGGGGTTCAAATGTTTCCGAACCTCTATCGCCTGGACGCGTATTTTCCCGAAAGGGGATGAGCTGGAGCCTAACGAGGCTGGCCTGAAATTCTACGACGATCTTTTCGACGAGTGCCTGAAGTACGGCATCGAACCGGTCATCACGCTCTCGCACTTCGAAATGCCTTTCCATCTGGTTACCGAATACGGCGGCTGGCGTAACCGCAAGCTGATCGATTTCTTTGTGCGTTTCTCAAAAGTGGTCTTCCAGCGCTACCAGCATAAAGTGAAGTACTGGATGACCTTCAACGAGATCAACAACCAGGCAAACTTCCACGAAGACTTCGCGCCGTTTACCAACTCCGGGCTGAAGTACGAGCCGGGCGAAGACCGTGAGCCGGTGATGTTCCAGGCGGCGCACTACGAGCTGGTGGCCAGCGCGCTGGCCGTCAAAGCCGGGCGCGAAATTAACCCGTCGTTGCAGATTGGCTGCATGATTGCCATGTGCCCGATTTATCCGCTGACCTGCGCGCCAGACGACATGATGATGGCGATGAATGCAATGCACCGTCGCTACTGGTTTACTGACGTGCACGTACGCGGCAAGTACCCGCAGCATCTGCTCAACTACTTTGAGCGTCGTGGCTTCGCGCTGGATATTACCGCTGAAGATAAAGCCGCGCTGAAACAAGGCTGCGTGGATTACATCGGTTTCAGCTATTACATGTCATTCGCCACAAAAGCCACGGCAGATAATCCACAGCTGGATTACGACGAGAGCAAGAGCCTGGTCTCTAACCCGTACGTGCAAAAATCTGACTGGGGCTGGCAGATTGACCCGGTTGGCCTGCGTTATTCCCTGAACTGGTTCTGGGATCACTACCAGCTGCCGCTGTTTATCGTGGAGAACGGTTTTGGCGCAATCGACGTGCAGGAGAGTGACGGTACGGTGAACGATCAGTACCGCATTGATTATCTTGCGGCGCACATCAGCGAGATGAAAAAGGCGGTGGTGGAAGACGGCGTTGACCTGATGGGTTACACCCCGTGGGGCTGTATCGATCTGGTTTCCGCCGGTACTGGCGAGATGAAAAAACGCTACGGTTTTATCTTTGTCGATAAAGACAATGAAGGAAACGGTACGCTGAACCGCAGTAAGAAGAAGTCGTTCGACTGGTATCAGCAGGTTATTGCCAGTAACGGCGAGCAGCTATAATTGCCCGGTGGCGCTGCGCTTGCCGGGCCTACGGGATTTGTAGGCCGGGTAAGCGTTAGCGCCACCCGGCAGAACCCCGCACCAAAGCCGGAGCTTGTCTCCGGTTTTTTTGTCTCTAAATCATTTTGATTGATCGTAGTCAAGTAAGATGGGTATGGCCTAATCCGAAAAAAGCGGTATAATCCCGCGATTTTTTTGCGGTTGCCACCTCAGAGGAGAAAGAGAATGAAGATTGTGGAAGTGAAACACCCACTCGTTAAACACAAGCTGGGCCTGATGCGTGAGCATGACATCAGCACGAAGCGTTTTCGCGAACTGGCATCGGAAGTGGGTAGCCTGCTGACTTACGAAGCAACCTCTGACCTGGCAACTGAAAAAGTGACCATCGAAGGCTGGAACGGTCCGGTTCAGGTCGAGCAGATCAAAGGTAAGAAAATTACCGTTGTGCCAATCCTGCGTGCGGGTCTGGGCATGATGGAAGGTGTGCTGGAGCACGTACCAAGCGCGCGTATCAGCGTTGTGGGTATCTACCGTAATGAAGAGACGCTGGAGCCGGTTCCGTATTTCCAGAAGCTGGTGTCCAACATCGACGAGCGTATGGCGCTGGTTGTTGACCCAATGCTTGCGACTGGCGGCTCTATGATCGCCACCATCGACCTGCTGAAAAAAGCAGGCTGTAGCAGCATTAAAGTTCTGGTTCTGGTTGCGGCACCTGAAGGTATCGCTGCGCTGGAAAAAGCGCACCCGGATGTTGAGCTGTACACTGCATCTATCGACCAGGGGCTGAACGAGCACGGGTACATTATCCCGGGGCTTGGCGATGCCGGCGATAAGATTTTTGGTACTAAATAATCGAATAACAAATGAAAAGCCGACTTTGATAGTCGGCTTTTTTTTGAATAAAACGTCCCACAACAAACAACACTTGAGGAAAACACTATGACGCGCCGTGCTATCGGGGTGAGTGAAAGACCGCCGCTTTTACAGACAATCCCGCTTAGTTTGCAGCACCTGTTCGCCATGTTTGGCGCAACCGTGCTGGTGCCAATCCTGTTTCACATTAACCCGGCTACCGTACTGCTGTTTAACGGTGTCGGTACGCTCCTTTACCTCTTTATCTGTAAAGGTAAAATCCCGGCCTATCTGGGGTCGAGCTTTGCCTTTATCTCGCCAGTGTTGCTGCTGCTGCCGTTAGGCTATGAAGTGGCGCTGGGTGGTTTCATTATGTGCGGCGTACTGTTCTGTCTGGTTTCCTTCATTGTGAAAAAAGCGGGTACGGGCTGGCTGGATGTGATGTTCCCGCCTGCGGCGATGGGCGCAATCGTTGCCGTCATCGGTCTTGAACTGGCGGGTGTTGCGGCAAATATGGCGGGTCTGCTGCCTGCTGACGGCCAGTCACCGGATTCCAAAACCATCATTATCTCAATGGTTACGCTGGGTGTGACCGTATTTGGCTCTGTGCTGTTCCGCGGATTTATGGCCATTATCCCGATCCTTATCGGTGTGCTGGCGGGTTATGCGCTCTCCTTCGTGATGGGTGTTGTGGATACGACACCTATCGCGCAGGCGCACTGGTTCGCACTGCCAACCTTCTACACCCCGCGTTTCGAATGGTTTGCTATTTTCACCATTCTGCCTGCGGCGCTGGTGGTTATCGCGGAACACGTGGGTCACCTGGTGGTGACGGCCAACATCGTTAAGCGTGACCTGATCCGTGACCCGGGCCTGCACCGTTCGATGTTTGCTAACGGCCTTTCTACGATTATCTCCGGTTTCTTCGGCTCTACGCCTAACACCACTTACGGTGAGAATATCGGCGTAATGGCGATCACCCGTGTATACAGCACCTGGGTTATCGGTGGTGCGGCGATTATCGCTATCCTGCTCTCCTGTGTGGGTAAGCTGGCTGCTGCCATTCAGATTATCCCGGTTCCGGTCATGGGCGGTGTCTCTCTGCTGCTGTACGGGGTGATCGGTGCATCCGGTATTCGCGTACTGATTGAATCCAAAGTGGATTACAGCAAAGCACAAAACCTGATCCTGACCTCTGTTATCCTGATCATCGGCGTGAGCGGTGCGAAGGTGCACATTGGTGCAGCCGAGCTGAAAGGCATGGCGCTGGCCACCATCGTGGGTGTGGCGCTGAGCCTGATCTTTAAACTGATCTCCGTTCTGCGCCCGGAAGAAGTTGTGCTGGATGCTGACGACAGCGAAGAAAAAGTGCAACACTGATCGTTATATCGGGCGGACGATCCGCCCGTTTCTCTCCTTGCAGGTTCCGTGCTAAACTCGTTGCCGATTTTATGTAAGATCTGGTTGAGGTATTTCTGAACGGACCGGCACAGCTCTCTCTGCCACTTTATCTACCTGACGACGAAACTTTCGCGAGTTTCTGGCCGGGCGATAACCCCTCTTTACTGGCTGCACTGCAAAACGTGTTGCGCCAGGAACACAGCGGATACATCTATATCTGGTCACGCGAAGGCGCGGGGCGCAGCCATCTTTTGCACGCTGCCTGCGCGGAGCTTTCTGCGCGCGGTGACGCAGTTGGCTATGTGCCGCTGGATAAGCGTACCTGGTTCGTACCCGAAGTGCTGGAGGGAATGGAACACCTCTCTTTGGTCTGCATCGACAATATCGAATGCGTTGCGGGAGATGAGCCATGGGAAATGGCGATGTTTAATCTCTATAACCGCATCCTGGAGTCGGGCAAAACCCGGCTGCTGATCACCGGCGATCGTCCACCGCGTCAGCTCAATCTGGGGCTGCCGGATCTGGCTTCGCGCCTGGACTGGGGGCAAATCTACAAATTGCAGCCGCTGTCTGACGAAGACAAACTCCAGGCGCTGCAGTTGCGGGCAAGACTGCGCGGATTTGAACTCCCGGAAGACGTGGGTCGCTTCCTGCTCAAGCGCCTGGATCGCGAAATGCGCACGCTGTTTGATACGCTCGATCAGCTCGATCGCGCCTCTATTACCGCCCAGCGCAAGCTGACCATTCCGTTTGTGAAAGATATTCTCAAGCTTTGAGTTTGCTCGCCCGGTGGCGCTGCGCTTACCGGGCCTACGAAAACCCGCCACCCGGCATAACATTCAGGCACTATCCCCCAACAAGTGCTCCATGAGCAGCGGAATCGGCCTGCCCGATGCCACGCTCCGCCCATTCTCACGCCATAACGCCGTTCCGCTAATATCCAGATGTGCCCACGGGATCGTCGGCGGGCAGAAGTGGTGCAGCAGCCAGGCCGCCGACGCGCTAATTGCCGCGTTGTTGGTCGGCGTGTTGCACAGATCGGCGATGGCACTGTCGGTCTGCTTTTTCAGCCGCGCATCCAGCGGCAGCGACCATACTTCATCGCCGCTCTTTTGACCTGCCCGGGAAAGCGCATGACGTAATGGCTCATCCTGAGTCATTAGTCCGCTTAGCTCATACCCCAGCGCTTTTACCACTGCACCGGTTAACGTCGCCATATCAATAATATAGCGCGCCTGCGGATGGCGCTTGCTGGCCCAGGCGATAGCATCTGCCAACACCAGTCGCCCTTCAGCATCGGTATTGTTGATTTCCACCGTGGTCCCGTTGCAAGCCGTCGCCACGGAGCCTGGCTGCATGGCATCCGGGCCAATGGCATTTTCCGCCAGGGCCAGCACGCCCATGATCCGAACGGGCAGGCCCAGCTCTGCCATGCTGAGCATCAAACCCAGCACGTTTGCCGCGCCGCACATGTCGTACTTCATGGTGTACATGCCCGCGCCTTCTTTGAGCCACAGGCCGCCGGTATCAAACGTAATGCCTTTGCCCACGTAGCAGCGCACCGGGCCGTCAGGCACGCCGTTATAGTGGATGGCCAGCAGACGTGGCGGGCAGGTAGCGCCTTTGCCAACGGCGTGCAGCAGCCCCAGACCTTGCGCCACGATCTGTCGTTCATCAAGCACCTCGCAGTGCAGGGCAGGGAAGGCGGCACACAGTTTCTGCGCCTCTTCGACCATAAACTGTGGGGTACAACGATCGGATGGGAGGTCGGCAAGGCGTCTTGCGGCAACCATGCCCTGCGCAATGGCCTGCTGCTGGCGGAAGAATGTTTCCAGGCTTACCTGCTGTTCCGGCCGACAGAGGGCAGTAATGTGGCAAAGGCGGACGGCGGTTTCGTCGGTTTTCTTCAGCTGTAAATCGCTCAGGGAATGGGCCTGATTAAAGAGAAACAGGAGCACCTGCGCCAGGACGGTATCGTGGATGTTCGTTATATCAAGCACTATCTCACGGCTGACGGGGGCGGCGAAAAGGGGGCGCAGTGCGGCAAGTAAGCCCCCGGTTAGCGCGTCGTGCCACAAAGCCTCTGGCAGCAGGGTTATCCGGGAAAACGGGGCGCAACCAAAACGGGTATCTGCGACGGTTTGCTGTTCACGCATTTCATCGATAAGCGCCGTGTCCGGCAGCTGTGAACAGGATGAACAGGCAATCAGGTGACTTTGCGGCTTAGCCTGTGAAAGGGTGGTTATGAGTTGCCAGGTGATCATCATTCTTCCTCAATCGGGGCGCGAATACGCTCGGCATAAGCCTGCATCCAGCCATCATCGACGGCGTGATAATGGGTTTTCTCCTGCAGCCGCTCGGTGCGAAACACCGTAAGCGGCTGGCGGGCGGTGGCCACCACGAACGAAAAGGTTTTGATATTGGTGGCTGCGCCGAATTCGCCTTTGTTATTCATGCAGACGACGGAGAGATCCCCAACGCGGCCAAAGCGAGACATCAGCTTATCTTCCAGCTCAAAGACCACCGAGTCTGCCGCCTGTTGCGGTGACATTCCCTGCGCCATCCGACGCACAATTTCGTAGCTGGTGCAGCCTTTCATCAGATCTTCACCCACACCGGTAGCGGTGGCGGCACCGGTTTCACTGTCACAGTAAAAGCCGGACCCAATGATGGGCGAATCACCAATGCGGCCACGCTTTTTCATAAACAGGCCGCTGGTGGACGTCGCCACGCTCATCGAGCCCTGTTTATCCAGCCCAATAATACCGACGGTATCGTGGCCATCGTACGGGCTTAAGCCCTTATCCAGCGTTTCGCGGCAGCGTTTGCGGTAATGCTGCATAGCGCGGTCGGTCAGCATGGTTTTGTCGGCAAAGCCCTGGCTCAGAGCCCACTCGCGCGCGCCCTGGCCAACCAGCAGGCTGTTATAGCGCTGGCGGCTTAATGCGTGAGCGACGCGCACCGGGTTGGCAATATCCACCAGATTACCCACGGCACCAAAGGCCAGCGAATCGCCGTCCATGTATGCGGCATCGAGTTCCACCTCGCCATTCTCCGTGGGAAGCCCGCCATAGCCGACGGATTTATAAAACGGGAAGTCCTCTACGGTGGCGACAGCATCCACTACCGCTGTTGCCACCGGTTTCCCCGCAGCCAGCGCAGACGCAGACTCCGTTACCCCTTCAAGCGCCATTCGCCAGGTTGCGATAATTCCCCACATGCTTTACTCCTGTTTAGCCAGCGTGGTTTCGGGTTGCGTAAGGGTGGCAATTTCCGCCGCGCGGTACTGTTTGTCCACGATACGCATGAAAGGCAGGTACAGCATTGCGCCGATCAGCAAGTTGATAAGCTGCATGACGCTGCCACTGAGATGTCCGGTGACGATAAAACCGCTGATGACGGGGGGCAGCGTCCAGGGGATAAAGACCCCGGTGGTGACGGCAACTGCACCGATTTTCATCGCCGCATACTGCACGGTGACCAGCACCAGCGGGACAAGATTGAAAGGGATAAGCATGATGGGGTTCATGATGACCGGCAGGCCAAACAGGATCGGTTCGTTAATGTTGAACACCGAGGCCCCTGCGCCAAGCCGGGCCACTTCGCGCATGTTTTTACTGCGGGCGAAAATCAGCATGGCTATCACCAGCGACAGGGTTGCGCCTGCACCACCCATCCAGATCATGTCAAAAAACTGTTCGGTAATAATGTGCGGCGGGGTTGTACCCGCCTGGATAGCGGCGATGTTATCGGTCTGGTTCTCCATCCACAGCGGGCGAATAATGCCGTTGATCATCGATCCGGAGTTAATGCCCACTGACCACAGGATAGTGATACTGAACACCGTCATCAGCGCGCCAAAGTAGGACGTGCCGTAGTGGCGCACCGGCGTGGCAACGACCTCGTAAATAAACTGATGAATGGTGTGGTAGTGGGTGTTTTCGAAGACGATGCGGATAACCAGCACCAGAATCATGACCAGCAGGGCCGGGATCAGCGCTGCAAACGACTCCTGCACCGCAGGTGGCACGCCATCAGGCATTTTAATCACCAAATTTTTGCGCTTCAGCCAGCAGAACAGTTCCGTCCACAGCAGCGAGCCGATCATCGCCACAAACAGCCCCTTACTGCCTATCCACTCCACCGGTATTACAGTAATACCGCCGTTTTCAGCCACCTTAATAAACGGCGTCAGGATCAGGAATGCCACCAGCGCCAGAATACCGCAAGAGATGCGGTCTTCACCGTAGTGTTCGGCCAGGCGGAAGGCGACCAGGAAGCTAATGAACAACGACATGGTCGAGAACACCGCATTGAACGGGATTTCGATAATCGCGCTCCAGCTCTCACCAAAGGCCTGCGCCATAAAGTGCTGATAGTTTTGATTCGGGAACGACGAGATCACCAGCAGTATTGAGCCAACGATAATAAACGGCATGAATGAAACGTAAGCACCGCGAATGGCCCCAAGATGACGCTGCTGTGCCGTTTTTGCTGCCAGCGGCATCAGTTTTGCTTCAAGAAATCCCAGAACATTGTTCATTGTGAACTCCGTACAAGATTGAGTGGTGTTGTTTATGTTATGTCTGTGGATTATCAGTGAAGCGGGGTGAGTGAAAGGTGAAATCGGTCACATTGTATTCGCTGAGATAATATAAATCTCATAAGATTGGTTATAAGAAAATTAACTGGAACTCTCGCGATGGAAATCAAACTGCACGCTAACGCCACAACCACACCGCGTATTCGCCGCTATCTTCAGCAGTCTGATAAGAGCGACAGAGAGCTGGCCACCGAGCTTGGGATCTCTGTGACAACCGTCAGACGCTGGCGTAATCGTGAGCAGGTTTCAGATAATCACACCACACCAAAAGTGATACACAAAGCGATGATACAAGATCAGGTTTTACTGGTGAACTGTCTTCGTGATACTACTGGCGCCCCCCTTGATGAGTTACTCCTTCTGGTCAATGAAGGGCTGGGGATTGCCGTTTCTCGCGCCACGCTGAACCGCTACCTGAAACCCGCGTCGGCAAAAACCAGAAACGCACCCTTGCAGGGAAAAAAGGCGCTAAAGGCCGGTATTGTGCCCCGGCAGCTGGCATTGCACCATCAGCCGCTATCACTGCATATGGATGACGGTGGTGAGCAACATCTGCTGTGGGCGCGTGAGCCTGTGAGTGGATGGCTGTATGCCCGCCTTTACGCCGGTGTTTCACCCCAGCTGCTGACGAACTGGGCGCTGGCGCTGCTGGATGCCTGTCCGGCTGATATACAATCTCTTGAGACTTTTGGTTTTGAGGTCGCTCTGCCCGGGCGCGATATCGCGGTCAAGGCCCATGCGGCAAAACACAATGCCGTGCAGGTGGCGGTTCCGTTAGGGGAGATTATTCCGCGGGTGAATGTTGAGCCGGCCGGGCAGCTCCTGATCCAGATGTGTGATTTCTACAACCGGGGGAAAACGCAGAAAAAACTGGGGGATTGTACGCCGCAGGCCTTTCTCGAAGCACTGCAGCGTAAAGATTAGAGGATTTCGAGCACGTCTTCCGGCGGGCGACCAATACGTGCCTGGCCGTTGGCCACGACTATCGGGCGCTCAATCAGCTTTGGATTTTCAACCATCGCCTGAACCAGCTGGTCTTCCGTAAGATGCGAGTCGTCCAGATTGAGCGACTTATACAGGTCTTCTTTCTGGCGCATCAGTTCTCTTGCGCTGCCCATTCCCAGCATGTGCAGCAGTTGGCGGATAGTCTGCGCATCCGGCGGTGTTTCCAGATACAGCACCACGTCAGGATCCACGCCGTTAGACTTCAGCAGGCTGAGGGTGTCGCGGCTCTTGGAGCAGCGAGGGTTGTGGTAGATTTTTACCGCGTCTGTCATGACCTGTTCTCTCCTTTATTACATCTTTTCATACGGCTTGAAGCGCTGCTGCAAACCACGCAGCTGATCGATTCGGGCATCGTAGCGAGCCTGTTGCAGGCTGCCGAGCTTAACCTGCGAGCTGGCACTGCTTAACAGCGAAATCGCCTGATCGAGACGGCCGACCAGCGCAAAACCTTCAGCACGCGCCGCCAGCTCCTGATCGCGGTTGCCCAACTGTGCTTCCGCTTGCGCCAGTAAATCCCAGCCGTTTTGGTCGTCTTTATTATTAAAGGTGTAGCGGTTAAGAATGTTCGCCGCTTCATTTGGCTGGCCGCCCTGTAAGTAAGCATTCGCCAGGTTTAATTGCAGTACCGGGTTGGTACGCACATCTTTTGCGCCCTTCAGGCGATTAATAGCATCGGTGGCTTTTTTCTGCCCCAGGTCGATATCGGTGGCAAGGTCGAGATACCACGGATTATTCGGGTCTGCCGACAGAAGGGGTTGCAGCGCTTTGCGCGCTTCATCGTATTTATCGGCTTCCATCGCCTGCAATGCCTGGCCGTACTGCGCCGCATTTTTCTCGCGCACGTTGCCTTTAGCCAGCGCATCCAGCAGATCGCTGGTGAGTATATTACGCCCGGATTTATACATCCCCAGCGTTCTCACTTTCGCCATATAGAAATCCTGCGACGACTGCACCACCACCGGGCGCATCTGGTTGGCGCGGTTACGCGCATCTGACAGACGGCTTTCCGGCAGGGGGTGAGTCAGTAAGATTTCAGGTGGACGAGTTGAATAACGTGCCTGATCGAGCAGTTTTTCCAGGAAGGTTGGCATGGCCTGCGGATCAAACCCTGCGCGCTGCAACACCTGAATACCGATACGGTCAGCTTCCTGTTCGTTCTGCTGAGTAAAACTGATCATGCCCTGGCGCGTACCGGCCAGCGTACCGGTTAACGCTGCCATCCCGGCCTGAGGGCTGGCCATTGCCAGCAGAATCGAGCCCAGTGCGCCAACCCAGGTCAGCGGGGCATTACGTTTCTGGTCTTCCATCGCGCGCGCCAGGTGGCGCTGCGTGACGTGGGAGATTTCGTGCGCCATTACTGAAGCGAGCTGGCTTTCGTTATCGGAATAGCGGAATAACGCCGAATGCAGCACCACGTTGCCGCCAAAGAAGGCGAAGGCGTTGATTTCGTCGTTATTAATTAAATAGAAGTGGAACGGGGTTTTCACCGAGTTGGCGTGCGCGACAAGGCGCATCCCCAGGCCGTTGATGTATTGCACCAGTAGCGGGTCATTAATGAGCGGGGCACTGCCGCGCAACTGGCGAACGTAGTAATCACCCATTTGCATCTCCTGCCCGATGGAGAGCGTGCTTCCTGCTGAGGTGCCCATATCCGGCAAAGTATCGGCCGAGTCGGCAAAAGCAGGCATGACCTGACCGACCGTCAGTGCGGCGATAAGTGTCGCAACCAGTGTTTTTCTCAACTGCCTGAACATAACCACTGTCCTGTATTTTGGGTGTGCTAATTTGACCGACGAACCCGTACTTCGTTCATCACCACTGCCCTGCGAGTGTAGCCGTGTTGCAGCATGAAGAAAATCCCATTCATCAGGCTTTTGCGGATCGTTACAGTGATACAAAAAGCGAAAGTCTTTTTTGTGACAGTTAGATACAATTCACATTCTCACTCCCGCCATTCGATTCAGGGAAGGGTTGTATGCTCGAAATGTTAATGCAGTGGTACCGGCGTCGTTTTAGCGACCCGGAAGCCATTGCTTTGCTCGTCATTCTGGTTGCCGGATTCGGTATTCTGTTCTTCTTTAGCGGCCTGCTGGCTCCGCTGCTGGTGGCCATTGTTCTGGCGTATCTGCTGGAGTGGCCAACGGTGCGCCTGGAAAATATCGGCTGCTCCCGTCGCTGGGCGACGAGCATTGTGCTGGTGTTGTTTGTCGGCATCCTGTTGCTGATGTCTTTTGTGGTGATGCCGGTTGCCTGGCAGCAGGGCATTTACCTTATCCGCGATATGCCTGGCATGTTGAATAAGCTCTCCGATTTTGCCGCCACGCTACCGCGCCGCTATCCTGCGTTGATGGACGCCGGAATTATTGATGCGATGGCTGAAAATATGCGCGCCCGGATCATGACGATGGGGGATTCCGTGGTGAAATACTCCCTGGCGTCCCTGGTTGGTCTGCTGACGCTGGCGGTGTATCTGGTGCTGGTTCCGTTAATGGTTTTCTTCCTGGTCAAAGATAAAGATCAGATGCTGAATGCGGTACGGCGCATTCTGCCGCGCAACCGCGGTCTGGCCGGTCAGGTCTGGGAAGAGATGAACCAGCAGATCACCAATTACATTCGCGGCAAGGTACTGGAGATGATTGTGGTGGGTGTGGCGACCTGGATTGGCTTCCTGATCTTCGGTCTGAACTACTCGCTGCTGCTGGCGGTACTGGTGGGGCTTTCGGTGCTCATCCCATATATCGGTGCTTTTGTGGTGACGATTCCCGTGGTGGGCGTAGCGTTGTTCCAGTTTGGTCTGGGAACCGAATTCTGGAGCTGTTTCGCGGTATACCTGATCATACAGGGGCTGGACGGCAATCTGCTGGTGCCGGTGCTGTTCTCTGAGGCTGTGAACCTGCATCCGCTGGTGATTATCTTATCGGTGGTGATTTTTGGCGGGCTGTGGGGATTCTGGGGCGTGTTCTTTGCCATTCCACTGGCGACGCTGATTAAGGCTGTGGTTCACGCGTGGCCGGACGTGCCGGCGGTCGACGAAACGTAGAGGTTGTGCGGCCTGATGCCCTCACCCCGACCCTCTCCCACGGGAGAGGGGGAAAACATTAAAAACGGCAACCTGGGTTGCCGTTTTGCTGTTTATCACGCGTTCTCTTTCAGCCAGTTCAACACCACGTCGTGGTGATTGCTGGTTTTGAAGTCATCAAACACATGCTCAACTTTACCGTCAGCGTCGACCAGGAAGCTGATGCGATGAATACCGTCATAGGTTTTACCCATAAAGGTTTTCTCGCCCCAGACACCAAACTGCTCGCACACCTGGTGCTCTTCGTCGGAAAGCAGCGTGAAGTTCAGCAGCTCTTTCTCAGCAAAACGTGACAGTTTTTCTGGTTTGTCGGTGCTGATCCCCAGCACTTCCACACCGACTTTTTTCAACTCGTCCATGTTGTCGCGTAAACCGCAGGCCTGTACGGTACAGCCCGGCGTCATGGCTTTCGGGTAGAAATAGACCAGAACACGCTGTCCCTGGAAGTCGGTTAAATTTACTTGCTCGCCGTCTTGATCCGGCAGGCTAAATTTCGGTGCGATGTCACCGGCTTTCAGTGGATTCATTAATCAACTCCATCTTGTTCATGCTGCGAATAATTGACGACGCTTATACTGCCTTGCGCGTTTAATTCTGTACAGAGGGCTTTAAACGCTTGCTCGATATTTGACGCATCCTGCGAGGCAGGGCAGTGCGCGGTAATCTGAATAAACAGCATTGGAAGTGCGCTGTCATCGCCAGTCTGGGTACGGGAAACCAGCTCAGCAATGTTCATTTGATGGCTGTCAAAAAGCGCGGTAAAGCGTTCAATAAGATGCGGTGAGTCAGGGACTTCAACCTGCACCCACACGGTTGCAGGCATAGCAGGACGCGGGCGAGCCGTGGTGCGTTTCATCACGATCAATAAATCCAGCTCCGCGCCTTTTAGCGGCAGGGTGGATTCAATCAGCGTAATGGCGTTCCATGTCCCGGAAAGCAACATAATAAATGTGAACTCTTCGCCCAGCATCGCCAGGCGGCTGTCTTCAATATTACAGCCGCAACTGCTTACGTGGCGGGTGATGGTGTTCACGATACCCGGCCTGTCAGCACCCAGCGCAGTGATAACCAGGTAATGTTGTGATGAGGTTGTCAAACCCGTTCTTCCTTTGCTTGGTTAAGTCTTCCTAAGGAAAGCATAAAAAAAACATGCATACAACCGCCTGAGAGCCTCAGGTCGCTTGCTTTTATTACAGTTCCAAACGTAACATTGAGGCTCTTGTTCGCACAGAGGATGGCCCATGTTCACGGGAAGTATTGTCGCGCTTGTTACACCGATGGATGAAAAAGGTAATGTCTGCCGGTCAAGCATGAAGAAGCTCATTGATTACCATGTCGCCAATGGAACCTCGGCGATCGTTTCGGTAGGGACTACCGGTGAATCTGCAACGCTGAGCCATGAAGAGCACGGCGATGTGGTTATGCTGACCCTGGAGCTGGCCGATGGACGTATTCCGGTCATTGCAGGAACGGGCGCTAATGCAACCGCAGAAGCTATCAGCCTGACCAAACGTTTTAACGACAGCGGCATTGTTGGCTGTCTGACGGTAACGCCATATTACAACCGTCCTACTCAGGAAGGTTTGTTCCAGCATTTCAAAGCCATCGCTGAACATACTGACTTGCCACAAATTCTGTATAATGTGCCGTCCCGTACCGGGTGCGATATGCTGCCGGAAACAGTTGGCCGCCTCTCGAAAGTAAAAAATATTATCGGGATTAAAGAAGCGACCGGGAACTTAAGTCGTGTTCACCAGATCAAAGAGCTGGTTTCAGATGACTTTATCCTGCTGAGCGGTGATGATGCGACCTCGCTGGACTTTATGCAGCTGGGTGGCCATGGCGTGATTTCCGTAACCGCTAACGTTGCGGCACGTGATATGGCCGAAATGTGCAAACTGGCTGCGGCCGGTCATTTCGATGAAGCTCGCGTGATTAACCAGCGTCTGATGCCGTTGCACAATAAATTATTTGTCGAACCCAATCCGATCCCAGTGAAATGGGCTTGTAAGGAATTGGGACTTGTAGCGACCGACACGTTGCGTCTGCCAATGACACCGATTACCGACCACGGTCGCGAAATCGTTGCAGCAGCGCTGAAACATGCCGGTTTGCTGTAAAGTTTAGGGAGATTTGATGGCTTATTCAGTACAGAAGTCGCGCCTGGCGAAGGTTGCGAGTGTTTCGCTTGTTATGCTGCTCGCTGCCTGTAGCTCAGATTCACGCTACAAGCGCCAGGTGAGCGGTGATGAATCCTATCTGGAAGCGACACCGCTTGCTGAACTTCATGCACCCGCGGGAATGATCCTGCCGATCCAGAACGGCGATTATAATATCCCCGTGACCAACGGGAGTGGCCAGGTCGGTAAAGCGCTCGATATTCGTCCGCCAGCTCAGCCTCTGGCTCTGGTAAGCGGGGCTCGTACCCAGTTTACCGGTGATACGGCTTCTCTGATGGTTGAAAACGGTCGTAACAATACGTTGTGGCCGCAGGTTGTTAGCGTGATTCAGTCGAAGAACTACGCGATTGCGAAACGCGATGACGCCAGTCAGACGTTAACCACTGACTGGGTTGACTGGAACCGTCTGGATGAAGATCAGCAGTACCGTGGTCGTTATCAAGTCTCCGTTAAACCTCAGGGTTACCAGCAGGCTGTTACCGTTAAACTGCTGAACCTGGAGCAGGCTGGTAAGCCGGTTGCCGATCCTTCCTCAATGCAGCGTTACAGCACCGAAATGCTGAACGTTATCGCGTCAGGGCTGGACAAAAATGCGACTGATGCCGCTAACGCCGCACAGAGCCGCAACGGTGCAACCTTCGACGTTCAAAGCGCCGCAGATGATACCGGTCTGCCAATGCTGGTGGTGCGTGCACCGTTTAACCAGACATGGCAGCGCCTGCCAGCAACACTTGAAAAAGTGGGCATGAAAGTGACCGACAGCACCCGCTCAACGGGTAGCATGACGGCAACCTACAAGCCGCTGTCCGATAGCGCATGGCAGGAACTGGGCGCACACGATCCAGATCTGGCCTCGGGCGACTACAAAATTCAGGTAGGTGACCTCGATAACCGCAGTAGCTTGCAGTTTATTGATCCGAAAGGTCACACGCTGACCCAGTCGCAGAATGATGCGCTGGTCGCCGTCTTCCAGGCTGCATTCAGCAAATAAAAAAGAGGGCTGGTTAATCCAGCCCTTTTTATTTTAGTGCTACGCAAACGTGTGCGTGGCATAATATCCCCAGTTTTGAACACAAATCATCACACCAGGAGTAATGAAGATGCAGAAGCAAGCTGAGTTGTATCGTGGCAAAGCGAAAACCGTATACAGCACGGAAAACCCGGATCTGTTGGTGCTCGAATTCCGCAATGATACGTCAGCAGGGGATGGCGCGCGCATTGAGCAGTTCGACCGTAAAGGTATGGTGAACAACAAGTTCAACCATTTCATTATGACCAAACTGGCCGAAGCGGGCATTCCGACTCAGATGGAAGCGTTGCTGTCCGACACGGAATGTCTGGTGAAAAAACTGGATATGGTGCCGGTTGAGTGTGTTGTGCGTAACCGTGCCGCGGGCTCCCTGGTGAAGCGTCTTGGCATTGAAGAAGGTATCGAGTTGAACCCGCCGTTGTTCGACCTGTTCCTGAAAAACGATGCAATGCACGACCCGATGGTCAACGACTCTTACTGCGAAACCTTCGGCTGGGTGAACAAAGAGAACCTGGCGCGCATGAAAGAGCTGACCTACAAAGCCAACGACGTGCTGAAAAAACTGTTTGATGATGCTGGCCTGATCCTGGTCGACTTCAAACTGGAATTCGGTCTGTTCAAAGGCGAAGTGGTGCTCGGCGATGAATTCTCTCCGGACGGCAGCCGTCTGTGGGACAAAGAAACGCTGGATAAAATGGACAAAGACCGTTTCCGTCAGAGCCTGGGTGGCCTGATTGAAGCCTATGAAGCGGTTGCTCATCGTTTAGGCGTTAAGCTCGACTAATACCTGCCTCTGCCAAAGGATGTACGCATCCTTTGGCGTCTTACCTTTGTTTCCTATGGTAATCTTGCCGTTAACCGCCTACGATCATAGCTATTGTTAATGGAATAGTTCGAGGTGGTTATGCGCTGGCAAGGGCGTCGTGAAAGTGACAATGTAGAAGACAGGCGCAGCAGCGGCGGCGGTGGCCCGATGATGGGTGGCCCCGGTTTCCGTTTACCTGGCGGGAAGGGCGGCATTATTTTGCTGGTCATCGTGCTGGTTGCGGGCTACTACGGCGTCGATCTTACCGGTTTAATGACCGGGGAACCGCTACAACAGCAGCAACAAACTCAGCGCTCCATCAGCCCGAATGAAGATGAAGCCGCTAAATTCACCTCTGTTATTCTGGCGACCACGGAAGATACCTGGGGCCAGCTTTTTGACAAGATGGGGCGTACCTATCAACAGCCAAAACTGGTGATGTACCGCGGTGCGACACGCACCGGGTGCGGCACCGGCCAGTCGGTGATGGGACCTTTCTACTGCCCGGCTGACAGCACCGTCTATATCGACCTCTCTTTCTACGATGACATGAAACGTAAGCTGGGCGCCGATGGTGATTTTGCCCAGGGCTATGTCATTGCCCACGAAGTGGGGCATCACGTGCAAAAGCTGCTGGGAATTGAACCGAAAGTCCGCCAGCTGCAACAAAATGCCTCTCAGGCGGAAGTGAACCGCCTCTCCGTGCGTATGGAATTGCAGGCAGACTGCTTTGCGGGTGTCTGGGGCCACAGTATGCAGCAGCAAGGTGTGCTGGAAGCCGGTGATTTAGAAGAGGCGTTAAACGCCGCACAGGCCATTGGCGACGATCGTCTCCAGCAGCAAAGTCAGGGTCGTGTCGTGCCGGACAGCTTCACGCACGGAACATCCGAACAACGCTACACCTGGTTTAAACGTGGTTTCTCCAGCGGTGACCCGGCGCAATGTAATACCTTCGGTAAAGCACTGTAAAACATGCCTTTTGAACGTCTGACTGGCCAGTTACAGCGCAGAGGGCATCGTCATCTGGTGGTGTTGAGCGGTGATGAACACTGGGCGAAGGAGCAGGCGCTGGCCTTACGCGAACAGCTGCGGGGAGACTGGCTGTGGGTGGGGCAACATGCGCCGGTTGAGCCGCACAGCGCGCCTGATGCGTTAAGCGGGCTGCTGGGGCGGGAGTTCCTTCATGCCATCTTTGATGCCCGCAGCGGCTTTGACGTATCGGCTTTTGCCGCGCTGAGCGGCACGTTACGTGCCGGTAGCCTGCTGGTATTGCTGCTTCCGCCGCTTTCCTCCTGGGCAGAACGGCCAGACGCCGACTCTCTGCGCTGGAGCGACAGCGCAGAGCCCATCGCCACCCCGCATTTTATCCACCATTTTAGCCAGGTTATCGCGGCCGACCCGGATGTGGTGTTATGGCAGCAGCACTCGCCATTGCATCTTGAGTCGCTTCCGCCGTCGCACGACTGGCTTCCGGCTAACGGTGAGCCACAGCGTGAACAGGCTGCGATCCTGACACAACTTCTGGCTATGCAAGAGGGCGTTGCTGCCGTCACGGCAGCGCGTGGGCGCGGGAAATCGGCGCTTGCGGGGATGCTACTGAACTGCATAGCCGGTAGCGCCGTTGTGACCGCGCCCGCCAAAGGGGCAACGGATGTCATTGCCCGTTTTGCCGGTGAAAACTATCGCTTTATGGCCCCGGATGCACTACTGGCCTCCAGCGTTCAGGCCGACTGGCTGATTGTTGATGAGGCGGCTGCCATTCCAGGCCCACTCCTTGAAAAGCTGGTGCGACGTTTCGCCCGTGTATTGCTCACCACCACCGTCCAAGGCTACGAAGGAACGGGCAGGGGCTTTTTACTGAAATTCTGTGCCCGGTTTAGCGGGTTGCAGCGCTTTACGTTATCCACCCCGATCCGCTGGGCGGCAGGCTGCCCGCTCGAGCGAGTCGTCGCAAAAGCCTTGCTGTTTGATGACGCGCTTATTGATAGTGTTCCTAAAGGCGCGGTACGCATCAGGGCGTTAGAGCCTCAGGCGTGGGAAAGCCACCCGGAATTAACCGCCAGCGTGTATGAGCTGTTATGTGCGGCACATTACCGCACCTCTCCGCTTGATTTACGCCGCATGATGGACGCGCCGGGCCAGCATTTTACAGTGGCAGAAACCGATGATGCCATCGCCGGGGCGTTGTGGCTGGTGGATGAGGGCGGGTTAACGACCGGGCTTAGCCTGGCCGTCTGGGCGGGATTTCGGCGCCCGCGCGGTAACCTTGTCGCCCAGTCTCTTGCCGCACATGGCGGCTCTCCTCTGGCTGCTACCCTCACGGGCAGACGGGTCACCCGAATTGCCGTCCACCCTGCTCGCCAGCGCGAAGGTATCGGACACGCGCTTATTCACAGCGCACAACAGCACGCGCATCAGGATTACCTGTCGGTCAGTTTTGGCTACACCGATGAACTTTGGCATTTCTGGCAGCAGTGCGGTTTTGTGCTGGTACGAATGGGCAGTCACCGCGAGGCCAGCAGCGGTTGTTATACGGCGATGGCATTACTGCCATTAAGCGACGCGGGGCATCAGCTCTGCGCGCAGGCGCATCAGCGGCTTTGCCGGGATGCACGCGTGCTGTCGGCCTGGAATGCGGAACAGATCCCAGTGGAAGATGGCTGGGAAGCTACCCTTAATAATGACGACTGGCTGGAGCTGGTAGGGTTTGCCTTTGCACATCGGCCCTTTTCCACATCAGTGGCCGCCTTAACTCGTCTGTTGCTGACGGTTGAAGCTCCACTCCCGGCGCTGCGCGGCAAAATTGAAGGACAAAAGGATGATGCCACGCTCAGTGCTGAACTGGCGCTCAGCGGGCGAAAAGCGCTTCTGGTCATGCTTCGCGCTGAAACGGCGCAGATGCTGGAATATCTGGATGCCGACCGCTGCCAGCGGCTGAAGCACGACATTTTGCAATGGCAATTTTTTCAATGACTTCTTCAGTAAAGTGGCATGGTCATTACCCCCGAGAGGCGTAGAATCCAGGTCATCAATTAAGGAGACCGCCATGAAACACGACCATTTTGTTGTTCAACGTCCTGACAAACCGGCTAAACAGTTACTGCTTCTGTTTCATGGTGTTGGTGATAATGCCGCCAATATGGGTCAGATTGGCAGCTGGTTCGCGCCGCTTTTCCCGGACGCGATGATTATCAGTGTCGGCGGTGTGGAGCCGTGCGGTCCGAACGGACGGCAATGGTTCTCCGTGCAGGGCGTGACCGAGGAAAATCGTCAGGCGCGTATTGATGCCATTATGCCAACCTTTATTGAAACGGTTCGCTACTGGCAGCAAGAGAGCGGCGTGGGCGCGGAGGCCACTGCGCTTATCGGTTTCTCTCAGGGGTCGATTATGTCTCTTGAAAGCGTCAAAGCACAGCCTGGGCTGGTATCCCGCGTCATCGCCTTTAACGGCCGCTTTGCCACCTTACCGCAAAGTGCAACCACGCAGACCACTATCCACCTTATTCACGGCGGTGAAGACCGGGTGATTGAGCTTTCTCATGCTGTTGCTGCACAGGAAGCCCTGATCCGCGGTGGTGGTGATGTGACGCTGGATATTGTTGATGATCTGGGCCACGCCATTGACGATCGCAGTATGCAGTTTGCGCTCGATCATTTGCGTTATACCGTGCCGAAGCATTACTTCGACGAAGCACTGAGCGGCGGTAAGCCGAATGACGATAATATTGTCGAATTTATGTGATGAAATTCAACGCTCTCCCCACAGGGGAGAGCGCTGAGATAGAGAGGATTACTTCTTCTGGTCTTTGTTCGGCCAGTTGTCGTCATCATCCCATTTGTCGTTGAAATCACGGTGTGGCGGGAGTTCCGGCTTGTTAGCAAGGAACTTTTTATGGTCAACACGTTTCAGATCTTTAATGACGTTGAGCAACACGCCGACCAAAAAAACCAACACCAGGATCCACCAATATTTTGCCAGCCAGTCCATTCGCTATTCCTTCTCAGAGCAATCGTCAGGCGACGAGTTGCTCCATGATACGTTGATACATGCGGGCCAACAGCTGCAAATCTGCCGCATTTACACATTCATTAATTTTATGAATGGTGGCATTCACCGGGCCCAGTTCTACAACCTGCGCACCCATACGAGCGATAAAGCGCCCGTCTGATGTTCCGCCGGTCGTCAACAGTTGTGGCTTTATTTCATTATAGTGCGCGATAGCGTTCACCACCGCATCCACCAGTTTCCCGCGTTGCGTCAGGAATGGCTGACCCGAAAGCCACCAGTCAACGGTGTAGCGCAGTGAATATTTTTCCAGCAGCGCCACGACGCGGGCTTTGATCATCTCGTCGGTCAACTCGGTGCTGAAGCGGAAGTTGAACTGCACGTAAAAATCACCCGGAATGACGTTGTTGCTGCCCGTGCCAGCCTGCACGTTGGCAATTTGCATACTGGTCGGCGGGAAGAATTCATTGCCTTTATCCCACTCAATCGCGACCAGCTCATTCAGCATTGGTGCGGCACGGTGAACAGGGTTGTCGGCAAGGTGCGGATAAGCAACGTGCCCCTGTACGCCATGAATGGTCAGATTACAGGTCAGCGAACCACGACGGCCATTTTTCACCACATCACCGACCACTTCGGTGCTGGATGGCTCACCCACCAGGCAGTAATCCAGGCGCTCGTTACGCGCCATCAGCGCTTCAACGACCTTCACGGTACCATTGTGCGCGCTGGCTTCTTCATCAGAGGTGATCAGAAACGCGAGGCGGTTTTTATGGTCTGGATGCTGGGCGACAAAGCGTTCCGCTGCAACGACCATTGCCGCCAGCGAGCCTTTCATATCTGCCGCGCCACGGCCAAACAGCATACCGTCGCGGATAGTCGGTTCGAACGGTGGGTTGATCCAGCGGTCTGCATCCCCGGCGGGAACCACATCGGTATGCCCGGCAAAGGCCAGCGTTTCACCCTGGCCACGCCAGGCCCAGAAGTTTTGCGTATCGCCAAAATCCATACGTTCGACGGTAAAACCGATCGCACGCAGGCGCTCAATCATTAATGCCTGACAACCTGCGTCGTCCGGGCTGAGGGAAGGACGGCGAATAAGCTGCTGAGTCAGCTCAATGACCGGGCATGACATAGACTACACCTCAACGAAAAAAGTCTGATAAAGAGAATCACTAAAGCCCAGCAGCATAGGCTGCCCGGGCGCGCAGAGCAATGGGCGTTTGATAATTGCTGGCATTTCCAGCATCAGTTTAACCGCGCTGCTCGCGTCGTTGATACTGGCACGCAGCGATTCGTCCAGTTTTCTCCAGGTCGTGCCCCGGGTATTCAGCAGTGCTTCCCAGCCCAGTTCAGCGATAGCGGTATGCAGAAATTCTGCATCAAGACCGTCGGCGCGGTAATCATGAAAACGATACTCCACACCGTGCGTTTCCAGCCAGCGGCGTGCTTTTTTGATGGTGTCACAATTTTTAATGCCGTACATCACAACCATGTTGAATCCTTTTGTTCTTATGATGGTTAAACGTTCAATTATTTCGAAGATATATCCTTAAGTGGAATATAACACATTCAGAATATCGCTGATTTACAATTCTTCTTAATTCAACTCACACCTGTAAGCTGAATATTCTTTCATCATTTAAGCATAGATGTCCATATTGTTTAAATTCCTAATAAAGTCAGCGATTAATTTAATTCTCACCCGCGCGTATGGTTATTTCAAAATATTGCTATTGGTCACATAAAATTTAGGGTTCTGCGCTCATATTTAGCCTAAGTCCTGATGAGGCGCGGGGCTTATCACAGTAATTGGTTAAAATGTCTTCACAGTGATGATGGGTTTACGTAGAATGCGCATAATAATAAGAGAGGTAGTTATGATTGAACGTGAACTGGGGAACTGGAAAGATTTTATCGAAGGTATGCTTCGTAAATGACTTTCAGCAGAAAATGCAAGAGCACTAAAATAACTAAAATAACCATAGTGTGAATTAATCACACAATAAAAAGGCGGCCTTAAGAGCCGCCTTTTTTATACCCGTTATGCGTTATTCCGGACGTGGCTTCAGCGGGAAGCGGCGACGTACCAGAACAAAGAACAGCGGAACAAAATAGATGGCCAGGATGGTGGCTGAAATCATGCCGCCCATCACGCCTGTCCCTACCGCATGTTGGCTGCTTGAACCTGCGCCTGAGCTGGTCGCCATCGGCAAGACGCCGAACACAAACGCCAGTGACGTCATCAGGATCGGGCGTAAACGCTGACGGCAGGCGTGCAGCGTGGCCGACATCAGATCGTGACCTTTCGCATTCATCTCGTTGGCAAACTCAACAATCAGAATGGCGTTTTTCGCAGACAAGCCAATTACGGTGAGCAACCCGACCTGGAAGTAGACATCGTTTTCCAGTCCGCGCATCCAGGTTGCCAACAGCGCACCGATCACGCCAAGCGGTACAACCAGCATGACGGAGAACGGTACAGACCAGCTTTCATAAAGCGCAGCCAGGCAGAGGAAGACCACCAGCAACGAGAGTGCATAAAGGGCAGGGGCCTGGGCACCAGAGAGCCGTTCCTGGTAAGACATAGCCGTCCACTCAAGACCAAACCCGCTCGGGAGCTGCTGCACCAGTTTTTCCATGGTGTCCATCGCGGTCCCTGTACTGACACCCGGTGCGGCTTCACCGACGATTTCTACCGCAGAATAGCCATCGTAACGCTCCAGGCGCGGAGAGCCACTTTCCCAGTGCGAGCTGGAGAAAGCAGAGAAGGGCACCATGCTGCCGGCATTGTTACGCACAAACCAGCGGTTGATATCATCCGGCAACATTCGGAACTGCGCATCGGACTGGACGTAAACCTTTTTCACACGCCCCCTGTCCATAAAGTCGTTCACGTAGCTGGAGCCCCACGCCGTTTGCAGCGTGTCGTTAATATCGTCGATGGAAACACCCAACGCCTGCGCCTTACGCTGGTCAATATCGACCTGTAGCTGCGGGCTGTCATCAAGGCCGTTATGGCGAACTCGGGTCAGGGTGGTGTCTTTGCCTGCCAGTTCAAGCAACTGGTCACGCGCCGCCATTAACGCCGTGTGTCCTGCACCGGCATGGTCCTGAAGCTCCATATCAAACCCGGCGGAGCTACCCAGCCCGCTGATGGCCGGTGGGCTGCTGGCAAAGACGCGCGCTTCCTTAATTTTGTTAAACGCTTTGGTGGCGCGTTCGATAATGGCAAACGACGTGCCCGTTTTCGTGTCGCGTTCATCCCAGTCTTTCAGGCGCACGAACATGCGCGCCACGTTTTGACCGTTGCCTCCAGGCCCGGAGCCAACGGTTGAAAACACCGACACCACGTTGTCTTTCTCTTTGGTGAAGAAGTAGTGCTCAACCTTTTCGACCACTTTCAGCGTCTGCTGTTGCGTTGCCCCGCTGGGGAGCTGCACAGACGTAGTGAACATACCGCGGTCTTCCATCGGCAGGAATGACGTAGGAAGATGCAGGAACAGCCAGACCATGCCGCCCAGCAGCACCACGTAAATCATCATCCAGCGCAGGCTTCGGTGCAGCACCCGGCCAACGCCCGCTTCATAACGCGCCGCGTTACGATTAAACATGCGGTTAAACCAGCCGAAGAAACCTTTCTGGCCGTGATGTTCACCTTTATGCAGCGGTTTGAGGATCGTGGAACATAAGGCCGGGGTGAGGATCATTGCCACCAGCACCGAAAGCACCATTGCCGACACAATGGTGATGGAGAACTGGCGATAGATTGCACCGGTTGTGCCGCCAAAGAACGCCATCGGAATGAATACCGCCGAGAGCACCATCGCGATACCCACCAGCGCGCCCTGAATTTGCCCCATCGATTTACGCGTGGCGTCACGCGGCGAGAGCCCTTCCTCGCTCATGATTCGCTCGACGTTTTCGACCACCACGATGGCGTCATCCACCAGCAGGCCTATCGCCAGCACCATCGCAAACATGGTCAGGGTGTTGATACTGTAGCCAAACGTGTAAAGCACCGCGAAGGTACCCAGCAGCACCACTGGCACCGCAATGGTCGGGATAAGCGTGGCGCGGAAGTTTTGCAGGAACAGGTACATCACCAGGAACACCAGCGCGATGGCTTCGAGCAGGGTTTTCACCACGTCCTCAATTGAGGCCTTCACGAAGGAGGTGGTTTCGTAGGCGACTTTGTACTCCAGCCCGTGCGGGAAATACTGCGAAAGCTCGTCCAGACGATCTAACACCAGCTTCGCGGTGGCCATTTCGTTTGCCCCGGACGCCAGTTTAATCCCCAGACCGGACGCCTGATTGCCGTTAAAGCGGCTCAGGTAGTCATATTTTTCCGCCCCCATTTCTACCGTGGCGACATCCCCCAGGCGCACTTCAGAGCCGTCCTGATTTACGCGCAGCGTAATATTGCGGAACTGGTCAGGCGTTTGCAGTAGCGACTGTGAGTTGATGGTGGCGTTCAGCGCCTGCTTATCAACGGAAGGGGTACCACCCAGTTGCCCGACGGCGATTTGGGCGTTCTGGGATTTGATGGCGTCGGTGACGTCTGTCGCGGTCATCTGGAAGCTGTTCAGCTTGTTGGGATCCAGCCAGATGCGCATGGAATATTGCGAGCCATAAGCATCGATATCGCCGACACCGTTGATACGGCTAATAGGATCCTGAATATTACTGGCAACGTAGTCCGCAATATCCTGCTTATCCATTGAACCATCGGTGGAAACAAACGCAATGGTCAGAATGTTGGTATCGCCGGTTTTACGCACCGTGACGCCCTGGTTCTGGACCGCCTGAGGCAGCTTACGCATGGCCGATTGCAGCTGGTTTTGCACCTGCTGGACGGCTTCATCCGGGTCAGTACCGGCAGTAAAGCTCAGGGTGACCGTCGCCTGCCCGGTGGCGCTACTTTGCGAGGACATGTACATCAGGTTATCGAGCCCGGTCATGTTCTGCTCGACGACCTGCGTCACGGTATTTTCCAGCGTCTGTGCCGACGCACCAGGGTAGTTTGCCGTGATACGTACGTTTGGCGGTGCCAGATCGGGATATTGCTCAACAGGAAGTGAAGTAATTGCCAGGACGCCAGTCAGACATAAAATAATTGCTAGCACCCAGGCAAAAATGGGGCGATCGATAAAGAAATTCGCCATGAAAATGTGACCTCTTTTTGCTGCACGTCATTATTGTATATTGCCCGCATCACTCTAGCGGTAAGGCGAGAGCCAAACGTGGAGAAATAAAGGAGATATTGTAAATTATCATGCCCTTTTACAGCGTTCCTCCCCGCAGGCGTAACGGCAAGTATCACGCATGACAGTGGCGTGATGGTGGCAATAGTCGTTAATTTACCGTTATTTACCCGCAAGGCTCATCGGCGTTCTGAATGTTACGCTGACCTGGGTTCCGCCATTCGGTGGCTGAGAAAAGTGCAGGGTGCCGCCCAGCCTGCCAGCGCGCTCACGCATAATGTTCAGCCCGTAGTGTCCTGGTGGCTCGCTTGCTTCGCCAATACCAATCCCGTTATCGCGAATATTGACGCTATGCGTCCCGTCAGTGGAGGTCACACAGCTGACGGTTATCTCGCTCGCCTGGGCATGTTTAATGGCATTCAGCACCGCCTCACGGACTATCTGTAACAGGTGCACCTGTTTTTGCGCATCCAGCGCCAGCGAAGACAGACGGCAGTCGAGGATCAGTCTGGCCTGTGTCTGGCTTTGTAGGCTATCCAGCGACTCCTGTAACGCCCCCGGCAGGTTGGCGTGGTTGAGCGTCAGGCGGAAGGTGGTAAGCAGCTCGCGCAACTGGTGCCACGCATTGTTAAGCTCGCGGGAAAAGTCAGAAATAATGGTTTGCGCCGGGGCATTTTCTTCCGGCACAGCGTGCCTGAGCAACGTCAGCTGGATACGTAAATACGAGAGTACCTGCGCCAGCGAATCGTGCAGCTCGCGAGCGATCGTGGCGCGCTCCTCCATTAACAGCAGCTGTTGATAATGTTTTTGTGCCTGGTTGAAGTAAAGCCCGCGGCCCAGCATCGTGGCCACGCTTTTCATCAGCGGAACCGGCACCGTCCCGGTTTCGCTTTGCCATCGCAGCTCGCCGTAAAGCGTATCCTGCATCAGCACCGGCAGGTTTTGCATCTTTAGTGCCTCCTGCTCACTGCCTTCGCAAAGCTGCCAGTCGTCGCTGGTGCGCAGCTCCAGGTAACTCATCTGCGTGTACTCATGCACAATCTGCAAAATATGGCGGAAGCAGTGGCTGTCTATCTGGCCGGTATTCAGCGCCTGCGAGCACTTGAATAACATTTCGAGCTGCTGATGTGCTTCATTCAGATGTTGGGTTTTTTCCGCAACCGAGTGTTCCAGAGAGCGATACAGCGAGTGCAGCTCTGCCGACATATGATTGAACGCGCGGGATAATTGGCCCAGTTCATTAGGCAGGTGGGTATTCGGGACAGGGGTACTAAAATCGCCCTGTTCGATACGTTCACTCGCCTCAACCAGATGGTTCAGCGGTGCCACAACCTGACGGCGGGTGCCCCGCAGGGTAATGAGGGCGAGCAGTAAAATACCCAGCCCACCGGCGAGTGAAATCAGGATAACCAGCTGGATCTTGTGTTCCGTATAGTGCTGAAGCGCCAGCACGAAGGCGTCGATACGGCCGACAAAGTCCTGAATATGCGTCTGATACCAGGCGGTGTCCCCTTTTGCTATCTGTCTGTCCATCTCTTGCCAGGCAAGATGCAGCTGCTGGTAGCGCTGTTTAACGTTGTCCGGCACATACCAGCGGTCGAGCTTTTGCAGCGCGGGCGCACTCAGGGTCTGCTGCCAGGACTGGCGGTGTTTTTGCAGTTCCGGGCTTGCCCGCTGCATTTCGTAGCCCAGGCGATAGCTCTGCATTCGCAGAGAACCCGCAATGTTAATGGCCTCGGCGTCACGCTGGCTGCTGGCAAGCGTCAGCAGCGCGATGGCGCAGGTGAAAACGGACAGCAACACTATCGAAAAAAAAGCCCGAGCCAGGCTTCTGGAAACAGGTCGTTTAACGGTCACAAAACAGCTTCCTGAAAATAAAGGTAATCAGATGAAACGCAATTTCATCCCGAATGAAATAAATTGATCTGCCACAGGTTCACTGTAAATAGTTTGGCTTCCTGGGCATTTGAACATTGCCTGATAACACTGCACTCGGTAAATACAATATTCATATAAAGAATAAGGTTATTGAAGCCAAAACAGGTGTAGTTATGAATCGTTTTATCATGGCCAACAGTCAGCAATGTATCGGATGTCGTGCTTGCGAAGTCGCCTGTGTTATGGCGCACAACGACGAGCAGCATGTCCTGAGCGAGCGCCATTTTCATCCCCGCATTACGGTACTCCGGTCCGGCGCCAGAAAAAGCCCCGTTACCTGTCATCATTGTGAGAATGCACCCTGCGCGCAGAGCTGTCCTAACGGCGCTATCAGTAAAAACCATGACAGCGTACAGGTGAATCAACAAAAATGCATTGGTTGCAAAGCCTGCGTGGTGGCCTGCCCGTTTGGCACGATGGAAATCATCGTTACGCCGCTGAACAACGGTAGCGTGAAGGCCACGGCCCACAAGTGCGACCTCTGCGTGCAACGTCCGCAAGGCCCGGCCTGCATCGAAAATTGCCCGGCGGATGTCCTGACGCTCGCCACGCCTGGCGTGCTGGATAACCTGGCGAAATCGCGTCGCCAGCGCACCGCAAGGCTCGAAGCGCAGCCCTGGCATAGCGAGGCGGCAGAGCGCCAAACGCCACCCACAAAATTGCAGCAGATGCAGGCCCTGGTACCCCGCGGCGAGCCGGACAAGCTTAGCCCTGAAGCACGCGCCTGCCATTTTAACGAGATCTACCTGCCATTCCGGGCAGAGCAGGCGCATCGCGAGGCCTCACGCTGCCTGAAATGCGGCGAACACAGTATCTGCGAATGGACATGCCCGCTGCATAACCACATCCCTCAGTGGATTGAACGCGTAAAAGAAGGGGACATCGCCGGTGCGGTGGCGCTCTCTCATCAGACCAACTGTTTACCTGAAATTACCGGCCGGGTCTGCCCGCAGGACCGATTATGTGAAGGTGCCTGCACGGTGCGGGATGAATCTGGTGCGGTGACGATTGGCAATATCGAACGCTATATCTCCGATCAGGCGCTGGCCATGGGCTGGACTCCGGACATGACCGGGGTCGTCCCGGTAGATAAACGCATCGCCATTATTGGCGCTGGCCCCGCCGGGCTTGCCTGTGCAGACGTGCTGGTGCGCCACGGGGTGAACGTCACCGTATATGACCGACACCCGGAAATCGGCGGATTACTGACCTTCGGCATCCCGGCCTTCAAGCTGGACAAATCACTGCTGGCACGCCGCCGGGAGATCTTTACCGCCATGGGGATCCACTTCGAACTGAACTGCGAAGTGGGCAAAGACGTGTCGATGTCTCAGTTGTTGAGTGACTACGACGCCCTGTTTATCGGCGTTGGCACCTATCGTTCGATGAAAGCGGGTATTCCTCACGAGGATGCGCCTGGTGTGTACGATGCTCTGCCGTTTTTAGTGGCCAACACGCGTCAGGTGATGGGGCTTGAACCGACAGCCGCCGAGCCGTACATCAACACACAGGGGCTGAACGTGGTGGTGCTGGGCGGGGGCGATACGGCGATGGACTGCGTGCGTACTGCATTACGCCATAGCGCGGCGAAAGTGACCTGCGCCTACCGCCGCGATGAGGCCAATATGCCGGGCTCGAAAAAAGAGGTGAAAAACGCGAAGGAAGAGGGTGCAGAGTTTGAATTTAACGTGCAGCCGGTTGAGCTGACGCTGGCGAAGAACGGGCAGGTGAATGGGATCCGAATGCTGCGCACTGAACTGGGCGAGCCTGATGCTCAGGGACGTCGTCGGCCGGTTCCGGTGGCGGGCAGTGAGTTCGTGATGCCTGCGGATGCGGTCATCATGGCATTTGGCTTTAACCCGCACGCCATGCCGTGGTTACAGGCCCAGGGGGTTAACACCGACGACTGGGGACGGATTGTGGCCTCAGTTGACAGCCCTTATCGCTACCAGACAACCAACCCACAAATTTTCGCCGGTGGTGATGCGGTGCGCGGTGCGGATCTGGTGGTTACCGCGATGGCGGAAGGGCGTCATGCAGCGCAGGGCATGATGGACTGGCTTGGGGTTCGCGCGCCAAAAACGCACTAAATCAGGCGGGCGACAAAGCGGGTTTCGCGGCGTAGTATAAGCACATTCCTTGCGCCGTGGAGCCCGTATGACCCTGAAAATAGACGTTATCAAAGACAAAATCCTTTCTGAAAATTACTTTGTCCTGCGTAACATCACCTATGATTTAACACGTAAAAACGGTGAGGTGATCCGTCACAAGCGTGAGGTCTACGATCGCGGTAATGGGGCGACCATCCTGCTGTATAACCGTGAAAAACAGAGCGTGGTGTTAATTCGCCAGTTCCGCGTTGCGACATGGGTAAACGGTAATCCGGACGGACGGCTCATTGAAACCTGTGCCGGTCTGCTTGATGACGACGAGCCGGAAGTCTGTATCCGCAAAGAGGCCATTGAAGAGACTGGCTTTGAAGTGGGCGAAGTGAAAAAAGTCTTTGAGTTATTTATGTCGCCAGGCGGCGTCACGGAATTAGTGCACTTCTTTATTGCAGAATACAGCGATGCGCAGCGCACTCACCGGGGCGGCGGTGTGGATGACGAAGATATCGAAGTACTGGAAATCCCTTTTTCTCAGGCATTAACAATGCTGCGTTCAGGGGAGATCAAGGACGGTAAAGCGGTGATCTTATTGCAGTATTTGCAAACAACCGGGTTAATGAGCGGCGCTTTCGAACGGTAGTCTGATGAGTTTCGGATAAATCTATCCGATAAATCCGATTGAGCCCGCCTGGTTGTAACACGAAGATACTGCCCAGATTTGCGTTTTTGTTTCCGGGATTGTGCCATCCATGCGCTACTGCGTTTTTATTCTCTCGTTATGTTGCGTGCTACGCGCGCCTCTGGTGTGGGCTGCGCCTGCACAGCAGTCTTTTTCTGACTGGCAGGTGACCTGTAATAACCAAAACTTTTGTGTTGCACGCAATACCGGTGAACATCATGGGCTGGTGATGACGCTAAGCCGCAGTGCTGGCGCGAAAACAGATGCCACGCTGCGTATCGACCTGGGAGGGCTTGATTCCCCATCGGTTAAAGAGCCTGACATCGCGCCGCGCCTTCTGCTGGATAACGCCCCGTTAAAGCTGGAACCTCTGCACTGGCAGGTCACTGCATGGCATTTAATGACGGATGACGCCACAACCATTACCGCCTTTTTGAAAAACATCCAGGAAGGCAAAGCGCTGACCCTGAAAGGGGGAAGACAGATTATCTCTCTGGACGGGCTGAAGGCCGCTCTGCTGTTTATTGATGCCCAGCAAAAGCGCGTGGGGAGCGAAACCGCGTGGATTAAAAAAGGCGGAGAGCCGCCGCTGAGCGTGCCGCCTGCGCCCGCCCTGAAAGAAGTGGCGGTCGTGAACCCCACGCCGACACCGCTTTCCCATGATGAACTCAACGATCTGCTGGATTATGGCACCTGGCGGATGAACAACAGCCAGTGCTCACTTGATCCTAATCGCCGGGAAGTGCGGGTGACGGCATTAACCGACGACAAAGCGCTGTTGATGGTAAGCTGTGAAGCCGGGGCCTACAACACCGTCGACCTCGCCTGGCTGGTATCACGTAAAAAGCCCTTTGCCGCCAGAAGCGTCAGGCTACGACTGCCGTTTACGCCATCGAGCGACAGCAGTGAAATGGAGCTGATGAACGCCAGTTTTGACGAGAAAACCCGTGAGCTGAGCACGCTGTCGTTAGGGCGGGGGATTGCGGATTGCGGCATTCAAACCCGCTGGCGTTTTGACGGCCAGCGTTTTCGCCTGGTGCGGTATGCCGAAGAGCCAAGCTGCGATAACTGGCATGGGCCAGATGCCTGGCCCACGCTGTGGATCACGCGCTGAGTTTTGCCGGGTGGCGGCTACGCCCTTGTGCGTTAAAGAATGCTCAACGCTTTCTCCACCACGTTCTCAACGGTAAAGCCGAAATACGGGAACAGTTTGTCGGCCGGGGCAGATTCGCCGTAGCCGTGCATCCCGACAATTGCCCCTTTCAGCCCGACATATTTGTACCAGTAGTCGGCGATCCCGGCTTCGACGGCCACGCGGGCGGCCACATTCGATGGCAGAACCGATTCGCGGTATGCCTCATCCTGGGCATCAAAAATATCCGTTGAGGGCAGGGAAACCACGCGTACCGCATGTCCTTCGGCGGTCAGTTTCTCTGCGGCTTTAACCGTGATTTCAATCTCTGATCCTGTCGCAATCAGAATAACATCAGGCTTGCCGCCACTGTCTTTCAGGATATAGCCGCCGCGCGCGATGTTTTTCACCTGCTCTGGCGTGCGCTCAATTTGCGCCAGATTTTGCCGCGACAAAATCAGCGCCGTTGGCCCGGTGTGGCGCTCTACGGCCAGCTTCCAGCCCACCGCTGCTTCAACCTGATCGCACGGACGCCAGGTGCTGAAGTTTGGCGTCAGGCGCAGGCTTGCCAACTGCTCGACCGCCTGGTGCGTTGGCCCATCTTCGCCAAGCCCGATGGAATCATGGGTGTAGACCATGATCTGCCGCGCCTTCATCAGCGCCGCCATACGCGCGGCGTTGCGGGCATACTCCACAAACATCAGGAAGGTGGCGGTGTAGGGCACAAACCCACCGTGATGGGCGATGCCGTTGGCAATCGCGGTCATCCCGAACTCACGCACGCCGTAGTGAATGTAATTCCCGGAGATATCTTCTTTCAGCGATTTAGAACCCGACCAGATTGTCAGGTTGCTGGGCGCCAGATCCGCAGAGCCGCCCAGCAGTTCCGGCAGAATGGGGCCAATGGCGTTGAGGGTATTTTGTGATGCTTTACGGGTGGCAATTTTTGCCGGGTTGGATTGCAGATTTTCGATCAATGCCTGGGTTTTAGCTTCCCAGTCGTCCGGTAATCCCCCACTCATACGGCGGGAAAACTCGCGGGCCAGGTCCGGGTGTGCCTGCTTATAGGCGGCAAATTTGTCGTTCCAGGCGTGCTGTTCTTTTTCCCCGGCCTCACGGGCATCCCAGGCGTGGTAGATCTCTTTTGGGATTTCGAATGCAGGGTATTTCCAGCCCAGTTTTTTCCGGGTCAGCGCCACTTCTTCCTCGCCCAGCGCGGCGCCGTGCGCCTCTTCTTTCCCGGCTTTATTCGGGGAGCCGAAACCAATGACCGTGCGGCAGATAATCAGCGACGGTTTATCCTTCACGCTCTGGGCTTCGAGGATCGCTTTTTTCACCGCCTCAGGATCGTGGCCGTCAATTTCATGCACCACATGCCAGTGGTATGCCTCGAAGCGTTTTGCCGTATCGTCGGTAAACCAGCCTTCGGTTTCGCCGTCGATAGAGATGCCGTTGTGATCGTAAAAGCCGATCAGCTTGCCAAGACCCAGCGTGCCCGCCAGCGAACAGGCTTCATGCGAGATGCCCTCCATCAGACAGCCGTCGCCCATAAATACATAGGTGTAGTGATCGACAATGTCATGCCCTGGCTGATTGAACTGCGCACCCAGCGTGCGTTCCGCAATCGCCATTCCTACCGCGTTCGCTAACCCCTGGCCCAGCGGCCCGGTGGTGGTTTCCACGCCTGGCGTATAGCCGAGCTCCGGGTGGCCTGGCGTTTTCGAGTGCAGCTGGCGGAAGTTTTTCAACTCCTCGAGTGGCAGATTGTATCCGGTTAAATGCAGCAGGCTGTAGAGCAGCATCGACGCGTGGCCATTGGAGAGAATAAAGCGGTCTCTGTCGGCCCAGGTGGGGTCATTGGGGTTGTGTTTGAGAAAGTCATTCCACAACACTTCGGCAATATCTGCCATGCCCATGGGGGCGCCAGGGTGGCCGGAATTGGCTTTTTGCAC
The DNA here is from genome assembly GCF_011752765.1 of Enterobacter sp. Tr-810. NCBI lineage: Bacteria > Pseudomonadati > Pseudomonadota > Gammaproteobacteria > Enterobacterales > Enterobacteriaceae > Enterobacter > Enterobacter sp. Tr-810. Next base: position 1,246,493 of record NZ_VWWW01000001.1, on the reverse strand, counting down.
GGCATCCATGCTGAGGGCGCGAATGGCATTGGCGAGCTCTTTACGGGACATAATTCACTCCATGGCAAGGTTAAAGTTTGGCGGCGAGCAGATCTTCAAGTTTGCGCTGGTCAACGGCGAACAGACGGATGCCTTCCGCCAGCTTGTCGACGGCCATTGCGTCCTGATTGTGCTCCCAGCGGAACTCCGCTTCCGTCATTGCTTTTGGTTTCGGTAACAGGGTTGACGTCGGTATCAGCTTACGGACGACGGGTTCTTCTTTTTCCTGAAGTTCTTTCAGCAGAGCGGGTGAAATGGTCAGGCGGTCGCAGCCCGCCAGCGCGAGGATCTGCTCGGTGCGGCGGAAACTGGCGCCCATGACAATGGTCTCGTAGCGGTGTTGTTTGAAATAGTCGTAGATATTACGCACGGACTTGACGCCGGGGTCTTCATCAACGATGTACGGATCCATCGGCTGTCTGGACTGATACCAGTCGTAGATGCGCCCGACAAACGGCGAGACCAGAAACACGCCAGCCTCAGCGCAGGCACGCGCCTGAGCAAAGGAAAAGAGCAGCGTCAGATTGCAGTTGATCCCCTCTTTTTCCAGCACTTCCGCTGCGCGAATACCTTCCCAGGTGGAGGCCAGCTTAATCAGGATGCGTGATTTATCGATACCTTGCTCCTGATATAACTCAACCAGCCTGCGGGCCTTGGCGATGCTTTTTTGCTGGTCAAAAGAGAGGCGAGCGTCCACCTCGGTTGAAACCCGACCCGGAACGCTTTTCAGGATCTCCACGCCGAAGTTCACCGCCAGCTTGTCACTGGCTTCGGCAACATGCTGCTCCTGGGTTTTACCGCGCTGCTTGCCGTAGGCGATGGCGTCATCGATCAGGTGGCTGTAATGCGCAAGTCCGGCGGCTTTCAGCAGCAGAGAAGGGTTGGTGGTCGCATCTTCGGGCTGATAGTGACGAATAGATTCAATATCACCACTGTCGGCGACGACGGTGGTGAATTGTTTGATGCCGTCTAATTGGTTCATTGAAATTACTCCTTTGGAATAAAAGAGTTAGATGAGTGCGTTAGTTCACACTTCTGCGAAATACGAGAGGTACTTAACAAAAAAGCATAGCAGACGAGGGAGGCATTGCTTTCTGCGACGGGTAACATGATTGTTATAAATTGATAACAATTTTTGCTTTCTGATGGTGAGAGTTTGGCAGCCTTCAAAGTTTGTCGCGCCTGCATTGGCGATACTAGCCGGCATTCCTGGGTGAGCATCAGGAGAGTTATTACGCCACCCTTTATGAACGATACGTGAAAGGAACGATAAGATGGACGATCAGTTAAAACAGAGTGCCCTCGATTTTCATGAGTTTCCTGTTCCGGGCAAAATCCAGGTTTCCCCTACCAAACCGCTGGCAACCCAGCGCGATCTGGCGCTGGCTTATTCGCCAGGCGTTGCCGCGCCATGCCTTGAAATCGAAAAAGATCCGCTGGCGGCCTACAAATACACTGCGCGCGGTAACCTGGTCGCGGTTATTTCTAACGGCACGGCGGTGCTGGGTTTAGGTAACATCGGCGCGCTGGCCGGTAAGCCGGTCATGGAAGGGAAAGGGGTGCTGTTCAAGAAATTTGCCGGTATCGACGTATTCGATATCGAAGTCGATGAGCTCGATCCCGATAAATTTATCAACGTGGTGGCGGCACTTGAGCCAACGTTTGGCGGTATCAACCTGGAAGACATCAAAGCGCCGGAATGTTTCTACATTGAGCAGAAACTACGTGAACGTATGAACATTCCCGTGTTCCACGACGACCAGCACGGTACGGCGATTATCAGTACAGCGGCCATTCTGAATGGCCTGCGGGTGGTAGAAAAAAATCTTTCTGACGTGCGCATGGTGGTGTCCGGTGCGGGCGCCGCTGCCATTGCCTGTATGAACCTGCTGGTGGCGCTTGGGATGCAGAAGCACAACATTGTGGTCTGTGACTCCAAAGGTGTGATCTACAAAGACCGCGAGCCAAACATGGCCGAAACCAAAGCGGCCTACGCAGTGGAGGACGACGGCAAGCGCACCCTGGATGATGTGATTGACGGTGCGGATATCTTCCTTGGCTGTTCTGGCCCGAAAGTGCTGACCCAGGAGATGGTGCAGAAGATGGCGCGCGCGCCAATGATCCTGGCCCTGGCTAACCCGGAACCGGAAATTCTGCCGCCGCTGGCAAAAGCGGTGCGTGAAGATGCCATTATCTGTACCGGGCGTTCTGACTACCCGAACCAGGTGAACAACGTGCTGTGCTTCCCGTTCATCTTCCGTGGCGCACTGGATGTGGGCGCAACGGCGATTAACGAAGAGATGAAGCTGGCGGCCGTTCACGCCATTGCTGAGCTGGCTCATGCTGAGCAGAGCGAAGTGGTAGCTTCGGCTTACGGCGACCAGGATCTGAGCTTTGGCCCGGATTACATCATTCCAAAACCGTTCGACCCGCGCCTGATCGTTAAAATCGCACCTGCGGTGGCGAAAGCGGCGATGGATTCCGGAGTGGCAACGCGTCCGATTAAGGATTTCGATGCTTACGTCGATAAGCTCACTGAGTTTGTCTACAAAACCAACCTGTTCATGAAACCTATCTTCTCTCAGGCACGTGCGGATGCAAAACGTGTGGTGCTGGCCGAAGGGGAAGAGGCGCGCGTGCTGCACGCCACGCAGGAGCTGATCTCCCTGGGGCTGGCGAAGCCAATCCTGATTGGTCGCCCGAGCGTTATCGAAATGCGTATTCAGAAACTGGGCCTGCAAATCAAGCCGGGTGTGGATTTTGAAATCGTAAACAACGAATCCGATCCGCGCTTTAAAGAATACTGGAACGAGTACTACGCCATCATGAAGCGCCGCGGCATCACCCAGGAGCAGGCGCAACGGGCAGTTATCAGCAATACGACGGTGATCGGGGCTATCATGGTGCATCGCGGTGAGGCCGACGCGCTTATCTGCGGTACGATCGGTGATTACCACGAGCATTTCAGCGTTGTGCAGGAGATCTTCGGTTATCGCGAAGGGGTACACACCGCCGGGGCAATGAACGCACTGCTGCTGCCAAGCGGTAACACCTTTATTGCCGATACCTACGTCAACGACGATCCAACCCCGGAACAGCTGGCGGAGATCACCGTGATGGCGGCTGAAACCGTACGCCGCTTCGGCATTGAGCCAAAAGTGGCGCTGCTGTCGCACTCCAACTTCGGTTCATCTAAATCCCCGGCGGCGTGCAAAATGCGTCAGACACTGGAGCTGGTGCGCGAGCGTGCGCCGGAGTTGATGATTGACGGCGAGATGCATGGTGATGCGGCGCTGGTGGAGAGTATTCGTAACGAGCGGATGCCGGACAGCCCGCTGAAAGGCTCGGCTAACGTGCTGATTATGCCAAACGTGGAAGCGGCGCGAATCAGCTACAACCTGCTGCGTGTGTCCAGCTCTGAAGGGGTGACCGTGGGGCCGGTACTGATGGGCGTGGCGAAACCGGTGCATGTGTTAACACCGATTGCGTCCGTGCGTCGTATTGTGAACATGGTGGCGCTGGCGGTGGTTGAAGCGCAGACGCAGCCTCTGTAATTAACCCCCCCTCACCCTAACCCTCTCCCCAAAGGGGAGAGGGGACGGCTCCGAGCTGTTTTTTCACCCTCGCCCCTTTGGGGAGAGGGCCGGGGTAAGGGTTAAACCCAGTCCCGAACCTGAATAAACTCTTTTAAGGCGGCCTCCGGGCTGCCTTCTTTTGGCTCGAAACTGTACTCCCAGCGCACCAGCGGCGGCATCGACATTAAAATCGACTCCGTGCGTCCACCCGTTTGCAGGCCAAACAGCGTACCGCGATCCCACACCAGGTTGAATTCCACATAGCGCCCGCGGCGATAGAGCTGGAACTCGCGTTCCCGCACGCCGTAGTCGGTGTTTTTACGGCGTTCAACAATCGGCAGATAGGCATCGGTATAACCCAGGCCGACGGCCTGCATAAAGCGGAACGCAGTGTCAAAATCAGGCGTGTTCAGATCGTCAAAGAACAACCCGCCAATACCACGCTGCTCGTCGCGATGCTTGATGTAGAAGTAGTCATCGCACCACTTTTTGTATTTCGGGTAAACGTCTTCACCAAACGGCAGGCACAGGTCGCGTGCGGTGGTGTGCCAGTGCACGGCGTCCTCTTCAAAACCGTAGAATGGCGTTAAGTCGAAACCACCGCCAAACCACCACACCGGGTCGGCACCGGGTTTTTCGGCAATGAAAAAGCGCACGTTAGCGTGGCTGGTCGGGACAAACGGGTTAAGCGGATGCACCACCAGAGAAACGCCCATTGCTTCAAAGCTGCGGCCAGCCAGTTCAGGGCGATGCGCCGTGGCGGAAGCGGGCATGGCATCACCGTGAACGTGAGAAAAATTGACGCCCGCCTGTTCAAAGATGCTGCCGTTACGCAGTACGCGGCTGCGCCCGCCGCCACCGGCTTCTCGCTGCCAGTTATCTTCCTGGAATTCACCGCCGTCAACGGCAGCCAGTTTCTGGCAAATCTCATCCTGCAAATGCAGCAGAAATTCTTTTACCCGCTCAGCATTGGGTTTCATTAACGTTTCCTGGAGTGCGCTTTCTGGTTATCGAACCAGTTGAAATAACTGATGATCCCGGAGGCGATTGCATTGGCGATTTTCTGGCGAAACGCCGTGGTGCCAAGCAGACGTTCTTCGTCCGGGTTAGTAATAAAGGACGTTTCGACCAGTACCGACGGAATCGACGGCGATTTCAGCACCACAAACGCCGCTTGTTCCGTGCCTTTACTGTGCAGGCGGTGGACGGGCTTAATCTTTTTCAGAATGTGCGACCCGAGCGTCAGGCTGTTTTTAATGGTGTCGGTCTGGACTAAATCGAACAGCACCTGCTGTAGCAGATGGTCTTTGTCAGTGGTTTTTTTCCCGGCGACTTCATCCGCGCGGTTTTCACGGTCTGACAGGTATTTCGCCATGGCGCTACTGGCCCCACGGTTAGAGAGCGCAAACACCGACGCTCCGGCCGCAGAGGGATTAGTAAAACCATCTGCGTGAATCGACATAAACAGATCCGCGCCGTGCTGATGGGCAATCTCTACGCGATCGTAGAGCGGGATAAAGGTGTCACCAGAGCGCGTCAGACGGGCGTCAATGCCGTTGCTGCGTAAAATCGAGCGCACATTTTTTGCAATCGCCAGTACGACATGTTTTTCTTTAGAGCCATTTTTACCGATGGCGCCGGTATCAATACCACCGTGGCCCGGGTCGAGCATGACAATGCGCTTCCCGCCCGCTTTTTTAGCTTTTGGCTTACTGTGCCCGTTACTGGTTTTCAGCGCGGTCTCTTCTTTTGCCTGCGCCTGTGATGCGATGCCCGTTAACGTTAAGGCCGCCAGCCCCGCTTTGAGAACCTGACGACGCGATGTGAGTGCTTTTAATGGTTTGAATGTGCTCATGCGGCCTGAATTGTAAAAAATTGGGGTCCTGGTGTTATATCGTATCGCGTTTCACGTTACGACAGTCCTTGTTGATAATTGTTTTACTTTTCATTTCAATACGTGACAGAGTGACATTATGCCAAATTTTAGTGGGATTTTCGCCGGTTATTGGCTATTGGCGGCGTTCGCGCCATAATCACTGTTTTTAAACCTGAAAAGGCGGTTAATACCATGGAGATACGCGTTTTTCGCCAGGAAGATTTCGAAGAGGTGGTCACCCTTTGGGAGCGCTGCGATCTGTTGCGTCCGTGGAATGACCCGGAAATGGACATTGAACGTAAGGTGAACCACGACGTCAGTCTGTTCCTGGTTGCCGAAGTGAACGGCGAAGTGGTTGGTACGGTGATGGGCGGTTACGATGGTCATCGCGGCTCTGCTTATTATCTGGGTGTGCATCCGGAATACCGTGGTCGCGGGATCGCCAATGCGCTGCTCAATCGTCTGGAAAAGAAATTGATTGCCCGCGGCTGCCCGAAAATTCAGATCATGGTGCGGGAAGATAACGACGTGGTGCTGGGCATGTATGAGCGCCTGGGTTATGAGCATTCTGATGTGTTGAGTTTAGGTAAGCGCCTGATCGAAGATGAAGAGTACTGAGATCCATCCGGCAGACTATGATGCGCAAGGGCGTGTCAGGCTGCCGTTTTTGTTCTGGTGTGTTTTGCTGTTGCAGGCCCGCACCTGGGTGTTGTTTGTTATGGCCGCGGCATCACGCGGGCAGGGCGATACGCTGCTGACGCTTTTTTACCCCGATCACGATGCCTTCTGGCTGGGATTGTTGCCTGGCGTACCGGCGGTGGTGGCGTTTCTGTGCAGCGGGCGACGCCATCTTATCCCGCGGCTGTGGCAGGCGCTTCGCTGGCTGCTGATTGTGGCGCAAATTGCGCTGCTGTGCTGGCAGCCCGTACTTTGGCTCTATGGCGAGCCGCTCACCGGGCTGGGGATTGGATTGCTGGTGGCGGATATCGTGGCGCTGATGTGGCTGCTAACTAATCCCCGTCTTCGCGCCTGTTTTACGCCCGAGAAAGATTAAGCGGCACTTTTTGCCGATGCTGCACTCCAACAAGCGTTGATTTAACAAGTAAGGACGTTTCAATGAAATCGCTGCGTTTACTTTTATGCGCTCTCCCGCTGGCATTAACCGGCTGCTCAACGCTCTCCTCAATTAACTGGTCGGCCGCGTATCCGTGGAACTGGTTTGGTTCTTCAACAGAAGTGACCGAGCAGGGCGTGGGCAAAATCACCGCGTCGACGGCGCTGGATCAGGACGCTATTCAGTCTGCGCTGAGCAGTGACTATCGCCTGCGTAGTGGCATGAAAACGGAAAATGGCACCATCGTGCACTATTTCGAAGCGCTGAAAGGTGACAAGCTGGCGCTGGTGATTAACGGTGATAAAGGCACGGTAAACCGCGTTGCGGTACTGGACGAAGATATCCCGACCGCAAGCGGTGTGAAAGTCGGTACGCCATTTAGCGAGCTCTACAAACAGGCTTTCGGCAACTGCACCAGCGTGCCATCCGACGACAGCGTGGCGGTGGAGTGTAAAGCAGAAGGCAGCGCGCACATCAGTTACCTCTTTACCGGCACCTGGAGCGGCCCGGAAGGGTTAATGCCGTCTGACGATACGCTGAAAAACTGGAAAGTGAGCAAAATTATCTGGAAGCAGTAATTTGCGTCTGAACAAACCGCCCCGCTGAAATCCAGGTATAATAGCCGCCATGAATGCCACGTTGTCGTGGCATCTTTATTTCAGGAGGAGCGATGTCTCAGGTTCAGAGTGGCATTTTGCCAGAACATTGCCGCGCGGCGATTTGGATTGAAGCCAATGTAAAAGGGGACGTGGATGCCCTGCGTGCGGCCAGCAAAGTATTCGTTGATAAACTGGCCTCCTTCCAGGCCAAATTCCCTGACGCCCACCTGGGTGCGGTTGTTGCCTTCGGTAATAACGTCTGGCGTCAGCTGAGCGGCGGCGAAGGGGCTGAAGAGCTGAAAGACTTTATCCCTTACGGTAAAGGTCTTGCGCCAGCGACCCAGTACGATGTACTGATTCATATTCTCTCTTTACGTCACGACGTGAACTTCTCTGTTGCGCAGGCGGCGGTAGCAGCGTTTGGCGACAGCATCGACGTGCAGGAAGAAGTGCACGGTTTCCGCTGGGTAGAAGAGCGCGATCTGAGCGGCTTTGTTGACGGTACTGAAAACCCGGCGGGTGAAGAGACGCGCCGTGAAGTGGCGGTCATCAAAGACGGTGTGGACGCAGGCGGCAGCTATGTGTTCGTGCAGCGCTGGGAGCACAACCTCAAGCAGCTTAACCGCATGAGCGTGCACGACCAGGAGATGATGATCGGTCGTACCAAAGAAGCCAACGAAGAGATCGACGGCGACGACCGTCCGGTTACGTCTCACCTGACCCGTGTTGATCTGAAAGAAGACGGCAAAGGCCTGAAGATTGTTCGCCAGAGCCTGCCGTATGGCATGGCAAGCGGCACGCATGGCCTGTACTTCTGCGCGTACTGCGCACGTCTGTACAATATCGAACAGCAACTGCTGAGCATGTTTGGTGATACCGACGGCAAGCGCGATGCGATGCTGCGTTTCACCAAACCGGTAACCGGCGGCTACTACTTCGCGCCGTCCGTTGAGCGCCTGCTGGCGCTGTAATGACCTTTCTCCCTCTCCCTGTGGGAGAGGGCTGGGGTGAGGGCATCAGGCCGCACCCTTATTCTCTTTTCTGCTTGTAAATCACCAAACGGTATATAAAACCGTTACTCCTTTCGTACTCGTTATAAATATTATGACCATTAGATAGTCATCACATTTATAAGGGTGCTCAATGGCCGTTACTGTACTGAAAAAAGGATCTCTGGCGCTGGCAGGTTTACTGCTGGTGGCACAGGCGCAGGCAACTGAGCTGTTGAACAGTTCTTATGATGTGTCCCGCGAGCTGTTTGCCGCCCTGAATCCACCGTTTGAACAGCAGTGGGCGAAAGAGAACAACGGCGACAAGCTGACCATCAAACAATCTCATGCGGGCTCGTCCAAACAGGCGCTGGCGATCCTTCAGGGCCTGAAAGCTGACGTGGTGACCTACAACCAGGTGACGGACGTGCAGATCCTGCATGACAAAGGCAAGCTGCTCCCGGCGGACTGGCAGAGCCGTCTGCCGAATAACAGCTCGCCGTTCTACTCCACCATGGGTTTCCTGGTGCGTAAGGGCAACCCGAAAAATATTCACGACTGGAACGACCTGGTGCGTTCTGACGTAAAACTGATTTTCCCGAATCCGAAAACCTCCGGCAACGCGCGTTATACCTATCTGGCGGCGTGGGGCGCAGCGGACAAAGCTGACGGTAACGATAAAGCCAAAACCGAGCAGTTCATGACCCAGTTCCTGAAAAACGTCGAAGTGTTTGATACCGGCGGTCGCGGCGCGACCACCACCTTCGCGGAACGCGGTCTTGGCGATGTGCTGATTAGCTTTGAATCTGAAGTGAACAATATTCGTAAGCAGTACGAAGCGCAGGGCTTTGAAGTTGTTATCCCGAAAACCAATATCCTGGCCGAATTCCCGGTGGCATGGGTGGATAAAAACGTTGCGGCCAACGGTACAGAGAAGGCGGCAAAAGCCTACCTCAACTATCTGTACAGCCCGCAGGCGCAGACCGTTATCACTGATTATTACTACCGTGTGAATAACCCGGAAGTGATGAACAAACTGAAGGACAAATTCCCGCAGACTGAGCTGTTCCGCGTGGAAGACCATTTCGGCTCCTGGCCTGATGTGATGAAAACACATTTTGCCAGTGGCGGTGAGTTAGACAAGTTGCTGGCGGCGGGGCGTAAGTAATGTTTGCAGTTTCTTCCAGACGTGTGCTGCCGGGCTTTACCTTAAGCCTCGGGACCAGCCTGCTGTTCGTCTGCCTGATTTTGTTGTTGCCGCTGAGCGCGCTGGTGATGCAGCTCGCGCAGATGAGCTGGTCGCAGTACTGGGAAGTGGTCACCAACCCTCAGGTGGTGGCCGCCTACAAAGTGACGCTGCTGTCGGCGTTTGTGGCCTCGATTTTCAATGGCGTATTCGGTCTGCTGATGGCGTGGATCTTAACCCGCTACCGTTTCCCGGGCCGTACATTGCTCGATGCGTTAATGGATTTGCCCTTTGCCCTGCCGACGGCGGTCGCCGGTTTAACCCTGGCATCGCTCTTTTCCGTGAACGGTTTTTACGGCGAATGGCTGGCGAAGTTTGATATCAAAGTGACCTACACCTGGCTTGGAATTGCCGTGGCGATGGCCTTTACCAGTATTCCGTTTGTGGTGCGTACCGTTCAGCCGGTGCTAGAAGAGTTAGGCCCGGAATACGAAGAAGCGGCTGAAACGCTGGGCGCTACGCGGTGGCAGAGCTTCCGCAAAGTGGTATTGCCAGAGCTGTCTCCGGCGCTGCTGGCGGGCGTGGCGCTGTCGTTCACTCGCAGTCTTGGTGAGTTCGGCGCGGTTATCTTTATCGCCGGGAACATCGCGTGGAAAACAGAAGTCACCTCGCTGATGATTTTTGTGCGTTTGCAGGAGTTTGATTATCCGGCAGCCAGCGCTATCGCGTCGGTGATCCTGGCCGCATCGCTGCTGCTGCTGTTCTCGATTAACACTCTGCAAAGTCGCTTTGGTCGACGTGTGGTAGGTCACTGATGGCAGAAGTTACTCAATTGAAGCGTTACGACGCGCCCCGCATTAACTGGGGAAAATGGTTTCTGATTGGTACGGGCGTGCTGGTGTCTGCGTTCATCCTCGTCGTGCCAATGGTCTATATCTTCGTTCAGGCGTTCAGCAAAGGGCTGATGCCAGCGCTGGAAAACCTTGCTAACCCGGACATGCTGCACGCCATCTGGCTGACCGTGCTGATTGCGCTTATCACCGTGCCGGTCAACCTGGTGTTCGGTACGCTGCTGGCCTGGCTGGTGACGCGCTTTAACTTCCCGGGGCGTCAGCTGCTGCTGACCCTGCTGGATATCCCGTTTGCCGTGTCACCTGTGGTGGCCGGTCTGGTTTATCTGCTGTTTTACGGCTCCAATGGCCCGCTGGGCGGCTGGCTTGATGAGCACAACCTGCAGGTCATGTTCGCCTGGCCGGGCATGGTGCTGGTGACGGTGTTTGTGACCTGTCCGTTTGTGGTGCGCGAGCTGGTGCCAGTGATGTTGAGCCAGGGCAGCAATGAAGACGAAGCGGCGGTGCTGCTGGGCGCATCCGGCTGGCAGATGTTCCGCCGTGTGACGCTGCCAAACATCCGCTGGGCGCTGCTTTACGGCGTGGTACTGACCAACGCCCGCGCGATTGGCGAGTTTGGTGCGGTGTCGGTGGTATCCGGATCGATCCGCGGCGAAACTCTGTCGCTGCCGTTACAAATTGAATTACTGGAACAGGACTACAATACCGTCGGTTCCTTTACCGCCGCAGCGTTACTGACGCTGATGGCTATTTTGACCCTGTTTTTGAAGAGTGTGGTGCAGTGGCGTTTAGAGAATCAGGAAAAACGTCAGCATCAGGAGGGAAATCATGAGCATTGAGATTGCCAATATTAAGAAGTCTTTTGGTCGCACCCAGGTGCTGAATGATATTTCGCTGGATATCCCTTCCGGACAAATGGTGGCGCTGCTGGGGCCGTCTGGCTCCGGTAAAACCACATTGCTGCGTATTATCGCCGGGCTTGAGCATCAGACCAGCGGACACATCCGTTTCCACGGCACCGACGTGAGCCGTCTTCATGCCCGCGACCGTAAGGTGGGTTTTGTGTTCCAGCATTACGCGCTGTTCCGCCACATGACGGTGTTCGATAACATCGCTTTCGGTCTGACCGTGCTGCCACGCCGTGAACGCCCGGACGCTGCCACGATTAAGGCGAAAGTCACCAAGTTGCTGGAGATGGTGCAGCTGGCCCATCTGGCCGATCGCTTCCCGGCACAGCTGTCTGGCGGGCAGAAGCAGCGTGTGGCGCTGGCGCGTGCGCTGGCAGTAGAGCCGCAGATCCTGTTGCTGGATGAGCCGTTTGGCGCGCTGGATGCACAGGTGCGTAAAGAGCTGCGTCGCTGGCTGCGTCAGCTGCATGAAGAACTTCAGTTCACCAGCGTCTTCGTGACCCACGACCAGGAAGAGGCGATGGAAGTGGCCGACCGCGTGGTGGTGATGAGCCAGGGTAACATCGAGCAGGTTGATGAACCAGAACAGCTCTGGCGCGAACCGGCGACCCGTTTCGTGCTGGAATTTATGGGCGAAGTGAACCGTTTGCAGGGCACCATTCGCGGGGGGCAATTCCACGTCGGCGCGCACCGCTGGCCGCTGGGCTATACCTCTGCGCATCAGGGGCCGGTTGATTTGTTCCTGCGCCCGTGGGAAGTGGATGTGAGCCGTCGCACCAGTCTCGACTCACCGCTGCCGGTACAGGTGCTGGAAGCTAGCCCTAAAGGTCACTACACCCAATTGGTAGTACAACCTCTGGGCTGGTACACCGAACCGTTGACCGTGGTTATGCGTGATGAAGAGCCGCCATTCCGGGGCGAACGCCTGTTTGTTGGCTTGCAACATGCGCGGATTTACCACGGTAACGAGCGTATTGAAACGCGCGAGGATATTGCTCTGGCGGAGTCAGCCTGATAGGTTAAGGTCACGTAGTTTTGCCGGGTGGCGCTGCGCTTACCCGGCCTACAATCGTGCTCTCTGTAGGCCCGGTAAGCGAAAGCGGCACCGGGCTTTTTATTGGGCAACGAGCATGAGTACATTAGAACACACCATCGGCAACACCCCTCTGGTCAAACTTCAGCGCATGGGGCCTGGCAACGGCAGCGAAATCTGGGTCAAACTCGAAGGCAATAACCCGGCGGGATCGGTCAAGGACAGAGCGGCATTGTCGATGATTGTCCAGGCGGAAAAACGCTGCGAGATTAAGCCCGGCGACGTGCTGATTGAAGCAACCAGCGGCAACACAGGGATCGCCCTGGCGATGATCGCCGCGCTGAAAGGCTATCGCATGAAGCTGCTGATGCCGGATAACATGAGCCAGGAACGCCGCGCTGCTATGCGGGCTTACGGCGCGGAACTGATTCTGGTGACCAAAGAGCAGGGGATGGAAGGGGCGCGTGACTTAGCGCTGGAGATGGCTGAACGCGGCGAAGGGAAGCTGCTCGATCAGTTCAACAACCCGGACAACCCGTACGCACACTACACCACTACCGGTCCGGAAATCTGGCAGCAAACCGAAGGGCGCATCAGCCATTTTGTCTCCAGCATGGGTACTACGGGCACCATTACGGGGGTTTCCCGTTTTCTGCGTGAGCAGGCTAAACCCGTCACCATTGTTGGCCTGCAGCCGGAAGAGGGGAGCAGTATTCCCGGTATTCGCCGCTGGCCTGCTGAATACATGCCGGGGATTTTTAACGCCCAGCTTGTGGACCAGGTACTGGATATTCACCAGCGCGAGGCGGAAAATACCATGCGCGAGCTGGCTGTCCGTGAAGGTATTTTTTGCGGTGTCAGTTCGGGCGGCGCGGTAGCGGGCGCGATCCGGGTTGCAGAGGCAAATCCGGGCGCAGTGGTGGTGGCGATTATCTGCGATCGCGGAGATCGTTACCTGTCTACCGGTGTCTTTGGGGAAGAGAGTTATTCGCAGGGGGCGGGGATTTAAGCATCATGGAGATGGTTTTATTTCGGGACACATCCCGGGCGCAGCAAACCGATATTGTCGCGGTGCAGTCACAGGTCGTGTACGGCAGCGTGGGTAACAGCATTGCGGTGCCGAACATCAGAACGCATCAGCTAAACGTCACCGCCGTGCCGACGGTCCTGTTCAGCAACACGCCGCATTACGACACCTTCTACGGCGGCGTGATCCCCGATGAGTGGTTTAGCGGCTATCTTAAAGCGCTGGAAGAGCGTGACATCCTGCGTGAATTAAAAGCGGTTACCACTGGCTATATGGGTAGTGCCAGCCAGATTGCGCTGCTGGCCCAGTGGCTTAACGCCATCAAGGTACAGCATCCTGATTTACTGGTGCTGGTCGATCCGGTGATTGGCGATACCGACAGCGGTATCTATGTTAAGCCCGACATTCCAGACGCCTACCGTCAGCATCTGCTGCCACTGGCGCAGGGCATCACGCCAAACGTCTTTGAGCTTGAAATCTTAAGCGGTAAACCGTGCCGGACGCCTGAAAGCGCCATTGAGGCTGCGCAGGGACTGTTGTCAGAGACGCTGAAATGGGTGGCGATCACCAGCGCTCCGGTAGCTGACGACCCTGAAAACATTCATGTTGTGCTGGTGACCAAAGAGAGCGTGACGGTCAGTGCGCACCCGCGTGTAGAGACCGATTTGAAAGGGACAGGGGATCTGTTCTGCTCTGAGCTGGTGAGCGGTATTGTCGAGGGCAAAACGGTGGCTGATGCGATTCGCCGTGCGGGCGATCGCGTCACGGACGTGATGACTTATACGCAGTCGAAAGGGTACGACGAGCTTATTTTACCTTCATAAACAAAAATGGCGCCCGAAGGCGCCATTTTTCTGTGCGGCAAGAATTACTTCTTGATGCGGATAACCGGGGTTTCACCCACGGTAACGCTGCCGGACAGTTTGATCAGTTCTTTGATTTCGTCCATGTTGGAGATAACAACCGGAGTCAGGGTAGACTTGGCTTTCTCTTCCAGCAGTGGCAGATCGAATTCAATGACCGGGTCGCCAACTTTAACGCGCTGGCCTTCTTCCGCGATACGTTTGAAGCCTTCGCCTTTCAGTTCAACGGTGTCGATACCGAAGTGAACGAACAGTTCGATACCGCTATCAGATTCGATAGAGAACGCATGGTTGGTTTCAAAAATTTTACCGATGGTGCCGTCAACTGGAGCAACCATTTTGTTGCCAGTTGGTTTGATAGCAATGCCATCACCAACGATTTTCTCAGCAAACACTACATCCGGCACGTCTTCGATGTTGACGATCTCGCCGGAGAGCGGAGCAACAATCTCAATAGTTCCGGAGTCTTTCTTATCATCAGAAACCAGAGATTTCAGTTTATCGAACAAACCCATGATCTTCTCCTAAGCAGTAAATTGGGCCGCATCTCGTGGATTAGCAGATTGTTTTTTCTTCAATGAACTTGTTAACCAGCGTCATTAACTCGTCCGTTGTCGGTTGAGCAAGAGCTTGCTCTGCTAATACCTTCGCATCTTCGAAGTTCGTGTTACGGATAATCTTCTTAATGCGTGGGATGGAAATGGCGCTCATAGAGAATTCGTCCAGACCCATACCCAGCAACAGAAGTGTAGCACGTTCGTCGCCTGCAAGCTCACCACACATGCCTGTCCATTTACCTTCTGCATGAGAAGCATCAATAACTTGCTTAATAAGCGTCAGTACGGACGGTGACATTGGCTGGTAGAGATGTGAAATCATATCATTACCACGGTCAACTGCCAGGGTGTACTGCGTTAAATCATTGGTACCGATACTAAAGAAATCAACTTCTTTGGCTAAATGACGCGCAATGGTCGCCGCAGCAGGTGTTTCCACCATCACGCCAACTTCGATTGCTTCATCAAAGGCTTTACCTTCGTCACGCAGTTCCTGTTTGTAGATTTCGATCTCTTTCTTCAGTGCACGCACTTCTTCAACAGAGATGATCATCGGGAACATGATGCGCAGTTTACCGAAAGCGGAAGCACGCAGGATAGCGCGAACCTGGTCACGCAGGATCTCTTTACGATCCATAGCGATACGTACTGCACGCCAGCCCAGGAACGGGTTCTCTTCTTTCGGGAAGTTCATGTACGGCAGCTCTTTGTCGCCACCGATGTCCATAGTACGGACGATAACTGCCTGAGAGCCACAGGCTTCAGCAACAGCTTTGTACGCAGCAAACTGTTCTTCTTCAGTTGGCAGCGCGTCGCGGTCCATGAACAGGAATTCAGTACGATACAGACCTACACCTTCCGCGCCGTTGCGCTCAGCGCCGTCAACGTCACGAACGGTACCGATGTTCGCGCACACTTCTACCTGATGGCCGTCCAGCGTAATGGCTGGCAGGTCTTTCAGTTTAGCGAGTTCCGCTTTCTCGGTGGCAACCTGCTCCTGAACGGCACGCAGTTGCTCGATCTCTTCGTTTGTTGGGTTGACGTAAACCAGGTTGTTTACGGCATCCAGAATCAGATAGTCGTCGTTTTTCACCTGAGCGGTAACGCTACCGGTGCCCACGATGGCTGGCAGTTCCAGAGAACGCGCCATGATAGAGGTGTGGGAGGTACGTCCGCCTGCGTCAGTGATGAAACCCAGCACCTTGTTCAGGTTCAGCTGTGCGGTTTCAGACGGTGTCAGGTCAGCGGCAACCAGGATAACTTCGTCCTGAATTGAGCTCAGATCGATGATGGCCAGACCCAGGATGTTGCGCAGCAGGCGCTTACCGATGTCACGTACGTCAGCCGCACGCTCTTTCAGGTATTCATCATCCAGTTCTTCCAGGGCAGTCGCCTGACCTTCGATAACTTCATGCGCAGCCGCATCGGCCGTCATGCCTTTATCTTTAATCAGGGCTATGATTTCCTGCTCCAGCTCCTCATCTTCGAGCAACATGATGTGCCCTTCGAAGATGGCTTCTTTTTCTTCACCGAAAGTTTCGCCAGCTTTAGTTTTGATCGCTTCCAGTTGCGCAGATGCCTTGGCACGACCGCTCAGAAAACGTTCAACTTCCTGATCAACCTTGTCGGCAGAAATTTTTTTCCGGTCAATGACGATTTCGTCTTCTTTCAGCAGCAGTGCTTTGCCGAAAGCGATACCCGGGGATGCTAAAATGCCTGAAATCATAACCCTACCTTACTTGTGACTGATATTTAAAAGAACCCGGAAACTTACTCGAGCTCAGCCATCAGTTTTACCAGATGCTCAACTGCTTTCTGCTCGTCTTCACCTTCAGCAGAGATGGTGACTACGGTGCCTTGAGTCAGGCCCAGAGTTTGCAGTTTGAACAGGCTTTTTGCGCTAGCGCTTTTGCCGTTGGAAGTCACAGTGATTTCAGAAGTGAAGCCTTTCGCTTCTTTAACAAACTGAGCAGCAGGGCGGGTGTGCAGACCGTTCGGAGCGGTAATGGTAACTTCTTGCTGGAACATTGTATTTCCCCAACTTATAGGTTTAGTGTTGTGGAACTAAAGTCTAGCCTGGCGACTGAACTTTAGCCTGTATTGTTAGCGCTGACGTTTCGATCGTCATTAAACATTATGCAGTGAAAGCAAGACTTGAACCAAATCATAAAATCGATTCAGCAAGGCTATTTCGTTCACTGATTAATTTCACGCATCAAAATAATTGCTGGTTTAAATACCAGACCCAACGAGGTGAATCAATGCCAGGAGGGGTAAAAGTTTGAAGCAGGCCACAAAAAAGCACCCAGAAAGGTGCTTTTTTACGCGTTTTTAACATGCTGGCATTACTGTTGCAGCTCTTTCTCAGTGAAGAGGTCGGCAAACAGTGCAGTGCTTAAGTAACGCTCACCCGAGGAAGGAAGGATAACCACAATATTCTTATTGGTAAAGGTTTCATCTTCCTGAAGTTTGAGTGCAGCGGCTACAGCAGCACCGGAAGAGATACCGGCCAGAATACCTTCTTCATCCATCAGACGACGGGCGGTAGAGATGGCTTCTTCGTTGGTGATAGCAACAACTTTATCGATCAGTTTCAGATCCAGGTTACCTGGAATAAAACCAGCACCGATACCCTGGATTTTATGTGGGCCTGGTTTGAGCTCTTCACCCGCCAGCGCCTGGGCAATAACAGGGGAGTCAGTTGGCTCTACGGCAACGGTAATCAGGTCTTTTTTACCTTTTGTGCCTTTAATATAGCGGCTAACACCAGTCAGCGTACCGCCAGTACCCACGCCAGAGATAAACACATCAACCTGACCGTCAGTATCTTCCCAGATTTCCGGGCCGGTGGTTTTTTCGTGAATTTCAGGGTTGGCTGGGTTGCTAAACTGCTGAAGCAGCAGATATTTCGCTGGATCGCTGGCCACAATTTCTTCGGCTTTCTGGATGGCACCTTTCATGCCCTTAGCGCCTTCGGTCAAAACCAGGTTTGCACCCAGCGCTTTCAGCAGCTTGCGACGTTCAATACTCATGGTTTCAGGCATGGTCAGCGTCAGCTTATAGCCGCGCGCGGCTGCAACGTAGGCCAGTGCAATACCGGTGTTGCCGCTGGTTGGCTCAACCAGTTCTACGCCAGGCTTCAGAACGCCACGTTTTTCAGCATCCCAAATCATGTTTGCACCGATACGGCATTTTACGCTGAAGCTTGGGTTACGTGATTCGACCTTCGCCAGAATGCGTCCATTACCGATACGGTTCAGTCGAACCAGGGGCGTATGACCGATAGTCAGCGAGTTGTCTTCATAAATCTTACTCATGGCCTGTCCTTAACTGTATGAAATTGGGATACCGACCCAGCATACCTGTTGAATAAGTATGGGGAAGTAAGGAATTCGCATATCTATATGCTGCAAGGAAATAATGGGGATCAGTATGGAATAAGGGGCGGCATAAGCCACCCCTTGTTTACACATTTTTGCATTACTTCCATAACGCGTGCTTAGCACGGTAGCAGTCCACCCACATCGCTGTTGCCCCGCAGACGGCCACCGGCATGATGAACAGGTTGAGAACGGGGATCATGGTAAACAGACTGGTGAGCGCGCCGAACTGCATGTTGGCAACTTTCTGGGTGCGCAGGGCAGTGCGCATCTCTTTAAACGGCACTTTGTGGTTATCGAATGGGTAATCACAGTACTGAATTGCCAGCATCCAGGCGCTGAACAGGAACCACAGTACCGGGGCCACCGTCTGGCCGATGCCAGGCACAAAATAAAGGATAAGCAGCACAATCGCGCGCGGCATATACCAGGCCAGCTTCTGCCACTCGCGCTTCATGATGCGCGGAATATCTTTCATTATTCCCAGCACGCCGGTATCTGGCGGTGTGGCACCGGTAAGACGCGCTTCTAATTGTTCTGCCAGCAGGCCGTTAAAAGGCGCGGCTATCCAGTTGGCGATTGTTGAGAAGAAGTAGCCAAACACCAGCAGCACCGAGATAACGACAATGGGCCACAGCAGATAGCTTAACCACTGGAGCCAGTCCGGAACGTGGCCCATGATGGCCGGGACCCAGCTTTCCAGTTTCGTGAATAGCCACCAGAACGCGCCACCCATCAGAAGGATGTTGATTAATAGAGGCAAAATCACGAAGCGGCGGATGCCCGGCAGAGAAACGAGTTTCCAGCCCTGAGAAAAATAGTGAACGCCGCTGCGAGGGGCGGATGTTGATGTTGAAACCATGACCAGGCTGTACTCCTTTTTTCACAACCAGTGGAATTGCACGACTATATTATCCAGTTACGGACCAATGACCAGTTCGGAAATGTTCGAAAAAACAGCAAAAAGCACGATTTAACTCATCTTTATGCTGTGAATGCTCTGCACACACTTGCACTTGACGTCAACGGCAAATACTCTTAGTGAGTAAATGTTTGCCGTGGTGGCAAGGTGTTAGAACAACAGAGAATATAATGATGCAGGATTTGCGTCTGATATTAATCATTGTTGGCGCGATCGCCATAATCGCTTTACTGGTACATGGTTTCTGGACCAGCCGTAAAGAACGTTCTTCTATGTTTCGCGATCGCCCACTGAAGCGCATGAAGTCCAGTCGTGACGAAGATGACGGTGAAGACGACATCGACGATAGCGAAGACGACGGCGTGGGTGAAGTTCGCGTTCATCGGGTCAATACTGCGCCCGGCGCAGGCCATGGGGAGCATGAAGCACCTCGCGCCGCGCAGCACCAGTATCAACCGCCGTATGCTTCTGCACAGCCGCGCCAGCACGCGCCGCAGCCTGTGGAAGAGCCGGTACGCCAGCCGCCGCAACAGCCTGTTCATCAGCAGCCTGCTGCACCGCAGCCAGTTCAACAGCAACCTGTGCAACAGCCTCAGCAGCCGGTACAGCAACCGCAGCAGCCTGTTCATGTGCAGCCTGCGCCGCAGCCTGCGCCGCAACCTGCGCCAGCGCCAGCTCCGCACGTTGAGCCTGAACCTGTTGTTGAAGAGGCCCCTGTGGTTGAAAAACCGCAGCGTAAAGAAGCCGTTATCATCATGAACGTGGCCGCTCATCATGGCAGCCATCTGAATGGCGATGTACTGCTTAACAGTATTCAACAGGCTGGCTTCAAGTTTGGCGATATGAATATTTTCCATCGTCACCTGAGCCCTGACGGTAGCGGCCCTGCGCTGTTCAGCCTGGCTAACATGGTGAACCCAGGTACGTTTGACCCGGAAATGACCGGTGATTTCGTAACGCCTGGCGTGACCATCTTTATGCAGGTGCCGTCTTACGGTGACGAGCTGCAAAACTTTAAGCTGATGCTCCAGTCTGCTCAGCACATTGCCGACGAAGTGGGTGGTGTGGTGCTCGACGACCAGCGCCGCATGATGACGCCGCAGAAACTGCGCGAGTATCAGGACCGCATCCGCGAAGTTAAGGAAGCCAACGCGTAATTTCCGCGTTAACTTCAACTCCTCCTCAACCCCCGCATGTCGGGGGTTTTTTCTCATTGATGGTGCGATATGGACTCAATCGAACAACAACTGACTCAACTGCGAACCACGCTTCGCCATCATGAATATCTGTATCATGTTATGGACGCGCCGGAGATCCCGGATGCGGAGTACGATCGCCTGATGCGCGAGCTGCGCGAGCTGGAAGCGCAGCACCCTGAGCGTATTACGCCAGATTCCCCCACGCAGCGCGTGGGCGCTGAACCGCTGGGCGCGTTCAGCCAGGTACGCCATGAAGTACCCATGTTGTCGCTCGATAACGTTTTTGATGAAGAGAGCTTCCTGGCGTTCAACAAGCGCGTGCAGGACAGGCTGAAAAGCAGTGATACCCTGAGCTGGTGCTGTGAACTGAAGCTTGATGGTCTTGCCGTCAGTATTCTTTATGAAAACGGCGTGCTGGTGCGTGCCGCCACCCGTGGCGACGGTACAACCGGTGAGGACATCACCACCAACGTTCGCACCATCCGCGCCATCCCGTTAAAGCTGCGCGGCGAGAATATCCCTGCTCGCCTGGAAGTGCGTGGCGAGGTGTTTCTGCCGCAGGCAGGTTTTGAAAAGATCAACGAAGAGGCGCGTCGCACCGGCGGCAAAGTCTTTGCAAACCCGCGTAACGCAGCCGCAGGCTCTCTGCGCCAGCTGGACTCCCGTATTACCGCGAAGCGACCGCTTACTTTCTTCTGCTATGGCGTGGGGATTCTGGAAGGCGGTGAATTGCCTGATACCCATCTGGGGCGTCTGCTGCAATTCAGGGAGTGGGGGTTGCCGGTGAGCAATCGCGTGCAGCTTTGCGACTCCCCCGAGGCAGTGCTGGCGTTTTATCACAAGGTGGAAGAAGACCGCCCAACGCTCGGCTTTGATATCGACGGTGTGGTGATTAAGGTCAACTCGCTTGAGTTGCAGGAACAGCTCGGCTTTGTGGCCCGTGCGCCGCGCTGGGCGGTAGCCTTTAAGTTCCCGGCGCAGGAACAGATGACTTTTGTCCGCGATGTGGAATTCCAGGTGGGCCGTACTGGGGCGATTACGCCTGTGGCGCGTCTTGAGCCGGTTCAGGTTGCCGGCGTACTGGTCAGTAATGCCACGCTGCACAACGCCGATGAGATTGAGCGTCTGGGTCTGCGTATTGGCGACAAAGTGGTTATTCGCCGTGCGGGAGATGTGATCCCGCAGGTGGTGAACGTCGTCGAATCAGAGCGTCCTGACGATACCCGCGCCATTGAATTTCCAACCCATTGTCCGGTGTGTGGATCGGACGTTGAGCGTGTGGAAGGTGAAGCGGTGGCGCGTTGTACCGGCGGGTTAATTTGCGGTGCTCAGCGTAAAGAAGCGCTGAAACACTTCGTCTCGCGTCGGGCGATGGACGTTGACGGCATGGGCGATAAAATTATCGATCAACTGGTCGAGAAAGAGTATGTCCACACGCCAGCGGATCTGTTTAAGCTGACGGCAGGTAAGCTGACCGGCCTTGACCGTATGGGGCCGAAATCGGCGCAAAACGTGGTGAATGCGCTGGAAAAAGCGAAAGAAACCACCTTTGCGCGCTTCCTCTATGCACTGGGCATTCGTGAGGTGGGCGAGGCGACAGCGGCAGGGCTGGCGGCCTATTTTGGTACGCTGGAGGCGCTGGAAAAAGCGACTCTCGACGAGCTACAAAAAGTGCCGGATGTGGGTATTGTGGTTGCCACACACGTCTTTAACTTTTTTGCCGAAGAGAGTAACCGTGAGGTGATCGGTAAGTTGCTGGAAGAGGGCATTAAATGGCCTGCGCCGGTGGTGGTGAATGCAGAAGAGATAGACAGCCCGTTCGCCGGTAAAACGGTGGTGCTGACCGGGAGCCTGAGCCAGTTGTCGCGTGATGATGCAAAAGCACGTCTGGTGGCGCTGGGGGCGAAAGTGGCGGGCAGTGTGTCAAAGAAAACAGACCTGGTGATTGCCGGAGAAGCGGCGGGTTCGAAGCTTGCCAAAGCACAGGAGCTGGGCATTGCGGTTATCGACGAAGCCGAAATGCTGCGCCTGTTAGGAGAGTAATGTGGAAAAAGAACAGCTCATTGATATCGCCAACACCGAGATGCCGTTCGGCAAGTACAAAGGCCGCAGGCTGATTGATTTGCCGGAAGAGTATCTGCTGTGGTTTGCCCGTAAGGATCAATTTCCGGCCGGGCGGCTGGGTGAGCTGATGTCCATCACATTACTGATCAAAACTGAGGGGCTGACGCAATTGGTTCAGCCCCTGAAACGCCCTTAAGCTTTCGCGGCGCGGGTCTCTTCCTGCGCCTGCTTTTCTGCCTGTTGCTTGTAGCGACGTGCCAGTACCGCGCAGACCATAAGCTGGATCTGATGGAAAATCATCAGCGGCAGCACCATCATCCCAATCACTGATGTCGGAAACAGGATGTTGGCCATCGGGATACCGTTCGCCAGACTCTTTTTCGAACCGCAGAAGACAATCGTGATTTCATCTGCTTTATTGAAGCCGCATTTGCGGGCGACGACGGTGTTGACGGCAATCACAATTGCCAGCAGCACAATGCTGACAACAACGATAAACAGTAACGACCCCACGCCAACCTTGTGCCAGATGCCGTTCACAACGGCTTCACTGAACGCGGAATAGACCACCAGCAGAATCGAAGTCTGGTCGGTTTTCGAGATCCATTTCTTGTGCTTCGCTACAAATGCGCCAGTCCACGGACGGGAAAGATGCCCAAGCACAAACGGCAGCAGCAGCTGCAAACAGATTTTACCCACCTGTTCCAGGTTACCTTCCGCACCGTGCATATTCATCAGCAGACCAACCAGCAGCGGGGAGACAAAAATCCCCAGCAGACTTGATGCCGAGGCAGAACAAACGGCTGCGGCGACGTTGCCGCCAGCGAGCGAGGTAAACGCAATGGCAGACTGAACGGTCGCGGGCAGAATGCACAGATACAGGAATCCGGTATACAGCGCCGGGTCGACATTCACTGGCGCCCACCAGGCAAATAGCACGCCAAGGATCGGGAACAGAATGAAGGTGCTGCACATCACCCACAGGTGGAGCCGCCAGTGGCTACCGCCAGCGATAATGGCTTCGCGGGAGAGTTTGGCCCCATGCATAAAGAACAGCAGGGCGATCGCTGCGGTCGTTAACCCTTCAAAGAAAGGGACGAAGCCGCCGCGTGCCGGGAAAAAAGAGGCCAGTAAGACGGTAACGATAAGGGTAAGCGTAAATGGATCAAGGATACGAAAGAGTTTCATAGTGACTCCTGAAAACAGATTTCGCTATTGTGCTTTTTTCTGTTTGAGAAATAAAATTGATTTATTGCATCCATTCATGAATAAAAAAGATGAATTATTCCCTACGTCAGCTTCGTGTCTTTGTGACCGTGGCACATGCCCGTAGCTTTAGCCGGGCAGGAGAAATAATCGGTTTAAGCCAGTCGGCGGTCAGCCATAGCGTGAAAGAGCTTGAGATGCAGACCGGGGTGCGGCTGCTTGACCGTACCACGCGCGAAGTGGTGCTCACCGATGCAGGTCAGCAACTGGCTTCCCGGCTCGAAAGGTTACTGGACGAGCTGAACATCACGCTGCGGGATGTGGGCCGGCTCGGGCAACAACTTTCCGGTACGGTGAGAGTGGCGGCCAGCCAGACCATCTCCGCGCATCTTATTCCGCAGTGCATTGCTGAAAGTAATCATCGCTTTCCGGATATCGATTTTGTCCTGCATGACAGACCACAGCAGTGGGTACTGGAGAGCATTCGTCAGGGGGATGTGGATTTCGGGATCGTTATCGATCCTGGTGCCGTGAGCGATCTTGAATGCGAAGTTGTGCTTTCGGAACCATTTTTACTGTTATGTCGTGACGACGATCCGCTGGCATCGTTGCCGGAGGTAACATGGCAGGCGATGGAAGGGGCGGATCTTGTGCTTCAGGATTACGCCTCGGGAAGTCGCCCGCTGATTGATGCCGCGCTTGCGGAGCAGGGGGTCAATGCAAGGATAGTGCAGGAGATCGGTCATCCTGCCACGCTGTTTCCGATGGTTGAAGCGGGGATAGGCATTAGCGTGTTACCCGCACTTGCGCTGCCGCTGCCTCAGGGAAGCCATCTGACAGTGAAACGGTTTACACCGACTATCGACCGTAAGCTGATGCTGGTCAGGCGTAAAAATCGTTCTATCTCTGGTGCGGCGCTGGCCATCTGGGAAGTGGTGCGTATGCAGGCTCAGCAATTAACCGAAGCACGGATACGCGACCCACTATTTAACCCAACCGATTATCAGATGTAGATATCAATCTGATGTTTGTCGGAAGGGCTATTAACACCTTCCTCTTTACCCTGCTTTTGATCCTGTTTTTTCTGGGCTGCTTCGGCCTGCTGGCGCTGGAGTTGCGCCAGTTGTGCCTGCAGCATTTTGATTTGCGCCTGTAGCAACTCTTGCTGCTTTTTCTTATCTTCCGCACTGCCACTTCCGTTAGCGACATCTTTTAGCTGCTGGGTCAGTTTAGTGATCTGCGATGTAATGCGACTGATCTGTGAAGAGATATCGTTACCGCCTGAGTTGCTGCTGCCTCCGCTACTGCTTGTCTGAATGGAGGGTGTTGATGCCTGAATAGTTGTCATGCTAGTTCCTCTCGCCATAAAAAAGAGATATCGGCACGGGTGACAGTAGCTTGAGAAAAACAGCCATATTTGGCGGGGAGAGCGGGGGATTGATACTGAATCTGTATCGATAGTGCCGCGAAAGTGTATTGGTGATAACCCACAGGCTCCGGATATAAGACATGCAACATGCGATCAGTGGTATCGCATTCTTCGCCCACAAGGAGCCTTTATGACCCTCTCGAATGACCCATTGTATTGTGCCGACATTATCCGTGCAGCTAAGCCGAATTTTATCCCTCGTGTTGCGTTTATTCTGGGGTCCGGGCTCGGCGCACTTGCAGACCAGATTGAAGACACTGTGGCTCTCTCTTATGACAAGCTGCCAGGCTTTCCGGTTAGTACGGTTCACGGCCACGCGGGCGAGTTGGTATTAGGCCATCTTGCCGGGGTTCCGGTTGCTTGTATGAAAGGTCGCGGTCATTTCTATGAAGGCCGGGGCATGACCATCATGACCGATGCTATCCGCACCTTTAAACTGCTGGGCTGCGAGCTGCTGTTCAGTACTAATGCGGCAGGCTCTTTGCGCCCGGAAGTCGGGCCTGGCAGCCTTGTTGCCCTGAATGATCACATCAATACCATGCCCGGAACGCCAATGGTTGGGTTAAACGATGAGCGTTTTGGCGAGCGCTTTTTCACCCTGGCTAATGCCTATGACGCGGAATACCGTGCCGTGCTGCAAACCGTCGCGGCTGAAGAGGGCTTCCCGCTGAGCGAGGGGGTGTTTGTTTCCTATCCTGGCCCGAATTTCGAAACGGCGGCAGAGATCCGCATGATGCAGATTATCGGTGGTGATGTCGTGGGTATGTCGGTTGTCCCGGAAGTAATTTCCGCGCGCCACTGTGACCTGAAAGTGGTTGCTGTATCGGCTATTACCAATCTGGCCGAAGGGCTGGGCGATGTGAAACTGTCCCATGAGCAGACGCTGGCGGCTGCAGAACTCTCACGGCAGAATTTCATCAATCTTATCTGCGGCTTCCTGCGCAAAATCGCCTGATAAAAATAAGTGGCCCTGAACAGGGCCACACCCTGCGAAAAGGAACAGGTTATGAACATCACGACCCGATTAAAGATGATGTCCTTTATGCAATATTTTATCTGGGGGAGCTGGCTGGTTACGCTGGGTTCCTACATGATTAATACCCTACATTTTACCGGCTCAGACGTGGGGCTGGTCTATAGCTCCAAAGGGCTTGCGGCGATCGTTATGCCATCCCTGGTGGGCATCATTGCTGATAAATGGCTGCGCGCAGACCGGGCCTATATGATTTGCCATCTCGTGTGCGCGGTTGCACTCTGCTATGCCGCGCATGTCAACGAACCCAGCCTGATGTTCTGGGTGATGCTGGTCAATGCGATGGCGTTTATGCCCACAATTGCGTTATCGAATACGCTCTCTTATTCCTGTCTTGAGCAGGCCGGGCTGGACACGGTGAGCCATTTTCCACCTGTACGCGTGTACGGTACGGTGGGCTTTATTGTGGCGATGTGGGCAATCAGTCTGATGGGTGTTGAACTCAGTAATGTTCAGCTCTACATCGCTGCGGGGGCCTCACTGGTGCTTGCTCTGTATTCTCTGACATTGCCCAAAATCCCGGTAGTGAAGAGCAAATCAGTCCCGACGTTTGCAAGCAAACTGGGCCTGAATGCTTTTGTGTTGTTCAGACAGCCGCGAATGGCCGTCTTTTTCTTGTTCGCGATGCTGCTGGGCGCGGTGCTGCAAATCACTAATACCTTCGGTAGCCCTTTCCTGCATGATTTTGCGCGCAACCCGGAGTATGCAGACAGCTTTATCGTTAAATATCCGTCGATATTGCTCTCCGTCTCGCAGATGTCTGAAGTTTTCTTCATTCTGACAATCCCGTTTTTCCTGAAACGCTTTGGTATTAAAACCGTGATGCTGATGAGCATGGTGGCCTGGATGCTGCGTTTCGGGCTGTTTGCCTTTGGCGACCCGTCGGTGGTGGGATTTGTTCTGCTGATGTTGTCGATGATTGTCTATGGCTGCGCCTTTGATTTCTTCAACATCTCGGGCTCGGTATTTGTGGAGCAAGAGGTGACGCCGGACATCCGCGCCAGTGCCCAGGGCTTATTTATGACCATGGTAAATGGCGTTGGGGCATACGTGGGGTCGATCCTGAGCGGGATGGCGGTGGACTATTTCTCCGTTGATGGCGTGAAAGACTGGCAGACCATCTGGCTGGTATTTGCGGCTTATGCGCTGATCCTGGCCGTGGTGTTTTTCCTGTGTTTTAACTACCGACACGCGGGTAAAAACAACGCGTTGCGCACAGCGACGCATTAAAACGGGTTGTTCCTGACGCGAAAAGATTTAAGGTGGGGTATTCAGTGTTATCTCCGGGATATGTTTTGATGGAACGCGTCTACCGAACCGATCTGAAATTGCTACGCTACTTTTTGGCGGTGGCGGAAGAACTTCACTTTGGACGGGCTGCGGCCCGTCTCAATATGTCGCAACCGCCATTAAGCCTGCATATCAAAGAGCTGGAAAGCCAGCTTGGTACGCTGCTGTTTATTCGTCACTCCCGTAGCGTTGCGTTAACCCATGCCGGGAAAGTGTTGATGGAGGAGTCGCGTCGATTGCTGACCAGTGCCAATCAGGCTCTGGCGCGCGTTGAACAAATTGGTCGGGGTGAGGCAGGGCGTATTGAGCTGGGGATCGTCGGTACGGCTATGTGGAGTGAGGTACGCACGATTATGCGCGGTTATTTAAAAGTGCATCCCAATGTTGATGTGATTTTCCGGGAAAGATCTCCGGTGATGCAGATGGCGCTGCTGGAGCGGCGTGAACTGGATGTGGGGATATGGCGTATGGCAACCGAACCTTCGGCAGGTTTTAGCAGTATCCGGCTGCGTGATGCCGCATTTTTGGTTGCGATGCCCGAGGATCACCGCCTGGTGGGGGAAACGGCTATCGCGCTAACCGATCTGCAAAATGAGTATTTTGTCACGATGCCTTCTGCCCACTCCGACTGGGCCTTTCTGCATCGCGTCTGCCAGCAGGCCGGTTTTTCACCGCTGATAGTGCGTGAAGCGGTTGAGCCTCAAACGGTACTGGCGATGATTAGCATGGGGATGGGTATTACACTCGCGGCTGACAGCTACGCGCAGATGCAATGGCCTGGCGTGGTATTCCGTCCGCTTAAAGAGCGCATACCGGCAGATTTGTATGTTGTGTATGACGAGAGGCAGGCGACGCCCGCAGTAGATAAGTTGATAGCGACTTTGATAGCAGGGTAATGCGCACATTGTTCAAATCGAAGATAGTAAAAAAGCGCCTTTAGGGCGCTTTTTTACATTGGTGGGTCGTGCAGGATTCGAACCTGCGACCAATTGATTAAAAGTCAACTGCTCTACCAACTGAGCTAACGACCCGAAATGGTGGGCGATGACGGGCTCGAACCGCCGACCCCCTCCGTGTAAAGGAGATGCTCTACCAACTGAGCTAATCGCCCATTTCGGAACTGCTATCGATAAGGTGAGAATGGTGGGCGATGACGGGCTCGAACCGCCGACCCCCTCCGTGTAAAGGAGATGCTCTACCAACTGAGCTAATCGCCCATTCTCAATACTTATCTACACTGCGAGTCTACGTGAAGTAGATGGTGGGTGATGACGGGCTCGAACCGCCGACCCCCTCCGTGTAAAGGAGATGCTCTACCAACTGAGCTAATCACCCCCGCTGTGTGGAGTCGCATTATAGGGAGAGTTGAAAATGAGTCAACGCATTTTCTAAAGTTTTTATTCGTTCGTCGTAAAATTAAACAAAACGATCGCGAAATGGACTATTGCGCATGATTTCTAAACAAAAACAGCAAACTCGAACCCGATACAGGGATCAACATTGAGGAATCGCCCCACAGTGATAGAATATTGCCCATTGTTTTTTTCCCAGGATTTGCCGATTGCCGGCATCTTTATAACGTAAGGCCATTTCATGAAAATCAAAACTCGCTTCGCGCCCAGCCCGACAGGCTATCTGCACGTCGGTGGTGCACGTACTGCTCTCTATTCCTGGCTTTTCGCACGCCACAACAAGGGCGAGTTCGTGCTGCGTATTGAAGACACCGATCTCGAGCGCTCCACGCCGGAAGCAATCGAAGCCATTATGGATGGGATGAACTGGCTGAATCTGGAGTGGGATGAAGGTCCGTATTTCCAGACCAAACGTTTTGACCGCTATAACGCTGTGATTGATGAAATGCTGGTCGCGGGCACCGCATATAAATGCTACTGCTCTAAAGAGCGTCTGGATGCCCTGCGCGAAGAGCAGATGGCAAATGGCGAAAAACCACGTTATGACGGCCGTTGCCGCCACGACCACAGCGAACATGCTGCGGATGAGCCGTGTGTTGTGCGTTTTGCCAACCCGCAGGAAGGTTCTGTTATCTTTGACGATCAGATCCGTGGCCCGATCGAATTCAGCAACCAGGAGCTGGATGACCTGATCATCCGTCGTACCGACGGTTCACCAACCTATAACTTCTGCGTTGTGGTAGATGACTGGGATATGGAAATCACCCACGTTATCCGTGGTGAAGACCATATCAACAACACCCCACGTCAGATCAACATCCTGAAAGCTCTGAATGCACCTGTGCCAGTGTATGCGCACGTTTCTATGATCAACGGTGACGACGGTAAAAAACTGTCTAAACGTCATGGCGCGGTTAGCGTAATGCAATACCGTGATGACGGTTATCTGCCAGAAGCGCTGCTGAACTATCTGGTTCGCCTGGGCTGGTCCAGCGGTGACCAGGAGATCTTCAGCCGTGAAGAGATGATCAATCTGTTCTCCCTGGGCGCGGTCAGCAAATCCGCCAGTGCATTCAACACCGATAAACTGCTGTGGCTGAACCACCACTACATCAACACCATGCAGCCAGAGTACGTTGCGACGTACCTGCAATGGCACATCGAACAGGCAAACATCGATACCCGCACTGGCCCTGAGCTGGCGGAACTGGTGAAACTGCTTGGCGAACGTTGCAAAACGCTGAAAGAGATTGCCGAAAGCTGCCGTTACTTCTATGAAGAGTTCGACGAGTTTGATGCCGATGCAGCCAAGAAACACCTGCGTCCGGTTGCACGTCAGCCGCTTGAAGTCGTGCGTGACAAACTGGCAGCAATTACCGAGTGGACCGCTGGAAATGTTCACCACGCTATTCAGGCGACTGCCGATGAGCTGGAAGTGGGCATGGGTAAAGTGGGGATGCCGCTGCGCGTGGCAGTAACTGGCGCTGGCCAGTCACCTGCACTGGATGTCACCGTCCATGCTATTGGTAAAACACGCAGCGTTGCGCGTATTAACAAAGCACTGGGCTTTATTGCTGAGCGTGAAAGCCAGCAGTAATTGCGCAAAAGGTAAGAATAACGGCAGGGGAACCTGCCGTTTTTTATGCGTGCAATTCAGTAATGCCGAGGCGGGTAAGAAATCCCTGAAGGCCTTCCCGGGTCAGTAACGCCTGAAGTCGCTCTTGCTCAATCAGTGTTAAATTCTCAAGAGAGTCGATGATTTGAGGAAGTAAGCCAGATGGTTTAGATTCCCCGTATAAAGAGGGCGCTTCTGCCAGTTGATAGATAGCCTGGCTGTTACGGATGGCAGGAATACTCATGATATGCTCACGAACACGGGCATCAATATGAATCAACCGCGCACGTCCGCCTTTTACCCCATTAATGCCTTCCGTTTTCCATCCTTGCTGCCGTATCCAGCGATTAACGGTTTGCCGGGCAACACCCAAACTATCGGCCAACTCTTCGGTCGTCATTTTACTGCGTAATCTTTTCATATCAGCTCTGATCGCGTATCCCTAAACGTTGCAATAATCCGGTAATCCCTTCCCGCAGTAACAGAGATGTCAGCTGCTTTTGCTCATCCGGCGTCATTTCATTTGCCAGCGTCAGAAGTAACGTGTGGAGCGAACGGTCATGGTTTTCTGGCATATCAGGTGCGTTGGACGCCCGGCGGGCGCTATGAATAAAGTCCCGAACTTGCTCATTGACATGCACCAGCCGCGCCTTGCCACCCTGTACTCCTGGCTTTGGCGATGTAATCCAACCCTCTTTACGAACCCATTTATTGATGGTCTGGCGGCTATAGCCAGTGAGCAGGGCTAACTCTTCTGGCGTCATTCGTTCCTTGATCATGCAATTGCCTGAATAATAGTAGGGTTAATTAGTGGTTCATTTTATAGCACCGTTTTACGTGAAAACGTGACAGGCTTAACTCCTGACTGCGAGCAGGTACGCAAAGTGATTCATTTGCATGATTTTTCGGCGATTGATTCACGGCGATCAATTTTGCCGTTGACACTCCGCAGCGGAATTCATATTATGCCGCCCGTCAACATGACAGCTTTACGATGGGGCTATAGCTCAGCTGGGAGAGCGCTTGCATGGCATGCAAGAGGTCAGCGGTTCGATCCCGCTTAGCTCCACCAAACTCTGAACCCAACAGAGTGCGGTATGTAAAGTAACATGTGGGGCTATAGCTCAGCTGGGAGAGCGCTTGCATGGCATGCAAGAGGTCAGCGGTTCGATCCCGCTTAGCTCCACCAAAATTTGAACCCTCGTCGAAAGACGGGGGTTTTTTTATGCTTTTGTAACATCTACGCACGGCTTTTGTTGCAAGTAATGGTGTTTTCCTATACCTCACCTCAATCCAGCTTCAGAAAACGGTCTATTTATAGACTTGATCTTGCTTCGCACAATTAATAAACCTATTATCCGTCCGGTCAATGAATAATAGCGGGAAATAGTTTATTCACCTTAATGAAAAGTAAAAATGTCAATAATGTAAAGATATTTATGATTGCGTTACTGCTTTGTCTGATTGCGGTGCCGTTTTCTCGTTATATCTCACCGCGAGCAATAGTTAACGGTCATGATGTTTATTTGGCATGGTTACCATTAAGTGTAATGCTGGCCGTGATTTTATTGTTTGGCCGCCGCGCAATTATTCCCATCTTGTTAAGTTTTACTGCTGCTAATATTTACAATATTAATTTAGCACCGCTACAACATTTAGTTTTGCTGTTTTGTCAGACCTTCTCTGTCTTTGCCGCTTGTGGCGTGATCCGTCTGGTGCTGGGCAAGCGCTGGCGCCATAGTGTGCCCAATAAGCACATCGGCATACGTATATTCTGGCTCGGTTTTATGGTGCCGATAGGCATTAAGCTATCGATGTATCTGGCGGGCTATTTATTTGATTTCCCGGTGACTATCTCCACATTCTTCGGCGAAGGCACTGCAATTTATAACGTTGTTGATATTCAGAGCCTGATATGTGCCGCGCTCATATTTACAATGATGTTTTACTACCCCTTAAGAATGATAATTAGTCCCCGCTACGCCGCATCATTCTGGCGACAAAGTCTTAAACCATTACTCCTGAATAAACAACCTATTTATATAGTAATCTGGCTAATGGTTTTGGTGTTTATTGTTGCAGTTTTGTGCGCTCCACTGGAGTCACCGATAATTGCGGGTTATTTAATGCCCATCATATTTATCCTCTTTACGCTTGGGATCAGCCGCCTGAGCTACGCGCTTATCTCGCTGCTGTGGGCGACGTCGGCACTGTTACTGCTGACGTACAATTATAACTTCCTTAACGGGGTGGAATCGGGATACTCCCTCTCCTTTATCCTGTCGGTACTGATCTCTTTCGCTATTTGTTTGCTCTATATGTCGAGAATTTACCGACGCAGTGAATGGATGAAACGAGGCTGGCAGAAGAGGGCATTAACCGATCCGCTGACCGGTCTGCCCAACATTCGTGCGCTTGAGGATTATCTGCATCTTCATCCTGATGCGAAGATCTGCTGCCTGCGGATGGACAACCTCGAGTTTCTGAGTCGCCACTACGGTATTCTCATGCGCGTGCATTGCAAGCGCATGATTACGGCCTCCCTTCGGCCGCTGATGCAGAAAGATGAACAACTGTTCCAGTTACCCGGCAGTGAACTGGTGCTGGTTATGCTGGGACCGGGAACGGCTGAGCGCTTACAGCATATGGTTGATCAGCTGAACAGCCGTAAAATCTTCTGGAACAACACCGGGCTGGATATTGAGTTTGGCGCATCCTGGGGTGAGATTGAAAACGGTGAAAATCTCCATCACACCCTGGGGCAACTGAGCTGGCTCTCTGAGCAGTCTTGTGCAACGCATAATGTGCTGGCACTGACCAACAGCCTTGAAACCGTTTCAGGGCAAACCACCGACAGAGTGCTGATGTTAGGGCGTATCAAACGTGCGCTCGACGCGGGTGGTATCCGTTTGTACGCCCAGCCGATCCAGAATGCTGCCGGAAAGGGCTATCACGAGATCCTGACCCGGCTCGAGAGTGATGGCGAAATCATTACGCCTGACCGTTTTATCCCGCTGATTGCCCAGTTCAACCTGAGCCATCGGTTCGATTTGAGCGTGGTAGAGAACTTACTGGCATGGCTGCGTGATAACCCGGTATCGCATGACAAAACCCGGTTTTCCGTTAACCTTATGCCGTTGACGCTGATGCAAAAAGAGGTCGCGAACGAGATTATCACGCTCTTCGAACACTATCGGGTTCCGCCTCATGCTGTTGTGATTGAGATAACCGAAGAGCAGGCATTCTCGAACTCAGGAACCAGCATCAAGAACATTCAGCAACTAAGGGATTATGGTTTCCGTATTGCAATTGATGACTTTGGCACAGGGTATGCCAATTACGAACGCCTCAAGCGTCTTCAGGCCGATATCATCAAGATTGATGGCTGTTTCGTAAAAGACATCTGTAGCGACAGCATGGATGCGATGATTGTGCAGTCAATTTGTAATCTGGCGAAAACGAAGTCGTTGTGTGTGGTTGCTGAATTTGTTGAAACGCCGGAACAGCGCGAGATGTTGCTCCGCTTTGGCGTGGACTATTTGCAGGGATACCTGCTGGGTAAACCTGTGCCGCTTAGCGAACTACAGACATAAAAAAACCGGGAGCACAGGCCCCCGGTTTTGTTTTGGTCTGGATTTACAGTACCAGTGCTGCGATAGAAGCAGACAGTACGCTCACCAGGGTAGAACCGTAAACCAGTTTCAGACCGAAGCGGGAAACCACGTTACCTTGCTCTTCGTTCAGGCCTTTAATCGCACCCGCGATGATGCCGATAGAAGAGAAGTTAGCGAAGGAGACCAGGAACACAGAGATAATGCCTTCAGCGCGCGGAGACAGCGTGCCGGCAATTTTCTGCAGATCCATCATCGCAACGAATTCGTTGGAAACCAGTTTAGTGGCCATGATGCTACCAACCTGCAACGCTTCGCTTGCCGGAACACCCATTACCCATGCAACCGGATAGAAGATGTAGCCCAGGATGCCCTGGAAGGAAATACCCAGGACCGCAGCGAACAGTGCGTTCAGTGCAGAAATCAGCGCGATAAAGCCGATCAGCATTGCCGCAACGATAATCGCAACTTTGAAACCTGCCAGAATGTACTCGCCCAACATTTCGAAGAAGCTCTGACCTTCATGCAGATTTGCCATCTGCAGGTTCTCTTCGCCTTCTTCAACGCGGTATGGGTTGATCAGGGACAGCACGATAAAGGTGCTGAACATGTTCAGAACCAGAGCTGCAACAACGTATTTTGGTTCCAGCATTGTCATGTACGCGCCCACGATAGACATGGAAACGGTAGACATCGCCGTGGCTGCCATGGTGTACATACGGTTGCGGGACATTTTGCCCAGAATGTCTTTATACGCGATGAAGTTCTCAGACTGACCCAGGATCAGGGAACTTACTGCGTTGAAGGATTCCAGTTTGCCCATACCGTTGACTTTAGACAGCACAGTACCAATTGCGCGGATAACGACAGGCAGAACACGGATGTGTTGCAGAATACCAATCAGCGCAGAGATGAAGACGATAGGGCACAGCACTTTCAGGAAGAAGAATGCCAGGCCTTCGTCGTTCATTTTACCGAAGACAAAGTTAGTCCCTTCGTTGGCGAATCCGAGCAGTTTTTCGAACATTTCGGAGAAGCCTTTCACGAAGCCAAGCCCCACGTTGGAGTTCAGGAAGAACCACGCGAGTAAAACTTCAATAACGAGAAGCTGAACAACATAGCGGATGCGGATTTTTTTGCGGTCATGGCTGACCAATAACGCAAGCGCAGTAACGACAACGAGTGCCAGGACAAAGTGAAGGACGCGGTCCATATTTGCTCCAAATTTGAGGCAGGTTTAATTTCCGTGCACATTCTATGTAACAAGCGTAAAGAAAACGAGATCAAAGCCACACTATAGTCACATCCTGTGACGAGTCTCAAAAATAGTGATCAACAAGACATTTTTGTTATGTTAGGTAAATGAGTGAAAAGTTAAGTTTGTGTGCTACGCTTCACAAAAGACTGCGCGATTTCACATTCTGTGAGGTCGCACCAGCGAACCTGCCCATCTATCGTTCAAAGCTATCAGAGAAATCACACAAAACGTTTTAAATGATCTTGATAATCATTCTCATTTTGTTAGCATTAAACATAGCAAAGGCTATATTTCCAGAGGCAGAAATGACAAACAGTCGCGTAGAGGGTAGCAGTGGCAGAGCAGCGCGCAAGTTGCGGTTCGCATTAATGGGACCTGCGTTCATTGCTGCCATTGGCTATATCGATCCGGGTAATTTTGCGACCAATATTCAGGCCGGGGCGAGCTTCGGCTATAAGCTGCTATGGGTTGTCGTCTGGGCAAACCTGATGGCAATGCTGATTCAGATGCTCTCCGCGAAGCTTGGGATTGCCACGGGTAAAAATCTGGCAGAACAGATCCGTGACTATTATCCACGCCCGGCCGTCTGGCTTTACTGGGTCCAGGCCGAAATCATTGCGATGGCAACGGATCTGGCTGAGTTTATCGGGGCGGCCATCGGGTTCAAGCTGATACTGGGCGTTTCTCTGTTACAGGGTGCGGTACTGACCGGGATTGCCACTTTCCTTATCCTGATGTTGCAGCGTCGTGGGCAAAAGCCGCTCGAAAAAGTGATTGGCGGCCTGCTGCTGTTTGTGGCTGCGGCTTATATTGTGGAGTTAATTTTCTCACAGCCTGATCTGGCACAGCTTAGTAAAGGGATGGTTATCCCAAGCCTGCCAACCTCTGAAGCGGTATTCCTGGCTGCGGGTGTTCTGGGTGCCACTATTATGCCGCACGTGATTTACCTTCACTCTTCATTAACGCAGCACCTGCACGGCGGGACACGCCAGCAGCGTTATTCTGCGACCAAATGGGATGTCGGTATCGCGATGACAATTGCCGGGTTTGTGAATCTGGCGATGATGGCAACCGCCGCCGCCGCGTTTCATTTTAACGGACACACGGGAATTGCCGATCTTGATGAGGCGTATTTGACACTGGAACCTTTGCTGAGCCATGCCGCCGCCACCGTATTTGGGTTGAGCCTGGTTGCTGCTGGCCTGTCTTCGACCGTGGTCGGCACCCTGGCAGGGCAGGTGGTCATGCAGGGATTCGTGCGCTTTCACATCCCACTGTGGGTGCGCCGTTCCGTCACCATGCTGCCATCCTTTATCGTGATCCTGATGGGGCTTGATCCAACGCGTATTCTGGTCATGAGCCAGGTACTGCTGAGCTTTGGTATTGCATTGGCGCTGGTTCCGCTGCTGATCTTTACCAGCAACAAATCCCTGATGGGCGATCTGGTGAACACTACCCTTGTGAAACGTGCAGGGTGGGCCATTGTGGTTGTGGTGGTGGCGCTCAACCTGTGGTTGTTGATTGGGACAATCCTGGGATTATAGAAATATGAAAGGAGCCAAAAGGCTCCTTTCTGTTTTAGTGGTGGTGACCATGGCCGTGGCCACGTCCCCAACCTCCGCGACGATCGTCACGGTCGTCCCACCCTTCGCGATAGCCGCGCTCGTAGGCTTTACGGTTATCCCAGCCACGATGGCGACCATTATCATGTTTCCACCAGCGATCTCTACGCCATTCATAATGACGATGCCAGTAATCACGGTCGCGCCAGCCGCCACCGTCCCAGTAGTTACCGTAATTATCGCGATCGCCAATTTGTAATTTTACTGATGGCAACAGGGTGATTTCGCCCGCATTTGCAACCAGCGGCGCCGCAGCCATTAAAACCGCAGCCAGAATCAGTGACCTGAACATACTCTTCTCCTTCACGATCGGGGCCGTCGTACGGCCTGTTAACGCAATATTACGGGGCGGTAAAGCCCCGTTTCATCGCCTCAACTCCTAAATCACAAGTGAGAGCACGTTTTGCTAAAAATGGTTTTAATTTGACCGGTTAAGGATATCGTCGATAGTGGCCAGCTCTTGTGTGGAGAACTGGCGATTCTCGAGCATCCCGACCGCATCATCAATTTGCGACGTTTTACTCGCCCCAATCAGTACGGACGTTACCGCATCGTGGCGCAATACCCACGCCAGAGCCATTTGCGACAGCTTCTGGCCGCGGCTTTCCGCCAGTGCGTTCAGCGCGACAACCTTTAACCGTTTTTCTTCGGTTAACTGGTCAGGGTTAAGGAACTGGCTGCCGCTGGCCGCGCGTGAGTCCTGCGGAATACCGTGCAGATAGCGGTTAGTCAGCTGCCCACCCGCCAGCGGCGAGAAGGGTATGCACCCGACACCTTTCTCTTTCAGAACGTCCAGCAACCCCGCTTCCGGCGCGCGCTCAAACATGGAGTATTTAGGCTGGTGGATAACACAAGGCGTGCCGAGATCGTTAAGAATATCAATCGCTTTACGTGCCAATTCCGCCGGATAGTTGGATAACCCAACGTACAGGGCTTTCCCCTGACGCACCACGTGGTCAAGCGCTTTCATGGTCTCCTGAAGTGGCGTTTCAGGATCAGGGCGGTGGTGATAGAAGATATCGACGTATTCAAGCCCCATACGCTTAAGGCTTTGATCCAGACTTGAGATCAGATATTTGCGTGAGCCCCAGTCACCGTAAGGGCCGTCCCACATGGTGTAGCCCGCTTTGGTGGAAATAATTAACTCGTCACGCCAGGGAAGAAAATCTTCCTGCAAAATCCGCCCGAAATTGCGTTCGGCTGAGCCAGGAGGTGGGCCGTAGTTGTTGGCAAGATCAAAATGGGTGATGCCCAAATCGAAAGCCCGCTGTAAAAGTTGACGGCTGTTTTCAATGAGCGTGGTGTCACCAAAGTTATGCCAGAGCCCCAGAGAGATGGCCGGTAACTTAAGCCCTGTTTGGCCGCAACGGCGGTACTGCATTGTCTGATAACGATTTTTGTCAGGCTGATAACCCATTCTCGTGACCCCTGGCGCTGAAAAGAAAAACGAATGTATACGTTTACACTCGCATGAAGAAAAAGAGCATAGCGCAGCCTTTTTTGTAAAGCATTCTTTCCATGTCCATCTTATTGCCAATTCTGGACAGCCATCACGCTTCTTTAATACTCAAAGTGAGGTCAACATAAGAAGGATACCTGTCATGCGTACCCCATACTGCGTCGCCGATTACCTGCTGGACCGTCTAACAGATTGTGGAACCGATCATCTGTTTGGCGTGCCAGGCGACTATAATTTGCAGTTTCTCGACCATGTTATAGACAGCCCGGATATCTGTTGGGTGGGCTGTGCAAATGAGCTGAATGCATCTTACGCCGCCGACGGCTATGCCCGATGTAAGGGCATAGCCGCGCTGCTGACGACGTTTGGCGTCGGTGAGTTAAGTGCCATGAATGGCATTGCTGGCAGCTTTGCCGAGTATGTTCCGGTGTTGCATATTGTGGGTGCGCCGGGCATGGCTTCTCAGCAACGAGGCGAGCTGTTACACCACACTCTGGGTGATGGAGATTTCCGCCATTTTTACCATATGAGTGAACCTGTCACTGTCGCCCAGGCGATCCTTACCGAACAAAATGCCTGCTATGAAATAGACCGGGTACTCACCACCATGCTGCGTGAGCGCCGTCCTGGCTATCTGATGTTGCCCGCCGATGTGGCAAAAAAAGCAGCCACCCCGCCTGTAACCGCTCTCACCTATAAGCCTGCTCATGCTGATAATGGCTGCCTGAAAGCATTTCGTGAGGCCGCCCAGAACCGGATCGCCAGCAGCAAGCGAACGGCTCTGCTGGCCGATTTTCTGGTCCTGCGCCACGGGCTTAAGCACGCGCTTCAGAAGTGGGTGAAAGAGGTACCGATGGCTCACGCAACCATGCTGATGGGCAAGGGGATTTTTGATGAGCGTCAGCCGGGTTTTTACGGAACCTACAGTGGATCGGCAAGTGCTGATGCCGCGAAAGAAGCGATTGAAGGCGCGGATACAGTCCTGTGCATCGGCACGCGTTTTACCGATACGCTGACCGCCGGTTTTACCCATCAGCTAACCCCGGCGCAAACCATTGAAGTTCAGCCTCATGCATCCCGCGTGGGCGATATCTGGTTTACCGGTATCCCGATGATCCAGGCGATAGAAACGCTGACCGAGCTTTGCAAACAGCACATTACCGGGCCGGTTGCGCCTGCTACGCATCATGCATTTTCACCGGCGGCTCAGGACAGTGAACTGACGCAGGAAAGTTTCTGGAGCACCCTGCAAACCTTCATCCGGCCCGGAGACATCATCCTGGCCGATCAGGGGACCTCTGCTTTTGGTGCATTCGCGCTGCGCTTACCATCAGATGTGAATTTTATCGTTCAGCCGCTGTGGGGATCGATTGGATACACACTGGCAGCCGCGTTTGGCGCTCAGACGGCGTGCCCTCAGCGCCGCGTGATTGTGCTTACGGGTGATGGTGCCGCACAGCTGACCATCCAGGAGATGGGATCTATGCTGCGCGATAAACAGCGGCCGATAATCCTGGTGCTGAATAACGAGGGGTATACGGTGGAAAGGGCGATCCACGGACCAGAGCAACGGTACAACGATATTGCCCTGTGGAACTGGACGCAAATTCCGCAGGCACTCAGCCTGAATCCACAGGCCGAGTGCTGGCGAGTTAGCGAGGTCGAACAACTGGCAGATGTACTGGAAAAAGTGGCGCACCACGAGCGGCTTTCGCTGATTGAGGTCATGCTACCGAAGGCCGATATCCCGCCGCTGCTCGGTGCCATCACCAAAGCCCTGGAGGCGCGCAACAGAGCCTGATTATTTGTCGTTTCGCCAGGCCATCATCATCGGTTTGCCCGCCAGCAGGAGCCAGGCGGGCAACATCACGATACATAACAGTGGGATAAGCGTGGCGTCCGGTACCACTACGGCAGCCATAAACAGGCTGAGCCACGCATCGCGCGTCACGACCAGAACCAGCCCCAGAATAGAACAGGAAACAGTAATCGCCGCTGGGACGGCATCCACATGCTCGTGCAGCATCAGCCCCAGCGCCACGCCGATAAACACCGCCGGGAAGATACGCCCACCGCGAAAACCACACGCTGCTGCCACAACCAGCGCGGCCAGTTTCACCAGTGCAAACAACAGATAATCTGACACGCTAAACACCTGGCTGAAGGCCAGTTGCTGCATCTCATCCAGACCTTTAAACAGCGTTACCGGCCCGCCGATAGCGCCCAAAATGCCAAGAATTAGACCGCCGACACCCAGCATCAGCACCGGGTGTTTAAGCTTATGCATCAGGCGGTGCAGGCGCGGAAGGCACCACACCGCCACCATCCCCAGCGCAATCGCGATGGCAACCACGATGGCACCACTGAAAATATCGGCAATCTGCATTTGCCCGTAATGGGGTAACGAGAGCGAAAAATGTGGGTGGAAAAAAAGGCTGGTGGTCAGCGCGCCTGCGGCAGCGGCCATCAGCGGGGCAAAGAGCCTATCCCAGAGGGGCACATCATTGTTGCCACTGAGCGTCTGAGAGAAAATCAGTGCGGCAGCAACAGGCGTACCAAACAATGCGCCAATCGTGCCTGCTGACGCCAGAATCGTCCAGTCCAGCACACCAACGCGGGGAAGGATACGTGAACCCAGAAACACCGCCAGGGCGATATTCACCGCCATAATGGGATGTTCTGGCCCCAGGCTAACGCCACCCGCAAGACCAATAATCAGCGCAATGATAAGCCCCGGTAACGCCGACGGGCTGACAGGGGCGCTAATCAACGGCTCCAGAGCCGGATCGGGCCCCGCATGACCCGGGCTAAACCGAATCACCAGACCTACCGCAATACCGGTGAGCGTCAGCATCACCACTATCCACATCGGTGAATCGAAGCTGATCCCCAATTTTACCGGAATAGCAGTCCATAACATCGTTTGCAGCACCGACGCGACCTTCATCACGACGATGAGCACAAGGCTTGAGGCAATACCAATGATGAGCGCCGGGATAGCCAATAGCAGCATGGTTCTGGCTCGCGGGTGGAGCATGATGATTTCCTTGTACAAAACGTATGGTGTTACTTTGCACAATCAACTTTGTGGCATTAGTGCAAAAGATGCTGAAACGGTAAAGTGATTCTGTGACGAAGATCGATAATCCTGGGGCAGTTGTCTTCAGGTCGTTGTTGTTATCCAGCCTTGAATTTACAGTGTCCCAAAGATTTATTCTGACTTTAGCGGAGCAGTAGAAGAATGACAAAGTATGCTTTAGTAGGTGACGTGGGTGGGACTAACGCACGTCTTGCCCTCTGCGATGTAAACACCGGTGAGATTTCTCAGGCGAAGACCTATTCAGGGCTGGATTATCCAAGCCTTGAGGCCGTGGTTCGCGTCTATCTTGATGAGCATAAGATAAGTGTTGAGGACGGTTGTATTGCTATTGCCTGCCCGATTACCGGCGACTGGGTAGCCATGACCAACCATACCTGGGCATTCTCTATCGCAGAAATGAAAAAGAACCTCGGTTTTTCGCATCTTGAAATCATTAATGACTTTACTGCGGTGTCGATGGCGATCCCGATGTTAAAGCCAGAACACCTGATTCAGTTTGGTGGCACCGCCCCAGTCGAAGGCAAACCGATTGCCGTTTATGGTGCAGGCACCGGTCTGGGGGTGTCACATCTGGTGCACGTTGATAAACGCTGGGTCAGCCTGCCGGGCGAGGGTGGCCACGTTGATTTTGCGCCAAACAGCGAAGAAGAGGGGATTATTCTCGAAGAGTTGCGTGCAGAGATTGGCCACGTGTCCGCTGAGCGTGTGCTTTCCGGCCCCGGGCTTGTGAATCTCTATCGCGCGATTGTGAAGTCTGACGGTCGTCTGCCTGAAAACCTGCAACCGAAAGATGTCACCGAACGCGCGCTGGCAGACACCTGCATCGACTGTCGTCGTGCGCTGTCGCTGTTCTGCGTCATCATGGGGCGTTTTGGCGGCAACCTGGCGCTGAACCTCAACACCTTCGGCGGCGTGTTTATCGCAGGCGGCATCGTGCCGCGTTTCCTCGATTTCTTTAAAGCCTCTGGTTTCCGTGGCGGGTTTGAAGATAAAGGTCGTTTCAGAAGCTACGTTCAGGACATTCCGGTGTACCTGATTGTGCACGATAACCCAGGCCTGCTGGGCTCTGGTGCGCATTTGCGTCAGGTTCTCGGTCAGGTGCTGTAAATCGTGTTCCCCTCTCCGGTGGGAGAGGGGATACCCCTTACAGGTGCATGAGCTGGCGAAACTCCTTCACTTTGCTGCGGCTTACCGGCACCTGAAAATCGAGATCTTTCAGACGCAAAATATAGGTGTTGTTAAACCAGGGTTCGATCTCACGAATCTTATTTAAATTCACGCAAAACGAACGGTGGCAGCGGAAAAAGTGCGCGGCCGGCAGTTTGCTGCAAAACTCGGTGATGTTCATCGCCATCACGTACGATTCGCGCCGGGTATAGACAAACGTCATCTTCTCATGCGCTTCGGCATAGTAGATATCGTCTATCGGCGTCACGATTATTCGCTCATCCTTGACCAGATTAATGGTGTCATTTTCACGCGTTGCCGGGCTTGTGTTCACGGGCGCCGCCTGCTGCTGCCATGCTGCTTCCAGCTTTTGCAACATGCTCACAATGCGTGACTCCTGGTAAGGTTTGAGAATGTAGTCAAACGCTTCCAGTTCAAAGGCTTCTACCGCGTGCTCTTTCCAGGCGGTAACAAACACAATAAACGGTTTATGGGCGAACTGATTGATGTTCTGCGCCAGCAACACGCCGTCCAGTGAAGGGATATTGATATCCAGAAAAATCGCATCGACCCGGTTGTGCTGCAAAAATTTCAGCACGTCGAGGCCATCTTCAAAGGTGCCCACGATCTCCATCTGACTGTGGGTTTTAATCAGCCAGCTCAGCTCTTGTTGAGCCAGAAATTCATCTTCTACGATGATGACTTTCATGCGTTACTCCTGCCTACGGCAACAGGGATGTCGGCGCATGAACGGGTGAGCGTTCATTCGGGACGTAAAAAGCGATTTCAGTGCCTGGCTCAAGGCGGTGAATATGCAGCCCATCGCCATACAGCAGTTTGACGCGGTGGTGCACGTTCAGTAACCCAATCTTATTGCCGGGCATTTCGTTGGACTCAACGCGCTCAATCACTTTGGGATCAATGCCGTGGCCGGTATCACGCACGGAGATGCGGACGCGGTTTCCGCTTTCTGCCACGCTGATGGTCACCACGCCTTTGCCTTTACACGGCTGAATACCGTGAACAATGGCGTTTTCGACCAGCGGCTGGATCAGCAGGCTTGGGATCACACAGTTAACCTCTTCATCGATATCGTAGATGACCGTCAGCTTGTCGCCAAAGCGCGCCTGCTCAATGGCGATGTAATCTTTAATCTGATACAGCTCTTTTTTGATGTCGATCTGCTCATCGTCCTTCAGTTCGATGTTGTAGCGCAGATAGCGTGACAGATTGAAAATCAGCTGGCGTGCGGTGTCTGGATTCAGGCGGATGGACGAAGAAATCGCGTTCAGCGCGTTAAACAGGAAATGGGGATTAATTTTACTTTGCAGCGCGCGCAGCTCTGCCTTATTTGCCATCTCGCGCAGTTGCTCGGCGCGGGAGACTTCAAGCTGGGTCGAAATGATTTGCGACAGGCCAATAGCCATCTCCTGAAGCGAAGAGGTTATCTGGTGCGCATGGCAGTAGTAAATTTTCAGCGTGCCGGTCACCACGCCTTTCTCCCACAGCGGAATCACCAGCATAGAGTGAATTTCAGGGGTTCTGTAGGCTTCATCATTGTTTTTAATGATGATTTTACCGTAATTAATCGCCTGTCGGGTGGTGGGGCTAACGGTGTCATCGTTGTCGCGATAGTTATGCTCACCCACACCCACGTAGGCCAGCACGTGATCGATATTCGTGATCGCGACGGCATCGGCGTGAATATCGCGGCGGATAATATCGCAGACCTGGCGCAATGACTCGGCATTGACATGACGGAACAAAGGCAGCGTTTTGTTGGCAATATCGAGCGCCAGCTTGGCCTGACGTGCCGCGCTGGCCTCTTTCTCACCCTCGACACTCTGTACCAGCAGCACAATAAAGCCGATGCAGACGCTACCCAGAATCATCGGAATACCGATTTTCGAGACAATATCCAGCCCCAGATCCGTGGTAGGCGCCCAGGCGACCACCAGGATCATGGTCAATGTTTCACACGCCATACCGGCG
This sequence comes from Enterobacter sp. Tr-810, assembly GCF_011752765.1. Lineage (NCBI taxonomy): Bacteria > Pseudomonadati > Pseudomonadota > Gammaproteobacteria > Enterobacterales > Enterobacteriaceae > Enterobacter > Enterobacter sp. Tr-810. Next base: position 1,202,117 of record NZ_VWWW01000001.1, on the reverse strand, counting down.
ATGATCCCCGCGCGCCAGTGCTGCTTTTTCGGGATTTTGCGGTTGATACAACCGGAAAGTACCCCGGCGATAATACTGGTGATAAAGCAGGGAATGGCGGTAACGCCGCCAATATCAATCAGGTAACGATGTGTCCCTGCGATGAGGCCTGTGATAATTCCCACCCACGGGCCAAATAAGATCCCGCCGGACATAACGGCGATGATGCGCACGTTAACCAGCGAGCCTTCAACCGGGACGCCAGACCAGGTGCTGAACAGGGCGAACATCGAGAAGATGGCCGTGACGGCCAGCAGCTCTTTGGGCGAGTGGGCGGATTTATGTAAAAGCTCGCGGAACAGGCGAATGCGGATCAGGAAAAACAGGCAGATCAGCATTAATGCCGCGCGGTCAAAAACCGCCAGGAGCATATCGAATATTTCGTGCACGGGTGAACCTGGGAAATCGGGAAAAAACTATGATAAAAAACCTGGCACCTAATGACCAGCTATCCATCTGCTTTATCAAATGGGGAAAAACCATAATTTACAAAGGGGATTGATAAAAGATTCCTGAATCGTGCCGGGTGTATCGCCTGTGGCAGGTTGAAGGTAACGTATTTGATATCATTGTGTTAAATAACAGGTATTAAAAATGCGTATTTAGACTTTACTGTTCCGCTTTTACGCGCAGCAGCATTCCCATTTTAGCGGGAAATATTTTTTTTATTTTCCCTCTCGACAGCACGTTTTTTTTCAGGTTATTTTCTAAGCACGCCACATACGTGGCAGCGTCGCTCGGACGGTCCGGGCGCTAACGTGAATCTGAGGAACTTATGGCTGACTCCAGTCCTGAACGCCGTTTTACGCGTATCGATCGTTTACCCCCTTATGTTTTCAATATCACTGCTGAACTGAAAATGGCTGCGCGTCGGCGCGGCGAAGACATTATCGATTTCAGCATGGGTAACCCTGACGGCCCTACACCACCGCATATTGTCGAAAAATTATGTACGGTTGCCCAGCGTCCTGATACGCATGGCTACTCGACTTCCCGCGGTATTCCTCGTTTACGTCGTGCGATCTCCCGTTGGTATCAGGATCGCTATCAGGTCGATATCGATCCTGAAAGCGAAGCCATTGTGACCATCGGGTCGAAAGAGGGGCTGGCGCACCTGATGCTGGCAACCCTGGATCACGGTGATACCGTTCTGGTGCCAAACCCGAGCTATCCCATTCATATTTACGGGGCGGTGATTGCCGGTGCGCAGGTTCGCTCTGTGCCGCTGGTGGAAGGCGTAGACTTTTTCAACGAACTCGAACGTGCTATCCGCGAAAGTTATCCAAAACCGAAGATGATGATCCTCGGTTTCCCGTCAAACCCAACGGCGCAGTGCGTTGAACTCGACTTCTTTGAGAAAGTGGTCGCCCTGGCAAAACGTTACGACGTGCTGGTGGTTCACGATTTAGCCTATGCCGATATTGTGTATGACGGCTGGAAAGCACCTTCAATTATGCAGGTGCCTGGTGCGCGCGATGTGGCAGTCGAATTCTTCACTCTTTCCAAAAGCTACAATATGGCCGGCTGGCGTATTGGCTTTATGGTCGGTAACAAAACGCTGGTGAATGCCCTGGCGCGCATTAAGAGCTACCACGACTACGGTACTTTTACCCCGTTGCAGGTGGCGGCAATTGCCGCGCTGGAAGGCGACCAGCAGTGTGTGAAAGACATTGCTGCGCAGTATAAACGCCGCCGCGATGTGCTGGTCAAAGGGCTGCATGAGGCGGGCTGGATGGTAGAAATGCCGAAGGCGTCAATGTATGTCTGGGCAAAAATCCCTGAGCCGTATGCGGCGATGGGGTCGCTGGAGTTTGCCAAAAAGATGCTGCACGACGCGAAAGTCTGTGTCTCCCCGGGCGTTGGCTTTGGTGAGTATGGCGATACCCACGTACGGTTTGCGCTGATCGAAAACAGCGATCGTATTCGCCAGGCGGTGAGAGGGATTAAGAGCATGTTCCGTGCTGATGGGCTTCTTACATCGAAGAGCGGCAGCGAGTAAGCCAGCTTGTGATGACATAAAAAAACAGGAGCCAATGGCTCCTGTTTTTTTTGACTGCATTCACTTTGCTAGATCATGAGAGCAAAGGTTCCGGCCCAGACTAAAACAATCACCGAAATGCCCATAAAGAAATATTTCACGTTTCATCGCTCCGCGTATCTTATGGTACGCATTGAAAAACAGAGTCCACCTGATGTTAGAGAACTGGAATTGAGCCGCTTACAAAGCCGCTAACTTCAGCTCAGAATTCTGTGCTTTCCTGTTGCCAGACGGCGCTAATGTACGCCTAAATATGGGGGGTGACAAGAGGGATTTTTTTAAATAATTTCCGATACTTACGAGTGTCGTGGAACGGCGACAGTTTGATTTCAACACGCAATAAATTCCCGTTGAGCGACGTGAAAAAAAAACAGTTACTCAGCGTAATTACAGGTGATTGAAAAGGTTAGTTTCTTAGTGAAACTAACCTTTTAAAAGGGCTTAGATATAGAGCGAGGATTCGCCAAGCGGGCGGGTTTTAAAGCGGCGGTGCATCCACAGATATTGCTCTGGTGCACGCATGATCTCTTTCTCGATCACTCTGTTGATAAACACAGCGGCTTCGCATTCGTTTTCCGGGTAGTTAGCCATTTCCGGGGAAATGTGCAGACGATAGCCCGACTTATCCGCTTTTCTCACCATTGTTACGGTCAACATGGCTGAGCCTGACAGACGCGAAATCACGAATGTACCATTGGTGGTCGCAACGTTTTTAACTGCAAAGAATGGGGCAAAGCTGCTGCCTTTACGTCCGTAATCCTGATCCGGGGCAAACCAGACGGCTTCGCCTTTTTTCAGAGCGCCTACCATGCCACGCAGGTTATTACGGCTGATCATCGCTTTATTGGAACGCATACGCCCGCGCGTTTGTACCCACTCCATCAGCGCGTTGTTGTGCGGACGGTAGGTTGCCATCATTGGCTGGCAAAGACCCATGACACGGCCACCCAGTTCCAGTGACATAAAGTGGACACCTACCACCATCACGCCACGGTTCTGCGCCTGCGCGCGTTTCAGATTATCCAGACCTTCAACGTCAAACCATTTTCGCACTCGCTCATCAGGCCAGAACCAGGCCATACCGGTTTCGAGCAGCGCCATACCAATAGATTTGAAGTTTTCGGAAATGAGTTTTTCGCGTTCGTGCTCATTGTACTGAGGGAAGCAAAGCTCAATATTTTTGCGGGCGATAGATTCACGACGCTTAAGGAAGTGACGCGATGCGCTGCCCAGTTTCGAACCCAGTAAACGAAGTACAGGGTAAGGAAGTTGAACCAACAGCCAGAGGACGCCAAGACCAAACCAGGTAAACCAGTAACGCGGGTGTAAAAACGCGCGTTCAAATTTGGATTGAGACAAGATAGTAAAACCTATATGAAGCCAGTAAAGGTAGCGCAGACATCGCGATACGTCGTGCCGATAAGACCATATATTGAGGTGATGGTTGCAGGCTTTACCGAACTTTACGGCGTCACCTGTCCACTGCCGATGTTGGCTGGCGGCGTAATGTAGCACCCTTATACGATATGTGCTATTGATCGTTTTTGATTAAAAAAGCGGCAAATCTGGACGTGCTTGCTTTGGCTGGGCAAGGGGCGCATTTTTTGTTCATAAAATAGCCCGCAGTAACAAAACTTTCAGATTCATGCGGGCTATTTCTTGCTGCGGGATTATTGGTTAAACGCGCGCGCACCGGGTTGCACGTGTTTATACCAGTCCATCAGTTCTGTGGTCCCGGTTTCGCCTTCTGCGGGGGCCCAGGCGGCGAAATCCTCAGCAGCAACGGGCTGATAGCCACCGTGTTTAACTTCAAAGATCACCCCGCCATTATCCAGCGATAGCACTGCGTGCCAGGTGCCGGCTTCCATCTCAAGCGCCATGCACTCTTCGCCTAACACCACGCGACGCGTAACGTTTCCGTTGTCGTCAAAATTCAACACCACAAAACGCCCACTGAGTGGGATGAGCAGCTCAAATGTATGCGGGTGACGATGAGGACGCACATAAGTGCCAGGCTCCATCGCAATGGCCAGACGCTGTACGGGGTCGCTCAGCTCCGGATGAAAATTGCGGTGGGCACGTAAGCGGGGGGAGTTTGCAGCTGCTTCACTTTGTTGCTTCAGATCGCTGACGGTAATTTGTTTCATGTAAGTCGCCTGAGGTGAGTTCAGTAACGGTTTCTGGAAAGTGCTGAAGAGTGTAAGTGAATGTGCGGATCTGCGGAAAGTACTTTGATGGGTATTAGGTTTTTAGAGGGAAGTTAAAGTGTCCCCTGCAGGAATCGAACCTGCAACTAGCCCTTAGGAGGGGCTCGTTATATCCATTTAACTAAGGGGACGAAGCGGCACGAGTATAGCCTTATTTACACTTTGCGTTAAGCTCATCGCCGCCTGACTGCTCAAAGAGTCGCCATTCAGTCCATTTTTTTTGCCGATTTTTCATTATCTTCCCGAGCCTTAAGTTCGGCTTTACGCTTGTTGGACATGTCATTGCGGATTTGTGCGTGGCTCAGCAGGGCAAAAATAAACGTCCCGCCGCTGATATTGCCTGCCAGCGTCGGAAGCGCAAAAGGCCATAAAAAATCGCTCCAGTGCAGCGTGCCGCTAAAGACTAGATACAGAATTTCGACGCTGCCCACCACAATGTGTGTGGTGTCTGCGAGCGCGATAAGCCAGGTCATCAGGATAATCACCACAAGTTTCGCACTGCCCGCAGAGGGGAACATCCAGACCATCGTGGCGATAATCCAGCCGGAGATAATCGCATTCGCAAACATCTCAGCAGGGGTGTTTTTCATTACATCCATACCGATTTTCACAAATGCGTCTCGGGTGGCTTCATCAAATATCGGCATGTACTCAAAGGCCCAGGCCGCAACACCCGTGCCGATAAGATTTCCGAGTAACACCACGCTCCATAAGCGTAACAGCAGGACGGCATTCCCGAAGGTAGGGCTATGCATCACGGGGAGCACGGCTGTGACAGTGTTCTCCGTAAACAGTTGCTGGCGGGCCATAATGACGATAACAAAGCCGAACGTGTACCCGAGGTTTTCCAGTAAAAATCCGCCGGGGACATCCGCCAGATGAACATGAAAAATCCCCTTCGCCAGCAGCGATGCGCCCATCGATAAACCTGCGGCAATGGCCGACCACAACAGGGCCATGGCATCCCGTTCCAGTTCTTTTTCCCCGTCCTGGCGAATATGCTCGTGGATGGCCATCGCCCGGGAAGGCAGACGGTCTTCATCAACTTCTATCTTTTCTCCGCGGCTTTTTTCCTCACTCTCGACTTCATGGTCGCCATTCTGCTCACCGATTTTTTCTTCGCCAATTTCTTTCATAATCGCTCCGGATAAGGGACTTTCTGTTAAGGGTAGCGATTTTTCTTGGTTTACCTGTGGGGATGCTCTTAAATTCCTGACAATGGCAACAAAGGTGATACATCTCTTTCAAAGCCAATATAAAATTGGCAACGAAACGAAATCAAAAAGCCAGGCTATGCTGAGATCAGAGTGACGGTGATTACTGCCCGTAATTGTGTGCGTGGACATCGGTAAGCGTGCTGTTACAATCACTTGCACGTTTACAGGCGGGGCGTCAGACGCTCCGTTACGGATGGCAATCAACGATAGCCATACTGAACAGGGAGATATTTATGAAACTTCGGCTGTCGGCGCTTGCGCTGGGCACTACGTTGCTCGTGGGCTGTGCAAGCTCGGGCGAGCAAACTGGGCGCTCTGATCCTTTAGAAGGGTTTAACCGCACCATGTACAACTTTAACTACAACGTGCTGGATCCCTATGTGGTTCGTCCGGTTGCGGTTGCGTGGCGCGATTATGTTCCACAGCCTGCACGTAACGGGTTGAGCAACTTCACCAGTAACCTGGAAGAGCCTGCGGTGATGGTGAACTTCTTCCTGCAAGGCGATCCGTATCAGGGTATGGTGCACTTCACCCGCTTCTTCCTGAACACCCTGTTGGGTATGGGCGGCTTTATTGATGTTGCAGGTATGGCGAACCAGAAACTGCAACGTGAACAGCCACACCGCTTTGGTAGTACTCTGGGCAGCTATGGCGTGGGTTACGGTCCGTATATGCAGTTGCCATTCTACGGCAGTTTTACTATCCGTGATGATGGCGGCGATATGGTCGATACGTTGTATCCGGTGCTGTCGTGGCTGACGTGGCCACTATCAATTGGGAAATGGACGGTTGAAGGTATTGAAACCCGCGCTCAGTTGCTGGATTCCGACGGTCTGCTGCGCCAGTCTTCCGATCCGTACATCATGGTGCGTGAAGCGTACTTCCAGAATCACGACTTTATTGCCAATGGCGGCAAGCTGAAGCCGGAAGAGAATCCAAACGCGAAGGCAATCGAAAACGAATTAAAAGATATCGATTCGCAGTAAATAAAAAAGGTGAGCAATGCTCACCTTTTTTGAACTCTGCGCGATTAGAACTTGTAGTTGAAGTTCGTACCGAACAGCCAGGCTTTACCTTCTGAGTGGAAGGTGTAAGCCGCCGCGCCTTCACCTTCGGTGAAGTTCACGTTCTGACCGTGCATATAAGATGCGCCAACGTCGATTGACGCGTCATCGTTAAATGCGTAAGTCGCACCGGCGCTCAGCCACAGACGGTCCTGGTCCGGGATGGAGATAGAACGCTTGTCGGCCGGAACCGGGCTATCATCAAACGCGATACCGGTACGGAAAGTCCAGTTCTTATCGTAGTAGTAGGTTGTACCCAGCGCGATACGATAAGCATCTTTGAAGCTTTCATCTTTATAGAACAGCGTCTGGCCGTTATCACCGGTGGCTTTCAGCTCCTGGAACTGGCTCCAGCTGGTGTAGGTCAGGCTATAGTGGATAGCCCACTGTGGTGCTACACGGTTATAACCGGAGATTTCCCACATTTCTGGCAGATGCAGTGACAGAGAACCGTTCTCGGTTCGCCCGCCGGTACCCGCCGGAAGGCCCGTCAGACCCATATTACCCAGAATGGTGCTCAGGTTCGGGTTGATGGAGCTTTTATAGTCGCCGTCGAAGTCAATTTTCACTTCTGAACGGTAGGTCAGGCCCCAGCGGTTGTTTTTATCCAGTTCATACAGGATACCCGCGTTCCAGCCGAAGCCCCATTCGTCACCTTTCAGGTGGGCGATTTGGTCATCAGGGGAGCTGATCCCGTCCAGATAAGAAGGCGGAACTCTGCCATTGAGTTGCCCTGCCAGAAGTGGGCCCAGAGAGCCGGCGTAACGCTCGATCTTCGCTTTTGCGTAAACAGCATCTACGCCTAAGCCGAAGCTCCAGTTGCTATCCAGACGATAGGCACCGCTCAGGTTCAGGTTAACGGTTTGCAGGTCGGTTTTACCGCCATAAATACCGGCACCGTAGTTTTCGCCAAACTCCGTTGCCAGACCATAGTTGGAGGTCACGGATGCACCCCAACCGAACTGATCGTTGATTGGCATAACAAAGTGCATGTTAGGAACCCATGCACTTGGCGCAATGTTGTCCTGGTTGGCACTTTGTCCGGTTAAGCTGGATTTGCCGGTGACGTTAACATCAGGGTCGATATAAACCGCACCGATAGAGAAGGCCGGACGATCAAACATCGTGATAAGCGCAGGGTTACGACTCACGTTACCTGCATCATCCGCTATTGCACCTTCCCCGGAATACGCGCGGCCAAGGCCAGAGGAAGAAAATTCGTTAAGCTGGAAGCCCGCTGACCAGGCGGACGTTGAGACGATTGCCACTGCAACTGCTAACGCAGTCTTTTTGAACAGGGTTTTCTGGCTCATGACCATAACCTCATTGAGTTATTTTTATTCAAAATTTGTTACATACCGTAACAGGAGCGCGAAGTGTAGGGTCTGTGTTAAGACATACAAATCAGACCAGTGGCGTGAGTATAGGTCTGACCAGATGTAATGTTGCAAGTTTGTTTATTAAATTTTTCCAATATGTTTCTTGAAACGGGATCTGCTTGGCAAAAATGTGACCATCCCGGCTCACCCAAAAGGGTGATTTTTGTCTTAGATCATTTTTAAGCGTGATATTGGTCACTTATCCCATTTTGCGCCATTAACGGCTGGAGCACCTGGTCATCGGGGCGTAAAATATCGGCAACGTGTTTATCTCGCGCCCGGCGCGAATACAGAGGAAAGCTACTATGAGTAAATGCAGTGCTGATGAAACCCCGGTTTGCTGCTGTATGGATGTTGGTACCATCATGGACAACACCGATTGCACCGCTTCCTACAGCCGTGTGTTCACTAACCGTACCGACGCTGAAGAAACCCTGGCTGCGCTGACTAAGCGTGCGCGCGATGTTGAGTCCGAACCGTGCGACATCAAATCAACCTTCACAGAAGTAGAAGGCGGCGTGCAGCTGGATATCGACTTTGTGTTCGCCTGTGAAGCAGAAACGCTGATCTTCCAGCTGGGCCTGCGTTAATTCCTGCGGTCTGGTGCCCTCACCCCAACCCTCTCCCACGGGAGAGGGTGCAAACACTAAAAACGGTAACCTTCGGGTTACCGTTTTGCTTTTACCTCCAGGGGCATTTTCTTTTTCTTCTCTGTGTTTTAGCTCGCACTTTTTCGTTTCCCCGATTGGCTGAATGTAAAAAAATGGTTAAGACTGTTATCAGGTCAGACCACTTTGCGTTGAGCATGAATTTTTACAGGGGAGTGTTATGAGTCAGGCATTACCGCTTATCACCCGACATGGTGACCGCATCGCCATTGTCAGCGGGTTGCGTACGCCGTTTGCGCGTCAGGCAACGGCGTTTCACGGCATCCCGGCGGTCGATCTGGGAAAAATGGTGGTGGGGGAGATGCTGGCTCGCAGCGAAATACCGCCTGAGGTTATTGAACAGCTGGTTTTCGGCCAGGTCGTGCAAATGCCGGAAGCCCCCAACATTGCGCGTGAAATTGTCCTGGGTACCGGTATGAACGTGCATACCGATGCTTATAGCGTCAGCCGCGCGTGTGCCACCAGTTTCCAGGCGGTAGCAAACGTGGCAGAAAGCCTGATGGCCGGTACAATCCGCGCGGGCATTGCCGGCGGTGCCGACTCCTCTTCCGTACTGCCCATCGGAGTCAGTAAAAAGCTGGCCCGCATTCTGGTGGACGTCAATAAAGCCCGTACTACCGGGCAGCGACTCAAACTCTTCTCACGCCTGCGTTTACGCGATCTGATGCCTGTACCGCCTGCCGTGGCGGAGTATTCGACCGGTTTGCGCATGGGCGATACCGCCGAGCAGATGGCGAAAACCTATGGCATCACACGTGAACAGCAGGATGCGCTGGCACACCGTTCACACCAGTTGGCCGCAAAAGCCTGGTCTGAAGGTAAACTGGCCGACGAAGTGATGACCGCTTATATCCCGCCTTACCGCGAACCGCTTGCGGAAGATAACAATATTCGTGGCACCTCGACGCTGGCAGATTACGCGAAACTCCGCCCGGCATTTGATCGCAAACATGGCACCGTCACCGCCGCCAACAGTACGCCACTGACGGACGGCGCCGCCGCCGTGATCCTGATGACCGAATCCCGTGCCAGAGAGCTGGGCATAAAACCGCTGGGTTATCTGCGCAGCTATGCGTTCACGGCCATTGATGTCTGGCAGGACATGCTGTTAGGCCCAGCCTGGTCTACGCCGCTGGCACTGGAGCGCGCGGGGCTAACGCTCGCGGATTTGACGCTCATTGATATGCATGAAGCCTTTGCCGCACAAACCCTGGCTAACGTGCAGCTTCTGGCAAGCGACAGATTTGCTCGCGAGGTTCTGGGGCGCGCAAACGCCACCGGCGAAGTGGACGAAAGCAAATTTAACGTGCTGGGTGGTTCTATTGCTTATGGCCATCCTTTCGCCGCCACGGGCGCGCGAATGATCACCCAGACATTACACGAACTGCGTCGTCGCGGTGGTGGATTCGGGTTAGTGACTGCCTGTGCAGCGGGTGGGTTGGGTGCGGCAATGGTTCTGGAGGCTGAATAATGGACATGACATCGGCATTTACGCTCAATATTCGCCCCGATAACGTCGCTGTTATCACAATTGATGTCCCCGGCGAAAAGATGAATACCCTGAAGGCCGAGTTCGGTGTTCAGGTGCGGGTGATGTTAAAGCAGATCCGCGAAAATAAAGAGCTTCGTGGGCTGGTCTTTATTTCGGCCAAGCCGGATAACTTTATTGCCGGGGCGGATATCAACATGATCGCCCGCGCGAATAATGCCCTGGAAGCGGAAGAGCTGGCGCGGCAGGGACAGCAGGTGATGGCCGAGATCCACGCGTTGTCTGTTCCGGTGATTGCGGCTATTCACGGGGCGTGTCTCGGTGGTGGGCTGGAACTTGCCCTGGCCTGTCACAGCCGGATATGTACCGACGATGCGAAAACCGTTTTAGGTTTACCCGAAGTGCAGCTTGGGCTGTTACCGGGGTCGGGGGGCACGCAGCGTTTACCACGGCTGGTCGGCGTGAGTACGGCGCTGGAGATGATTTTAACCGGCAAGCAACTTCGTGCGCGTCAGGCGCTGAAAACGGGTCTGGTGGATGAGGTTGTACCGAATTCGATATTACTGGAAGCCGCTGTTGAACGGGCGCTGAAAGGGCGTCAGGCCAAACGTCATCTGCCGGTACGTGAGCGTATCCTGGCGGGCCCGCTTGGGCGCGCGCTACTTTTCAGTATGGTCGGTAAGAAAACAGCGCAAAAAACGAAGGGTAACTATCCGGCAACCACACGCATTCTGGAAGTGATTGAAACCGGTCTGGCGCACGGCAGCAGCAGTGGGTATGCCGCTGAAGCAAAAGCCTTTGGTGAACTGGCGATGACGCCGCAGTCTCAGGCATTGCGCAGCATCTTCTTTGCCAGCACCGATGTGAAAAAAGATCCGGGCAGTGACGCTGAACCTGCATCTTTGCGCGCTGTGGGAGTGTTGGGTGGTGGGCTGATGGGCGGTGGTATCGCCTTTGTGACCGCCAGCAAAGGCAAATTGCCCGTGCGTATCAAAGACATCAACCCGAAAGGGATTAATCATGCGCTGCAATACAGCTGGCAGCAGCTTGATCAAAAGGTCAAACGCCGCCATATAAAGGCTAGTGAGCGAGACAAAGTGCTGGCGCTGATTTCGGGGACGACGGATTACAGCGGGTTTGCCCACCGTGACCTTGTTATTGAAGCGGTATTTGAAGATTTAGCGCTCAAGCAAAAGATGGTGGCAGATGTAGAGCAGTATTGCGCACCCCATACCATTTTTGCCTCTAACACCTCGTCGCTACCGATTGGTGATATTGCGGAGCACGCTGCTCGCCCTGAACAGGTGATTGGCCTGCATTTCTTTAGTCCGGTCGAAAAAATGCCGCTGGTAGAAGTCATTCCACACGCCACGACCAGCCCGCAGACCATCGCTACCGTCGTGAAGCTTGCCAAAATGCAGGGCAAGACGCCGGTTGTGGTGGCCGATAAAGCCGGTTTCTACGTTAACCGTATTCTTGCGCCTTATATAAATGAGGCGATGCGGCTACTGACGGAAGGGGAGAAGATCGAACATGTTGACGAGTCGCTGGTCAAGTTTGGTTTCCCGGTTGGCCCAATCCAACTTTTGGATGAGGTAGGAATAGATACCGGCACTAAAATTATACCAGTGCTGGAAGCCGCATATGGAGATCGTTTTAGCCCGCCTGCAAACATTGTTTCCGTAATATTGAAGGACGATCGCAAAGGCAGAAAAAATGAACGCGGTTTCTATCTTTACGCGCAGAAAGGGCGTAAAAGCAAGAAACAGGTCGACCCTTCGGTTTATGGGCTTATTTCGGCAACCGGGCAGGGAAAACTGTCGGCGGTTCAGTGTGCTGAACGCTGTGTGATGATGATGCTTAATGAAGCAGCGCGCTGCTTTGGTGAGCAGGTAATCAAAAGCGCACGTGATGGTGACATAGGTGCTGTTTTTGGTATCGGTTTCCCGCCGTTCCTTGGCGGCCCGTTCCGTTATATGGATACACTGGGAGCGGGTGAAGTGGTTGCCACTCTGCAACGCCTTGCCACGCAATATGGTCCGCGGTTTACACCCTGTGACGAATTATTGCAAATGGCAGAACGCGGCCAAACTTTTTGGTCTGCAAGGGAAACTGGCCTCGTAAGTTGAGGTCAAAGAAGGGTAAATCCTGAGTTGAATGAACCTGATTTGGCGAATTTGTAAACAGAGATTGACTATACTTACGCCAATGAGGTAAAAAACAGCGTTTCATTCACCGAATGGATCAGGCACAATGCCCGGCCACCAGGTTTTCTACCTCTATAGCGTCATCCCGGGTAGTCAGCGCTGGTGATTCTGGTTAACAAAAGCGGTGCAATATGCAAGTTTTTATCATGCGTCACGGCGACGCGGCACTCGATGCCGCCAGTGACTCAGTACGTCCTTTGACTCTCTGTGGCTGCGACGAATCTCGTCAAATGGCTACCTGGCTTGAAGGTCAAAAAGTGGACATCGAACGTGTTCTGGTGAGTCCGTTCCTGCGTGCAGAACAGACACTGGGAGTGGTGGGTGAGTGTATGCTCCTGCCGTCCAACGTTGATGTTCTCCCAGAACTTACGCCGTGCGGCGATGTTGGCCTTGTGAGCGCGTATCTTCAGGCGCTGTGCAATGAGGGCGTCTCTTCTGCGCTGATCATTTCCCACCTGCCTCTGGTTGGCTATCTGGTATCTGAACTGTGCCCGGGCGAAACGCCACCGATGTTTACGACTTCTGCCATTGCTAACGTAACACTCGACGAAACGGGCAAAGGGGTCTTTAACTGGCAAATGAGTCCGTGCAATCTGAAGATGGCGAAAGCTATCTGACCTGACATGCTTTCTGGCGGGGCTACCCGCCAGTCTGTCACGGCAGTTCCGGCGGTTGCCACTCTTCCACTTCAATCAACACCAGTAAAGCGGCATCACCGCCGTATTCTTTTGGTGCCTGATGAAATGCCATTACGTGCGGATGTTGAGCAAGCCATAAAGGCGTTTGCTGCTTAAGAATGTGTTTACCGTGGCCGTGCATCACGCAGGCGCAAAATACATGTTCCCGACGGCATGCGGCAATTAATGCTCCCAGCTCTTGTTTCGCCTGCATCTGGGTTAACCCGTGCAGATCGAGAAACAATTCCGGTGAATAATCTCCCCGACGTAATTTTTTTAGCTCAAAGTGGCTGACGTCTTCACGCACATACTTCACTGCGCCCTGCGTATTAAGCAGCGGCTGAAACTCGTCCGAAAAATAGTGGCTGTTATCAGCCTGTTCCTGCAATAAACGTTTAACCGGAACTTCGGTCACTTTCTTGCGCATCGGGCGTTGGACAATGGTGTCCTGCTTGATTTGACGCGTTCCGGTCATGAGTTGACGGAAGAGCGACTGATCCTCCTGGCTGAGCGTTGTTTTCTTTTTCATTAGCCTGTCTCATCTCTTATTTCCAATAGTGTACCTGACTAAACGCATTTTTTAACCTCAAGCAGTAAGCGTCATTGCTGATTTATCGCCGTCTTCATGGCAAACTAGCCGCCGAAAATTATGCGAGCGTGCCCTGGAGGAAAGAGTGGATAAAATATTTGTCGATGAAGCAGTAAACGAGCTGCATACCATACAGGACATGTTGCGTTGGTCGGTTAGCCGCTTCAGCGCCGCGAATATCTGGTACGGTCACGGTACCGATAACCCGTGGGATGAGGCTGTTCAGCTGGTGCTGCCGTCCCTCTATCTGCCGCTGGATATCCCTGAAGACATGCGCAGCGCGCGTCTCACCTCTAGCGAAAAGCATCGCATCGTTGAGCGCGTGATCCGTCGCGTTAACGAACGTATTCCTGTTGCCTATCTGACCAACAAAGCCTGGTTCTGCGGCCACGAATTCTATGTTGATGAACGTGTTCTGGTGCCGCGCTCGCCGATCGGTGAGCTGATCAACAACCACTTCGATGGCCTGATTAATCACCAGCCGCAGCATATTCTGGACATGTGTACCGGCAGCGGCTGTATCGCTATTGCCTGCGCTTATGCCTTCCCGGAAGCGGAAGTAGATGCCGTGGATATCTCCACCGATGCGCTGGCCGTGACCGAGCACAACATTGAAGAACATGGGCTTATCCATCACGTGACGCCGATCCGTTCCGATCTGTTCCGTGATTTGCCTGCGCTCCAGTACGATCTGATCGTGACTAACCCGCCGTATGTAGATGCAGAAGACATGTCCGATCTGCCAAATGAGTATCGCCACGAGCCGGAATTGGGTCTGGCATCAGGCTCTGACGGCCTGAAGCTGACGCGTCGCATTCTGGCCTGCGCGCCGGATTATCTGACTGACGATGGTGTTCTGATTTGTGAAGTCGGCAACAGCATGGTACATCTGATAGAGCAGTACCCGGATGTGCCGTTCACCTGGCTCGAGTTCGACAACGGCGGTGATGGCGTCTTTATGTTGACCAAAGCGCAGCTTCTCGACGCGCGCGAACACTTCAGCATCTATAAAGATTAATCCAGCGGGCTTCGGCCCGTTTCACAACGCTCAAACACAAATAACGACAGCGGAGCCGTGATGGCAGGAAACAGTATTGGACAATTATTCCGCGTGACCACCTTTGGTGAGTCGCACGGGCTGGCACTGGGTTGTATCGTTGATGGCGTACCGCCGGGCATCGAACTGACCGAAGCCGATTTACAGCACGACCTTGACCGTCGTCGCCCGGGTACCTCTCGCTACACCACGCAGCGTCGCGAGCCGGACCAGGTCAAAATTCTTTCTGGCGTGTTCGAAGGCCGTACCACCGGCACCAGCATTGGCTTGCTGATTGAAAATACCGATCAGCGTTCCCAGGACTACGGCGCTATCAAAGACGTATTCCGTCCGGGCCACGCCGACTACACCTACGAGCAAAAATACGGTTTTCGCGATTATCGCGGCGGCGGTCGTTCTTCCGCGCGTGAAACCGCGATGCGCGTAGCCGCAGGCGCTATTGCGAAAAAATACCTGGCACAAAAATTTGGCGTCGTTATCCGCGGTTGCCTGACCCAAATGGGCGATATTCCGCTGGCGATCAAAGACTGGGAGCAGGTTGAACAAAACCCGTTCTTCTGCGCCGATGCTGATAAGCTGGAAGCACTGGACGAACTGATGCGCGGCCTGAAAAAAGAGGGCGACTCCATCGGTGCCAAAGTGACCGTCGTGGCTGATGGCGTTCCTGCAGGCTGGGGCGAGCCGGTCTTTGACCGTCTTGACGCTGATATCGCCCACGCGATGATGAGCATTAATGCGGTGAAAGGTGTTGAGATTGGCGACGGTTTTGGCGTGGTGGCCCTGCGTGGCAGCCAGAACCGCGACGAAATCACGAAAGACGGTTTCCAGAGCAATCACGCGGGCGGTATTCTCGGCGGGATCAGCAGCGGGCAACAGATTGTCGCTAACATCGCGCTGAAACCGACCTCCAGTATTACCGTGCCGGGGCATACGATTAACCGCTCTGGTGAAGAAGTCGAGATGATCACGAAAGGCCGTCACGATCCGTGCGTGGGGATCCGCGCAGTGCCGATCGCCGAAGCGATGCTGGCGATCGTGCTGATGGATCACTTCCTGCGCCAGCGCGCGCAGAATGCGGATGTGACGACCACCATTCCACGCTGGTAAACATGAAAAAAACCGCAATTGCTCTGCTGGCGTTACTCGCCAGTGGAGCCAGTCTGGCCGCTACGCCGTGGCAAAAAATCACTCACCCGGTGGCGGGAAGTGCGCAGTCTATCGGGGCGTTTTCGAACGGCTGTATCGTTGGTGCACAAGAGTTGCCTCTGCAATCAGACACCTATCAGGTGATGCGTACTGACCAGCGCCGCTATTTTGGCCACCCGGACCTGGTGCTGTTTATTCAGCGTCTGGGCAACCAGGTGCACAATCTGGGGCTGGGAACCATGCTCATCGGCGATATGGGAATGCCTGCCGGTGGCCGCTTCAACGGTGGACACGCCAGCCACCAGACCGGACTGGATGTCGATATCTTCCTGCAACTGCCGAAAGCGCGCTGGAGCTCCGCACAACTGCTGAAACCGCAGGCACTGGATCTGGTCGCGAGCAGCGGTAAAAACGTTGTGCCCTCGCTTTGGTCACAGGATGTCTCCAGCATGATTAAGCTGGCGGCGAAAGATAACGACGTCACGCGGATTTTTGTAAACCCGGCCATTAAGCAGCAGCTCTGCCTGGATGCTGGCACCGATCGCGACTGGCTGCGTAAAGTGCGCCCGTGGTTCCAGCACCGTGCGCATATGCACGTCCGTCTGCGTTGCCCGGCAAACAGTCTTGAATGTGAAGATCAGCCGTTACCACCGCCAGGCGATGGCTGTGGCGCGGAACTGCAAAGCTGGTTTGAACCTGCAAAACCTGGAACCTCTAAGCCTGAGAAGAAGACACCGCCTCCGTTGCCGCCTTCCTGTCAGGCGCTACTGGATGAGCATGTACTCTGATGGATAATTTCGTCGATCTGTTTATGGTGTCGCCCACGCTGCTGGTGGTGCTGTTTTTTGTCGCTATGTTAGCCGGGTTTATTGATGCACTGGCGGGTGGGGGCGGTTTACTGACGGTTCCGGCCCTGCTGGCCGCAGGCATGAACCCTGCTCAGGCACTGGCAACCAATAAGCTCCAGGCCTGTGGCGGCTCTCTGTCCGCATCGCTCTATTTTATCCGCCGTAAGGTGGTTAATCTTGCCGATCAGAAACTGAATATCCTGATGACCTTTATCGGCTCTACGTCAGGCGCACTGCTGGTTCAGCACGTGCAGTCTGACATTTTGCGCCAGATCCTGCCCATTCTGGTTATCTGTATCGGCCTGTACTTTTTACTGATGCCGCGACTCGGTGAAGAAGACAGACAGCGTCGCCTGCATGGCCTGCCGTTTGCGCTGATCGCGGGT
This sequence comes from Enterobacter sp. Tr-810, assembly GCF_011752765.1. Classification (NCBI taxonomy): domain Bacteria; kingdom Pseudomonadati; phylum Pseudomonadota; class Gammaproteobacteria; order Enterobacterales; family Enterobacteriaceae; genus Enterobacter; species Enterobacter sp. Tr-810. The sequence continues at coordinate 1,185,106 of NZ_VWWW01000001.1, read as the reverse complement.
GGCTGTGTCGGTTTTTACGATGGCTTCTTCGGGCCAGGCGCGGGTTCATTTTATGCATTAGCGTTCGTCACGCTGGCCGGATTTAACCTCGCCAAATCGACTGCCCATGCCAAAGTGCTCAATGCAACCTCCAACGTAGGTGGCTTGCTGTTGTTCATCATTGGCGGAAAGGTTATCTGGGCGACCGGGTTTGTGATGATGGCAGGGCAATTTTTGGGCGCGCGCGCAGGCTCGCGTCTGGTGTTAAGCAAAGGGCAGAAGCTGATCCGTCCGATGATTGTTGTGGTGTCGGCGGTGATGAGTGCCAAGCTTCTTTATGATAGCCATGGACAGGAGATCCTCCACTGGTTGGGGATGAACTAATGGACAGTAAGCATAATTACGAACAGCTGATTGAGATTTTTGACGGCTGTTTTGCCGCTGAATTTAATACCCGTCTGATTAAAGGCGACGACGAACCGATCTATCTTCCTGCTGATGCAGAGATCCCGTACAACCGTATTGTGTTCGCGCACGGCTTTTATGCTAGCGGGATGCATGAGATCTCGCACTGGTGTATCGCGGGGAAAGCGCGTCGTGAGCTGGTGGACTTCGGCTACTGGTACTGCCCGGACGGACGCGACGCCGCGACGCAGGGGCAGTTTGAAGATGTAGAAGTGAAGCCGCAGGCACTGGAATGGCTGTTGTGCGTAGCGGCAGGATTCCCGTTTAACGTCAGCTGTGACAACCTCGAAGGCGACTTCGAGCCTGACCGTATTGTCTTCCAGCGCCGCGTTCATGCGCAGGTGATGGAATACCTTGAAAAAGGGATCCCGGCACGCCCGGCGACTCTGATCAGGGCTTTACAGAATTATTACCACACGCCGGAGATGACGGCGGAATGCTTCCCGTGGCCGGAAGATCTTTAATTGAGGAAATAAGATGATCGCAGAATTTGAATCACGCATTCTGGCGTTAATTGATGACATGGTGGAACACGCCAGTGATGATGAGCTGTTCGCCAGCGGTTATCTGCGTGGTCACCTGACACTGGCGGTTGCTGAGCTGGAAGCTGGGGACGATCACTCTGCTGAAGCTGTGCACCAGGAAGTGACCCGTAGCCTGGAGAAAGCGATTCAGGCCGGTGAACTCTCCCCGCGCGACCAGACCTTAGTGCTGGGTATGTGGGACACGTTGTTCCAGCAGGCTAAACGCTAAGTCATCCGAATATCCCCTCTCCCTGTGGGAGAGGGTTAGGGTGAGGGCATCAGACCGCACCCCTACTTGACACTCTTCCCCTTCAGCAGTTTTCGTACCCACAAGCGATTCGGATTGAGCCCCGCCAGCGTCACCCTGTCCAGCGGAATCGGCTCATCGCTCATCTGTGCGGCCAGCACTTCTGCCAGCAATGGCGCAGAACACAGCCCGCGGGATCCCAGGCCACCCAGCATAAACAGATCAGGATAAACCGGCGCATTGGCTGCCGATGTCTTGTTTTCAGCAAGATCCTGATAGGTTTCAAGCGTTGCTTCAAAGTCCGGCACATTGCCCACCATTGGCAGATGATCGCGGGTGGCGCAGCGTACGCCGCAGCGCGCTTCTCCGGCGCTGATGTCTACCTCTTTCGCCCAGCCAGCCTGCGGGAAGCAGTCAATCAGGCGTTGGCGATTCTGTTGCTGGTCTTCTTCGCTGTAGTGCATCTCCGTCGCACCACGATGGTAGCTGGCACCGATGCAGTGATGCCCGTTAGACGGGTTTTGAGGCGTAAGATAACCGTCATAGCACAGCACCTGGCGTAGTTTGCTCAGTTCAGGCGTTGCGGGAATATGGCTGACCTGACCACCGACCGGATAGAGCGGCAGGTCTTCTGTCTGGGTAAACTGGTTGATGTGGTGGCCGTTTGCCAGCACTATGCTGGTATGTCGTGCGGGCGCACCCTGGGTAAAGTGCAGGGACCATTGCTCGTCATCCCGACTCAATGACGCAACCTCACGGGAATAGTGCACTGTTAACCCGCGCGACTGCGCAAGGCCGATTGCTGCGCTTGTCAGTTCGGCCGGGCATAGCCAGCCGCCGTGCGGATACTGGATGCCATCGCAGCCGGTTTCGAGGCCGGTGGTGTCCAGGACCTGCTGCGCCGTTACCGGACGGGCTATCTCGGGGGGGAATCCCAGCGAGAGCATTTGCGTGATTTTTTGCTGACTCTTTTCATCCCACCCGAGCTGCGTCACACCGCACCAGTCATGATCGAATGACACCGGCAGGGTATCGTACAGGCGGCGGGCAAAGGTAAATGCCGCCGGGAAGAACTGACTCAGCGCCGGATCGTGTGCGCTCAACAGCGGGTAGAGCGCGCCCTGACGGTTACCCGATGCGCCTGTCGCTGGGGCGTCGTCAGCGCAATAAAGCGTCACTTTCCAGCCCCGCTGCACAAGCGCGAGAGAGAGCAGGGCGCTGGCAATGCCCCCGCCAATAATTGCCGTCTCGCGGGATGCGCTGGCGCTGCGGGCGAACCAGGGGGCCTGAGCGGGTTGGTCGAGAGTCTGCTCCATCACGCCTGTCAGCATTTCGCGTTTGCGGCCAAATCCTTTGGTTTTCTGCATGGTAAAGCCCGCTTCCTGTAACCCACGGCGGACAAAACCCGCAGAGGTGAAGGTAGCAAGCGTTGCACCAGGGCGTGCCAGCCGTGCCATTGCCATAAACAGATGTTGGCTCCACATGTCCGGGTTTTTGGCGGGGGCGAACCCGTCCAGGAACCAGGCGTCCACTTTCTGATTTTGCGTATCGTCGAGTTTGTCGGTCAGGTCGTTAATATCGCCAAGCCATAAATCCAGCGTCACGCGTCCGCCATCAAGCCACAGGCGATGGCAGCCGCCAACGGCCGGTGGCCACTGGGCCTGAAGCTGCTCTGCCCAGGGGGCCAGTTCCGGCCAGTGCTGGTGCGCCAGCGTCAGATCGTGCGCGGTCAGCGGAAATTTTTCGAAACTGATGAAATGTAATCTTTGTAGCGTAGCCTCAGGATGCGTCGCGTGAAACCGGTCAAACGCCTGCCAGAGGGTGAGGAAATTAAGCCCGGTACCAAAACCACTTTCCGCCACCACAAACTGACTGCGCGGATGCGAAGGGAAGCGATCGGGGAGCTGGTTTCCGCCGAGGAAAACATACCGGGTTTCCTCTAGTCCATTATCATTAGAAAAATAGACGTCATCAAAATCTCGGGAAACAGGTGTACCCTCAGCATTGAATTCGAGGTTGGCGGGTTGTATAGCGTTTTGTTTCACGTAAGTTACTCGTCTGGCAGGCAGTGGCACGATCTTAACGATGTGAGCCCATCGGTGCAAATTTCCGCAGAAATTGGCTGATCGGACTTGTTCGGCGTACAAGTGTACGCTATTGTGCGACTCGAAACTTAATATAGTGCGACTTACAGAGGTATTGAATGAAACGTGCAGTGATTACTGGCCTGGGCATCGTTTCCAGCATCGGTAATAACCAGCAGGAAGTCCTGGCATCTCTGCGTGAAGGACGCTCCGGGATCACTTTCTCTGAAGAGTTTAAAGATTCGGGAATGCGTAGCCACGTATGGGGTAACGTCAAACTGGACACCACCGGTTTGATCGACCGTAAAGTGGTTCGTTTCATGAACGATGCCTCTATTTACGCCTATCTTTCTATGAAGGAAGCCATTGCTGACGCCGGTCTGAGCGAAGAAGTTTACCAGAACAACCCACGTGTTGGTCTGATTGCAGGCTCAGGTGGTTCTTCTAAAGCTCAGGTCTTTGGTGCTGACGCGATGCGTAGCCCACGCGGCCTGAAAGCTGTGGGTCCTTACGTTGTGACCAAAGCGATGGGTTCAGCGGTTTCCGCGTGCCTGGCAACGCCGTTCAAAATCCACGGCGTGAACTACTCCATCAGCTCCGCTTGTGCGACTTCCGCACACTGTATCGGTAATGCGGTTGAGCAGATCCAACTGGGCAAACAGGACATCGTATTTGCTGGCGGCGGCGAAGAACTGGGCTGGGAAATGGCCTGTGAGTTCGATGCGATGGGCGCACTGTCCACCAAATACAACGAAACGCCAGACAAAGCTTCCCGTACCTATGACGCGCACCGTGACGGTTTCGTTATCGCTGGCGGTGGCGGTATGGTTGTGGTTGAAGAGCTGGAACACGCTCTGGCACGTGGTGCTCACATCTATGCTGAAATCGTGGGCTACGGCGCAACGTCTGACGGTGCTGACATGGTTGCACCATCTGGCGAAGGCGCAGCGCGCTGCATGAAGATGGCAATGCACGGCGTTGATACCCCAATCGACTACCTGAACTCCCACGGGACTTCTACTCCGGTAGGCGATGTGAAAGAACTGGGTGCGATCCGTGAAGTGTTCGGCGACAACAGCCCGGCAATTTCTGCAACCAAAGCGATGACCGGTCACTCTCTGGGTGCGGCTGGCGTGCAGGAAGCCATCTACTCTCTGCTGATGCTGGAAAACGGCTTTATCGCCCCAAGCATCAACGTAGAAGAGCTGGACGAGCAGGCTGCTGGCCTGAACATCGTAACCAAACCAACTGAAGCGACACTGACTACCGTAATGTCCAACAGCTTTGGTTTCGGCGGCACGAACGCCACTCTGGTTATGCGTAAGCTGAAAGCATAAGTTTTATATTTGATTCGAAAGGGGAGCCATAAGGCTCCCTTTTTTTATGCGTTGACAACCGGCTGATCTTGCAGGCAAACTTCACAGCTCAACATTATCCTCACGATAATGCGTAAGCGTTTAACGTCAACCAACGCACCTTAATCCTGATAATCAGGTAGAGGGGGCGTGGCATTTCCCCGCCTTACTCTTCATTCTGGAGTAAAGCATGACCGCAGTAACTCAGACAGAAACAACCTCGTCAGCGAATGTCTCGCTGTTTCGTATCGCTTTTGCGGTATTCCTGACCTATATGACCGTTGGCCTGCCGCTACCGGTGATCCCGCTGTTTGTTCATCAGGAGCTGGGCTATGGCAACACCATGGTCGGCATTGCCGTGGGTATCCAGTTTTTAGCCACGGTATTAACGCGCGGTTATGCCGGGCGTCTGGCCGATCAGTACGGAGCTAAACGCTCTGCGCTACAGGGCATGTTCGCCTGCGGGCTGGCCGGTGGCGCCTGGCTACTGGCCGCACTTTTGCCGGTGGAGCCCATGTACAAATTTGCGTTGCTGATAGTGGGGCGCTTAATTCTCGGTTTTGGCGAAAGCCAGTTACTGACCGGCACCCTGACCTGGGGAATGGGGCTGGTTGGCCCCGCACGTTCAGGTAAAGTGATGTCCTGGAACGGAATGGCCATCTATGGTGCACTGGCCGCAGGGGCGCCATTAGGGCTGCTGATCAACAGTCAGTTTGGTTTTGCGGCGCTGGCGGGTACGACTATGGTGCTGCCACTGCTGGCGTGGGCGTTTAACGGTTCGGTGCGTAAAGTTCCGGCGCATAAAGGTGAACGTCCGTCCCTGTGGAGTGTGGTCGGGAAAATCTGGCAACCCGGGCTGGGATTAGCCCTGCAGGGCGTAGGCTTTGCAGTGATTGGCACGTTCGTCTCGCTTTACTTTATGAGCCGTGGCTGGGCGATGGCCGGTTTTACCCTGACGGCCTTTGGTGGCGCGTTCGTACTGATGCGCGTGCTGTTCGGCTGGATGCCGGATCGCTTCGGTGGGGTGAAAGTGGCGGTGGTATCGCTGGTGATTGAGGCCATTGGTCTGGTCATGCTCTGGCAGGCGCCTGTGGCGTCCGTTGCTTTGCTCGGTGCGGCATTGACCGGCTGCGGTTGCTCGCTTATTTTCCCGGCGCTTGGCGTTGAGGTGGTTAAACGTGTCCAGCCGCAGGTCAGAGGGACTGCCCTTGGCGGGTATGCCGCGTTTCAGGATATCTCCTACGGGGTGACCGGACCACTGGCGGGAGTGCTGGCAACATCGTTTGGTTATCCGTCCGTCTTCCTGGCAGGTGCGGTGTCCGCAGTTGTTGGGATTGTGGTGACGCTGGTGGCGTTTCGCAGGTCCTGATCCGTTGTTGCCGGGTGGCGGGTTGAGTCGTTGTAGGCCCGGTAAGCGAAGCGCCACCGGGCAAAACATCACGCGACCAGCCAGAAAATCGCCAGTGCTACCAACAGCGCAATAAACATCAACCCAGGGCGGGCTGACAAGGTTCTGAACGTCTCCACGACCGGTGCAAACAGCGGGCTGTAGATCGGCTGGATGTTGCGCGCTTCCGGTATACCGCCTTCGCGTTCTGCGCGGCGGACAAAGATCTGATTCAATAAATCCTGCACCTGCGGCGTGGTCAATACGGTTTGCGGCGTTGCCTGCCAGGTCTGCTGGGCGTAATCCCGAATCACTTCAAACTCATGCGGCTCAAGCGGTTGTTTTAGGGCCGCCTGTAGCGTATGCAACGTGGGGGCGCTCTGGGTGCTGAGCGTCTGACGCGCCTGGAGCCAGGTAACCAGATGGGTAAACTGTTTTGCAGGGATCATCTCCCCGGCTTTCACACCTGATAGTTCCAGCATGGATTGCCAGATAAGCTTCGTCGGTTCGCCTGTCGCGGCCGCCAGTTTGGTCACCATCTGCTTAAGCGTATTGTGCTCTGCGGGCAGCAGTGGGCGCTCGGTCGCCGGGCGCTGCTGCGGCTGAGGGATAGCAAGCTGATTGGTTTGCAAAAGCGTCAGCACGGTCTTTAACTGTTCTGGTGTGAGCTGGCTGAGCGCAGTCTGGCCGTACTGCTGGCGAATGAAATCGCTCGCCGCCTGGCGGTTATTGCCCTGGCCTAACAGCTCAGTCAACTGCGCAATAATCTGGCGAGTATTGTGGTTAAGTTGCGCCGAATTCAGGCGCTGATTCAGGTTTTGCTCCGCAGCAGGGAAGTGGCGCGACTGGAGCGGCGCATCGTTTCGTATCCCTAAATCATGCTTCACCCCGGCCCATACCTCTGCATTTTGCTGCGAAGTGAGTGAAATAAGGCGTGTTATCAGGCGCTCCAGCACCGTACGCTGTTGCGTGGATAGCGGCTGTTCACCTGCGATATTGGGGGTTACGGGGCCTTCGCCGGGAGGGCGCGGCGGCGTACCTGAAATGGGCTGCATCGTCAAAAATCCTTAAAGTCAAAACTCTGCGTAAACCAGGGTTTCGTGTATGCCTGGCGGCAAGATTATGGCACACTTGGCAGGTTTTCTTCCTCTCAAACAGGTACTCAGACGTGAAAATCCTCGTTGATGAAAATATGCCTTACGCCCGTGAGCTGTTCAGCCGCCTGGGTGAGGTTAAGGCTGTCCCGGGTCGCCCAATTCCAGTCAACGAGCTGGATGATGCTGACGCGCTGATGGTGCGTTCGGTGACCAAAGTAAATGAGGCGTTACTTTCTGGCAAAGCGGTGAAATTTGTCGGGACGGCAACGGCAGGGACCGATCATGTGGATGACAAATGGCTCAGCCAGGCGGGGATTGGTTTCTCTGCCGCACCGGGTTGCAATGCCATTGCCGTAGTGGAATATGTTTTCTCCTCACTCCTTATGCTGGCAGAGCGTGATGGTTTTGCTCTGAAAGACCGTACGGTGGGGATCGTGGGAGTGGGCAACGTTGGCGGGCGTCTGCAAAAACGCCTTGAAGCGCTGGGCATTCGCACGCTGCTTTGCGACCCGCCGCGTAAGGATAAGGGCGATGAGGGTGACTTCCGTGCGCTCGACGAGCTGGTCGCGCAGTGCGATGTGATCACCTTCCATACGCCACTGTTCAAAGATGGCCCGTATAAATCGTTGCATCTGGCCGATGAAACCCTGATCCGCCGTTTGAAGCCTGGCACTATTCTGATAAATGCCTGCCGTGGCCCGGTTGTCGATAATGCGGCGCTGCTGAAATGTCTGGAAGAAGGGCAGGCGCTGAGCGTCGTACTGGACGTGTGGGAGCCTGAGCCGGAACTGAATGTTGAGCTGCTCAACAGAGTCGATGTGGCCACTGCGCATATTGCAGGCTATACCCTTGAAGGCAAAGCGCGTGGTACCACGCAGGTCTTTGAAGCCTATAGCGCCTTTATTGGCAAACCGCAGCAGGTCGCACTGGATATGTTGCTGCCTGCACCGGAATTTGGCCGCATCACGCTGCATGGCCCGCTTGATGAGGCTACGCTGAAAAGACTGGTGCATTTGGTGTATGATGTGCGCCGCGATGACGCGCTGCTGCGAAAGGTTGCAGGTATTCCGGGTGAGTTTGACAAGCTGCGCAAGAATTATCTTGAGCGCCGTGAATGGTCTTCCCTGTATGTGATGTGCGATGACGCAGCGGCGACGACGCTGCTGCATAACCTGGGTTTTAACGCCACACATAACCCGGCGCGTTAATGTCTTCTTAATGCTCCCTGTCGGATACTCCGACAGGGACGCTTTTTTATTTCTGGAGTAAACCACCATGTCTGAAGGCTGGAACATTGCCATTTTAGGTGCCACTGGCGCCGTGGGCGAAGCCCTGCTTGAAACTCTTGCTGAACGTCAGTTCCCGGTGGGCGATATTTACGCCCTGGCGCGTACTGACAGCGCAGGCGAACATCTGCGTTTTGCTGGTAAATCCGTCATGGTTCAGGATGCGGCCGAATTCGACTGGACGCAGGCGCAGCTGGCGTTTTTCGCGGCTGGCGTTGAAGCCACAGCGTCGTACATTGAAGACGCAACCAACTCAGGCTGTCTGGTGATTGACCTGAGCGGCCTGTTCGCAATGGAGCCGGACGTTCCGCTGGTGGTGCCGGATGTGAACCCGTTTGTTCTGGCTGACTACCGTAACCGCAACATTATCGCGGTGCCGAACAGCCTGACCAGTCAGCTGCTTACCGCGCTGAAACCGCTGATCGACGACGGTGGCCTGTCTCGCATTACCGTGACCAGCCTGTTGTCAGCCTCCGCCCACGGCAAAAAAGCCGTCGATGCGCTGGCGGGGCAGAGTGCGAAGCTGCTGAATGGCATCCCGATTGACGAAGACGATTTCTTTGGTCGTCAGCTGGCATTCAACATGCTGCCGCTGCTGCCCGACCGTGAAGGCTCTGTGCGCGAAGAGCGCCGTATCGTCGATGAAACCCGCAAAATTTTGCAGGATGATGGCCTGATGATCTCTGCAAACGTGGTGCAGTCACCTGTGTTCTATGGCCATGCGCAGATGGTGAGTTTCGAAGCGCTGCGTCCGCTGGCGGCAGAAGAGGCACGCGATGCGTTTGGACGTGGTGACGATATCGTGCTGTCTGAAGAGAGCGAATTCCCGACCCAGGTTGGTGATGCCACCGGTAGCACACATCTTTCCGTTGGCTGTGTGCGTAACGACTACGGGATGCCGGAGCAGGTCCAGTTCTGGTCCGTTGCCGATAACGTGCGCTTTGGCGGCGCGCTGATGGCGGTAAAAATTGCTGAAAAACTGGTGCAGGAGTACCTGTACTAATGTCGGAAGTGGAACAAAAGCCAGTTCATAAAATTGCCCTCGGTATCGAATATGATGGCAGTAAATACTATGGCTGGCAGCGTCAGAATGAAGTGCGCAGCGTCCAGGAAAAGCTGGAGAAAGCGCTCTCTCAGGTGGCGAATGAGCCGATCAACGTCCTGTGCGCTGGCCGCACGGACGCCGGTGTTCACGGCACCGGGCAGGTGGTTCATTTCGAAACTACCGCGGTGCGTAAAGACGCGGCATGGACGCTGGGCGTAAATGCGAATTTACCTGGAGACATTGCGGTTCGTTGGGTGAAAGCTGTGCCGGACGATTTCCATGCGCGTTTCAGCGCCACTGCGCGGCGTTACCGCTACGTCATCTATAATCAGCGCCTGCGTCCTGCGGTGTTAAGCCAGGGCGTGACCCATTTTTATGAACCGCTGGATGCAGAACGTATGCACCGTGCGGCGCAGTCTCTGATTGGTGAAAATGATTTTACGTCGTTTCGTGCGGTGCAGTGTCAGTCCCGTACGCCGTGGCGTAACGTCATGCACATTAACGTCAGTCGTTATGGCGCATATGTGGTGGTAGATATCAAAGCCAATGCCTTTGTACATCATATGGTCAGGAATATTGTTGGCAGCCTGATGGAAGTGGGCGCCGGACACCAGCCGGAGAGCTGGATTGCAGAACTGCTGGCAGTGAAGGACAGAACGCTTGCGGCAGCAACGGCGAGAGCAGAAGGGCTGTATCTGGTATCAGTCGATTATCCGGAACGGTTTGACCTTCCTAAACCGCCAATGGGCCCGCTATTTTTAGCGGACTAAACAAGGTGCAATTAAGGCTTAGATAATATGGACTTAATACGTTTTCTGATTGATTTCATTCTGCATATCGATGTTCATCTGGCGGAGCTCGTCGCACAATATGGCGTGTGGGTATACGCCATTCTGTTCCTGATCCTGTTCTGCGAAACCGGTCTGGTTGTTACCCCGTTCCTGCCGGGCGATTCGCTGCTGTTCGTTGCCGGGGCGTTATCGGCACTGCCAACAAACGATCTGAATGTACATATGATGGTGGCGCTGATGGTGGTTGCGGCGATTGTGGGTGATGCCCTCAATTACACCATTGGTCGGGTTTTTGGTGAGCGATTATTCAGCAACCCTGACTCGAAGATTTTCCGTCGTAGCTACTTAGACAAGACGCACGCGTTCTATGAACGTCACGGCGGTAAAACCATTATCCTTGCGCGTTTTGTGCCAATTGTTCGTACTTTTGCTCCCTTTGTGGCGGGAATGGGCCATATGTCCTATCGTCATTTTGCGGCGTACAACGTGGTTGGCGCACTGCTGTGGGTACTGCTGTTTACCTACGCAGGTTACCTGTTCGGTGACCTCCCGGTAGTGCAGGAAAACCTTAAGTTGCTGATTGTAGCCATTATTGTGCTTTCAATCCTGCCCGGCGTTATCGAAATTATTCGCCACAGACGCGCGGCGGCAAAACAAGCGAAGTAAATGCGCATTCGCGGTTCGACCACTTTTTTGTCCAAAGTTTCGGGCTGTTATGTTTTAATGTGCAACATTCATGGTCTGTTGGAGGCAAAAATGGCATTATTCGCCTCTTATAGCAAAACTGGCATCCGACCAGGTTCAGGCAGAAAGGTTATCAATGAGCTGGATTGAACGAATTAAAAGCAACATAACCCCGACTCGTAAAGCGAGTATTCCAGAAGGGGTGTGGACGAAGTGTGATAGCTGCGGCCAGGTTCTGTACCGCGCCGAGCTGGAACGCAATCTTGAGGTGTGTCCTAAGTGTGACCACCACATGCGCATGTCGGCGCGTAACCGCCTGCATAGCCTGCTGGACGAAGGTTCTCTGGTAGAACTGGGTAGCGAACTCGAGCCGAAAGACGTGCTGAAGTTCCGCGATTCCAAAAAATACAAAGATCGTCTGGCCTCTGCTCAGAAAGAGACTGGCGAGAAAGACGCGCTGATCGTGATGAAAGGTACTCTGCACGAGATGCCGGTCGTTGCCGCAGCGTTTGAGTTCTCCTTTATGGGCGGCTCAATGGGCTCCGTAGTGGGTGCGCGTTTCGTGCGTGCTGTTGAGCAGGCGCTGGAAGACAATTGCCCGCTGATCTGCTTCTCCGCCTCTGGCGGTGCGCGTATGCAGGAAGCGCTGATGTCCCTGATGCAGATGGCGAAAACCTCTGCTGCGCTGGCGAAAATGCAGGAACGCGGTCTGCCGTACATTTCTGTACTGACCGACCCAACGATGGGTGGTGTTTCTGCAAGCTTCGCGATGCTGGGCGATCTGAACATCGCTGAGCCAAAAGCGCTGATCGGCTTTGCGGGCCCTCGCGTTATCGAACAAACCGTACGTGAAAAACTGCCGCCGGGATTCCAGCGCAGTGAATTCCTTATCGAGAAAGGCGCTATCGACATGATCGTTCGCCGCCCGGAAATGCGCCTGAAACTGGCAAGCATCCTGGCGAAGCTGATGAATCTGCCAGCGCCTAACCCGGATGAGCCGCGCGAAGGCGTGGTCGTACCGGATCAGGAACCCGAGGCCTGATAACTGAAAAGGGCAGGGCCGGTTGGCGCTGCCCTTTTTCTTTCTAATCGTTAATGACAACCGGGCATCATGGAAAATAAAAGCATTCCCCAAGCCACGTCGCCCCTGGCCGCGTGGCTTTCTTATCTGGAAAACCTGCACAGTAAAACCATTGATATGGGACTTGAGCGCGTAAGCCAGGTCGCCGCGCGTCTGGGCGTGTTAAAACCCGCACCGTTCGTGTTTACCGTTGCGGGCACTAACGGTAAAGGCACCACCTGCCGCACGCTGGAATCGATGCTGATGGCTGCGGGCTTTAAGGTTGGCGTTTACAGCTCTCCGCATCTGGTACGTTACACCGAGCGCGTGCGCGTGCAGAACAGCGAACTGTCGGAATCTGCCCACACCGCTTCGTTTGCGGAAATCGAGGCCGCGCGCGGCGAGATCTCATTAACCTATTTTGAATACGGTACCCTTTCCGCATTGTGGCTGTTCAAGCAGGCGCAGCTGGATGTCGTGATCCTGGAAGTTGGCCTGGGCGGGCGTCTGGATGCCACCAATATGGTGGACGCGGATGTCTCCGTGGTGACCAGCATTGCCCTGGATCATACCGACTGGCTGGGGCCGGACAGAGAAAGCATTGGCCGCGAGAAAGCCGGTATCTTCCGCGCCAGCAGGCCTGCTGTGGTCGGTGAGCCGGATATGCCGCACACCATTGCTGATGTGGCGAAAGAGAAGGGCGCTGTGCTGCTGCGTCGCGGCGTTGACTGGCAGTATGAAGTGCAGGATAACGGCTGGCGTTTCAGCGATGCTCAGGGCGTGCTGGATAACCTGCCGCTGCCGCAGGTGCCACAGCCGAACGCGGCAACCGCGCTGGCTGCACTGCGCGCCAGTGGGCTGAATGTTAGCGAACAGGCCATTCGTGATGGCATTCAGAATGCGATTCTGCCCGGGCGTTTCCAGATCGTCAGCGAGTCACCGCGCCTGATCCTGGATGTGGCGCACAATCCCCATGCGGCGGCATATCTTGCCGGACGTCTTAAATCGTTACCAAAAACCGGGCGCGTGCTGGCGGTTATCGGTATGCTTCATGATAAAGATATCGCTGGCACGCTGGCCTGCATGGAGACTGTGGTCGATTGCTGGTATTGTGCTCCACTGGAAGGGCCACGTGGCGCCACTGCCGAACAGTTGATGGAACATCTCGGCAAAGGCGAAATCTATAAAAGCGTGGCGCTGGCCTGGGAAGCTGCGATGGCAGATGCTAACCCAGAAGATACCGTGCTGGTGTGTGGGTCGTTCCACACAGTCGCACATGTCATGGAAGTGATGGACGCGGGGAGAACCGGTGGCGAGTAAGTTTCAGAACCGTTTAACAGGAACCATTGTGCTTGTTGCGCTGGGGGTGATTATTCTCCCTGGGTTGCTCGACGGGCAGAAAAAGCATTATCAGGACGAATTTGCGGCAATCCCGCTGGTCCCTAAACCGGGCGATCGTGACGAGCCTGACATGTCTCCTGCTGCCACGCAGGCTCTGCCTGCTCAGCCCCCTGAAGGTGCGGCTGAAGAGGTGCGGGCAGGGGATGCTGCGGCACCGTCGCTCGATCCCTCTCGTCTGGCAGTGAATACCAACAGTGAAATCGATCCTGTGCCTGTTCCGGTTGAACAGCCTAAGCCTGTTGAAAAACCGAAACCTGTCGAGAAACCACAGCCAAAACCGCAGCGTGATAAAACCGCCGATCAGCTTGCGGCAGCGTCAGAAACGCCGCCTCCGGCAAAACCGGCCCAGCAGGATGCTGCCCCAACCGGTAAAGCCTACGTTGTGCAGCTCGGTGCGCTAAAAAATGCCGATAAAGTCAATGAGGTAGTGGGCAAACTGCGCGGTGCGGGTTATCGGGTTTACACTTCACCTTCCACGCCAGTACAGGGTAAAATCACCCGTATTCTTGTGGGGCCAGAAGCGTCGAAAGATAAGCTGAAAGGTTCGCTTGGCGAGCTGAAGCAAATCTCTGGTCTGAGCGGTGTGGTGATGAATTACAGTGCGAACTGATCTTCCTCTCTCCCCACTGGGGTGAGGGAAACATACGTCCGCAGAGACGTAAAAAGCCTGTGGCGTTGAACATTTTTTCAGCGCCTTTTTTATTTACGCGCGGGAAGGAAATCCCTACGCAAACGTTTTCTTTTTCTGTTAGAATTCGCCCCGAACTGGATGACAGGGCGTTTAATCGTGGGACACATATGGTCTGGATTGATTACGCCATCATTGCGGTGATTGGTTTTTCCTGTCTGGTTAGCCTGATCCGTGGCTTTGTTCGTGAAGCGTTATCGCTGGTGACATGGGGTTGTGCTTTCTTTGTTGCCAGTCATTACTACACTTACCTGTCTGTCTGGTTCACGGGCTTTGAAGATGAACTGGTCCGAAATGGAATCGCCATCGCGGTATTGTTTATCGCGACGCTGTTAGTCGGCGCTATCGTGAATTACGTGATAGGTCAACTGGTCGAGAAAACCGGTCTGTCAGGAACGGACAGGGTGCTCGGGATCTGTTTCGGGGCGTTGCGAGGCGTGCTGATTGTAGCCGCGATACTGTTCTTCCTTGATACCTTTACCGGTTTCTCAAAAAGTGAAGACTGGCAGAAGTCGCAGCTCATTCCAGAGTTCAGCTTCATCATCAGATGGTTCTTTGACTATCTGCAAAGCTCGTCGAGTTTCTTGCCCAGGGCATAAACCCTGAGATGTGGCTTAACGAGGAAAAGACGAATGTGCGGTATTGTCGGTATCGCCGGTTTCATGCCGGTAAACCAGTCTATTTATGACGCATTATCGGTGCTTCAGCACCGTGGACAGGATGCAGCAGGCATCATCACTATTGATGCACACAACTGCTTCCGTTTACGTAAAGCAAACGGCCTGGTAAACGATGTGTTTGAAGCCCGCCATATGCAGCGCCTGCAAGGTAATATGGGGATTGGTCACGTTCGTTATCCTACCGCTGGCAGCTCCAGCGCCTCTGAGGCTCAGCCTTTCTACGTTAACTCTCCATACGGCATCACGCTTGCCCACAACGGCAACCTGACCAACGCCCATGAGCTGCGTAAAAAGCTGTTCGAAGAGAAACGTCGCCACATTAACACCACCTCTGATTCTGAAATCCTGCTCAACATCTTCGCCAGCGAGCTGGATAACTTCCGCCATTATCCGCTGGAAGCAGATAACATTTTTGCCGCCGTTGCCGCGACTAACCGCCAGATCCGTGGCGCGTATGCCTGTGTGGCGATGATTATCGGTCACGGAATGGTTGCCTTCCGCGATCCAAACGGTATCCGTCCGCTGGTGCTTGGCAAGCGCGATCTTGGCGATGGCCGTACTGAATATATGGTTGCCTCTGAAAGCGTGGCGCTGGATACCCTGGGTTTTGAATTCCTGCGTGACGTTGCACCAGGTGAAGCGGTTTACATCACGGAGAAGGGCCAGCTGTTTACCCGCCAGTGTGCCGACAACCCGGTCAGCAACCCGTGCCTGTTCGAATACGTCTATTTCGCGCGTCCTGACTCCTTCATTGACAAGATTTCTGTGTACAGCGCACGCGTGAACATGGGAACCAAACTGGGTGAGAAGATTGCCCGCGAGTGGGACGATCTGGATATCGACGTGGTTATTCCAATCCCGGAAACCTCCTGCGATATCGCTCTGGAAATCGCCCGCATTCTGGATAAGCCATATCGTCAGGGTTTTGTGAAAAACCGCTACGTTGGCCGTACCTTCATCATGCCGGGCCAGCAGCTGCGCCGTAAATCTGTACGCCGTAAGCTGAACGCCAACCGCGCTGAGTTCCGTGACAAAAACGTGCTGCTGGTGGATGACTCCATCGTGCGTGGTACCACGTCTGAGCAGATTATCGAGATGGCGCGTGAAGCCGGTGCGAAGAAAGTGTATCTGGCCTCTGCGGCACCGGAAATTCGCTTCCCTAACGTGTATGGCATCGATATGCCAACCGCCAATGAGCTGATTGCTCACGGTCGCGAAGTAGACGAAATTCGCCAGATCATCGGTGCCGACGGCCTGATTTTCCAGGACCTGAACGATCTGATCGACGCCGTGCGCGCCGAGAACCCGGATATTCAGCAGTTCGAATGTTCCGTGTTCAACGGTGTGTATGTGACCAAAGACGTTGACCAGCAGTATCTCGACTACCTTGATTCGCTGCGCAATGACGATGCGAAAGCCGTCCAGCTGCAAAACGATCTCGAAAGCTTAGAGATGCACAACGAAGGTTGATGTTTCAGCAAGTGAGGGCGTTCGCCCTCACTTGCAACTCCTCGTAAAATCCTGCACAGTCAGCCCTGAAATCGGCAAGGGCAAAAATCATGAAACGACTCATTGTAGGGATAAGCGGTGCCAGCGGCGCAATTTACGGCGTCCGTCTGTTGCAGGTACTGCGTGATGTGGCAGAAGTGGAAACCCATCTGGTGATGAGCCAGGCGGCGCGTCAGACGCTCTCCCTCGAAACCGATTTCTCCCTGCGCGATGTTCAGTCTCTGGCTGATGTGGTTCACGATGCCCGTGATATCGCGGCCAACATCTCTTCGGGTTCGTTTAAAACGGCAGGAATGGTGATTTTGCCCTGCTCAATCAAAACCCTCTCCGGCATCGTTAACAGCTATACCGACACGCTGGTGACGCGCGCGGCGGATGTGGTGCTGAAAGAGCGCCGCCCGCTGGTATTATGCGTACGCGAAACGCCACTGCACCTGGGGCATCTGCGCTTAATGACCCAGGCGGCAGAGCTGGGTGCCGTCATTATGCCGCCTGTTCCGGCGTTCTATCATCGCCCGGAGTCTCTGGATGATGTGATTAATCAAACGGTTAACCGCGTGCTGGATCAGTTTGATATCGACCTGCCCGAAGACCTTTTCACGCGCTGGCAAGGCGCCTGAATCTGTGCACCAGCAGCGTGCATGAAAAGACAAGTTGCCCTGTTTCAGGGCAAAACTGCAACCGCGATCATATCCTCAACATTTAATTCGTTTTTTCCCTTTTTCTCTTTCCGGTTCGTTCGGCAGACCTGCTATCTTTCACCATTAAGGCAATATCGCAACGTTTTATTAACATATTTAACGTCGATTTTTTCACCAGACGGCAATGTGGCATAAGACCTGCAAGAGAAGCCTGCAACACAACACACAACACACAACACAATACATAATAAAATCACGGTACTTGAGGGTAAATGTATGAAGAAGACGGTTTTGGCTCTGTCTTTGCTCGTGGGGTTAAGTGCAGCAGCAGGTAGCTACGCGGCACTTCCACAGACAGTACGTATCGGTACAGACGCAACCTACGCGCCATTCTCTTCCAAGGATGCGAAAGGCGATTTCGTTGGGTTTGATATCGATCTGGGAAATGAAATGTGCAAACGCATTGCGGTGAAATGCACATGGGTGGGCAGTGACTTCGACGCGCTGATCCCGTCACTGAAAGCCAAGAAAATTGACGCCATTATCTCCTCTCTTTCCATCACCGAAAAACGTCAGCAGGAGATTGCCTTCTCTGACAAGCTCTACGCCGCAGACTCCCGTCTGATTGCCGCGAAAGGCTCCCCAATCCAGCCGACCATCGACTCGCTGAAAGGCAAGCATGTAGGCGTTCTTCAGGGCTCAACCCAGGAAGGCTTCGCCAATGCAAACTGGCGTGAGAAGGGCGTGGACGTGGTGGCTTACCAGAACCAGGATCTGATCTACTCTGACCTGGCGGCAGGCCGTCTGGATGCGGCGTTCCAGGACGAAGTGGCCGCAAGCGAAGGCTTCCTGAAGCAGCCTGCGGGTAAAGATTACGCATTTGCTGGCCCGTCTGTTAAAGACAAAAAATACTTTGGTGACGGCACCGGTATTGGCCTGCGCAAAGACGATACCGAGCTGAAAGCAGCGTTCGACAAAGCCTTTGCCGAGCTGCGTAAAGACGGTACCTACGACAAACTGGCGAAGAAATACTTCGACTTCAACGTATACGGCGATTAATCGCTGTGACGGGAATGCACCATGGCAGGGGGCTGTCATGGTGCGTTGCGGGTGTCGGTGAACCATTATGGTGCATTGGCGGTCAGTTATTGGCCTGTTAATGCATACTTAAGCACTCATGATGCAAAAAATCCCACTGATGGGGCATTATCTTTTGCCTTGCGGAGGCGATTAATGGCACATTAGGGCCACCCCGTCGTAGTAAAAAATCCCGTAAGAATCCAGTCTGTTGAGGATAGATATGAAAAAACTGATATTGTCACTTTCTCTGGTGTTGGCCGTTTCCAGCACAACCGCGGCTTTCGCTGCCATTCCGCAGAAAATTCGTATTGGTACTGATCCAACCTATGCCCCGTTCGAATCGAAGAATGCGAAAGGGGAACTGGTCGGTTTTGACATCGATCTGGCCAACGAACTGTGCAAACGTATCAAAGCGCAATGTACCTACGTTGAAAACCCACTGGATGCGCTGATCCCGTCGCTGAAAGCGAAAAAAATCGACGTGATCATGTCCTCTCTCTCTATCACCGAAAAACGCCAGCAGGAAATTGCCTTCACGGACAAACTCTACGCTGCGGATTCTCGCCTGGTGGTGGCAAAAGCGTCTGATATCCAGCCAACGATTGAATCACTGAAAGGCAAACGCGTGGGCGTGTTGCAGGGAACCACTCAGGAAACCTACGGCAACGAGCACTGGGCGCCGAAAGGGATTGAAATTGTCTCTTATCAGGGCCAGGAAAATATCTACGCTGACCTGACGGCGGGCCGTATTGATGCCGCATTCCAGGATGAAGTCGCCGCAAGCGAAGGCTTCCTGAAACAGCCTGTGGGTAAAGATTACAAGTTCGGCGGTCCGTCCATTAAGGATGTGAAACTCTTTGGTGTGGGCACCGGCATGGGTCTGCGCAAAGAAGACAACGAACTGCGTGAAGCACTGAACAAAGCCTTTGCAGAAATGCGTGCTGACGGTACTTACGAAAAACTGGCGAAAAAATACTTTGATTTCAACGTGTACGGCGGCTAATCACCCCGTCATATAACGTGCGCCCCCTCCCGATAAGGGAGGGGAAAAGACACGGTTTCACTACTCACGATACGACAGGGCACGCGGTATGCTGTACGGATTTTCTGGCGTTATTTTACAAGGCGCGCTGGTCACCCTTGAGCTGGCTATCAGCTCCGTGGTGCTGGCGGTGCTGATAGGCCTGGCGGGTGCGGGGGCAAAGCTTTCGGCGAGCAGACCTCTGGCGCTGCTGTTTGAAGGCTATACCACGCTGATTCGCGGTGTTCCTGATCTGGTGTTGATGCTGCTGATTTTTTACGGCCTCCAGATTGCACTGAATAGCCTGACAGACGCCATCGGCATGGAGCAAATTGATATCGACCCAATGGTGGCCGGTATTATTACCCTCGGCTTTATCTACGGCGCGTACTTCACGGAAACCTTCCGCGGTGCCTACATGGCCGTGCCGAAAGGGCACATTGAAGCGGCGACCGCGTTCGGTTTTACCTCCTCACAAACATTTCGCCGGATCATGTTCCCGGCCATGATGCGCTACGCGCTGCCGGGCATCGGCAACAACTGGCAGGTTATCCTCAAGGCGACCGCGCTGGTTTCTCTGCTTGGGTTGGAAGACGTGGTTAAAGCGACCCAGCTTGCCGGTAAGAGTACCTGGGAGCCGTTCTACTTTGCCGTGGTCTGTGGCGTTATCTATCTGGTCTTTACGACCGTCTCCAATGGTGTGCTGCTTCTGCTCGAACGTCGCTACTCCGTGGGTGTGAAGAGGGCTGACCTGTGATTGAGATTATTCAGGAATACTGGAAATCGCTGCTGTGGACGGATGGCTATCGCTTTACCGGTGTGGCGATAACTCTGTGGCTGCTGATTTCGTCGGTGGTGATGGGCGGCATTCTGGCGGTGTTTCTTGCCATTGGCCGCGTGTCGAACAATAAATTTATCCAGTTCCCGATCTGGCTGTTTACTTACGTGTTTCGCGGTACGCCGCTATACGTGCAGCTGCTGGTGTTTTATTCCGGTATGTACACCCTGGAGATCGTAAAAGGCACTGAGATGCTGAATGCTTTCTTCCGTAGCGGTCTGAACTGTACGGTGCTGGCCTTAACGCTGAATACCTGCGCCTATACCACCGAGATTTTCGCCGGTGCTATTCGCTCGGTGCCGTATGGTGAAATCGAAGCCGCGCGCGCGTACGGGTTCTCTTCCGTGAAGCTTTATCGTTGCATTATTTTGCCATCGGCACTGCGCATCGCGCTGCCGGCATACAGCAACGAAGTGATTTTGATGCTGCACTCGACCGCGCTGGCGTTTACGGCCACCGTACCGGATCTGCTCAAAATCGCCCGCGATATTAACTCCGCGACCTATCAGCCGTTTACCGCGTTTGGCATTGCGGCAGTACTCTATTTGATTATTTCGTATGTCCTGATTAGCCTGTTCCGCAAGGCTGAAAAACGCTGGTTGCAGCATATAAAACCTTCTTCGACGCACTGAGAATTATGATGGCTGAGAACAAACTAAACGTTATCGACTTGCACAAACGCTACGGCGAACATGAAGTGCTGAAAGGGGTGTCGTTGCAGGCTAATGCGGGCGACGTGATCAGTATCATCGGCTCATCAGGCTCGGGTAAAAGTACCTTCCTGCGCTGCATTAACTTCCTCGAAAAGCCGAGTGAAGGCTCCATCGTGGTGAGCGGCCAGAACATCAACCTGGTGCGTGATAAAGACGGCCAGCTGAAAGTGGCGGATAAAAACCAGCTGCGCCTGCTGCGTACCCGCCTGACGATGGTATTCCAGCACTTTAACCTCTGGAGCCACATGACGGTGCTGGAGAACGTGATGGAAGCACCGGTTCAGGTGCTGGGCTTAAGCAAGCAGGAAGCACGCGAACGCGCGATCAAATACCTGGCGAAAGTGGGTATTGATGAGCGCCAGCAGATGAAGTACCCGGTGCATTTGTCCGGTGGTCAGCAGCAGCGTGTTTCCATTGCCCGCGCGCTGGCAATGGAGCCGGAAGTGCTGTTGTTCGATGAACCGACTTCCGCGCTCGACCCGGAACTGGTTGGCGAAGTGCTGCGTATTATGCAGAAGCTGGCCGAAGAGGGGAAAACGATGGTGGTGGTGACACACGAAATGGGCTTTGCCCGTAACGTATCAAACCACGTGATTTTCCTGCATCAGGGGAAAATTGAAGAGCAAGGACATCCGGATGAGGTATTAGCGAACCCGCAGAGCCCGCGTTTGCAGCAGTTCCTGAAAGGGTCGTTGAAGTAAGTTTTGCCCTTCTCCCTCTCCCTGTGGGAGAGGGTTGGGGTGAGGGCATCAGACCGAACTACACTCCAGCCGATATACCCAGTCGTCATACCGAACGTCGTCAATCTCATACGCTTTTTCCAGCACCTGCGTACGCACAAAACCCGCTTTTTCTAACACCCGTACCGACCCGGCATTATCCGCCAGCACATAGGCATTAACCGCCTTCACGCCCGTCTGGTTAAAGGCGTACTCACACACCGCACGAAGCGCTTCGCTGGCGATCCCTTTTCCCTGCGCCGCAGGCACCACCGTATAGCCGATATCCGCTTCCTCACGGTTTACCGCGCTGATTTGCAGGCCTATATCGCCAAGCGGGGTATCATCATCATGCATACGGATCACAAAAACATGCGGCGCGGTCAGGCGTGCCGCGAACACGCGACGTGTCTCTTTTTCCGGGGCGATGGCAGCCATATAGCGCATGATGGCGCGGTCTTCCCGCAGGGTGCGGAAAAACGCCCAGTCAGAGGGTTCGAAAGGAGTCAGGTGCAGCCGGGGTGTAGTGATTGTTGCCATAATTACGCCGCCTTGCGAAGGATACGGGTGTATCACTTTACCACAATCTAGGGATGGGCTTTACCCACCACATCCCCCAGCGCTTCTTCCAGGTCGTACCAGCGGAACGCGAATCCCGCCGCTTCCAGCCGTTTTGGCAGCGCGCGTTGCCCGCCGAGCACCAGCACAGACGCTTCGCCCATCATTAAGCGGATTACCGTGGCCGGTACGCGCAATATCGCCGGGCGATGAAGCGCATGACCCAGCGCATGAGCAAACTGTTCATTACGCACCGGGTACGGAGACACCATATTGAACGGCCCGCGCAGATCGTTATCCAGCAGCCAGAGAATGCCGTTTACCATATCGTCGATATGGATCCAGGCAAGATACTGACGACCGTTACCGATAGGCCCGCCCAGGCCGAGCCGGAAGGGGGGGAGCATCTTCGCCAGAATGCCGCCTTTTGGCGCCAGCACCACGCCGGTTCGCAACAGGCACACGCGGGTATTTTCGCTCTGCGCGGCGCAGGCGATGCGCTCCCACTGGGCGCAGAGTTTATGGGTAAATTCGTTATGCGGTGGTTCCTCTTCGGTCACCACCACTTCACCCAGATCGCCGTAATAACCGGCAGCGGAGCCGGAAATAAACACGGCTGGCGGGGTATGGCTGTTGCGGAAAAGCTCAACCAGCTTTTCGGTGATGTTCCACCGGCTGCTGCACAGCAACTGTTTTTGCTCTTCCGTCCAGCGTTTGTCGGCGATGGGTTCGCCTGCAAGGTTGATAACGGCGTCAAAGCCGTCAAGATTCTGCTGTTCTGCCAGACTTTTCCAGATGTCGACCCCAGTTCCAAGCACCTGACGTGCTTTTTCCGGGCTACGGGTGACAACGGTTATCTCATGGTGTAACGCTTGCAGGCGAGGAATGAGATGGCTTCCAATCAGACCAGTGCCGCCAGTCAGCAGAATCTTCATACAACCTCCAGGTTTACGCCTGGCGTTGCCAGCTTAACGTCATGGAGACTGAGTCGGCGTAACGCAGGGCGTGAAGTTTATCGATCTCTACTTCAGCATAAGTGACCCAGTGATGTTCGCGTGCGATATCGAGCACATCCTGAGTTAATTTTTCCAGCAAAGAGAAGCGGTTGTTTTCAACGTACTGGATGATGCTTTTGGTAATGGTGCGATAGTTCAGCGCGTCGTTGATGTCTTCGCTGGCGCGGGCTTTTTCGGCCGGGTAGTGGATAGCCACATTGATGACGATATCCTGGCGGTTGGCGATCTCTTCTTCCTTGATACCGATGAAGGTGCGTAAGCGTAAGTTTTTGATGCGAATAATAGCGTCATGTTGCGACATTGCAGGTCTTCTCCGTGTCATTATTTCTTCTATGATACATGAGGATATAACACCTGCCCAAGAGGGGCAGGTGTTTAAATCTGCTGCGCTTTTTGCAGGGCGCGCTCGGTGGCCGGGCGCGTGCGGATGCGCTCGAACCAGTTATTCACCGCAGGGTAAGTGGCTAAGTCGATACGGTGGCGTTCGTGGGTGTTGATCCACGGCCAACAGGCAATGTCGGCAATACTGTAATGATCGCCACCGAGCCAGGGTGATTTTTCCAGCCGACGATTCATCACGCCATAAAGTCTTTGAGTCTCAACCTGATAGCGCTCTATCGCGTAGGGGATGAGCTGCGGCGCGAAAGCATTAAAATGGTGATTTTGCCCCAGCATGGGGCCGAGCCCGCTCGATTGCCAGAACAACCATTGAAGTGTGTGGTGGCGTTCACGCAATTCACCGCTGAGCAGCTTGCCGGTTTTCTCTGCCAGATACAGCAGTATCTCGCCTGATTCAAACAGGCTAAGCGGTCTGCCGCCGTCCGCTGGCGCATTATCAACGATGGCAGGAATTTTGTTATTGGGTGAGATGGCCAGAAAATCCGGTCTGAACTGGTCGCCCTTGCTGATATCGACGCGGATGATCCGGTAATCCAGTTTTGTTTCTTCCAGAAAGAGGGTGACCTTATGACCATTCGCGGTAGGGGCATAGTAGAGGTCTATCATGCTCATCTCCTGTTATGACAAAGTGCCGGGCGATAAAAACGAGTATAGGTGCTTGTTGTAAATCGTGAGTTTTCATCAAGTGACAGGGAAGCAAAGAGATTATATGTTGAGTGAAAACCAGTCAGTCGATGAGGAAATTATGAACCAACCTGCAATTGCATTGTGGTCCGATGCCGATTTCTTTTCCCCGTATGTGATGAGCGCGTACGTCGCATTGGCCGAAAAAGGGCTGTCGTTTACGCTTAAAACCGTTGATTTGAACAGTGGCGCCCACCTGAAACCTGAATGGCAGGGTTACACGCTGACCCGCCGCGTGCCGGTACTGGAAATTGACGGGTTCGAGCTCAGCGAATCGTCGGCGATTGCGGAATACCTGGAAGACCGGTTTGCGCCGCCAGAGTGGGAACGTATCTACCCGCACGATCTCCAGAAGCGTGCGCGTGCGCGTCAGATCCAGGCGTGGCTACGCAGCGATCTGGTGCCGATCCGTGTGGAACGCTCCACCGATGTGGTTTTTGCCGGGGTGAAAAAACCGGCGCTCAGTGAAGAAGGTCTTGCCAGTGCACGTAAACTCATCGATACCGCATCGTCGCTGCTGGCGCACGGTAATCCGAATCTGTTTGGTGAATGGTGTATCGCCGATGTCGATCTGGCACTGATGCTGAACCGGCTTATTCTCAACGGCGACGAGGTTCCTCAGTTGCTGGTGGATTATGCAACATTCCAGTGGCAGCGCGCGTCAGTACAGCGCTTTGTGGCACTCTCCGCTAAGCGTGCGGGCTGATAAGACCTGAGGCTTCAGGTATGATAGGGCAGTCTGTTTTCCAGAGGAGTGGCTGATGAAACTTATGTTTGCGTCGGATATTCACGGGTCGCTGCCCGCAACAGAGCAAGTGTTGTCTCTGTTCGCACAGAGCAGGGCGCAGTGGCTGGTTATTCTGGGCGATGTGTTAAACCATGGCCCGCGCAATGCGCTACCGGAGGGGTACGCCCCTGCGCAGGTGGCTGAGAAGCTCAACACGGTTGCTGGGCGTATTATTGCGGTTCGCGGTAATTGCGACAGCGAAGTTGACCAGATGCTGCTGCATTTCCCCATGACCGCACCCTGGCAGCAGGTTCTGCTGGAAAAGTGTCGTCTTTTTTTGACTCACGGCCATCTTTTTAGCCCGGACAATCTCCCTGCGCTCGCCGCTGGCGATGTCCTGGTTTATGGTCATACTCATATTCCGGTGGCGGAAAAACGTGGGGAGATTTATCACTTTAACCCCGGTTCGGTGAGCATTCCGAAAGGCGGATATCCGGCGAGCTACGGCATGTTGGATGAGAATACGTTAAGCGTTATCGCACTTAATGATCAGCAAGTTATTGCGCAGGTAACGATTAATCCGTAAGTTACACCTCAACTGCAAACGCGCCGTAAGAGCGCTCAGACGAAAAGGTTTCCCGATGGTGGAGCAGAGTCATTTGGCAAGTACAGAGTGGGTAGACATTGTCAACGAAGACAATGAAGTGATCGCGCAGGCAAGCCGCGCGCAAATGCGTGCAGAGCGTCTGCGCCACCGTGCAACGTATATCGTGGTTCATGATGGTATGGGCAAAATCCTGGTACAACGTCGCACGGACACCAAAGATTTTCTCCCCGGAATGCTGGATGCCACTGCAGGCGGCGTCGTTCAGGCAGATGAAGTGTTGCTGGAGTCTGCGCGTCGTGAAGCTGAAGAAGAGTTAGGTATTGCGGGCGTGCCGTTTGCCGAGCACGGTCAGTTCTATTTTGAAGACGAAAACTGCCGCGTCTGGGGCGGGCTGTTCAGTTGCGTATCCCATGGGCCGTTCGCGCTTCAGGAAGAAGAAGTCAGCGAAGTGAGCTGGATGACCCCGGAAGAGATCACCGCCCGCTGCGACGAATTCACCCCCGATTCGTTAAAAGCGCTGGCGCTGTGGATGAGCCGCAACGCCAACAACGAATCCGCAAAACCAGAGAAACAGGAAGAGGCTGAATAAGCCTTAGCAGCTCTCGCGTAAACACAGGCTGGAGGCGATAGGTTTATGATCGCTCCAGTCTCCGTCATTGAGACGTTCCAGCAGCGCTTTTCCCGCTTCAATACCAATCTTACGATGTGGCACGGCCATTGTGGTTAGCGGTGGCTGACAAACCCGGCTCACATCGCTATCACCAAACCCGACCACCGCCAGCTCGTCCGGCACTTTGATGCGGCGACGCTGACATTCGTACAACGCCCCGCAGGCCAACTCGTCCGAGACGCACACCAGTGCATCCAGCTCAGGCCAGGCCAGTAAAAACTCAGGCAGCTGCGCCGAGCCGGTGGAGAAATTAGGCGGCATGGCGGCATTAATCACCCGATTAGGCGACATATGGTGGCGCAGCATAGCTTTGTACCAGCCCTGCAAATGTTGCTGGAATATCCACTGCTCCTGGTTGGCGCACAGCAGGCCGATGTTCTGGTAGCCGCGCTGGATGAGCATCTCCGTCAGCTCATACATGGCGGCCACGTTGTCGATCCCGATATTCATATCGATAGGGTCGGCACGCATCGCCCCCATTTCCATCACCGGAATGGAGGCATTCTTCAGCCAGTGGCGCACGGTATCGCTATGTTCAACGCTGAGTAAAATTGCGGCGGCTATGTTTGACGCCAGCAAGGTTTCGAGCAATTTCTCTTCTTGTTCAAGACGATGCTGAGATTCTGCCAGCATTATCTGGTAGCCAGCGGGTTGCAGTACCTGCTGTAAACCGGCGAACATTTCCGAGCAACCTGCTTCGGAAAGATTGGGAACAACCATCGCAATCGTCCATGAGGAGGCCGATGCCAGCGCGCTTGCTGCCAGATTGGGCATATACCCCAACTCCTGCACAGCGGCTTCAATTTTCTCACGTAGTTTATCGGAAACCTGTTCGGGTGTGCGTAACGCACGGGACACGGTCATCGTGCCCACACCAGCAAGTTGTGCAACATCGGCAAGTGTCACTTTACCGGTACTACGTCGTTTTCGGGTTAGAGACATACACCTTCCTGCTGACCAGTCGCGACTCATTTCATCCTTCGCTTTACGTGAGAGGCAGTATACGCCTTAAATCCCTTTATTTTCTGTGATTTCACACATTGATTACAATTTGATAGCGCTATCACAATTCTGAATGTTAGTGATTGGTAGCGCTATCTTTGTGATCATGATCGCAGTCAAGTATTCAGGTGTTGAATAAAGTTTGCTCATCTTTTGTGTAACACCGGGAGAGCAAAGTGCTCAAAAGCTGGATATATGATACAACCATCACCCTTCAGGACAGCGTAGAAAGCTGGCCTCAGGCGCTGGAGTTGTGTGCAAAACCGTTGCTCGACATGCAGGTGATCGCGCCAGAATATGTGACGGCAATTGTTGAGCAGCACCATAAGCTCGGACCCTATTATGTGCTGGCACCAGGGCTGGCTATGCCACATGCACGGCCAGAAGAGGGGGCAAAAGGACTTGGCCTGTCATTATTAAAACTTAAACATGGAGTCTCATTTGGCGCCGGAGAATTCGATCCCGTTGATGTGATCGTTATGCTGGCTGCCCCCGATAAACATAGTCATATTGAAATGATATCTGCGCTGGCGGAGTTATTTTCCAGCGACGAGGATATGGCTGAGCTGCATCAGGCGAATACGCTGGAGGATATTAAAAAGATTATCGACCGCTTCTGATTTAATTATTTTAAACCGATAAGTCACAACATTACGCGAAAGCGTGATGGGACGTACTCTACTCAAAAAAGGGGATAACAATGAAAATCATGGCTATTTGCGGTTCTGGCCTGGGCAGTAGTTTTATGGTCGAAATGAATATTAAAAAGGTGCTTAAGAAGCTGGAAATTGACGCGGATGTCGAACACTCCGATCTCTCGTCCGCCACGCCGGGCGCCGCCGATCTGTTTGTGATGGCAAAAGACATTGCGGCCAGTGCCAGCGTGCCGGAAAGCCAGCTGGTGGTGATCAATAACATCATCGATATCAACGAACTCGAAACGCAACTGCGTGCCTGGTTCGCGAAACAATAAACCCTGATCAGGCGAGGTGGATATGTTTATCCTTGAAACGCTGAATTTTGTTGTTGATATTTTAAAAGTCCCTTCGGTGCTGGTTGGCTTAATTGCGCTTATTGGTTTGGTTGCGCAGAAAAAAGCATTTTCCGATGTCGTTAAAGGCACAATTAAAACCATCCTGGGTTTTATTGTTCTGGGCGGCGGGGCAACGGTACTGGTGGGCTCGTTAAATCCATTAGGCGGAATGTTTGAACATGCCTTCACTATTCAGGGCATTATCCCGAATAACGAAGCCATTGTGTCTATTGCGCTGGAGAAATACGGTGCGTCCACGGCACTGATTATGGCTTTCGGGATGGTGGCGAATATTATTGTCGCGCGATTCACCCGCCTGAAGTACATCTTCCTGACCGGACACCATACCTTCTATATGGCGTGCATGATTGGCGTGATCCTGACGGTAGCAGGGTTTGAAGGTGTCGGCCTGGTGTTCACCGGCTCACTGATCCTGGGGCTGGTCATGGCGTTCTTCCCGGCGCTGGCGCAGCGTTATATGAAGCGTATCACCGGTAATGACGACATCGCTTTCGGCCACTTTGGCACGCTTGGCTATGTGCTTTCAGGCTGGATTGGCAGCAAGTTCGGCAAAGGTTCGCGTTCAACCGAAGAGATGAACCTGCCGAAGAACCTCAGCTTCCTGCGTGACAGCTCCATTTCTATCTCCCTGACGATGATGATTATCTACCTGATCATGGCAGTCAGTGCCGGGCGTGAATACGTAGAGGCGACCTTCAGCGGCGGCCAGAACTACCTGGTGTACGCCATCATCATGGCGATTACCTTTGCGGCTGGTGTGTTCATTATCCTGCAAGGTGTGCGTCTGATTCTGGCAGAAATTGTCCCGGCCTTTACCGGCTTCTCGGAAAAACTGGTGCCGAATGCGCGCCCAGCGCTGGACTGCCCGGTGGTCTACCCGTATGCGCCAAACGCGGTGTTGATTGGCTTCCTGTTCAGCTTCCTCGGTGGTCTGGTTGGGCTGTTCATCTGCGGTCAGTTCAGTTGGGTGCTGATCCTGCCAGGCGTGGTGCCGCATTTCTTCACGGGGGCAACGGCGGGCGTGTTCGGTAATGCAACCGGTGGGCGTCGTGGGGCCATGATCGGCGCGTTTGCCAACGGCCTGTTGATCACCTTCCTGCCTGTACTGCTGCTGCCGGTTCTGGGAGCGATTGGTTTTGCCAACACCACCTTCTCGGACGCTGACTTCGGCGCGGTCGGGATTGTGCTGGGCAACCTCGCACGCTTCCTGTCGCCAATGGCGATCACCGGGCTTGTTGTTGCGTTGTTCGCGCTGCTGGTGGCGTACAACGTGTTCGCTAAAAACAAATCTGCGGGCGGTAATGCGCAGGAAAACACCGGAGCCAAATCATGAATGTAACTGAAATCACCCAACTGGCGCGTGATATCCGCGTTGAAACCCTGAAATCACTGACGCAGCTAGGTTTTGGTCACTATGGCGGCAGTATGTCGGTGGTCGAAACGCTGGCCGTGCTGTACGGGGCGGTAATGAAAATTGACCCGGCCGACCCCGACTGGCCAGAGCGGGATTATTTTGTGCTGTCGAAAGGGCACGCTGGCCCGGCGCTATACAGCACCCTGGCGATTAAGGGCTACTTCCCGGTTGAAGAGCTAAGTACGTTGAACCAGAACGGAACACGCCTGCCAAGCCATCCGGACAGGCTCAAAACGCGCGGTGTGGATGCCACCACCGGTTCACTGGGGCAGGGGATTTCCATCGCGGGTGGAATGGCGCTGTCGCACAAGCTGGCAGGCAGGCCAAACCGGGTCTTCTGCATCGCGGGTGACGGCGAGCTGAACGAAGGGCAGTGCTGGGAAGCATTCCAGTTTATTGCTCATCATCGCCTGAACAACCTGACGGTGTTCGTCGACTGGAACAAACAGCAGCTTGATGGCGAACTTGACGACATCATCAGCGCCTTCGACCTGGAAGGGAAATTCCGCGCCTTTGGCTATGACGTAGTGACCGTCAAAGGCGATGACATCCCGGCGCTGCTGGAGGTGACATCCCTGATACCTGAAGCCGATGCACGTCCGCTGGTGGTGATCCTCGACAGCATTAAAGGGCAGGGGGTGCCGTATCTGGAACAGCTCAGCAATTCGCACCACCTGCGATTGACCGAAGAGAGCAAAGCGGCACTCAACGAGACAATCCGCCAACTGGAGGCTTCACATGATTAAGGTTGCACCCGCAGGACAAAAAGATGCCGTAGAGATGCGTAAAGTCTACGCCGGTTTTGTGGCAAAACAGATTGAGGCCGGGAGCAAAATAATTGCCCTGGAAGCCGATCTGATGAGCTCTATGGCAATGGACGGCGTGGCGCGCGATTACCCGCAGCATGTGATTAACTGCGGCATTATGGAGGCTAACGTTATCGGTACGGCGGCAGGGTTGTCTCTCACCGGGCGTAAACCCTTCGTGCATACCTTTACCGCGTTTGCCAGCCGTCGCTGTTTTGACCAGCTGTTTATGTCCCTGGATTATCAGCGCAACAACGTGAAAGTGATCGCATCTGATGCCGGCGTGACGGCCTGTCACAACGGCGGCACGCATATGTCGTTTGAGGATATGGGCATTGTGCGTGGCCTGGCGCATTCGGTGGTGCTGGAAGTGACTGACGCGGTGATGTTTGAAGACGTGCTGCGCCAGCTTATCGACCTCGAAGGCTTTTACTGGGTGCGCACCATCCGCAAACAGGCGCCGAGCGTCTATGCTCCGGGCTCGACGTTTACTATTGGCAAAGGTAACGTGCTGCGCGAAGGAACCGACATTACCCTGATTGCCAACGGCATTATGGTGGCAGAAGCGCTGGAAGCTGCGCGTCAGCTTGAGCAGGAAGGGGTGAGCGCTGCGGTCATCGACATGTTTACCCTGAAACCGATTGATCGCATGTTAGTGAAAAATTATGCCGAGAAAACCGGGCGTATCGTGACCTGCGAAAACCACAGCATTCATAACGGGCTGGGTTCAGCCGTCGCGGAAGTGCTGGTGGAGACGTGTCCGGTGCCGATGCGGCGTGTGGGCGTGAAGGAGCGTTACGGCCAGGTGGGTACGCAGGATTTCCTGCAAAAAGAGTACGGCCTGACGGCACATGACATTGTGTCGGCGGCGAGAGAGCTGCTGTAAATAAAAAAGGCGACCGGTTAAGTGGTCGCCTTTCTTGCCGGATGGCGCTTCGCTTATCCGGCCTACAAAACCGTAGGCCCGGTAAGCGCTAGCGCCACCGGGCTTTTTAACATTACTGCTGCTGCGAAGACTGGATCGCGGTCAGAGCGATGGTGTAGACGATATCGTCTACCAGAGCGCCACGAGACAGGTCGTTCACAGGTTTGCGCATCCCTTGCAGCATTGGCCCGATGGAGATCAGGTCAGCTGAACGCTGTACCGCTTTGTAGGTGGTGTTACCGGTGTTCAGATCCGGGAAGATGAACACGGTAGCGCGACCTGCAACCGGAGAGTTCGGCGCTTTGGATTTCGCAACGTCTGCCATAACAGCGGCGTCGTATTGCAGAGGGCCGTCGATCATCAGGTCAGGACGTTTTTCCTGTGCCAGACGGGTCGCTTCGCGAACTTTCTCTACATCGCTACCTGCACCAGAAGTACCGGTGGAGTAGGAGAGCATCGCCACGCGCGGTTCGATACCGAATGCAATCGCGGAGTCAGCAGACTGAATAGCGATTTCAGCCAGTTGTTCTGCGGTTGGATCTGGGTTGATCGCGCAGTCACCGTAAACATAAACCTGTTCAGGCAGCAGCATGAAGAACACAGAAGACACCAGAGAGCTGCCTGGCGCTGTTTTGATCAGCTGCAATGGCGGGCGAATGGTGTTCGCAGTGGTGTGAACCGCACCAGAAACCAGGCCGTCAACCTCGTCCTGTTCCAGCATCAGTGTACCCAGCACAACGTTGTCTTCCAGCTGCTCACGCGCAACGGCTTCGGTCATACCCTTGCTCTTACGCAGCTCAACCAGACGTGCAACATAGCTTTCGCGAACCACTTCTGGATCGACAATTTCAATGCCTGTGCCCAGCTCAACGCCCTGAGAGGCCGCTACGCGGTTGATCTCTTCCGGGTTACCCAGCAGCACACATGTCGCGATACCGCGTTCTGCACAGATGGCAGCCGCTTTAACGGTACGTGGTTCGTCGCCTTCTGGCAGAACAACGCGTTTGCCCGCTTTACGCGCCAGCTCGGTCAGCTGGTAACGGAATGCCGGAGGAGACAGACGACGGCTGCGCTCGGAGGTCGCAGTCAGGGATTCGATCCAGTCTGCGTTGATGTAGCTTG
Organism: Enterobacter sp. Tr-810; assembly: GCF_011752765.1. Taxonomy (NCBI): domain Bacteria; kingdom Pseudomonadati; phylum Pseudomonadota; class Gammaproteobacteria; order Enterobacterales; family Enterobacteriaceae; genus Enterobacter; species Enterobacter sp. Tr-810. The sequence goes on along the minus strand of NZ_VWWW01000001.1, from coordinate 1,152,828 downwards.
CAACGTATTCCTGAACTTTCTCGATACGCTCGTGGTCATCAACCGGCACTTCCAGGTTGAAGCTTTGCAGGCTCAGAGAGGTCTGCCAGGTGTTGGTGTTCACCATGAATACTGGCAGGCCAGTGGCGAAAGCACGCTCGCAGAGCTTGCTTACGCGTGGGTCCATTTCATAAGCACCGGTCAGCAGGATGGCACCGATTTCCACGCCGTTCATCGCAGCCAGGCACGCGGCAACCAGCACGTCAGGACGGTCAGCAGAGGTCACCAGCAGGGAACCTGCACGGAAGTGTTCCAGCATGTGCGGGATGCTGCGTGCACAGAAGGTAACAGACTTCACGCGGCGAGTGTTGATGTCGCCTTCGTTAACCACGGTTGCGTTCAGGTGACGCGCCATATCGATTGCACGGGTAGCAATCAGATCAAAGCTCCATGGCACCGCGCCCAGAACTGGCAGCGGGCTCGCTTCCTGCAGTTTAGCCGCATCCACTTTAACCACTTTCGCTTTGGAAGAGTCGTCAAAGATTTCGGACAGGTCAGGACGAGTACGTCCCTGCTCATCAACCGGTGCGTTCAGTTTGTTAACGATAACGCCGGTGATGTTGGTGTTTTTCGCGCCGCCGAAGCTGCTGCGAGTCAGTTCGATACGCTCTTTCAGCTGTTCCTGGGTGTCAGTACCCTGGGACATCACGAAGACGATTTCTGCGTTCAGCGTTTTCGCGATCTCAAAGTTCAGAGACTGGGCAAACTGGTGTTTACGGGTAGGAACCAGGCCTTCAACCAGAACCACTTCTGCATCTTGCGTGCTGGCGTGGTAGTTGGCGATGATCTCTTCCATCAGCACATCTTTCTGGTTGCTGGAGAGCAGAGATTCAACGTGGCTCATCTTCAGCGGTTCAGCGGCTGGCAGATTGGAGTTCTTACGCACGATGGTGGTGGTCTGGTCTGGCGCATCGCCACCGGCACGTGGCTGGGCGATTGGCTTAAAGACGCTCAGACGAACGCCTTTGCGTTCCATAGCACGGATAACGCCAAGGCTGACGCTGGTCAGGCCGACGCTGGTTCCGGTAGGGATCAGCATAATAATACGGGACACGGTTTATCCTCTTTCGTTACCGCCGAAATTGGGCGGGCTACAAAACAGCACCGCCAGCTTAGCTGGCGGTGTGGAATCAGGCAGTCAGGCGGCTCGCGTCTTGCGCGATGACCAGCTCTTCGTTAGTTGGAATAACGATAGCAGGACGGGTGCCTTCTTTGTTGATGAAACCAGACTTACCGAAACGGGCAGCCAGGTTACGTTCATGATCAACGTCGAAGCCCAGAACGCCCAGTTTACCCAGGGACAGTTCACGGACCATTGCTGCGTTCTCACCGATACCACCGGTGAAGATAACCGCATCCAGACGACCGTCCATCAGTGCAGTGTAAGAACCGATGTACTTAGCCAGACGGTGGCAGTAAACGTCCATTGCACGTTTAGCGTCTTCTTTGTCTGCGTAGTTGTCTTCAACATAACGGCAGTCGCTGGTCACTTCGGTCAGACCCAGCAGGCCAGACTCTTTGGTCAGCATCTTGTTGATCTGGTCAACGCTCATGCCCAGGGTGTCGTGCAGGTGGAAGATAATCGCCGGGTCGATATCACCGGAACGCGTACCCATCACCAGGCCTTCCAGTGGGGTCAGACCCATGGAGGTATCAACACATTTGCCGTTGCGGATAGCAGAAACAGAACCACCGTTGCCCAGGTGGCAGGTGATGATGTTCAGTTCTTCAACTGGCTTGTTCAGCACTTTTGCCGCTTCCTGAGTCACATAGAAGTGGCTGGTACCGTGCGCGCCATAACGACGAACGCCGTGCTCTTTGTACAGGCTGTACGGCAGGGCATACAGGTAAGATTCTTCCGGCATAGTCTGATGGAACGCGGTATCGAACACGGCCACGTTTTTGTCTTTCAGATTCGGGAAGGATTTCAGTGCTTCAGCGATACCGATCAGGTGTGCTGGGTTGTGCAGCGGTGCAAAGGATGCAGAGTCTTTGATACCCTGGATCACAGATTCGTCAATCACAACGGAACTGGTGTATTTTTCGCCGCCGTGGACGATACGGTGACCAATCGCAGTCAGCTGAGCAGACAGTTCTGGTTTTTGTGCCAGAATAGTGTTAACGATAAAGTTCAGCGCTTCACTGTGAGCGGCGCCTGCACCTAAAGCCGCTTCTTGTTTGCTGCCGTCCATCTTCCACTTGATACGTGCTTCTGGCAGGTGGAAACATTCGGCCAAACCAGAGAGGTACTCGTCACCGTTGAGCGCATCGATGATGGCGAATTTCAGTGAGGAGCTACCGCAGTTCAGAACCAGTACTAACTTACTCGACATGGAAGTACCTATTATTGATACGTGGCTAAAAAAACGTCAGTGAGTCGTGAAGCGTAACGCAATCGGACCCAGACATTTATGATTAACATCATGCCGAACGAACATTCTGGCATGATGGAAGAAATACATATGATTTTATGCCATTTTGAACATTTTTCAGACAATGGCATAATATGCGATAATTTGACGAGTTAACGATTCTCGTCTAAGGCCCTATGAGGCTGGCACAGAATACCCGATACTGGGTAGCGATGACAAAATATTTTGAACGTTGTCATAGCTTGTTGTGGTTTTGCACGAAAATTTTAATTTTTATATGTGAAGTTGAGGTACAGCCATGTCGACACCTGAGATCCCCTCCGTGAGCTTTTTCAGTCTGTTTCGTCGGGGCCAGCATTACGCAAAGACGTGGCCCATGGAAAAGCGCCTTGCGCCAATGTTCGTTGAGAATCGCGTGATCCGCGCTACGCGCTACGCGATTCGTTTTATGCCGCCAGTGGCTATCTTTACCCTGTGCTGGCAAATCGCACTGGGTGGTCAGCTTGGGCCAGCCGTTGCTACCGCGCTTTTCGCGCTAAGCCTGCCGATGCAGGGCCTGTGGTGGTTAGGTAAACGTTCGGTCACGCCGTTGCCACCAACAATTTTACACTGGTTTTATGAAGTGCGCGGAAAACTTGAAGAGGCAGGGCAGGCCCTGGCTCCGGTTGAAGGTAAACCGGATTATCAGGCGCTGGCCGATACCCTCAAGCGGGCATTTAAACAACTTGATAAAACATTCCTCGATGATTTGTGATTGATCATCGAAACGACTAATAAAAGAAGGCACAGTAACAAACAGTTACCGTGTCTTTTTTTTACAGTGCAATGCGCTACAGGAGTCGAAAGATGGAAATGACCCATGCTCAACGTCTGATTTTGTCTAACCAGTACAAGATGATGACTATGCTTGATCCCGACAACGCTGAGCGCTACAGCCGCTTGCAGACTATCGTTGAACGCGGGTTTGGTTTGCAGATGCGCGAACTGGATCGTGAGTTTGGCGAACTTAAAGAAGAAACCTGCCGCATCGTTATCGATATCATGGAGATGTATCACGCGCTGCACGTGTCCTGGGCCAATCTCAAAGATCAGCAGTCCATCGATGAACGTCGCGTTACGTTCCTCGGCTTTGATGCCGCAACCGAAGCGCGTTATCTCAGCTATGTGCGCTTTATGGTGAACACAGAAGGGCGCTATACCCACTTTGATGCGGGCACGCACGGCTTTAATGCGCAGACCCCAATGTGGGAAAAATACCAGCGTATGTTGAGCGTCTGGCACTCCTGCCCGCGCCAGTACCATTTAAGCAGCAACGAAATTCAACAAATCATTAATGCCTGACGGAGGTGGATGTGCAGTGTAAAGGTTTTCTGTTTGATCTGGACGGTACGCTGGTGGATTCGCTGCCGGTTGTGGAGCGCTCCTGGTGCCATTGGGCCGACAGGCATGGCATAGACCACCAGGAAGTATTGAATTTCATCCATGGCAAACAGGCCATTACCTCATTGCGCCACTTCCTTGCGGGGAGCTCTGAGGAAGAGATTCAGGCGGAGTTCAACTATCTTGAGCAAATTGAAGCGACAGATACTGACGGGATCGTTGCACTGCCTGGTGCGCGTGAACTGCTTGAGCATTTGAACGAGGCGCACATCCCGTGGGCTATTGTGACATCCGGCTCAATCCCGGTTGCTCATGCGCGTCATAAAGCGGCAGGTTTACCAAAGCCTGAAGTGTTTATCACCGCAGAGCGCGTTAAGCGCGGCAAACCAGAGCCTGACGCATTCTTACTGGGCGCGGAGTTACTGGGGCTTGCACCCGCAGAATGTGTCGTGGTGGAAGATGCGGCGGCTGGTGTTCTGGCAGGTTTGAATGCCGGTAGCCATGTTATCGCGGTTAACGTACCGGCGGACTCTCCACGGCTGGACGAAGTCGATTTTGTCCTCAGTTCTCTGACGGCGATTACAGTTTCTAAGTCGCCAGACGGAATTGTAACTGTCTCGCTGAAAATGTAATCCCATGATTTAGCCCCACTTTGTTGGGGCTTTTTTATGGCACTCTTTTCTTCTGCTCCCTCAGACAAGGATATGTTGTGAACGGTGAACTGATTTGGGTCCTCAGCCTGCTTTTAATCGCCATCATTCTCTTTGCTACAGGCAAGGTGCGCATGGATGCCGTCGCCTTGTTTGTGATTGTCGCCTTTGTATTAAGCGGCACACTCACGCTGCCTGAAGCCTTCTCAGGGTTTAGCGACCCTAACGTCATTCTTATTGCGGCCCTGTTTATTATCGGCGATGGCCTGGTGCGTACCGGTGTGGCAACCATTATGGGGGCGTGGCTGGTCAAGGTTGCGGGCAACAGTGAAACCAAAATGCTAGTCTACCTGATGGTAACCGTAGCCGGGCTGGGCGCATTTATGAGCTCTACCGGTGTGGTGGCCATTTTCATTCCGGTCGTCCTCAGCGTCTCCATGCGAATGCAGACCTCGCCATCACGTCTGATGATGCCCCTGAGCTTTGCCGGGCTTATCAGCGGAATGATGACGCTGGTGGCCACGCCGCCAAACCTGGTGGTCAACAGTGAGTTAATCCGTGAAGGATTGCAGGGGTTTAGCTTTTTCAGCGTCACTCCGCTCGGACTGGTGATTCTGGTTCTGGGCGTTATCTACATGCTGCTAACCCGGTTTGCGCTGAAGGGCGAAAAACAGGATAAATCGAAAGACGGCTGGAAGCGGCGCACCTTCCGCGATTTGATTAAAGAGTATCGTCTGACTGGCCGCGCCCGCCGCCTGGCGATCCGCCCGGGCTCGCCGATGGTGGGTCAACGGCTTGATGACCTCAGACTGCGCGAGCGCTACGGCGCGAACGTTATCGGTGTGGAGCGCTGGCGTCGCTTTCGTCGGGTGATTGTTAACGTTAACGGGGTATCAGAATTCCGTGCGCGTGACGTTTTGCTGATTGATATGTCCACGGCAGACGTCGACCTGCGCGAGTTTTGCAGCGAGCAACTGCTTGAGCCTATGGTTCTGCGCGGCGAGTACTTTTCGGATCAGGCGCTGGATGTGGGCATGGCGGAAGTCTCTCTTATCCCGGAATCGGAACTGTTGGGTAAAACCGTGCGCGAAATTGGTTTTCGTACCCGCTACGGCCTGAATGTGGTTGGCCTTAAGCGTGACGGCGTAGCGCTTGAAGGTGCCGTGGTCGATGAACCTATTCTGCTGGGAGATATTTTCCTGGTGGTAGGTAACTGGAAGCTTATCAGTCAACTGGGACAAAAAGGCCGTGATTTTGTGGTGCTCAATATGCCGGTTGAAGAGAGCGATGCCTCTCCGGCTCACAGCCAGGCTCCTCATGCGATTTTTTGCCTGGTGCTGATGGTCGCCCTGATGCTGACCGATGAGATCCCCAATCCGGTGGCGGCAATTATTGCTTGTCTGCTGATGGGTAAATTCCGTTGCATAGATGCGGAAAGTGCCTACAAAGCCGTGCACTGGCCGAGCATTATTCTTATCGTCGGGATGATGCCCTTTGCGCTGGCGCTGCAAAAAACTGGTGGTGTGGATTTGATTGTGAAAGGGTTGATGGACGTTGGTGGGGGCTACGGGCCTTACATGATGCTGGTGTGCTTGTTTGTCATGTGCGCCGCAATTGGCTTGTTTATTTCGAACACCGCAACCGCCGTATTAATGGCACCTATTGCTCTGGCGATGGCAAAATCAATGGGCGTCTCCCCTTATCCGTTTGCCATGATGGTGGCGATGGCAGCATCGGCAGCATTTATGACCCCCGTCTCATCACCGGTTAACACGCTGGTGCTGGGGCCAGGGAACTATAAGTTCAGCGATTTCGTGAAGATTGGTGTGCCCTTCACGGTGCTGGTGATGCTGGTGTGCGTGGTGTTAATTCCGGTTTTATTCCCGTTTTAGCGCGAGCGCAGAAACGTAGGCCGGGTAAGGCGAAGCCGCCACCCGGCAAAAATTACAACGGAGAATCCTGGCTAATTTCGTCCAGCGATAAATGGAAGCTTGGCACAAACACCTGCATAAAATAATCCATCTCATCGCTGCGACGGGCCTCAAGCGTTTTTTCCAGACGCGTTTTTGCCAGAAGAAATTCATTGTTCCCCGCGGATAGCTCTTCCAGACATTTCAGATAGGCGCACAGCGCATCTGCCTGCTTCACCAGCGATTTCTCGTCTTCGGTATAGCTGTGCTCATCGATAAGCGGCTCGAAGATATCGCGTAACTCTTCCGGCACCATGTCGATCAGCTTCTGCTGGGCAATCTTCTCGATCGCTTTATATTCCTGGGCAATCTGCGAATTGAAATATTTCACCGGGGTGGGTAAATCCCCCGTCAGAACTTCTGATGCATCGTGGTACATCGCCAGCAGGGCAATGCGTTCTGCGTTGACCTGTCCGTTAAACTTACGGTTTTTAATGGCTGCCAGCGCGTGGGCGACCATCGCGACCTGCAAACTGTGCTCTGATACATTCTCAGTGCGAACATTGCGCATCAGCGGCCAGCGGTTGATGAGCTTAAGGCGGGAGAGGTGGGCAAAGAAATGACTCTGACTCATAGGTTACCTTTTGTCTTCACAGCGACAGGCTTCATTGTGCGGGGAGGGGAGGGAAGATGCAAATGCGGGTTTTTGTAGGCCGGGTAAGCGTAGCGCCACCCGGCAAGCAAAGCAGTTACTGATGGTAACCAGAGAGGAAGCGCCCGAAGCGGCTGATGGCCATTTCAAGATCATCTTCACGCGGCAGGGTCACGATACGCACGTGATCCGGCCACGGCCAGTTAAACGCAGTCCCCTGAACCAGAAGCACTTTTTCCTGAAGCAAGAAATCGAGCACCATTTTCTGATCGTCATGAATATTGAAGCGCTTCGCATCAATTTTCGGGAACATATAGAGCGCGCCGTTAGGTTTCACGCAGGATACACCCGGAATATCGTTGATGAGCTCCCAGGCACGGTTACGCTGTTCATACAAACGTCCGCCAGGAACGATAAATTCGCTGATGCTCTGGTAACCGCCCAGCGCCGTCTGGATCGCGTGCTGCGCCGGGACGTTTGCGCACAAGCGCATAGAGGCCAGCATTTCCAGCCCTTCGATATAGCCTTTCGCGTGCTTTTTCGGGCCGTTCAGCACCATCCAGCCCTGACGGAAGCCCGCCACGCGGTAGGTTTTTGACAGGCCGTTGAAGGTGACGGTGAGCAGGTCTGGCGCCAGTGCGGCGATAGAGTGGTGCTGCGCTGCGTCGTACAGGATCTTGTCGTAGATTTCGTCAGCGAAAATGATCAGGTTGTGCTGGCGGGCGATCTCTACGATCTCCATTAGCAGTTCTTTGGAGTACACCGCACCCGTTGGGTTGTTCGGGTTGATAATCACGATCCCGCGCGTACGTGGGGTGATTTTGGCGCGGATATCATCCAGATCCGGGAACCAGTCTGAGGACTCGTCGCACAGGTAGTGCACCGCTTTACCGCTGGATAGCGACACAGCAGCCGTCCACAGCGGGTAATCCGGTGCCGGTACCAGCATTTCATCACCGCTGTTCAGCAGTGCCTGCATCGCCTGCACGATCAGTTCGGAAACGCCGTTACCGATATAGATATCTTCCACGGTGACATCACGCATCCCACGCGCCTGATAATGCTGCATGATGGCTTTACGTGCTGAGTAGAGTCCTTTGGAATCGCAATAACCTTGCGCAGTAGGCAGGTTGCGGATCACATCAACCAGGATTTCATCCGGCGCTTCAAAACCAAATGGCGCGGGGTTACCAATGTTGAGCTTCAGAACCTTGTTGCCTTCTTCTTCGAGACGTTTTGCCTCTTTGAGAACCGGGCCGCGAATGTCATAACAGACGTTATCTAGTTTGCTGGATTTTTCGATAGGGGACATGAACCTTTAACCTTTTCGCTATTATTGCCACTCCCTGCCGTGGAAGTCAGCACGGAACAATGTACTCCCACCTCGCTTCGTTTTGAAGGGCGAACAGAAGAAGATTTTGCACAACGGGGTAAATCCTTTGTAATCTATTTCGCTATCCACAAACGATTTGCCTGCCTTAAAGTAACGCCTGTAATGTGGATTTAGGTTTATTGTGCTTTATGAGTCTTGTTTTGTTGCATTTTATGCTGAAATAAATAAAGCTCAGACCCGCAAAGTGGGGAACAGGCGAGCAGTTGCCCTGCGTGACTTTTCGTAAAACCTGAGCTTTAGGGGTGTTGCGCATTATATTGATTAACTGGGTTAAAAGTTGTCCATGTAAATTTAATGTTAAGTGTTATTAATGAATAACCTTAATCTAAATTAAAATTTATTTATTATTACCGATGAAATTGCAACTTTCGTTAATTTTAATAAAATTAGTTAAGTTGCTTATCAACCCTGTTAAATCCTGAATATTGCAATAATACTTATAAATAAAGTGGATTTGGGTTAAGATGTCTTTCAGGAGAGTAGATGAGAGATACTCATGTATTGCCTATCTGAATCAACTTTTCTTATATAATTGATTGTTATTGTTGGAGTTATCTCTGGCTAGAATGTGGAAACCACATCTTGCTACGTTAACAGCGCTGCGATCAAGATGGCAGAAAATGTGCGTTTCCTTTAATGGAATTTACATAAACCTGCAAACATCTAAATATCCTGAACGTTTAAGAGAATAAAAATAACGTCATGAAACGTGATTTCTGACTGTTGGTTTACAGCAGCACAATAACTATCTGTCAGGCAGTCTGCCGGGCCGGGATGCGAGGGAAATCCTTCAGAAGGAATTGTTTAACTGTTACACACAGCTTCAACCCGGGCAGCTCCGCACGAGCAACCTGTAAGTGAATAGATATGATAAATGCAAATCGTCCGATAATGAATCTCGACCTCGATCTGCTGAGAACGTTTGTTGCGGTCGCCGATCTCAACACTTTTGCAGCAGCTGCTGCCGCAGTATGCCGTACCCAGTCAGCCGTGAGCCAACAAATGCAAAGGCTGGAGCAACTGGTCGGTAAAGAGCTTTTTGCACGCCATGGGCGTAATAAGCTTTTAACTGAGCACGGTATTCAGCTTTTAGGTTATGCCAGGAAAATACTTCGCTTTAATGATGAAGCATGTATGTCATTAATGTTTAGCAACCTTCAGGGGGTGCTAACATTAGGCGCATCTGATGAATCTGCTGATACCATATTGCCTTTCCTTCTCAACCGTATTAGTTCGGTTTATCCGAAACTTGCGCTGGATGTTAGCGTAAAACGTAACGCCTTTATGGTGGATATGTTGAAGGGGAATGAAGTTGATTTGGTGGTGACTACGCACCGTCCTGGGCAATTTGATTGTCTGACGTTACGGACCTCACCAACGCATTGGTATTGTGCAGCTGAATATGTCCTGCAAAAAGGTGAGGCTATTCCGCTGGTCTTGCTCGATGATCCAAGCCCGTTCCGCGATATGGTGATTTCTGCGCTGAATGAAGCCAATATCCCGTGGCGTCTGGCCTATGTGGCATCGACCTTGCCAGCAGTGCGTGCCGCCGTGAAAGCGGGGCTTGGTGTAACGGCTCGTCCGGTAGAGATGATGAGCCCGGATCTGCGCGTATTGGGTAAAACCGATGGTCTTCCCGTGCTGCCGGAGACGGAATACCTGCTCTGCCACAATGCGTCCAGCAATAACGAACTGGCGAAGGTCGTGTTCGAGGCCATGGAAAACTACCATAACCCCTGGCAATATGAGCATGTTACTCCCGAAGGGGGGGGCGACTCTCTGATGGTTGAAGGGGATTTTGAGTGATCAATAGCTCAAATTTCTGGTAACAAAATGTAAGTGTAAAAAAAGGCCACTCGCGTGATTTTCTCACGGAGTGGTTTTTTTTTGACAAAAATAACCTTCATCTGACTAGGGTTTAGGTAAATAAGTCTTAATTATCATGCTATTGATATGATTGGTTTAAAATTTAGACAATTTCTGTTCTCAGTTCCTTTCTGGGGTGCTCATGTTAAAAAAACGGGAAATATGTTGCCGTTTTTTTGATTGAATTAACAAAAGCGTGTCTCAGATCAAGAAAATACTCCTATTTGGGGGGAGGAATCGTTGGCGAATCCTGTCAAAATAGGAGGGTTATTTTTTTTACTTCCAAAACGGACACGATTCAACAACATGCATTTGACGTAAAGTCAGGTACCCACCAGGGTTAAAGGGCATGAAATGTTAATGAGAATCGCTCGATGTAATTTAATGTGAAGAAACCTTTGTTAAAGTTGACAAAAGGTTATAGAAAGGAGTAAAAAACCACATCATTTTGCTGTCTACGCCTCATTTCCGACAGTTAGTGTAAGGTTATTTGTTCCTCCCCATGAATCGATGTGATGCCCATCTGCCAGCAAGAGCAGTGTCGTAGGTATCACTTTTGATGAGTAAGCAATGAGTATGTCAACATCCACAGAAGTCATCGCTCATCACTGGGCATTCGCAATCTTTCTTATTGTAGCCATTGGCCTGTGCTGCCTGATGTTAGTCGGCGGCTGGTTCCTGGGCGGTCGCGCCCGCGCAAGGCACAAAAACACACCTTTCGAATCAGGTATTGATTCAGTAGGTTCCGCTCGCTTACGCCTGTCTGCCAAGTTCTACCTGGTAGCCATGTTCTTCGTCATCTTCGACGTGGAAGCGCTTTACCTTTTCGCATGGTCTACTTCCATCCGCGAAAGTGGTTGGGTGGGCTTTGTCGAGGCCGCAATTTTCATTTTAGTGTTACTGGCCGGTCTGGTTTATCTGGTGCGTATTGGCGCGCTGGACTGGACACCTGTGCGTTCACGCCGTGAACACATCAACCCGGAAAACAGTATCTCTAATCGTCAGCAGTAACAGCGAGGCAATAAGATGGATTATACGCTCACCCGCATAGATCCTAACGGTGAGAATGACCGTTACCCCCTGCAAAAACAGGAGATCGTAACCGACCCCCTGGAGCAAGAAGTCAATAAAAGCGTGTACATGGGCAAGCTCGAGCACGCCATGCACGATATGGTCAACTGGGGTCGTAAGAACTCCATCTGGCCATACAACTTTGGCCTTTCTTGCTGCTACGTTGAAATGGTGACGTCATTCACTGCGGTGCATGACGTTGCGCGTTTTGGGGCAGAGGTACTGCGTGCTTCCCCACGTCAGGCCGACCTGATGGTGGTAGCCGGTACATGCTTTACCAAAATGGCACCTGTCATTCAGCGTCTTTATGACCAGATGCTTGAGCCAAAATGGGTTATCTCCATGGGCGCATGTGCAAACTCAGGCGGTATGTACGACATTTATTCCGTTGTGCAGGGCGTTGATAAGTTCATTCCGGTGGACGTGTACATCCCTGGTTGTCCGCCACGTCCGGAAGCTTACATGCAGGCTCTGATGCTGTTGCAGGAGTCCATCGGTAAAGAGCGCCGCCCACTTTCCTGGGTTGTAGGCGATCAGGGTGTGTATCGCGCCAACATGCAGTCTGAGCGTGAGCGTAAACGCGGTGAACGTATTGCAGTCACCAACCTGCGTACGCCTGACGAAATTTAATTTGCGCCTGTGAGCCTGGAGAACACCTTCGCATATCACTACTCAAATAGCGCGAAGCCAGGCTTGACAGTCACCACGGACCATTTGCAATGGTGAACAATATGACCGACTTAACCGCGCAAGAAGCCGCATGGCAAACCCGGGATCATCTGGATGACCCGGTCATTGGCGAGCTGCGCAACCGTTTTGGGCCGGATGCCTTTACTGTTCAGGCCACCCGCACCGGGGTACCCGTAGTTTGGGTGAAGCGTGAACAATTACTGGAAGTTGTCGATTTCCTCAAGAAATTGCCAAAACCATACGTCATGCTGTTTGACTTACACGGCATGGATGAACGTCTGCGTACCCACCGCCAGGGTCTCCCTGCTGCGGATTTTTCCGTTTTCTACCACCTGATCTCAATAGACCGCAACACGGATATCATGCTCAAGGTGGCATTGTCTGAAAACGACATGCATCTGCCGACGATCACTAAACTTTTCCCGAACGCTAACTGGTATGAGCGTGAAACCTGGGAAATGTTCGGCATGACCTTTGACGGCCACCCACATCTGACGCGCATCATGATGCCGCAGACCTGGACCGGCCACCCGCTGCGTAAAGACTACCCGGCACGTGCAACTGAATTCGACCCGTTTGAGCTGACCAAAGCCAAGCAGGATCTGGAGATGGAAGCACTGACCTTCAAGCCGGAAGACTGGGGTATGAAGCGCGGTACCGAAAACGAGGACTTCATGTTCCTTAACCTCGGTCCAAACCACCCGTCAGCGCACGGTGCATTCCGTATTATTCTTCAGCTCGATGGCGAAGAGATTGTCGACTGCGTACCGGATATCGGCTACCACCACCGTGGTGCTGAGAAGATGGGCGAGCGTCAGTCCTGGCACAGCTACATTCCGTATACCGACCGTATCGAATACCTCGGCGGCTGCGTAAACGAAATGCCATACGTGCTGGCCGTTGAGAAACTGGCAGGCATCACCACGCCGGATCGCGTTAATGTCATCCGCGTAATGCTGTCTGAATTGTTCCGTATTAACAGCCACCTGCTCTACATCTCCACGTTCATCCAGGACGTTGGCGCGATGACCCCGGTCTTCTTCGCCTTTACCGACCGTCAGAAAATCTACGATCTGGTAGAAGCGATTACCGGCTTCCGTATGCACCCGGCCTGGTTCCGTATCGGCGGTGTGGCACACGATCTGCCGCGCGGATGGGACCGTCTGCTGCGTGAATTCCTCGACTGGATGCCAAAACGTCTGGCTTCTTACGAGAAAGCCGCGCTGCGTAACACCATCCTGAAAGGCCGTTCCCAGGGCGTTGCTGCTTACGGTGCGAAAGAAGCGCTGGAGTGGGGCACAACAGGGGCAGGTCTGCGTGCGACCGGTATTGATTTCGACGTGCGTAAAGCCCGTCCTTACTCTGGCTACGAGAACTTCGACTTTGAAGTCCCGGTTGGCGGCGGCGTTTCCGACTGCTACACCCGTGTGATGCTGAAAGTGGAAGAATTGCGCCAGAGTCTGCGCATCCTTGAGCAGTGCCTCAACAACATGCCGGAAGGCCCGTTCAAAGCGGATCACCCGCTGACGACGCCGCCACCGAAAGAGCGCACGCTGCAACATATCGAAACCCTGATCACGCACTTCCTGCAAGTGTCCTGGGGCCCGGTCATGCCGGCGCAGGAATCCTTCCAGATGATTGAAGCGACCAAGGGTATCAACAGTTACTACCTGACCAGCGACGGCAGCACCATGAGCTACCGTACCCGTGTGCGTACGCCAAGCTTCGCACACTTGCAGCAGATCCCGGCCGCTATCCGCGGCAGTCTGGTCTCTGACCTGATTGTGTATCTGGGTAGTATCGATTTTGTTATGTCAGATGTGGACCGCTAATTATGCACGAAAATCAACAACCACAGACCGAGGCTTTTGAGCTGAGTGAAGCAGAACGTGCCGCCATTGAGCATGAGATGCACCACTACGAAGACCCGCGTGCGGCGTCCATTGAAGCGCTGAAAATCGTACAGAAACAGCGTGGTTGGGTGCCGGATGGGGCGATCTATGAGATCGCAAAAGTGCTGGGTATTCCGGCAAGCGACGTAGAAGGTGTGGCAACGTTCTATAGCCAGATCTTCCGCCAGCCGGTTGGCCGCCACGTGATCCGCTACTGTGACAGCGTGGTTTGCCACATCACGGGTTATCAGGGCATTCAGGCTGCTATTGAGAAAAAACTCGATATCAAACCAGGCCAGACCACGTTCGACGGTCGTTTTACCCTGCTGCCAACCTGTTGCCTGGGTAATTGCGACAAAGGGCCGACCATGATGATTGATGAGGATACTCACAGTCATCTGACGCCGGAAGCCATTCCTGACCTGCTGGAGCAGTACAAATGAAAACTGTAATTCGTACTGCTGAAACTCATCCGCTGACCTGGCGTCTGCGCGATGACAAACAGCCGGTATGGCTTGAAGAATACGAAAGCAAAAACGGCTATGCCGGTGCGCGTAAAGCCCTGGGCGGCATGGCACCGGACGAAATCGTTAATGCGGTAAAAGACGCTGGCCTGAAAGGGCGCGGCGGTGCGGGCTTCTCCACCGGTCTGAAGTGGAGCCTGATGCCAAAAGACGAATCCATGAACATCCGTTACCTGCTGTGTAACGCCGATGAAATGGAACCTGGCACCTATAAAGACCGCCTGCTGATGGAACAACTGCCGCACCTGCTGGTGGAAGGTATGTTGATCTCCGCGTTTGCGCTGAAAGCATACCGTGGCTACATCTTCCTGCGCGGTGAGTACATCGAAGCCGCAGAAAACCTGCGTCGCGCGATTGCCGAAGCGACCGAAGCGGGTCTGCTGGGTAAAAACATTCTGGGCACCGGTTTTGACTTCGAACTGTTCGTGCACACCGGTGCAGGGCGTTACATCTGTGGTGAAGAAACCGCGCTGATTAACTCCCTCGAAGGCCGTCGTGCGAACCCGCGTTCCAAGCCACCGTTCCCGGCAAGCTCCGGCGTATGGGGTAAACCGACCTGTGTTAACAACGTCGAAACCCTGTGTAACGTTCCGGCGATCCTCGCCAACGGCGTGGAGTGGTATCAGGGCATCTCTTCAAGTAAGGATGCAGGTACCAAACTGATGGGCTTCTCTGGCCGCGTGAAGAACCCGGGTGTCTGGGAGCTGCCATTTGGTACGACCGCGCGCGAAATTCTTGAAGACTATGCAGGCGGGATGCGTGACGGGCTGAAATTCAAAGCCTGGCAGCCAGGCGGGGCAGGAACCGACTTCCTGACCGAGGCTCATCTTGACCTGCCAATGGAATTCGAAAGCATTGGTAAAGCAGGCAGCCGTCTCGGTACGGCGCTGGCGATGGCCGTCGACCACGAGATCGGCATGGTATCGCTGGTACGTAACCTGGAAGAGTTCTTCGCTCGCGAGTCCTGCGGCTGGTGTACACCGTGCCGTGATGGTCTGCCGTGGAGCGTGAAGATCCTGCGTGCTATTGAACGTGGCGAAGGCCAGCCGGGCGATATCGAGACACTTGAGCAACTGTGTCGATTCCTGGGCCCTGGTAAAACCTTCTGTGCCCACGCACCGGGTGCTGTAGAGCCATTGCAGAGCGCGATTAAATATTTCCGCGACGAATTCGAAGCAGGCATCAAGCAGCCGTTCAGCAATACCCATTCAATTAATGGTATTCAGCCGAACCTGCTGAAAGCGCGCTGGTAAAGACAGAATTTTGATTAACGCTCAGAGCTAATCTGAGCCAACTGGAAGCATGCTAATGGCTACGATTCATGTAGACGGCAAAGAATACGAGGTCAATGGGGCGGACAACCTGCTAGAAGCTTGTCTGTCGCTCGGCCTTGATATTCCGTACTTTTGCTGGCATCCGGCGCTGGGCAGCGTCGGTGCTTGCCGCCAGTGTGCGGTGAAGCAATATCAAAACGCGGAAGACACGCGTGGTCGCCTGGTGATGTCCTGTATGACGCCAGCCACCGAAGGCACCTTTATTTCGATTGACGACGAGGAAGCCAAACAGTTCCGCGAAAGCGTTGTGGAATGGTTGATGACCAACCACCCACACGACTGTCCGGTCTGTGAAGAGGGCGGTAACTGCCACCTTCAGGATATGACCGTGATGACCGGTCACAGCTTCCGTCGCTATCGCTTTACTAAACGTACCCACCGCAATCAGGATCTGGGGCCGTTCATCTCTCATGAAATGAACCGCTGCATCGCCTGTTACCGCTGTGTGCGTTACTACAAAGACTATGCAGACGGTCAGGATCTGGGCGTTTATGGCGCACATGACAACGTCTACTTTGGTCGTCCGGAAGACGGTACGCTGGAAAGCGAATTCTCCGGTAACCTGGTAGAAATCTGCCCGACCGGCGTATTCACAGATAAAACGCACTCCGAGCGTTACAACCGTAAATGGGACATGCAGTTTGCTCCAAGCATCTGCCAGCAGTGCTCTCTTGGCTGTAACACCAGCCCGGGTGAACGTTACGGCGAACTGCGTCGTATCGAAAACCGCTATAACGGTACCGTTAACCACTACTTCCTGTGCGACCGTGGTCGTTTCGGTTATGGCTATGTGAACCTGAAAGACCGTCCGCGTCAGCCGGTTCAACGCCGTGGCGATGACCTGATCACCCTGAACGCTGAACAAGCGATGCAGGGCGCGGCAGATATTCTGCGCCAGTCGAAGAAAGTGATTGGTATCGGCTCCCCACGTGCCAGCGTTGAAAGTAACTTCGCGCTGCGTGAACTGGTTGGGGCTGAAAACTTCTACACCGGTATCGCCCAGGGCGAGCAGGAACGTCTGCAACTGGTGCTGAAAGTGCTGCGCGAAGGCGGTATTCATACTCCTGCGCTGCGCGAAATCGAATCCTATGATGCAGTTCTGGTGCTGGGTGAAGACCTGACTCAGACCGGCGCTCGCGCGGCTCTGGCGGTTCGCCAGGCGGTGAAAGGTAAAGCACGTGAAATGGCGGCAGCCCAGAAAGTGGCTGACTGGCAGATTGCAGCAATCCTGAACATCGGCCAGCGCGCCAAGCATCCTCTGTTTGTCACCAGCATTGATGACACCCGTCTGGATGATATTGCGGCGTGGACCTACCGCGCACCGGTTGAAGACCAGGCTCGTCTCGGCTTTGCCATTGCACACGCGCTGGACAACAACTCTCCAGCCGTTGAACTGGATCGCGACTTGCAAAACAAGGTTGACGTGATTGTTCAGGCGCTGGCGGGTGCGAAGAAACCGCTGATTATTTCCGGTACTAACGCCGGTAGCGCCGAGATCGTTCAGGCGGCAGCAAACGTTGCTAAAGCCCTGAAAGGCCGTGGTTCTGACGTTGGCGTGACCATGATTGCCCGTGCGGTGAACAGCATCGGTCTGGGTATGATTGGCGGCGGCTCTCTGGACGCAGCGTTAAGCGAACTGGAAACCGGTGCTGCTGACGCGGTTATCGTGCTTGAGAACGACCTGCATCGTCATGCCTCTGCGTCACGCGTTGACGCTGCGCTGGCAAAAGCGCCACTGGTGATGGTGATTGACCATCAGCGTACCGCGATTATGGATAAAGCGCATCTGGTGCTCTCTGCGGCAAGCTTCGCTGAAAGCGACGGTACGGTGATTAACAACGAAGGCCGCGCACAGCGCTTCTTCCAGGTTTATGACCCGGCGTACTACGACAGTAACACCATCATGCTGGAAAGCTGGCGCTGGCTGCACTCTCTGCACAGCACCGTGCAGAGCCGTGAAGTGGACTGGACGCAGCTTGACCACGTTATCGATGCGGTTGTGGAAAAACTGCCTCAGCTGGCGGGCATCAAAGATGCTGCACCTGACGCAAGCTTCCGTATTCGCGGCCAGAAACTGGCGCGTGAACCGCACCGTTACAGCGGTCGTACCGCAATGCGTGCCAACATCAGCGTGCATGAACCTCGTCAGCCGCAGGACAAAGACACCATGTTCGCCTTCTCTATGGAAGGGAACAACCAGCCGTCTGCGCCGCGCTCTCAGGTTCCGTTTGCATGGGCTCCAGGCTGGAACTCCCCACAGGCATGGAACAAGTTCCAGGCAGAAGTGGGCGGCTCCCTGCGTCACGGCGATCCGGGTGTGCGTCTGATTGAAGCCTCCGAAACCGGTCTGGATTTCTTCAGCGCCGTGCCGGCAAGCTTCCAGGCTCAGGATGGCAACTGGCGTATTGCGCCGTACTACCATCTGTTTGGTAGCGACGAAATGTCCCAGCGTTCTCCGGTATTCCAGCAACGTATGCCGCAGCCTTACATCAAGCTCAACCCGGCAGACGCCGCGAAGCTTGGCGTGAATGCGGGCGCGAACATTGCCTTTAGCTACGATGGCCAGACAATCAGCCTGCCGCTGATTATCTCCGAAGGTCTGACAGCAGGGCAGGTGGGTCTGCCGATGGGGATGCCTGGCATCGCTCCGGTACTGGCGGGCGCGCGTCTTGATAACTTGCAGGAGGCAAAAGCATGAGTTGGTTAACGCCGGATCTTATCGACATCCTGCTGAGCATTCTGAAAGCGGTTGTGATTCTGCTGGTGGTCGTCACCTGTGGCGCGTTCATGAGCTTTGGTGAACGTCGTCTGCTCGGTCTGTTCCAGAACCGTTACGGACCGAACCGCGTGGGCTGGGGTGGTTCACTCCAGCTGGTCGCGGACATGATCAAGATGTTCTTTAAAGAGGACTGGATCCCGCGCTTCTCGGATCGCGTGATCTTTACTCTGGCACCGATGATCGCCTTTACCTCACTGCTGCTGGCGTTTGCCATCGTACCAGTCAGTCCAACATGGGTTGTGGCTGACCTGAACATCGGCATTCTGTTCTTCCTGATGATGGCAGGCCTCGCGGTTTACGCGGTACTGTTTGCAGGCTGGTCCAGTAACAACAAATACTCCCTGCTGGGTGCGATGCGTGCTTCCGCGCAGACGCTGAGCTACGAAGTATTCCTGGGTCTTTCCCTGATGGGCGTGGTGGCGCAGGCCGGTTCATTCAACATGACCGACATCGTCAACAACCAGGCCGATATCTGGAACGTTATCCCGCAGTTCTTTGGTTTTGTTACCTTTGCTATCGCGGGCGTGGCGGTGTGTCACCGTCACCCGTTTGACCAGCCAGAAGCCGAACAGGAACTGGCCGACGGTTACCACATTGAATATTCCGGTATGAAATTCGGTCTGTTCTTCGTGGGCGAGTACATCGGTATCGTCACCATTTCCGCGTTGATGGTAACGCTGTTCTTTGGTGGCTGGCATGGCCCGTTCTTACCGCCGTTCATCTGGTTCGCGCTGAAAACCGCGTTCTTCATGATGATGTTCATTTTGATTCGTGCGTCATTACCGCGTCCTCGTTATGACCAGGTAATGTCCTTCGGCTGGAAAGTGTGCCTGCCGCTGACGCTCGTCAACTTGTTGGTAACGGCAGCTGTCATTCTCTGGCAGCAGCCATAAGGGGCTTTAGACCATGACCTTAAAAGAATTATTGGTAGGCACCGGCACCCAGCTACGCAGTATCTGGATGATCGGCCTGCACGCGTTTGCCAAACGCGAAACCCAGATGTACCCGGAAGAGCCGGTATATCTGCCGCCGCGCTACCGTGGCCGTATCGTGCTGACGCGCGATCCAGACGGTTCCGAGCGCTGCGTTGCCTGTAACCTGTGTGCGGTAGCGTGTCCGGTAGGCTGTATCTCTCTGCAAAAAGCAGAGACGGTAGATGGCCGCTGGTATCCTGAGTTCTTCCGCATCAACTTCTCACGCTGCATCTTCTGCGGTCTGTGTGAAGAAGCGTGCCCAACCACGGCGATTCAGCTGACTCCAGACTTCGAGCTGGGTGAGTACAAGCGTCAGGATCTGGTGTACGAGAAAGAGGATCTGCTGATTTCCGGTCCGGGCAAATACCCGGAATATAACTTCTACCGGATGGCGGGTATGGCAATCGACGGCAAAGATAAGGGCGAAGCAGAGAACGAAGCCAAGCCTATCGACGTCAAGAGCCTGTTACCGTAAGGAGAGGGCAATGGAATTCGCTTTTTATATCTGTGGCCTTATCGCCATCCTGGCTACGCTGCGAGTGATTACGCACACCAACCCGGTGCATGCGCTGCTCTATTTAATCATTTCGCTGCTGGCTATTTCCGGGGTGTTCTTTGCGCTGGGCGCGCACTTTGCCGGTGCGCTGGAAATCATCGTCTACGCCGGGGCCATCATGGTGCTGTTCGTCTTCGTGGTGATGATGCTGAACCTGGGCGGCTCTGAAATTGAGCAGGAACGTCAGTGGTTAAAACCGCAGGTGTGGATTGGCCCGGCAATTCTGTCGGCCATCATGCTGGCGGTGATCGTTTACGCCATTCTGGGCGTGAACGACCAGGGTATCGACGGCACGCCAATCAGCGCGAAAGCCGTGGGTATTACCCTGTTTGGCCCGTACGTTCTGGCGGTTGAACTGGCCTCCATGCTGCTGCTGGCAGGTCTGGTTGTTGCCTTCCACGTTGGCCGCGAAGAGCGTGCCGGCGAGGTGCTGAGCAACCGCACTGACGACCGCGCGAAAAGAAAAACGGAGGAACGCGCATGATCCCCTTAACACATGGACTGATCCTCGCTGCGATTTTATTCGTTCTGGGTCTGACCGGCCTGGTTATCCGCCGCAATCTGCTGTTTATGCTGATCGGCCTGGAAATCATGATTAACGCTTCCGCGCTGGCCTTTGTGGTTGCCGGTAGCTACTGGGGCCAGACCGATGGTCAGGTGATGTACATTCTCGCCATCAGCCTCGCGGCTGCCGAAGCGAGTATTGGCCTGGCGCTGTTGTTGCAGCTCCATCGTCGCCGCCAGAACCTGAACATCGATTCAGTAAGTGAGTTGCGTGGATGAACATGCTTGCCTTAACCATTATTTTTCCGCTGATTGGCTTCGTGCTGCTGGCGTTTTCTCGTGGCCGCTGGTCGGAGAATCTGTCTGCTACCGTTGGCATTGGCTCTATTGGTCTGGCGGCGCTGGTAACAGCGTACGCGGGTATCGATTTCTTCAACAACGGACGCCAGCCTTTCAGCGTGCCGCTGTGGACCTGGATGTCGGTCGGTGATTTCAACATCGGTTTCAACCTGGTGCTGGATGGTCTGTCTCTGACCATGCTCTCCGTGGTGACCGGCGTGGGCTTCCTGATCCACATGTTCGCCTCCTGGTATATGCGCGGTGAAGAGGGTTACTCCCGCTTCTTCGCCTACACCAACCTGTTTATCGCGAGCATGGTCGTTCTGGTGCTGGCCGATAACCTGTTGCTGATGTATCTGGGCTGGGAAGGCGTGGGTCTGTGTTCTTACCTGCTGATCGGTTTCTACTACACCGATCCGAAGAATGGCGCAGCGGCCATGAAAGCGTTTGTCGTGACCCGTGTGGGTGACGTGTTCCTCGCTTTCGCGCTGTTCATTCTCTACAACGAACTGGGCACGCTGAACTTCCGCGAAATGGTGGAACTGGCGCCAGCTCACTTCGAAGCAGGCAACAACATGCTGATGTGGGCAACGCTGATGCTGCTGGGTGGTGCTGTGGGTAAATCCGCGCAGCTGCCGTTGCAGACATGGCTGGCAGACGCGATGGCGGGTCCAACCCCTGTCTCCGCGCTGATCCACGCAGCGACCATGGTTACCGCGGGTGTTTACCTGATTGCACGTACCCACGGTCTGTTCCTGATGACCCCGGAAATTTTGCATCTGGTGGGTATTGTGGGTGCGGTCACTCTGGTGCTGGCAGGCTTTGCAGCGCTGGTTCAGACCGACATCAAACGCGTTCTCGCGTACTCCACCATGAGCCAGATTGGTTACATGTTCCTGGCGCTGGGCGTTCAGGCATGGGACGCGGCGATTTTCCACCTGATGACGCACGCCTTCTTTAAAGCGCTGCTGTTCCTCTCATCCGGTTCCGTGATCCTGGCCTGCCACCACGAGCAGAACATCTTCAAAATGGGCGGACTGCGTAAGTCCATCCCGCTGGTATATGTTTGCTTCCTGGTGGGCGGCGCGGCGCTGGCGGCACTGCCGCTGATTACCGCGGGCTTCTTCAGTAAGGATGAAATCCTTGCGGGTGCCATGGCGAATGGTCATATCAATCTGATGGTTGCAGGTCTGGTCGGTGCGTTCATGACCTCTCTGTATACCTTCCGTATGATTTTCATCGTATTCCACGGTAAAGAACAAATTCACGCTCACGCAGGGAAGGGGATTACCCACCACCTGCCGCTGATTGTGCTGCTGGTACTGTCCACCTTCGTTGGCGCAATGATTGTGCCACCGTTGCAGGGCGTACTGCCGGACACCACTGAGCTTGAGCACGGTCGCGTTCTGACGCTTGAAATCACCTCTGGTGTGGTCGCTATTGCGGGCATCCTGATTGCTGCATGGCTGTGGCTGGGGAAACGTACGCTGGTAACGTCTGTTGCCAACAGTGCGCCAGGCCGTCTGCTGGGCACCTGGTGGTACAACGCGTGGGGCTTCGACTGGCTGTACGACATGATTTTCGTCAAGCCGTTCCTGGGCGTTGCGTGGCTGGTGAAACGCGATCCACTGAACAGCATGATGAATATCCCGGCGATCCTGTCCCGCTTTGCAGGTAAAGGCCTGCTGTTCAGCGAGAACGGTTACCTGCGCTGGTATGTGGCGTCCATGAGCATCGGTGCGGTTGTCGTACTGGCGCTGCTGATGGTGTTGCGTTGATCGTTAAGTGAATTTTATTCGAATTCGTTGAAAATCAGGCCCCTGCTGGGGGCCTTAAAAAGGAATGTAAATCGCCATGTTACTACCCTGGCTAATATTAATTCCCTTCATCGGCGGCTTCCTGTGCTGGCAGACTGAACGCTTTGGCGTGAAGATGCCGCGCTGGATCGCGCTGATCACCATGGGATTGACGCTCGCACTTGGTCTGCAACTGTGGTTGCAGGGTGGCTATTCTCTGACGCAGTCTGCGGGTATTCCGCAGTGGCAGTCTGAATTTGTTCTGCCGTGGATCCCACGTTTTGGCATTACTATCCACCTGGCCATTGATGGTCTGTCGCTGCTGATGGTAGTGCTGACCGGTCTGCTCGGCGTTCTGGCGGTACTTTGCTCCTGGCGAGAAATCGAAAAATACCAGGGCTTCTTCCACCTGAACCTGATGTGGATCCTGGGCGGCGTCATCGGCGTGTTCCTTGCCATCGACATGTTCCTGTTCTTCTTCTTCTGGGAGATGATGCTGGTGCCGATGTACTTCCTGATCGCGCTGTGGGGCCACAAGGCATCCGACGGTAAAACGCGTATCACGGCGGCAACCAAGTTCTTCATCTATACCCAGGCGAGTGGTCTGGTGATGCTGATTGCTATCCTGGCGCTGGTGTTTGTTCACCACAACGCGACCGGTATCTGGACCTTCAACTATCAGGATCTGCTGAAGACGCCAATGTCTCACGGCGTTGAATATCTGCTGATGCTGGGCTTCTTCATCGCCTTCGCGGTGAAAATGCCGGTAGTTCCGCTGCACGGCTGGCTGCCAGATGCACACTCCCAGGCACCAACGGCGGGTTCCGTTGACCTGGCGGGCATCTTGCTGAAAACCGCGGCCTACGGTCTGCTGCGTTTCGCACTGCCGCTGTTCCCGAACGCCTCCGCTGAGTTCGCACCGATTGCCATGTGGCTGGGTGTGATTGGTATCTTCTACGGTGCCTGGATGGCGTTTACGCAGTACGACATCAAACGTCTGATTGCTTACACCTCCGTTTCCCACATGGGCTTCGTGCTGATTGCTATCTACACCGGCAGCCAGCTGGCATACCAGGGCGCGGTTATTCAGATGATTGCGCACGGTCTGTCCGCAGCCGGCCTCTTCATCCTGTGTGGCCAGCTGTACGAACGTCTGCACACGCGCGATATGCGTATGATGGGCGGTCTGTGGAGCAAAATCAAATGGCTGCCAGCGCTGTCCATGTTCTTTGCGGTTGCCACCCTGGGGATGCCAGGTACCGGTAACTTCGTCGGCGAATTTATGATTCTGTTCGGCAGCTTCAAAGTGGTTCCGGTGATTACCGTTGTCTCTACATTCGGTCTGGTGTTCGCTTCTGTGTACTCACTGGCGATGCTGCACCGCGCTTACTTCGGTAAAGCGAAGAGTGAGATTGCTGCACAAGAACTGCCTGGGATGTCGCTGCGTGAGCTGTTCATCATCCTGTTGCTGGTCGTACTGCTGGTGCTGTTGGGCTTCTATCCACAGCCGATTCTGGATACCTCGCATTCCGCGATGGGTAACATCCAGCAGTGGTTTGTTAATTCTGCTTCTACTACAAGGCCGTAATTCGCCATGACAATAACTCCACAACAACTGATCGCGCTGCTACCGCTGCTGATCGTCGGATTGACGGTGGTGGTTGTGATGCTCTCCATTGCGTGGCGACGCAATCACTTCCTGAATGCGACCCTGTCCGTTCTGGGTCTGAACGCTGCGTTGGTTTCCCTCTGGTTTGTTGGCCAGGCGGGCGCGATGGATGTCACCCCGCTGATGCGTGTTGACGGCTATGCCATGCTGTATACGGGGCTGGTTCTGCTGGCGAGTCTGGCAACCTGTACCTTTGCGTACCCATGGCTTGAAGGCTACAACGACAACAAAGAAGAGTTTTACCTGCTGGTACTGATTGCCGCACTGGGCGGCATTCTGCTGGCGAACGCGAACCACCTGGCTGCGCTGTTCCTCGGTATTGAGCTTATCTCTCTGCCGCTGTTCGGCCTGATTGGTTACGCCTTCCGTCAGAAGCGTTCGCTGGAAGCGAGTATCAAGTACACCATTCTGTCAGCGGCGGCATCATCGTTCCTGCTGTTTGGTATTGCGCTGCTGTACGCACAGTCCGGTAACCTCTCTTTCGTGGCGCTCGGCAAGAGCCTCGGCGACGGGATGCTGCACGAACCGCTGCTGCTGGCTGGCCTGGGTATGATGATTGTTGGCCTCGGCTTTAAACTGTCTCTGGTTCCGTTCCACCTGTGGACGCCAGACGTATACCAGGGTGCTCCGGCTCCGGTATCGACCTTCCTGGCGACGGCGAGCAAAATCGCCATCTTCGGTGTGGTAATGCGTCTGTTCCTGTACGCTCCAGTGGGTGATAGCGAAGCGGTTCGCGTGGTGCTCGGCATTATCGCGTTCGTTTCCATCATCTTCGGTAACCTGATGGCGCTGAGCCAGACCAATATCAAACGTCTGCTGGGCTACTCGTCTATCTCCCATCTGGGTTACCTGCTGGTGGCACTGATTGCGCTGCAAAGCGGTGAGATGTCGATGGAAACCGTAGGCGTGTATCTGGCAGGTTATCTGTTCAGCAGCCTCGGCGCGTTCGGCGTGGTGAGCCTGATGTCCAGCCCGTACCGTGGCCCGGATGCAGATTCCCTGTTCTCTTACCGTGGTCTGTTCTGGCACCGTCCGATTCTGTCTGCGGTCATGACCGTGATGATGCTGTCTCTGGCCGGTATTCCGATGACACTGGGCTTTATCGGTAAGTTCTACGTTCTGGCAGTCGGTGTGCAGGCTGGCCTGTGGTGGCTGACCGCGGGTGTGGTGATTGGCTCCGCGATTGGTCTGTACTACTACCTGCGCGTGGCTGTGAGCCTGTACCTGAGTGCACCTCAGCAGCTCAACCGCGATGCACCAACCAACTGGCAGTACAGCGCCGGGGGTATTGTGGTGCTGATCTCCGCGCTGCTGGTACTGATCTTCGGTATCTACCCGCAGCCGCTGATCACCATCGTGCAGCACGCGATGCCGCTGATGTAAGCAAGGTAAAAACAAAAAACCCGCCTCGGCGGGTTTTTTTATGGTTTTCTCCCTCTCCTTGTGGGAGAGGGCCGGGGTGAGGGCACCAGTCCGCACGAACTTAAGCCAGCTGCTTCCTGCTAATCAACGGCCCGTCAATCTTCTTCACCGAACGCTCCAGCACTTCTTCGATAACCGACGACAGCTCGTTAAGCTCAAACTTCGCCACATACCCGTCGGCCTTCACCTTGCGGATATGGTCTTCGTTGGCATTCCCTGAAAGGGACGAGTGGATCACCACCGGAATATCTTTCAGAACCGGGTCAGTTTTAATTTTGCGCGTCAGCGTAAAACCGTCCATCTCTGGCATTTCGAGGTCGGTCAGCACCAGGGCGATTTTATCGGTGATCGGCACACCTTCAGCCTGCGCCTGGGCAGCGAGAACGCCAATTTTTTCCCATGCGTCTTTGCCGGTGATATGCAGCTGGGCCGGGATCTCCATTGCCTGCAAGCCTTTCTCCAGCATGGAGCGCGCAACTTTAGAATCTTCCGCCACGATAGCCACTGCGCCAGGCTTGATGTTGAATTTCGTGGTTTGCAGATTGGTGGCGTGCAGATCGTGGTTCGCCGGGGTGATGTCATACAGGATTTGCTCAACGTCCAGCACCATCGCCAGATCGTTGGTATCGGTCTTCTCATCAAGACAGGCAATGCTGGTGATGTAACGCCCGCTGACGGCAGTTTCCGCTGCGTGCACCTGCTTCCAGTCCAGACGCATGATGTTCTCGACCGATTCCACAGCAAAGGCCTGCACGCTGCGGGCATATTCCGTAATCAGCAGAATGTTCAACCCGGTTGTAGGTTTGCAACCCGCGACGGCAGCCAGGTCGATCACCGGGATCACCTGGTCGCGAATGTTCACCATTCCCATCAGTGGTGATTTCATTCCCGCGGGTTTGGTGAATTCCGGCATCGGCACAATTTCGCGCAGCTTAAAAACGTTAATGCCAAACAGCTCGGATTTGTTTTCATTCAGAGAGGTGCCAAGACGGAACAGCAACAGCTCAAAACGGTTCGACAGGGTCAGATTCGCCCTGTCATCAATATCTTTCTGGAAATTATCCATTCTACCCTCAAGTGAAATGCTGACCTTTTAATCGTTATCGGCATCCTGAGGGAAAAATGAAGGACTAAACGCTGACCTGAGTGAAATCTTCCGCCAGCTCGCAGTTTGCAAACACCTCGCGGCACTCCGCCAGCAGATTTTCACAGCCGTGGGCGTCGTAACGAGAGCTGACGTGCGTTACGATTAACTTCCTTACACCCGCGTCCAGCGCAAGCCGGGCGGCCTGACGGGTAGAGCTATGGCCACGGCTGTTGGCTTTCTCTTCCATTGCCGTTTCGAGTGTGGCTTCATGCACCATCACATCAACACCCTGAGCAAGCTCATGTGCACCAGGGCATGGCGCGGTATCGCCAAAAATCGCCAGCGTCTTGCCAGGCAATGGCGCCGAAAGATAATCCTGCCCGTTTATCATCCGCCCGTCTTCAAGCTCAACGGTTTCGCCCTGTTTCAGCCGCTGGAACAATGGCCCCGGGCGCACGCCGTCGGCAATCAGCGCCGCGGCGTTAAGCGTGCCCGGTTTATCATGCTCTTCAATGCGATAGCCATAACACTCAACGGGGTGGTTTAGCTGCCGGGCAATGACCCGGTAAGCGCCATCATCGAAGACCAGCCCATCGGTAATCTCAATGACCTCCAGCGGATAGTCGGTCCACGAACCGCTCAGACGCAGCGTGGTTTCAACAAATTCTGCGATCCCCGCAGGGCCATAAATGGTCAGGGGATTGGCATTCCCGGCCATTGAGCGGCTGCATAGCAGGCCGGGCAGACCAAACAGATGATCCCCGTGCAGGTGGGTAATGAAGATTTTATCGAGCTTACCGGGATGATAAGTCGTGTGTAATAGCTGATGCTGCGTGCCTTCGCCACAGTCAAATAACCATAGCCCGCCACGGGTGGGATGCTGCAAATCCAGCAGCATGGCCGTTACATTTCGTGAACGGGTTGGCACGCCGGCGGAAGTACCCAGAAAAATCAGTTCCATAACACAGTCAGACCCTTTGCTGAATGGGGAGGGGTCTAGTATAACGTGATGAACACTAAGAAGGAGCCTGACATGATCCAGTGGCAAGATTTACACCATAGCGAGCTGACGACCTTTTCCCTGTACGCGCTGCTCAAACTGCGCTGCGAAGTATTCGTTGTTGAACAAACCTGCCCCTACCAGGACATCGATGGCGATGACCTGGTAGGGGAAAACCGTCATATTCTGGGCTGGAAAGATAACGAACTGGTCGCGTATGCGAGGATTCTGAAAAGCGAAGACGAACTTGAGCCGGTGGTGATTGGCCGCGTCATCATCAGCGGCAGCGCGCGTGGCGAAAAGCTCGGTTATCGCTTAATGGAACAAACGCTGGCGGCCTGCGAAAAACAGTGGCCAGACAAGGCGTTATACCTGGGCGCTCAGGCGCATCTTCAGTCATTCTATGCGCACTTCGGGTTCGCTCCGGTGACGGATGTGTATGACGAAGACGGCATTGCGCATATCGGGATGGCGCGAGAAACGAAACAGGCGTAATGGGGTGTCGTTGTCTATAGTTAGCGGACTGGTGTACTAACATGGAGAAAAAAATGTCTTTTCATTCCTGGGAGACCCGTATCGACGACGACCTGGCTTTACTGAGCGAAACGCTGGAAGAGGTGTTACGTTCTTCGGGCGACCCCGCCGATCAGAAGTATATCGAGCTGAAAGAGCGTGCCGAGCAGGCATTGCGTGACGTGCAGTCCCGCGTCAGTCAGGCTTCTGATACCTACTACTACCGCGCCAAACGCGCGGTGTATCGTACCGATGATTATGTGCATGAAAAACCCTGGCACGGCATCGGCGTTGGCGCTGCGGCGGGGCTGGTGTTAGGGCTGCTGCTGGCGCGTCGTTAAGAGGTTGATGCAGACGGTAAACCACTCCCTATACGTGGGTACTGCTATTTATTATCAGTACCCCGTATAATGTGGGGTTTTAACAGGGAGAGGTTCGCGTGCAATCGATTTTCATCGCGCTGGAACGTCTGCGTGACCAGCTTGCGCAAGCACTACCGGCTACGCCCGGTTTACGTCATTTCGATGTCTCTTTCCCGCTAAATGATGCCTTTGATCCCCTGGCCTGGCTTGGCTCCCAGGCGTGTTATCCCCAATTCTACTGGCAACAACGTAACGGCGATGAAGAGCTGGCCGCGCTGGGTGCGGTCGTGCATTTTTCATCTCTGGCGTTGGCATCACAGTTTTTAAAAGCCTGTGACGCGCCGGATACCACCCGAATCTGCGGGCTTAATGCCTTCAACCCGGAGCAGGGCAGCCTGTTTTTGCCGCGCCTGCTGTGGTTACGCAATGCGGGAATCGCCACATTACGCCTGCATCTGTGGAGTGCCACTTCCCTTCAGGATGATGCGCGTCAGGCGCTGGACTTTTTACAGCAGTTGGGTGAAACCCGACCGATCCCCGCACTTTCGCTTCAGGTTCTGCGGGAGACGCATCACCCCGACAAACCTGAATGGCTGCGCCTTGTCAGGCTTGCAACACAGACTATTGCGCACGGCGATTTTGAAAAAGTGGTGCTCGCCCGGGCGACAGACTTGCAGTGTAACCAGCCCGTTAATGCCATCGCACTAATGGCCGCCAGCCGGGCGCTGAATTTACATTGCTATCATTTCTGCATGGTGTTTGACGCCAGTAACGCGTTTCTGGGCTCCACGCCTGAACGTTTGTGGCGACGCCGTGGCGAACTGTTACGCACCGAGGCGCTGGCCGGGACGGTTGCCAGCCATACTGAAGATAAACAGGCGAAGCGGCTTGGCGACTGGCTGATGAATGACGACAAAAACCAGCGCGAAAATATGCTGGTGGTAGAAGATATCTGCCAGCGTCTGCAACATCACACCCGGACGCTGGAGGTTCTGCCCGCACAGATTGTACGCCTGCGTAAGGTGCAGCATTTGCGTCGATGCATCTGGACTGCGCTAAAACATACCGATGACGAGCAATGTCTGAACGTCCTGCAACCGACCGCCGCCGTGGCGGGGTTACCGCGTCAGGCGGCGCGTGAGTTTATCGAAAATAACGAACCGTTCGACAGAGAGTGGTATGCCGGATCTGCCGGGTATTTATCTCCCGGACAAAGTGAGTTTTGTGTGGCGCTCCGCTCTGCACGGCTGCAAAACGACGCGCTGAGGCTGTACGCCGGGGCCGGAATTGTTAGCGGCTCTGACCCGGAGCAAGAGTGGCTGGAGATAGAAAATAAAGCCGCAGGGTTGCGCACTCTGCTCCTTAGGGATTAATACTGAGTCACGCATTCCCGATTCATATCAAAATTCCATCTTTTTCTATTATTTATACTGTGTCGCAATATTGATACCGGACAATCTCATGTCAGTAAGTTCTTTTAACCGACGCTGGGCGACGGTGATCCTTGAAGCCCTGACCCGCCATGGCGTCAGGCACGTGTGTATTGCACCCGGTTCCCGCTCTACGCCGCTGACCCTTGCGGCAGCTGAAAACCGGACGTTTATTCATCACACCCATTTTGATGAGCGTGGTTTAGGTCATCTGGCGCTGGGGCTGGCAAAAGTCAGCAAAGAACCCGTGGCGATGATTGTCACGTCCGGCACGGCGGTGGCTAACCTCTATCCGGCCATTATTGAAGCCGGTTTAACCGGTGAAAAATTAATCCTGCTGACCGCAGACCGCCCGCCAGAGCTTATCGACTGTGGTGCCAATCAGGCTATTCGTCAGCCGGGCATTTTTGCGTCCCATCCTTCGCATAGTATTTCCTTGCCGCGCCCAACTCAGGACATCCCGGCAAGCTGGCTGGTATCGACGCTCGATCACGCGATGGGCTCTTTGCGCGGTGGGGCATTGCATATCAACTGTCCGTTTGCCGAGCCGCTGTATGGCGAACTGGATGACACAGGGCTTGACTGGCAACAGACGCTTGGCGACTGGTGGAACAGCGAAAAAACCTGGCTGCGCGAACAGACTCATCTTGAAAGCGC
Organism: Enterobacter sp. Tr-810; assembly: GCF_011752765.1. Classification (NCBI taxonomy): domain Bacteria; kingdom Pseudomonadati; phylum Pseudomonadota; class Gammaproteobacteria; order Enterobacterales; family Enterobacteriaceae; genus Enterobacter; species Enterobacter sp. Tr-810. Next base: position 1,121,967 of record NZ_VWWW01000001.1, on the reverse strand, counting down.
GAAGCAGCGCGACTGGTTCTTCTGGCGGCAAAAGCGCGGCGTGGTGATTGCCGGGCGCATGAGCGCGGCGGAAGGGCGGCAGGTGGCTGAATGGGCGCAAACCCTCGGCTGGCCGCTGATTGGCGATGTCCTTTCACAAACCGGGCAGCCGTTGCCGTGCGCCGACCTCTGGCTGGGTAATGCGAAAGCGGTAACCGAGCTGGCACAGGCGCAAATTGTCGTCCAGATTGGCTCAAGCCTAACGGGAAAACGCGTCCTGCAGTGGCAGGCCACCTGCGAGCCGGAAGAGTACTGGCTGGTGGATCCGCTGGAAGGGCGGCTCGACCCGGCGCATCATCGCGGTCGTCGTCTGGTCAGCAGTATTGATGCCTGGCTGGAACTCCACCCCGCAGAAAAACGTAAACCCTGGGCGGTGGAGATCCCTGAGCTTTCGCGCCAGGCGTGGGAGTTAACCAAATCTCAGTGCGAAACCTTCGGCGAAGCCGGGCTTGCCCATCGCATTCGTCAGTATCTGCCAGAGCAGGGGCAGCTGTTCGTCGGTAATAGCCTGGTGGTGCGCCTGATTGATGCATTCTCTAAGCTGCCTGCCGGATACCCGGTGTACAGTAACCGTGGCGCGAGCGGGATTGACGGGCTTATCTCTACGGCGGCAGGCGTGCAGCGCGCCAGCGCCAAATCTACCCTGGCGGTGGTGGGCGATCTCTCTGCACTTTACGATCTTAACGCGCTGGCGTTGTTGCGCCAGGCTTCGGCTCCGTTTGTGCTGATTGTGGTGAACAACAATGGCGGGCAGATTTTCTCGTTACTGCCCACGCCGCACAGTGAGCGCGAGCAGTTCTATCTGATGCCGCAGAATGTGCAGTTTGAACACGCAGCGGCGATGTTCAGCCTGAAATATCACCGCCCGGAAAACTGGTCAGAGCTGGAAACCGCGCTGAGCAGCGCATGGCGTCAGCCTGGTGCCACGCTGATTGAGCTGGTGGTGAATGATTCTGCCGGGGCGCAGCAGCTGCAAAGCCTGCTGGCACAGGTAAGCCACCTGTGATCCTTGCGGGTGTGCAGCAGGCCGGAAAGCCAGGAACGCCCTGGCTGGTCTTTTTGCACGGTTTTTCCGGTGATAACCGCGAGTGGCAGGTCGTTGGGGGAGCGCTGAGCGACTCTCCCCGGTTGTATCTTGATCTGCCTGGACACGGAGGGTCAGCGCATCTTTCCGTTTCTGGTTTTGAAGCGGTTAACGCGTTACTGGAAAATACCCTTCTTAGTTACAACATACTTAACTACTGGCTGGTGGGGTACTCGCTCGGCGGCCGCATTGCGATGTTCCATGCGGCTCAGCAACCGCCGGGGCTGTGTGGGTTGATTGTCGAAGGTGGGCACCCGGGGCTGCGAAATGCCGAAGAACGCACTGCCCGACGCCAGTCCGACGGGCGCTGGGCAACGCGCTTTCGCCAGCAGCCGCTCGAGTCTGTTTTTGCCGACTGGTACCAGCAGCCTGTTTTTGCGTCCCTCACGGATGCGCAACGTCACGACCTGATTATGCTGCGCAGCCAGAATAGCGGTGCGCACCTGGCGGATATGCTTGAGGCAACCTCGCTTGCCGCTCAGCCCGATTTGCGTGCGGCACTTCGCGCCCGCAATCTCCCTTTTCACTATTTATATGGTGAACGTGATGAAAAGTTTGCCGCCATCGCGCGCGAACTGGATGCCGTTTGCCATGTGATCCCTAATGCCGGACACAACGCCCACCGGGAAAACCCGGCCGCAGTTGCCGCGAGTCTGGCTCAGATACTGCGTCTTCGAATAAAGGACTCTCTATGATCTATCCTGATGAACAAATGCTCTATGCACCGGTTGAATGGCAAGACTGCTCCGAAGGCTACACCGACATTCGTTACCATAAATCCGCTGACGGCATTGCCAAAATCACGATTAACCGCCCGCAGGTGCGTAACGCGTTCCGTCCGCTGACCGTCAAAGAGATGATTCAGGCGCTGGCCGATGCGCGCTATGACGACAACATCGGGGTGATCGTTCTGACTGGCGAAGGCGACAAAGCATTCTGCTCCGGTGGCGATCAGAAAGTGCGTGGCGACTACGGCGGATATCAGGATGATGCAGGCACGCATCACCTGAACGTGCTCGATTTCCAGCGTCAGATCCGCACCTGCCCGAAACCGGTTGTTGCGATGGTGGCAGGTTACTCCATCGGTGGTGGCCACGTGCTGCACATGATGTGTGACCTGACCATTGCCGCTGAAAACGCCATCTTCGGCCAGACTGGCCCGAAAGTCGGTTCCTTCGATGGAGGCTGGGGCGCATCCTATATGGCGCGCATCGTTGGGCAGAAAAAAGCCCGTGAGATCTGGTTCCTGTGCCGTCAGTACAATGCTCAGGAAGCGCTGGATATGGGGCTGGTTAACACCGTTGTGCCGATCGCTGACCTCGAAAAAGAAACAGTACGCTGGTGTCGCGAGATGCTGCAAAACAGCCCAATGGCGCTGCGCTGCCTGAAGGCCGCACTTAACGCCGACTGCGACGGCCAGGCCGGTTTGCAGGAGCTGGCGGGTAACGCCACCATGCTGTTCTACATGACCGAAGAAGGTCAGGAAGGACGCAACGCGTTTAACGAAAAACGCCAGCCAGACTTCAGCAAATACAAACGGAATCCATAATGCGTCGCGCGCAGGTTTACCGCTGGCAGATACCCATGGACGCGGGCGTGGTGCTGCGTGAACGGCGGTTAAAAACCCGTGACGGATTTTTCGTTTACTTACAGCAGGGCGACCAGCACGGGTGGGGCGAAGTGTCTCCGCTGCCGGGCTTTAGCCTGGAGTCGCTGGACGACGCTCAGGCCGCGGTAATGGCCTGGGCGAACGAATGGCGTGCGGGAGCTGATCCCGCGTTGCCTGACGTGCCTTCTGCGGCGTTCGGGATAAGCTGCGCGCTGGCAGAGCTTGACGGCAGTCTGCCTGCCGAAGCAGATTACCGCGCAGCACCGCTGTGTACCGGCGATCCTGATGAACTGTTTGCGCTGCTCTCGGCCATGCCGGGTGAGAAAGTGGCGAAAATAAAAGTCGGGTTATACGAAGCGGTGCGTGACGGAATGGTGGCTAACCTGTTGCTGGAGGCCATCCCCGATTTGCGTCTGCGTCTGGATGCCAATCGCACCTGGACTCCGCTCAAGGCGCAGCAGTTTGCGAAGTACGTCAATCCGGCGTATCGCGACCGTATCGCCTTTCTGGAAGAGCCGTGTAAAACCCGTGACGATTCGCTAGCCTTTGCCCTGGATACGGGGATCGCGATTGCCTGGGATGAAAGCCTGCGCGAGCCGGATTTTGTGTTTGCGGCGGAACCGGGTGTCAGTGCGGTGGTCATTAAACCCACGCTGACCGGTAGCCTGGAAAAAGTGCGCGAGCAGGTTTCTGCGGCACACGCTCTGGGAATGACGGCGGTGATCAGCTCGTCGATTGAATCCAGCCTTGGCCTGACGCAACTGGCGCGCATTGCCGCATGGTTAACGCCTCGCACCGTTCCCGGGCTGGATACGTTAAACCTGATGCAGGCGCAGCTTATCCGCCAGTGGCCAGGCAGCACGCTGCCGTGCCTGGGGGTTGAGGCGCTGGAGCCGTTGCGATGAGTTTTACCGACTGGCCATGGCGGCACTGGCGTGCGCAATTTGCTGATAAACCGGCGCTGCGCCTGGATGACAGCATCCTCAGCTGGGCGATGTTGTGCGCGCGCATCGATCGTCTTGCCGCCGGGTTTTATCAGCAAGGGGTGCAAGAGGGCGATGGCGTCATGCTGCTCGCCCATAACCATCCTCAGACGTTACTGGCATGGCTGGCGTTGCTGCAATGCGGCGCCCGTATCCTGCCCGTAAATCCGCAGTTGCCGCGCCCACTGCTGGATGTGTTGATCCCACAGATGACGCTTCGCTTTTCGCTGGTGCTGGATGCAACCTATGACGGACTCCCGCCACTGCGAATGGAGGATCGGTCCGGTGACGATGCGGTGATGTGGCAGCCTGAGCGTCTGGCTTCCATGACGCTGACGTCTGGCTCCACCGGGTTACCCAAAGCGGCAGTGCATACCTGCGCTGCACATCTTGCCAGTGCGCGTGGCGTGTTGTCGTTAATGCCCTATGGCGAAGAGGATGACTGGCTGCTTTCGCTGCCGCTTTTCCATGTTTCCGGTCAGGGGATCTTGTGGCGCTGGCTGCTTTCGGGAGCGCGCTTAACCGTGCGTGAAAAGCAGCCGCTTGAGCAGGCATTGCAGGGATGTACTCATGCTTCGCTGGTGCCCACACAGCTCTGGCGCTTGCTCAATGTTCCGCATCATATTGCGCTGAAAGCGGTCTTACTCGGCGGGGCGGCAATCCCTGTCGAACTGACGCACCAGGCGCGTGAGCAGGGGATCCGCACATTTTGCGGCTACGGCCTGACCGAATTTGCCTCAACGGTATGTGCCAAAGAGGCGGACGGTGAGCCGGATGTCGGTGTCGCGCTGCCGGGCAGGGAGGTGCAGGTCGTTGAAGGCGAAGTCTGGATCAGGGCGCAGAGTATGGCCGCAGGCTACTGGCGAGACGGTGCGCTGATCCCGCTCACCAACGATCAGGGCTGGTTTGCTACCCGCGATCGTGGAGAGTTGCATAACGGCGTCCTGACCATTCTTGGGCGTATGGATAATCTCTTTTTCAGCGGCGGCGAAGGGGTTCAGCCGGAATCCCTGGAGCGCGTTATCGCTACCCACCCGCAGATAAGCCAGGTGTTTGTTGTCCCGCTGGATGACGCCGAATTTGGCCAGCGTCCGGTGGCGGTAGTGGAATGTGAGCCGGGTACGGATATCACGCTTTTCCCTGACTGGATCAGAGATAAGCTGGCGCGTTTCCAGCAGCCTGTGCGCTGGCTGGCGTTGCCGGCGGAACTCAAAAATGGCGGCATTAAGGTTTCGCGCCGTGCGTTGCAGCAGTGGGTTAATGCAACGCTGAAGGGAAAGCCGTACCTGCCGGAGTATCAAATAGTTACAAACTTCTTGTCTGGCGCACGCAGAGTGCTTGATCCCTGAGAGACTCAGGTTAAAATCTCGCGGTTTTGGGACATCTCTAATTAAACGGTGTGGGATCACGACAATGAAAAAAGTGGCATTACTGGGCCTGAGCGGCCTTATTTTTGTTTCTGCGGCGGCTAACGCCATCAGCTTCAATGGCTCGGCGGGTCAGGATTATACCCACCTGGGCTTTGGCCTGGGCACGGAAACTTCCGGCCTGGCAATGACCGGCGGCTGGACACATAACGACGACGATGGCGATGCGGCAAGCCTCGGCCTGGGTCTGAACATTCCTCTGGGGCCATTCCTGGCGACCGTAGGCGGCAAAGGCATTTACACCAATCCAAATGATGGTGATGAAGGCTATGCGGCGGCAGTCGGTGGTGGTTTGCAGTGGAAAATCGGTGACAGCTTCGGCCTGTTCGGCGAGTACTACTACTCCCCGGATTCGCTTTCCAGCGGCATTGATAGTTATGAAGAAGCCAACGCCGGTGCGCGCTGGACTATCATGCGTCCGATCACGATCGAAGCAGGCTACCGTTACCTGAATCTGGCCGGTAAAGATGGCAATCGCGACAACGCCCTGGCCGATGGCCCGTATGTGGGTGTCAGCGCAGGCTTCTAATCTCTTCGGCGCGGTGTTCTGCCGCGCCAGTTTCTCTTCCCACCCATCCTCATTGCGCTATAGTATTTTGACCATAGAAGTGGGAGAACACAATGATAAACGTGGAAATGTTATCCACTGGGGACGAAGTGCTGCATGGACAAATTATTGATACCAATGCTGCCTGGCTGGCCGATTTATTCTTTGAGCAAGGATTACCGTTAACGCGTCGCAATACGGTGGGCGACAATCTTGAGTCGCTGGTGAATATTCTGCGCGAACGCAGTGAACACGCCGATGTGCTGATCGTGAATGGCGGGCTTGGCCCCACCAGTGATGATTTAAGCGCGCTGGCCGCCGCCACGGCCAAAGGTGAAGGTCTGGTGATGCATGAAGAGTGGCTCGCTCAGATGGAGCGCTTCTTTACCGAACGCGGCAGAGTCATGGCTCCGAGCAACCGCAAGCAGGCTGAAATTCCCGCCAGCGCCGAGCTGGTCGATAATCCGGTAGGCACCGCCTGCGGATTCGCCATCAAACTGAACCGCTGCCTGATGTTCTTCACCCCGGGTGTCCCTTCTGAATTTAAAGTGATGGTGGAGCAGCAAATTCTGCCGCGCCTGCGCGAGCGTTTTACGCTGCCTGAACCGCCGCTGTGCCTGCGCCTGACCACTTTTGGCCGCTCTGAAAGCGATCTGGCGCAAAGCCTTGATCACCTGCAACTGCCACCTGGCGTGTCGATGGGCTACCGCTCCTCAATACCGATTATCGAGCTCAAACTGACAGGGCCGGCAACGCAAAAAGCGGCCATGCTGGCGCTGTGGCCAGAAGTGCAGCGCGTGGCAGGTGAAAGCCTGATTTTTGAAGGGACGGAAGGGCTGCCCGCGCAAATTGCCCGCAATCTGCAATCCCGTCAGTTGAGCGTCACCTTAAGCGAACAGTTCACCGGCGGATTGCTGGCATTGCAGCTTTCCAGGGCCGAAGCACCGCTGCTCGCCAGCGAGGTTGTACCGTTCCAGCAAGAGACGCTGGCGCAAACCGCGTACTGGGCGTCTGAGCGCAGGGTGAATCATTTTGCCGGACTGGCGCTTGCCATCGGCGGGGTTGACGATGACCACCTTAACTTTGCGCTCGCCACCCCGGAAGGGACACACGCGCTGCGGGTGAGAATGAGCATTACCCGCCACAGTTTAGCCGTGCGTCAGGAGGTGTCCGCCATGATGGCGCTGAACATGCTGCGCCGCTGGCTGAACGGAAAAGAGGTGGCCAGCGAACACGGCTGGATTAACGTTGTCGAGTCGATGTTTATCGGGTAATCCCTTTGCCGGGGTGATCGTACCCCGGCATGACTTACCCCAGAGCCTTCGCCAGCAAGGTGATAGGGTGTTCACAACGTTTGCTGGTGGACATCTCAATCTGCCATTTACAGGTTTCGCAGTCGGTCACCACCAAATCCGCACCACTTTCTTCAATCTGGCGGAACAAAGGCGCCCCAATCGCCTGCGATGTTGCGTAGTTTTCACTTTTAAAGCCGTAGGTTCCCGCGATACCACAGCAACGTGAATCCAGTACCGTCAGCTCCAGCCCGGGGATCAGGCGCAACAGTTCGAGCGTGTAGAGCGACCAGCCCATTTTTTCCATGTGACAAGGAGTGTGATAGACCACTTTCAGCGGCAATTTGCCCAGCGGCAGGGTCTGCCCGCTATCGAGCTTGCGCCACAGAAAACGGGTTGCCAGTTCGATGTGTTCACGCAGGCCGCTGTTATCCACATCCAGCACGTGCGGATACTCATCGCGTAGCGTAAAAGTACAGGTGGATGAGGTCGCCAGCACCGGAATACCTTTGTCGATAATCGCCTCGCGCAGCGACGTGACATTGCTTTTGGCCTGCTTACGCGCTTTATCGGTAAAACCATTGGCTATCAACGGTACGCCACAGCACTTCTCTTTGCTCAGCAGTTGCACGCCGGTGCCCATCGCATTCAGTACTTTCAGCAGATCTTTCCCCAGCTGCGGATGGTTGTAATTCACGAAGCAACCGTGAAAGAAGGCCACCTGTTCGGCAAACTGTGCCTGTTCTGCCGCGACCGATTTGTACCAGCGCCGGAACGTGCCGTGGGAATATTTCGGCAGGCTGCGATGGTGATCGATCTTAAGCGTGGCATCCAGCAACTGGCGTACCGGTTTGAGTGATGTGGCGGCATTCACCAGCGGAGCGAAAGGCGTTGAGACACTGCCCATCAGATCGGTATGGCTGAGGATCGCATCGCGCAGCGTGGGCTTTTGCTGGCTGTAGCGCGCCCGTGCCCGCTGAATGATATCGCCAATTTTAACATCTGACGGGCAGGCCACTTCACACCGTTTACAGTTGATGCAGTACTTCAGCGCTTCATCGTACAGTGCGCCATCTTTCAGGCGCAGGCGTTCGCCGTCCGGCCCGGCCTGCTTTGGCCCTGGATAGGCAGGATTAACACCGCTTACCGGGCAAACCGTGGTGCAGACCGTACATTTAATGCAGCTTTCAAAATGGGTGTCGTTCATTGTTCCGCCTCCGCGCGCTGGCAAATCTGTTCTGCAACACTGAGCGCCGTGATGGCACAAACACCGCCGCCACAGCCCTGAGCGATGGGATCGTAGCCGCCCAGAATGGAGCCAATGGCGTAGAGATTGTCGATGGACGTGCCCGCCAGTCGCGGGCGCAGGGTACTATCAACAATAACGCCGAACTGCTGCCAGGGCTGCGGAGTGAAGAAATCGCTCTGATACCAGTCGGCACGGGATGTGCTTTGCCGGACGTCCAGCCCCAGAATGGCCTCGCGGATGCCGGTGCGGCTGCTTAACAACCCATTGCTGAAGAAACTACCGCTGGCGAGCACCGCAAAACGGGTGCGCAGGGGAATATCAGCATGGTTTCGGGTCCAGATCTCACTGACAGCGCCCTCTGTGAGAGTGATATTTTTTACCTCATCTCCTGCCATCCAGATACCGCCCTGGGCGATGAACTGGCGTTGTAGCTGGTTATGCAGCCGAATGCCGGGCACCGACGGTGGCAGCGTGGGGAGTAAACCGACAGAACATGTAAGACGATCTGACAGCCAGCGCCAGAGCCGGTTGTCCGTTAAGCCAAAGCAGGCGGGCATAAACAGGGTGTCGTACTTTTTGCTGAGCGGTTTTAGCGCTTCGAACAGCAGCGGCCATTTGTCTTCGTTATCAAGCAGTCGGGCGATGTTGACTGCCCGAAATTCGCTTGGGTTTTCCCGCAGAACATCCAGTTCAGGGAGCTCAATTTCTGCCGTGTCGGCACTGATACCCAACTGGTTAAGCGAGGCCGCAGCAAGATGCGGCTGGAAATCGAGAAAACCGCTGATGCCCACCACCAGCACGTGTCTGGCTTTAAAGGGGGCGACCGGAACCTCTTCCGGGCTAAGCCAGGCGCTACGCAGTGTGCCGAGCGGCGTCACCCGCTGGTGGTTGAATTGCGCGCTGCCTTGCAAACGTGCACCGCAGGCCGTCAGCAGGGTTTCGGTTTGATGGGCAAAACGGGCAACATTTTGTGCGCCGACCTGGGAATAAGGATGTTCAGAGGGTAGATAATCAAGGGCTTTTAGCGGTGCGTCGACAGGTGAGCCGTCAGGCAGCGCGCCCAGCAGATCCAGAGAGCCTGAAGAGAAGTGCAGGGCACTTTGGCCGCGCGTAATGATCGCACAGCGCAGACCCTGCTGTGTCAGCCGGATACCGCAAAGCACACCGGCCAGCCCGCCGCCGACGATAACCGTATCAAATTTCATCGTGTTGTTCCTTCTCCAGACCGCAAAGCCCCTGGTAGACCCAGCGGGTGAATTCGCTTTCGCGCAGGGCATCGCCCCAGGCAACAGGCTGAATGCCTTTCCAGCGTTCGTTTAAAAAATCGCTGAGCTGAGCAAGCGACTGGGTTGAGGTGGTGGCGTGAAAACGTTGCAGCAGCCCGGCCGCGCGGCAGGCGCACAGCTCGCCCTGACAGGTCCCCATGCCGACGCGCGTGCGGCGGCGTAAATCTAGCAGGTTATTCACCGTCAGATTTTCAACGGCGTACTGCACTTCACCTGCGGTTACGGCCTCGCACTCGCACACCAGGCTTCGGCTAAGACGTCCCTCACCGAGCCATGCTGGTGTGCGGTCACCGTGGCGATAGACCGCAGAACCACGCAGCGGCGCGGGCAGTGAGATGATTTTTTGCAGCGTTTTTTCCGTGGATTGCTGTGATCCTGGGAGGGGCTTCTCTGCGGTTACGCAGGGTTCGGTATTGCCCAGTTTGCGACACACGGCGTCTGTGGCCCACTGTGCCATCAGACGGTAGGTCATCAATTTACCGCCGGTGATAGTGATAAACCCTTCCATGCCGTCGCGCTCTGCGTGATCGAGCAACACAATGCCACGGCTGACGTTACGTCCGCTGGGATCGTTATCGCTGGCAACCAGCGGGCGTACACCTGCATAAGCACGAAGAATACGGGTGTGAGCCATCACCGGCGCCAGTTTTTCCCCTTCGCGCAGCAGAATATCGACCTCTTCGGCGGTCACCCGATTGTAATCAATTTCACTGTAGTCAACGTGGGTTGAAGTGGTGCCAATCAACGAGATAGTGTCACCCGGCACCAGGATATCGGCGTCAGACGGTTTACGGCAGCGGTTAATGACATGGTTATTGATGCGGTGATCGAGGATCAGCAGCGAGCCTTTGGCCGGGAACATGCGGATGGATAAGTCGGCGTATTCTGCAATGCGCTGCCCCCAGATCCCCGCCGCATTGACCACCACGGGCGCATACAGCTCGCTGTATTCATTATATTGCGGGTCAAACACCCGCACACCGCACACGGTATCTCCCTTGCGGATAAGCCCGGTGACTTCATGCCCGGTCAGGATGCGGGCGCCATGCTCACGGGCATCCAGCATATTAGCGGCCGCGAGACGAAACGGGTCAACGGTGCCGTCAGGGACTTTAACGGCACCCATCAGCGCCGGATTTACAGAAGGCTCAATGCGGCGTGCCAGCGCGGGATCTATAGCTTCGGCGTGAATACCCGCGGCGGTACAGGCCGTAATAAAGGTGTGCTGGAACGCGAGATCATCTTCGGGAAGGGTGATGAAAAGACCATCGGTCGGTTCAATACAATGACGGGCGATGCGTTTGAGGATCTGGTTTTCGGCAATACACTCGCGTGCGGATTCACCGTCTGTGACGGCATAACGTGCGCCGCTGTGCAGCAAACCATGATTGCGCCCGGTTGCGCCGGTGGCGATATCGTGGCGCTCCAGCAGCGTGACCTTTAACCCTCGCAGGGCGCAGTCGCGTGCGATACCGGCACCGGTTGCCCCGCCGCCAATGATAATCACATCGCTATAGCGGGGATCGTGAATTGTCATTGTCTTCCCTCATGTTCGTTTTTTTACCATTTAGCCACATCAATTCTGTGGTTTGTTTGATTTCGAACATAATCGAGCAAAATACGAAAGTGAAACGTGATTTCATGCGCCTTTTTGCGCATATTGTCATATTTCTGTAACAATCTGTGCGTTGTTTCACAGTAACAATCACTGTGATTTTTTAACATCGCCACCTCTCTGGAGTTAGGAGGGTAGATAACCCTCTGAAAATTCAAATATGGCCACGGAGGCTGTCATGCTCAGTATCTTCAAACCTGCGCCGCATCGGGCGCGTCTGCCAGAGGCAGAAATCGATCCGCTTTACCGTCGCCTGCGCTGGCAAATCTTCCTCGGGATTTTCTTCGGGTACGCGGCTTACTATCTGGTACGTAAGAACTTTGCGCTCGCCATGCCGTATCTGGTGGAGCAGGGCTTTTCACGCGGCGACCTGGGGTTTGCGCTGTCCGGGATTTCAATTGCCTACGGTTTTTCTAAATTCATTATGGGGTCGGTGTCGGATCGCTCGAATCCGCGCGTGTTCCTGCCTGCCGGTCTGATTCTGGCGGCAGCGGTGATGTTGTTTATGGGCTTTGTGCCGTGGGCGACCTCCAGCATTGCCGTTATGTTTGTGCTGCTGTTCCTGTGCGGCTGGTTCCAGGGGATGGGGTGGCCGCCGTGCGGACGTACCATGGTGCACTGGTGGTCGCAGAAAGAACGTGGCGGCATCGTGTCGGTGTGGAACTGTGCGCATAACGTGGGGGGCGGTATTCCGCCGCTGTTGTTCCTGCTGGGGATGGCCTGGTTCAACGACTGGAAAGCTGCGCTCTACATGCCTGCCTTTGGCGCAATTGTAGTAGCGATTTTTGCCTTCGCGCTGATGCGCGATACGCCGCAGTCCTGCGGCCTGCCGCCGATTGAAGAGTATAAAAATGACTACCCGGATGATTACAGCGAGCAACACGAAGAAGAGCTGACCGCAAAGCAGATCTTCATGAAGTACGTGCTGCCCAACAAACTGCTGTGGTACATCGCGGTGGCGAACGTGTTTGTCTATCTGCTGCGTTACGGCATCCTCGACTGGTCACCAACCTACCTGAAAGAGGTGAAGCACTTCGCGCTGGATAAATCCTCCTGGGCGTACTTCCTGTATGAATACGCCGGGATCCCGGGCACGCTGCTGTGTGGCTGGATGTCGGACAAAGTGTTCCGTGGCAACCGTGGTGCGACAGGCGTGTTCTTTATGACCCTGGTGACTATCGCCACCGTGGTTTACTGGCTCAACCCACCGGGCAACCCGGGCGTGGACATGGCCTGTATGATTGTGATCGGCTTCCTGATTTACGGCCCGGTGATGTTGATTGGTCTTCATGCGCTGGAGCTGGCACCGAAAAAAGCGGCAGGGACGGCTGCGGGCTTCACCGGTCTGTTTGGTTATCTGGGCGGCTCGGTCGCGGCGAGCGCCATTGTGGGCTATACCGTTGACTTCTTCGGCTGGGATGGCGGCTTTATGGTGATGATTGGCGGTAGCGTGCTGGCTGTTCTGCTGCTGATTGTTGTGATGATCGGTGAAAAACGTCACCACGCCGATGTGCTGGCGCGTCGTGGATAAGGAGCACTGCGATGAAATTAACGCAATTAGCAAGTGGCCTGCTGCTGGCAGGCCTGATGACCGGTTCCGCACTGGCGGCAGATAAAATCGTGATTGCCCACCGTGGCGCGAGCGGCTATTTGCCGGAACACACACTCCCGGCGAAAGCGATGGCCTATGCGCAGGGCGCGGATTACCTGGAGCAGGATTTGGTGATGACAAAGGACGACCAGCTGGTCGTCCTGCATGACCACTATCTTGACCGCGTGACAGACGTGGCCGAACGTTTCCCGCAGCGTGCGCGTAAGGACGGGCGCTATTACGCCATCGACTTCACACTGGCGGAAATTCGCTCGCTGAAATTTACCGAAGGCTTTGAGATTGAAAACGGCAAGAAAGTGCAGGTCTACCCTGGTCGTTTCCCGATGGGCAAATCTGATTTCCGCATTCATACCTTCGAAGAGGAGATCGAGTTTGTTCAGGGGCTGAACCACTCGACGGGCAAAAACATTGGCATCTACCCGGAAATCAAAGCGCCGTGGTTCCATCATCAGGAAGGGAAGGACATTGCTGCCAGAACGCTGGAGGTACTGAAGAAGTACGGTTACACCAGCAAGCAGGACAAGGTCTATCTGCAATGTTTTGATGCCGCTGAACTGAAACGCATTAAAACCGAGCTGGAGCCAAAAATGGGGATGAACCTCAACCTGGTGCAGCTGATTGCCTATACCGACTGGAATGAAACCCAGGAGAAACAGCCTGACGGGAAGTGGGTGAACTACAACTACGACTGGATGTTTAAGCCGGGCGCGATGAAACAGATTGCGCAGTACGCCGACGGTATCGGGCCGGATTACCATATGCTGGTGGCAGAAGGTTCAACGCCAGGCCACATAAAGCTGACGGCGATGGTGAAAGAAGCACACGCCAGCAAGATGCTGGTGCATCCGTATACGGTGCGGGCAGATCAGTTGCCGACGTATGCAACGGATGTGAATCAGCTGTACGACGTGTTGTATCACCAGGCGGGTGTGGACGGGTTGTTTACGGATTTCCCGGATAAAGCGGTCGAATTCATTCACCGGAAGTAGGTTTTGTAGGTCGGGTAAGGCGAAGCCGTCACCCGACAATCAGGCTCTGCGGCCTGATGCCCTCACCCTAACCCTCTCCCATGGGGAGAGGGAACAAGGGCAATCACATCTCGATTTCGATATCGCCTTTTGCCCGGCAGCAGCAGGGCAAAATTTCCCCTTCGTTGATAAAGGCCAGCGGTTCGGTCAGCCAGTCGACCTGGCCTGCGACCAGGCGGCAGCGGCAGGAGCCGCAATACCCGGCACGACACTGGTACTCTACCTCAACCTGATGCGCTTCAAGCGCGACCAGCAGAGAAGGGTGCTCTTCCTGGCACAGCACTTCTGTACCAGAAAGACGGAGCGTTACGCGTGTCATCAGAGCTGGAAGTTGCTCAGGTCGTCAGTATCGACTTCTGCGTCGATCTGACCGACCAGATAAGAACTTACTTCCACTTCCTGCGGCGCAACCTGCACGTTATCGGACACCAGCCAGGTGTTGATCCACGGGATCGGGTTGGAACGGGTCTGGAACGGCAGATCCAGGCCAACAGCCTGCATACGGATGTTGGTGATGTACTCAACGTACTGGCACAGAATGTCTTTGTTCAGGCCGATCATGGAACCATCGCGGAACAGGTAATCAGCCCACTCTTTCTCCTGCTGAGCGGCCAGTACGAACAGGTCATAACATTCCTGTTTGCACTCTTCAGCGATTTCCGCCATCTCCGGGTCGTCCGTACCGCTGCGCAGCAGGTTCAGCATATGCTGAGTGCCGGTCAGGTGCAGAGCTTCGTCGCGGGCGATCAGACGGATGATTTTAGCATTACCTTCCATCAGCTTGCGCTCGGCAAAGGCGAAGGAGCAGGCGAAGCTGACGTAGAAGCGGATGGCTTCCAGCGCATTCACGCTCATCAGGCACAGGTACAGCTGTTTTTTCAGCGCGCGCAGGTTCACGGTAACGGTTTTGCCGTTCACGTTGTGCGTGCCTTCGCCCAGCAGATGCCAGTAGCTGGTCATCTCGATAAGCTCATCATAGTAGTGCGCAATGCCTTCCGCGCGCTTTTGGATCTGCTCGTTGGTCACGATGTCGTCAAACACCACCGCCGGATCGTTTACGATGTTGCGGATGATGTGGGTGTAAGAGCGCGAGTGAATCGTCTCAGAGAACGCCCAGGTTTCCACCCAGGTTTCCAGCTCCGGAATCGAGATCAGTGGCAGCAGCGCCACGTTCGGGCTGCGGCCCTGAATGGAGTCCAGCAGCGTCTGATACTTCAGGTTGCTGAGGAAGATATGCTTTTCGTGATCCGGCAGTGCCTGGAAATCAATACGATCGCGGGAAACGTCAACTTCTTCCGGGCGCCAGAAGAAGGAGAGTTGCTTTTCGATCAGCTTTTCGAAGATGTCATATTTTTGCTGATCGTAGCGCGCCACGTTGACCGGCTGGCCGAAGAACATCGGCTCTTTGAGCTGGTCGTTTTTCGTCTGTGAAAAGGTGGTATATGCCATTGCGGTGAGTCCTGTTGAGATTTTATTGCCCGGCGGCACTGCGTTTGCCGGGCCTACAAAACCGTAGGCCGGGTAAGCGTAGCGCCACCCGGCGAAGTGCTTAGATCTTACATGCGCCGCTTTCGCAGCCATCGTCCTGAATTGACGGTGCCAGGTCATCCTGGGCGTCTTCCGCACCATCACGGGTGTTGTGATAGTACAGGGTTTTCACGCCAAATTTATAGGCGGTGAGCAGGTCTTTCAGCAGTTGTTGCATCGGAACCTTGCCAGACGGGAAGCGCGTCGGGTCATAGTTGGTATTCGCAGAGATCGACTGGTCGATAAACTTCTGCATGATCCCAACCAGTTGCAGGTAGCCGTCGTTGTTTGGCATTTCCCACAGCAGCTCGTAGTTGTTACCCAGCGTTTCGTAATCCGGCACAACCTGACGCAGCACACCGTCTTTCGACGCTTTGATGCTCACATGGCCGCGTGGTGGCTCAATACCGTTGGTGGCGTTAGAGATCTGCGAAGAGGTCTCGGACGGCATCAGGGCAGAGAGCGTGGAGTTACGCAGACCGTGGGCCTTGATGGACTCGCGTAAACCTTCCCAGTCGAGGTGCAGCGGTTCGCTGACAATCCCATCCAGGTCTTTTTTGTAGGTATCGATAGGCATGATGCCTTTGGCGTAAGTGGTTTCGTTAAACCACGGGCACGCGCCTTGCTCTTTCGCCAGCTCGTTAGAGGCTTTCATCAGGTAATACTGAATAGCTTCAAACGTCTGGTGAGTCAGGTTGTTGGCGCTGCCGTCAGAGTAACGCTTACCGTTTTTCGCCAGCCAGTAGGCGAAGTTGATCACGCCAATACCCAAGGTACGACGACCCATTGCACCACGTTTTGCCGCCGGGATTGGGTAGTCCTGGTAATCCAGCAGGGCATCGAGTGCGCGTACAGCCAGCACCGCCAGTTCTTCCAGCTCGTCCAGGCTCTTAATGGCGCCCAGGTTAAATGCAGACAGCGTACACAGCGCAATTTCACCGTTTTCGTCGTTTACATCGTCCAGCGGTTTGGTTGGCAGGGCGATTTCCAGGCACAGGTTAGACTGGCGCACTGGTGCAACGGCCGGATCGAACGGGCTGTGGGTGTTGCAGTGGTCAACGTTCTGAATGTAGATACGGCCAGTAGAGGCACGTTCCTGCATCATCAGAGAGAACAGATCTACCGCTTTCACACGCTGTTTACGGATGCTGTCGTCTTTTTCGTATTTGGTGTACAGACGCTCAAACTCATCCTGATCGGCGAAGAAGGCATCGTACAGGCCCGGGACGTCGGACGGGCTGAACAGGGTGATCTCTTCACCTTTCAGCAGACGGGTGTACATCAGTTTGTTGATCTGCACGCCGTAGTCCATGTGGCGCACGCGGTTGCCTTCAACGCCACGGTTGTTTTTCAGTACCAGCAGGCTTTCAACTTCCAGGTGCCACATTGGGTAGAATAGGGTTGCTGCACCACCACGCACGCCACCCTGAGAGCAGGATTTCACTGCCGTCTGGAAGTGTTTGTAGAACGGGATACAGCCGGTGTGGAACGCTTCACCGCCGCGAATCGGACTACCCAGCGCACGAATACGACCGGCGTTAATACCGATACCGGCACGCTGGGAGACGTATTTCACAATGGCGCTGGAGGTGGCGTTGATGGAATCCAGGCTGTCGCCGCACTCGATCAGTACGCAGGAGCTGAACTGACGGGTAGGGGTGCGCACGCCAGACATAATTGGCGTTGGCAGAGAAATCTTGAACGTCGACACCGCATCGTAGAAACGCTTCACGTATTCCAGACGGGTATCACGCGGATAGTTAGAGAACAGGCAGGCTGCAACCAGAATATAAAGGAACTGGGCGCTCTCGTAGATTTCGCCAGTGACACGGTTCTGAACCAGGTATTTGCCTTCAAGCTGTTTCACTGCCGCGTAGGAGAAGTTCATATCGCGCCAGTGATCGATAAACCCGTTCATCTGCTCGAACTCTTCTTCCGTGTAGTCTTCCAGCAGATGCGTGTCGTATTTGCCTAACTCAACCATTTTCACAACGTGATCGTAAAGTGCTGGCGGCTCAAACTGGCCGTAGGCTTTTTTACGCAGGTGGAAAATGGCCAGGCGTGCAGCCAGGTACTGATAATCCGGAGCTTCGCGGGAGATCAGGTCTGCCGCCGCTTTGATGATGGTTTCGTGAATATCAGACGTTTTGATGCCGTCGTAGAACTGGATATGGGAACGCAGTTCAACCTGGGAGATAGATACGTTGTTCAGTCCTTCTGCTGCCCAGTCGAGAACTCGATGGATTTTGTCCAGATTGATACGCTCGGTAGTACCGTCGCGTTTTGTCACCAGCAGACTCTGATTCATGTGGGTTTTTACCTGTCCGTGAAATAAAAAATATCCCCCGTTTATCCACAGATTCGCCTTGTGACTAACTCTGTGGATAAATACTACATATAGGGGGTTTGCGATAAGAGAAACGCTATATGGTGAGTATTCTAGTATCGAATCATTTCAGCACAAGGGTTGATTTTGACGTTAAATTGAGGTTGTGAAAGGGTAAAAAAGCCTAAGTCCTCGTACCGTAAGGCCTGGAAGACATGTCAATAATTTAGAAAAAAAATTCAAAATTTGATCGAGTGCTGATTTCTTCAACGAGAGGTCAAAATTGCGCAACATGATGTCGCGCAATCTTTATAAGATTATTTGATGACGTTAGTCATTTTTGGCTGTTGTATGTAACATATAGTTAACATCAACACCCGGGGCGAGCTTGAATTTGTCTGTTAATGGATTGTAATGCAGACCCGTGATGTGCTGCTCTTTGAGCCACGTTTGATCCACCCAGCTCAGTAATTCAGCAGGCTTGATGAATTTCTTCACGTCATGCGTCCCTTTCGGCACCATGCGCAGGACATATTCTGCACCGACCACGGCCATCAACCAGGCTTTACCGTTACGGTTAATAGTAGAGAAGAACACCTGCCCGCCGGGTTTAACCAGTTTTGCGCAGGCATTCACTACCGACTGCGGGTCAGGAACGTGTTCGAGCATCTCCATACAGGTCACCACATCATATTGATGGGCGTGCTTCGCCGCATGTTCCTCGACGGTTTCTTGCACATACTCTACCTGCACACCAGATTCCAGCGCGTGTAAGCGTGCAACCTGCAAAGGTTCAAACCCCATGTCCAGGCCGGTAACGGTTGCCCCTTCGCGTGCCATGCTTTCCGCCAGGATGCCACCACCACAGCCTACGTCGAGCACTTTCTTCCCGAACAGACCGCCGGAACGCTCCGCGATATAGCCCAGACGCAGCGGGTTAATACGGTGCAAAGGTTTAAACTCACCTTCGAGATCCCACCAGCGGGACGCCACCGCTTCGAATTTGGCAATCTCTTCATGGTCAACGTTGTGAGCCACCGGGGATTTTTCGGCATTCATGGACGCTTTTACTCCGTAATTTAAAGACGGGGCAGTATATCAGGATAATAAACCAAATTGGTTTATAACCCTGTGGGTGTGTTATAATTTGCGACCTTTGAATCCGGGATACAGTAGAGGGATAGCGGTTAGATGAGCGACCTTGCGAGAGAAATTACACCGGTCAACATCGAGGAAGAGCTGAAGAGCTCCTATCTGGACTATGCGATGTCGGTCATTGTTGGCCGTGCGCTGCCGGACGTCCGCGATGGCCTTAAGCCGGTACACCGTCGCGTACTATACGCCATGAACGTATTGGGCAATGACTGGAATAAAGCCTACAAAAAATCTGCCCGTGTCGTTGGTGACGTAATCGGTAAATACCATCCCCATGGTGATTCCGCGGTGTACGACACCATCGTTCGTATGGCGCAGCCATTCTCGCTGCGTTACATGCTGGTAGATGGTCAGGGTAACTTTGGTTCTATCGACGGCGACTCCGCCGCGGCAATGCGTTATACGGAAATCCGTCTGGCGAAAATTGCGCATGAACTGATGGCCGACCTGGAAAAAGAGACGGTTGATTTCGTTGATAACTATGACGGCACGGAAAAAATCCCTGACGTTATGCCAACGAAAATCCCTAACCTGCTGGTGAACGGTTCGTCCGGTATCGCCGTAGGTATGGCAACCAACATTCCGCCGCACAACATCACGGAAGTGATCAACGGCTGCCTGGCCTATATCGAAGATGAAGACATCAGCATTGAAGGGCTGATGGAACACATCCCGGGCCCGGACTTCCCGACGGCGGCGATCATCAACGGTCGTCGTGGTATCGAAGAAGCGTACCGCACCGGTCGCGGCAAGATTTATATCCGTGCCCGCGCTGAAGTGGAAGCGGACGCGAAAACGGGTCGTGAAACGATCATCGTTCATGAGATCCCGTATCAGGTGAACAAAGCTCGTCTGATTGAAAAAATCGCCGAGCTGGTAAAAGAAAAACGTGTTGAAGGTATCAGCGCGCTGCGTGACGAGTCTGACAAAGACGGGATGCGCATCGTGATTGAAATCAAACGCGACGCGGTGGGCGAGGTTGTGCTGAACAACCTGTATTCCCAGACTCAGCTCCAGGTTTCCTTCGGTATCAACATGGTTGCACTGCACCATGGCCAGCCGAAGATCATGAACCTGAAAGAGATCCTGAGCGCGTTCGTGCGTCACCGCCGTGAAGTGGTGACTCGCCGTACTATCTTTGAACTGCGCAAAGCCCGCGACCGTGCTCATATCCTGGAAGCACTGGCTGTTGCTCTGGCGAACATCGACCCAATCATCGAGCTGATCCGTCGCGCGCCGACGCCAGCTGAAGCGAAAGCTTCCCTGATTGCGCGTCCGTGGGATCTGGGTAACGTGGCAGCAATGCTGGAACGTGCCGGCGATGACGCTGCGCGTCCTGAGTGGCTGGAGCCAGAGTTTGGCGTGCGTGACGGTCAGTATTACCTGACTGAACAGCAGGCCCAGGCCATTCTGGATCTGCGTTTGCAGAAACTGACCGGCCTTGAGCATGAAAAACTGCTCGACGAGTACAAAGAGCTGCTGGAGCAGATCGCTGAACTGCTGCATATCCTGGGTAGCGCAGATCGTCTGATGGAAGTGATCCGTGAAGAGCTGGAGCTGATCCGCGATCAGTTCGGCGATGAGCGTCGCACCGAAATCACCGCGAATACTGCGGACATCAACATCGAAGACCTGATCAACCAGGAAGACGTTGTTGTTACCCTGTCTCACCAGGGCTATGTGAAGTATCAGCCGTTGACCGACTACGAAGCACAGCGTCGTGGTGGTAAAGGTAAATCTGCGGCACGTATTAAAGAAGAAGACTTTATTGACCGCCTGCTGGTGGCCAACACCCATGACACGATCCTCTGCTTCTCAAGCCGTGGTCGTCTGTACTGGATGAAAGTGTATCAGCTGCCAGAAGCGAGCCGTGGCGCGCGTGGTCGTCCGATCGTCAACCTGCTGCCGCTGGAAGCGAACGAGCGTATCACCGCCATTCTGCCAGTACGTGAGTACGCGGAAGGCGTGAACGTCTTTATGGCGACCGCCAGCGGTACCGTGAAGAAAACGGCGCTGACCGAGTTCAGCCGTCCTCGCTCTGCCGGTATCATCGCCGTGAATCTGAACGAAGGCGATGAACTGATTGGCGTGGATCTGACCTCCGGTTCCGATGAAGTGATGCTGTTCTCTGCCGCCGGTAAAGTGGTGCGCTTTAAAGAGAACGCAGTACGTGCGATGGGTCGTACAGCGACCGGTGTTCGCGGGATCAAACTGGCGGGTGAAGACTCCGTGGTTTCCCTGATCGTTCCGCGTGGTGAAGGGGCAATCCTGACCGTGACGCAGAACGGCTACGGTAAACGTACCGCGGAAACGGAATATCCGACCAAGTCCCGTGGCACGCAGGGCGTTATCTCTATCAAAGTGACCGAGCGCAACGGTTCCGTTGTGGGCGCGGTTCAGGTAGATGATACCGACCAGATCATGATGATCACCGATGCCGGTACGCTGGTGCGTACCCGTGTTTCCGAGATCAGCGTGGTTGGCCGTAATACCCAGGGCGTTATCCTCATCCGTACTGCGGAAGATGAAAACGTAGTGGGCCTGCAACGTGTGGCAGAGCCAGTGGATGACGAAGAGCTCGACTCTATCGACGGAAGCGCAGCAGAAGGCGACGATGAAATCGCGCCAGAAGCCGACACCGACGATGATGCAGCGGATGATGCTGACGAGTAATGTCTCCTGATGCAAAAAGGGCCGGATTCCGGCCCTTTTCTTTTTCAGATGCAGACAAGTGAACGTTGCGACAAGGCGCGTTTACCGCTACCTTAAACCCATTCTTTTTGACCCCGACGGCGGAGCCTCGCCCCCTTGAAATACCTCGTTTCCTTTCGTACCACGCTAAAAGTTTCTCGCTATCTGTTTCGGGCGTTGGCGCTCTTGCTTTGGTTGCTGGTGGCACTGTTCTCGGTGTTTTACATCGTTAATGCGCTACACCAGAAAGAATCTGAGATCCGCCAGGAGTTCAATCTCAGTTCCGATCAGGCTCAGCGTTATATTCAGCGCACCTCAGATGTGATGAAAGAGCTGAAGTACATCGCTGAAAATCGTCTGACGGCGGAAAACGGGGTGCTTGCCACGCGCGGGCGAAATGACAAAACGGAAGTGCCGGACTTCGAACCGTTGTTCCCGGACTCTGACTGCTCTGCAATGGGCAGCACCTGGCGGGGTTCGCTGGAATCGCTGGCCTGGTTTATGCGCTACTGGCGCGATAATTTTTCCGCCGCCTATGACCTTAATCGCGTGTTCCTGATAGGCAGCGATAACCTGTGCATGGCTGATTTCGGCCTGCGGGATGTTCCGGTTGAACGCGATGACGCCCTGAAAAGCCTGCATGAGCGGATCGTAAAGTACCGCAATGCGCCGCAGGACGAGCGCGGCAACAATCTTTTCTGGATAAGCCAGGGCCCGCGTATGGGCGTGGGTTATTTCTATGCCCTGACGCCGGTTTATCTGGGGAATCGCCTACAGGCCCTGCTGGGTATTGAACAAACCATCCGTATGGAGAACTTCTTCACCCCTGGCAGCCTGCCGATGGGCGTGACCGTTCTGGATGAAAATGGTCACACCCTGATTTCCCTGACCGGGCCGGAAAACCGTCTAAAAGTCGATTACCACTGGATGCAGGAACGTTCATGGTTTGGCTACACGTCCGGTTTCCGTGAGCTGGTGCTGAAGAAAAGTTTACCGCCGTCTTCGCTCAGCATTGTTTACTCCGTGCCGGTGGATATGGTGCTTGAGCGGATCCGCATCCTTATCCTTAACGCCATCATTCTTAATGTGCTGGTCGGGATTGCGCTGTTTACGCTGGCGCGAATGTATGAGCGGAAAATCTTTATCCCGGCGGAAAATGACGCGCAGAGGCTGGAAGAGCACGAGCAGTTTAACCGTAAAATTGTTGCTTCCGCCCCGGTGGGCATCTGTATCCTGCGCACCCAGGATGGGACGAACATCCTCAGTAACGAGCTGGCGCACAACTATCTGAACATGCTGACGCATGAAGACAGGCAGCGGCTGACGCAGATTATCTGCGGGCAGCAGGTTAACTTTGTGGATGTGCTGACCAGCACCCACACCAACCTGCAAATCAGTTTCGTCCATTCCCGTTATCGTAATGAAAACGTGGCGATTTGTGTGCTGGTGGATGTCTCTGCCCGCGTGAAAATGGAAGAGTCATTGCAGGAAATGGCCCAGGCGGCAGAGCAGGCCAGCCAGTCGAAATCCATGTTCCTTGCGACAGTCAGCCACGAGCTGCGCACCCCGCTGTACGGGATCATCGGTAACCTCGATCTTCTGCAAACCAAAGAGCTGCCAAACGGCGTTGAGCGCCTGGTGACGGCGATGAACAACTCGTCGAGCCTGCTGCTGAAAATCATCAGCGATATCCTCGACTTCTCCAAAATTGAGTCTGAGCAGCTGAAAATTGAGCCGCGCGAGTTCTCCCCGCGTGAAGTGATGAACCACATCAGCGCCAACTATATGCCGCTGGTGGTGCGCAAACAGCTCGGGCTTTACTGCTTTATCGAACCGGATGTGCCGCTGACGCTACAGGGCGACCCGATGCGTTTGCAGCAGGTGATTTCTAACCTGTTGAGCAATGCCATTAAGTTTACCGACATCGGGTGCATTGTGCTGCACGTCAGTCGCGCTGGAGATTACCTGAGCATTCGCGTGCGCGATACGGGCGTGGGGATCCCGGCGAAGGAAGTGGTTCGCCTGTTTGACCCATTCTTCCAGGTCGGCACCGGGGTGCAGCGTAACTTCCAGGGCACAGGACTGGGGCTGGCGATTTGTGAAAAACTGATCAGCATGATGGACGGCGATATCTCGGTTGACACCGAGCCGGGCATGGGGAGCCAGTTCACCATTCGTATTCCGCTCTATTCGGCGCAGTATCCGGTGAAATCCACGCTGGACGGGCTGAACGGCAAACGCTGCTGGCTGGCGGTGCACAACGCCTCGCTGCATGATTTCCTTGTTTCGTTGCTGAGCAACAGCGGGATGCGGGTGTCGCGTTATGAAGGGCAAACGCCGGATGCTGACGATATGCTGGTCACCGATGACGAGCTGGAACAGGCCTGGACGGGGAGGGGCGTGGTCACGTTCTGCCGTCGTCATATTGGTATCCCGCTTGAACGCGCTCCGGGAGAATGGATCCACAGCGTCGCCACGCCGCATGAAATTCTGGGGCTGCTGGCACGTATTTATAGTGTCCAGCTGGAAGACAGCGAAGGCGCTGCGGCTCTGCCGTCACCGGAATCTTTGGCGTCTGAGAACGACGATATGATGATTCTGGTGGTGGATGATCACCCGATTAACCGCCGACTGCTGGCTGACCAGCTGGGTTCGCTGGGTTACCAGTGTAAAACGGCCAATGACGGCGTGGACGCCCTGAATGTCCTGAGTAAAAACCACATCGATATCGTGCTGAGTGACGTGAACATGCCGAACATGGACGGTTATCGCCTGACGCAGCGTATTCGCCAGCTTGGCCTGACGCTGCCGGTGGTAGGGGTGACGGCAAATGCGCTGGCGGAAGAGAAGCAACGCTGTCTGGAATCCGGCATGGACAGTTGCCTGTCGAAACCGGTGACGCTGGACGTGCTCAAGCAGACGCTGTCAATTTATGCCGAGCGGGTAAGAAAAACGCGGATATAAAAAAGGCCCCTGGGGGCCTTTTTTATTTGCCCGGCGGCGCTGCGCTTGCGCGGGCCTACGGGTTCTGTAGGCCGGGTAAGCGCGAGCGCCACCCGGCATTTACAGTGGGATCAATCCTTGTCCGTCGCGCTCAGTGTAACGGAAGAGAGATAGTTCAGCAGTGCAATATCGTTATCCACACCCAGTTTCATCATGGCTGATTTCTTCTGGCTACTGATGGTTTTAATACTGCGGTTCAGCTTCTTGGCAATCTCGGTCACCAGGAAACCTTCAGCGAACAGGCGCAGAACTTCACTCTCTTTTGGCGACAGACGTTTGTCACCGTAGCCACCCGCGCTGATTTTCTCCAGCAGACGGGAAACGCTTTCAGGGGTGAATTTCTTGCCTTTCTGCAACGCGGCCAGCGCTTTTGGCAGGTCGGTTGGTGCGCCTTGTTTCAGCACAATTCCTTCGATATCCAGATCCAGCACGGCGCTTAAAATCGCCGGGTTGTTGTTCATGGTCAGAACGATAATCGAGATATCCGGGAAATGGCGTTTAATGTATTTGATGAGCGTGATCCCATCACCGTATTTATCGCCCGGCATGGAGAGATCGGTAATGAGCACGTGTGCATCAAGCTTTGGGAGGTTATTGATCAGTGCTGTGGAGTCTTCAAATTCACCGACT
This sequence comes from Enterobacter sp. Tr-810, assembly GCF_011752765.1. Taxonomy (NCBI): domain Bacteria; kingdom Pseudomonadati; phylum Pseudomonadota; class Gammaproteobacteria; order Enterobacterales; family Enterobacteriaceae; genus Enterobacter; species Enterobacter sp. Tr-810. The sequence goes on along the minus strand of NZ_VWWW01000001.1, from coordinate 1,096,864 downwards.
ACATTCACCCACTCGATCTGTTCAAGTGATTTGCGAATACCGAACAGTACAATCGGATGGTCATCGGCAATAATTACGTTCATATTGTTCATGTATTAGGCTACCTTGCTACAGCAAGCTTTTGACGTAGGCGTCAATGTCGCTGATATATTTTTCAATGCCAGAGGCATCTTTCTCACGAATTAGATGTTCCAGCGTTTCACATAACTGCTTGCCGGGAACCAGATTAAGCATGGCAAACACCCCTTTAAGCCGGTGTGCTGTCTGTGCCAGCGCTGCAAAATCATTTGCAGCGGACTCAGTATACAACCGCTTAACATCATCTGGTACTGTATCAACAAAGAGTGAATAGTAGCCACTGGCATGGAGTTCGGCATTTTCATCGCCGCCCAAAGGGGACTCCAGGATCTCTTCTTGCGCCAGCTGTTCTTCTATTAGTTGTAGTACAGCTTCCTGCATAGCATTGCTCATATTAAAGTTGACGCGCATCTGGCCAGGGCCGATTTTTCGCACGCCTGGCTCATCATCGCTTAAAAGCAAGCCGGAGGCTGTAAGATTAGACGGATTATCTGTTAAAAACAGATCAAATTCTTGACTCGTGAGTCTTTCATCAGGCGTGATGCACGCCGCTCCCCAGTTTTCTAACTGACGAACCACGATATTGCGGATCTCATTTGAGGTCACATCTACCATCACCGTCACTTCATCCAGCAGGCGTTCTTCATCTTCTTCTTGCGGATTTGCCGCCATTTTCACGTGCAGAGAATAACGGGTGCCAAGCGACTCGCGGGCTTTGATATTCAGGTGCCCGCCAAGTTTGCGCGCCAGCTGATCGCACAGCCAGAAGGTCAGGGCATTGGCTTTGCCGTAGTGATCGCTCTGGGTATCGTTCAGGAACGGGAAGTGCAGGTTATCGATTTCACTTGTGGTGACGCCTTCTCCGGTATCCAGAATGCGGAACGTCAGACGATCGTCAGCCGATTCGTCGGTACTAACCTCCAGCGTCACCTTGCCAATCTGGGTGGTGGTCACCGAATACTGAATCAGCATCAGTAGAATACGGCGCAGCGCTTCCCGATCGCCGTGGCGTTCGTCATTGGCTGGCAAGTGGTTGTTGATCAGCAGTTGCAGCCCTTTGCGTTTAATAACCGGTAAAACCTCAGGCACCACTTCGTCGATCAAATCCTGGATAGAGAAGAGGGTAGAGCTTCCTTTCCAGTTGTCATTTTCCAGCATATTCGCCAGCTGAATTTCATCCACCAGGCGAACCAGTGAATCCGCCTGGCTGGCTATCTGATGGCCTTCAGGCGTGTTGATGCTGGCGACTCCGCTCGCGAGGGCTTTCAATGGGCGTTTAAAGGCCTCGCCAATATTCTGCATAAATGCCGCACGACCCTGCTGGTTTTTCTCGTAAAGTCGCTGCGCCTGCTTGAGCTTTTTGTTGACCAGCACTTCACGATCCTGGTCGCGGATAATAAAGATTTGCGTGCGGGAAGCGACCTGACTGCGGAACTGACGGATCTCATACAGTTCATTATTGATGGTGGCCTGAATCACGCCCTGGTGCTGATCCGCCATGGTGGTGATGTTTTGCAGATTAAGATGCGGCAGCAGATGATCGGCAATCTTATTGCTCATCACCGTGCGGTTCGCCTCCTGATCGTGAACCAGCACCCCAAGCGGCAGAACGGAAATAATCTCTTCGTTCAACGCCCGCAATACGCGCAGTTCGTTACTGGTTCCTGCTGAGGTCGATGCAGTTTCACTCTGACGTCCTGGCTGGAAACGGAAAGTGCTGTAACCAAACAGCGCCAGTGCCAGCAGACCAATATTCAGCAGCAGCGGCAGTAAAATGTTTTGCAGCGTATCGAGCAGCAGGGTGCCAAACGGCACTTGCCACACCAGGCGCATCCCGGTCGAGTTAAGCGAGGAGGCTATCTCTATCTTCGAACCGTTAAAGGAGATAGCGACACTTTCAGCGCCTTCTTTATCCGGCGGCGTGCGCATGTTTTGCGTGTTGTTATCGGGATCCAGACGGAAACTGTCCAGCGGCATATCCGGCGGGATCAGATCGTTAATAGGCAGATCAAATGCCACCACGGTTGCCAGGTGTCCTGGCTGATTGAAGGTGGTACGAAGCGTAAAGTAGTGACCGTTCTGCCAGGCAAGGCGGCGTAATGAAGAGAAACTCTCGCGTTCATCAAGTGCGTTGGCCTGTTGCAGCATTTCCGCACGACGGGAATCCACAATGCTGCCCACCGTGGTTTCTTTAAACCCGGAGGAGAGATCTTTGAGTGGTAAGGTCGAAATCAGGATCATGCTGTTGTCCTGACCGTTCAGATAGTACATCGACCACGGTACTGTTTCTGCACCCCAAAGGGTATCAAGGTACGAGGAGATGCGCTGGGTCATCTCAAGCGTTGCGCTGTCATGCGAACCGAAAATGAGCGCTTCTGTTTTACGCTGCGGTTTTTCCAGGTAGTAAACGTCCTGCTTCAGGCGCGTTTCCTGTAACCCTTCCCCGGATGACGTTGCAGGCGCAGCGGCAATATTGTCGTAAATCTGCCAGGTAGCGTAGCGCCATGTATCGATGCGCTTATGCACCGCATGGGTAATATCCACGACCTGATAGCTTTTATCCTTCAGCCAGGCATTAACCGCACTCTGAACCATCACCCCCATCGTGACTAACAGCACGACGATCAACAGAAGAAAGAAACGGGTGATACTCCCGGGAAGAAGGGAGAATTTGCTCGGGGCGGTGGTTTCAGACTGACTCATTGATATGTTAACCCGTGATGGCCGCGCTTTAAGGGGATAGGGCAGTATAAAGGGTAATAACTGAATTTCCAGCGCCGTCGTCTGTGAATAGATGACTTTTTCCATGGCGATTATCCCTGCGCCACATTGCATTAAACGTGTACAACTTGAGGGTGTTTGTACAAATAAGAAACGGCGAAGTTCAGGAAATAGCACGAATTAACAAGAAATTATGCTTTTCAGGAATGGCGAATACGACGAGATGATTTCGGCTGAATTTAATTAATAGTCGTTATGATTTCCGGGTGGTAGCACAACGAAAATATAATTACGTAAAGAAAGGTAAAAAAAAACCGAATGCTCGGCATTCGGTTCAATTAGGGATAAACAGACATTCAAAACTGAATGACGGTAATAAATAAAGTTAATGATGATAGCGGGAGTTATTTTAGTGATTTTGCTGGTTTTTGTTTTGTCATTCAGTGCTGTAACATTTTTATGTGTAACTTATTGATTTTATATAGTGAAATTTTTGGTTTGATTATAAGTGCTATATTTTTAAGCTCTTCGTGCTTTGTAAAAGTTCCCGTGAATTTACAAAATGAAACATCTTGGGTGAAAAATGAAACATCTTCAAAGTTTTCGTATCATATTCCCGTTGGATTATTCTGTAATTTTAAGGAGAATGAAATTGCCGACTGGTTAAGAGGGTTAATCAGTAAGCAGTGGTAATAATAAGGCATATAACAGAGGGTTAATAACATGAAAGTTAAAGTACTGTCCCTCCTGGTACCAGCACTGCTGGTAGCAGGCGCAGCAAATGCGGCTGAAATTTATAACAAAGACGGCAACAAATTAGATCTGTACGGTAAAGTCGACGGTCTGCACTATTTCTCCGACGACAAAGGTAACGACGGCGACCAGACCTACATGCGTATCGGCTTCAAAGGCGAAACTCAGGTTAACGATCAGCTGACCGGTTACGGCCAATGGGAATACCAGATTCAGGGTAATACCTCTGAAAGCGACAACCAGTCCTGGACTCGTGTTGCGTTCGCAGGTCTGAAATTCGCTGATGCGGGTTCTTTCGATTACGGTCGTAACTACGGCGTTATCTACGACGTGACCTCCTGGACCGACGTTCTGCCAGAATTCGGCGGCGACACCTACGGTGCAGATAACTTCCTGCAATCCCGTGCTAACGGCGTAGCAACCTACCGTAACCAGGACTTCTTCGGTCTGGTTGATGGCCTGAACTTTGCTCTGCAGTATCAGGGTAAAAATGGCAGCGTAGACGGCGAGAACAACACCGGTCGTAGCACCCTGAAACAGAACGGTGACGGTTACGGCGCATCCCTGACCTACAACCTGGGTGAAGGCTTCAGCATCGGTGGTGCAATGTCTTCTTCCAAACGTACTTACGATCAGAACAACACCGCAGCACTGGGTAACGGCGATCACGCTGAAGTCTACTCTGGTGGTCTGAAATATGATGCGAACAACATCTATCTGGCCGCGCAGTACTCTCAGACCTATAACGCAACCCGTTTCGGTAACTCCCAGAACAACAGCGACGTTTACGGCTTTGCTAACAAAGCTCAGAACTTCGAAGTGGTTGCTCAGTACCAGTTCGACTTCGGTCTGCGTCCTTCCGTGGCTTACCTCCAGTCTAAAGGTAAGGACATCGAAGGTTACGGCGACCAGGATCTGCTGAAATATGTTGATGTTGGCGCGACTTACTACTTCAACAAAAACATGTCCACCTACGTGGACTACAAAATCAACCTGCTGGATGACAACAACTTCACCAAACAGGCTGGTATCGGTACTGATGACATCGTAGCGCTGGGTCTGGTTTACCAGTTCTAATCGCTTCTCAGTATTACAAAGGGGCCATCTGGCCCCTTTTTTCATACATTTTTTGGGGTCTTACAAATGCCCCGTTTTGGTGTACTCTTGCCGACCTGGCATGAGGATAATAATGAATGGACATGACTTTTTTACGCGCCAGCTTTCTGGCTACCCTTTTTTTCCTGACAGCATGTGACTCTTCCACCACTCCGGTGACCCAAAAAGACACCCCTGCGGCAACGGTTCTTGAAGGCAAAACGATGGGCACCTTCTGGCGTGTCAGCGTGATGCACCTCGACAGTGCACGTGCCGACGATCTGCGCGGAAAAATTCAGGCACAGCTGGATGCCGACGATCAGCTGCTTTCCACATACAAAAACGACTCTGCGCTGATGCGCTTTAATCTGTCGAAAAGCACTTCGCTCTGGCCGGTAAGTGAAGCAATGGCTGATATCGTGACCGAGTCGATGCGCGTGGGTTACAAAACAAACGGCGCTATGGATGTGACAGTCGGGCCGCTGGTCAATCTGTGGGGATTTGGTCCGAATAAGCAGCCGGTGATAACGCCCGATCAGGCGGCCATTGATGATGCGCGCGCCCGAACAGGTTTGCAGCATTTGACGGTAATTAATCAGTACGGTCAGCAGTACCTGCAAAAAGATATCCCAGATTTGTTTGTCGATCTCTCAACGGTAGGAGAGGGGTATGCCGCCGATCACCTGGCCGCACTGATGACCCAGGAAGGGATCTCGCGTTATCTGGTCTCTGTCGGCGGCGCCTTAGTCAGCCGGGGAATGAATGCCACTGGCAAAGCGTGGCGCGTGGCCATTCAAAAACCGACCGATCAGCAAAACGCCGTGCAGGCGATTGTGGATATCAACGGCCATGGGATCAGTACATCCGGCAGCTACCGTAACTATTACGAGCTGGACGGCAAACGCATTTCACACGTTATCGATCCGCAAACGGGTCGTCCGATCGAGCACAATCTGGTGTCCGTGACGGTGATCGCCCCGACTGCTCTGGAAGCGGATGCCTGGGACACTGGGTTAATGGTCCTTGGTCCGGAAAAGGCTAAAGAGGTGGTTCGTCAGGAAGGTCTTGCGGTTTACATGATAACCAAAGAGGGTGATGGGTTTAAAACCTGGAGCTCCCCGCAGTTTGAAAGCTTCCTCGTGAGCGAAAAAAATTAAAAAGCAAGGTTGCGGGTTTTTGTCCGGTGGCGCTCAGGCAAGGTATGAGTATGCTTGTAAGAGGAGCCGATGATGAAAAACCTGACCTTTAAAACCGATGAGGATCGCTGGCAGGCCGTGCTCGCCCGCGATCCGCGTGCTGATAATCAGTTTGTCTTTGCCGTGCAAACGACCGGTATCTTTTGCCGTCCGTCCTGCCGGGCCCGCCACGCGCTGCGCAAAAATGTTCGCTTTTATCCTGATGCCCAACACGCCGGGCAGGATGGCTTTCGCCCCTGTAAGCGCTGTATGCCGGATAAACGCGACCCGCAGGAGCAGAAACTGGCAAAAGTCGAACAGGCCTGCCGTCTGCTGGAACAGGACTCGTCCATTACCCTCGAAATGCTTGCGCAGCAGGTGGCGATGAGTCCGTTCCATTTCCATCGTCTGTTTAAATCCATCACCGGCATGACGCCCAAAGCCTGGCAGCAGGCCGCGCGCGATCGCCGTCTGCGCAGTGCGCTGGCACAGGGCGATAAAATTACCGATGCCGTGCTGGCCGCAGGTTTTCCTGACAGCAGCAGTTATTATCGTAAAGCCGATAGCGCGTTGGGTATGACGGCTAAACAGTACCGTAAAGGTGACGTTGCGGTGCATTACGCGCTGAGCAACTGCACGCTAGGCCGCTGCCTGGTGGCGGAAAGCGAGCGGGGGATCTGCGCTATTTTGCTGGGTGACGACGACGCGATGTTAACGGATGAGCTGCATTCACTGTTTCCCCATGCCCAGCCCGAGCCTGCGGACGGCGCTTTTGCGCTGCGGGTAAGCCAGGTTATCGAAAGCCTCGACAATCAAAATACTCCGTTAACGTTACCGCTGGATATTCGCGGCACGGCTTTCCAGCAGCAGGTCTGGCAGGCGTTGCGCGACATCCCCTGCGGTGAAACGGCGAGCTATCAGCAGGTGGCGAAAACCATCGGGAAACCCGCCGCCGTGCGCGCCGTTGCCGGGGCATGTGCTGCCAATAAGCTGGCGATAGTGATCCCCTGTCATCGGGTGGTGCGCAACGATGGCGCGCTTTCAGGCTACCGCTGGGGCACTGCGCGCAAGGCGCTGTTGTTACAACGTGAAGCGAAAAACCGGGAGGGATAATGCTCGATCTGTTTGCTGAGGCTGAGCCCTGGCAAGAGCCGCTGGCGCCGGGCGCGGTGATCCTGCGCCGTTTTGCGCTCTCCCGCGCGGCAGCGCTGTTTGACGGTATCAACGCCGTCGCGGCCCGTTCGCCGTTTCGCCATATGGTGACGCCGGGCGGCTATACCATGTCAGTGGCGATGACCAACTGCGGCAGGTTAGGCTGGACGACGGACGATCGCGGCTATTTGTATGCCCCGCTGGATCCCATCACGGGTAACCCCTGGCCCGCCATGCCCGATGCGTTTCAGGCGTTGTGCCATGATGCCGCCGTGGCTGCGGGTTATGCCGATTTTACCCCGGATGCTTGCCTGGTTAACCGCTACGCCGTTGGCGCGAAGCTCTCGTTGCATCAGGATAAAGATGAGCCGGATCTGCGGGCGCCCATTGTCTCGGTCTCTTTAGGGCTGCCGGCGGTCTTTCAGTTTGGCGGGCTACGGCGTAACGACCCGCTGAAACGTCTGATGCTGGAGCATGGTGATGTGGTGGTATGGGGCGGGGAATCGCGGCTCTATTACCACGGTATTCAGCCGCTAAAACCGGGTTTTCATCCGCAGGCGCAAGCGTTCCGCTATAACTTGACCTTCCGCCAGGCATCGTATAACGAATAAAAATAAGAATTATTCTTGATGTGAGCGCAGGGCAGTTTACACTGCTGGCTGATTTTTATTGCCTGGATTGCTCTGTATGCAGCTACTTCTTCTTGTCTGGCGTCAGTACCGCTGGCCTTTTATGGCGGTGATGGCACTAAGCCTGGCCAGCGCGGCGTTAGGTATTGGCCTGATCGCGTTCATCAATGTTCGACTGATCGAAATGGTCGACACGTCTTTGTCGGTGCTGCCAGAGTTTCTGGGCTTACTGTTGCTGTTGATGGCCGTAACGTTAGGCTCCCAGCTGGCGTTAACCACACTTGGCCACCACTTTGTTTATCGCCTGCGTAGCGAGTTTATCAAACGAATTCTGGACACTCAGGTCGAGCGCGTCGAGCAGCTCGGCAGTGCTTCTCTGCTGGCGGGACTGACCAGCGATGTGCGTGCTATCACCATCGCGTTTGTGCGTTTGCCGGAGCTGGTGCAGGGGATTATTTTGACCTTTGGCTCGGCGGCTTATCTTGCCTGGCTCTCAACCAAAATGCTGGCGGTGACTGCGCTGTGGATTGTGGTCACCATCTGGGGCGGTTACCTGCTGGTGGCGCGTGTCTATAAACACATGGCGGTGCTGCGTGAAACGGAAGATAAGCTCTATAACGATTATCAGACGGTGCTGGAAGGGCGCAAAGAGCTTACGCTGAACCGCGAGCGTGCCGAGCATATCTTTAATCATCTCTATATCCCGGATGCCCGCGAGTATCGTCATCATATTATCCGGGCGGATACCTTCCACCTGAGCGCGGTGAACTGGTCAAACATCATGATGCTGGGCGCCATTGGTCTGGTGTTCTGGATGGCCAACAGCCTGGGATGGGCTGACACCAATGTCGCGGCGACCTACTCGCTGACGCTGCTGTTTTTACGCACACCGTTGCTTTCTGCTGTTGGGGCGCTGCCGACGCTGCTGAGTGCCCAGGTGGCCTTCAACAAACTGAAGAAATTTGACCTCGCGCCGTTTAAGGCCGAGTTCCCGCGTCCACAGGCGTTCCCGGACTGGAAAACGCTGGAACTGCGCAATGTGACGTTCCGTTATCAGGACAACGCGTTTTCGGTTGGCCCGGTTAATCTCACCATTCACCGGGGTGAGATGCTTTTCCTGATTGGCGGTAACGGCAGCGGGAAATCCACACTGGCAATGTTGCTCACCGGGCTATACCAGCCGCAATCTGGCGAGATCTTGCTGGATGGCAAGGCGCTGAACGCAGAAAAACCGGAGGACTACCGCAAGCTGTTTTCAGCGGTGTTCACCGACGTCTGGCTGTTTGAGCAACTGCTGGGGCCAGAGGGGCATCAGGCGGATCCGGCACTGGTGGAGAAGTGGCTTTCGCATCTGCAAATGTCGCATAAGCTGGAGCTGAAAGGGGGCAAGATCCTGAACCTCAAGCTGTCCAAAGGGCAGAAAAAACGCGTGGCGCTGCTGCTGGCGCTGGCTGAAGAGCGTGACATCATCCTGCTGGATGAATGGGCCGCCGATCAGGATCCGCATTTCCGCCGCGAGTTTTATCAGGTGCTGTTGCCGTTGATGCAGGAGATGGGCAAAACCATCTTTGCTATCAGCCATGACGATCACTACTTTATTCACGCCGATCGTCTGCTGGAGATGCGTGACGGACAGCTGAGCGAGCTGATCGGTGAAGAGCGCGATGCCGCGTCCCGTGATGCGGTGGCGCGTACGGCATAAGAGTTTGTGTGCCGGGCGGTGGCTTCGCCTTACCCGGCCTACGATTTTGTAGGCCCGTACAAGCGTAGCGCCGCCGGGCACAATGATTTGCACGATATGCTGTTTTTTTATCCATCCCGCCCCGTTGTTTATTCTTATTTACATATCCCCGCGCTATGCTTGATGTCATCTCATTTTATGGATTAATGATTGATGTCGGTAATAAACAAAAACAGCGCAAGGCTGCGCGACCAGGAGCGTGCGCGTCTCATCTGGCTTCTCACGACCGATAAAGCGGTCACTTCAGCGTTATTAGGCAAACTGACCCTGGCTGAGCAATATGATGTCGGCACCTTATCCGACGATATTGCTGAGGTAGGTGCGCTGGTTGCTCATCTTCCGCCGCCCGACCTGGCGGATACCCTTGAAGCACTCCCCTCCGAAGAGCGTCACGCCCTGTGGCGCCTGGTTGAAGATCACGAACGTGGTCAGGTATTGCTGGAAGCCTCCGAAAACGTCTGGGATGACCTCATTGATGAGATGAGTGACCGGGATATTCTCGATGCCGTGCAGACCCTGGATATCGATGAGCAGATTTACCTTGTTCAGCACCTGCCACGAAATCTGACTGGCCGACTGCTGGCCTCATTACCTGCCGATGAACGTGCCCGTGTACGCCAGGTGATGAATTACGAGAAAAACAGCGTCGGCGCGATTATGGAGTTTGGCGTCATCACGGTACGTCCGGACGTGACGCTTGGGGCGGTGCAGCGCTATCTGCGCCGCCTGGGCAAGATGCCGGACAACACCGATAAGCTGTTTGTGACCTCGCGCGATAAAACCCTGCTGGGTGAACTCGAGCTGAAGACCATTCTGCTGAACAGTGCACAGCGGCGGGTGAGTGAGGTGATGGAAACCGAGCCCATGGTCTTTTCACCTGAAGATGATGCCGAAAAAGCGGCGCGAACCTTCGAACGTGACGACCTGGTCAGTGCGGCGGTAGTGGATTCCGTGGGCAAGCTGATGGGGCGTCTGACCATCGATGAGATTGTTGATGTGGTTTACGAAGAAACCGATAACGACCTGCGTGCTCTCGGCGGCCTGAGTGCGGAAGATGACGTACACGCCTCGGTGGGTAAGGCCGTTAAAACGCGCTGGGCATGGCTTGCCATTAACCTGTGTACAGCGTTTATTGCCTCCCGCGTGATTGATGGCTTCGAACACACGATTTCGCAACTGGTGGCGCTGGCCTCTCTGATGCCTATCGTCGCCGGGATTGGCGGGAACACCGGAAACCAGACCATTACCATGATTGTTCGTGCCCTGGCGCTGGAAAACATTCAGCCCGGTAACTTCGCGTTTCTTATCTTCAGGGAAATGGGGGTGGCGCTGATTAACGGCCTGGTGTGGGGCGGGATCATGGGCGGGATAACATGGTGGTTGTACAGCGATATGGCATTAGGCGGTGTGATGATGCTGGCGATGGTGCTTAACCTGCTGATGGCCGCCATGATGGGCGTGATTATCCCTATGACGATGACCAGGCTTGGCCGCGACCCCGCAGTGGGGTCGAGCGTGATGATCACCGCCATTACCGATACCGGCGGTTTCTTTATTTTTCTTGGGCTGGCGACGATTTTTCTGATGTAAGTTCGTGCCTGCGCTTAATCCGCGCAGGGAGGATCGCCATCACAATAATCCCGCCGAGCACGCCAATCGCCAGATTACCGGTCGATACCGTCGCGGCTACGGTAATCAGCATCACCACTGTTTCTGCGATGGGCGCACCTTTCACCGTCGCGGGCTGAATGCTGTGCCAGCTGAAGGTTTTGATGGCGACAATCGCCATAATTCCGGCCAGAACGGCCATCGGGATTTTGGCCATCACTTCGCTCTGCGCGGTGACCAGCACCAGCAGCACAATGCCTGCGGCAAGGGTCGAAATGCGGCTGCGGCCTTTACCCATCTCCACGTTGACGATGGTTTGCCCAATCATGGCGCAACCGGCAATGCCCCCGTAAAGACCGGCCATGATATTACCGATGCCCAGGCCAATGCTTTCGCGGCGCTTGCCCGATGGCGTAACCGTCAGTTCATCCACCAGTTTTGCTGTCAGCAATGATTCCAGCAGGCCGACAAACGCGATACTTAACGCACAGGGCCAGATAATGCTCAGGGTGTCCAGATTAAGGGGGACAAGCAGCTGAGTCAGCCCGGGAAGATCGCCACTCATTGAGCCTTCATCACCCACGGTCGGCAGGATTTGCCCGGTGGTCACCGTGAACAGGGTTAAGACCACAATGGCAATCAGCGGAGAGGGAATAGTTTTTATATAGCGCGGAACCCACAGCACAATCAGCAGCGTCAGCACGAACAGGCCAACAATCAGCGGGCTTCTGCTCCAGAAATGGGGCACCTGAGCAAAGAAAATCAAAATCCCGAGAGCGTTAACAAAGCCGGTCATCACCGATTGCGGAATAAAACGCATCAACCGCGCCATCCCGAGCGCGCCAAACAGGATCTGAATCCCTCCCGCCATCATCACCGCAGGCAAAATGTACTGTACGCCGTGCTGATGCACCATCGGGCCGATAACCAGCGCCACAGAGCCCGCCGCGGCTGTTACCATAGCAGGGCGGCCGCCGAGTACCGAGAGGGCAAGACAAAGCACCACAGAGGCGATCAGGCTGACTTTCGGGTCCACGCCCGCAACCACAGAGAAGGAGATAACTTCAGGGATCAGTGCCAGCGCGGTAATCACCCCGGCTAGTGTTTCACGGATGAAGAGCCTTGGTGAGCGCAGTACAACAGCAATGCGGCCCTCATCGGGCAAAGAAGAGTGTGGTAATGACATAACAGTTCGCAGGTTAGGGCAGGCTTCCGTGCGCGCGATCACAAAGTGCAGCATAGTAGCCAGAAAAACAGCGCTTTGCCAGTCGAACGCCCAATCCCCTACAAACAATCCATCATTAAATTTCACAATTACAATAATTTCGTAACCTTTAAACAATATTTAAAAGTTGTTACCGTTCCCCCCGCAGCTTTTTTCACCTGCAATTTCCACGCATAAAGCACTATTACTCTAAGGCATAAATTATGAAAAAAATGACTGCCATGCTCTTCTCTGTGGCTATGGGACTGAATGCAGTCTCAATGGTGGCTAACGCCGCCGCGCCAAAAGAGCAGGAAACGGACGTCCTTTTAATTGGTGGTGGCATCATGAGCGCCACGCTGGGAACCTATCTGCAAGAATTACAGCCGGACTGGTCGATGACCATGGTCGAACGTCTTGATGGCGTGGCTCAGGAGAGCTCTAACGGCTGGAACAACGCCGGCACCGGGCACTCGGCACTCATGGAACTGAACTACACGCCGCAGAAAAAGGACGGTTCCATTAGTATCGAGAAGGCGGTAGAGATCAACGAAGCGTTCCAGATCTCCCGTCAGTTCTGGTCACACCAGGTGAACAGCGGTGTGATGCACGATCCGCACTCCTTCATCAATACCGTGCCGCACATGAGCTTTGTGTGGGGCGATCAGAACGTCAACTTCCTGCGCGCGCGTTACGCGGCTTTACAGCAGAGCACGCTGTTCCGCGGCATGAAATACTCAGAAGACCACGCGCAGATTAAAGAGTGGGCTCCGCTGGTCATGGAAGGTCGTGATCCTAACCAGAAAGTCGCAGCAACCCGCACTGAAATCGGTACGGACGTCAACTACGGCGAAATTACCCGTCAGCTGGTGGGCTCTCTGAAGAAAAAAGAGAACTTCAACCTGCAACTGAGCACCGAAGTGCGCGGCTTCAAGCGTAACGCGGATAACAGCTGGAGCGTGACGGTTGCCGATCTGAAAAACAACGACGCTGAACATGTGATTAAAGCGAAGTTTGTCTTTATCGGTGCGGGCGGTGCAGCGCTGAAACTGCTTCAGGAGTCAGGCATTCCGGAAGCTGACGACTACGCTGGCTTCCCGGTAGGTGGTCAGTTCCTGGTGTCGGATAACCCGGAAGTGGTGAATCGTCATCTGGCGAAAGTGTACGGTCAGGCTTCCGTAGGGGCGCCGCCGATGTCCGTTCCGCACATCGATACCCGTATTCTTGACGGTAAACGCGTCGTGCTGTTCGGGCCATTCGCGACCTTCTCGACTAAATTCCTGAAAAACGGTTCTCTGTTCGATCTGCTGAGTGCGACCACCACATCCAACTTCAAACCGATGGTTGATGTGGGTCTGGATAACTTTGATCTGGTGAAATACCTGATTAGCCAGGTCATGCTCTCTGATGACGATCGCTTCGCGGCGCTGAAAGAGTACTACCCGCAGGCGAAGAAAGAAGACTGGCGTTTGTGGCAGGCGGGTCAGCGCGTGCAGATCATCAAGCGTGATCCGAAAGAAGGCGGCGTACTGCGTCTGGGTACTGAAGTGGTGAGCGATAAGGATGGCTCTATCGCGGCTCTACTGGGAGCCTCTCCTGGCGCTTCTACTGCTGCGCCAATCATGCTTCACCTGATGGAAAAAGTGTTTAAAGATAAAGTCGCCAGCCCGGAATGGCAGGCGAAACTGAAAACCATTATCCCTTCTTACGGTACGAAGCTGAACGGCAACGTAGCAGCAACGGAGCAAGAGCTGGAATACACCAGCCATGTTCTGCAACTGCAATATGTGAAGCCGCAGGCTGCTGAAGCGGCGCCACAGGCCGAGCTGAAGCCTCAGGCGGAAAGCAAACCGGTCGCGGATATCGCGCTGTAAAACTAAAAAAGCCGGGTAATCATTACCCGGCTTTTTATTAACGTGCTACCGCTTGTCCGATAGTTTCATCTGCCTTCCACACCCGATATTTCACGTCGATGTTTTCAGGCGTATAGACCACAATCGGCAGCTTGCTGTTGTAGCGCAGCAGATTGTTATCACCCAGATACGCGGTCACAAATTTCTTCTCTTTTTTACCGTCCGGGCAGGCCATCATGGTCGATACCGGAGAGGTGACTTTATCAAAGACGTAGTAGTCGTAACCCCAGCCTTCCAGAGTTTTGCTTTCCAGCTGGCCGCCCAGGCGATGCTGGTTGCAGTCCACTTCCAGCGTTTGCCCAATCAACAGTTCCACTTTGAAGTTCGCTTCATCCTGCTGAACCGGTAATTGGATCACCTGACGCTTCATGCCTTTTTCCGCTTGCGGATAAGGCGCGACTTTTTCCAGAGGCTGCTCTTTTGAGGTTTCACTGGCAAAAGCGCTGGTGCTGACGCACGCTGCGGCGAGGAGGACAATGGCAAATTTAGGTGCGTTTTTCACAGTCATTCCTTTATGTCAAAACGATCCTGTTCAGATTAGCATAACGATGGTGAATGGTTGGATGTATTTACTTACATTTTCAATAGTTTTAGTGTAATAAACTGCATTTTAGGATCTTTGGTGGTTGTTAATTCTGGAATGGAGTCTGGCGGGAGATCGTGTTAGTGTTAGGGCTAAATAATGTTGTTCATCTGTAAAGGAAAGAGAGACATGGTTCGCGCAAAACTGAAAACACCTGAAGGCCGGAAATTTTTACTGGCACTGCTCGTTGTGTTTATGATTGCTGCCGCAGGCGTTGGGCGGGCAACCATTGTCGGTGTTATCGAGCAGTATAACATCCCACTTTCCGAGTGGACGACCAGCATGTATGTGCTGCAATCAGCGATGATTTGCGTTTACAGCCTGGTGTTTACTGTTCTGCTCGCCATCCCGTTGGGGATCTATTTCCTGGGTGACCGCGAAAAGAATTAAGCCGCTATTCGCTATACTAAAGCCAGCCTGCGGGTTGGCTTTTTTTATGCCGTCATATCTTTTAACGATATTTATTCTCATTTCCGGTCTAACCTGTTGCGAACGCTATGATTGTTCAACAGAAAGCAGGAGACGTTAATGTTATCCCGGTTTGCAACGCTTAGCCGGATCCCAAAGGGAGTCTGGGTTGTGGGTGGTGTCAGTATGCTGATGGATATCTCATCGGAGATTATCCATAGCCTGTTGCCGCTGTTTATGGTGACCACGCTTGGGGCCAGCGTGATTTTTATCGGTCTGATTGAAGGGTTGGCAGAAGCTACCGCGTTATTTATCAAAATCTTTTCCGGGGCAATCAGCGATTACATCGGAAAAAGAAAAGGATTAGCCGTGCTGGGTTATGGGCTGGGGGCGTTAAGTAAGCCGTTGTTTGCGATAGCCTCGTCGTCCGGCATGATCTTAGGCGCACGATTAATCGACCGTGTAGGGAAGGGGATTCGCGGTGCTCCGCGGGATGCGCTGGTCGCAGATGTTACGCCTCCTGAACTGCGTGGTGCTGCGTTTGGCCTGCGTCAGTCAATGGACACGGTCGGCGCTTTTCTCGGGCCGTTGCTGGCCGTAGGGTTAATGCTGCTGTGGAGTGATAATTTCCGCGCTATTTTCTGGGTTGCGGTGATCCCCGGCGTACTCGCGGTTGCGCTGCTGTTCTTTGGGCTGCATGAACCCAAAGCGCCGGTTGAACATAAGCGTACGAACCCGATAAAAAAAGAGAATCTTAAGCGACTGGGTAAAGGCTGCTGGTGGGTCATTGGCTTAGGGGCCGTCTTCACCCTTGCGCGTTTCAGTGAAGCCTTTCTGGTGCTTCGGGCGCAACAGTCAGGCGTACCGCTGGCCCTGATCCCGCTGGTTATGGTTGCCATGAACCTGCTCTATTTCCTTTCTGCCTATCCGTTTGGCAAGTTATCCGATGCGATGAGTCATACCCGCCTGTTGCAGTGGGGGCTGGTGGTGTTAATCGCTGCGGATATCGTGCTGGCGTTCACGACCCACTGGACAGGTATCATTCTGGGCGTCGCGCTCTGGGGCGTGCACATGGGAATGACGCAGGGACTGCTTGCGGCAATGATTGCGAAAACCGCACCAGCGGATCTGCGCGGCACGGCTTACGGTATTTTCAGCATGGTCAGTGGCGTTGGATTATTGATTGCCAGTGTGGTGGCCGGGGTTATCTGGGAAACGTGGGGCGCGGAGTATACGTTTTATACCGGGGCGGTTATCTGTCTGCTGACGCTCTGTTACCTGATGAGAACGCCGAATGACGTGCAATAAAAAAACCAGCCATAAGGCTGGTTTTCAGGGAAATTTGGTCGGCACGAGAGGATTTGAACCTCCGACCCCCGACACCCCATGACGGTGCGCTACCAGGCTGCGCTACGTGCCGACGCGTAAAAAGAATACTACTCGATTCCTTTTTGAATGCAAGGGAGTCAGGCGCTAACTGGTTTATAATTAATCAGTTAGCAATGAACCGCTTCTCATCCGTCAGCACTTGCAGAAGCAGGCTAAGCTGCGGTTTCTGGTCATGCAATTTTTCACCTTGCAGATTATACGTCTGGTAATTGCCGTTACTGTTCAGCACCAGCGTCAGCTCTGGCGTGGTCACCACCAGCGTATTATTTCCGGCAGCGGTCACCCAGTTGTGGCGGCGAGTGGCGCTGAACAGATCCTGTCCTTGCGAGTACTCATTCGCCGGGGTGCTTACGTGCAGCAGACGTTGCATCAGTGTGGTCATCACGTCTTTATGATCGGTAAGCATATTGATGCGCTGTGCCGGCGTTCCCGGCCAGTGGATAACCAGCGGAACATGCAGGTTAGGGCGCGACCAAACCATGCTTTTCGACTCATCACCCAGCGGGATGCCGTGGCCGGCAGTAATAATGACCACGGTGTTTTCCAGCTTGCCGGATTCACGCAGTGCGTCCAGCACCCGGCCAATTTGTGCATCAACGTCACCCGCTGCGCGGCTATAACGGCGAGCAAAGCCTTTCTGGTTGCTGTCATCAAGTGTGGTGCCGTTAAACGCAACCCACGAGAACCAGCGGTTATCTTCCTGCGCATAACGCTGAAGCCAGTTCACCCACTGATTAGCGGTCTGTTCATCAGACTGGCTCTGCGCGGCAGGCAATGAGAAATCAGACAACAGCGCCTGGCGATACAGTGAGCTGTTAAAGCCATCCGAAGAGAACAGCCCCAACTGGTAACCCTGCTGGTTAAGCCCGGTAATCAGTGCCGCAGGAACGCGCGCTGAAAGCACGCCATCCATGTAACCGGCCGAAATGCCGTAGAACAGGCCAAAAATACCGGCATCGGTTGAGTTGCCGGAACTCATATGCTGCGTGAACGTCACGTTCTTATCAGCGAACTCTGCGAGCGCAGGCATCTGCTTCTCGTAGCGCGAGTAGTTCAGACCATCAACGGTAATCAGCAGTACGTTTTGGCCACGGCCCATATCCCGGTAACGCAGATCGCTCAGCGGATACTGAACGGTGACCGCTTCCGGGTTACCTTGCTCAACCAGACGACGCTGATACTCCTGCGCATCCAGCAGACCGTGTTTTTCAAGAAAACGACGTGCCGTCATTGGATAAGAGAGCGGCAGGTTAGCGCGCTGCATGGTAATAGGGCGATAGAAGTTCGCATCGGCCCAGATATACATGATGTGCGAACCAATAAATGAGACAAAAAAGAGCGCCGCAACGGGCTTCGCGTAATGGCGGCGGCGCGTCAGGCTGCGGAGCTTTTGCCAGCTCCAGGTGGCGAACAGCATCTCAATCAGCAGGATCACCGGCACGCTGATAAACATCAGCTGCCAGTCACGCGCGGTTTCGTTCTGGTCCGGGTTAATCACCAGTTCCCAGACGATAGGGTTGAGATGGAGGTGGAAACGGGTAAAGACTTCGCTGTCGATAAGCAATAACGTCATGCCCGCCGTCGCAAGGATGGCGGATAAGAACCGCATCAGGCGCTGCGACATGACGATAAACGTCAGGGGGAACAGAATCAGCAGATAGGTGGCGAAAACCAGAAAACTAAAGTGGCCGACAACGCTCATCCAGGAGTAGATACGCCCGGTCAGCGTGGTTGGCCAGTCCGCCACAAACAGATAACGGCAGCCAAGTACCATGGCCAACAGAATGTTGAACAGGGCAAACCAGTGCCCCCAGCTAACCATCTGGGAGACTTTTTCACGGTAGCGCTGACGATTCGTCACCATAAACTGTTGTTCGTTTCCCTTAATGGGCCTGGTCGTCGCTAACGGAAGACTGCAAAGCCTGGGCGAAAGATTTGGCGATCGCCTGACGCTGAGCCGGAGCAACGCTGGTATTGATAAGGTTGGTAACCATATTTCCCAACACCATCAGGGAAAGATCGGTCGGCGTTTTATGTTTTTCCAGTACGTTGACCAGCTCACTGAGCAGTTGTTCAACGTGTTCATCACTGTAGCGGGAATGTTGTGGCATAAATCAAAATCAGTTTGTTGATGAAAGGGCAACATATTACCGTAGGAGCAGCTTTTTTTCCCCTTTTTTCTCTTGTTGCACACATGCGTTGGTGGTGGTTGAATACCGCCCGGTCTAAAAGGAGAGTTTATCATGAGTCTGGATATCAACCAGATTGCCTTGCACCAGCTTATCAAGCGTGATGAGCAAACCCTTGAAGTGGTGCTGCGCGATTCGTTACTTGAACCAACGCCTACCGTTGTTGAAATGATGGCAGAATTGCATCGCGTTTATAGCGCTAAAAATAAAGCCTATGGCCTGTTCAGCGAAGAGAGCGAACTGGCGGATAGCCTGCGCCTGCAACGCCAGGGCGAAGAAGATTTTCTGGCATTCAGCCGGGCGGCTACCGGGCGTCTGCGTGATGAGCTGGCGAAATACCCGTTCGCTGATGGCGGCATCGTTCTGTTCTGCCAGTACCGCTATCTGGCGGTTGAGTATCTGCTGGTGACCGTGCTGAACAATTTAAGCAGTATGCGCGTCAATGAGCAGCTGGATATCAGCTCTACGCACTATCTGGACATTAACCATGCCGATATCGTCGCGCGCATCGATCTGACCGAATGGGAAACCAACCCGGAATCCACCCGCTATCTGACCTTCCTGAAAGGACGTGTCGGCCGTAAAGTGGCGGATTTCTTTATGGACTTCCTGGGCGCCAGCGAAGGCCTGAACGCCAAAGCACAGAATAAAGGTCTGTTGCAGGCAGTGGATGACTTCACCGCTGAAGCTCAGCTTGATAAATCAGAACGTCAGAACGTGCGTCAGCAGGTTTACAGTTACTGCAACGAACAGTTGCAGGCGGGCGAAGAGATTGAGCTGGAGTCGCTTTCCAAAGAGCTGGCGGGCGTGAGTGAAGTGAGCTTCCAGGAATTTACGGCTGATAAAGGTTATGAACTGGAAGAGAGCTTCCCGGCAGACCGCAGTACGCTGCGACAGTTAACCAAATTCGCCGGTAGCGGCGGTGGGTTAACGGTTAACTTTGATGCCATGCTGCTTGGCGAACGCATTTTCTGGGATCCGGCGACCGACACCCTGACCATCAAAGGGACGCCACCGAACTTGCGCGATCAGCTGCAACGCCGCACCTCTGGCGGTAAATAGCAGCCATAAAAAAACCCCGCAGAAGCGGGGTTTTTTTCGACAAGTTTGCGATTACGCGCGAACGAAGTCGATGTGAGACAGTTTTGGCTTGAACGGGTGACGCTGAACAGCCTGAACTTTCACTTTTTCTTCTTTACCGCCAACAACGATGGTCAGAACTTCGCTGTAGAATTCAGCTTTAGTCTGGATGTTCCACACTTTGTCGTGATCCAGTTCGATAGCAACTGGAGCAGCTTCGCCACCGTAAACGATAGCCGGGAACTTGTTAGCGTTACGCAGGCGGCGGCTCGCACCCTTACCCTGCACGTTACGTACTTCTGCTTCGATAGTGAACATTGATTTCTCTCTGTATTTTAAAACCCTACTACAGGCGACCCAGCAGCAGGTGAGTGTTCTGCTTTGCGGATGCAAAAGCGGGCGGCATTATAGCCCCCAATCCCGCGCGGGGCAATCAAAACGTACGGTTACACTGCGGGATGTGCATCCAGCCACTGGCGGATCCGCTGCTGGCTCTCGTCATCTGCGGGGTTAAAGATCATCATGGTTAAGTCAGGCCTTCCGTCGACGATGAAGGTTGAAAACTCCAGCGCAATGTCCTGAAGATGCGGATGGCGAAGATGTTTTACCCCCTCAGCATGCCCGGCAACGTCGTTACGACGCCACAGTGCGGCAAATTCCGGGCTGGCAAGCGACAGCTCCGCAATTAGCTGCTCTGTTTCTCGTGAGCGGCCGGCGCGAGCGACGTCGGCGCGAAATGCATTAACCACCACGCTTGCGACGTTTTCCCACTCTTTCTGAATGGATCTCGCCCGGCTGTCGCTAAACATCAGGCGCAGAATATTGCGCTTTTCGCGGGGAAGTGCGCCGTAGTCGGTGAGTACCGCGGCGGCGGCCCGGTTCCAGGCAATCACATCCCAGGTGACGGTCTTAATGATGGCCGGGCTGTCGGTCATGGCATCCAGCACGCGCTGCAGGCGAGGGGTAATGATGTCTGGTCCGCGAAAATGATTTTCCGGTGGGTGGCCAAACGCAAGGATAAAAAGGTGCTCACGTTCGGGCGCGGTCAACCGCAAACCGGACGCAATACGGTTCAGCACCTCTTTCGACGGCGCGCCGCCGCGACCTTGCTCAAGCCAGGTATACCAGGTGGGGCTAATATTGGCTAACTGCGCCACCTCTTCACGGCGCAAACCCGGCGTGCGCCGCCGCCCGGTAATGAAACCGAAAGAGGTTGGGTCAAGGCGCAGCCTGCAGGCCTTTAGAAAGGCACCTGGCGCGTTAGGATATTCATCAGCCATGATTAGCCTGTTAGTTATTATAATACGATAATCTCACTACTTTTATAGTATCAAAAGCGGCGTTACCGTGCCTGTGACATTCATCAGGAGGTAAGTTATGCGTCTCTTTTTAACCGGAGCTACGGGATTTATTGGTTCACGCATCGCTGAAGAACTTAAGCGCGGCGGACACCGGGTGATTGGCCTTGCGCGGTCACAGGCGAGCGCTGAGCGCCTGCTTGCGGCAGGTATTGAGGTACAGCGCGGGACGATTGATGAACCAAAAACGCTATTGCCTGCAGTGGAAAATGCGGACGCGGTGATTCACACCGCGTTCGATCATGACTTCAGCCGCTTCGTCGCCAACTGCGAAAAGGACAGGCAGGTTATTAACACGTTAAGTCACGTGCTAAAGGGATCCGCGCGGCCATTAATTATTACCTCTGGTACCGGTATGGGCGACCCGGAGAACGGTCGGCCTGCAGCGGAGGCCATCTTCAACCGCAACCATCCTAACCCTCGTATCGCTTCTGAACTGGCAGGACATGCTGCGCTTGAGAACGGTGTGGATCTCCGGGTGGTTCGCCTGCCGCAGGTGCATGACACGCGCCGTCAGGGGCTCATTTCATATTACATTCAGCTTTGCCGGGAAAAAGGCGCTGCGGCCTGGATTGACGCGGGAACAAACTGCTGGTCGGCTGCCCATGTTGACGATGTGGCCCGGCTGTACTGCGCCGTTCTTGAGAAAGGATCGCGCGGTGAGCGTTATCACGCGGTGGCTGAAGAGGCGATACCGTCAAAAATGATTGCAGAAACGGTGGCTGCGGAAATGGGGCTGCCAACGCTTTCACTCGCGAAAGAAGAGGCTGATGCGTGGTTTGGCTGGTTCGCCGCTTTTGCGAAGTTGGACCTTCGCGCCAGCGGCATATGGACGCAGGAAAAGCTGGGGTGGCAGCCCGTTGGGCCAGGGTTGCTGGATGACCTGCGCGCCATGAACTACAGCGAAATCGCGCACTAGCGTATTTCATTCGCCCGACGGAAGCGGCCTTCGTAGTCAAAGACCTTTTCACGCACCTGCCAGAACTGGCCTTTCTTCCGGGCGACGACAAAATCGGGATGGCGCAACAGCACCTGCTGGTGCACGATATCGGCCACCGTTATCCAGCGCAATGGCACGCCTGGCGTGCGGGTATGCGGGCGGATGAAAAGTTGTTCGAAGGCCGTTCTCTGGGCTGGCGTGTGTACCCTGAATCGCTCGCTGACGTCGGCCCCATCCTCGTCGTAATAGGTAATTTTCAGCCACTCGCCTTTTTCATCTGCACCCGGTTGTAACGCCATACCGGAACAGCGCAGCACCAGCGCATCTTTGAGCTTCAGCGCGGCCTTCAGCATATCGTCCGGGTCGACCAGGATCGTGTCACACTCCCGGCAGCGTCGGGCGGCAATGTCGTTTTCGGCATGACACTGTGGGCAGTTTTTAAAGCGGAAACGAAAATCGCACTGTTCACGGTGGCCTTCGTCATCTTCAAACCAGCCCTGGCAGCGGCGGCCGAAATGTTCAATCAACGTGCCGTCGGCGGTAGTTTTGCCCCAGAACGTATTGGCGAAACCACAGGCCGGGCAAAAGACCTGAACCGGCACGTTGTCACTTTTCCCTTTTGGGGTACCCACTTCCGGGGAGTAAAGATCGTGCGGGTTCCCGGCATAGTCCAGAATCAGGCAATCGGTTTTACCTGGTGCCAGGCGCAGGCCGCGCCCGACAATCTGCTGATACAGGCTGACGGATTCGGTGGGGCGTAAAATGGCAATCAGATCGACATGCGGCGCATCAAACCCGGTGGTTAACACCGAGACGTTAACCAGATAACGGAACTGCTGTTCCTTGAACGCGTTAATCAGCGCGTCACGTTCGGGGCCAGGGGTTTCGCCGGTAATGAGCGCAACGTCCCCGGGCGGAAGTAGGCCTGTTATCTCCCTGGCGTGCTCAACGGTGGCGGCAAAGATCATCACCCCTTTGCGCGTCTGAGCGAATTCTTCAATCTGGCTGATGATATGCGGGGTGATACGCTGCTGTTTTTTCAGCTCATGGTTGAGGTCGGCTTCGCTGAATAAGCCGTTGCTCTGCGCCTGCAAGCGGCTGAAATCGTACTGTACCACGGGCATGTCCAGACGTTCGGGCGGCGTCAGATAGCCATGTTTAATCATGTAGCGTAGCGGGAGTTCATAGATGCAGTCGCGAAACAGCGCTTTCTCATCCCCGCGAACCATCCCGTGATAATGGAAATGATAAATCCAGCCTTTGCCCAGACGAAATGGCGTGGCGGTCAGGCCGAGCAGTCGCAGGTGAGGGTTAACCTCTTTCAGATGAGAAAGGATTTGCTGATACTGACTGTCGTCATCATCGCTGATGCGGTGACACTCATCGACAATCAACAGCGAGAATTCGCCGCGAAAATGTTCCAGATTACGCGCCACCGACTGCACGCTGCCAAAGACCACTTTGCCGTGGCTCTCTTTGCGTTTAAGCCCGGCGGCGAAAATATCCGCCTCCAGACCAAGCGCACAATATTTGGCGTGGTTTTGCGCCACCAGCTCTTTGACGTGCGCCAGCACCAGCACACGCCCACGCGCCAGGCGCGCCAGCTCGGCGATCACCAGGCTTTTACCTGCTCCTGTTGGGAGCACAATGGCAGCCGGTTCTTTATGTTTTCGAAACCAGGCGAGCGTGGCGTCGACGGCTTCTTGCTGATAGGGGCGAAGTGTAAAAGTCATGGGTTCTCTGATTCGTTAACTCGCCAATAGTATGCCACGAAACTTTTTCCCTTGAGTGGCGCAACCAGACCATTATACTGAACCGTTCTTGACTGCTTCTTTTTTCGGACGCGTCGTCCGACTTCCAGCACCATTAAGGCTAAAAAGACTTCATGCGACTTGATAAGTTTATCGCTCAGCAACTCGGCGTTAGCCGCGCTATTGCCGGGCGTGAAATTCGCGCCAGCCGCGTTACCGTGGATGGCGACATTGTAAAAGACACGTCCTTCAAACTTCAGCCTGAACATCAGGTGGAGTACGACGGTAACCCGCTGACGCAGCAAAATGGCCCACGCTATTTCATGCTGAACAAACCGGAAGGTTATGTCTGTTCCACGGATGATCCCGATCATCCGACGGTCCTTTATTTCCTCGACGAACCGGTGGCGCATAAGCTTCATGCGGCCGGACGTCTTGATATCGACACCACCGGACTGGTGCTGATGACCGACGACGGTCAGTGGTCTCATCGCATTACCTCCCCGCGCCATCACTGCGAAAAAACCTACCTGGTGACGCTGGAATCGCCGGTGTCCGATGACACAGCAGAACAATTCGCCAAAGGCGTTCAGCTGCATAATGAGAAAGACCTGACGAAACCGGCGGTGCTGGAAGTGATCGCGCCGACCGAAGTGCGTCTGACCATCAGCGAAGGGCGCTACCATCAGGTGAAGCGCATGTTTGCTGCTGTGGGAAATCATGTTGTGGGCTTACACCGTGAGCGTATTGGTGCGATTGAACTCGACCCGGAACTTGAGCCAGGTGAATACCGCCCACTGACGGAAGAAGAAATCGCCAGCGTAGGCTTACCTTCGCGCTAATTTCAGGAGAACTCTGTGACCACCAGGCCACACTCGTCTTTCAAAATTGTATTCATCCTTGGCCTGCTGGCCATGCTGATGCCGTTGTCCATCGATATGTATCTGCCTGCGCTACCGGTCATTTCCGCGCAGTTTGGCGTACCGGCGGGCAGCGCACAGATGACGCTCAGTACCTATATTCTCGGCTTTGCGATTGGGCAGCTGTTATATGGGCCAATGGCCGACAGTCTTGGCCGTAAACCGGTCATTCTGGGTGGCACGCTGGTGTTTGCGGGCGCAGCAGTGGCCTGTGCTCTGGCGCAAACCATCGATCATCTGATTGTTATGCGCTTTTTCCACGGGCTTGCAGCGGCAGCAGCCAGCGTGGTGATTAACGCCCTGATGCGCGATGTGTATCCGAAAGAAGAGTTCTCCCGCATGATGTCGTTTGTCATGCTGGTCACCACCATTGCTCCGCTGATTGCGCCGATGGCGGGTGGGGCAGTGCTGGTATGGTTTAGCTGGCACGCGATTTTCTGGATCCTGGCGCTTGCGGCGCTGCTGGCGTCGGCAATGATTTTCTTCTTCATCGATGAGACGCTGCCCGTTGAACGTCGACAAAAATTCCACATCCGCACCACGCTGGGTAACTTTGCTTCGCTGTTCCGCCACAAGCGGGTGCTGAGCTATATGCTGGCAAGTGGTTTCAGCTTCGCCGGGATGTTCTCTTTCCTGAGCGCCGGGCCGTTTGTTTATATCGAGCTTAACCACGTTTCGCCGCAGCATTTTGGCTATTACTTCGCGCTGAATATCGTGTTCCTGTTTATCCTGACCATTATCAACAGCCGTTTTGTCCGGCGGGTTGGGGCGCTGAACATGTTCCGTGCCGGGCTTTGGATCCAGTTTGTGATGGCTATCTGGCTGGTGGTGAGTGCGTTCCTGGGGATCGGTTTCTGGGCGCTGGTGCTGGGCGTTGCGGCATTTGTGGGCTGTGTGTCGATGATCTCCTCAAACGCGATGGCCGTTATTCTTGATGAGTTCCCTCATATGGCAGGGACGGCATCATCGCTTGCGGGGACGTTCCGCTTTGGCATTGGCGCTATCGTGGGGGCGCTGCTGTCGATGGCAACGTTTAACACTGCCTGGCCGATGCTCTGGGCTATCGCGTTCTGTGCGACCAGCTCTATTCTGTTTTATCTCTACGCCAGTCGGCCGCGAAAAACGGCCAACTAGCGCACACATCAGGCCCGTTTCGGGCCTTTTTGTTGATGCATATCAACCAAACCTCCGTTCGTTTACCCCGTGTTTGTTTCTTTTATGTAAAATCTATTTATGTAAAAAGTCACATCATTGTATTTAAAAAGGTTGAGTTAGATCGCAGAAACGGGTACATATAGCGCCGACGCGAACCTGTAACTCCCATAAAAAAGCCCGGATAAATAAGATGCTAACGCCCGCAAACTGGGGCTGTAAGCGTTTTCTTATCAAAAACAGGGCAGGTTAGCGATGATGTGTTACTATGAATGTAAATAAATTGTGAAGTAAATTTTGCTTCCGGGGAACGAACGTGAATACATTACAACTCTCCATTGTCCACCGCTTGCCCCAGAGCTATCGCTGGTCGGCGGGTTTTGCAGGTTCGAAAGTTGAACCGATTCCGCAAAACGTTGCCGGGTGCGAGAATTGTCTGGTCGCGCTCAAACTGCTGAGCCCGAGCGATGAAAGCGCATGGCCGGTAATGGAGCGCCTGAGCCAGGCGCTGACGGATATCGAAGTCGACAGTTCAGTGCTGGAGTGTGAAGGTGAGCCGTGCCTGTTTGTTAAAAGCCAGGACGAATTCGCCGCCACCTGCCGTCTGAAAAACTTCGGTGTGGCGATTGCTGAACCCTTTTCCGGGCAATATCCTTTCTAAGCGCTAGCGTAAGGCTAAAAGCTGGCGCGTGTAGCTCTGCGTCGGCGCAGCGAACACGCGCTGGCACTCTCCTTGCTCCACCACTTCTCCCTGCCGCAACACAATCACCTGATGGCATAACGCACGCACCACCTGTAAATCGTGGCTGATAAAGATATAGGCCAGCTGGTGCTTTTCCTGTAAGCCCTTCAGAAGCGCTAAGATCTGCGCCTGTACAGTTCTGTCCAGTGAAGATGTGGGTTCATCCAGAATGATCAGTTCAGGCTTGAGGATCAGCGCGCGGGCGATGGCGATACGCTGACGCTGCCCGCCTGAGAACTCCGCCGGGTAGCGATGTCGCGTCTGGGGTTCCAGCCCGACTTCTTCCATGACCCTTATCACCTCTTCTTCGCGCTGTTGCGGCGTGAGGGCCGGGCGGTGAACGCGAAGACCTTCTTCAATAATTTGCAAAACGCTCAGGCGAGGGTTGAGTGAGGAATTGGGATCCTGAAACACCACCTGCATTCGCGGGCGAACGGGCAGCATCTGGCGGCGATCCCAGCTGTGTAACGGCATCCCGTCAAACTGGATTGTCCCCTGAGAGGCGATTAAACGCAGCAGCGCCAGGCCGGTGGTACTTTTACCCGATCCCGATTCGCCGACCAGCCCCAGCGTTTCTCCCGGGTGCAGGGTAAAGCTGACGTTTTTCAGCACCGGATTTTCATCCACAATGCGCCGTAATATGCCTTTGCGTATCGGGAACGAAACGGCCAGATCGGCCACGCTCAGCAAGGGCGTTGTGTTCGCGGGAAGCGGGACCGGATCGCCGGAAGGCTCGCTATCAAGCAGACGCTGGGTGTAAGGGTGCTGAGGGGCGGTCAGGAGCGTCCGGGCGGTGTTTTGCTCAACGCAGCGCCCGTTTTGCATCACCGCAACGCTGTCCGCCAGTTTTTTCACAATACTGAGATTATGCGTGATGAATAGCAGGCTCATATTTAGCTCATCTTTCAGCTCGCGTAGAAGCTGAAGGATTTGCGCCTGTACCGTTACGTCCAGCGCGGTGGTGGGTTCGTCGGCAATCAGCAGTTCCGGGCGCGTCAGCAGGGCCATCGCAATCATCACGCGCTGGCGCTCTCCCCCTGAAAGCTGATGCGGGAAATCGCTCAGCCGTTTTGCCGCATGGCGAATCCCCGTGCGTTCAAGACAATCCAGGATCTCGCCCCGGGCCGCCTCTTTACGCATTCCCCGGTGCAGCGACAAGACTTCGTACAGCTGTTTTTCCAGGGTATGCAGCGGATTAAGAGATACCATCGGCTCCTGAAAGATCATGGCTATCTTGTTGCCGCGAATGCCACGCAGCGTGTGCTCGTCGGCATGTAGCAGCGACTTACCCTGAAACAGGATATCGCCCTGCGGATAACTCACCGGCGGTGAGGGTAGCAAACGCAGCACGGAAAGGGCGGAAACACTCTTACCGGAGCCTGACTCACCCACAAGCGCCAGCGTTTCACCCGCCTGGATACGCAGCGACAAATCGTTGACCACGGTGCGTGTTTCACCCTGATTCGAAAACGCAATCGACAGATTATCGATACTGAGAAGAGGTTGCGTCATCTTATACCGCCTTGTTGGGATCAAATGCATCGCGCACGGCTTCGCCAATAAAAATCAGCAGTGAGAGCAACACCGCCACAGAAAGAAATGCCGTTATGCCAAGCCAGGGCGCCTGCAAGTTATTCTTGCCTTGCAGCAACAATTCACCGAGCGAAGGCGACCCAAGGGGCAAGCCGAACCCGAGAAAATCGAGCGACGTCAGGGTGGTGATGGAGCTGCACAAAATAAAGGGCAGGAAGGTGAGGGTAGCCACCACGGCATTGGGGAGCATATGGCGGAAGATGATCCCCCGGTCGCTGACCCCCAGCGCCTGTGCGGCGCGAATGTAATCGAAATTACGGGTACGTAAAAATTCGGCGCGAACCACGCCCACCAGCGCCATCCAGCCAAAGAGCACCGTAATGGCCAGTAACCACCAGAAGTTGGGCTGCACCACGCTTGAGAGCAGGATAATTAAAAACAGCGTCGGCATCCCGGACCAGACCTCAATCACGCGCTGGCCCCAGAGGTCAATCTTTCCGCCGTAATAACCCTGAACCGCACCTGCCACAACGCCCATCACGCTTGAGAAAAGCGTCAGCATCAGCCCGAAAAGCAGAGAGATACGTGTCCCGTAGAGGATGCGTGCCAGCACATCGCCGCCGTTTGCGTCGGTTCCCAGCCAGTTTTGCGTGGATGGGGGCGACGGGAAGGGGGCTGAGGTCGCATAGTTAATGCTGTTGGCACCAAAGCGAACAGGGGCCCAGATTGCCCAGCCGTGCTGGTCTATCTGTTCGCGAAGCCACGGATCCTGGTACACCGCCGGCGTGGCGAAAGGGCCGCCAAAATCGCTTTCGCTGTAATTCGCCAGCACGGGGACGTACCAGCGGTCATTAACGTGCACCAGCAGAGGTTTATCGTTAGCCACCAGCTCTGAACACATGCTGAAGATAAAGATCACGGCAAAAATCCACAGCGACCAGTAGCCGCGGCGGTTGTGGCGAAAACGGGCCCAGCGGGCCTGATTGACGGGGCTTAAACGCGGCATCAGCGACCCTCAAAATCGATTCGGGGATCAACCAGCGTATAGCTGATATCACTGATGATATTCAGCAGCAGGCCAATCAGGGTGAAAATGTAGAGTGTGCCAAACATCACCGGGTAATCGCGCGAGACGGTGGCCTCATAACCCAGCAGACCCAGACCGTTTAACGAGAACATGACTTCTATCAGCAGCGAACCGGTAAAAAACATACTGATGAACGTGGCAGGAAATCCGGCTATCACCAACAGCATGGCGTTGCGGAACACGTGCTTCCACATAATCTGCTTCTCACCCACGCCTTTTGCGCGTGCGGTCACCACATACTGTTTGCGGATCTCATCCATAAAGGCGTTTTTGGTGAGCATGGTCAGCGCTGCAAATCCGCCAATCACCGTGGCGAGGACGGGCAGCGTGATGTGCCAGAAATAATCCGTGATTTTTTTATACCACGGCAGGGTGCTGAAATCCGCTGACACTAATCCGCGCAGCGGGAAGACATCGAAGTAACTTCCACCGGCAAAAAAGACAATCAGCAACACCGCGAACAGAAACGCCGGGATGGCGTAACCAATGATAATAAATGTGCTGCTCCAGATATCGAAGCGACTGCCGTTGTAAACCGCCTTGCGGATCCCAAGCGGAATCGACACCAGATAAATAATCAGTGTTCCCCACAGACCGAGCGTAATGGACACGGGAAGGCTTTGCTTGATCAAGGTTAAGACGGAGGCGCTGCGAAACAGGCTGTCGCCAAAGTCAAAACGCACGTAGTCCCAGAGCATTTTGAAATAACGTTCGTGTATGGGTTTATCAAAACCGTAGCGGTGGGTTATTTCGGCGATCACTTCTGGATCAAGCCCGCGCCCGCCCCGGTAGTGGCTTTCGCTGATATTGCCTGTCCCGGTTCTGGCGTGGCTGGCGCTCAGGTTTTCACCGCCGCCGCCGGGCATCCCGCCGTTATTGCCAAACTCAATAGCGGCAATCGCCTGATCAACCGGGCCGCCTGGGGCAATTTGCACGATAAAAAAGTTAATGGTGATAATCGCCCACAGCGTAGGGATAACCAGCAATAAGCGGCGTATCAGATAAGCACCCATTTTGGTTCCTTAACGCCGCTCTGCGGGCAGTTTGGCGGCTTTATTAACGTCGTACCACCAGTTATCGAATCCCAGTGAGTAAATGGGGCGTACGGCGGGCTGCGAGAATTTGTTCCATTGGGCCACGCGGTCTTCGCCCATATACCACATCGGCAGCATGTAATAATTCCAGGTTAACACCCTGTCGAGGGCACGCCCTAAAGGTAACAGTTTGGTCTTATCTCCCTGTGCCGCCACAATTTTGGCGATCAGCGCATCGATAGCCGGGCTTTTCACGCCGGGCGCGTTATAGGACGAATTGATGTAGCTGGAGGCCCACGAGATTTGCAGATCAGAGCTTGGCCACGGCTGGGCGGACCACAGACGCTGCATCATATCGTAATCGCGGCTGCGCATCCGGTTCGTTATCTGCGCATTATCGACCTGACGAATGTTCATGGTGATGCCAAGTCTGGCAAGATTCTGTTTAAACGGCAGCACCCACTGGTCATTTCCGCCCGAAGAGAGCAAAAGCTCAAAGCTCAGCGGTTTACCTGTTTGTGTATTGACTCGTTTCTGATCTTTCAGAACCCAACCTGCGTCATCCAGCAGTTTGCTGGCTTTCAGCAGGTTTTCGCGATCAAAGCCCTTGCCGTCGGATGTCGGTGGCTGAAACACGCTGGTAAACACCTCTGGCGGGATCTCCGCTTTCAGTGGCGCCAGCAAGGTGAGTTCATCAGCGTCCGGGTAATTGCGCGCCGCATATTCGGTATTCTGGAAATAGCTGTTAGCGCGGCTGTAGGCGCCGTAAAACAGCGCTTTGTTCATCCATTCGAAATCAAATGCCAGGGTAATAGCCTCGCGAACCCGGCGATCGGTAAATACAGGGCGCTGGATATTGAACGCCAGCCAGCGCGTATCTTGCGCAGACTCATTTTTGTGTTCGTCTTTGACGATATACCCGTTGGTGAAGTTTTTGCCGATATAGCGAGTGGCCCAGTTTTTGGCGCTGTTCTCCACGCGTAAATCGAAGGCGCCGGCTTTAAAGGCTTCGAACGCCACGTTGTCGTCGAGATAGTAATCATAGCGAAGGGTATCGAAGTTCCAGCGGCCACGGTTTACGGGAAGATTGGCAGCCCAATAGTCTTTGACGCGGGAATAGACCACATATTGCCCCATGCTCCAGTCCGTAATGCGATAAGGCCCGCCTGCCAGCGGTGGTGTGGATAAGGGGTCGCTGAGTTTGTGGTTTTTCCAGAAAGACTCTGGCATGACGGGCAGTGAGAACAGGCTGAGCATGTTCTCTTTATTCGGTTCACTCAGTTCGATGCGTACTGTCAGCGGGGCGATGGCCTTAACCGTTGCGCCTTTATACACCAGGCGGAACTGCGGAACACCTTCGGTCATAAACTTATGAAACGTGAAGGCCACATCGCTTGCCTGCACATGCGAGCCGTCATGAAAACGAGCCTGAGGGTTAATCGATATTTCCGCCCAGGAGAAGTTATCGGCGTAGCGGACGTTGTCTGCCACCAGCGGATAATAGCTGCCTGGCTCATCGTCAGACGTCACAAAGAGCGTGTCGTAAAGTGACTCCGTTCGCGCCGCCGCCACGCCACGTAATGCGAAACGGTTAAAGTTATCAAACGTCCCGGTCGCCGAGAGCGTCACTTTCCCGCCTTTTGGTGCCGCAGGATTGACGTAATCGAAGTGAGTAAAGTTAATGGCGTACTTAGGCTCACCCAGCACGGCAAAGGCGTAGTTTTCTTTGATGGTTTCCGACTGACCGGAAAAACTGACAAATGCCAGTAGCAGCAACACGGAGCGCATTAACATCTTGCGGCGGTTCCCTCTTTTATTCTGACTTATGCGCATCGGCGCACTTAGTTAAGCTGAATAATAAGTGACGCCGCCACCGTTGT
The DNA here is from genome assembly GCF_011752765.1 of Enterobacter sp. Tr-810. Lineage (NCBI taxonomy): Bacteria > Pseudomonadati > Pseudomonadota > Gammaproteobacteria > Enterobacterales > Enterobacteriaceae > Enterobacter > Enterobacter sp. Tr-810. The sequence goes on along the minus strand of NZ_VWWW01000001.1, from coordinate 1,064,749 downwards.
GAAATTATTCACGGTCAGGATGCATGTCCGGCTGCCATTTTCTGAATTGCGCCAGCGGCATCGGACGGCTTATCCAGTAACCTTGCAGGAAATTAACGCCGTGTTCACGCAACCAGGCGGCTTGTTCGGGCGTTTCTACACCTTCTGCCACGGTGGACATATTCAGGCGCCTTGCGAGCGTCAAAACGGCGTCAAGCACCGGAGAGGTGACGGTTTCTGTACCAATCGCGTTCACAAAACCACGATCGATCTTGAGATAATCCATCGTGAAACGTTCCAGATAAATCAACGCGCTGTGGCCGGTGCCAAAATCGTCAATCGCAATTTCAAACCCTTCGTTGTGTAGCCATTCGAAGAGCTGATTGGCTTCACGCTGCTGAATCATATCGCGTTCGGTAATTTCCAGTACCGTCTGGAAATGATCCGGCGGTAGGGCGGCGTTGAACGTGCGCATATCCTCTTTAAAGCTGTCGGCGTGCAGGTGTCCTGGCGCGATGTTAATCCCCAGCTTAGCCCCCGGCGGCAGTACAGTTTGTAAAACCGGGGCATCCTGGATGATCAGATCAAACAGATGGAGCGTAAGCGGGACAATCAGTTTTTGCGCTTCGGCAAAATTGATAAAAGCATCGGGTGGGATCTCTCCCATCGTCGGGTGTTTCCAGCGCATCAGCACTTCAACGCCGCGCATTTTGAGCTCTTTAGCATCCACCACCGGCTGGTAGACCACATAAAACTGGCCACGCTTAATGGCGGTTAAAATTTCTTTACCCGGATTCAGGCGAATCGTCAGGATATAGTAACTGAGTGACCCGGCCGCGATACCGCACACCAGCCCAAAAAAGAGCGCAAACAGCAATTCATCCGTCGTCCACTGTTCGGCATATAAGTTAATGGTGAGAGGCACATCTTTCAGTGTGGCGGTGCGGGCGGGAATTTCATGGAGGTCGTGTGCATTGAGCAAAGAGCCAGACATTGTGGACAAGGCCTGATCGCCAATAATCACTGCAATACCTGCAAATTCGTCCTGGCGCGCCGTGTAAAGCAGATAAGGGGTAAGGTTGATATTGACGGAAGTAAAGACACCCCCGTTTTTCACCAATGGATTTCGATACCAGATAGCAATCGCCGGCTTATTGGGCAGCATAGGTGTGCCTGGCAGCAGGGCCATATCAATGGGTTTATCGATGTGAAGCTCGGGAATAAGTTCTTCCAGGGGGACGTTCATTGGCCCGGTTGCGGAGGAGCAGAAAGCCTTGTTATCCCTGACCAGCAAAAAGGCGCGGACGTTGATGCTAAAAGCGGCGCGGGAGGTTAACTCAGCGCTAACGTCATGGCAGTTATTCAGGGTGAGCGGCTGGAGTGTATCGATTGAGGTTTTTAGCTCATCGAAATAGGTTTCCATGTAAACGCTCAAATCCGTAATTAAGGTATCGAATTTGACTTCCCGCTTATGGTAGCTCCAGAAAAACTGCAATGTCCCCAGGAGCAGGGCAATGAATAAACCAGCCAAAATACTGACGGTGAGGATCTTGCGGTTACTGGACAGGTAGCGGGTGAACATAGACGTCGTTGTTCCTGGATTGCCGTGAGTGCCATCAGGACGGCCAAACTTACGTAATTACAAGACTATAGTCTGGTACAGCGTTAAGTGAATTACGAGTGACGGGCAAAAAAAAGCACTGCCGAAGCAGTGCTTTTTTTTATCGTGTTACCAGCCAAGGGATAACCGGCAACAAGACAGATTAACTGCGGGTCAGAACGCGTCGCGCTTCGTTGTAGCGCTTCTTCCAGTAAGGTTCATTCATACTGGAGATAGTCACACCACTGCTGGTGGAGGCATGTACAAACTGGTCGTTACCAATGTAGATGCCAACATGTCGACCCGTAGAGCCTGCACGGAACAGAACTAAATCACCTGTACGCAGTTTGGTACGAGAAATCGACTTGCCCATCTCCTGCTGTTCATAGGTTGAACGCGGAAGATCTAACCCAAACTGTTCACGGAAAGTACGCTGTACGAAACCGGAACAATCGATACCTGTTTTGGTGCTGCCGCCCAGACGATAACGCACGCCTTTCCAGCTAGCATACTGATCCATAATTCGGGACTTCACGTCCAGGTTACGAACCATATTCTCAAATTCATCCTGAGAGGCTTGCAGTGAAGAGGAATCTTCCATTCCCACAACACGCGTCTCAGGATGCATATTCTTCGCGGTGTTAGATGTACTACATGCTGAAAGCAGTACCGCAACTGCAATCGCCGGGATCCCCCGTAAGATATATCTCAAAATCGGTTGAGATTTGACCATTTTGTTTATTTTCCCTTGAAGTCCTTAACGATAAATATCGTTATAAAAATGCCAACCGTGACGAGACTAATTATCTGTTCACAATGAGACAATTCTTTCTGGTCAGATTTGTGGCACAACGCACAAAATTATTCACCCTGAAAATAATTGTCTCTATGGGGCAAAGCGAGTTCGAGATTAACCGATTGCCAGGGGCATTGCGAGCAAAAATAACCGTTTTTTTATAAGAAATTGTGATACAGAAAGTGAATAAACGGAATTGCTCAAAATGCCGCCAGTTTAGGTTAAAAACCGTGCAACGCATTCATTTATATCACGAATAGTATTACGAGATTATGACAAAAGCGGAAGGATAGGGGTGAGAATCCATCAGGGATCGAAAATGATCCCTGATGGATAACCTGAATTTAGGTTAATTACTTGTTCTGAACTTGTTGCATTCTACGGGGCAGATAGCGATCAAATAGCTTTATTATCCAGTCGCTCAAGGGGGTCATCAGGCACCACGGCAGCGCTATAAGCGCAACGGAAAGGGAGCCAACGGCAATATCAGTGAACCAGTGAGCGCCGATCATTACCCGTGGGAAGGCAAAAACCACAAAAATAATCAGGGCTACAGCGAACGCTTTTTGACCGAAATAACGAAGCATGATTGCGGAAAAAATAAGCAACATCATTCCATGATCGCCCGGGAAACTGTCTTTAGACGCATCTTTTGTCGGCACAGACAACAACTCGCTGACGCGATGAATATTGTTGAAAAAGAGCGTTGGGCTTGAGCGTTTCACGGGAATAATGTTGGACGCCAGCTGATTAATCACCACCGCCAGCAGTAACATCACCAGACCAATAATCAGAATACGGCGGCGCCCTGATTTATCTTCTTTCAGCCAGAACGAGAGCATCAGGCCGCCCATCGCTAACAGCGAACAGCCGTCGAAAGCGCGATTGTTGGTGAGGGCTACCAGCCACAGGAATGCCTGGCTCTTCACTAACTCTTCGTTAAAGAAGTGGAAGATCGCGGAGTCCAGCGGGAACCAGAAACCGTGATCCGCTGGCAGATACCAGGAGAAAAAGAGTGCCAGGCCGGCAACGTTAAGCAATAAAATCAGGGGAAATCGAGTCGTCATCACAATTCAGCTTACAGTTAAATCAGGGGCAACGTTAGCCGCCCGAACTTAAACGAAGCTTCAACAGGCTGGACTGCAAGGCGTTCCAGTCGGTGTTAACCGCACTAATTAACTCTATTCGGCTATCTGGTGGCGCGACATTTTGCGTTTCAATGAAGAAATCCTCTCCCTGACGGTTGATGCGAACCAGGCCATCCTGGGTACGCATGATCCCTTTCACGCGATCCACCGGGGCAAGTCTTGCCCATTCCAGGATCCCAATGGTGTCGAAAACCGTATCAGCATCGAAAATCCATCCGCAGGCCTGATGACCCTGGCCGCTGTTCAGGTTACGACGCCAGCGCTGATGTTCAGGCAGACTCAGTGCCGCCAGACCCTTTGTTGTGCTTTGGCTGTGGCTATGCGCTGCGCTGGCGGGCAGTTCAGTCTGATTCAGGCGAGGAAGGTCGAGCAGGGCGTTGTCAATTTTGCCCTGTGTGGAGTATACGCGCTGGCGCTCACCACCAAAATGCTGCCACCAGGTATCAAACGCCGCATGGCTATCTGCGGTTGCACGATCTTCTTTATTGGCGACGATAATATCGGCGCAGGCAAGCTGATCGCGGAAGTTTTCATTGTTAACGGCGCGCTCATCCAGCAACTGACGAGGATCAAGCAGGCACAGCGTGGCCCGCAGGTCGATCCACGGCTCGTACACAGGCGCGGTCAGTAAATCGAGAATTTGTTTTGGATGGCCGAGCCCGGTCGGTTCAATCAGCAGACGGTCTGGCTTGCCCTGGCGCAGCAGGGTGTTCAGCCCAACCTGCATCGGTAAACCATTCACACAACACATGCATCCACCGGGGATCTCTTTGATCAACGCGCCGCTGTCTGCCAGCAACGCACCATCAATACCGACCTCGCCAAATTCATTCACCAGAACGGCCCATTTTTCTGCCGGGTCTTTATTGGCCAGCAAATGCAGAATTGAGGTGGTTTTACCGCTGCCGAGAAAGCCGGTGATAAGGTTGCTTTTGGTCATGTGCGCTCCAGAAATCAGTGTGATGCTATGCACATCATCCTGACGAAAAAAGAGCGCAATGAGAAGGGGGAACGCGAACGGAGAACATTTCCGTTCGCGTTAAGCGCAATTATCGCTAAATATTTAACGTCTCGATAACAGCCTGGCGCGCGCCACGTTGCGCGATACGCTGATAGGCCTGGGTCACCGCGTCAACAAACAGCGGCGATTGCGGCAGATCCTGGCCGAAGATTTCATTCAGCGTCAGCAGGGCGTTGACGCGCTCATCATTGCTGCTGGCGTCGACAATTGCGCGGATCTTATCACTGAGCGGATCGCGCACATCAATAGCGTTGCCGCTGTCATCCACACCGCTGACATAACGGATCCAGCCCGCAACACCCAACGCCAGCAGTGGCCACGCGCTACCACGTTCCAGATGAACACGAATACCCTCCAGCATCCGCTGCGGCAGCTTCTGGCTACCGTCCATGGCGATTTGCCAGGTACGGTGCTGTAACGCCGGATTGGCAAAACGGTCAATCAGGCTATCGGCATACGCCGTGAGGTCAACGTCGGTGATACGTAGCGTAGGGGCCTGCTCGTCCAGCATCAGCCTGCGTGCAGCTGTGCGGAAGCTGGCGTCCTGCATACAGTCGCTGATATGCGCGTATCCGGCAAGATAACCCAGGTAGGCCAGGAAAGAGTGGCTGCCGTTCAGCATCCGCAGTTTCATCTGTTCCCAGGGTAAAACGTCCTGCACCATCTGTACGCCAGCCACTTCCCACTCCGGGCGCCCGGCGACAAAGTTATCTTCGACGACCCACTGAATAAAGGGCTCGCAGCTAATGGCACAAGGGTCTTCAACACCCAATTCTTGCGTGATTTCCGCAAGCGAAGCTTCCGTAGCGGCAGGGACAATTCTGTCGACCATCGTGCCCGGGAAACTGACATGCGCGCTAATCCACTCTGCAAGTTCGGCTGAGCGCTTCTGGGCCATCCCCAGTACTGCATTTTTCACTACATGGCCGTTGTCCGGGATGTTATCGCAGGAAAGCACTGTAAATGGCGGCAAGCCACGTTCGCGACGTCTGTGCAGAGCCTCCACCAGGATCCCGGGTGCGGAATGCGGTTCGCAAGGCGTTTCCAGATCGTGAATAATGCGGGCATTGTTCAGATCCAGTTTCCCGGTTGCCGGGTCAATGCAGTAGCCTTTCTCCGTGATGGTGAGTGAAACAATCGCCACCTGCGGTTCACAGAATTTCTCAATGATGGCGGTCAGGGAATCCAGCTTTGCATTCAGGCATTCATGGACGGCGCCGACAACGATCGGCTGATTTCCGTCGGCCCCTTTTTCCATCACGGTAAACAGGTGGTCTTGCGCGCGCAGCTGGCTCATCAGCACATCGCCGCTGAAGAGGCTTATCTCACAAATCCCCCAGTCGCCTCCTTTCGCATTCAGAACGCGATCGGTCAATAATGCCTGATGTGCGCGGTGAAAAGCACCAAACCCAAAGTGAACGATACGTGAGCGTAACTGCTGGCGATCGTAGCGGGGCTGCTGGACGTGGGCAGGAAGCGAGGCGGAGGCAATAGTCTTCATTAAGTACACACCTGATTAACCATTAATTAACAATGGCAGTGTAAAGTTATATGACAACAAATTAAATTGGTGAGCCGTAAATATCCCTGTTCTGTGAGTTTGATCAATCAATGTGGCGTGGTGTATTGACCCTTCTCATTAAACATGTATGGTAGTCGTCATTGCATTAACACATATTGGTATAATAACTTTAGAGGGTGAGGCAATGGAACAAACCTGGCGTTGGTACGGGCCGAACGATCCGGTTTCTCTTGATGATGTGCGTCAGGCTGGCGCAACGGGTGTCGTTACCGCACTGCATCATATCCCTAACGGCCAGGTCTGGCCGGTAGACGAAATCAAAAAGCGCCAGGCACTGCTGGCTGAAAAGGGCTTAACCTGGTCTGTTGTTGAAAGTATTCCTGTCCACGAAGATATCAAAACGCATTCAGGTGAATGTGAAACCTGGATTGCTAACTATCAGCAAAGCATCCGCAACCTGGCTGTCTGCGGTATTGACACGGTTTGCTATAACTTTATGCCGATTCTGGACTGGACGCGTACCGACCTGGAATACACCTTGCCGGACGGTTCAAAAGCGTTGCGCTTTGATCAGATTGCCTTCGCGGCATTTGAATTACATATTCTGAAGCGCGAAGGTGCGGCTGCGGATTACACCGCAGAAGAGCAGCAGCAGGCGCTGGCATGGTTTAACGCCGCAAGCGATGCTGATATCGAAAAACTGACCCGCAACATTATTGCTGGCCTACCGGGTGCCGAAGAAGGTTACACGCTGGATCAGTTCCGCGCCCGTCTGGCGGAGTATGGCAATATAGATAAGAACCAGTTGCGCGAAAACATGGCGCACTTCCTGCGTGCCATTGTGCCAGTAGCGGAAGAGGCGGGCGTGCGCCTGGCGGTTCACCCGGACGATCCTCCGCGTCCTATTCTCGGTTTGCCGCGTATTGTTTCCACCATTGAAGATATGCAGTGGCTGAAAGAGACGGTAAACAGCATCTACAACGGCTTTACCATGTGTACCGGTTCATACGGTGTGCGTGCGGATAACGACCTGGTGCGGATGATTGAAACCTTCGGCGATCGTATTCACTTCACCCACCTGCGTGCAACGTGCCGTGAAGACAACCCGAAAACTTTCCACGAAGCTGCGCACCTGGGCGGAGATGTGAACATGGTGGCGGTAGTGGACGCAATCCTGGCTGAAGAACAGCGCCGTAAACACGCGGGTGATTTACGTCCTATTCCGTTCCGTCCTGACCATGGTCATCAGATGCTGGACGACCTGCGCAAGAAAACCAACCCAGGTTATTCGGCAATTGGCCGACTGAAAGGGATGGCTGAAGTGCGTGGCGTTGAGCTGGCACTGAAGATGACGAAGTATCCGGAACTGCTGTAAGTTCTGTTGCCCGGTGGCGCTACGCTTACCGGGCCTACAAAAAAACCGGCCACAGAGCCGGTTTTTTTATTTGTGCTTTTGTAGGCCGGGTAAGGCGAAGCCGCCACCCGGCAAATGCCACAATTAATCAGCACGACCCATATAACGTTTTTCTTCGATATGGATACGGATCTTCTCGCCAGCGGACAGGTATTCAGGAACCTGTACGACCAGGCCGGTGGTCAGAGTGGCGGGTTTGTTACGTGCGCTTGCGGAAGCGCCTTTGATGCCTGGTGCCGTTTCAACGATTTCCAGGTCTACGGTCTGTGGCAGTTCAAGCGCCAGCAGCACGCCATCCCAGGTCAGAACCTGCATGTCCGGCATCCCACCTTCTGGAATGAACAGCAGCTCTTCTTCAATCTGATCTTTGGTGAAGATGTACGGGGTGTAGTCTTCTTTATCCATGAACACGTATTCGTTGCCGTCGATGTAAGAGAAATCAACGTAACGACGGGTCAGGGTCACGGTATCCACGATATCGTCACCTTTAAAGCGCTCTTCTACCTTCAGGCCGGTACGCACATCGGCGAAACGCATTTTGTACAGCGTTGCTGCTCCACGGGCGCTAGGTGCCTGAATATCGATATCTTTCACAATCAGCAGTTTGCCGTTGTAATTCAGTACCATACCTTTCTTAATTTCGTTCGCTCTTGGCATTGCAGTAATCCTGTTTACGGGAGGTAAAAAATATCGCGCCAAATTACTCGCGCGCGGCCTTTCAGGCAAGTGGATTTCGTGGCTTTTGCTATCAATACGCAAAAGGTGTTACTGTGCGCGCCACGCCCGATTGTGCGGGTATCCGTCCCTGAAAGAGAACATTTATGGATTGCCGTCCAGACTGTGGCGCATGTTGCACCGCACCGTCCATTTCAAGCCCCATTCCAGGGATGCCGGATGGCAAGCCTGCTAATACGCGCTGTATTCAGCTTTCTGAAAACAACCTGTGTATGATTTTTGGTTCACCCCTGCGCCCAAAAGTGTGTTCCGGGCTAATGCCTTCGGCTGAGATGTGCGGTAACACCCGCGTGCAGGCGATGACGTATCTTCTGGAGCTGGAATCGCTCACGGCGCCCTAAACATCCTTAATGCGCGTCAGGCAGCCAATCGTCAGCGTGCACATCACCAGCGCAATCCAGAACACCGTGTGATAGTTCCAGATTTCGGCAACGACACCGGCCATTGAACCGGCAATAATCCAGCCTACGCGAGTAGTATTGGTATAAAGGGTTGTTGCTGACCCTGCCTGACCTGGCATGAGATCCTGGAAGTAAAGCATCCCAATCCCGGCGAGGATCCCGATATAAATCGCGTTCAGCAGCTGTAAAGCAAGCAGCAACGCAGGCGTGTGAACGGTCAGCATTCCAATATAGAACAGCAACCCTGCCACTGCTGCTATGCGCATCAAAAAACGTTTCCCGAAGCGCTTTGCGTAATAACCCGCAATCAGCATGGTAGGGATTTCCAGACCAGCGGCTGTACCCATCATGATCCCGGCCAGTTTCTCTGGCAGATGCAGTTCATCAATAATAAACAGCGGCATATTGATGATGTAGAGACTGTTAGTGCCCCACATTAAGGTGCAGATAATAAAGAGCAACAGTGCATCGCGGCGATTACGGCGGGGGGCTTCCAGCGCACCGGTAGCCACTTTGGGCTCTTTACGCATCGAAGGCAGGAAAAACCACACCATCGCGCCACACACCACAAAGGCCACCGCCGCGCTCAGATACATCACTGTAAAACCAAAGCCCATCGCCAGTGCATAGGCCAGCGGCGGGCCAATCACCCAGGCCAGGGACACCTGTGCACGAAGAATCGAGCTGAACATGACGGCTTCACGCCCGGTGCGGTCGGCGTGCTCGCGGGCGAGGGCAAACATTTGCGGGTTAGCGGTAGAGCCGAAGCTGCTCAGGAACACACCCACGAAAAGCAAAATAAAGTAGTTACGGTTCCAGGCAAACAACACACAGGCAAAGACACCTAACAAACAGCAGAAGACGATAAGGCTTTTGCGGTCGCCTTTTCGATCCGAACGCCCAGCCAGAAACTGGCTGACCAGGATGCCGATGATGGCGCTTCCGGTAAAGAAGAAGCCGACCATCGCCGGGCGGGCATGGACTTCGTTAGTCAGAAACAAACTTAGCGTTGGTGTTTGTAACGCACCGGCGATCCCGGTGAGGAAGGCAACAATCAAAAACGCCGTTGACGTCAAATCAAAAGGCTTTGGTGAGGCGGCAGCGGGGGTGTTATGCATGTTTCTATATCAGTGATTGCATGAGAGACGCGGAGTGTACGCCGCTTGTCAGAAAATAAACAGATGGTGCGGTCAATTTCACCACAAAAAATCAAAATGGCATTTCAACTTACAGGTTCAGGCTGACCTTAGCTGAAACTGGATTGCTGAACGTCAGCAAGTTTCAGCTGAACGAAGAAGAAATGTGCTGCATCTCTAAATTCTGAAACGAGAAATGTAACTTTCCTTGCAACACCTTGCAGAAAGAGCAAGACTTCTTGAAACGTTTCAGCGCTATCTTGTTTTAACTGACGGAGCAGGTTAGCGCATTTTTTCTCATTTAAGCTGAAACGATTCAAGTTCAGCAGGAGAGGAGAACCATGTTCCAGTTATCTGTTCAGGATATTCACCCGGGCGCTCAGGCCGGGAATAAAGAAGAGGCCATTCGCCAGGTTGCCGCTGCACTCGTACAGGCAGGCAACGTTGCTGACGGCTACGTTAACGGGATGCTGGCGCGCGAGCAGCAGACCTCTACCTTCCTCGGCAATGGCATCGCCATTCCGCACGGCACAACCGACACCCGCGACCAGGTGCTGAAAACCGGTGTTCAGGTGTGTCAGTTCCCTCAGGGCGTGCTGTGGGGAGATGGCCAGGTGGCTTACGTGGCTATCGGCATCGCCGCCAGCAGCGACGAGCACTTAGGTTTGTTGCGTCAGCTGACGCACGTGCTGAGCGATGACTCTGTTGCAGAACAGCTGAAATCAGCAACCACGGCTGAAGAGCTGCGTGCATTGCTGATGGGTGAAAAACAGAGCGAAGCGCTGAAACTGGATAATGAAACGCTGACGCTGGATGTGGCTGCCACCGATCTGGTGACCTTGCAGGCACTGAACGCTGGCCGTCTTAAAGAGGCAGGCGCTGCTGACGCGGCATTTGTCGCGCACGTGATCAACGATAAACCGCTGAATCTGGGCCAGGGTATCTGGCTGAACGACAGTGCTGAAGGCAACCTGCGCAGCGCTATCGCCGTGAGCCGTGCCGCGAACGCCTTTGAGGTTGACGGCGACCGTGCCGCGATGCTGGTGACTGTTGCCATGACGGATGACCAGCCGGTTTCTGTGCTGAAGCGTCTGGGCGATCTGCTGCTGAACAACAAAGCTGAAAAACTGCTGAACGCCGATGCGGCGACCGTGCTGGCGCTGCTGACCAGCGACGATGCACTGACTGACGATGTGCTGAATGCTGAATTCGTGGTGCGTAACGAACACGGCCTGCACGCGCGTCCGGGCACTATGCTGGTAAATACCATCAAACAATTCGACAGTGAAATCACCGTAGCGAACCTTGATGGCACGGGTAAACCGGCCAATGGCCGTAGCCTGATGAAAGTGGTTGCTCTGGGTGTGAAAAAAGGCCACCGCCTGCGTTTCACCGCACAGGGTGCTGATGCTGAACAGGCATTGAAAGCGATTGGCGATGCCATCGCGGCCGGTCTTGGGGAGGGCGCATAATGAGCAGACGTGTTGCGACTATTACGCTGAACCCGGCTTACGACCTGGTGGGGTTTTGCCCGGAGATTGAGCGCGGCGAAGTAAACCTCGTGCGTACCACTGGCCTTCATGCAGCAGGCAAAGGGATTAACGTCGCGAAAGTGCTCAAGGATCTCGGTATCGATGTCACCGTGGGCGGATTCCTCGGTAAAGATAACCAGGATGGTTTCCAGCAGCTGTTCAGCGAGCTGGGCATTGCCAACCGTTTCCAGGTTGTGCAGGGACGTACCCGTATCAACGTCAAGCTGACGGAGAAAGACGGTGAAGTGACCGACCTGAACTTCTCCGGCTTCGAAGTAACCCCGGCTGACTGGGAGCGTTTTGTTACTGATTCCCTGACCTGGCTTGGTCAGTTCGACATGGTGTGCGTCAGCGGCAGCCTGCCGTCCGGCGTCAGCCCGGAAGCGTTCACCGACTGGATGACGCGTCTGCGTAGCCAGTGCCCGTGCATTATTTTCGACAGCAGCCGCGATGCGCTGGTTGCGGGTCTTAAAGCTGCGCCGTGGCTGGTTAAACCTAATCGCCGTGAACTGGAGATCTGGGCTGGCCGTAAGCTGCCAGAATTAAAAGATGTGATTGAAGCTGCACATGCGCTGCGCGAACAGGGTATCGCTCACGTGGTGATTTCTCTGGGTGCAGAAGGGGCGTTGTGGGTTAACGCGTCTGGCGAATGGATCGCCAAACCACCATCGGTTGAAGTTGTGAGTACCGTTGGTGCAGGGGATTCAATGGTTGGCGGCCTGATCTATGGTCTGCTGATGCGCGAATCCAGTGAACATACTTTACGTCTTGCCACCGCCGTTGCTGCCCTGGCCGTGAGTCAGAGCAATGTCGGTATTACCGATCGTACCCAGTTAGCCGCGATGATGGCGCGCGTTGACTTAAAACCTTTTAACTAACAGCAGGAGAGGAATAATGAAAACGCTGCTGATTATTGACTCCGGTCTTGGACAGGCTCGCGCCTATATGGCGAAGACCCTGCTGGGAGCGGCGGCAAGCAAAGCACATCTGGAGTTTATCGATAACCCGGGCGATGCCGAACTGGCGGTTGTTCTTGGCGATAAAATCCCGGCGGATAGCGCACTGAACGGCAAAAAAGTGTGGCTGGGCGATATCAATCGCGCGGTGGCACACCCGGAGCTGTTCCTGAGTGAAGCGAAAGGTCATGCATCTGTTTACAGCGCACCTGTTGCGGCTGCTCCGGTCGCCGCCTCTGGTCCAAAACGCGTTGTCGCAGTCACCGCGTGCCCGACAGGCGTTGCACATACCTTTATGGCTGCTGAAGCCATTGAAACCGAAGCCAAAAAACGCGGTTGGTGGGTAAAAGTTGAAACCCGCGGCTCCGTGGGTGCGGGCAATGCGATCACCCCGGAAGAAGTGGCCGAAGCCGATCTGGTAATTGTCGCGGCCGACATCGAAGTGGATCTGGCGAAGTTTGCCGGTAAGCCGATGTACCGTACCTCTACTGGCCTGGCGCTGAAAAAGACCGCTCAGGAGTTTGATAAAGCGCTGGTGGAAGCCAAACCTTATCAGGCGACCGGCGCAACGCAGAGTGCGACTGAAGGTAAGAAAGAGTCTGCGGGAGCCTACCGTCATCTGTTGACCGGTGTTTCCTACATGCTGCCGATGGTGGTGGCGGGCGGTCTGTGTATCGCGCTGTCGTTCGCGTTTGGTATTACCGCGTTTAAAGAAGAAGGCACTCTGGCGGCTGCACTGATGCAGATCGGCGGTGGTTCAGCCTTCGCGCTGATGGTTCCGGTTCTGGCAGGCTTTATCGCCTTCTCCATTGCGGACCGTCCGGGTCTGACGCCGGGTCTTATCGGCGGTATGTTGGCGGTGAGCACCGGTTCCGGCTTTATTGGCGGTATCATTGCGGGCTTCCTGGCCGGTTATGTTGCGAAGCTGATCAGCTCGAAACTGAAACTGCCGCAAAGTATGGAAGCGTTAAAACCTATCCTGATCATCCCGCTGATTTCCAGCCTGGTGGTGGGTCTGGCGATGATTTACCTGATTGGTAAACCGGTTGCTGGTATCCTGGCGGGTCTGACCCACTGGCTGCAAACCATGGGTACGGCGAACGCGGTTCTGCTGGGTGCTATCCTCGGCGGTATGATGTGTACCGACATGGGTGGGCCGGTGAACAAAGCGGCATACGCCTTTGGTGTGGGCCTGCTGAGTACGCAGACCTACGCCCCGATGGCGGCGATTATGGCTGCGGGTATGGTGCCTCCTCTGGCGCTGGGTCTGGCAACCATTATTGCGCGTCGTAAGTTCGATAAAGCGCAGCAGGAAGGTGGTAAAGCCGCACTGGTGCTGGGCCTGTGCTTCATCACTGAAGGTGCAATCCCGTTCGCTGCGCGTGATCCGATGCGTGTACTGCCATGCTGTATCGTCGGCGGTGCAGTGACCGGTGCCATCTCCATGGCGATTGGCGCGAAACTGATGGCACCACACGGTGGTCTGTTTGTTCTGCTGATCCCAGGTGCTATTACCCCGGTTCTGGGTTATCTGATGGCGATCATTGCCGGTACGCTGGTGGCTGGTGTGTCTTATGCAGTGCTGAAACGTCCAGAAGTGGAATCCGTGGCAAAAGTTGCCTGATCCCACTCAACTTCGCAAGGGCAGAGATTTCTCTGCCCTTTTTTTATGTCTTCGTTTTGTGCCTCACTTCTCAACTTTGTTTCCCTGCCTGAATTGTATCTATAAAAAAATGTGACTCTGTTCATATCTATTCGCTTTCGCACTTGCAGGCGGATTTACTTTGTCAAAAACCTGCATATTATAAACATATGTTCATATGTGAACACATGCTCTAAATCGTGGTGTCAGTTACGACCTTTATTCTTAACGAACTCATTGTTATGGCGTTTTATTGCCAGAGGATGTGCTATGCGTGGAAAGGAATACATCGTTACGATCGGTTCGGCAAATATGGATGTTGCCGGGTACTCACATGCTTCATTAAATTATGCAGATTCCAACCCCGGTAAAATAAAATTTACCCCTGGCGGCGTGGGGCGAAATATCGCACATAATCTGGCGTTGCTCGGGAAAAATTCCTGGCTTCTGACGGCAGTGGGTGATGATTTTTATGGGCAGTCATTGCTGGCTCAAACTAGGCAATATGGCGTGCATGTCGATAAATGTTTTCTGGTGCCAGGTGAAAATACCTCGTGCTATTTATCCTTGCTCGATAATACCGGCGAAATGCTGGTGGCAATTAATGATATGACGATATCAGAACAGATATCGGTCGCATTTTTAGAACAACATTTGGATTTTATTCGCAGTGCAGCGGCGATTATTGCGGACTGTAATATCAGTGAAGAAACCCTGGCATGGCTGCTGGAAAATTCAGGCGATGCGCCGGTCTTTGTTGACCCGGTATCTGCCTGGAAGTGCGTCAAAATTCGCGGGCGGCTTAACAAAATACACACCCTGAAGCCCAACCGTCTGGAGGCCGAAACCCTAAGCGGCATCACGCTTTCCGGCAGGGATGATGTGGCAAAAGTCGCCGCCTGGTTCCATGAAAACGGGTTAACGCGTCTGGTGCTGAGCATGGGCGGCGACGGCGTGTATTACAGCCATGCCAACGGTGAAAGCGGCTGGTCTTTACCGGTTAAAACGCAGGTGATTAATGTTACCGGTGCCGGGGATGCCATGATGGCAGGGCTGGTTTCCTGCTGGGTGGATGGAAGGCCTTTTATTGACTCCGTTCGATTTGCACAGGGTTGTTCATCCATGGCGCTGGCCTGCGAATATACCAATAACCCTGATTTGTCAGTTGAAAATGTTACATCCTTAGTGGAGAACGCAGAATGTCTGAATTAATGCTGAACGCTGAATTATTACAAATCTCACCCGAAGTGCAGGAAGCTATCCAGAATAAAAAGCCGATTGTCGCGCTGGAGTCGACTATTATTTCCCACGGAATGCCATTCCCACAGAATGCACAAACGGCAATTGAAGTTGAACAGACTATTCGTAATCACGGCGCAGTACCGGCAACTATCGCTATTATTAACGGCGTGATGAAAGTTGGCCTGAGCAAAGAAGAGATTGAATTATTAGGCCGTGAAGGGCATAGCGTGACAAAAGTCAGTCGTCGCGATTTACCTTTTGTAGTCGCCGCGAAAAAAAATGGCGCAACAACCGTGGCCTCAACCATGATTATTGCTGCCCTGGCCGGAATTAAAGTTTTTGCAACCGGTGGGATTGGTGGTGTGCACCGTGGTGCGGAACATACCTTTGATATTTCTGCCGATCTTCAGGAGCTGGCGCATACCAATGTCACGGTCGTCTGTGCCGGGGCAAAATCTATTCTCGACCTGGGATTAACGACCGAATATTTAGAAACCTTCGGCGTGCCGCTTATTGGCTATCAGACCAAATCTCTCCCGGCATTTTTCTGTCGTACCAGCCCGTTTGAGGTAAGCATTCGCCTGGACAGCGCCGAAGAAATTGCCCGTGCGATGGCGGTGAAATGGCAGGCCGGGCTGAAAGGCGGCCTGGTGGTGGCAAACCCGATCCCGGAGCAGTTTGCGATGGCGGAAGGGAAAATCAACGCGGCAATCGACCAGGCGGTGCGGGAAGCGCAAGAACAGGGCGTTGTGGGTAAAGACAGCACGCCGTTCCTGCTGGCGCGCGTGGCTGATCTAACCGGTGGTGACAGCCTGAAATCCAATATCCAACTGGTCTTCAATAACGCCGTACTGGCCTGCGAGATAGCGAAAGCGTATCAACGCCTCGCCTGATAAAACCGCGCGGGCAGAAAGCGGTCGCCCACGAATTGCAAACATACCAAAACCTGGCGATAGCGCCGGGTTTCCTGGCATGAAGGGAATTCACAATGGACATAATGAGAAGTGTGGTGGGGATGGTGGTATTACTGGCAATTGCTTTCCTGTTGTCAGTCAATAAAAAGCGCATCAGTCTGCGAACCGTGGGTGCGGCGCTGGTGCTACAGATCGCGATTGGTGGGGTCATGCTCTATTTTCCACCGGGGAAATGGCTGGTAGAGCAGGCCGCGTTCGGCGTTCACAAGGTGATGTCCTATAGCGATGCGGGAAGCGCCTTTATTTTTGGTTCGCTGGTAGGGCCTAAGATGGATGTGCTATTTGACGGGGCTGGTTTTATCTTTGCCTTCCGCGTGCTGCCTGCCATTATCTTCGTCACCGCGCTTATCAGTTTGCTGTATTACATTGGCGTGATGGGGCTGCTTATCCGTGTTCTCGGCGGTATTTTCCAGAAAGCGCTGAACATCAGCAAGATTGAATCCTTCGTGGCGGTCACCACGATATTCCTCGGGCAAAACGAGATCCCGGCTATCGTGAAACCTTTTATCGATCGCCTCAACCGCAATGAGCTGTTTACCGCGATTTGCAGCGGGATGGCCTCGATTGCCGGGTCGATGATGATAGGTTACGCCGGAATGGGCGTGCCGATTGATTATCTGCTGGCGGCCTCGCTGATGGCGATTCCGGGCGGGATTTTGTTTGCCCGAATACTAAGCCCGGCCACGGAAGCGTCGAATGTCTCTTTTGAGAATCTGTCATTCACTGAATCACCGCCCAAAAGCATTATCGAAGCCGCGGCAAGCGGGGCGATGACGGGGTTAAAAATCGCCGCCGGAGTCGCAACCGTGGTGATGGCGTTTGTGGCGATCATTGCACTGATTAACGGCATTATTGGCGGTGTGGGCGGTTGGTTTGGTTACGGCCATGCCACTCTGGAGGGGATTTTCGGTTACGTGCTGGCTCCGCTGGCCTGGATTATGGGCGTGGACTGGAGCGATGCATCACTTGCCGGTAGCCTGATTGGTCAAAAACTGGCGATTAACGAGTTCGTGGCTTATCTCAACCTCTCGCCATACCTGCAAACGGCGGGCGCGCTGGATGTCAAAACGATTGCGATTATTTCATTTGCGCTGTGTGGCTTCGCAAACTTTGGCTCTATTGGTGTGGTGGTTGGGGCATTTTCCGCCATTGCGCCGCAACGTGCGCCGGAAATCGCCCAGCTCGGAATGCGCGCCCTGGCGGCAGCAACGCTCTCTAACCTGATGAGCGCCACTATTGCCGGGTTCTTTATTGGTTTGTAATGAAACTGCCCGGGCATTACGCCTGGGCGGTTTGCAGCAGATAAAGTGCGTTATCCGCGGAAAGCGTTGGGTTGTTAATACTGACACTGGCGCGCGATAACGCGGCACAAGCCATCGCGAAGTGCGCGCTGTCGCGAAAATCGCTCCCTTCCAGATAGCTGTAGATAAGCCCGGCCATAAAGCCATCATCGGCGCCAAAGCTGTCCACCACCGTGTGAGCAGGGGGCGTGAGCAGGAACTGCTCGCCATTCTTCTTGCTGCAAAAGACCGACTCATCTTTCAGGCACACATAAATGTGCTCAACACCCTGTTGATGCAGTGCATTTATCGCTTTTATGCGGTCGGCATCGGAGCGGATGGGCTGGCCCCACAGGATCTCCAGCTCTTTTTGCGTCGGTTTCAGGGTGTGGATCCGCGAATACCAGGTCTTGATTTTTTCTGCTTTAAATTCAGAAACGGTATCAATAAAGACCGGGATATCGTCGGCGATGGTAAATACCCACTCGATAGCTTCAGTCGTCAGGTTGCAGTCAGCCAGCACGACACCGGCATGGCGGATAAGATCCCTGGAGCCGTTCAGCAGCTGCGGGGTCAGTTTTTCCAGAATATGGGTATCGTTAATCGCCAGAACCGTCTCTTCCTGCTGGTTGGCAATGGAGAGATAGGTAGAGGTGTTATGCCCGTGCAGACGGATGCAGCTGGAGATATTTACTCCGGCCTGGCGGGTCTGCTCCAGCAGGGTTTCGCCGTAAAAATCGCTGCCTACGGCGGAGATCAAATGCACATCGCGCCCCAGCAGGGCCAGGTTATGCGCGATGTTGCGACCCACGCCGCCCGCCGAACATTGAATGTTCCCGGGGTTTGACGCCGCCTGCGGATAGTGGATATCCGCTACGCCACGAATATCCATGTTAATCGCACCGACCACCACACAGTACTCTTGCTCGGTCAGGATATAACCCTTCCCTTTGATCATCCCTTTGCGCATCAAATCCATGATATGCGCCGCTACGCGCGAGCGGCTGATCTGCAAAATATCGGCGATCTCATTTTGCTGGATAAGAGGATTACGACGCAGGATCTTGAGTATCTGCTTCTCTCTGTCGTTCATTATTACGCAACCGCCTTATCAGTCTGCTGTGCTTTCAGCCAGGCTATCTCTTCTGCCCAGATATCCGGGTTAATGGTTTCCAGCACCATCGGGATACCATCAAACCGGGCGTCCTGCATGATAAAGCGGAAAGCGTCATGACCGATATTGCCTTCGCCCAGACTGTGATGGCGGTCAACACGGCTGCCAAAGGCGCTTTTGGCATCGTTTAAGTGCATCCCGCGCAGGTATTTAAAGCCGACAATGCGCTCGAATTCGTCGAAGGTCTTTTTGGTCTCTTCGAGAGTGCGTAGATCGTAACCGGCAGCGAAGGCGTGGCAGGTATCAATGCACACACCGACGCGAGTCTTGTCTTCCACGCCGTCGATAATGGCCGCCAGATGCTCGAACTTAAACCCGAGGTTACTGCCCTGACCGGCGGTATTTTCGATAACCGCCGTCACGCCTTTGGTTTTATCCAGCGTAATGTTGATGGATTCCGCAATCCGCGCCAGGCAAGCATCTTCATCTATTTGCGTCAGGTGGCTGCCCGGGTGGAAGTTCAGCAGCGTCAGGCCAAGCTGTTCGCAGCGCTGCACTTCATCGAGGAAGGCTTCACGGGATTTCTCCAGTGCCTCTTCAACCGGATGACCGAGGTTAATCAGATAGCTGTCGTGGGGAAGGATCTTGCCCGGCCCGAAGTGATATTTCTCACAGGCGGCTTTGAAATCATCAATGACGTCACGGGTGAGCGGGGCGGCGCGCCACTGGCGCTGGTTCTTGGTGAACAGAGCGAAAGCGGTCGCGTCGATTTCAGCAGCACGAATGGCGGCATTCGCAAGGCCACCGGCAGCGCTTACGTGCGCTCCAACATATTTCATACAAGAACTCCTGTTAACCCGAAATGCTTATGATAGCGGGTTAACAGGAGAAGGACGAGGTGGTTTATGCCATCAAACTGTGAACGACCAGGTTAATTGCACCGCCGCCCACAATCAGCCAGATAAAGAGCACCAGCGCCATCAGCAGCGGCTTAGCACCGGCTTTTTTCAGTGCGCTAACGTGGGTGGTGACACCCAGCGCCGCCATTGCCATCGCCAGTAAAACCGTATCCAGCGTAACCAGCATATCAACCACGGCTTTAGGCAGCAGATGGAAGGAGTTAAACACCGCCACCACAATGAACAGAATGGCGAACCACGGGATCGTGATTTTGCTTTTCTGGTTGTTGCCCGCCGGAGCCAGCTGTTTAACACGCGCCGCCAGGATAATCAGGAACGGTGCCAGCATCATTACGCGCAGCATCTTGGCAATCACCGCCGCGTTCTCTGCATCCGGGTTAATGGCATGACCCGCGGCCACGACCTGGGCAACCTCATGCATGGTTGAACCAATGTAGATGCCATAGGTTTCAGGCGTAAACCAGTGGGCGACCAGTGGATACATGGCCGGATAGAGGAATATCGCCAGCGTACCGAAGATAACAACGGTCGCCACGGCCACGGTCACTTTGCTGGATTCAGCCTTAACCACTGGCTCGGTTGCCAGCACAGCGGCGGCACCACAAATACTGCTGCCCGCACCGATAAGCCAGCTGGTCTGTTTATCCAGCCCGAAAACTTTCTGCCCGATAAAGCAGGCCAGTAAAAAGGTGCTGGTCAGCGTGAGCACATCGATGGCGATACCGCTGACGCCGACATCCGCAATCTGCGAAAAGGTCAGGCGGAAGCCATACAGGATGATCCCGAGGCGCAGCAGATGTTGTTTGGCGAAGATAACGCCGCCATCGCAGGATTTCCAGATATGCGGGTAGACGGTATTCCCGACGACCATACCAAGCAAAATGGCCAGCGTTAATGCGCTGAAACCTGCGCCAGCAACCGCCGGAATACTGCCGCCCCATAATGCCACGCCAGTGATAACGGCACTGAGCGCAAGACCGGGCACGAAGTGCCACACTGTACGATGATTCTGTAGGGTGAGTTCTGTCATAACCTTCTCCTTTCTCTGGCTAAAAGGTTACGGCGGTCTGGCTTAAAAATAAAATTGATTATATATTTATAATTAATCTTTATAAGTGGTAAGCAACCATGCACATTACATTGCGTCAGCTGGAAGTTTTTGCCGAAGTGCTGAAAAGCGGGTCAACAACCCAGGCTTCGCAGATGCTGGCTTTGTCTCAGTCTGCGGTCAGTGCAGCGTTGACCGATCTTGAAGGGCAGCTTGGCGTTCAGCTCTTCGACAGGGTAGGGAAGCGCCTGGTGGTGAATGAACACGGCCGCCTGCTTTATCCACGCGCGCTGGCGTTACTGGAACAGGCAACAGAAATCGAGCAACTGTTCCGCGAAGACAACGGCGCGATCCGCGTTTACGCCAGCAGTACCATTGGTAACTACATTCTCCCGGAAGTGATTGCCCGCTATCGCCGTGATTTCCCCACTTTGCCGTTGGAGATGAGCGTGGGAAATAGTCAGGATGTGATTAATGCGGTGATCGATTTCCGCGTGGACATTGGTCTTATCGAAGGACCCTGTCATAACGTGGATGTGATTGCTGAACCCTGGCTGGAAGATGAGCTGGTGGTATTTGCGTCTCCTGCTTCTTCTTTATTAGAAGGAGAGGTAACCCTGGATCGCCTGGCCCAGGCGCAGTGGATCTTACGTGAACACGGCTCCGGGACGCGCGAAATTGTTGATTACCTGCTGTTATCCCATCTGCCGCAGTTTCAGCTGGGAATGGAGCTTGGGAATTCCGAGGCGATCAAACACGCGGTGCGCCACGGATTAGGGATAAGCTGCCTCTCCCGTCGCGTGATTGCGGAACAGCTCGAATCCGGCACTCTGGTCGAAATTCCGGTGCCGCTGCCTAAACTGGTGCGAACCCTGTGGTGCATTCACCATCGCCAGAAGCATCTTTCCAGCTCGCTCCAGCGTTTTCTGCGTTACTGCGAAATCTGAATTTCTCTCCCCGGTGGCGCATCGCGGGCCGGGGATGGGCCTCTTTTTATCCTGCCTTTTTTTGCGTTACTTATAATCCAGACCGAGTCATGAAGGTCTCTTATAACTGGGCATTTCTGCCAGAAGGAACGCTTATCGTCTGTTACAATCGCGCCTCATTTATTAAATGGACAGCATTTTCACATGGTTTCAGAAATTAAAACCACAGAAGCGCCCGCGCTACGTCGCGAACTTAAGGCGCGTCACCTGACGATGATCGCCATCGGCGGTTCTATCGGTACAGGTCTTTTCGTTGCCTCTGGCGCAACGATTTCCGCGGCAGGCCCGGGTGGGGCACTCTTTTCTTATATCCTGATTGGCCTGATGGTGTACTTCCTGATGACCAGTCTGGGCGAACTGGCGGCATATATGCCAGTGTCAGGTTCGTTTTCAACCTACGGTCAAAAATACGTTGAAGAAGGCTTTGGCTTCGCGCTGGGCTGGAACTACTGGTACAACTGGGCGGTGACCATCGCCGTGGACCTGGTGGCTGCACAGCTGGTCATGAACTGGTGGTTCCCGGATACGCCGGGCTGGATCTGGAGTGCACTCTTCCTGTGCGTCATCTTCCTGCTGAACTACATCTCTGTTCGCGGTTTTGGTGAAGCAGAATACTGGTTCTCTCTGATTAAAGTGGCGACCGTCATTATCTTTATCGTTGTCGGTGTGGCAATGATCGTCGGTATTTTCAAAGGTGCTGAACCTGCGGGCTGGAGCAACTGGTCGATTGGCGATGCGCCGTTCGCGGGCGGGCTTTCAGCCATGATTGGCGTGGCGATGATTGTCGGCTTCTCCTTCCAGGGGACAGAACTTATTGGTATCGCCGCAGGTGAATCTGAAGATCCAGAGAAGAACATTCCGCGCGCGGTGCGTCAGGTGTTCTGGCGTATCCTGCTGTTCTATGTATTCGCTATTCTGATTATCAGCCTGATCATTCCTTACACCGATCCGAGCCTGCTGCGTAACGATGTGAAAGACATCAGCGTGAGTCCGTTTACGCTGGTCTTCCAGCACGCGGGTCTGCTCTCTGCGGCTGCGGTGATGAACGCCGTTATCCTGACCGCGGTGCTGTCTGCGGGTAACTCAGGTATGTACGCCTCAACCCGTATGCTCTACACCCTGGCATGCGATGGTAAAGCGCCGCGCATCTTCGCGAAATTGTCCCGTGGCGGCGTACCGCGTAACGCGCTGTATGCGACCACTGTGATTGCGGGTCTGTGCTTCCTGACCTCGATGTTTGGTAACCAGACGGTCTACCTGTGGCTGCTTAACACCTCCGGTATGACGGGCTTCATCGCCTGGCTGGGGATTGCTATCAGCCACTACCGCTTCCGTCGCGGGTATGTGATGCAGGGTCATGACATTAACAACCTGCCGTACCGTTCAGGTTTCTTCCCGCTGGGGCCGATTTTCGCTTTCATTCTGTGCCTGATTATTACCCTTGGTCAGAACTATGAAGCCTTCCTTGCGGACACCATTGACTGGGGCGCAGTAACGGCCACGTACATTGGTATCCCGCTGTTCCTGATCATCTGGTTTGGTTACAAACTGACGAAAGGAACCCAATTCGTTCGCTACAGCGAGATGGATTTCCCGGAACGATTTAAAAAATAATCGCACTTCCTCTCTTTTAACCCGCTCAACCGAGCGGGTTTTTTATCTCCACATTATGAAGAACAGATATATTTCTTAACAATTAAATTGATAATAGTTATCGTTTGCTTTATCGTTACGGAAAAATAAGCAGGAACCCGACCAGCCGGAGATGCGGGCGGGTAGCAAGGCATTGCGAGCAATAATTATTTGATTTAGTTGTATTTACCTCATGGAGATATGGAATGTTTAGGTTAAATCCCTTCGTCAGGGGAGGACTTTGTGCGTCCGCAATGTCCCTGGCACTGCCTGTCATCGCAGCCGAATCCGGCGACACAATGGTGGTGACGGCCGCCGCTACCGAGCAAAACCTGAAAGATGCCCCGGCCAGTATCAGCGTCATTACTCAGGAAGATTTGCAGCGTAAACCCGTCCAGAACCTGAAAGATGTGTTACAGGACGTGCCAGGCGTGCAGCTCACCAACGAAGGGGATAACCGTAAAGGGGTCAGCATCCGTGGCCTGGACAGCAGCTACACGCTGATCCTGGTCGATGGAAAACGCGTGAACTCCCGTAATGCGGTTTTCCGTCACAACGATTTTGACCTGAACTGGGTACCGGTGGATGCCATCGAGCGCATCGAAGTGGTGCGCGGGCCGATGTCTTCGCTGTATGGCTCCGACGCCCTCGGTGGGGTGGTAAACATCATCACCAAAAAAATCGGCCAGAAATGGACGGGAACCCTGAGTGCGGATTCCACTATTCAGGAACACCGCGATCGTGGTGACACCTACAACGGCCAGTTCTATACCAGTGGTCCACTGGTGGACGGTGTTCTGGGGCTGAAAGCCTACGGTAGCCTGTCTAAGCGTGAAAAAGACGACCAGCAAGAATCTTCCACGTCTGCCTCCGGGGAAACGCCGCGTATTGAGGGCTTCACCAGCCGCGATGCCAACGTTGAGTTCGCCTGGACGCCAAATGAAAATCATGACTTCACCGCGGGCTATGGTTTCGATCGCCAGGATCGTGACTCCGACTCGCTGGACCAAAACCGCCTGGAGCGCCAAAACTACTCCCTGAGCCACAATGGCCGCTGGGGGATGGGCAATAGCGAGCTCAAATTCTACGGCGAAAAAGTGGATAACAAGAACCCGGGGAACACTGGCACTATCACGTCCGAAAGCAATTCTGTTGACGGTAAATACGTGTTGCCGCTGTCTGAGATCAACCAGTTTCTGACCTTCGGCGGGGAGTGGCGTCACGACAAGCTGAAGGATCCGGTTAACCTGACGGGTGGCTCCAGCAGCGCGACGTCTGCGAGCCAGTATGCGCTCTTCCTGGAAGACGAATGGCGCATCTTTGAACCGCTGGCGCTGACCACCGGCATCCGTATGGATGACCATGAAACCTACGGCGATCACTGGAGCCCGCGTGCCTATCTGGTCTACAACGCGACCGATACCGTTACGGTGAAAGGGGGCTGGGCAACCGCATTTAAAGCGCCATCGCTCCTGCAACTTAGCCCGGACTGGGTGACGGGTTCATGCCGTGGTGCCTGTGAAATTGTGGGTAACCCGGACCTGAAACCGGAAACCAGCGAAAGCTTCGAGCTGGGGCTGTACTACAGCGGAGAAGAGGGCTGGTTAGAAGGCGTGCAGGCCAGCATTACCACGTTCCAGAACGACGTGGATGATCGGATCAGTATCAGCCGTACGGCTAACGTCAATCAGGCTCAGAGCTACCCGAACTATGTCGGGCTGAACGCCGACGGCGAACCTATTTTCCGTTATTACAACGTCAATAAGGCCCGCATCCGTGGGGTAGAAACAGAGCTGAAGTTCCCGGTGGCAGAAGACTGGAAAGTGACGCTGAACTACACCTATAACGATGGCCGCGATATCAGTAACGGCGGTAATAAACCGTTGTCCGAACTGCCGTTCCACACCGCCAATGGTACCGTTGACTGGAAGGCAACGCAGGACTGGTCGTTCTATGTGCAGGGGAACTACACCGGTGAGAAGCGTGCGCTGACGTCGGGCGAAGCGACACCGGGTGGCTATGTTATCTGGAACACCGGCGCGGCATGGCAGGCAACGAAAAGCGTGAAGCTGCGTGCCGGCGTGCAGAACCTGCTGGATAAAGATCTGAGCCGTGACGATTACAGCTACACGGAAGATGGTCGCCGTTACTTTGTGGGCGTGGATTATAAGTTCTGATGTCGCCAGGGTAAAAGCAAAACGGCAACGGAAGTTGCCGTTTTTAGTGTTTGTTCCCTCTCCCTGTGGGAGAGGGCCAGGGTGAGGGTATCAGAGCGCACGTAGCCGCACTTATCCGAACAAATGCTCCGCATGGAAGCGGAGATGATCCTCAATAAAGGACGCAATAAAGTAATAGCTGTGATCGTACCCAGGCTGAATACGCAGCGTCAGCGGCCAGTCTTTCTGGCGTGCCGCTTCAGCAAACACCGCAGGCTGTAGCTGTCCGGCCAGGAACTGATCGGCATCACCCTGATCGATAAGCGTCGGGATCGCATCTTCAGCATTGCTGGCCAGCAGCAGTGCACAGCTATCCCATGCCTGCCATTTTTCGGCATCATTCCCGAGATAGTGCGTAAAGGCTTTCTGCCCCCACGGCACGTGCGTTGGGTTCACAATGGGTGCAAATGCTGAAACGCTGGTGAACTTACCTGGATTTTTCAGCGCCATGATCAGCGCGCCGTGTCCGCCCATCGAATGACCGCTGATAGCGCAACGGTCGCTGACCGCAAACTCGGCCTGAATCAATGCCGGCAGCTCGTCACGGACATAATCATACATGCGGTAATGACTGGCCCACGGCTGCTCGGTGGCGTTCAGATAGAAGCCTGCGCCTTTGCCTAAGTCGTATCCGGCGTCATCGGCAACATCCTCACCGCGCGGGCTGGTGTCCGGCATCACCAGGGCAATGCCCAGTTCAGCGGCAATGCCCTGCGCACCCGCTTTGGTGGTGAAGTTTTCGTCGTTACAGGTTAAACCCGACAGCCAGAAAAGAACGGGTGGTTTCGCACCTTCTTCTGTAGGTGGCAGGAAAATGCTGAACGTCATGGCGCAGTTCAGTACGGTGGAGTCGTGCCGCCAGCGCTGCTGTCGACCTTCAAAACAACGGTGCTCTTCGAGCAGTTCCATGCAAGGCTCCTTATACGAAGTGATATTCATTAAACCCATAATACAGAGTTTTCATTTACCTGTGAGTAACTTTCACTTCCGCTTAGCGGCAAGATACTGCATCATAAATTAACTTATTTTTAACAATTGGAGTGGTCATGGCGCTGCGTATTGCGCTCAGCGGATTTGTCGTTCTGGTCGTTGCGATGGGGATTGGGCGCTTCGCCTTCACCCCACAGGTGCCGCTGATGATTGCGGACGGACAACTTACGCTGACAAGCGCCGGGCTGGTGGCGGCGATGAATTACCTCGGCTATCTGGCTGGGGCCTGGGATGCCATGCGAGCGCATCGTTTCGTGGAAGCGCGACTCTGGGCCGGGATAACCGGTGCGGTTGCGCTGACGTTGCTGTCGGCGGTTGCGGATAACGCCATAGTTCACGGCGTGCTGCGGTTTGCCATCGGCTGTATGAGCGGCTGGTCAATGGTGCTCATTGCTGCGTGGACCAACGAACGGCTGGGATATCTGGGCAAACCGGGGCTGAGTGCGGCGGTGTTTGCCGGGCCGGGCGCGGGTATCGCCCTCAGCGGCTTGCTGGCGGTCTATATTCAAAGCAGGGCGATCCCGGCGGGTGCCGCATGGCAGATTTATGGCGTACTGGCGTTGATCCTGGTGACGCTGGTGGCGCGCTATCTTCCCCGCGGCGGCCAGCTTCACCGCCCTGAGACGGCGCCTGAACCGCTGGTACTGACCACCAATCTGCGGCGTCTGGTCTGGAGCTATAGTCTGGCGGGCTTTGGGTATATCCTCCCGGCGACATTTTTATCGCAAATGGCGGTCGCGCGTTTCCCGGGCAGCCTGTTTGCACAGTTTGTCTGGCCGCTTTTTGGCGCGGCATCCGTGGTGGGGATTGGGCTCAGCATTATGCTGCGTCACTTCTCATCGTCTAACCGCAGGCTGGCCGTTGTGTTGTGGTTGCAGGGAGTCGGTGTACTGGCGGCCTGGCTGGTGCCGGGTATCGCGGGGTTATTGCTGGGCGGATTGCTGGTGGGCGGCGGGTTCCTGTGTGCCGTTCAGCTTTCTCTGTTGTATGGCCGGGAACTGGCACCTCAGCATACGCGTTATATGGCCGGGCTGCTCACCACAGGCTATGCGGTCGGGCAACTTGTGGGTCCCGTGACCTCGGCCTTATCGACCTGGATTTTGCATCAGCTGGAGCCTGCGTTAGGGCTTGCGGGTATTGCGCTGTTTATCGGCGGCGCGTTAGTCTGGAACCGTCAGGCTGAAAGGCAACAGCAATTGCAATAATTATCGTCTTGAATACTGGATTATGTGCGCCGCCTCACGCACAATGAGCGCACACTTTTGCCACAACGAGGGCAGAAGACAGCCACACCTGCGGGAGAAAATAAATGTCATCACTCAGTAAAGAAGCTGCCCTGGTTCATGAAGCCCTGCTCGCGCGCGGCCTTGAAACGCCTCTGCGTCCACCCGTTCAGGAGATGGACAATGAAACACGTAAACGTCTGATTTCCGGCCATATGACCGAGATTATGCAACTGCTGAATCTCGATCTGAGCGATGACAGCCTGATGGAAACCCCTCACCGCATCGCGAAAATGTATGTCGATGAGATCTTCTCAGGTCTGGACTACGCTAACTTCCCGAAAATCACCGTTATCGAAAACAAGATGAAGGTTGATGAGATGGTCACGGTTCGCGATATTACGCTGACCAGCACCTGCGAACATCACTTCGTCACCATCGACGGTAAAGCCACCGTGGCCTACATTCCGAAAGATACGGTCATTGGTCTGTCTAAGATTAACCGTATCGTGCGCTTCTTTGCCCAGCGCCCGCAGGTACAGGAGCGTCTGACGCAACAGATCCTGACTGCGCTGCAAACGCTGCTGGGGACCAATAACGTGGCGGTGTCTATCGATGCGGTTCACTACTGTGTGAAAGCGCGTGGCGTTCGCGATGCAACCAGCGCGACCACGACCACGTCTCTGGGTGGCCTGTTTAAATCCAGCCAGAACACTCGCCAGGAGTTCCTGCGCGCGGTGCGTCACCACAACTAATCAGGCAGGGCAGGGTACATGGAGCGAAATGTCACGCTCGATTTTGTTCGCGGCGTCGCCATTCTCGGTATCCTGCTGCTTAATATCAGCGCCTTTGGTTTGCCAAAGGCCGCTTATCTCAACCCGGCGTGGTACGGTGACATCACCCGTAGTGATGCCTGGACATGGGCGTTCCTCGATCTTTTCGCCCAGGTTAAATTCCTCACCCTCTTCGCACTGCTGTTTGGTGCCGGTCTTCAGTTGCTGTTAAAGCGCGGTACGCGCTGGATACAGTCACGTCTGACTCTGTTAGTGATCCTGGGTTTTATCCACGGCCTGCTTTTCTGGGACGGCGATATTCTGCTGGCTTATGGGTTAGTCGGCTTAATCTGCTGGCGACTGATCCGCGATGCGCACAGTGTGAAAAGCCTCTTTAACACCGGCGTGATGCTATATCTCATGGGCATTGGCGTGCTGATCCTGCTGGGGATGATTTCGGGCGACGCCACCAATCGGTCGTGGATCCCGGATGCGGCTAACCTCCAGTATGAACAGTTCTGGAAGCTGAAAGGTGGCGCAGAAGCCATTAGCAACCGGGCAGATATGCTCGGCGACAATCTTCTGGCGCTGGGGGCACAGTACGGCTGGCAGCTGGCGGGAATGATGCTGATGGGTGCCTCGCTGATGCGTACGGGCTGGCTGAAAGGTGAATTCAGCTTTCGACATTATCGTCGTGTCGGGGCCTGGCTGGTGGCCATTGGCGTGCTGATTAACGTTCCGGCTATCGTGATGCAGTGGCATCTCGACTGGAATTACCGCTGGTGTGCCTTCCTGCTCCAGGTGCCACGCGAGCTTGGCGCACCGTTCCAGACCATTGGCTATGCGGCGCTGATTTACGGCTTCTGGCCGCAGCTGTGTCGCTTCTGGTTAGTGAGTGCTGTTGCCTGTGTTGGGCGAATGGCGCTGAGCAATTACATTCTGCAAACGCTGATTTGCACCACGCTTTTCTATCGTTTTGGTCTGTTTATGAAATTCGACCGACTCGAACTGCTGGCGTTTGTTATTCCGGTCTGGGTCGTGAATGTGGCGTTTTCGGTTATCTGGCTGCGTTATTTCCGCCAGGGACCACTGGAATGGCTATGGCGGCAATTAACCGCACATGCTTCGGGTGTATCATTGAGTAATACATCCAGATAACGATCTGGATCACAATCATTAACAAAACGGATGTAAACGTTTTCATCCGTGTGAGCTTCTTCACGTAGTCCCCTTTCTCTCGCTGCCAAAATAGCCACCTTGCTTAACACAGGGGGTGTCTGTGAGTTGCTGCAATCCTATTAAGGATGGTGAATATGATCACCATTCGTGACGTCGCCCGCCTGGCGGGCGTTTCTGTTGCTACTGTCTCGCGCGTGCTGAACAACAGCGCGCTGGTCAGCCCTGAAACCCGTGAAGCCGTGATGAAAGCCGTCACGCAGCTGGGATACAGGCCGAATGCCAACGCCCAGGCGTTAGCCACCCAGGTCAGTGACACCATTGGCGTGGTGGTGATGGATGTCTCAGACTCATTCTTTGGCGCGCTGGTCAAAGCGGTCGACGTTGTCGCGCAGCAGCACCAGAAATATGTGCTGATCGGCAACAGCTACCACGAGGCTGAAAAAGAGCGTCATGCGATTGAAGTTCTGATCCGCCAGAGATGTAACGCCTTGATTGTTCACTCAAAAGCTTTGAGTGACGAGGAGCTGGCCGGGTTTATGGAACAGATCCCTGGCATGGTGCTGATCAACCGAATTGTGCCGGGTTACGCCCACCGTTGTGTCGGGCTGGATAACATCAGCGGTGCCATGATGGCCACGCGGATGCTGATTAACAATGGCCATCAGCGTATCGGCTTTCTGGCGTCCAGCCATCATATTGAAGACGATGCGATGCGCCGTGAAGGGTGGCAGCGGGCGCTGAAAGAGCACGGCATTACACCTCTGGAAAGCTGGGTGGGTACGGGCTCGCCGGATATGCAGGGTGGGGAAGCCGCGATGGTCGAACTGCTGGGGCGCAATCTTCAGCTTTCTGCGGTCTTTACTTACAACGATAACATGGCGGCGGGTGCGCTTACGGCGCTGAAAGACAACGGTATTGCGGTGCCACAGCATTTGTCGCTGATTGGCTTTGACGACATCCCGATTGCCCGTTACACCGATCCGCAACTGACCACGGTGCGTTACCCGATTGCGTCAATGGCAAAACTGGCGACTGAGCTGGCGTTACAAGGCGCGGCAGGGCAGCTGGATCCGGGAGCAACACACTGTTTCATGCCGACTTTAGTGCGTCGCCATTCGGTAGCTATTCGGCAAACTGTGGTTCCGATCACTAACTGATTACGCAGGTCGATGTAACCGTTTTCAATCTGTGAGTAAATTCACAGTATCTTAACAAGGCGCTTACTATGATGTCAGCGTTTTAGGAGCTGAAACGCTATGTAACGGTGATTAATCACTTTCACTATAGCCAAAGTGCCGCAAACAACCAATAAAACGCATTTCTGGAGCGTTACCGAACACGGAAGATAGAAATTTTATAAGTGAACTTCGGCTGTCAGTAACGTTTTCTTAACACCTGCCCGCCGACCGTTATTCACAAGAACTACCCTGCATAAAAAAACCGGAGATACCATGAATAAGAAGGTGTTGACTCTGTCTGCTGTTATGGCAAGTATGCTTTTTGGTGCAACAGCGCACGCTGCGGATACCCGTATTGGTGTGACAATCTATAAATACGACGACAACTTTATGTCTGTTGTGCGTAAAGCTATCGAGAAAGATGCTAAAGCAGCGCCAGACGTTCAGCTGCTGATGAATGACTCCCAGAACGACCAGTCCAAGCAGAACGATCAGATCGACGTACTGCTGGCGAAAGGCGTGAAAGCACTGGCCATCAACCTGGTTGACCCAGCTGCGGCAGGCACAGTTATCGAGAAAGCGCGTGGCCAGAATGTGCCAATCGTTTTCTTCAACAAAGAACCTTCTCGCAAAGCGCTGGACAGCTATGACAAAGCGTTTTACGTGGGTACTGACTCTAAAGAGTCCGGTATTATCCAGGGCGATCTGATTGCTAAACACTGGGCGGCAAACCCTAACTGGGACCTGAACAAAGACGGTCAGATCCAGTTCGTTCTGCTGAAAGGCGAACCAGGCCACCCGGATGCTGAAGCACGTACCACTTACGTTATCAAAGAACTGAACGACAAAGGCCTGAAAACTCAGCAGCTGGCGTTAGATACCGCAATGTGGGATACCGCTCAGGCGAAAGATAAGATGGACGCGTGGCTGTCTGGCCCAAATGCTAACAAAATCGAAGTGGTTATCGCCAACAACGATGCGATGGCAATGGGTGCAGTAGAAGCGCTGAAAGCACACAACAAATCTTCCATTCCTGTGTTCGGTGTGGATGCCCTGCCAGAAGCACTGGCGCTGGTTAAATCTGGCGCAATGGCCGGAACCGTTCTGAACGATGCCAACAACCAGGCGAAAGCCACCTTCGATCTGGCGAAAAACCTGGCCGACGGTAAAGGTGCAGCTGATGGCACCAACTGGAAGATTGAAAACAAAATCGTTCGCGTTCCATACGTGGGCGTAGACCAGTCCAACCTGGCTGAGTTTATCGGTAAATAAGTAATTAGTACTGTCTCCACTGGGCGCAATTCGTTGCGCCCTTTTATAACGCGATATGCGAGGCCAACAAGGTATAATTATGGTCAGCACAAATACTCAGTCGTCCGGTGAATACTTGTTGGAAATGACCGGTGTCAACAAGTCTTTTCCCGGTGTTAAGGCACTCGATAATGTTAATTTAAAAGTTCGTCCTCACTCTATTCATGCCTTGATGGGTGAAAACGGTGCAGGGAAATCAACATTATTAAAATGTCTTTTTGGGATCTATCAAAAAGATTCTGGCAGCATTCTTTTTCAGGGGAAAGAGATCGATTTCCATTCGGCTAAAGAAGCACTGGAAAACGGTATCTCGATGGTTCACCAGGAATTGAACCTGGTACTGCAACGCTCGGTAATGGATAATATGTGGTTGGGTCGTTATCCAACCAAAGGTGTGTTTGTCGATCAGGATAAAATGTATCGCGACACCAAAGCCATTTTCGATGAGCTGGATATTGATATCGATCCGCGCGCCCGCGTCGGTACATTATCGGTATCCCAGATGCAGATGATCGAAATTGCAAAAGCGTTCTCCTATGATGCAAAAATCGTCATCATGGATGAACCAACATCGTCATTAACGGAAAAAGAGGTTAACCACCTTTTTACCATTATTCGTAAACTCAAAGATCGCGGCTGCGGTATTGTCTATATCTCGCACAAAATGGAAGAGATCTTCCAGCTGTGCGATGAAATCACCATCCTGCGTGACGGTCAGTGGATTGCCACTCAGCCGCTCGAAGGGCTGGACATGGACAAGATCATCGCCATGATGGTTGGCCGTTCGCTGAACCAGCGCTTCCCGGACCGTGAGAACAAGCCGGGTGAAGTGATCCTCGAGGTGCGTAACCTGACCTCGCTGCGTCAGCCGTCCATTCGCGATGTCTCCTTCGACCTGCATAAAGGCGAAATTCTGGGGATCGCAGGACTGGTCGGTGCTAAACGTACCGATATCGTCGAAACCCTGTTTGGTATCCGCGAAAAAGCTGACGGCACCATTACGCTGCACGGTAAAAAAATTAACAACCATAACGCCAACGAAGCCATTAACCACGGTTTTGCGCTGGTGACGGAAGAGCGTCGTTCTACCGGTATTTACGCTTATCTGGATATTAACTTTAACTCGTTAATTTCGAATATTCGTAATTATAAGAACAAAGTCGGTCTGCTGGATAATTCCCGCATGAAGAGTGATACCCAATGGGTTATTGACTCCATGCGTGTTAAAACGCCAGGCCACCGTACACAAATCGGCTCTCTGTCAGGTGGTAACCAGCAGAAAGTGATTATCGGTCGTTGGTTATTAACCCAGCCAGAAATTCTGATGCTGGATGAACCAACCCGCGGCATCGATGTGGGTGCAAAGTTTGAGATTTATCAGCTGATTGCTGAACTGGCTAAAAAGAATAAAGGGATCATTATTATTTCTTCCGAAATGCCGGAATTGTTAGGGATCACAGATCGTATTCTGGTTATGAGCAATGGTCTCGTTGCCGGTATTGTTGACACCAAAACGACAACGCAAAACGAAATTCTCCGTCTTGCGTCTTTGCACCTTTAAGATCAGGGGCTCCTCATGAGTGCGTTAAATAAAAAAAGTTTTCTCACTTATCTGAAAGACGGCGGTATTTACGTTGTTCTTTTAGTGTTACTGGCCATTATCATTTTCCAGGACCCTACGTTCTTAAGCCTGCTGAACTTGAGTAACATTCTGACCCAGTCTTCCGTGCGTATTATTATCGCACTCGGCGTGGCAGGTCTGATTGTGACCCAGGGTACTGACCTTTCCGCAGGGCGTCAGGTTGGCCTTGCCGCGGTTATCGCCGCAACCATGTTGCAGTCGATGGAAAACGCCAACAAAGTGTTCCCGGAAATGGCAACCATGCCGATTTTCGTGGTGATCCTGATTGTGTGTGCCATCGGTGCCATCATTGGCCTGATTAACGGCATCATCATTGCTTACCTGAACGTGACACCATTCATCACCACCTTAGGTACGATGATCATCGTTTACGGTATCAACTCCCTGTACTACGACTTCGTCGGTGCGTCCCCAATTTCAGGCTTCGACAGCGGCTTCTCGACCTTTACGCAAGGGTTTATCGCGCTGGGTAGCTTCCGCCTGTCATATATCACCTTCTATGCGCTGATTGCGGTGGCATTCGTCTGGGTCCTGTGGAACAAAACCCGTTTCGGTAAGAACATCTTCGCAATCGGCGGTAACCCGGAAGCGGCGAAAGTCTCTGGCGTAAACGTGGCTCTGAACCTGCTGATGATTTATGCCCTGTCTGGCGTGTTCTACGCCTTCGGCGGGATGCTGGAAGCGGGCCGTATCGGCTCTGCAACCAACAACCTCGGCTTCATGTACGAACTGGATGCGATTGCAGCGTGCGTGGTCGGCGGCGTTTCCTTCAGCGGCGGCGTGGGTACGGTGCTCGGCGTGGTAACCGGTGTAATCATCTTCACCGTTATCAACTACGGTCTGACATATATCGGCGTAAACCCGTACTGGCAGTACATCATCAAAGGCGCAATCATTATCTTCGCGGTTGCGCTGGATTCACTGAAATACGCCCGTAAGAAATAAACACGCTCTGCATTATCTGGCCCGCTCTCTGAGCGGGCTTTTTTATTTCACGCAAGCGTCAATTCTTGTTCGGTAACGATACGTTCAAACCCCTCCAGCTCAGAAAGTTTGCAGGCAATCCACTGCTGTGAAAAGGCCTCGCCCAGGCTATCAATCAAATATTGGTTGCCGGAAAATGCCTCGATAGCGTGCTGCTGGAAAAGCGGGAGTACAGGTTCATCATGTTGCGGTTCAGGTAAATCTTGCTCATCGATGTTTTCCAGCCCATATAACATACCGGTCAGGATGGTAGCCACCACCAGATAGGGGTTGGCATCTGCACCCGCCAGCCGATATTCAATACGCCTATTGCTTTCGTCCGAGCAAGGGATGCGTAGCGCGGCAGAGCGGGTGTTATAGCCCCAGGAGTTGAATAACGGCTCGGTCAGGTTTTTACGCAAACGGCGGAACCCGTTAACACCTGGAGCAAGAATGGCGATGGATGCGGGCATCAGCGCCAGCTGGCCTGCGAGACATAAACGCATCATGCCATTGAGTTCCTCGGCGGGTGAGGCAAACACGTTTTCGCCGTGAATATTATTCAGACTGAAATGGAAATGCAGACCGCTGCCGGACAGAAGGCTAAAGGGTTTAGCCATAAAGCTGGCCTGAAGACCGTTTTTTTCGGCGACAAAACGGGTCAAACGGCGTAATGCCAGCACGTTATCGCACGTCTCAACCACCCGATGACTGTGCCTGAGGTTCAGTTCGAACTGACCAGATTCAGCCTCAGCGACGATCCCGGTGAGTGAGATATGCTGGCTTTGTGCCAGCTGTTCAAGTTCATCAAAAAGCGCCGCGTGTGCCGTTGAGGTGTCCATGTGAAAACAGCCCTGATTTTGCGGATCCAGAGCGCCGTTCCCTGTCAGATAAAACTCAACTTCCGGCGCAATCACCGGGAAAAGCCCGTGCTGGTGGAAGCGTTCGAGGACGTTCTGCAATATCACGCGGGGTTCAAACGGACAGCTTTCCCCGTTACTGTCTTTCATCGTCAACAGGATCTGCGCGCTGTGCTGTGGATCGTGCAAAGAAGGGAGCAGGGAACCGGCAACCGGAACGCATAACCGGTCTGGCTCATCATCAAGCGGTGCGGCAATCTTCCCTTTCTGATCCATCGAATAGACCGAGAGAGGAAAATAACAGCCGTTCTCGAGACTCAGCATGTTATCCACTGAAAGTCGCTTACCGCGCATAATGCCATTGATATCGTTCAGGTAAACGTCAATGTGTTTTGTCTGTGGATAACGCTCCAGATAATCCGCCACTTCAACCGAAAACGTGCGCTTCATGGCCGCCATTTTCTCATCGAAATAGAGTCCCGAATTGTGTGTGCCTGGTAGTGATAAACCCGGAAAGCTGAAGTAATGGCGGATATTTTTCAGGAAAAAAGCATTCATGATCGAGTTCATAATCATTCTTCAATGAAGCCGTAATGGCAGTGAACTCAGCTTAAAAGGGCGGGTGTAAAGGAGGGATAAAAAGAGAGGCTAGTGCCGTAAAGAAAAAATAAATGCGGGCTATTTTTTCTCTTTTTTCTGCTGAACATCCAGCAGTTGCTCTGGCGTGACTGCCGGGTAACCCTGCGCATCTTCCGGCACTTCGTGCATCGCCGGGATCGGCACCAGCGGGCCTAAGAAGCGCGGTTCGCGTTTGAATATGTACAGGTCAGCCAGTGCGCCAAAACGGGCACCGAATTCACGCACGCGCACGCTAAGCATGTCTTTTGGTGATGGCACGGCATAACACTGAGCCTGAATCCCCATATGCAGCGCGATAAACAGCGCGCGTTCGCAGTGGAAACGCTGGGTAATAATGATGAAGTCGTTAGTGTCGAAAACCTTGCGGGTCCGCACGATTGAGTCGAGGGTACGGAAACCGGCGTAGTCGAGCACGATATCTGCCGGATCAACGCCAGCAGCAATCAAATCCTTACGCATCGTCACCGGCTCGTTATAGCTTTGCAGAGCGTTATCGCCGCTGAGCAGCAGGTAATTCACTTTGCCGCTGTTGTAGGCGTTCAGCGCGCCCTGAATACGGTAACGGTAATACTGATTGATAACGCCAGTGCGATAATACTTAGCGGTGCCAAGCACCACGCCGACCTGGCGGTAAGGTAAATCTTGCAGGTCATCAAAGATGTAAGGAGCGGTTTTCCAGCTCATCCAGCGGTCGAGGCCAAGCGCAGTCAACAGCAGTATGCCGACCAGGACAGACAGGCTGTAAAAAACGCGCTTTAACATACAGATGGCTCGTTCCGTAGATGAGATTTCACTCAGGCTACTTTACCCGTCCGGTAAGAGCAAGAAACAGCGGTTCAACTGAGGGGTTTTTCATCAGATGGGCGGGCATTTCTGCCCGCACTCAGTATTACGCCAGCAATACGCGGTCAATGGTGGTACAGCCGAGCGCTTTCAGCGTGGCGGCGGTTGCATCCCACTGGATCAGCGGCGCATCGGCAATTTCAGCCAGAATCGCACGCTGGATGTCAGGATAATCGTACCCATTCAGACTCAGCAGGTTCAGTGCGCCTTGCAGAGGTGGCAGCGTTGGGTTGAATGCCGCATTTTCAGCGTAGCTGCCGCTAAAGATGCGACCATCACGACACTGAAGCGCCACGCCGCTTGGTGATTTGCTGTACGGGGTATGGCTTTTATTAGCGGCCGCGATTGCTGCTTCGCTCAGCGCATCACCGGAAAGCGCAAAACCATGATCCTGCTCGTCCATCAGCAGGGTTTTGATGTCGAGATCTTTCGGGCCGAAGGCGTCTGGCAGGTAATCCCCCAGCGTGTGCGGTGCACGGCCTGGCAGGTTGATACGCAGTTGCAGTCCGCTGTTCAGTTCATTCATAAACTGGCGACAGTGGCCACACGGGGTGTAGTTAACGGTAATGGCGCTCAGCGCCGTTTCGCCGCGAAGCCAGGCGTGGCTGATGGCGCTCTGCTCAGCGTGAACCGTTTGCTGCATGGTCGCGCCGAGGAATTCCATATTCCCGCCGAAATACCAGGTTCCGCTTACGCCGCGTGCAATGGCACCAACGTTGAAGTGGGAGAGATCGGCGCGGGCGCAGGCGGCAGCCAGCGGCAACAGTGCGAAAGCCAGCGCGTCTTCGTCCAGCCCCGTCGCCTGTTTAAGCGTCGTGACTTGCTCTGCCGTTAGCAGGGCGGGGAAATGCTCATCCGCCAGAACCGGGGCCAGGGCTGACTGCAAATTCTCTGCAAGCTGGGCGAAAGCGGCTTGAAAACGTGGATGCATGGCGATGCCTCATAAAGGTTAATGGATCGGTAGTGTACGGAGCCGTCAGGGCTTTATATGTGATCCACTTCTCATTATGTATGCAACTTATGAAAACAAAATTAAATTTGCGCGACGCATCGCAAATTTTAGCCCATAACCGCCAGAATTATCGGGAAGACGAACGGCGCAATCAGGGAGGTGATAATCCCGCAGATCACCAGCGCCAGCGAGCTGAATGCACCTTCCTGATAATCCATCTCAGCGCAGCGCGCGGTACCCAGAGCGTGCGATGCTGTCCCCATCGCCAGGCCACGGGCCGCTTTGGTGCGAATACGCATGGCATTTAACAGGCTGTGGCCAAACACGGCGCCAAGGATACCGACGAAAATGACGCACATGGCGCTGATGGCCGGAATGCCGCCGATGCTGCCACCCACGGCCATCGCAATAGGCGTAGTGACGGATTTAGGCAGGATTGAAGCAGCAATTTGCGGAGATGCCCCCATCAACAGCGCGACGGATGTCCCGGTGATCATCGCTACCAGGCTGCCGATAAAACAGATGGTGATGATGGATTTCCAGCGCGCGCGGATCTGGTGCAACTGTTCATATAAAGGAAAGGCGAGCGCCACAACGGCGGGTTGCAGCAGGTCGTTTAAAATTTTGCTGCCGGCGAAATAGCGTTCGTACGGAATACCCGTCAGCAGAAGAAAAGGAATAATCACCACCATTGCCACCAGCAGCGGGTTAAGCAATGGCATCTTAAAACGTACGGCAAGCTTACGCGCGGCGAAAAACACAATCAGCGTTAACGGCAGCGACCACCAGATATTGGCCATCATTTTTTTGTTTTCTCCCCAACCACTTTGCGTTCGCCGTGAACCAGATGCGAACTCCAGCTGACGACCAGGAAAACCACCAGCGTGCTTATCGTACAAGACACCACAATGGGGCCGAACTGGGCTTTGAGCAAATCAAAGTACTGCATCACCCCGACACCGATAGGCACGAACAGCAGGGCCATATAGCGGATGAGTACGAAGCAGCCCGGGTTGACCCATTTTGCCGGCAGGATTTGCAGCGCCAGCAGCACAAACAGGATCAGCATTCCGATAATGCTGCCGGGAATGGTGATAGGGAGCAGCGACGCGAGGAAAATCCCGGCGTAGAGACAGGCGTAAATCAGGATGAATGCGCGCAAGTACTGCCAGATGATATTCAATGATTTGCTCATGGTGAAAGTCCTTGATGAAACGCATTCATCATACAATTAAACCCAGAAATGTGCCACGGATCACATCATGAATTTTGAGCATACCAGACATTCCCGAATGGAACGTCGGGCATTTCCACAAATGGACAGCGCGCCGGTTAAATGAGAATATATGTTTCATATATGAATCGTTACGGTATGTATAAATGGGAATCGTAAAAATATCTGACCTGCTGCATGACGACATCCGTGATGCCAGCAAGGCCATGTCGCGTTCGGTGAACGCACAGGCTGAATACTGGCTCCGTCTGGGGATGCTGTGTGAACTCTATCCTGAACTTAACTATCAACAAATTAAGATGATGATGCTGAAATCAGGATCCGACCGTCTGCTGGAGGTGATCAATGCCGTCAATAATCATTAAAACCGCTGACGAGCTGGCAACACAGCGCCATGCCGGTGAACTTCTCGCCTCCGTGTTTACCATGTTAGACGGATTTATCCAGCCCGGCGTCACGACAATGGCCATCAACAACCGGGTGGAAGATTTTATTGTTAATGAGCTGCACTCCCGCCCGGCCAGTAAAGGGCAGTATGACTTTCCGTACGTGCTGAACACCTCGGTGAACGAGGTCGTTTGCCACGGGATCCCGAAAGAGTCGGAGCACCTGAAAACCGGGTCAATCGTTAACGTGGATATCACCCTTGAGAAAGGCGGCCTGATTGCCGATTCCAGCAAAATGTACCTGATTGGTGATGTGTCACCGCTGGCGCGTCGGCTGGTGAAAAAAACCTATGAAGCCATGTGGAAAGGGATCAAGGAGGTGAAACCTGGCGCAACGCTTGGGGACATTGGCCACGCCATTCAGTCGCATGTTGAAGGCAACGGCTACAGTGTGGTGCGTGAATATTGCGGACACGGCGTGGGCAAAGAGATGCACGAAGATCCGCAGGTGCTGCACTACGGCAAACCGGGTGAAGGCGCGGTGCTGAAAGAGGGGATGGTGTTTACCATTGAACCGATGGTGAATCAGGGTGACAGCCGGATCAAAACCAAAAAAGATGGCTGGACGGTGGTCACCCGCGATAAAAAACTGTCTGCCCAGTGGGAGCATACCATTGCCGTTACCGCCGATGGTTTTGAAGTGCTGACGCTGCGCCCTGACGAGACGATCCCGGATTAACCCCCGTAGCGGGTGGTGAGTTTATCCAGAAACGAAAACAACGCCTGATTCATTTCCTGGTAGTCGTGCGAGCGTAATTGTTCAGGCGTTTCGACAAAGCGCAATTCCCCTGCCTGGCGTAAGTCGCTTTGCGAATGCGCGATAAGCAATTCAACTACCTCTGGCGTCAGTTCCAGGTGACACTGGAAACCGTAAACCCGCTCGCTGTACTGCACTATCTGGCGCGGACAACCTTCGCTGAACGCCAGGGTTTTCGCCTGTGGCGTTAACCCTGGCATATCGTTATGCCAGTGGCCCACCGCCAGTTTGCTGCCAAACCCGGCGAACAGCGGGTTTGCTTTACCCGCCTCAGTGAGGGTAATGGGAAATTTGCCGATCTCTTTTTCCGGGCTGTGGCTGAATGTGGCCCCCAGTGCCTCGCCAATAAGCTGGGATCCGAGACAGACACCAATGACCATTTTACCTGCCTGAATGGCGTGGTTAATAACGGCCATTTCTGCCTGGGCGTCAAACCAGGGGCACTCCTGAAGCGTGGTGGCTGGCGACTGCGGTCCGCCCATCACGATAAGCATATCGATGCCGTCCAGTTTTTCTGGTAGTGGTTCCCCTTTATAGACTCGGGAGCAGGTCAGGGTGTGGCCGTGATGTTTACCCCAGATCTCATAGGCGCCGGGCGCTTCGAAATGTTCGTGAATGATAAAATGGATGTGCATTGCGTATCCTTCAGGTTAAGTGTACAAGCAGCATCTTAACGGGAAGGGAGGATTGCGAAATGCCAACCATTATAGACAGAACGCCAATTCACGACGATGCCGTCGGCTGGTCGAGAGGGGCGATTAGCTATGCGCGTGGCGAAGTGGATCCCCCGCATCATCATTCGCAAGGCCAACTGCTGTTTGCCACCAAAGGCGTCATGCTGGTGGAAACGGGTAGCCAACGTTGGGTCATTCCCCCGCAGCGCGCATTGTGGATC
Organism: Enterobacter sp. Tr-810; assembly: GCF_011752765.1. NCBI lineage: Bacteria > Pseudomonadati > Pseudomonadota > Gammaproteobacteria > Enterobacterales > Enterobacteriaceae > Enterobacter > Enterobacter sp. Tr-810. Next base: position 1,023,570 of record NZ_VWWW01000001.1, on the reverse strand, counting down.
CCGCCTTTTCAGGAACATACCTACAGCGTGTTGTCCGCCACAGAGCTGCGCGCGGTGTGGTTCAGCCCCACGCTTATCGATCGCTGCGAGCCGTTTATACACCGGGATGAGGTTCACGTGATCATAGCAACACCGCTGTTTAAAGAGCTGATTGCCGGGTTGTTCAGCGCAGAGTACCGGCCAACAAGCCAGCTCAGCATGGCCGTTTTGCTGCTGGAGATCCTCAGTGAAACACAGCACGTTTCAGCGGAACTGCCGATGCCGGTCGACGAACGATTGCACCGGATTGCCCGTGACATCATTGCCGGCGATCTCTGGACTGTGCCGATGGAACAGCTGGCAGAACGGGCGGCGATGTCAGAACGCACCTTTTCGCGGCTCTTTATCAAAGATACCGGATTCAGCTTCCGCAACTGGCGTCAGCGTGCAAGGATTTGTGCCTCGCTTGATCTCCTTGCGAACGACATACCGATAAAACAGGTCGCATGGAAACTGGGGTTTTCCGGCCCGGCGGCATTTGCGGCGGCATTTCGTTCCATTATAGGGGCAACACCCGGGGAATTTCTTCCTGAGCGGAAGGACTTCCCAGCGCTATAGAGAGCGGCTACCATAGCGCGTCTTTTTTCACAGGTACTGATATGCGTGTTTTACTGGCCCCAATGGAAGGCGTGCTCGATTCTCTTGTGCGCGAGCTTCTGACCGAGGTGAACGATTACGATCTCTGCGTAACGGAGTTTTTGCGCGTGGTCGATATGTTGCTGCCAGCAAAATCATTCTACAGACTCTGCCCGGAGCTGCATCGTCAGAGCCGTACCACCTCCGGCACGCTGGTGCGTATTCAGCTGTTAGGTCAGTACCCTGAATGGCTGGCGGAAAACGCCGCCCGCGCGGTCGAACTTGGCTCGTATGGCGTTGATCTCAACTGTGGCTGTCCGTCTAAGCTGGTGAACGGCAGCGGCGGTGGGGCAACGTTGCTCAAAGATCCGGAACTTATTTACCGTGGCGCGAAAGCCATGCGTGAAGCCGTGCCATCGCATCTGCCGGTGACGGTAAAAGTGCGTCTGGGTTGGGACAGCGATGCACGACAGTTTGAAATTGCCGATGCGGTGCAGCAGGCCGGGGCAACCGAGCTGGTGGTGCATGGCCGTACAAAAGAAGATGGCTATAAAGCCGAGCGCATCAACTGGCAGGCAATTGGCGAGATCCGTAAACGACTCACCATTCCCGTTATCGCCAACGGCGAAATCTGGGATTACGCCAGCGCGCAGGCCTGTCTGAAAGAGACCGGCTGTGATGCGGTAATGATTGGTCGCGGTGCCCTTAACGTACCCAACCTCAGCAGGGTGGTAAAATACAACGAGCCGCGCATGGCCTGGCCGGATGTCGTCACCTTACTGCAAAAATATACCCGCCTCGAAAAACAGGGGGATACCGGTTTGTATCACGTCGCGCGAATTAAACAGTGGCTGAGCTATTTGCGTAAAGAATATTCTGAGGCGCTGGGATTATTCCAGGAGATCCGCACGTTACAGACATCGGCCGATATTGCACGCGTCATTCAGTCAAAATAATAAGCGTTAATTTGCTCACACTTTTTTAAAATATAAAACAATTCCGGTTTTCAATGTGGCACGAGGGTGTTAAGGTGCCACTGTTTTCTACGCAGGATTGTTACTGGTTAACAGGCAAAACCTAAGCGTTCCACGGCACTCATCGCTGTGGAACGCTTAGGTTTTTTTTTGCCTGTCATTTACGCAGGAGAGACATTTGCCTTAACGCGAAACGAAGAAATAAAGCAGGACGACATTTGTGGTTATTGAATAACTGCACGGGCTGCTATTACCAAAATAAATTTAATGATGACAGGCGATATATAAATTGCCTGCGACCGGTTACGTACTAAATACTCAATCACAGGTTTAATTATGGCATATAAAAATATTCACTATAAGCTGTGTGCACTTGCCTTATTGACGGTTTCACCTTTGTCGATGGCGCAGGAGTGGAACGGGACGGTGTTAGGTTTTGAAGCGCCGCCAGACCCGATCCTGGGCGATATGCTCGGCATTCGTAAGATCCTCAATGACAACGGGTTTACCTACAACCTGGGCTATCTGAATGAAATCGGCTGGAACGGTGGCGGCGGCTATAACCATGACTCCCATGTGGCCTACATTGACCAGTTTGCGTTGACCTTCAATCAGGATCTGGAGCGCTGGACAGGTATCCCGGATGCACGCATCGAAGGGAATATCGTCAACCGTAACCACAATGACGATCTCACCACTAAACGTGTGCAGGATCCGCGCGTTAACTTTAACGACCTGACCCAGGAGAGCTGGGGAGGCCAGTCCATTACCCGTCTGGGCTGGCTGACCTTTGCCCGTAGCTTCGACGACCGCCGCCTGACCTGGCGTATCGGGATGATGAACAAGGTGCAAACCTTCGACCAAATCATCCCGTGCGACTTCCAGATGCTTTCCCAGTGCGGCGGGAAATCGGCCAACTCACTGACCTGGAACAACTGGAACGTCCACACCTGGGGCACCACGCTGGAGTATAAAGTGACGCCAACCGTCACCTTAAAAGGCGGCGTGATGGAGCAAAATCCGGATGCCTCCAGCCGTAACCACGCCTGGAGCTGGTCAACGAAAGGCAGCCAGGGCGTCTTACTGCCGGTCGAAATCGAAGCCCGACCGCTGATTAACGGCCTGCCAGGAGCGTACAACCTGGGCGTGGTGTTTACCAATGCACCGCAGGCTGACCTCTATCGTGGGAAATCGGGCGGCGCAGGGGCAAGCGACCCGCAAGGCTATGAAGAGCATAACCGGACATGGTTTATGTATGCCGGGCTGAACCAGCAGCTGACGCGGCATCAGGACGATCCCAATCGCGGCCTGAGCACCTCTGTCAGCATGAGCCTTGCCGATCAAAGCAGCAACTACATGCACCAGGTTTATGCCGCTTCGCTGCGTTATCGCGGACTGTTTGACGCCCGCCCGAATGACTGGATTGGCTTTGGTCTGACCTGGATTGATATGAGCAGCCAGTACGCGCGTAACCAGCGCTATCTCAATTCCCTGAGCGGTGTTTCGGACTATAACGATCCGGCGTATCACCCGGTTCCGGGGCACTCGTTGAACGGTGAATTCTATTACCGCTTCCGCCCGGTATCCTGGCTGGAGCTGCAACCAGGTATTCAGTACTGGCACCATCCAGGCGGGGTTGCCCGCACTCAGGATGCATGGGTAACCGAACTGAAAACCGTTGTGACCTTCTGATAAAACCGTAGCAAGTACGATCTGCGTCACGTTTTTGCTCGTGACACATTGAGGCTACGAATGAAACTGATAGAGTGCCAGAACTGGATTGTTACTGCTTAGGCAGGCAAAACCTGATTTTCTGGCATCTGCCGGAGGTCAGGTTTTTTTGTTTCTGGGGTTCCGATGAAAATCGCCAAAATTCTTAATAATAATGTGGTGGTTGTTCAGGATGAACGCGGGCGCGAACAGGTTGTGATGGGCCGAGGACTGGCCTTCCAGAAGCGCGTCGGTGAAGAGTTGGATACTGCGCTTGTCGAAAAAGTGTTCGCGCTGCAAAGTGACGAACTGGTGCGTCGACTGGGGGAACTGCTGAGCCAGATCCCGCTGGAAGTGATGACCACCTGTGACCGCATCATTGGGCTGGCCGCGCAGCGGTTAGGGAAATTGCAGGACAGTTTGTATATCACCTTAACTGACCACTGTTACTTTGCGATTGAACGGCAAAAGAAAGGGCTGGCAATCAAAAACGTGCTGCTGTGGGATATTAAACGTCTGTATCCGAAAGAGTTCGAACTGGGGCAGGAGGCGCGGGCCATTATCGCCAAACGCCTGAATGTCGAACTGGCAGAGGATGAGGCCGGGTTTATCGCGCTGCATCTGGTGACCGCGCAGCTGAACAGCGAAATGCCGGAAGTGATGCACGTTACCCGGGTCATGCAGGAGATCCTGCAACTGGTGAAATACCAACTGCACCTGGAGTACGACGAAGAGTCGTTGAGCTATCAGCGTTTTGTGACTCATCTGAAGTTTTTTGCCCAGCGGATGCTCACCCGCACCGTAGTGGAAGACGATGATGTATCACTGCATACGGCGGTGAAAGACAACTACGCGAAAGCCTGGAAATGCGCCGAGAAAATCGCGCAGCATTTGCAGAAAAGTTATCAGCGTGAGCTGACAACCGAAGAAATTATGTTCCTCGCCATTCATATTGAACGGGTGAGAAAAGAGGGGCGTTAAGCCTCAAAATCTGGATTGTTACTGCATAACGCAGGCAAAACCTGAGCGCGGCCTTCGAAAGGAGGACGTTCTCGGGTTTTTTTATTTTTATACTCAGTCAACAGGTGCCTGCGGGCATCAGATGTAAGGAAATCGAGATGGAATACCAGGCTTTAGCGAAGGATATTCTCGGCCACGTTGGCGGAAAAGAGAACATTGTCAGTCTGGTGCATTGTGCCACCCGACTGCGCTTCAAACTGAAAGACAATCAAAAAGCCAACGCCGAAGGGCTGAAGAAAAATCCGGGCGTGATTATGGTGGTCGAAAGCGGCGGCCAGTTTCAGGTGGTGATTGGTAACCATGTGAACAGCGTCTGGAAAGCGGTGCGTAGCGAAGCAGGGCTGACGGATGATACGCCGGTTGTGGAAGAGAAGGGTGAAAAGGGTAACCTGCTGGGGCGTCTGATTGATATCGTCTCCGGGATTTTCACGCCGTTTATCGGCATCCTGGCGGCATCGGGGATCCTGAAAGGTCTGCTGGCCCTGGCGGTGGTGTGCGGCTGGCTCACGACCGACAGCGGGACGTATAAAATCTGGTTTGCGGCCAGTGACGCACTGTTCTTCTTCTTCCCGCTGGTGCTGGGCTATACCGCCGGGAAGAAATTTGGCGGCAACCCGTTTATCACCATGGTGATTGGCGGCGCACTGACACATCCACTGATGATCTCGGCGTTTACCGCCAGCCAGCAGCCGGGGGCAGTTGCTGATGCATTCCTCGGTATTCCGGTGACCTGGTTCAACTACAGTTCGTCGGTGATCCCGATTATCCTCGCGGCCTGGGTGAGCTGCTGGCTGGAAAAACAGAGCACTAAGCTTCTGCCGCCGTCGATGAAAAACTTCTTCGCGCCGCTGATCTGCTTAGGCATTACCGTACCTCTGACCTTCCTGGTGATTGGCCCGCTGGCGACCTGGCTGAGCCAGTTGCTGGCGAATGGCTACCAGTGGATTTACGTGCTGGCGCCGTGGCTGGCGGGCGCGGCAATGGGCGCGCTGTGGCAGGTCTGCGTGATCTTCGGTCTGCACTGGGGGCTGGTGCCGCTGATGATCAACAACCTGGCCGTGCTGGGTCACGACTCCATGTTGCCAATGCTGTTGCCTGCGGTGTTCGGGCAGGTGGGCGCGGCGCTTGGTATCTTCCTGCGTACCCGTGATGCACGCCAGAAAATGCTGGCGGGGTCATCCGTGACGGCGGGGATTTTCGGGATTACCGAGCCGGCGGTGTATGGCGTTAACCTGCCGCTGCGTCGCCCGTTTATCTTTGGCTGTGTGGCCGGGGCGATTGGCGGGGCGATTGTCGGCTTTAGCGATACCCATGTCTATTCGTTCGGCTTCGCCAACATCTTTACCATCGCGCAGATGATCCCGCCAGGTGGCGTGGATGCAACCCTGTGGGGCGGCATTATCGGTACGATCGTGGCGCTGGTGTTGAGCTGCGGCCTGACGCTGGTGGCGGGGATGCCAGGGCGTACCACGCCAGAAACGGCAGTGCCGGTGAGCGTGGGCGAAAATGATGTCTTGTCGCCGATGACCGGTACCGTGCTGGCGCTGGACCAGGTACCGGACGCGACCTTTGCCAGCGGTCTGCTGGGCAATGGCGCGGCGATTATTCCGGCGGATAACAAGGTGATTGCGCCGTTTGCCGGTGAAGTGGCCTCGCTGTTCCAGACCAAACATGCCATCGGCCTGCTCAGTGAAAGTGGCATTGAAGTGTTGATCCACGTGGGGATCGACACTGTGAAACTCGACGGCAAGCCGTTTACCGCCCACGTGAAGGTGGGCGATAAGGTACAGCCGGGCGACCTGCTGCTGGAGTTTGATCGTCAGGCCATTCTTGATGCCGGATACGACCTGGCGACCCCGATTATTATCAGTAACAGCGACGAGTATCGTGAAGTGGTGACCGTGGCGGCGACGTCCGTCAACGCCGGAACCCCGTTACTCAGCGTAAGCCATCAATAACAGGAGAACGTGATGAAAACTTTCCCGGATGATTTTTTATGGGGCGGCGCGGTTGCCGCGAATCAGGTAGAAGGCGCTTACCTGACCGATGGCAAAGGGTTATCCACCTCTGACGTCCAGCCGCAGGGGGTGTTTGGCCCGGTGGTCGAGCGTGTGGCGGGTGACAACGGCATTAAAGATGTGGCGATTGATTTCTATCACCGCTATCCGGAAGACATCGCCCTGTTTGCCGAGATGGGCTTTAGCTGCCTGCGTGTCTCGATTGCCTGGACGCGTATCTTCCCGAACGGGGATGAACAACAGCCAAACGAAGCTGGCCTGGCGTTTTACGACAAGCTGTTTGACGAACTGGCTGCACACAACATTACGCCGCTGGTGACTCTGTCGCACTATGAAATGCCGTGGGGACTGGTGAAGCAATACGGTGGCTGGGGCAGCCGTCAGGTGATTGGTTTCTTCGAGCGTTACGCCCGCACGGTGTTTGCGCGTTACAAAGAGAAAGTCAAACTGTGGCTGACCTTCAACGAGATCAACATGTCGCTGCACGCGCCGATGACCGGTGTTGGCCTGCCGGAAACCAGCAGTAAAGGCGAGGTGTATCAGGCAATCCACCATCAGCTGGTGGCCAGCGCGCTGGTGGTAAAAGCCTGCCATGACATTATCCCTGACGCCAGAATTGGCAACATGCTGCTGGGCGGCCTGATGTATCCGCTGACCTGTAAGCCAGAAGATGTGCTGGAAGCGCTTCAGGAAAACCGCGCCTGGCAGTTCTTTGGCGACGTGCAGTGCCGTGGCGCCTATCCGGGCTACATGCTGCGTTTCTTCCGTGATAATGGCATTCAGCTGGAGATGACCGATGCCGATCGCGATGCGCTGAAATCGACCATCGATTTCATCTCCTTCAGCTATTACATGACCGGCTGTGTGACCACCGATGAAGCGCTGAACCAGCAGGCGCGCGGTAATATCCTGAGCATGGTGCCGAACCCGCACCTTGCAAGCTCTGAATGGGGCTGGCAGATTGACCCGGTTGGCCTGCGCACCCTGCTGAACGTGCTGTGGGATCGCTATCAGAAGCCGCTGTTTATCGTGGAAAACGGTCTGGGTGCGAAAGATAAACCGGATGCCGACGGCGTGGTGCAGGACGACTACCGTATCAGCTATCTCAACGATCACCTGGTTCAGGTGCGAGAAGCGATTGACGACGGCGTAGAGGTAATGGGCTATACCAGCTGGGGGCCAATTGATCTGGTCAGTGCCTCGAAAGCGGAACTGTCTAAACGTTACGGCTTTATTTATGTCGACCGTGACGATAGCGGAAAAGGGACGCTGGCGCGCAGCCGTAAGAAAAGTTTCCACTGGTATAAAGAAGTGATTGCCACAAAAGGCGCGTCACTGAAAGTGTAAAACGATTGTTATTAACCCGGCAGGTTTTATTTCTGCCGGGTTAATAATGAGTTTGGGTATTAAATATATTTAATTAATTCGTTCGCTGAATATTTTTCTAAACGTGAATTTGTATAACAAATTACGGATTGCCACGGTTTCCTAAAAAAAATAAGTTTTACAGGGGTAATTTGCGCCTTTATTTTTTGAGTCAATGGCGTAATGAAACCTTCTCTTTTTATATCTCTGAGTGCTCCTCTTGTTTTAATTCTTACCGCCTGCGCACCGCAACATTCCACGGTAGCTCCCATCGGAACACAAGCGGTAAACGCCACGGTGGCAACACAGCTGAGCCATACCGACTGGCCGAAAAGCGAATGGTGGACATCCTATGGCGACCCGCAACTCAACGCGCTGATTACAAAAGCCCTGGACGATGCGCCAGATATGCAAATCGCCCGGCAGCGCATTACGCTTGCGGAAGCGCAGGCAAAAGCTGCCATGGCCGAAGACGGCCCGCAGATCGATGTATCCGCAGATGTTGAACGGCAAAAAATGTCTGCCGAAGGGTTAATGGGGCCTTTCGCGATAACCGACCCGGCAGCGGGTACGACCGGGCCGTGGTATACCAACGGCACCTTTGGCGTGACGGCGGGCTGGGATCTGGATCTGTGGGGTAAAAACCGCGATCTCGTTGAGGCGCGTATCGGTAAAGTTAACGCTCAGAAAGCCGAGCTGGAACAAACCCGGCAACTGCTGGCCAGCAGCGTGGCACGGCTCTACTGGGAGTGGCAAACCGAGTCGGCGATTAACACGGTGTTAAGCGACATCAGGCAGGAACAAAATTCGATTATCTCAGCGGATAAAGAGCTTTATCAGCACGGGATCACGTCATCCATCGAAGGGGTGGAGACAGATATTAACGCCAGCAAAACCGATGAACGTATTGCCGAAGTGAGCGGCAAGATGAAAGTCATTGAGGCGAGATTACAGGCGCTGACCAACTCGTCGTCGGTGAAACTGGTCCACCACGATTTACCTGCGGTTGAGGCCGCGTTACCGACAACGCTGGGTTATGAGCTGCTGGCGCGTCGCCCGGATCTTCAGGAAGCACACTGGTACATTGAGGCTTCCATGAGCAATGTCGATGCCGCCAAAGCGGCGTTCTACCCGGACTTCAACCTGATGGCCTTCCTGCAACAGGATGCCCTGCATCTGAGCGACCTGTTCCGCCATTCTGCACAGCAGATGGGCGTCACCGCCGGGTTTACGCTGCCTATCTTCGATAGCGGCCGGCTTAATGCACAGCTGGATATTGCCCAGGCGCAAAACAACCTGAGCGTTGCCGATTACAACAAAGCGGTCGTGGATGCGGTGAATCAGGTAGCGCGAACCGCCAGTGAAGTTGAAACGTTGGCCAGCAAAAATCAACAGCAGCAGAAAGTGGAACGCGATGCTGCGCGGGTGGTGAACCTTGCTCAGGCGCGCTTTAACGCCGGGTTGATTGCCGGTTCACGCGTCAGCGAGGCCAAAATTCCCGCGCTACAGGAAAGAATTGCCGGGCTGACCCTGAAAGGGCAGTACCTGGATGCCTCGCTTAAGCTGACCTCCGCGCTGGGTGGGGGCTATCACCACGGGTAACGGGCACGGCGGGAGCGCATTTTCACTCCCGCTTATCGTCCCGGCGTTTGAGCCAGATGCGCACGGCAATCACCGCTCCAACCACCAGAATCAGCCATGCCCAGTGTTTAACGTGCTGGTCAAGATTGTGCAGCCACGGGCCAATGACTTCACCGCCGAGATAGCCCAGGGTGGTAAAAATCAACGCCCAGGCGATGGCGCCAAGAATATTTAACGGCAGGAAAATTTTAGGCGGCAGGCGGCTGGCGCCAATCAGGATCGGCCCGATAATACGAAAGCCGTACATAAAGCGCGTACCAATCACAAACAGGTACGGATGACGCTGAATGAGTCGCTGGGCACGGCGGATTTTCTTGCGGTGTTTTGAAAATCGTTGCAGCAGGGTTGGCCCGAAGCGCAGTCCCAGAAAATAGAGCAGCTGATCGCCAATCATGCCACCCAGTGCCACGGCAGCCACCACCAGCGGGAAACGCAACAACCCCTGATGTGCGATAACACCGCCAAGCAGCGTGATGGTTTCACCTTCAGCCACGCTGCCTATCACCAGCGCTGCGTAGCCGTACTGTTCAATCAGACCATTGATATCCATAAAGTCAGCGTAGTCTCCCTGTCAGTATCTGCATTAATCATACACCCCATGAATCAATAATGGCGCAATGAAAGCAGATTGCCCGAAGCGGCATTTTTAGCCTTGTACATAAAATAATCTGAAGCCTGCATTATACTTGAAGTATCGCTGACGGGCCGACAACAAGGGGGCGCTATGAACCATGTCTGGGGACTCTTTTCCCATCCCGACCGTGAAATGCACGTGATAAGAGGCGAGAACGAAACGGTTGCGCATCACTACACGCACCATGTGCTGCTGATGGCGGCAGTGCCGGTGATCTGCGCATTTATAGGTACCACGCAAATTGGCTGGAACTTCGGTGATGGCACCGTTGTGAAGCTTAACTGGTTTACCGGGCTGTATCTCGCCATTCTGTTCTACGGCGTCATGCTGGCGGGGGTGGCCGTCATGGGGCGGGTCATTCACTGGATGGCTCGTAACTATCCACAACGCCCGTCGCTGACACACTGTATGGTCTTTGCCGGATATGTCGCGACTCCGCTGTTCTTAAGCGGTATTGTTGCGCTCTATCCACTGGTCTGGCTGTGCGCGCTGATCGGTACTATTGCTCTCTTTTACACAGGTTATCTGCTGTATCTGGGGGTTCCAACCTTCCTGAATATCAACAAAGAAGAGGGGCTTAGCTTCTCCAGTTCAACACTCGCGATTGGTGTGCTGGTTCTGGAAGCCTTACTTGCCCTGACGGTTATTCTTTGGGGTTATGGATATCGTCTCTTTTAAGTTCACTGCATTGCTGGCGTAAATGCCAGCAATGCAGCATCTGTTCACGATTCTTCGCTGGCGACAAAGCACGGTGACCGCTATGATGCCGAAGCCAGCCTGTGCTTATCCTTCAACACAGGCGGTGTACGTCATTACGTGCGTGAATAATTATCAGAAGTCTCACCATGCTGAAATTCCGAGTTTCTTTACTTAGCCTTGCGCTGATTTTTGGCGCATCTGTTGCTGTGCCAGCGTTAGCCAAAACGCCCGCAGTGACCACCGCTGCACAACCGGAAATTGCCTCCGGCAGCGCGATGATTGTCGATCTGAACACTAACCAGGTGATCTACTCCAGCCACCCGGATCTGGTGCGCCCGATCGCGTCAATCACCAAATTAATGACCGCGATGGTGGTGCTTGATGCACGACTGCCGCTGGATGAAAAACTGAAGGTAGACATTAGCCATACGCCAGAGATGAAAGGGATTTATTCTCGCGTGCGTCTGAACAGCGAAATCAGCCGTAAGAATATGCTGCTGCTGGCGCTGATGTCCTCTGAAAACCGCGCGGCGGCGAGCCTGGCTCACCATTATCCGGGCGGTTATGACGCGTTTATTCGCGCAATGAATGCAAAAGCCAAATCGCTTGGCATGACCAACACCCATTATGTTGAGCCGACCGGGCTGTCGATTCACAACGTCTCTACCGCACGTGATTTGACGAAGCTGCTGATTGCCAGCAAGCAGTATCCGCTGATAGGCCAGCTCAGCACCACACGTGAAGAGATGGCAACCTTTGCCAACCCTGCGTACACGCTGCCGTTCCGCAATACTAACCATCTGGTGTATCGCGAAAACTGGAATATCCAGTTAACGAAAACGGGCTTTACCAATGCGGCGGGTCACTGTCTGGTGATGCGTACCGTGTTTAACGGTAAACCGGTGGCGCTGGTGGTGATGGATGCTTTTGGCAAATATACCCACTTCGCGGATGCAAGCCGCCTGCGTACCTGGATTGAAACCGGGAAAGTGCAACCGGTGCCGGCTGCGGCGCTGAGCTATAAAAAGCAGAAAGCTGAACAGATGGCGACGGCGCAAAACGATTAGGTAAAAGCAAAACGGTAACCCAGGTTACCGTTTTTTTATGTTTTCTCCCTCTCCCCGTGGGTGAGGGCATCAGACCGCACAGCGCCTTATTCTGGCAGCGTCCAGTCACCATCGTTCAGTGACCGCTGCATAATAATCGTATCCCGCCAGTTGCCTTTTTTATAACCCACGCTGCGCAACTGCCCGACCACTTCGAAGCCATGCTTTTTATGCAATCGCAACGAGCCAGGGTTGTTATTTCCGTCGCCGACAACGGCGATCATTTGCCGCCATGGTCCCTCTTCACAACGCGCAATCAGAGCGTCCATCAGTGCCGTGCCAAAACCGCGACCTGTGGTGCTGGCATCCACATAGATAGATTCTTCAAGGGTATACCGATAGGCCTGACGTGGACGATAAGGGGTGGCATAGCAATAACCCACCACAATGCCGCGATACAGCGCTACCAGCCACGGCAGACCGCTATCAGCAACACTTTTCATTCGCTGGCGCATTTCGTCAATCGCAGGGGGGACTTCCTCGAACGACGCGCGTCCGTGGAGTACATGCCAGGCATAAATTGCTGAGATAGCGTGCACATCGTCGGGTAGGGCATCGCGCACTTCAACTTCGGTTTCGGATAAAATATCGACGGCCGACATGATGTGCTTGCTCCTCGTCATAAAAAGCCGGAGAAACGTTTCTCCGGCGTCGGTCGTTTACTCTAGTACGATTGAGGAACGCTTAACAATCTCTCAAAAATGGCTGCACACATTAATCAATGTTTTGTGTATCAGGATCCACGGTTTCAGCCTGCTCTTTCCAGTGTTTATGCCGCGTGGTTTTACCAATCCCGGGGTTCATACTGTTTGTTGGGTCATTCTCGCGATAAAAACGCGTTAACGTTTCTGGTGCTTTATACAGATGCCCGACGTTGTGTTCGGCAGGATATTGCGCGCCACGCTCATGTAACAGGGCGAGCATTTGCTCCTTCAGCGCATGCGCGTCCACCCCTTTTTTGACAATGTAATCCTGATGGAAGACATAACACATAAAGTGGCCGTAATAGAGCTTATGCACCAGCTTGCTGTCAATTTCCGGCGGCAGATGCTCATACCATTCGGTGTCATTACGGCGCAAGGCAATATCCAGCGCAAGAATATCTTCCACCTCGTCCGCGTGAACGGCCTGATAACGAATCGCCGCACCTGCGGCGGCAAAACGGTGCAGGAAAGCTTTGCTGCCTTCTTCTGGCGTACAGGCAAAGAAATCGCCTTCGGCAGTTTTGAAGAACTCCGTCAGCCAGGTTTGCGCCTCTTCGATGCCATCCCCGGCCATTTTCAGCAGCAGATGGTGTTCGTACTTATCGCGCCAGGTTTTCATCCGCTCCGGTAAATGCGCCGGGAAGACGTTGCCCAGTTTCTGCATAAAACGGTCGGTGAAGTGGGGCTTGAACAGCGACACTTTATCGAGCATCGCGTCGGTGCGGCCCTTCATGGTGAAGAAGAACGGCATTTTGTCGGTGCCGAGCTTGTCGATCATCAGGAAGGTGTCTTTCCCGTAACGCTCGGCGATGTCGTAAATATCCCGGTGCATATATTCGCCCGCCACCGGCAGATGGGTGAATTCCCCCAGAATATGACGACGAATTTCGGTCAGCACGTCCGGTTGATTGGTACCGATATAAAACACCTGCTGTTTTTTCTCTGCCGGGAAAGTGTCCAGACGCACCGCAAACACCGCCAGTTTGCCCGCACAGCCGGAAGACTCAAACAGCCTGTCCGGGTCAGCGTTGTACCGCGCTGGCGTGTCGGCGTCGATATCGCGTACGCGCGTTACGTAGTCATGATCGTGGGCATGGCGGCCGTCGTGCTGAACGTCGGTGTCTTTTACGCGGTCATCATCGAGCTTACTGAGGATCTGTTCCGGGGTCACACCCAGATCAATCCCGAGATGGTTAACAAGCGTCAGCTTGCCGTTTTCATCGATACGGGCGTATAGCGACATCTCGGTGTACGCGGGACCGCGCTGCACCAGCGAGCCGCCGGAGTTATTACAGATACCGCCAATAACCGAGGCACCAATACAAGAGGAACCAATCACCGAATGCGGTTCGCGTCCCAGCGGTTTCAGTGCTTTTTCCAGCGAATAGAGTGTGGTGCCCGGGAAGGCGAGGACCTGTTCGCCTTTGTCCAGCAGGTGCAGTTTGTCGAGACGCAGGGTGCTGATGATCACGATGTCGCGATCGTAATCGTTGCCGTTTGGCGTCGAGCCTTCGGTCAGACCGGTGTTGGCCGCTTGCATCAGTATAATCTTGTCGGCATCCACGCAGACGCTTAGCACACGCCACAGTTCCAGCAGCGTGCCGGGGAACACAACCGCCAGCGCATCGCCCTGACCGGAACGAAATCCCTTGCGGTAGCGGGCCGTTTTGGCCGGGTCGGTGAGCAGGTGAGAGTGACCAACCAGGCGCGACAGTTCGTTAATAAAAGTATTGTTATCGTAGGTTCGAACAGAAGACATCTTCCACTCCTTGTGGTGGGGCAAATTTCTCGCTGTAAAGCATAGCGCGATAAACTGTTAAGCGGTCTAGTATTCATGAGAAAAATCAGAGAATAACCCTGCAAGGTTCAGAGGGTTTGTGGCACACTGCGCTTTTCGCACGGTTTGGCCGAGATCTTCCGGCGGTTATTGATGAGAGAGTAAAACAACATGAAATGGCTTTGTTCTGTAGGGGTCGCCGTCTGCCTGGCGTTACAACCTGCACTGGCAGATGATTTGTTTGGCAATCACCCGCTAACGCCGGAAGCTCGTGATGCATTTGTCACTGAACTGCTCAAGAAGATGACGGTCGATGAAAAAATCGGTCAGCTTCGTCTTATCAGTGTCGGCCCGGATAACCCGAAAGAGGCCATCCGCGAAATGATTAAAGATAGCCAGGTCGGGGCGATCTTTAACACCGTCACTCGCCAGGATATCCGCAAAATGCAGGATCAGGTGATGGAACTCAGCCGCCTGAAAATTCCTCTGTTCTTCGCCTATGACGTGCTGCACGGTCAGCGTACCGTCTTCCCGATTAGCCTGGGCTTAGCCTCTTCCTTTAACCTCGACGCGGTCAACACCGTCGGGCGCATTTCTGCTTATGAAGCGGCGGACGACGGCCTGAATATGACCTGGGCGCCGATGGTGGATGTCTCGCGCGATCCGCGCTGGGGCCGTGCCTCTGAAGGATTTGGTGAAGATACTTATCTGACCTCGACGATGGGCAAAACCATGGTTGAAGCGATGCAGGGCAAGAGCCCGGCGGATCGCTATTCGGTCATGACCAGCGTCAAACACTTCGCGGCTTACGGTGCAGTTGAAGGCGGGAAAGAGTACAACACCGTCGACATGAGCTCGCAGCGCCTGTTCAACGACTATATGCCGCCGTACAAAGCGGGCCTGGATGCAGGCAGCGGCGCGGTGATGGTGGCGCTGAACTCGCTCAACGGCACGCCTGCTACCTCTGACGCCTGGCTGCTAAAAGACGTACTGCGTGACCAGTGGGGCTTTAAAGGCATCACGGTGTCTGACCACGGCGCGATTAAAGAACTTATCAAACACGGTACGGCATCCGACCCTGAAGATGCCGTGCGTGTGGCGCTCAAATCTGGCATCAACATGAGTATGAGCGACGAGTACTACAGCAAATACCTGCCGGGGCTGGTGAAGAGCGGCAAAGTGACGATGGCAGAGTTGGACGACGCCACCCGCCACGTGCTGAACGTGAAATATGACATGGGGCTGTTTAACGATCCGTACAGCCACCTGGGGCCTAAAGATTCCGACCCGGTGGATACCAACGCTGAAAGCCGCCTGCACCGCAAAGAAGCGCGTGACGTGGCGCGCGAAAGCCTGGTGTTGCTGAAAAACCGTCTGGAAACGCTGCCGCTGAAAAAGTCCGGCACAATTGCCGTGGTTGGCCCGCTGGCCGACAGCAAGCGTGATGTGATGGGCAGTTGGTCTGCGGCCGGTGTGGCCGATCAGTCCATCACCGTTCTGACCGGCATTAAAAACGCCATCGGTGACAACGGTAAAGTGGTGTACGCCAAAGGGGCGAACGTCACTAACGATAAAGATATCGTCACCTTCCTGAATCAGTACGAAGAGGCGGTGAAAGTTGATCCTCGCTCGCCGAAAGAGATGATTGACGAAGCCGTGGCCGCTGCGAAGCAGTCCGACGTGGTGGTTGCCGTTGTCGGCGAAGCACAGGGGATGGCGCATGAAGCGTCCAGCCGTACCGACATCACCATTCCGCAAAGTCAGCGTGACCTGATTGCGGCGCTGAAAGCCACCGGTAAACCGCTGGTGCTGGTGCTGATGAACGGCCGTCCGCTGGCGCTGGTGAAAGAAGATCAGCAGGCCGACGCCATTCTGGAAACCTGGTTTGCCGGTACCGAAGGCGGTAACGCCATTGCCGACGTGCTGTTTGGCGATTACAACCCGTCAGGCAAGCTGCCGATGTCCTTCCCGCGCTCGGTTGGGCAGATCCCGGTTTACTACAGCCACCTGAACACCGGTCGTCCGTATAACGCCGACAAGCCGAACAAGTACACCTCGCGCTACTTCGACGAAGCCAACGGCCCGTTGTATCCGTTTGGTTATGGCCTGAGCTACACCACCTTCAAGGTTTCTGACGTGAAAATGTCTGCGCCAACACTGAAGCGTGACGGTAAAGTGACCGCCAGCGTGGAGGTGACCAACACCGGCAAACGTGAAGGGGCAACGGTTATCCAGATGTATGTTCAGGATGTCACCGCCTCCATGAGCCGTCCGGTGAAACAGCTGCGCGGCTTTGATAAGGTGAACCTGAAACCGGGTGAGACCAAAACCGTCAGTTTCCCGATTGATGTGGATGCACTGAAGTTCTGGAACCAGCAGATGAAATACGATGCTGAGCCGGGCAAATTCAATGTATTTATCGGGGTGGATTCAGCTCGCGTGAATAAAGGCGAGTTTGAATTGCAGTAAATTTTCCCACCGCTCTCTCCTATGGGGGGAGCGGATACCCACCTGCCTCTGGCAACCCCCACCATCCTCTCATTCCTGCTGTTCCGTGACCCACAACACAACTTTTCTGACTTCTTGCGACAAAAAACCTCAAACCCCGCTTTTTTTCCCGCTCTGCGCCCCTGAAATGTGAAGGTTTTCACACTTCTTTTTTGCGCTACGGGCGAAAACGTGAACAACGTCAAAAGTGCCGGTAACGCCGCCAGACTGGCGTGATGACCTTCACTGTTCATATAAATTCCCGCTGATTACGCCGGGAACGTGCGCCGAAATCCCCGTTTAATGCCTGTTAAAACAACGCTGACAGGTAACGACATGAATATCACATTAGAAAACGTCGAACTGGATCGTACCGGGGCATCGCCCGTGACGGCGACCCTACAGGGTTTACTCGACGAGCTGGCGATGTCCGGGGGCGGCACGCTGGTGGTCACGCCAGGCATCTATCTGACCGGAACCCTGGTATTGTCCTCACACATCACGCTGCATCTGGAAGCAGGCGCACGACTGCTTGCCAGCCATCGCGAAGAGGATTACCTGGCGGCGGTGACGCAAAGCATGGCGGAGCTTTCCCACATGGCGCTGATATACGCCCGTGATGCGCGCGGCGTGACACTGAGCGGGGCTGGCTGTATTGACGGGAACGCCACTGCCTGGTTTGAACCACAGGCGGATGCGCAGGGGTATCGCCAGCCGAAAACCCGCCGTCCTCGTCTGGTGGTGTTCGAAAGCTGCGAGCAGGTGCGTATCAGCAATATCACCCTGTATGACTCACCTATGTGGACCGCCCATCTGGTGAGCTGCAACCACGTCTTCATCCGTAATCTCACTATTGATAACGACCTGGCGCTCTCCAACACCGACGCGCTGGATATCGACAGCTGCCAGCATGTACATATCAGTGACAGCTACTTCAGCGCTGCTGATGACGGCATCTGCCTGAAAACTACCGCCAAAGCACCTGAACTTCAGCAGCCGGTTTATAACGTCACGGTGAATAACTGCATTATTCGCTCTAAAAGTTGCGCGATTAAAGTCGGGACTGAAACCCACGCCGATATCCGCAATATCGCCGTCAACAACTGCGTGATTTTTGAATCCAATCGCGGCATCGGCCTGGTGTCCCGCGATGGCGGCGCGTTCAGCCAGATGGTCTTTAGCAATATCCTGTTTGACTGCCACCACGGCGATCCCTGCCACTGGGGGAAAGCCGATCCGGTCTTTGTCTCCCTGCGTTACCGCGCGCCGGATGTCCGGCCCGGCAATATCAGTCAAATCACCTTCTCTGGCCTCAATGGCGTGGGTGAGGGCGCCATCAATCTTCACAGCGAAATACCCGATGCCATTTCCGGTATCACCTTCAGCGGAGTGACCTTCAACCAAATTTGCGGGCCATCAGACGAGCAGGGCTGCTACGACGTGCGCCCACCGTGCAACCCGGAACGTCCCACCGGAATGGGGCTGGATAACGCCTATAAGGTGAACCCCGATACCGGGCGCGCCCACGGTGTAGAGCGTTATCCGCAAGGACTCCCCGCAATTTTCGCCAGCGGCGTCAGCCGGCTGCAATTAAGTGATTTACACATAACGCGTCCTTCACCGCTGCCTGAGGGTTGGGATGCTGAGGAAATCCGGGTTTAACACGGTAAATTCAGGGGACAAAAATGATAAAAAAAATACGTGAAATAAAGCTGCGTAACTATGTCTGTTACGGGCTGGCGGATGTGATTGGTTCTGGGGCCTTTACGCTTGTCAGCGCCTGGCTTTTGTTCTTCCTGACCACATTTTGCGGCCTGACGCCTATCCAGGCGGGGTCGCTGTTTGCAGTGGCAAGGATTGTCGATGTAATTATGTGCCCGGTTATCGGTTACGTTTCCGATAACTTCCATAAAACCCGCCTCGGACGTCGATTCGGCCGCCGCCGTTTCTTCCTGCTGGCCAGTATTCCGCTGGTGTCGGTCTACAGCCTGCTGTGGGTTGAAGGGTTCAACTACTGGATGTATCTGCTGTTCTATATCCTCTTTGAAATCGTCTACACCATGATAATTATCCCGTACGACACCCTGTCGGCGGAGATGACCTCTGATTTTAAAAAACGCTCAAAACTGACCAGCGCCCGCATGTACATTGCCCAGTTGGCCGGGTTTGCGGCGGCATTCCTGCCAGGGCGGCTGGTAGGTTACTTCGGCCAGGACTCTTCGGATTCCTTCTTCTATACCGGGGCCATTTTCACCGTGTCGTTCATGATAGTGCTGTTCTTTGTCTATTTCGGCACCTGGGAGCGCTCGCTGGAAGAGATTCAGCAAAACGAGCACCACGCGGAAGATGAGGAAAAAGAGCCGTTTGGGACCCGCATTTTCCATATCTACTATGATTTTGTCTCAACGCTTAAGATAAAGACCTTCCGCTCGCATCTGGGCATGTACCTTGGCGGCTCCGTCGCGCAGGACATCTTCAACTCGGTGTTTACCTATTTTGTGGTCTTCGCGATGATGACCTCATCCGTGATGGCCTCTAACCTGCTGGGGGTGATCAACGGCCTGCAATTCTTTGGCGTTGGTATCGCCACCTGGTTGACGCTGCGCTTCTCGCCTTCCCGGGCTTTCGCCACTCAGGCTACCATGGCGCTGGTCGCTTTTGCCCTGTTTGTTTCGGCGTACATCAGCGGCGTGGGGGGAATGACCATTCTGTATGCGGGCGCTGCGGTTGCTGGTCTGGCGCGCGGGGGGATTTATGCCATTCCGTGGAACAACTACACCTTTGTGGCCGATGTGGATGAGATCCTCACCGGGAATCGTCGCGAAGGGATCTTTGCCGGGTTTATGAGCCTGCTGCGCAAAGCGTCTCAGGCGCTCTCTATCTTCCTGGTCGGGGTGGCGTTGCAGATGTCAGGCTTCGTCTCCGGGCAGAGCTCTCAGCCGCAGTCAGCGATCAGCATGATCATGATTATCATGATTGCTCTGCCGGTCGTCCTCACCCTGTGGGGGATCTGGTCTGCCTTCCAGTTCAGGGTGAACAGCCGCACGCACGCCATTCTGAACGAAGAAGTCGCGCGTCTGAAACAGGGCGGCAGCAAGGCCACCGTGAGCGCAGAAAACCGGGCGGTGATCGAAAGCCTGACCGGGATGCCATACGAACATTGCTGGGGTGAAAACACCGTCGGCTACCTCAATCGCAAGCGGATGCTTGCCCGCAAACTGGCCGGGCAACTGGAAAACGCCTGACTTCCTGATTTGGCCGGGTCTGTGCGCCCGGCCTGCTTAAGATGAACTGACATGACAGAACACAGTATGATTATCCAGCAGGGGATTTGGGCCCGGTTAGGGCTGCCCCGTGAGTTGTGCTGGGGATTTTTTGGCATTTTCCTGTTTATTACCGGGGCAACTATCGAACAAAGCTGGCTCGCCTCGTTGCTACAACACCGTGGTTTTGATGCGGTGCATATCAGCCTGCTTTCATCGGTCTTCGGCCTGTGTGTGGCACTGGTGTCGTGGTTCTCTGGCATTGGCGCGGGCGTGCTCGGGCTGCGTCGTCTGATGTGGGCCGCTACGCTGATTTACTTTATCGGCTCTATTCCGTTTATCGGCTGGGCGCTGCCACAGGGGCATTACCCGCTGATGGTGGCGAGCTACGCCCTGCGCGGCGTGGCGTATCCACTGTTTGCCTACTCGTTTCTGGTGTGGGTCAACCAGCGCTGCGAGCCGGGTATTCTTGGCCGCGCGGTCTCCTGGTTCTGGATTGCCTTCGGCGTGGGGATGACCATTGTCGGGCCGTGGTATTCCGGCGTGATGTTGCCTGTGATTGGCGAAACCGCCACGCTGCTTAGCGGCTTTGTATTTGTGGTGCTGGGAGCGTTTTGCGCACTGGTGCTCAACCGCGACCGCCCGCAGTGGCAACACGATGGCAGGCTTGGCACGGCGCTGGCTGAAGGATTACTGGTGCTGGTACGCGAGCCCAAAATGCGCCTTGCGGTTATCGTCAAAACCATCAATGACATCGGCAAGTTTTCGCTGGTGATCCTGATGCCGGTCTACCTGCCACGCTATGGTTTCAGCATCGCCCAGTGGCTGGCCATCTGGGGGCTGGTGAACGTGGTCAATATCTTCGCCAACTACTTTTTCGGCTGGCTGGGGGACACTATCGGCTGGCGCAAGACGGTTGTCTGGTTCTCCGGCACGCTGTGCGGGCTGGCGATGCTTGCCGTCTGTTACGTGCCGGTGTGGTTTGGCAACAGTGAAACGGCCCTGTTTATGGCGCTGGTGTTATATGCCATTGGGCTTGGGGCGTTTGGCCCACTGAGCGCACTGATCCCTTCTCTGTTACCCCAAAACAAAGGGGCGGCCATCTCCTGCCTGAATCTGGGCTCCGGGTTAAGCAACTTTGTCGGGCCGCTGATTGTCACGCTCTGCGTTGTCCCGCTTGGTGTGGAGGGCACGTTATGGGTGATCGCCATTCTCTATTTTGCCGCCAGCCTGCTGAGCGTGCCGCTGACCTTACCGGAAGAAGGCTGAATTCTGGTTTTTAGACTACGCTTTTCTCTCAAGCCTATGAAAAAGGCGGCAAAATAATGAGGAAAGCCCAATGACGATTGCAAAGGGGATCACAGGCTCAGCGGTACTTCTGGCGGCGCTGAGCCTGCCGCTACAGGCGGCAGAGCCGGTGAAAGTCGGCTCTAAGATTGATACCGAAGGTGCGCTGCTTGGCAATATCATCTTACAGGTACTGGAAAGTCACGGTGTTAAAACGGTCAATAAAGTACAGCTTGGCACAACGCCCGTTGTGCGTGGTGCGATTACCTCTGGCGAGCTGGATATATACCCGGAATACACCGGTAACGGGGCCTTCTTCTTCAAAGATGAAAACGATCCTGCCTGGAAAAATGCCCAGGCTGGCTATGAGAAAGTCAAAAAGCTGGATGCGGATCAGAACAAACTGGTCTGGCTGACGCCATCGCCTGCCAACAACACCTGGACCATCGCCGTGCGCAAAGATCTTGCCGAAAAAGGCAAGTTGACGTCGCTGGACGACCTGAGTCGTTACCTGAAAGAGAAGGGCGACTTTAAGCTCGCCGCGTCCGCTGAGTTTATCGAGCGGCCAGACGCGCTTCCGGCGTTTGAAAAAGCCTATGACTTTAAGCTTGATCAGAGCCAGTTGCTCTCTCTGGCCGGGGGCGATACGGCGGTGACCATCAAAGCGGCAGCGCAGCAAACCTCTGGCGTGAATGCCGCCATGGCCTACGGGACCGATGGCCCGGTTGCGGCGCTTGGCCTGCAAACTCTGACCGATCCGAAAGGCGTTCAGCCGATTTATGCTCCGACGCCCGTGGTACGTGAAGCCACGCTGAAGGCATACCCGGAGATTGGCACGTGGCTCAAACCGGTGTTTGAAAAACTGGATGAGAAAACGCTGCAACAGCTCAATGCCAGTATTGCCGTCGAGGGGCTGGATGCCAAAAAAGTGGCTGCCGACTTCCTGAAACAACAAGGGCTTGTGAAGTAACAGGACAGGGCTGTGCCGATAAAATGTCATAACCGCGTGTTGCTGATGCTGGCTTGTGTCGCCATCTCGGCCGTTGCGCTGCCGTTTGTGAATGTCGCGCCCAACCGCCTGGTGTCAGGTGAAGGGCGCGCGCTCTGGCAGGTCTGGTCATTTTCGCCGCTGCTGCTGGCAGGGGCACTTTGCGCGATTATCGCGTTATCACTCTGGCAAGGACGTGCAGCGCAGTGGCTGACGCTTATCCTCTGCGAAGCGCTGTTTATTGTGTTGTTCTGGGGCGCTGGCCTTGCAGCAACGCTGATGGTTTCTGCCGAAAGCCCGCTGGCGCGAACCTCCGTAGGGAGCGGCCTGTGGCTGTGGCTTGCGCTCTGTCTGCTGGCCAGCAGTGATGCCATTCGTCGTCTTACGCCGCACGCCGTCTGGCGCTGGGGGCTTAATGCACAGATCTGGTTTATCCCGCTATTACTGCTGTTCAGCGGTGCGCTGAACAATCTTTCATTGTTAAAAGAGTATGCCAACCGCCAGGACATCTTCGATGATGCCCTGGCGCAGCATCTGACAATCCTGTTCGGGACGCTGTTCCCGGCGTTGCTGCTGGGGTTGCCGTTGGGGATGTGGTGTTATCGTCATCCTGCGCGCCAGGGTGCGGTCTTTGCGCTGCTGAACGTCATCCAGACCATTCCGTCGGTGGCGCTGTTTGGCCTGCTGATCGCACCGCTGGCAGGGCTGGTCAAATCAATCCCGTTGCTCGCTTCACTCGGCATCGCCGGTACGGGATTAACCCCGGCACTGATTGCGCTGGTGCTGTATGCGCTCTTGCCGCTGGTTCGCGGTGTGGTGGCGGGGCTAAGCCAGGTTGCACCGGATGTGCTGGAAAGCGCTCAGGCGATGGGGATGAGCGCGCGCCAGTGCTTCTGGAAGGTACAGCTGCCCATCGCACTGCCGCTGCTGTTGCGCAGCCTGCGAGTGGTGGCCGTGCAGACGGTAGGGATGGCGGTGATCGCGGCGTTGATTGGCGCAGGCGGGTTTGGTGCACTGGTATTCCAGGGATTGCTCAGCAGCGCACTGGATTTGGTGCTGCTGGGCGTTGTTCCGGCGATTGCCCTGGCGGTGGTGGTGGATGCGCTGTTTGCCCTGTGGCTCGCGCTGCTCAGGGGGAGGGAGAATGATTGAATTCCACGATGTAAGTAAAACCTTTGCGGGGCGTCCGGCGGTAAGTCACCTGAATCTGCATTTTGAGGAGGGGGCATTTACCGTGCTGATAGGCACTTCGGGTTCGGGAAAATCCACCACGCTTAAGATGATCAATCGGCTGGTGGAACACGACAGCGGTCTGATCCGTTTTGCCGGTGAAGAGATCCGCAGCCTGCCGGTGCTCGAGCTTCGCAGACGAATGGGATACGCCATTCAGTCCATTGGCCTGTTTCCCCACTGGACGGTGGCGCAGAATATCGCCACCGTGCCGCAGCTGGAGAAATGGTCGCGGCAAAAAATCAATGCGCGTGTGGATGAGCTAATGGCGCTTCTGGGGTTAGAGCCAGCCTTGCGCGAGCGTTATCCGCATCAGCTTTCCGGCGGGCAGCAGCAGCGGGTTGGCGTGGCGCGGGCGCTGGCGGCCAATCCGCAGGTGCTGTTGATGGATGAACCTTTTGGTGCGCTGGATCCGGTGACGCGTAGCGCGTTGCAGGCGGAGATGACCCGTATTCACCGCATTCTGGGGCGTACGATAATCCTCGTGACCCACGATATCGACGAGGCGCTTCGGCTGGCCGACCGGCTGGTGCTGATGGACAGCGGCGAAGTCATTCAGCAGGGCACACCGCTTGAGATCCTCACGCGTCCGGCGAACGATTTTGTGCGTGAGTTTTTTGGCCGCAGCGAACTGGGCGTGCGCCTGCTTTCGTTGCGAACCGTCGGGGAGGCGATGCGTCGACAGGAGACGCAGACCGGCGGTGAACCGTTGCTGGAGCACATGAGCCTGCGCGATGCGTTATCGGCTTTTGTTGCCCGGCAGTGTGAAGTGCTGCCTGTGGCGGACGCGCAGGGCAAATCCTGCGGCACGCTCCATTTTCGCGATCTACTGGAGGGGGAGGTGGCGCGTGAAGTGGATGCGTGATCCGCTTATCTGGCTGGTGCTGCTTTTTGTCGCACTGTTAATCCTGATGCCGCACAGCGCCGGGGTATTCAGCGCGCTCTTTCCTGGGCTACCGCGCCCGGTCTACCAGCAGGAAAGCTTTATTAATCTGACGCTGGCGCACTTCTGGCTGGTGGCAGTATCCAGTGTGCTGGCTATTGTGCTTGGTGTGGGAGCCGGGATTGTGGTCACACGTCCGTCCGGCCGGGAGTTTCGCCCGCTGGTTGAAACCATTGCCGCCATCGGCCAGACATTTCCGCCCGTGGCCGTGCTGGCAATCGCCGTTCCGGTGATAGGTTTTGGTCAGGAGCCTGCAATTATTGCCCTGATTTTGTATGGCGTGCTGCCCATTTTGCAGGGGACGCTTGCAGGGATTTCGGCCGTGCCCGCATCGGTGATGAGTGTGGCAGAAGGGATGGGAATGAGTGCCTGGCAGCGACTGCGCAACGTTGAACTGCCGTTGGCCGCGCCGGTCATTATTGCGGGGATCCGCACATCCGTGATTATTAACATAGGCACCGCGACCATTGCCTCTACGGTGGGGGCAAACACCCTGGGCACGCCGATCATTATCGGCTTAAGCGGATTTAATACGGCCTATATTGTTCAGGGGGCAGTGCTGGTTGCGCTCGCGGCCATTGTGGTTGACCGCGGTTTCGAGCGCCTGGCGAGTTATCTCAGCCGACACCGCCGCGAACAATAAACGAGTAACCTGCCAGCATAACGCCGCCAATCCCGCTGACGGCCATCAGGACGAAAAGGGTGATTACGGCCAGTTTAGTTGCCTTCATAAATGTGCTCCTGTTGTTAATAGAGCAATTATACGGTGAAGCGCAGCTGTTAATGAACCATTAAATGCCGTTACGACTCATTCGGACCGAGCGAATAAACCGGGTAGCCGTGCTCGCGCCACTCCGTCAGCAGCTGTTGCTGCGAGGCTGTCGGGACTTCACCACACCAGACCAGCAGCGTCTGCCCGTCAAAAAATTCGGGGCGAAACTGCGCCAGAGAATGTGCCAGCACATCCACGCGCCAGCCCTGCTGGGTGGCTATCCACGCTTCCAGCCACAGACGGGTGGTATCGTGCACATTCCAGCCAACGACCAGCGCATCTTTTCCGTTTTTGTTTCTTGCCGATGCCAGGCAAACGGAAATGTAATTGATCAGTACGCCATCGAGCATACTCAGCAGCGCCTGTAAGGTGGACTGCTGGCACTGAAGACGGCGGCGTAAGGGGATAAAAAGATGCGTAATCAGGGTTTGCGCAGGGTAGTCGCGCCCTTGCTCTTTAATCCACGCACGCAGGCGTTGCAGATTCCCCGCCTGCAACAGGCGCAGCAGGGCTTCTTGTTGTTCGCGCCAGATATGCTGTGTGTCAGGATCGTCCTGGCTGAGCAACGATTTCACTTTCCCAACCTGAACACCGTTGTCGATCCAGCTTTTGATCTCGCGGATCCGGTCGATATCCGCGTCATTAAACAGGCGGTGACCACCGTCTGTTCTCTGCGGTTTGAGTAATCCGTATCGTCGTTGCCAAGCCCGTAGGGTCACGGGATTGATATCACAAAGGAGTGCCACTTCACCTATTGTGTAAAGCGCCATATTCGCCCCCTGGCTTACGCGTCCCCAGCTTAACTGTAGACCCAGATTGGTGAACCAGGAAGTGCTGGTGAATTTTTGAACAAAAAATGCGAGGGATACGTTATGTTCAGCAAAAGGTGTGATACCGGACACGAATTACACCTTTTTCGGTACGCTTCAAAGAAAGTTTAACCACATCAGTGTATGTTACGCGTTTTTAGAACGTGCGGTTTGCGAGTATGTACGAGTTTAACCTGGTGTTGCTGCTGCTTCAGCAGATGTGTGTTTTCCTGGTCATCGCCTGGTTGATGAGTAAAACGCGCCTGTTTATCCCGCTGATGCAGGTTACCGTACGTCTGCCGCATAAGCTCCTCTGCTACGTAACTTTCTCTATTTTCTGCATTATGGGGACTTACTTTGGTCTTCATATCGAAGATTCGATCGCCAATACGCGCGCCATCGGTGCGGTGATGGGCGGGCTGCTCGGGGGGCCTGTCGTTGGCGGCCTTGTCGGGTTAACGGGCGGTCTGCATCGCTATTCGATGGGCGGCATGACGGCGCTAAGCTGCATGATCTCGACGATCGTCGAAGGGCTGCTCGGCGGCCTGGTTCACAGCTACATGATCAAGCGCGGTCGCCCGGATAAAGTCTTTAGCCCCATTACTGCGGGCGCTATTACCTTCATCGCAGAAATGGCGCAGATGGCCATTATTCTGCTGATTGCCCGTCCGTTTGAAGATGCGCTGCATCTGGTGGGCAGTATCGCCGCCCCAATGATGGTAACAAATACCGTGGGCGCGGCGCTCTTTATGCGCATCCTGCTGGATAAGCGTGCGATGTTTGAAAAATACACCTCAGCGTTTTCCGCGACCGCCCTGAAGGTGGCCGCCTCTACGGAAGGTATTCTTCGCCAGGGGTTTAACGAAGAAAACAGCATGAAGGTGGCGCAGGTTCTCTATAAAGAGCTGGATATTGGTGCGGTGGCGATAACCGACCGCGAGCGGCTGCTGGCGTTTACCGGAACAGGGGACGACCACCACCTGCCAGGCAAACCGATTTCGTCTACCTATACGCTGCGCGCCATTGAAACCGGGGAAGTTGTGTATGCCGACGGTAACGAAGTGCCGTATCGCTGTTCGCTGCATCCTCACTGCAAACTCGGTTCTACTCTGGTGATCCCGCTGCGTGGGGAAAATCAGCATGTTATGGGAACCATCAAGCTGTACGAGGCTAAAAACCGGCTATTCAGCTCAATCAACCGCACACTTGGCGAAGGGATTGCGCAGCTGCTTTCGGCGCAGATCCTGGCCGGGCAATATGAGCGGCAAAAGGCGCTCTTAACCCAGTCGGAGATCAAACTTCTCCATGCGCAGGTGAACCCGCATTTCCTGTTTAACGCCCTGAATACGCTAAAAGCGGTGATTCGTCGTGACAGCGACCAGGCCGCGCAGCTGGTGCAGTATTTATCGACATTCTTCCGTAAGAACCTCAAGCGTCCTTCGGAAATTGTCACCCTGGCCGATGAAATTGAGCATGTGAACGCCTATCTGCAAATCGAGCAAGCGCGTTTTCAGTCGCGGCTGCACGTGTCGTTATCCGTGCCGGACGAGCTGGCGTATCAGCATCTTCCGGCCTTTACCCTGCAACCTATCGTGGAAAATGCCATCAAGCATGGCACGTCACAGTTGCTGGGCATCGGGGAGATAAGCATAGCGGCGAGCCGTTTTAATCACCATCTGGTGCTGGATATTGAAGATAACGCCGGGCTCTATCAGCCAACTGCCTCTGGCGGGTTGGGGATGAGCCTGGTGGATAAACGTCTGCGCGCTCACTTCGGCGACGCGTGCGGCATTACCGTCTCCTGTGAGCCGGACCGATTTACCCGCATTACTTTACGATTACCGCTGGAGGAAAACGCATGTTGAAAGTGCTGATTGTTGATGATGAGCCGTTAGCACGGGAAAACCTGCGCATTCTGTTGCAGGAGCAAAGCGATATCGAGATCGTTGGCGAGTGTGCTAACGCTATAGAAGCGATTGGCGCCGTTCATAAACTGCGCCCGGACGTACTGTTTCTGGATATCCAGATGCCACGCATCAGCGGGCTGGAGATGGTCGGGATGCTCGACCCGGAACACCGCCCGTACATTGTGTTTTTAACGGCGTTTGACGAGTACGCCGTGAAAGCTTTTGAAGAACATGCTTTTGATTACCTGCTCAAACCGATAGAAGAGAAGCGACTGGAAAAGACGCTTACCCGCCTGCGCCAGGAGCGTACCGTGCAGGATGTAACCCTGTTACCGGAAAATCAGCAGCCGCTGAAGTTTATTCCCTGCACCGGGCACAGCCGCATTTATCTACTGCAAATGGACGATGTGGCTTTTGTCAGTAGCCGCATGAGCGGCGTGTTTGTCACCAGCGCCGAAGGTAACGAAGGGTTTACCGAGCTGACCCTGCGCACGCTGGAAAGCCGCACGCCGTTGATTCGCTGTCATCGTCAGTATCTGGTGAACATGGCGCACCTGAAAGAGATCCGCCTGGAAGATAACGGCCAGGCAGAGCTGGTATTGCGCGCCGGGCAAACCGTGCCGGTGAGCCGTCGCTATCTGAAAAGTTTGAAAGAGGCGATTGGCCTGTAAAGCTGGTACACTGCGCGCCATTGCATCATCGACATTTGAAGGCTCTATGCTCAGTAACGATATACTCCGTAGCCTGCGCTACACCCTGAAAGCAAACAACAACGATATGGTGCGCATTCTTGCGCTGGCCGATATGGAATCCACGTCCGCCGGTTTTGACACCTGGATGACCAAAGAAGATGAAGAGGGCTTCGTGCGCTGCCCGGACATCATTCTGTCGGGTTTCCTGAACGGCCTGATTTACCATAAGCGCGGCAAAGATGAGTCTGCGCCTGAGCTTGCGCTGGAACGTCGTGTGAATAACAACACGGCGCTGAAAAAGCTGCGTATCGCGTTTTCACTGAAAACGGACGATATTCTGGCGATCATGACCGAGCAGAAATTCCGCGTGTCGATGCCGGAGATCACCGCCATGATGCGCGCCCCGGATCATAAAAATTACCGCGAGTGCGGCGACCAGTTTATGCGTTATTTTTTACGCGGGTTGACGGTGCGCGAGCACGCGAAAAAAGCGTAGGTTACAGGCCGGGTAAGGCGAAGCCGCTGCCCGGTAAAAAGGCCAAAAAAAAGCCGGAGATTATCTCCGGCTTTTTTATTATTTCACCTGCTGACCAGGCTTCGCGCCTTCATCAGGGCTTAACAGGAAGATATCTTTCCCGCCAGGACCTGCGGCCATCACCATGCCTTCGGAGATACCAAAGCGCATTTTACGCGGTGCCAGGTTAGCAACCATCACGGTCTGGCGGCCAATCAGTACCTGCGGGTCAGGATACGCAGAACGGATACCAGAGAAGACGTTACGCTTCTCGCCGCCCAGATCCAGCGTCAGACGCAGCAGTTTATCGGAGCCATCGACAAATTCTGCGTTTTCAATCAGCGCCACGCGCAGGTCAACTTTTGCGAAATCATCAAAGGTGATGGTTTCCTGAATCGGATCGTCAGCCAGCGGGCCGGTAACCGGTGCAGCAGCGGCTTTCACCTCTTCTTTAGAGGCTTCAACCAGCGCTTCAACCTGTTTCATCTCAATGCGGTTATACAGCGCTTTGAAGGTGTTCACTTTGTGGCTGAGCAGCGGCTGAGCCATCGCATCCCAGGTCAGTTCCGTGTTCAGGAACGCTTCTGCACGGGCAGAAAGCTGCGGCAGAACCGGCTTCAGATAGGTCATCAGCACGCGGAACAGGTTGATGCCCATAGAGCAGATGGCCTGCAAATCGGCATCACGGCCTTCCTGCTTCGCCACAACCCACGGTGCCTGCTCGTCAACATAGCGGTTAGCCAGATCGGCCAGCGCCATGATTTCACGCACGGCTTTACCGAACTCACGTGCTTCCCACGCTTCGCCAATGATCGCAGCCGCGTCGGTGAAGGTTTTGTACAGGGCTGGGTCAGCCAGTTCGGCCGCCATCACGCCGTCGAAACGCTTAGCGATAAAGCCTGCGTTACGGGAAGCCAGGTTCACCACTTTGTTCACGATGTCTGCGTTCACGCGCTGCACGAAATCTTCCAGATTCAGGTCGATATCGTCGATGCGTGAAGAGAGTTTCGCGGTGTAGTAATAGCGCAGGCTGTCCGCGTCGAAGTGGTTCAGCCAGGTGCTGGCTTTAATGAAGGTACCGCGAGATTTGGACATCTTCGCGCCGTTCACCGTCACATAACCGTGCACGAACAGGTTGGTAGGCTTGCGGAAGTTGCTGCCTTCCAGCATTGCCGGCCAGAACAGGCTGTGGAAGTAAACGATGTCTTTGCCGATGAAGTGATACAGCTCGGCGTCGGAGTCTTTCTTCCAGTATTCGTCAAAGCTGACGGTGTCGCCGCGCTTGTCACACAGGTTCTTGAACGAGCCCATGTAGCCAATTGGCGCATCCAGCCAGACGTAGAAATATTTGCCCGGTGCGTTCGGGATTTCAAAACCGAAGTACGGCGCATCGCGGGAGATATCCCACTGCTGCAAGCCAGACTCGAACCACTCCTGCATTTTGTTGGCAACCTGCTCCTGCAACGCGCCGCTGCGGGTCCAGGCTTGCAGCATTTCGCTGAAGGATGGCAGGTCGAAGAAGAAGTGTTCGGAATCACGCATCACCGGCGTAGCACCAGACACCACAGATTTTGGCTCGATAAGCTCGGTTGGGCTGTAGGTTGCGCCACACACTTCGCAGTTATCGCCATACTGGTCTGGTGATTTACATTTCGGGCATGTGCCTTTCACGAAACGATCCGGCAGGAACATGCCTTTTTCTGGATCGTACAGCTGAGAGATGGTGCGGTTTTTAATAAAACCGTTCTCTTTCAGACGCGTGTAGATAAGCTCCGACAGCTCACGGTTCTCGTCGCTGTGCGTGGAGTGGTAGTTGTCGTAGCTGATGTCAAAGCCAGCAAAATCAGTCTGATGCTCCTGACTCATTTCGGCAATCATCTGCTCAGGAGAAACACCCAACTGCTGTGCTTTCAACATAATTGGCGTGCCGTGGGCATCGTCCGCGCAGATGAAGTTGACCTGATGGCCGCGCATTCGCTGGTAACGGACCCAGACATCAGCCTGGATATGCTCCAGCATGTGGCCGAGGTGGATTGAGCCGTTGGCGTACGGCAGTGCGCACGTTACCAGAATTTTTTTCGCGACTTGAGTCATAGTAGTCATTACTTCTTTTAACTGTGAAAAGGGTTTTTGATATTACCAAATGGGGCATTATTAAGTAAGCACAAACCGCGGCCTTTCAGGTAAACTTGTTCAACTAAGGTCTTATTCACAAGAACAAAGGAGTCGGGATGAGTTCGCAATCCCAGGCCAAATCACCGGAAGTCTTACGAGCAATGGTTGCCGGTATACTGGCTAATTTTCAGCATCCAACCCTGAAGCACAATCTCACTACGCTGAAAGCGCTGCATCATGTCGCCTGGCTGGATGACACGCTGCACATCGAACTGCAAATGCCGTTTGTGTTTACCAGTGCCTTCGATACGTTAAAAGAGGAGTGCAGCTCCGATCTGCTGCGCATCACCGGGGCGAAAGCCATTGACTGGAAGCTGACCCATAGCATTGCCACGCTCAAGCGGGTGAAAAACCATCCGGGCGTGAACGGGGTGAAGAATATCATCGCGGTGAGCTCTGGTAAGGGTGGGGTGGGTAAATCCTCCACAGCGGTAAACCTGGCGCTGGCGCTGGCTGCCGAAGGGGCAAAAGTCGGTATTCTGGATGCTGATATCTACGGCCCATCTATTCCCAACATGCTGGGTGCAGAAAACCAACGTCCAACCTCGCCAGATGGCACGCACATGGCGCCGATTATGGCGCACGGCCTGGCAACCAACTCGATTGGTTATCTGGTGACTGACGATAACGCGATGGTCTGGCGTGGCCCGATGGCCAGCAAAGCGCTGATGCAGATGTTGCAGGAAACCATGTGGCCCGATCTGGATTACCTGGTCCTGGATATGCCACCGGGTACAGGCGACATTCAGCTCACCCTGGCGCAGAACATTCCGGTGACCGGTGCCGTTGTGGTGACCACGCCGCAGGATATCGCGCTGATTGATGCCAAAAAAGGCATCGTCATGTTCGAGAAAGTTGAGGTGCCGGTACTCGGTATTGTCGAGAACATGAGTATGCATATTTGCAGCAACTGCGGACACCATGAGCCAATCTTTGGCACCGGTGGCGCAGAGAAACTGGCTGAGCAATATCACACTCAACTGCTTGGCCAGATGCCGCTGCACATTACGCTGCGTGAAGATCTGGACAGCGGTAAACCGACCGTCGTGAGCCGCCCTGAAAGTGAGTTTGCTGATATGTATCGCCAGCTGGCGGGCCGTGTTGCCGCACAGCTCTACTGGCAGGGCGAAGTGATCCCGAGCGAGATTGCATTCCGCGCAGTGTAAGCTTTGTAGCCGGGCCTGCGATGCGCAGCCCGGCGTTAACGCAACCGGTAGTGCATCAAATAATATTCTCCGTCCGGAGAATCCCCTGATGCTTCGATGTGCCAGCCGTGGCGCTGGTAAAATGCAACAGCCCGTTTATTTTTAACCAGACACTTCAACGCTCCCGTGCTGGTAAATGTCCGCTGCGCCTGTTCCAGTAATAACGCCCCCACGCCCTGACTCTGCCTGCGCGGATCAACAAACAAATTGTGCAGAAAATTATCGTTCGTCCAGATGGAGGCAAAGCCAAGCCGATGGCCGTCTTCAACCGCGACCCAAATCAGTTCGTCGCGGGTTGCCGCGTCAAAATCTTCGAGCTGCCATTCGGAAGCATCCAGCCACGGCCAGGCTTCACGCCGGGCATGAAGGTAGAGCGTGCGCAGGAAAGGGCGATCGCTCTCCTGCCACGGTCGAATCAGAAGGGGATCAGCGGTGATAGAAGATATCTCCGTTATAGGCTTTGTAGATTTTGCCGTCAGCATCACCAATCAGGACGTAGTTTTCGCCCATGTATGTCCAGTGGGTACCGGCATCCGGGGCCGGAAGATTACGCAGCTGATACTGTTTAATGGTGTACTCAGGCGTTTGGTATAGCGCCGGAGCCGTGTCACCAATCTTGAATTTTGTGAAATCGGCGATGAACTCTTGTTCTTCATAGGCCTTAATGCCAGAAGGGGCAGACGCCGTTTGTGGGGCGGCAGAGGCCGCACTCGCCAGAGACATAACTACACCCAGAAGCAGCCATTTACGCTTAGCCATTTTTTCTCCATTTATACCGTTACTGATACATTCAGCCTGCTGTTACGTTGACAGCCCGGCAGTAAGCCTATTCTAAGTACCATAGCCGAGTATGTTCGAAAAAAAATGTAACAAAAGTGAACGGTTTTGTGTGGTGCGGATGGGGAGTGTTATTTTTTATATGAATATGAGTGTCTCGCTATAATTCATCATTGTTATGTTTTATTTAATTAAATCTGAAAATGAATTTCTAATGCAAGTTTGTAACGACTATGACGTGCATTTTCGCAAGCGAGGATTTAAGATTTTTTAAAATTCTACGGTTTGATTTTTTTCTCGCGGCGGCTTCAGGGATTCCGTTATTTTTTTACCTTTCTTTAACGTTTGTATGTAATGACTTTAAACTCAGCTGATTACAGGTGGCGAGACGTGCGAGCTTGTGCGCCGGGCTGCATTTTTTGCGTGCATGGATGATAAATTTATATAAATGAAAAAAACAACAGCATTTTCTTTAATATTCCTCGTGATAAGTCAGCTGACCGGATGCGTAATTTCGCCTGGCCAAACATTGAAGACGACCGGGAAAAATAGTATTACGCCTTTTGATATAAATAATGATTTAGATAAACAAGTAGATATATATCCATTAACGCCTTTTTTAATCGAAAAACTGCGTCCCGTCGCGGTTAAATCTCAGGCTAATCCTAATCTGGATGAACAGGTCAAAAACTGGGAATACCACATTGGTACCGGTGACATCCTGACGGTCACCGTCTGGGATCACCCCGAGCTCACAACACCCGCCGGTCAGTACCGTAGTGCAAGTGATACAGGTAACTGGGTCAATGCAGATGGTACGCTTTTCTATCCTTACCTGGGCAAACTGCACGTGGCGGGAAAAACGGTTTCAGAGGTACGTGAGGCAATCACAGTGCGGCTGGATAGCGTCATTGAAAGCCCGCAGGTGGATGTGAGTGTTGCCTCTTTCCGTTCGCAAAAAGCTTACGTAACGGGTGAAGTGGTGAAATCGGGTCAGCAGGCTATCACCAATATTCCCCTGACGGTCATGGATGCCGTTAACGCTGCGGGAGGGCTGTCTGCTGACGCCGACTGGCGTAATGTGGTGCTCACCCATAATGGCCAGGATTCACGAATATCACTCTACGCCCTGATGCAGCATGGCGATCTGACCCAAAATAAGCTGCTCTATCCTGGCGATATCCTGTTTATTCCGCGTAATGACGCGCTGAAAGTGTTCGTGATGGGTGAAGTCATTAAGCAGAGTACGCTGAAGATGGATCGTAGCGGTATGACGCTCGCCGAAGCCCTGGGGAATGCCGGAGGGCTGAATCAGGATATGGCCGATGCAACGGGCATTTTTGTTATCCGCTCGATACGCGAAACCGGGAAGGCAGGCAAAATCGCCAATATTTATCAGCTTAATGCACAAGACGCGTCGGCAATGGTGTTGGGAACGGAATTTCAGCTAGAGCCGTACGATATTGTTTATGTCACCACTGCACCGGTGTCGCGCTGGAATCGGGTGATCGCGCAGTTAGTGCCGACGATAACGGGCGTGCATGACCTGACCGAAACGGTTCGTTACATCAGATCGTGGCCACAATAATGTTCCGTTCAATACTCGTAGTTTGCACCGGAAATATATGCCGCTCCCCAATCGGGGAACGGCTTTTACGCCAGCAATTGCCTGGAAAATTGATCACGTCGGCGGGTATCTATGGGCTGGAGGGGCATCCGGCGGATGAAGCTGCGCAGGAGGTCGCCTGGCGTCATGGTCTTTCACTTGATGGGCACATTGCCCGCAGGCTGACTCACAGCCAGATGGAGAAATCCGACCTTATTCTGGTGATGGAACCGCAGCATCTTCACTTCATTGCCGCCATGGCCCCGGAAATTCGTGGAAAATCACTTCTGTTTGGGCACTGGCTGAAACAACAGGATATTCCCGATCCGTACAGGAAAAGCAATGAAGCCTTTGAGTATGTTTTCGATCAGTTAGGGAAAGCCAGTCAGGAATGGGCTCGTCGCCTGGGTCAAAAAGGAATTCAGCATTAATGTCGACAAACACAATAGGTCATTACAGTACACCAGCGCCGGAACATAATGAAGTGGATCTCCTGCGATTCATTGGGGAGATAATCGATCACCGCACGCTGATCCTCAGCATCACACTCTTTTTCACTCTTGGTGCTGCGTTTTTCGCTTTTATCAGCACTCCGGTGTATCAGGGCGATGCCCTGATACAGGTAGAGAGTAAGCAAGATAACGATCTTCTCAAGAGTTTAAGCCAGTTTAGCGGGGATCTTACACCAGACACTGGGCCTGAGATTCAGCTGCTTAAATCACGTATGATCCTGGGTGCGACGGTAGATCAGCTAAGACTGTCGCAGCAGGTTAAGCCGTATTATTTCCCTGTGCTGGGTTCGCTCTGGGCGAAACTCCAGGGGCGCACCCCGCCGGGAATCACCCTGAAGTGGCTGAATATCCCGCTGTTCAAAGGAAAGCCGCAAAAACTTATCCTGACCGTCCTGGAGAAGGGGCGTTATCGTCTTGAGGGCGACAACGTTGAGGCTGAAGGTATTACCGGAAAACCCTTCGCCCTGAAGGGCATTTCTCTCTTTGTCACCGATATCGCCGCATCGACCGGGGACAAGTTTGAACTGAAAACATCCAGCAGACTGGAGGCAATCAATGCTCTTAACAAGCGGTTGACGGTAGCCGAATCGGCCAAGCAAAGCGGGATGCTGACATTAACCCTGACGGGTGAAAAACCTGAGAAAATTATTCAGATACTGGATACGGTTGCTGAAAATTATCTTAAGCAAAATATTGCGCGCCAGGAAGCGCAGGATACCCGCAGCCTGGCGTTTCTGCAGAATCAGCTTCCCATAATCAGTCATGAACTGGATTTGGCCGAAGCGCGGCTGAATGCTTATCGTGAGAAACGTGACTCTGTCGATTTATCGCTGGAGGCAAAATCGGTTCTGGATCAGGTCGTCAACGTAGAGAATCAGCTCAACGAACTGACCTTCCGTGAGGCGGAAATCTCTCAGTTATTTAAGAAAGAGCACCCCAGCTACCGTGCATTGAGGGAAAAACGCCAAACGCTTCAACAGGAAAGAACGCGTTTGAACAATCGCGTTTCAGCCATGCCCTCTACGCAGCAGGAGATTTTACGCCTGAGCAGGGATGTCGAGTCCGGCCGCACCATCTACTTACAGCTGCTGACGCGTCAGCAAGAATTGAATATTTCTCGTTCCAGCGTAATTGGCAACGTGCGCATCATTGATCGAGCTGTCACCCAACCCGATCCGGTTTGGCCCAAAAAAGTGCCGTTCGTCGTCATCGGTATACTGACAGGATTGATACTCTCTACAGGTAGCGTCTTGTTTCGCTTAGGCGTACAGCGCGGCATTACAACTTCTGAGCAACTTGAAGCTAAGGAAAGACCTGTGCTGGCAACGTTGCCAAGATCGGTCTGGCTGTGGAAAAAAACGCATCTCAGAAGAAAAAGCCTGTTTGCTTCCCGGTGGGTGCATAAAACCTCGGAAATTCCATTTCTGCCGGTTGACCGTCCAACAGATATTTTTGTTGAAGCAATACGTGGGTTACGAACCAGCCTGCACTTCACCATGATGGACGCAGAAAACCAGACCGTGGTAATTACCGGGCCAACGCCGGACTGCGGAAAGACGCTGGTCAGTACCTCACTGGCGGCAGTCGCAGCCCAGGCTGGGCTGCGGGTGCTATTTATCGATGCCGATATGCGCGAAGGATACGTCCATAATATCTTTGGGCTCAGTAACCAGACTGGGCTTTCCAGCGTGCTGGAAGGAAAGTGTGAGTATCGGGACGCGATTCAGTCTTACGAGAAAGGCGGGATAGATGTTATGACCTGTGGGCCTGTGCCTTCTGCTCCTTCGGAGCTGCTGCTGGGTCACACATTTCGGGAAATGATGTCATGGGTGAATGAAAACTATGATCTTATTATTCTCGATACCCCGCCGGTACTTGCGGTCACGGATGCAGCGCTAATAGCCAGATATGCGGCAACCTCCGTGCTGGTGGCTCGCTATCATAAAACCAGTGAGAAAGAGATCGAAAACAGCATAAAACGTCTGCTTCAGGCGGGTGTGCAGGTGAGAGGAACGATCCTCAACGACATTATGAAATCCGCTGCGCTTTATTACAGCTCGGGATATAGCCAGCAGGGTTATGGCTATACCCAAAGGAATAAACGCGAGAGTTAGCTTTTTACCAGAAGATACCAGAGGAACGATGTGGATCAGAACAGGAGGGGGGATGACGCGTCGAAGTAGCCCCTCTCTCTGTGAGAGAGGGGCAGGGTATTATTTCGCCAGAACTTCCTGCGCAGTACGCTCAACCAGAGACAGCAGGACTTTGATGTCCTCAAGCGTCACGGTTGGGTTCAGCAGAGTCAGCTTCAGGCAGGTAACACCGTTATGCTCGGTGACACCGACGTTGGCACGGCCGGATTCCAGCAACGCATCGCCGATTTTCTGGTTCAGCAGCGCAACGCCCGCGTTGTCCATCTGCATTTGCGGACGGAAACGGAACAGCACGCTTGCCAGCTGAGGTTGCATCACCAGTTCAAGAGCAGACTGCTCTTTCACATACGCAGCAACCTGCTGTGCCAGGGTCACACCGTGATCGATGATCGCCGCATATTGTTCCTGACCCAGAGCTTCCAGGCTCATCCACAGTTTCAGCGCATCGAAACGACGCGTGGTTTGCAGAGACTTGGATACCAGGTTAGGCACGCCAGCTTCTTCGTCGAACTCAGAGTTCAGGTATGCCGCCTGATAACGCATCAGCTCATAGTGACGCGCTTCTTTCAGCAGGAACGCGCCGCAGCTGATGGTCTGG
This sequence comes from Enterobacter sp. Tr-810, assembly GCF_011752765.1. NCBI lineage: Bacteria > Pseudomonadati > Pseudomonadota > Gammaproteobacteria > Enterobacterales > Enterobacteriaceae > Enterobacter > Enterobacter sp. Tr-810. The sequence continues at coordinate 985,389 of NZ_VWWW01000001.1, read as the reverse complement.
AAGAACTGCTTGTGGAAGTCCAGGGTAATGGAATCCACCAACTCGATGCCGTCCAGATAGTGACGATACTGCTCAGACATCAGCAGCGCGCCGCCCCAAGCCGCATCAACGTGTACCCAGATATTCTGCTTCGCCGCCAGCTCAGCAATCGCACGCAGCGGATCGATAGCACCGGCATCGGTCGTACCTGCTGTCGCGACAATCGCCAGGATCTGTTCACCGTTGGCGTTGCACTGCTCAATTTTCGCCGCCAGATCGGTCAGATCCATGCGGGAGAATTCGTCAGTTTTCACCTGCACCACGGACTGGTAACCCAGGCCCATCAGCGCCATGTTTTTCTGCACGGAGAAGTGCGCGTTTTCGGAGCACAGCACGCGAATTTTACGCAGATCGCCAACCAGACCATCTTGCTGGACGGAGTGGCCCAGACGCGCAAAGAACGCATCACGTGCCAGCATCAGTCCCATCAGGTTGCTCTGGGTGCCGCCGCTGGTGAAGACACCAGCGTCGCCAGCCTGATAACCCACGCGGGTACGCAGCCATTCGATCAGTTTGATTTCGATAATGGTTGCGGACGGGCTTTGATCCCAGGAGTCCATACTCTGGTTAGTTGCGTTAATCAGCACTTCCGCAGCCTGGCTTACCACCAGGCTTGGGCAATGCAGGTGCGCAACACACTGCGGGTGATGAACGGACAAACTGTCTTTCAGGAAGAACTCAACGGCGCGTTCAATCGCCGCGTCATTGCCCAGCCCTTTCGGGTTGAAATCCAGCTTAATACGGTCGCGCAGTTCCGCGACCGTTTTGCCCTGGTACATCTCAGGCTGTTTCAGCCACTGCATCACAGCCTGAGTGCTTTGTTCAATCGCCTGCTGGTAAGCTTCAATGCTCTGCGCAGAGGAGAACAAAATTGGGTTTGAATCAGACATCGTAATCAATAACTCCGGTTACGCCGGGCGAACGCCCGCAGCAAGCAGTGCCTGCTCGAATTTATCCAGGAAGATTTTCAGCTCTTCATCGCTGATCAGCAGAGAAGGCAGCAGACGCAGCACAATGCCGTTACGACCGCCACGTTCCAGAATCAGACCGGCTTCGAAGCACTTCTTCTGAATCAGTGCAGACAGCTCGCCATCGCCCGGGTAGCAACCCATGTGATCAGCTGCTTCGTGTGGCTTAACGATCTCGATACCGATCATCATGCCCAGACCACGAACGTGACCGATTACCGGATAACGTTTTTGCAGCTCAGCCAGCTGTGCTTTCAGCCATTCGCCTTGTGCAGCTACTTTACCTGCGATGTTCTGGTCTTTGAGGATTTTCAGCGTCGTCAGACCGGTTGCCATCGCCAGCTGGTTGCCGCGGAAAGTACCGGTGTGGTGACCTGGAGCCCATGCATCGAACTGCTTTTTGATACCGAGCACGGCCAGTGGCAGACCGCCACCTACAGCTTTGGACATCACGATGATGTCTGGCTCGATGCCAGCGTGTTCGAAGGCGAAGAATTTACCGGTACGGGCAAAACCTGCCTGAACTTCGTCGAGGATCAGCAGAATGCCGTGTTCCTGGGTCACTTTACGGATGCGCTGCAACCACTCAGCCGGAGCCGGGTTCACGCCGCCTTCGCCCTGAACCGCTTCCAGAATAACGGCAGCAGGTTTACGCACGCCGCTTTCAACGTCGTTGATCAGGTTATCGAAATAGTAAGTCAGTGCTTTCACGCCCGCTTCACCGCCGATACCCAGTGGGCAACGGTACTGGTGCGGGTAAGGCATGAACTGAACTTCTGGCATCATGCCGTCAACCGCTTCTTTCGGAGACAGGTTGCCGGTCACGGACAGTGCGCCGTGAGTCATACCGTGGTAACCACCAGAGAAGCTGATGATACCGCTACGGCCGGTGACTTTTTTTGCCAGTTTCAGTGCCGCTTCAACAGCATCGGCGCCAGATGGGCCGGTGAATTGCAGGCAATACTCTTTGCCCTGACCAGGCAGCAGAGACAGCAGATATTCGGAGAACGCGTCTTTCAACGGCGTAGTCAGATCCAATGTATGTAACGGCAAGCCGCTGGTAATGACATTTTGGATGCTTTTCAGCACATCAGGGTGGTTATGGCCAAGCGCAAGGGTGCCTGCGCCTGCTAAACAGTCAAGGTATTCTTTATTATCTGCATCGGTGATCCACACGCCGTCTGCTTTAGTGATAGCTAAAGGCAGCTTGCGCGGATAACTCCTGACGTTAGATTCAAACTCGGCCTGACGGGCCAGATAGGTTTCGTTGCTTTTATGGGCATCTACGGTGTCAATACGGACTTTATCCGTCATCATATCACTCCTACAACCGCAGCTTCGTTATGCGCCACGATTGAATAAAAAGTTAAAAAACAGATGGGGCCTGGAAAAAACGCCGCCAATATAGAGCCTTTTGCCACGGGGCTCAATGGTTAATTTGTTTACTGTTTTGTTACATGGCGCTCAGGGGGAGGAATATCCTCGTTTTGAGAAAGAAAGTAGTGAATTCTTAGTAATAAAAACAGTGCGTTACACTGACTTCGGCCTGACTGTAAAAGTCAGGGATAGAGTGTTACAAATCGTGCCTTTTTTTGCCTGAAAAGGAGGCTTATTGCCTCCTCCGCTTCGTTATTTCTGTGTCACCTGCAAAAGTCCGTGCTCGCGTCCTTTGGCTTTATTCCACGAAGCATCCGTAATACCGTTCTCATCAAGGCTAATGGATATAACAAATCCATTACCATGTATTTCATAAAAATTAGCATTTAGGCGTTTAACGGTCGCTTTTTTACCATTTACCGTTGCGCTAAAAAAGCCGTTCGAAAGGGTGGCATTCAGTCCGTTCGCTGAGAACGACGCTTCGCGCAGGGGATCGTGGATCCTGGCTTCTTGCGCATGTTGTACTGCGGCGGTGACATTCTCCAGCGCTTGCTTTTCAGCCGCTGCGTTTACCGCTGCCGTCCGGTTTTGCTCGGCAAGGTAGCAGGTATCACGGCTGATGCCCTGCGCTTCGCATTTCGCCATCCGATCCGCCTGGTTTGTACACCCCGCCAGCGTTGAAAGGGTTACGGCTATCATCACTAACTTTTTCATTATATGACCTTGATTATTGGAAACGACACAGAATCAATTCGTTTATTTACCTGGCAGCTGTAAACACTGGTTTATTTGCGTAAAATAAATCACGCCAATAAAAATGCCCGTCGCAACCAGGCACATAGACACTATTGCGCTATATATGATTAATTTCATCGAATTAATATCAATATGACGAGTAAGGAATGTCGTAAATATTATAAATTATCGTAGAACCTTTTTGAGTATGTGTTTCTTTAGTAGCGACACTGATAACGGAGGACAACTATCCAATATCAGGACTGTCTTCATTTTGATGTGGATCACCTTTGTTACTATTAGATAAGCCCACGATCATATAAAAGTTGTTTTTATAATATGTTGTTTTTGATGAATATTTTTGGATGTCGTACAAGCGGGATAAATCAGGATGAACGTTTAATTACTCATAAATCAATAACATTAAATGTATGCATTTAAATATAGTTGCAGCAAAAAATAATGGATAAATATTTGATTGTTTAGCACGGGTATCACTGAGGTAGCCGAAAGGGGCAGGGCTTGCTATTACGTGTCGCTTACCTTAGTCTGCCCCTGTTACAGCATTTTGTGTAATTTGACTCGGGGTGCCCTTCTTTGTGAAGGCTGAGAAATACCCGTATTACCTGATCTGGATAATGCCAGCGTAGGGAAGTCAGATGCCTTCCCGGTCATCGCTTCTTCACGCAAGGCAGGAGCGAAACCATGCAGCCTGACCTGCTCGACTTACACGTTTTACATCAGTTCCGAACCCGTTCCCCGCTCACGCACTGCATGACCAACGATGTCGTGCAAGCCTTTACCGCTAACGTGCTGCTGGCGCTTGGCGCCTCTCCGGCGATGGTCATTGAAGCGGAAGAAGCTGAACAGTTCGCCACCTTTGCAGATGCGCTGCTGATTAATGTCGGCACACTGACCGCCCCGCGCGCGCAATCGATGCGCCGGGCAATAGAGAGCGCCGTTGCCGCAGGTAAACCCTGGACGCTCGACCCGGTTGCGGTCGGCGCGCTGACGTTCCGCACTCGTTTTTGCCATCAAATCCTCGCGCTCAAACCTGCTGCTATTCGCGGTAATGCCTCGGAAATTCTGGCGCTTGCCGGAATGAGTGCCGGCGGTCGTGGCGTTGATACCACCGATACGGCCGCAAGCGCGCTGCCCGCGGCGCAGGCGCTGGCGCGGCAGACCAACGCCATCGTCGTGGTCACCGGGGAAGTCGACTATGTGACTGACGGGCTGCGAACCCATACGGTGACAGGGGGTGATCCGCTGATGACGCGCGTTGTGGGAACCGGATGCGCGCTTTCGGCGGTGGTGGCGGCCAGCTGTTCATTGCCAGGTGACCGGCTGGATAACGTGGCGGCAGCCTGTGGGTTTATGAAGCGCGCCGGAACGGTCGCCATCAGACATTCTCGCGGCCCGGGCAGCTTTGCCAGCGCGTTTCTCGATGCGCTTTACACCCTGGAGGAACAGGCATGAAGCAGATTAATGCATTGACCATTGCCGGAACCGACCCAAGCGGCGGCGCGGGTATTCAGGCCGATCTGAAAACCTTCTCGGCGCTGGGGGCCTATGGTTGTTCGGTTATTACTGCCCTGGTGGCGCAAAACACGCGCGGCGTGCAGTCGGTTTATCGCATTGAGCCTGATTTTGTCGCAGCACAGCTGGACTCGGTGTTCAGCGATGTGCGCATCGACACCACAAAAATCGGGATGCTGGCGGAGACAGATATTGTCGAAGTGGTAGCTGAGAGGCTTAAACGTTACCAGATACAAAACGTGGTGCTTGATACCGTCATGCTGGCCAAAAGCGGCGATCCGCTGCTTTCTGTTTCTGCTGTCGAGACATTGCGACAAAAACTGCTGCCGCAGGTGGCGTTGATCACCCCAAACCTGCCAGAAGCCGCAGCCTTGCTGGATGCGCCGCACGCGCGCAATGAATGCGAAATGAAAGAGCAGGGCAGCGCACTGCTGGCCATGGGCTGCGGCGCGGTACTGATGAAAGGCGGTCATCTCGATGATGCCGAAAGCCCGGACTGGCTCTTTACCCGTGACGGGGAAATGCGTTTTACCGCCCCGAGGGTGCAGACTAAAAACACGCACGGCACGGGCTGTACGCTCTCGGCGGCGCTGGCGGCGCTGCGCCCACGACATAATTCCTGGGCAGATACGGTGCAGGAAGCCAAAACCTGGCTCTCTGCGGCGCTGGCAAAAGCCGATACTCTGGAAGTGGGTCACGGTATTGGGCCGGTTCATCATTTTCATGCATGGTGGTAAGCCGTATACTGGCAATAAACACCACGCCTGAGAAAATACAGATGGAACAAGCGCATACCCGGTTAATCGAGCAGCTTAACGAACGGATCGCCGCGCCGGACAACACGCCGCTGTACCTTAAGTTTGCCGAAACGGTCAAAAATGCCGTGCGCAGTGGCGTGCTGGAGCACGGGAATATTCTGCCGGGCGAACGCGATCTGAGCCAGCTGACCGGGGTGTCGCGTATTACTGTACGTAAAGCGATGCAGGCGCTGGAAGAAGAGGGCGTGGTCACGCGCGCCCGGGGCTACGGCACGCAAATTAATAATATCTTTGAATATTCCCTCAAAGAGGCGCGCGGGTTTTCTCAGCAGGTGGTGTTACGCGGGAAAAAGCCCAATACGCTGTGGGTCAATAAGCGAGTGGTGAAATGCCCGGAAGAGGTCGCCAGCCAGCTGTCACTTGCGCCGCAAAGCGATGTCTTCTTACTTAAGCGTATTCGTTACGTGGATGACGACGCCGTGTCGATTGAGGAATCCTGGGTTCCGGTGGGTTTAATTCACGACCCGGATGCGATTGGTATCTCGCTGTACGATTACTTCCGCAGTCAGAATATCTTTCCGCAGCGCACTCGTTCCCGCGTCAGCGCCCGGATGCCGGACAGCGAATTTCAGACGCATATCAAAATGGACGATAAAATACCGGTGCTGGTGATAAAGCAGGTTGCGCTTGACCAACAACACCGGCCCATTGAGTACAGCATCAGCTATTGCCGAAGCGATCTATACGTTTTTGTGTGCGAGGAGTAACTCATCACGGGTGGGGGCACAATCTCCACCCCGATGGCTGACCACCCACGCCGCGACCGCGTTGCCAAGCTGCACCGCATCGGCCAGGCTCCATCCCGCCGCCAGCCCGGCAAGCGTACCGCCTGCATGACTATCGCCGGCGCCAATGGTGTCCACCACCGTGGCAGGAAAGGCCGGAACATACCCGCTATCCTCCCCGTTAAAATACCCGGCGCCGTCTTTATCGTGACGCACAATCAGCGCAGAGGCGAACCGCTTTTGCCATTGCCCGCCTAATGACTCCGGATCCATGCCAAACCTTTCGGCGGCAATCTCTGCCTCCTGGCGATTAAGCGACACAATGGGCTGACAGGCCATAATGCGCGCCATCAGTGAGTCGGGGATATCGGCAATGCGCGGGCCAAAGTCGATAAACGCCGTCACGTTATGCAGACCTTCCAGCCATGTCGTGAGCAGCTCGCCGCAGGGTGACGCCAGCTGGTAGCCGGATAAATACACCAGGCTTGCGGGCGGTACGTCGAGCGCATCCAGCCAGGGCTGCTGCCACTGGTTTTCCACGCCGCTGAACGACATAAACGTGCGTTCACCGTCAGGCTCGACCAGCGCCAGACACCAGCCGTTGTCGCCTGTATCGGCTTCCACTGCACTGTGCAGATCCTGTTTTGCCATCGCGTTACGAATGATATCCGCCCACACGCCGTGCCCGACGGGCAGTGCGTTTTGCGCGGTAATGCCGAGCCGTTTCAGCGCAATGGCAATATTCAGCGCGCAGCCACCAATGTTCACACCCTGCTGTTTTAGCTCGATATCACATCCGCGCCACGGCAGGGCGTAGGCATCAGCAATGACGTCAATCACTGCCGCGCCCAGCACCGTTACCGGGCGTGTAGCCTGTAATGTCTCAAGGTGACGGGCAAAATCTGACGTCATACGCCCTCCCTTTGCTCCCGGTAGTGCAGTAATTTTTCGCAGTAATGACCAAAGTCGAGTTGGTTAACGGCATCGAGTTCATTTTTGAGCGCCGGATCAATCGCCTGCACGCCATGCAGCGCGCCGCAGATAGCCGTTGCCATCGCGCCGATGGTGTCAGTATCGCCGCCCAGATTGGCACATAAAATGGCGCAGCGATTCGGATCGGTTCCTGCCAGTTCAACCATCGCAATGGCTGCCGGAACAGACTCAATGGTACTGGTGCCCGCCCCGACGAGTTGATAAACCTGCTCGCTGGCGGATTCGATCCCTTTTGCATTGCGCACGGTGTGTAGCGCCAGTTCGATACGCGCGGTCAGAGAAGCGCTGAATGTGGTGGGCTTCGCTTCCTGGGCATAGCGGGCGATACCGGGCAGGGCATCAACGATGTTCTGCCAGCGCTCGCCGTCGATGGCGCGTGAAACCGCCCAGGCAATCACCACCGCCCCTGCAATCGCAAGGTCAGATTTATGTGTAGGGCTGGACGCAAGCGCCACCTGTTCGACAAAGTGTTCAAGACGGGTGGCGGGCAGCAAACATCCTAGTGGGGATGCGCGCATGGCCGCGCCGTTGGTTACGCCGTTGTTCTCAAGCGCACTCACCGGTTTACCGTCGCGGATGGCATTCAGCGCGATTTTCGACGTTGGGCCAAGCACGTTTTTGTTAAACGCGTCGAATGATTCGGCCCAGTGCAGAATATGTTTGCCGATGACATCCGCATTGATCTGCCCGTCGCATTCGATAATCGCGTCGGCCAGGCACAGCGCCATTGAGGTGTCATCGGTAAACTCTGCCTGGTCAAAATAGCAGGCCGCGTTGTTCTCGGCCGGCCCCGGTAAGAAGCGGTCTATCCAGCCGAAGTGGGCTTTCACACGGCTTCTTGGCCACAGTTCCGATGGCATCCCCATTGCATCCCCTAACGCCTGCCCGTAAAGAGCACCGAGAACACGTTCGTGTTTCATTTCACTTCCCCTTGTGTCAGCGCGGTATCGCCATCAACCACCTCAATTGGGGTGATCTCTTTATCCGATTCGCGGAAAAACAGCATAAACATCACGGCGATCACGGCAATCATGATCCCACCAAATGCCCACATTCCGGCCCAGTTGAAGGTCAGCCCGTTCACCGGCTCTTTGTATGCGAACATTTTTTCCATCATCACGCCGCCCAGACGGTAACCCAGCAGGCTACCAAAGCCCTGACAGCACAGCGTGATCAAGCCCTGCGCGGCAGTACGCATATGCGCGGGCGCTTTTTTATCGACATAGATGTACGCGGTCACGTAATAGAAGTCATAGCTCACGCCGTGCAGCAGAATGCCGAGGAACAGCAGGGCGTAAGTGAAGTATTGCTCTGCGCCGCCGTAAACAAAGAAACCATAACGGATTGCGGCGGTGATAAGTCCCAGCAGCAATACCTTCTTAATACCAAAGCGCTTGGTGAAGAACGGCAGCGCCAGCATAAAGAAGATTTCAGAGAACTGGCCAAGCGTCATCCAGCCGGTGGCGTTTTTCATGCCCACTTCGGTGAGATAACCGTTGGCGAAGATGTAGTAAAACGCCAGCGGCATGGCGAACAGGAACGAGCAGCAGAAGAACACCAGGAAGTTCTTGTCGCGCAGCAGGATCAGCGCATCAAGCCCCAGCATCACTTTGATGTCCAGTTTGCCGGTGCTCTTCGGTGGCGTATTCGGCAGAAACAGTGCAAACACGCCGAGCAGCGCGGAGCTGGCGGCGGTCATCAGCAGCGGGATATTGGTATCAGAGATATCGTTATAGCCCATCATCTGCGGTAGAAAACCACAGGCCAGGCCGGAGGCGATCCAGCCGATAGTGCCCATCACGCGGATACGCGGGAAATCGGCCTCCACATCGTCCACGTTAGAGAAGGCGATGCTGTTGGTCAGGGCGATGGTGGGCATATAGGTCAGGGAATACGCCAGCAGCAGCGGGAAGAAGGTGGCGAACTGGGTCTGCTGCGCGGCGAAGTACATCAGTACGGCACCGGCAAACATCAGCACCGCCAGCACTTTCTGGGCGGCAAAGAAGCGGTCGGTCAGTGAGCCCACAAGGATCGGCGAGAGGATCGCGGCGATCGCGGTACAGGCATAAGACCAGCCAATTTCCCCGGCGCTAAAGCCGCTTTTGCTCAGCCAAAGCCACAGTGGCACAAACCACGCGCCCCAGATAAACCATTCAACAAACATCATGAATGACAGTTGGACTTTCGTTTTCATTGTTTAATCCTGCATGTCAGAGAGAGTACTCCTTTAACATACCATTCAATAATACCTTTTAAATACCTTTGTGGTGATTGTTTGATCAATGTAACATTTTTGTTGTACACGAATCGAGCCAGCAGATTGTGCTGAAAAAATCCCGACTGGTGGAAAATCTGTTAAGTCAGTACCAGGCTTAGTCTGCCCGCAAAAATGTGGGTCTGGATATCACTCACCGACACGACGTCGGAATTACGGGAGCATCACTATGACTGATATTGCGCAGTTGCTTGGCAAAGACGCCGACAGCCTTTTACAGCATCGTTGTATGACCATTCCAGCCGACCATCTCTATCTGCCCGGCCACGACTATGTCGACCGCGTGATGATAGACAACAACCGCCCGCCAGCCGTACTGCGAAACATGCAGACGCTCTACAATACCGGGCGTCTGGGTGGAACCGGGTATCTCTCCATTCTGCCGGTTGACCAGGGCGTAGAGCACTCTGCGGGGGCATCCTTCGCGGCTAATCCGCTCTATTTCGATCCGAAGAACATTGTCGAGCTGGCGATTGAAGCGGGCTGTAACTGTGTAGCGTCGACTTACGGCGTGCTGGCCTCGGTGTCCCGCCGCTATGCGCACCGCATTCCTTTCCTGGTCAAGTTGAACCACAACGAAACCCTGAGCTACCCAACCGAATATGACCAGACGCTGTACGCCAGCGTCGAGCAGGCCTTCAACATGGGCGCTGTGGCGGTAGGGGCGACCATCTATTTTGGCTCTGAGCAGTCTCGTCGTCAGATTGAAGAGATTTCTGCCGCCTTTGAGCGTGCGCATGAGCTGGGCATGGTGACCGTGCTGTGGGCCTATCTGCGAAACAACGCGTTCAAGAAAGACGGTGTGGATTACCACGTTTCCGCTGACTTGACCGGCCAGGCAAACCATCTGGCGGCAACCATTGGTGCGGATATCGTGAAGCAGAAAATGGCCGAGAATAACGGCGGCTATAAGGCGGTGAATTTCGGTTATACCGATGACCGTGTGTACAGCAAACTGACCACCGATAATCCGATCGATCTGGTGCGCTACCAGCTGGCAAACTGCTATATGGGCCGCGCGGGGTTGATTAACTCCGGCGGTGCGGCAGGTGGTGAAACGGATCTGTCAGATGCGGTGCGCACGGCGGTGATCAATAAACGTGCGGGCGGCATGGGGTTGATCCTCGGCCGTAAGGCCTTTAAGAAATCGATGGCCGATGGCGTGAAGTTGATTAATGCGGTTCAGGATGTGTATCTGGATAGCAAAGTGACCATAGCGTAACTTCTGTACTTCTCCCTCTCCCTTTTGGGGAGAGGGTTGGGGTGAGGGGGAACATACGGCTGAGGTGGTCATTCCGTTCACTTTATGTTCCTTGCTACTCTGTCACCACATTACCGGTGAACGTGCCAGGGTGGCTCACCGCCACCACCCTGGCGACCCGGGCTCCCGGCAAGAAAATCGTCGCTACGCGATACCCTCAGCTTATTCCTTTCGGCTTTCGGGTCGGGCGCGATGCAGCGTCCATGCAAGTCGCGCCCTCGCGGCGCATCCATGCGCCTCGCCCCGGCCTACAGGAAACGCTTCGGCGATTTTCAGCCGGACCATGGAGCCGCTAGTAGTCTTTTATTTCAATGGCGTAATGTCATCGCTGAATAAAGACAAACATTACTGGGGATCCCTCTCTGTGGGAGAGGGTTGGAGTGAGGCAATCAGACAGCATCTGATTCAACTTGAAATAACATTTCATTTCATTCAAACACCCGTCCCGATCGACATCACATTTCAGATCCCTTTTGTGAAAACTGTCACTCCCTTCCGTGCATATGCACAAAAAATGGCCGATGCTTAGCGGAATTTGTCTAAGGCAGCGGACGAATTTTGCGCTTAAAGTTAGTTTCGAAACAGCTTTTCAAATTACAAAGTCGCTCTGAACCTCTGTAGTGTTAAGGACTGATAATGAAAATAGAATCTGTAAACGTCACCGTCTTCCAGTACCCGACGCGTCGTGTTTCCGACAGCGCCGGGCATTCGCATCCAGGGCCGGAAAGCATGGCCAAAATGGCGATGCTGACCATCACGGCAGACGATGGCACCAAAGGGTACTCCTTCGCGCCGCCGGAAGTGGTGCGTCCCTTTGTGGTCAACACCTTCTTTCGCAAAGTGCTGGTCGGCCAGGACGCGTTTAACCGCGAACGCATCTGGCAGGATCTGGCGCACTGGCAGCGCGGCAGCGCGCATCAACTGACCGAGCGTGCGCTGGGCTTCGTTGAACAGGCGCTGTGGGATCTCATTGGCCGCAAACTCAACGTGCCGGTCTGGAAATTACTGGGCGGCTACCGCGACAAAGTCCCGGCTTACGGCAGCACCATGTGCGGCGACGATCTGCCCGGCGGGTTGTCGACTCCGGAAGAGTACGCCAGTTTTGCCGAAAAGCTGGTGGCACGCGGGTATAAGGCCATCAAACTGCATACCTGGATGCCGCCGGTGTCCTTCGCCCCAAACCCGAAAATGGATGTCAAAGCCTGTGCCGCCGTCCGTGAAGCTGTCGGCCCGGATATTGACCTGATGATCGATGGCTACCACTGGTACAGCCGTACGGAAGCGCTCTACATCGGTAAAGAGCTGGAAAAACTCAACTTCGCCTGGTTTGAAGAACCAATGGAAGAAGAGAGCATGGCCTCCTACGTGTGGCTGGCGGAAAACCTGTCGATCCCGATTATCGGGCCGGAAAGTCTGGGCGGAAAACACCACAGCCGTGCGGACTGGGTCAAAGCCGGGGCGTGCGACATTCTGCGTGCCGGGGCAAACGGCGTGGGCGGTATCTCCCCAACGCTGAAAGTGGCGCATCTGGCCGAGTCGTTCGGGATGGATTGCGAAGTTCACGGTAACGGCGCGGCAAGCCTGGCGGTGATCGGCGCAATCAAAAACTGCCGCTGGTACGAGCGTGGTCTGTTGCACCCGTTCCTCGACTACGACGAACCGGCGGCGTATCTCAACAGCCTGGTCGACCCGATGGATGAACACGGCATGGTCAGCCTGCCGACCCGCCCGGGACTGGGCGAAGACATTAATTTTGCATATATCGAAGCCAATACCGTCAGCCACGACTGACAGATAAAAACGTACCCTACAGGCGATATATACATGAAACGAACTCCCTTGGCCGGAGCGTGTTTACTCGCGCTCGCGCTGATGATGGGGAGCGGTGCGGCGTACGCAAAAACGCCGCCCGACCAGCTCATCATCGGCATGAATATGAACAACCTGCTGACGCTCGACCCGGCGGCAATGACCGGTAACGAAGTGGTCGGCATTGTGGTTAACCTCTACGATTCCCTGGTAGAGCTTGATCCGAACGAACTCACCAACGTCAGGCCCGCGCTGGCGAAGTCCTGGGATATTGCCCCGGACGGTAAAACCCTGACTTTCCACCTGCGTGATGACGTGAAATTTCACTCCGGCAATCCGCTGACGGCGGAAGATGTGGTCTGGTCGATGCGCCGCCTGCTGCACCTTAACCTTGCCCAGGCATCGGTGTGGAAGTCCTACGGTTTCAGCAAGAAAAACATCGATAAACAGGTTAGCGCCCCGGATGATTACACCGTACAAATCGTCCTGCCTAAAGCCAATGACCCGCAGCTGGTGATCTACTCCCTGGGTGCGCTGGGTAACCTGGGTGTGCTCGACAGCAAAACCGTGCAGCAGCACGCAGCCAACAATGACTGGGGCAACCGCTGGCTCACCACCAACGAAGCAGGCTCGGGCCCGTTTATGCTGGAAACCTGGCAGGCGAAAGATGTGCTGCGGATGCAGCGTAATCCGCACTACTGGCGTGATGAGCCGAAGATGAGCCGCGTGGTATTGCGCCATTTTCAGGAGTCGCAAACTTTGCGCCTGATGATTGAAAAAGGCGACCTCGACATTGCCAACAACATGGCGGTGGCCGACATCAATGCCCTGCGTAAAGACCCACAGCTTACCGTTGAAGCGGTACAGAAAGGCACGGTCTACTACGTGGCCATGAGCATGAAAGAGGCCCATTTCGCCAACGCCAAAGTGCGCGAGGCGGTGCGCTATCTGATTGATTATCAGGGCATCAACAAAGCGCTGATGCCGGGTTACGGCGTGCTGCATCAGCGTCCGATCAAAGCGGGAATGCCGTCCACGCTGCCGGACCCTGGCTACAGGCTGGATATTCCGCGCGCCAAAAAGCTGCTGGCAGAGGCGGGTTACCCGAACGGATTCGATACCACCCTGCGCGTGCTGGCGGATCAACCGTTCCTCAATATTGCCATCGCTGTGCAGTCGACCCTGATGCAGGCGGGGATCAACGCCAAAATTATCACCGGCACCGGCAACCAGATTTACGGTGCCATGCGCGAGCGTAAGTTCGACATGCTGGTGGGGCGTGGCGGCAGTGGCGTAGAGCCGCATCCACACTCCAGCCTGCGGGCGCTGGTCTACAACCCGGACAACAGCGATGAAGCCCGGCTGACTAACTTCCAGGGCTGGCGAACCAGTTTCTACGATAAACCGCTCAACGAGATGATCGATAAAGCTTTGCTGGAGCGCGATCCGCAAAAACAGGTAGCCGATTACCAGCAGATCCAGGTGCGTTACGACGAGCTGATCCCGGCGATGATCCCGCTCTCGCAAATGGTCGATTCCGTGGTGGTGCGCAACGAGGTGAAAAACTTCCAGTCGCATCCGTCGGCCACCACCTTCCTGCGTGAAGTCTACAAAACCGGAGGTGAACAATGAGTGTGGCGATCCTCGCGCCCGGCTCCCGTACCCGGCGCTTCTCAAAACGGCTGACGCAGGTTGTCATTACGCTGTTTGGCCTGCTGTTGCTGACCTTTTTCATCGGCCGTGTGATGCCTGTCGATCCGGTGCTGGCGATAGTCGGCCCGGATGCCGACCACAGCACCTATCAGCAGGTGTATCACCAGCTGGGGTTTGATAAATCATTGCTGACCCAGTTTGGCATTTACCTGAATAACCTGCTGCACGGTGATTTGGGCAATGCGCTGCTGACCGGCAAACCGGTGACGGCAGATATCCTGCGCGTCTTCCCGGCCACGCTGGAGCTGGCGACGATGGCGATTATCGTCGGCGCAGGCCTCGGCATTCCGCTGGGTGTACTGGCGGCGGCGCGTCGCAACAGCATTTCCGATTACGTGGTGCGTATCATCAGCCTGGCAGGTTACTCCACGCCTATTTTCTGGGTGGGGATGATGGGCTTGCTGCTGTTCTACGCCTGGCTTGGCTGGGTGGGCGGTGCAGGGCGTCTGGATCTGGGTCTGGACGGTTTAGTTCCGCGTCGTACCGGGCTGATGACCGTCGATGCATTGCTGGCCGGAAATAGTGCGGTGTTCTGGAACGCCATTAACCACCTGGTGCTGCCGGCTTCGCTGCTCGGTTTTCACTCGCTGGCCTACATCAGCCGTATGACCCGCAGCTTTATGCTGGCGCAGCTGTCGCAGGAGTTCATCATCACCGCGCGGGTAAAAGGCTTAACCGAGCGCCAGGTCATCTGGAACCACGCGTTTCGCAACATCCTCGTACAGCTTCTGACGGTCGTCGCGCTGGCCTACGGCTCGCTGCTGGAAGGGGCGGTGCTGATTGAAACCGTCTTCTCCTGGCCAGGCTTTGGCTCGTATCTCACCGGCAGCCTGCTGCTCGGCGATATGAATGCGGTCATGGGCTGCGTGCTGCTGGTGGGCATTATCTTTGTGATGCTCAACCTGCTCTCAGACATGCTGTATCAACTCTTTGACCCGAGGACGAAATCATGACCGTTTCTCTGGATTCGCCGCTGGGGGCCGGACAATCTGAAAGCCGCCAGCGTATCAAACGTGCTTTCGGGCGCGCCACAGGCTTCATTGGCAAAATGGCGCGTAATCCACTCACCGCCATTGGTGGCGGCATTATTCTGCTGCTGTTGATTGTTGCAGCCTTCGCGCCGGTGATTGCGCCCTATAACCCGCAGGTGCAAGACCTGAACAACGCGCTGGTCGCACCGAATGCGCAGCACTGGTTCGGCACCGATGAGTTTGGCCGCGATATCTTCAGCCGCCTGGTGTACGGCTCGCGCATCACGCTCTATATCGTGCTGCTGGTCTCCGTGACCGTGGGGCCGCTTGGGCTGTTGCTGGGTGTGAGCGCAGGCTATTTTGGCGGCAAGGTGGATGCGGTACTGATGCGCGTCACCGATATTTTTATCTCCTTCCCAAGCCTGGTGCTGGCCCTGGCGTTTGTGGCGGCGCTCGGCCCGGGGCTGGAACACGTCGTTATCGCCATTACGTTGACCGCCTGGCCGCCGATTGCCCGCCTGGCGCGTGCCGAAACGCTTTCTCTGAGGCAGGCCGATTTTATCTCCGCCGTGCGTTTGCAGGGGGCGTCATCTGTCCGTGTACTGTGGCGCCACATTGTGCCGCTGTGCCTGCCGTCGGTAATTATCCGCATCACCATGAACATGGCGGGGATCATCCTGACCGCTGCCGGGCTGGGCTTCCTCGGCCTTGGTGCACAGCCGCCAGAGCCGGAGTGGGGGGCGATGATTTCAAGCGGTCGTACCTACATGATGGAGTGCTGGTGGGTGGTGACCATTCCGGGGCTGGCAATTCTGATCAACAGTCTGGCGTTTAACTTCTTAGGAGATGGCTTACGTGACATCCTCGATCCTCGCAGCGAATAACCCTTTGCTCGACGTGCGCGATCTCCACGTCGATTTTATCAACGGCGGCGCAGTGACTCACGCCGTGCGCGGCGTCTCTTTCCAGCTCGGGCGCGAAAAGCTGGCGATTGTCGGTGAATCCGGCTCCGGGAAATCTACCGTCGGGCGAGCGCTGCTGCGCCTGCATCCGGCGAAAGCGCAAATCAGCGCCACCCGGATGCAGTTTGGCGATGTGGATTTACGTACCGTCAGTGAAGCGCAGATGCGTGCCATTCGAGGTAAGCGTATCTCGATGATCATGCAAGACCCGAAATACTCGCTCAACCCGGTGGTGTGTGTGGGCGACCAGATTGCCGAAGCCTGGCTGACCCATCATCCGGGGCGTAAAGCGGAGGCGAAAGCCAAAGTGCTGGAGATGCTCGACGTGGTGCGAATTCGCCAGCCGGAGCGTGTGTATCACCTCTATCCGCATGAGATTTCCGGCGGGCAGGGGCAGCGCATCATGATTGCGATGATGCTGATAACCGACCCGGAGCTGGTCATTGCCGACGAACCGACCTCGGCGCTGGACGTATCGGTGCGCTTGCAGGTGCTGGGTTTACTGGATGACCTGGTGCAGTCGCGTGGTCTGGGGCTGATTTTTATCAGCCACGATATTAACCTGGTGCGCAGCTTCTGCGACCGGGTGCTGGTGATGTACGCCGGGCGCGTGGTGGAGTCTATTGCGGCGAAAGATTTGCACAACGCGCAGCACCCTTATACGCAGGGCTTAATCAGCGCACTGCCGGAAATCAACCATCGCCGCCCGACGCTGCCGGTCTTGCAGCGTCAGGCCAGCTGGCTCACCGAGTAAGGAGCAGAGATGATCGAGATTAACCACCTCAACCTGGCGTTTGGCGAGGGTGAAAAGCGCAATCAGGTGCTGGATGACGTGAATATCAGCGTGAAAGCGGGCGAAATTTATGGGCTGGTGGGGGAGTCCGGTTCGGGTAAAACCACGGTACTCAAATGCCTGGCCGGGCTGTTTACCCACTGGGACGGCGAGCTGGCGATTGACGGCAAGCCGCTGGAAAAACGTATCAGCCAGGAACGCTGCCGTCGGGTGCAGATGGTGTTTCAGGATCCGTACGGTTCGCTCCATCCGCGTCATACCATCGGCGATATTCTGGAAGAACCGCTGCAAATCCACGGTTTCAAAGAGCGGGACCGGCGCATTCATGCGTTGCTGGATAAAGTCGGGCTGAACCGGGCGTTTCGCGACCGTTATCCGCATCAGCTTTCTGGCGGGCAGCGTCAACGAGTGGCGATTGCCCGGGCGTTAATTCTGGAGCCGCAGGTGCTATTGCTGGACGAACCCACCTCGGCGCTGGATGTGTCGGTACAGGCGGAGATCCTGAATCTGCTGGCGGAATTGCAGCGGGAGTCGAATTTGACCTACCTGATGGTTACGCACGATTTAGGCGTTATCGCGCATTTGTGCCAGAAAGTGGCGGTGATGCAGTACGGTAAAATCCTCGAAAGCCTGACCGTTGACGAACTGGTGGCCGGGCAAGCCAAAACCGACTATACGCGGATGCTGGTGAATGCCAGCCAGCAGTACTCACGTGAGATGGCGCGAGAGGTGGCGGTGTATTAGGTTTGTGCGGTCTTTAGCCGGGTGGCGCTTCGCTTACCCGGCAAAACATCAGCGCAAAAGCACACAGTCCGGCGGCAACCGGCACTGTAGCGCGCCAGGCAAAACCTCGATGCGGAATCGCTCCCCACTCAACGGCTCGCCATCGAGATTAAACGTCATCCCGTGCGGGGCACTGACCTCAAACCACGCTGATCGACCGTCGATAATATTTGGGCTTTCCTGTGGCTGAGTAAGGGTAGTGAACAGAGCAGGCAAAAGCCCGTCTCCGGTGAAAATACGCAGTTCTAACAGACCATCGTTGATCAGCGCCCCTGGGCACAACTGCTGCCCGCCGCCAGCCTGACGCCCGTTGCCGATGCCGATCACCAGCGCATCCCCTTGCCAGTGAAAATCATCTCCGGTGATTTCGCAGCGATCCGGTTTCAGGGTGTCCATCCGCATCAGGCCGTGGATCAGATAAGAGACACCACCAAGCGCCGCTTTCAGCTTTTCCGGCGTTTCACTGGTGATCCGCGTACCAAATCCGCCCGTCGCCATATTGATAAAGCAGGTTTTATCATTCACCAGAGCGATATCCACAGCAGTGGTTTTTCCAAGAATGGCCAGCTGGAGCGCTTTCGCCAAATCCTCCGGGATCCCCGCGCTGGTGGCAAAATCGTTCGCCGTCCCGAGTGGCAAAATGCCCATTGCTGGTCGCTGGGCCGTCTCCAGGTGAATCAGCGCAGCGGCAATCTCGTTAATGGTCCCGTCGCCACCGCCGGATATCACGGTGTCCACGCCAAGCTCGCACGCCTCGGCAATATACCGGGCAGCATCGCCTTTTTCCCACGTGACACGAACGTGAATACAGGCGCCGTCGTTTCGCAGGTTAACAACGGCCTGACGCAGGATATCGTTACCGGCACTCTTGCCGTTCAGAATTAATAAACTGGCTGGATAGGTTGCCATCCGCATTGCTCCCTTTTATTGCTTTATCAAAAGTGTATCTCAGGGAGGAGAAAAGCGGGTAAGAACAGGACGAAAGGGGAAAAATAAGAATAAACAAGCGTGACGCGCCATAATACGCTTCAGATGAAATGTGGATACGCCGTGGTGTTACAATCACAGATAACGTCAACGACATTCCTGGGAAATGATGATCAATAAAATTCTGGTGAGCGCTTGTCTGATGGGCTTTAAGGTCCGTTATAACGGAAGTGCAAAAGCACATTTGAGTGCTCAACTTTCCCGTTGGCAGCAGGAGCAACGGCTGGTTATCCATTGCCCTGAACTGGCTGCGGGGTTGCCTGTTCCTCGTTCCCCGGCGGAGATCATGTTGGCTGATGGCAAAGACGTAATTCACGGGCAAGCCAGAATCATCGAAAATAGCGGGCAGGATGTCACTGAGCAGTATCTACTTGCAGCCTGGCTCGCGCTGCGTACCGCTCAAACGTCAGGTTGTAGCGCTGCGTTGTTAACTGAGGGCAGTCCAACCTGCGGCAGCCAGTTTATATACGATGGATCTTTTAGCGGTGTCCGTAAAGCGGGTATGGGAGTAGCGGCTTCTCTGCTCTCAGATAACGGGATTGCGGTGTTTTCAGAGAATCAGATAGCCGAACTTATTGCCTGGATTGAGGAGAGAGAAGGGCAAAAAATAAGCCCGCGTAAGGGAGATTACGCAGGCTAAGGAGGTGGTTCCTGGTACAGCTAGCATTTATGGGTTATGTTTTTCAGCGCTGTGGATAATACCCGTATTGAACGAAGCGGTATGTGATCCGATTCTAAGAATCATCCCAACCTGAAAAAATACCCATTATTAACTATTTGTTGTGCGGATTACGGGTACTTTCTCCGTCGAAATTACGCATCAGCAGCGCAAACTCCAGATCCACTTCTTCCGGGACAGGCAGCCAGACAACGTGACCGTCACCCGGAGCCACTTCAATCGCTTCGCCTTTCTTGTTTTCCAGATGCTCCAGGCGGAAGTTCATGTTGCCCTGCGGGGTCATCAGCTCCAGGCTGTCGCCTTTGGTGAATTTGTTTTTCACCGCAACCGCTGCCAGCGGGCCTTTACGCTCGCCGGTGAAATCACCGACAAACTGCTGGCGCTCAGAGATCGAATAGCCGTGCTCGTAGTTCTGGTAGTCGTCGTGGGTATGACGACGCAGGAAGCCTTCCGTATAACCGCGGTGCGCCAGGCCTTCCAGCGTTTCCAGCAGGGACGTGTCGAACGGTTTACCGGCTGCGGCATCGTCGATGGCTTTGCGGTATACCTGAGCGGTGCGGGCGCAGTAGTAATAGGACTTGGTACGGCCTTCAATTTTCAGTGAATGCACGCCCATCTGGGTCAGGCGTTCAACGTGAGCGATGGCGCGCAGATCTTTGGAGTTCATGATGTAAGTGCCGTGTTCGTCTTCAAAGGCGGTCATGTACTCGCCCGGACGCTTGGCCTCTTCAATCATAAACACGCTGTCGGTGGGTGCGCCGATACCGAGCGTTGGTTCGACGTTGGTGACCGGGATAGGCTCGTGCTTGTGTACGATATTCCCGATGTCATCCTCTTTGCCTTCCTGGACGTTGTATTCCCAGCGGCAGGCATTGGTGCAGGTGCCCTGGTTCGGGTCACGCTTGTTGATATAGCCAGAGAGCAGGCAGCGGCCAGAGTAAGCCATGCACAGCGCGCCGTGAACGAAAATCTCGATTTCCATATCCGGCACCTGGGTGCGGATCTCTTCAATTTCTTCCAGCGAAAGCTCACGAGACAGAATGACGCGGGTCAGCCCCATCTGTTTCCAGAATTTCACCGTTGCCCAGTTGACGGCGTTAGCCTGCACCGAGAGGTGAATATCCATTTCCGGGAAGTTCTCCCGAACCAGCATGATTAAACCCGGGTCTGACATAATCAGCGCGTCTGGCCCCATATCCACTACCGGCTTAAGGTCACGGATGAACGTTTTCAGCTTGGCGTTGTGCGGCGCGATGTTCACCACCACGTAGAATTTTTTGCCCAGGGCATGTGCTTCATTGATGCCGAGTTGCAGGTTCTCGTGATTGAATTCGTTGTTGCGCACGCGCAGTGAGTAGCGCGGTTGGCCCGCGTAAACGGCGTCGGCACCATAAGCGAAAGCGTAACGCATATTTTGCAGCGTTCCCGCCGGGGAAAGGAGTTCCGGTTTAAACATGTTTGTTCTCGTTCTGATGACAGGTCAGATCCGCGTGCACCTGGTGCAGCGGTAAGGGGAGATCCCCCACATTAAGGGCGGGCATTGTAGCGCTGCGGGGCAGGGAGGTAAAGCGCCGGGTCGTGACACCACTAACCCGGCGAACGCCATCACCGTCAGGTGTGGTCTTTTACGGTCTGGGTCGGGCCATTTGTTTTAACTGATGCAATGCCTTTATCACGTGATTGCTCAGAGGCGTACATCTGGCTGGTACCAATCACCTGATGATTTCCCGCCTTGAGATTGAAATAAAACTTGCCGTTGGTGGCTGTTTTCTTCTCATAACGTTCGTCTGACGGACTATTAGTGCGCACAGAGGCAATGCCGTTTTCAGCGGCACTTTTGGTGGTGTACAACTCACTGGTGAGAATGGTCTCAGCGTTACCTGCTTTAAGAACAAACCTGAACTGACCATCACTGCTTTTGCTTAATTCGAACCAACCAGACATGCGAACTCCTTGAGCGAAAGTGAATTTATCAGTGCCGATGATAAGTAAACGCATCGGTAAGGAGAGTATGGTTGATTATCGAATTGATTCCAGAAATGAAAAACCCGCCGGATGGCGGGTTTGAGCGTGAAATGGTCAGGCAATCCTGCACGCATCCGCTTCCCAGCGATACCCCACACCATACACCGCGCGAATAAATGACTGGTCGGCGTCGAGCGCTTCCAGTTTGCGGCGCAGGTTTTTGATATGGCTGTCGATGGTGCGGTCGGTTACCACGCGGTAATCGTCATACAGATGATTCAGTAATTGTTCGCGGGAGAACACTTTCCCTGGCTCGTGCGAGAGGGTTTTCAGCAGACGGAACTCGGCGGGGGTGAGATCCAAAAGCTTGCTGCGCCAGCTCGCCTGGAAGCGGCTTTCATCGACAATCAGCGGGCTTTCAGCATCCAGCGCCTGCAATTCGCGATGCGGTTTGCAACGGCGGAGAATGGTTTTCACGCGGGCCACCACTTCACGCGGGCTGTAAGGCTTACAGATGTAATCGTCGGCACCGATTTCCAGGCCCAGCAGACGGTCGATCTCTTCGATTTTGGCGGTCACCATCACGATGGGAACGTCAGAGAAACGGCGAATTTCCCGGCACAGCGTCAGACCGTCAGTGCCCGGCAGCATCAGATCCAGCAGGATCAGATCCGGCGGGGTCTGGCGCACATAGGCCAACACCTGATCGCCGTGGCTGATAAGCGATGGGGCGTAACTTGCCGCACGTAAATAGTCGATCAGCAACTGCCCAAGCTTAGGCTCGTCTTCCACAATCAGAATACGTGGTGTGTTTTCGTCAATCGGTAACTCGGTCATACTTCTCTCGATATATCCCGTTCCAGCGGTAACTCTACTGTAATGCTAACCCCGCCAAAAGGCGAATGGGCGGCGCGGATTGTGCCATTATGGGCCTCGACGATGTTGACGCATATCGCCAGCCCCAGCCCGGAACCGCCGCTGGCGCGGTTACGTGAACCTTCGGTACGATAAAAACGCTCAAACAGCCTTTCCAGCTGTGCATCCTGCACGCCGGGTGCGGAATCCGCAAAGGTGAGGGCAAAGCGTCCGTTTCCGTGCTTGCCGGAAATATGCAGTCCGCCACCGCTGTCGGTATAGCGCAGGCTGTTTTCCAGCAGGTTGTTGAACAACTGCATCAGGCGGTCGCGATCGCCAAACACGATGGCGCTGTCCGGCAGTGAGAGGTCAATTTTCAGATTACGGCTGGCAAAACGTTCGCGGAAGGCACCGCTGGCGACTTCCAGCACGTTAATCACGTCGATAGGCGCTTTCTGGTAGGCCAGCGCCCCTTCGTCTGACATCGAAAGCTGATGCAGATCGTCCACCAGCTTAGTCAGTGTGCCGACTTCGGCCTGCAAAGAGGCGACAGATTCCGGGGTAAACTGCCGCACGCCGTCCTGAATGGCTTCCAGCTCACCGCGCAGTACCGCCAGCGGTGTGCGCAGCTCGTGCGAAATATCGGCCATAAAATCACGGCGCATCTGCTGGTTTTTCTCAAGCGTGCTGGCCAGCTGGTTAAAGTCCTGCGCCAGTTTGCCCAGTTCGTCCTGGCTGCGGGTGTCCACGCGGGTTGAAAAATCCCCGGCCGCCAGCTTGTGCGTGCCTTCTACCAGCCGTTTAACCGGCGCAAGCAGCCCGCGTGCCAGCGGGAAGGTGGCCAGCGCGGCAAGCAGCGTCGAAAGCGCGACAATCAGCCAACTGGTCTGGCGTTGCTGCTTGTCGAAGTTGATATCCGTGTTGCGCGTCAGGCGTTCAACCGGGGAGGCGATCACCCAGCCGACCGTTGCGTTATTCACGGTGATGGCGCGCTTTGTGCCATCGGGCGGGACGGGCGCACGCGGGCCCACGAGTACGCGCATATCCTGGTCTATTACCCAGAACTGTGTACGCCAGCCGTGCGGCGGCATCCCGGGGCCGGGACGATCGTCGTCGGTATCGTGCTCAAGCGAGCGGAGGATCTGAAAAACAAAGCGGTCGTTATTACGCAGAAAACGCCAGTTTCCGTGCAGGGCATACTGATCGCCCAGCGCATCACTCAGCCCCTGTAAACGCTGTTCGTTCCCGTGCTTGATGTAGTCAATAAAACCGCGTTCAAAGCTGACCCGCACCGCCCAGTGCATCGTGACCAGCAGGACGATACAGGTGGCAAAAATCGCCACAAACAGCTTTCCGGTGATCCCGGGACGCCAGAATTTCATGATGCACTCCTTTTGCCACGACGGATAACAACGTTCTTACTGGTATCATTCGGTACTCTGGCGAAGATAAACGCGGGCAGGGCAATAATCACCGCCATGCTGAGATAGGTATATAAAAACACCTGATGCGCGACCGGCGTGTCGACGCTGAGATGGTGCTGCCCGTACATGCCGAGCAGCAGACCCGCCACGGTAACGCCCACGCTCATGGAAAGCTGCATGATCATCGACAGCAGGCTGTTGCCGCTGCTGGCCAGTTCGTCCGGCAGGTCTTTCAGCGTCAGAGTGTTCATCGACGAGAAGCGCATTGAGTTGATAATGCCCTGGCAGAACAGAACCAGCGGCAGTGCGTAGTACCAGCCCATCAGCGCCACGCCCATAAACAGCAGGCTGATGATCGCCAGCCCCAGAGTGGCTGTGACCAGCACGCGACGGTAGCCAAAGCGGTTCACTACCTGCACCACAATGCGTTTCATCCCCATGCTGCCAAGCACCATCGGGATCATCATTAAGCCCGCGTGGAACGGCGAAAAACCCATCCCAATCTGGAGAAACACCGGCGTCATAAACGGCAACATGCCGCTGCCGACGCGTCCGGCAAAGCTGCCAAACAGCCCAAGACGGTAGGTAGAATTTTTAAACAGCGACAGGCTGAACAGCGCCTGATCGTTATTCCGGGCATGATACAAATACCACAGCACGGACATCACGCCGAGGGCGACCAGAATGCCCAGCGTCAGGGAAGAAATCCCCAGCCCTTTTTGCCCGTCGAGCGCCAGGGTCAGGGTTGCCATACCGGTGGCCAGCAGGATAAAGCCAATAAAATCAAAGCGCCGGGTCTGCATGGTGTAGTTAGGCATCAGCACCAGCGTGGCGATAGCCCCCACGATACCCACTGGCAGGTTGATCAGGAAAATCCAGTGCCAGGAGGCGTATTCCACCAGTACACCGCCCAGCGCCGGGCCGAGCAGTGGGCCGACCTGTCCGGGCAGGGTGACAAAGGTCATCGCCGCCATGTACTGTTCGCGAGGGACGATTTTCATCACCGTCAGCCGCCCGACGGGCACCATCATCGCCCCGCCAACCCCCTGAAGCACGCGCGCCATTACCAGCTCATTGAGCGTGTTGGCCTGGGCGCAAAACAGCGAGCCCGCGGTAAACAGGATGATGGCGGTGAAAAAGATATTTCGCACCCCCACTTTGTCTGCCAGCCAGCCGCTTGCGGGCAGCATGACGGCAACCGTCAGCACGTAAGCGACGATCACCATATGCATGTGCAGCGGGCTCTCCCCCAGGCTTCTCGCCATAGAGGGGAGGGCGGTATTCACGATGGTCGTATCCAGCGACTGCATAAAGAAGCCGAAGGCGACAATCCATAACTGCCAGCGGACATTTTTGGGGAGTTCTGTCATTTACCCATTTACCGTTTCTCTGTTTTTACGCGAAAAACGCACCCGCAGGCGGTCGAAGAAGAGGTAGACCACAGGGGTGGTGTAGAGCGTCAACAACTGGCTCATCACCAGCCCTCCGACGATCGTTATCCCCAGCGGCTGACGCAGCTCGGAGCCATCACCACCGGAGATCACCAGCGGCAGAGCGCCAAACAGCGCCGCCAGCGTGGTCATCATGATCGGGCGAAAACGCAGCAGGCAGGCCTGGAAAATAGCCTCTTCCGGGCTCAGATTGCCCTGGCGCTGTGCCACCAGCGCAAAGTCGACCATCATAATGGCGTTTTTCTTCACAATGCCTATTAATAGCATGATACCGATTAGTGCGATTAGGCTGAAAGGGGCACCGAACAGTTCCAGCGCCAGCAGCGCACCCACACCCGCCGAAGGCAGGGTAGAGAGGATAGTCAGCGGATGAACGTAACTTTCATACAACACCCCCAGCACGATATAGACCGTGGCGATGGCCGCCAGGATCAGGATCACCTGTGAGTTCATTGTCTCCTGGAATACCTGCGCCGTCCCGGCAAAACTGCCGCGCACGGTGGACGGCACGCCAAGCTGGGTCATGGTGCGGTTAATGGCATCACTCGCCTCAGACAGCGACGACCCGGTTGGCAGGTTAAACGAAATAGTTGAGGCGGCGGAAAGCCCCTGATGGTTAACAGAGAGCGGGGCGTTTGCGGGCTGCCAGCTGGCGAAATAAGAGAGCGGGATCGCCTTACCATCGCTGTTAATCACAAACATTTTGTCCAGCGCGCTGATGTCCTGGGTGTAACGCGGATCCACTTCCATCACCACCTTGTACTGGTTCATCGGCTGGTAAATGGTGGAGATCTCGCGCTGGCCAAAGGCGTTATTCAGCAGGCTGTTGGCGGCTTCTACATTAATGCCCAGCCGTGACATGGTTTCACGATCGTAGGTCAGATCCATTTCTGCACCGTTGTCCTGCTGATCGGAGTTCACGTCGGCCAGCTCTGGCAGCGCCGCCAGCGCTTTGCGGATCTTCGGCTCCCATTCGCGCAGGGCGGCAAGGTCGTCAGACAGCAGGGTGTACTGATAACTGGCGTTAGCCTGACGTCCGCCCACGCGGATATCCTGAACGGCCATCAAAAACAGATTGGCCCCCGGCTCTTTGGCAAGCTTCAGGCGCAGGCGGTCGATAACCTGCTGCGCGGTTTCGTTGCGCACATCCCGGGGCTTGAGGGTAATAAACATCATCCCGCTGTTCACGCGCGAGCCGCCGGTAAACCCGGTGACATTATCCACCGCTTTGTCTTCGCGGATGATTTTCATAAAGTCCTGCAATTTACCGCGCATCGCCTGGAACGAGATGCTCTGGTCGGCCTGAATGCCGCCCATCAGCACCCCGGTATCCTGTTCCGGGAAAAACGTTTTCGGGATAGAAATGTACATCCAGACGTTGAGCACGATGGTACCAATCAGCACCAGCCCGACAATCCGCGTGTGGTTCAGCACCCATCTCAGCGACTTGCCGTAGCTCTCCTGCATGGCCATCAGGAAACGGCCAAAACCTTTACGCCGTGGCTGCGAGTGCGGTTTGCTGCGTTTGAGCATCCAGCCGCACATCATCGGCGTTAACGTCAGCGAGATGGCCAGCGAAATACCAATGGCAACGGAGAGCGTAACGGCAAATTCTCGCAGCAGGCGACCAGGAAGCCCGCCCATCAGCAGCAGCGGCAGGAACACCGCCACCAGAGACAGGCTCATCGAGAGCACCGTGAAGCCCACTTCGCGCGTACCCTGAAGCGCCGCCTGGAGCGGTTTTACGCCAGCTTCCAGATGGCGTGAGATATTCTCCAGCACCACAATGGCGTCATCCACGACGAAGCCTGTGGCAATGGTCAGCGCCATTAGCGAAAGGTTATTCAGGCTAAACCCACACAGATACATGGCGGCAAAGGTGCCGATCAACGACACCGGAACGGCCACGGCCGGGATAAGCGTTGCGCGACCCGAGCGCAGGAACAAAAACACCACCAGAATCACCAGCGCCACGGAGATAATTAGCGTTTGCTCCACCTCTTCGAGCGAGGCGCGGATCGTCGGAGAGCGATCCTGGGCAATCTGCAAATCAATGGCCGCCGGAATGGTTTCCTGCAACTCGGGCAGTCGTGCCCGGATGCTGTTAACCGTCTGGATGATGTTGGCTTCCGGCAGCTTGCGGATCATCAGCAAGATAGCCGGTTTGGCGTTGGTCATCCCGGCGTTACGCACGTCCTGCACTGAATCGGTGACGCTGGCGACATCGCTTAAGCGTACCGCCGCACCGTTGTTGTAGTGAATGATCAACGGCTGGTATTCCGCAGCGGTTTTCAGCTCGTCGTTGGTCTGGATTTGCCAGCGATGGCTCTGGTCATCGATCGCCCCTTGCGGCTTGCGAACGTTCGCATTGCTGATGGCGGTGCGCACGTCATCCAGCGACACGCCCTGGTTGAACAGTGCCTGCGGGTTTAAGCCCACACGCACCGCAGGCAGGGAGCTGCCGCCGACGTCAACGTCACCCACGCCGTCAATCTGGGAGATGGTCTGCGCCAGTTGGGTGGAGGCAAAGTCGTAAAGTTGCCCCTGAGAATAGGTGTCCGAGGTGAGCGTCAGGATCATGATTGGCGCGTCAGACGGGTTGGCTTTACGGTACGTCGGACGACTTGGCATCCCGCTTGGCAACAGGCTTTGTGCGGCGTTGATCGCGGCCTGTACGTCACGTGCGGCGCCGTTAATATCACGATCGAAGCTGAATTCCAGAATGATACGCGTGCTGCCAAGCGAACTGCTGGAGGTCATTTCGTTCACCCCGGCAATGCGCCCCAGCGAGCGTTCCAGCGGTGTGGCCACCGAAGAGGCCATCGTTTCTGGCGAAGCGCCCGGCAGCGATGCGCTGATCATGATCACCGGGAAATCCACCTGCGGCAGCGGAGCCACCGGCAGCAGCCGGAAGCCAAGCACGCCGCACAGGGTGATAGCGAGCGAAATTAATATCGTCGCGACCGGGCGGTAAATGAAGAGGGCGAAAAACTTCACTTACGCCTCCTCTTCACGTTTCGGGAAACGGCTTTTTGCCCAGATAGCCAGCTGGTCAAAGAGCAGGTAAATCACCGGGGTGGTAAACAGCGTCAGTACCTGGCTCACCAGCAGACCACCGACCATGCCAATCCCCAGAGGGCGGCGCAGCTCGGCCCCCACACCGGTACTCAGCATCAGCGGCAGGGCACCCAACAGTGCGGCCAGTGTGGTCATCAGGATTGGGCGAAAACGCAGCAGACACGCCTGGAAGATAGCATCCCGCGGTGACATGCCCTGTTCGCGTTCGGCGGCAAGGGCAAAGTCGATCATCATGATGGCGTTTTTCTTCACGATGCCGATTAGCAGGATAATGCCGATTATCGCAATCACGTCCAGTTCACTGCCTGCCAGCATCAGTGCCAGAAGCGCACCAACGCCTGCGGTTGGCAGGGTAGAGAGGATGGTTATTGGGTGAATAAAGCTTTCGTACAGCACGCCGAGCACGATATACATCGCCACCACGGCAGCGACAATCAGCCAGATGGTATTCCCCAGCGCCGCCTGGAAGGCCAGCGTGCTGCCCTGGAACTGGGTCTGAATGTCTGACGGGAAGCTAAGATCTTTTTCCGCCGCAAGAATGGCCTCTACGGCTTCACCCAGCGAGTAGGCGTCCGGCACGTTGAACGAGATGGTGGTGGACGGGAACTGATCGAGATGGTTAATCGCAAGCGGGGTGTAGCGCTCTTCCACGCTGGCAATGGCGCTTAACGGCACAATCCCGCCATCCTTACTGGTCAGGCGCACCGTATCCAGCGCGGCAAGCCCCGGTGTGTTTTCGGTGTTGTGTTCCAGCACCACGCGATACTGGTTCGCCTGGGTATAAATGGTGGAGATCAGCCGCTGTCCGAACGCGTTGTACAGCGCGTTATCAACATCGGCCATTGTGATGCCAAGACGGCTGGCGCTGTCGCGGTTAACGTTCACATATGCCGCCAGTCCTTTGTCCTGCCAGTCACTGCTGACGTCGGAAATTTGCGGCAGCGCTTTGAGTTTATTCACCAGCTGCGGCACCCAGGTGCTGAGAGCATCGAGAGAAGTGGCCTGTAACGTGAACTGATACTGGGTGCGGCTCACCTGGGTATCGATGGTTAAATCCTGAATTGGTTGCAAATACAACTCGATTCCCGGCACGCGGGCGACGGCAGTTTGCAGGCGCTCAATTACCGTTTGTACGCGGTCATCACGGTCACTCAGCGGTTTGAGATTGATTTGCAGACGCGCGCTGTTCAGCGACGGGTTGGTTCCGTCAACGCCCACGAAGGAGGTCAGGCTTTCAACCGCCGGATCTTTCATTATGAGCTCAGACACCTGCTGCTGGCGCTGCGCCATGCTGGCAAAGGAGACCGACTGCGGAGCCTGAAGCGTGCCCTGAATGATGCCGTTATCCTGAATCGGGAAGAATCCTTTCGGGATGAAAATCCACAGCATCACGCTCAGCGCCAGCGTACCCAACGCCACGCCAAGTGTGGCCCACGGATGATTAAGCACTTTTGCCAGCAGGCGGCCGTAAGCGGCGATGATGCGTTCGAACATCCGCTCCGACGCCCGCGAGAAGCGGTTTTGTTTGCGCAGGGACTCAACGCTCAACATGCGGGCGCACATCATCGGCGTCAGCGTCAGGGACACTATTGCCGAGATCAAAATCGCGACCGCCAGGGTGACGGCAAATTCGCGGAACAACCGGCCGACAATATCCCCCATAAACAGCAGCGGGATCAGTACGGCAATTAATGAGAAGGTAAGGGAGATAATGGTAAAGCCGATTTCTCCCGCCCCTTTCAGCGCGGCGGCGAGTGGTTTTTCGCCTTTTTCGATATAGCGCGAGATGTTTTCGATCACCACGATGGCGTCATCCACCACAAAACCGGTGGCGATGGTGAGTGCCATCAGCGTCAGGTTGTTGATCGAAAAATCAAGGAACACCATCACGGCAAAGGTACCCACCAGCGATAACGGCACGGCGACGGCAGGGATAATGGTGGCCGGCACGTTACGCAGGAACAGGTAGATGATCATGACCACCAGCGCAATGGCCAGCATCAGCTCAAACTGGGTGTCGGAAACGGACGCGCGAATATTGGTTGTGCGGTCGGAAAGCACCTTCACGCTGACGGACTTCGGCAGGCTTTCAATCAGCTGCGGCAGCATCGTGCGGATACTGTCGGCGGTATCAATGATGTTGGCACCAGGCTGGCGCTGTACGTTCATTACAATCGCCTGCTGTTTGTTGGCCCACGCGCCAAGCCAGCTGTTTTCTGCCCCTTGCTCAACGGTTGCCACATCGCCCAGGCGAACGGGCGCACCGTTTTGATACGCCACAATCAGCTGGCGATATTCATCGGCAGACTGCATCTGGTCGTTCGCAGACAGCGTGACGGCACGCGTCGGGCCATCCAGCGAGCCTTTGGCGGAATTGACGTTCGCATTGCTGATCGCCGTGCGAATGGTTTCGCTGGTTAACCCCAGAGAAGCAATGGCCTGGGCGTTCAGCCTCACGCGCACGGCTGGGCGTTGCCCGCCAGCCAGTGTCACCAAACCCACCCCGGACACCTGCGAGATTTTCTGCGCCACGCGGGTTTCCACCATATCTTCCACCTGGGTCATCGGAATGGCAGAGGAGGTGACCGCAAGGGTCATGATTGGCGGATCCGCCGGGTTAACTTTGCTGTAAACCGGTGGGTTAGGCAGGTCGGATGGCAGAAGGTTGGTGGCGGCGTTAATCGCGGCCTGCACTTCCTGCTCGGCAACGTCCAGCGACAGCGTCAGCTGGAACTGGAGGGTCACCACTGACGCGCCGCCCGAACTTTGCGAGGACATCTGTTTTAAGCCAGACATCTGGCCAAACTGCCGCTCCAGCGGTGCGGTAATGGCGGAGGTCACAACGTCCGGGCTGGCGCCAGGATAGAGCGTGATTACCTGAATGGTGGGGTAATCGACTTCTGGCAGCGCCGAAACGGGCAGAAAACGGTAACCGATGATCCCGGCCAGCAGAATGGCCACCATCAGCAGCGTGGTGGCTACGGGGCGCAAAATGAACAGGCGTGACGGCCCACCTGTAGAGCTCGGTGGCATCACCTGCATCAGGAGGTCGCTCCCTGTTTTTTGTGTTCGCGTCTGGCAGGTTGTTCCGTGGCGGTGGTGCTGTCATGCGCTTCAACCACTTCGACTTTGGCGCCTTCGGTCAGGCGGTCAATGCCGTCGGTCACCACGCGGTCGCCTGCGGAAATCCCGGCGCTGATAACCACTGTCTGGCTGTCCTGGATCCCGGTTTTCACCAGATGTTTACTGACCTTGTTTTCACTGTTCAGCACCCAGACAAAGTTGCCTTCATTCCCCATTTGCAGTGCCGCTGCCGGAATGACCACGGCATTTTCTTCGGTGGCTACCAGCATTCGCGCATTCACAAACTGGTTCGGGAACAGAGCGTCGTCCTGGTTGTTAAAGCGGGCTTTAAGCTTGATGGTGCCGGTGGTGGTATCAATCTGGTTATCAAGGCTCAGGAGCGAACCTTCGCTCAGCTTCTGTTTGTTGGTGCGGTCCCAGGCTTCGACGACCAGCCCCTGACCGGCTTTTTGCGCCTGCACAACGGTGGCGATATCGCTTTCCGGCAGGGTAAAGACCAAATCGATGGGATGGGTTTGGGTGATGACCACAATACCGGTAGTGTCGCTGCTGGAGATTTGATTTCCGATGTCGACCTGTTTCAGCCCCACACGGCCATCGATGGGGGCAGTGATGCGGCTCCAGTCGAGCTGTAACTGCGCGCTGGCGACGGAAGCTTCATCAGCTTTTATTGTGCCCTGGGTTTCACTCACCAGCGACTGCTGGGTATCAAGCTCCTGGCGGGACACCAGATTGGTTTTGACCAGCTGTTGATAGCGCGCCAAATCACGTCGGGCGTTGGCGAGCGTGGCTTTATCTTTTGCGAGCTGCCCTTGTGCCTGGGCGAGGGCGACTTTGAACTGGCTTGGGTCGATCTCTGCCAGTAAATCGCCGGCTTTAACCTGCTGGCCTTCCTGGAAATGAATGGCCATCAGTTGACCCTCGACGCGGCTGCGGACCGTTACCGTGTTTGCCGCCGTAATGGTCCCCAGGCCGGAAAGATAACGAGGAACGGCTTTGTTCACTGCCGTCGCGGCCTGCACCGGTGCCAGTGCGCCGCCGCGCATCCCGTGACGGCCACCGCCCACAGGGCGCTGTGGCTGGGAATTTGCTCCAACGGGTGTCGCAGTACCGGAAGATTGACTGTGCCAGTACCAGGCGGCGGCAAGGACCACCACAATGATGCCAGCGGCGATTGCCCAGCGGGATTTATGACTGCCTTTCATCGTTATACGTTCTCATCCTGAAACACTTCGGGGAATGATACTAGTTTAGTCAGGCAAGACGGCAGAAAAATGGAGGAAATGTGGAAGACTGTCTGGAATTGTCTGATTGGGGGTGACTGCAAAGCGGCAATGCGGGGGGGATTTGCTTACCCAGTCTGGAAAAGCCGAACCTGGGTGCTACGTCACATTAATGAATCAGCGTATGAAATAAGTATTTCAATCCTCATACCAGGAATATTTCATTATTCGAGGAATATTCTTAGGTTTTCTGTTATTTGTTAAAAACAGAAGGTAAGAATCCACTTTTGTTATTTAACTGGATTGTAGGAATTTTCCTTTTTTTATTTATTATGAGTAGGAATATTTCCTTTCGTACCAAAAAGTTGCATTCTTATAGCAATTTTTTAACAAGATTTTTGTTTTTGCGTATCTTCTATATTTTATTGATTTAAAATGTTTTTTAGATTTAATGCGTCTGTTTTCAATTTTGATTTGTATCAAAAAGCAAAATTAGTGTTAATCACTTAATAAGTCATAATTGCTGGTCATAAAATCTATCTATTGCAGTTATTGTGGTTTTATATATTTACAATACTGTTTTTTGGCATGGTTCTGGTGAGAATATTCTTAAGTAATATGAGATTTTTCGTATTTCTGTGTGTTGTCGTTAAACATGTTTCGAATAATACTTTTTTGGCGCAGCAAATCTCGCTCGCAATTAAATGGAGCATCCTGGTTTCTTATATGAACAGTACCTGGTTGCGCGTCTTTCTTAGGAGAAGAAAATGAAAAAGTTATTACTGGTGGCCTCTCTGGCTTCTGTATTCGCAGCAGCAAATGCGATGGCTGATGTAACTGCATCTGCAACGGCATCTTGGGATGCAACTGCAACAAAAGATACAACCAGCATGTTGGTTGTTACTCCACTGAACTCTCTGACTTTTCAGTATGCGGAAGGCCTGAATGGGTTTAATACTCAGGATGGTGCTTTTGACGTTACGATTCAGGGACAGGAAAGTGCAACAGACTTTGAGCTGACTGCACAGGTCATCAGCAATACTCTGACCAATGCAAGCGGCGATGCGTCTACTCTGGATGTCGGCGTTGCATGGAATGGTACTGCTCTTTCCAGCTCTGCTGAGACTGTACTGGTGAACTCCTCTTCAACCTCTGGTCTGGAAAGCCTGATGGCTGATGGCGCATATAACGGCGCAGACCGTGTGAGCGATCAGTCTAGCTTCAAGTTCTCTATTGCATCTGCAACCTCTGATGGTTCTACGGCTGTGACTGACTACTCTGCGCTGCCTGATGGCTACTGGACTGGCGATGTTAAAGTTCAGTTCAATGCTACCTGGACTACCCCAGCGTAATGAATAAAAATTCGGGAGATTTATTCTCCCGAATTTCTCAGGAATTGACAGATGAATAAATATTTACCAATTGCCATATTGGTGGGGATCGCTACATCTTTTTCCAGCTGGGCAATTAATGTGGGTGATATCACGTCGATAATGACTTCCGAAGAGAGTTCATTATCGAAAGAAATTATTAACACAACGGATTCAGCACGCTATGTCAGCGTGACGGTAAAACAACTTTCATCGCCGCTACCGGGTGGTGTGGAAATGAATTTGGCAAATCCAGGTGAATTATTATCGACACCTGCAAACCTGATTCTTCCTGGCGATGCGAAAGATGTTTTTCGCTTTTTCTATAAAGGGCCAGAGGACGATAAGGAGCGCTATTATCGCCTGCAATGGATTGATGAACCGGTAAGTGAAAGCGTTGCGACCAAAGCCGGTAAAGCCGCCACCGCAACGGCTTCGGCGGAGATTGGGACTATCCTGGTGGTCGCCCCACGTAAGGAGCGCTTCGATTACAGCCGACAGGGCGATCTTATTACCAACACCGGCAATGTCTCTTTCCGCGTTATTGCCTATGGTGCGTGTAAGGATCCTGCTCTGGATCAGGGTAAAGGTTGCCGTGAACGTTACTACGTCATGCCAGGGACAAAAATAAGACTTCAGAAAAGTGATGTGTCAAACAGCCGTACCCGTATTGGTATTTGGCATGGCAAGCAATTTATTACAGTGAAGTAATGAACAACGCCATTATCGGTACCCATAATAAATGCCGAAGTGTAAGGATGCGTATGTCATTTAAATATCTTGTTGGAGGGAGTGTATTTCTCTCTTTAGCGTTAACACCAGGGTTTGCTCATTCAGCGCCCGTTAAGATCGGTAATTACGTTATTCCCGGTGCTTTTGCTCGTTCGCTTGAGCAGGGAATGACGGTTCCGGTATTTATTCGATATCAAGAAACGGATGAAAAAAGTCAGCAAAAAATAGCTGATGCGGTGATCTCCTTGGTTGACGGTAATATTACCGTGAAGTCGATTATGGTTTCCGATCTGCCCAATAATGCCGTGCTGTCGGATAAAACGCGCGCGATGGTAGAAAAAATAGGTGATGTTAAATTTGTCGACAACACATCGATTGCACTGACGCCTGAAGCCCGCTTACAGCTGAACGTGTCATCGTTTCACCTGGAGATGATTGTCAGCAGGGACGCACTGACCGAGGCGGTAGTGGCACGCAGTACCTTATTAGGCCCTTCCAGCGTCGATCGGCTGTCTAACGTGCTGAATTACAATTTTGGCACCTACTACAACGACTATCAGAATGGCAGCAGTTCACGCAGCTACTTAACGCTGGATAACACGACATCACTTCGTGAGCATCACTTCAACATTAACGGTTCGGTATACGGTATTGGCGAGAGCAATGGCTCCAGCAAGGTCTATCGCGCGATGTACGAGCGCGACTATGAAGGCTATCGTCTGGCATTAGGGATGCTTGATACATGGAACGTGCAATCTATTGCCAGCCTTAATGCCTTAAATGGTGGAAAAATCTACGGTGCCAGCTTTGGCAACAAAGGCAGTACCGTGGTTGAAAATACTTCTCTGTCACTGACCCCGATTACCGTTTTCCTGCCCGCAGCAGGGGAGGTACACGTTTTTCGTGACGGACGCCTGTTGAGCGTTCAGAACTTCAACATGGGTAGCTACGAAATTGACACCAGCCGTTTCCCTTACGGGGTTTATGACGTCACGGTGGATATTGTCGTTAATGGCCGTACTGTGAATACGCGCGTCAGCCGCGTGAACAAAATCTTCGCGCGCCAGCAGGCGGCCGGGCTGGATGAGATCTCATGGCAGGTCTTTGGCGGCTCGCTTGATTACGATCGCGTAAGCTACAAGCGTAATCACTATCGCGATTTAGGCAGTGAACAGACCTGGATTGCCGGTGGTGCGGGCTCTCTGACGCTGGCTATCCTCTCGGGTCTGAGCATGAAGTCCACGGTTTACGGTTTTGACTCCAACGCGGTTAACGAAACCGATCTGACTTTAAACGTGAACGAGTACGTGAGCGTGGCGACGCAAACGCTGGTGGCGAACGATGGCTCCTGGCGTAACGTCAGTAACGTGAACCTTAATGCGCCAGGCGGGTTTGGTTCGATATGGGCGTCACGCGAAGACAGTAAAATCGGCGACCGTTTGCCCGTTCAGGAGCGTGACAACTACTCGATTGGCGGCACGATTAACCTCGGTAACTTTATTCCGCACGGGGGTTCACTGACGGTGAGCCAGACGGAAAACCGCTACTCGGGCAACAAATACCGCAACCTGGATTACAGCACCACACTGTACGCCGGACGTTATGCCACCGTTGGCCTGCGCGCCGGGGTACAGCGGTATTACTACAACAACACCAATGATGACGGTCGCCAGGAGCGTTATGTCAGCCTCGACCTCTCATTGCCACTGGCAACATGGCTGAGTTTTGGGGCATCGCGCGATCGTTACGGCGCAACACAGGGCAATATCAGTGCCCGCAAACAGTTTGAAGATGGACCGATTACCTCGGCTGGGATCTCGGCATCCACGCGCCTGAGCGGCGAACAGAATTACGGCAACAATTACTCCGTTAACGGCAACATGAGCTACGACACCAAATATAACGCCGGGACCGTCTCTGTTACCCGTTCAGGGGATAACTCAACCAACATGAATTTCTCTTCACAGGGATCTGTTGCCTGGGCGGGCGGAGATTTCGGCCTGAGCAAAGAGCGTCAGCGCTCCGGGATCATTGTTAAAACCGGTCTGGCTGGAGATGGCAAGCTGGCGGCAAAAGTTAACAACCGTAATTACGTACTGAGCGGTAAATCGAACTTTATTGCGCTGCCACCGTATGCGCAATACAAGCTGGAAATCATGAACGACCGCAACTCAGAAGACAGCTTCGATATTGTCTCCGGGCGTAAGCAATCGCTGAATCTATATCCGGGCAACGTGGGAGTGGTTGAGCCAGAGGTGAAAAGCATGGTGACCGTATTTGGTCGTGTCCGTTATCCGGATGGTGAACTGGCCACTAATACCGATATCCATAACCACATCGGTAAAACACGTACCGATGCGAAAGGTGAGTTCGCGATCGATATCGATAAGAAGTTTCCCGTCATTACCCTTGTTTCGGCCAATGGCAATATCTGCGAAGCCGATCTGGATCTGGAGAAAGCCCGGGGCGCCGCGTGGGTCGGGGATGTGAAATGTGCACTGCAATCGACAATGGCGCAGAGATAATGCTATGAAAAATTCCAACATCATTCTTCCGTTACTGCTTGTCGGTGCGATGACGCCGTTTGCGGCTAAAGCGCTGAATGCGACATCATCGGGTTCAGTCAGCAATAACTTTCTGTTCATCGAAAACTCCGTGGACGGTGAGTATTTCATTACCCCTGCTGCCCTTGATCCTCGTTTTAGCGGGTCAAATACCTGGGTGAAATACGGTACTTCGCAGGTGAGTCTTGGCTATATGGGGTTTGTCGGCTGGACCGCGCCAGCCAACTACTATCAGGATATGTGGATTGATAATTCACCTATTGATGGGCCGTTTCGTGGGACGCGCTGTTACACCGGTACGCAATGCCCAACGTCAGGTTACATTTCAGGGCAAGGAACCGACAGTAACGGTTTCTACCATGCCCAGGTGGGATCGGTTGCGGGTGTTATCGGTGGGGCTTACGGATTTGCCTCACTGAGTGATTCCGCCTACGAGTATTTCCGTAACATGTCCACCGGGAGCAGCGAAACGTATGTATTCAACCGCTGCTATACGTCGGTTAACTATGATTACGCTTCAGGACAGCGCTGTAAGGATCAGACCACCGGGTTGTGGAACTACGTGAACTATACCTTAACCAAGCGCGGCCATCTGGCGCTTGAATCGACCAGCGCATTTCAGGAACTGTGGATCGCCAGCGACGGTACGCCGAGCATCACTAATGACTCCGGTGCCTGTGAGCTGGGCGTGGTGAGTAACGTGAGCGGCGTTATCTGCAAGATGGTCAGTTATAGCCTTCAGCAGACCGCCAACCTGACCGCATCGCTGACCTTCCGGGCCTATGTCGATTCGGCAGCCCTTGGCTTTACCCCTGCGGCCGCAACGGTACGCTATTCTGGAAATGGCTCTACCTGGTATAACTTCAGTGCTTCGACGGCGTATTACAATGTCTTCTCAACAAGCGGCCAATATGTATACCTCTTTTTGTCGCAGACATTCCTTAAAAACCTTGTCGACTCTGGCAACAGTATTACCAACAGTCAGCCCTTTACGTTTGCGTTTAGTAACGCGTTGACCCCTGAATCAGGTTATTACCAATTTACGCCTTCTTTACAGCTTAATATTGTCCCTAAGGAGTATGGGATAAGTATTGTTTCATCAAATAATACAACCTCGGCAAGCGGCAGTGGCGCCATTGGCGATGAAACACCGATTGAAATGAATTATGTCGTCACTGTTTCTGGCCCGCGTCAGGCAGACAGTATTACTGCTCAGGTTGTTGGGGATAGCACGACAATAAACGATACGCCGTATTGCCTGTTTACATCTGCGCAGGGGGGGATAAGCGTACCAATCCCGGCTTATCTTCAATATAACAACCAGTCCGGTAGCCTGACTCAGGTGAGGAATAGCTGTAACGAAAACCCGATTAGCCTGAATGATGCGCTGTGGCAGCAAACGCCGTGGGATGCAAACAATACTGACGATGGAAGCTACTTCAGCACCAATTTATCGCTGCTGTTCCCGATGGATGATTCTCGTTCAGCCCTGACGGTATCAGGCTCTGACTGGGAAGGCGTGGTCAGCGCCAGCGGAGAAATCCAGGTCACGGCTAACTGGGTGGGAGTCACAAAATGATGACATGGCGTGCGGCAATGACCTGTGCGGGTTTAACATACGCGGCGCTGTTGAGTCTCTCTGCCCACGCCCTGTATCTTGATTCAACGATTTACGACATGGCCGCAGATAAGCCATTTATTAGCAAGCGTATTTTCAATGACAGCAAGAAACAGAATGTGTACAGCATTTCTGCGGTGAAAATTGACAAACCTGGTCCAGGCGGGGAACGGCGCGAATCAATACAGGAAG
Organism: Enterobacter sp. Tr-810; assembly: GCF_011752765.1. NCBI lineage: Bacteria > Pseudomonadati > Pseudomonadota > Gammaproteobacteria > Enterobacterales > Enterobacteriaceae > Enterobacter > Enterobacter sp. Tr-810. The sequence goes on along the minus strand of NZ_VWWW01000001.1, from coordinate 946,409 downwards.
GAGAGCTGCTTTTTGCCCCGCTTAATTTCTCCCTGGCGCCGGATGCCGGGGAGTATTTCAAAATTTTTTATCGTGGGCCGCAGGACGACAAAGAGCGCTATTACCGGGTGCAGTTCACCGAAATGCCAGTGACGCTGTTCCCGGAGCGCAACACGGGTAAAAAGAGTGAAGCGATACCGGCTATTGCCCTGGACACGATTCTGGTGGTTCGCCCCAGAAAAGTGGATCTGCGTTATACGCTGGATGAGCAGGCCGGCATTCTCAAAAATACCGGGAATACTTTTTTTAAAATCATTGTTCAGAAAGGATGCAACTCAACAGATGATGAAGCAACTATTCGTTATGTACTGCCAGGGGAGACGTACAATAGTCCCGGTCTGAAAAGTCAAAATAAAAAGTTTATTGTTGCTTTGCAGAAATACCTCCCAATTGGTAATGGGTGTTTCAAACGTAGCTCATAAAATAAAAATAAAACTTTCCTATATTGCTAACGTTATATAGTGAATATATTCTGTATGGGGGTTGTTGGTAACGTCAAAGATAAAAATATAAGAGTTTACCTGGATGAAAAAAATCATTAATGATCAGGTTTTATACGATTCAGAGAAGCGAGTGTTGAGTGCGCAAGGCGAAAGAACGGTCCTGTCAGCACCAACCGCAAGGTTACTTGAACTCTTTATCGAAAATAATTATAAGCAATTAAACCGGGAACTGATCATTGAAGAGGTATGGGGTCGGCATGGCATGATCCCGTCTGGGCATAGCCTTAATAAAAGTGTGAGCATGTTGCGCAAAGCGTTTACAGCTTTGGGTATGGACGATCTGATTGTCACCATTCCGCGAGAAGGATTTCTTTTCGAGGCGCAGATCAAAAATGTTAGTGATGAAGTTTTAAACTGTAGTATGGCTACATTATCTACGGTGAATAAATCGATTAAATTTGCGCGCTATCGTAAGTCAGTATTATTGTTTTTATTTAGTTTCATTATTTTTGTTTCCGTCGGCGTTATACTCGTCGCAATGCTAAGAGATCACGACAATATTGTGCATGTTATAAAATCTGGTGTGTGTGATATTTATACTACAGATGATAATTCAACAGAAAAGGTATCCCAGTTTCTGAATTCGCCAAAGTGGCAAGATTTCAATTCCATTTGTAAAGGAAGAAACAAAGTTATCGTATTTTATGATGACAACAGTTTATCAGCAGGTAATAAACTGAAAGAGTATTTCTTCAGTGTATGTAAAATGGATCAGAAGGGGATGGCGAGTGAGTGCGAAAATTATATTTATTAGCTTGATTACAGCATTGGTGGTGATTTTTTTCTTTATGCTGAATCGCACTAAGATCCCCTCAGCTTTAGTCTGTACTGCTAAAAACCACCTCTCCCTCAATACGCAAAAAGATGGGGTGAACATTGCAGGCGAAGTCTTATTAGTATTCAGAATTTCTTCTGCCAGGGAAGGAGTGTTCTCACAAGTGGGAGTGCTGGACGTTAATGGCCAGAACTATTCTGTTAATCGTTCAACAACACTGAAATTTACCGGGCAGGACAGTGATGGCTACTTGCGTACTCAACGCGTTTCGGTGGTAAAGAATGACAATGATGACTTACCTGACGCGATAACAGATTTACTCATGTCAAAACAGAAGGTCTTTTACTACAAGATTATGCATATATCCGATAATGTTTATGGGGTTAGGGATCTTCGCCGCACGCTGATGGTCTGTCGGGCGAAGTGAAGGAGGGACAAATCTGTTATTTTCATTGAAATGATTATCTGAACTGCGTTGCCTTTGTGGTGATTTATTCTGTCTGTTAACAGTGTGAATGACTATGGCAGTGGTTTTATTTTGTCGCGAGCTGAATGTAAGGGCATTAGTTTGTACTGATTCATATTGAGAAAATTCCCTGTATAAACATCAGGAAGACTTTTATCATTGTATCCACAATATGAATTTAACTGAAGGAGAAAACGCTAGCTCTGCTATTTTTCTTTTTATTTATAAGAATAAATGTTGTCTACCTGGCATTGGATGTTTGATGGAAATCGACACGATTGTAAATATTCTTTCTTTACGGGGGAAGGAAGTGCTTTGCAATTAAACTTTTATGGTGATTATTATGAACACGAAAAAGGTCTTCCTGCTCAGTTATGACATTTATCTTTTCTCAGGAATTAGGTCTTTTTTACCTAATCTTGTATTGGTGGATACCGGAACGTTTGTCTCTGACTCAGACATTTCCATTCCGCAATACAATACCTGCCTGTTAATAATTGATAGCAGGATGCCATTTTTTTTAGTTAAAAAATGGCTGCAAAGGAACAGCAGTCAGTTTATCAATGTGAACAGTATTGTTCTGAGGTTGAGTGAAAATAAATGTATTAATCGAGGGTATGAGAACGCTGAGCTTATTAACGCAAAAATACAGTTTACTACGGTCATCAATATGCTGAAGAATATTCTGATGTCCGAAGCCAGGATGGAAACACCATCTAAACTGGGAAGTGTTGATACATTCCGCTTGAGTGATTTTGAAGAAGAAATGCTTAATGCCTCTTTTACCAAGGAAGGGCTGGAAGAATTTTGTAAAGCGAACTCGTTAGCGTCTAAATCGCTTTATCGCTATCGGGATAAAATAACCCATCGTTTAGGTTTTGATAACTTCAACGAAACTATCATCTTTCTGGCCAGAAATGGTTTTCTGGCAGAAAGAATGGTTGGGCACGAAAATACGGCAAGACAAGCAATGAAAGAACGTTTCTATGATAGCAACGAAGCGAGTCGGTTAAATCTGGCGCTGAAGAACGATGAAATTATTCCTTACTATCAGCCTATCGTCGGGAATAAAGGTGAACTACGTGGCGTGGAGGTGCTGGCGCGCTGGCCGTTGGGTCATAATTATGCCATTTCGCAACGGGAATTTATTCCTCTGGCAGAAAGCAGTGGTCAAATCAATGAGCTGACGAGTTATTTAATGAACAAAGTTGCCAGCGATTTAAGTCACGATATTGACTGGCAGGATCAGACTTTTTTTGTTGCGTTCAATGTCAGCCCGTCTAACTTAAGCAACCCCGTTTTCTACTGGGAATGCCTTAACTTTATAGAGCTAACGGAATCGCTGCCGATAAAGCTGATGATTGAGATAACTGAAAACCAGACGCTGGTGGTCACGCCGGCAATAAAAGAGCTGATTCGTTCATTACGTAACCGCGGGGTGCTCTTCGCTCTGGATGACTTTGGTACGGGATATGCCAATTTATGCTATCTGAATGAACTGGATCTGGATGTCATTAAAATCGATAAGACCTTCATCAACGGCATCCATGCAAAAGACCAGTCGATGCCCATGCTGGAGTCAATTATTAATCTGGCTGCCATTCTGGGGCTGCGCACTGTTGCAGAGGGCGTGGAGTATGATTATCAACGTGAATGGCTTATCACCAGTCAGGTCGACTTCTTGCAGGGATACTACTTCATGCCGCCTGTAGCACTGGCTGATTTCCGCAGCTACATACAGCAGTGTGAACCTGCGGCAAAAGAACCCACCTGGGGGAGGAAGAGGGTGAGTTCAGAAAGTAACGAAGAAGAGCGCTTTAGCACAATGTAGATACTGAGGCCCCACAAGGTGACTGAGGGGCTTCAGTTTTTTGTGTTTAGCTGAACATCACCTGCGCCCAGCGCGCCAGACCCGCGGTAACGGAGCCAAAGTCATCGCCACCCGCAATCGGTATTCCCGGCAGTTGTTCCGCCAGCGCTTTCTTGATGAGCGGTGAGCGGGCGCTTCCCCCTGTCAGGTAAATGACATCCGGCTTCTCTTTGCCGTTTTCCAGTGCCAGTTGAACCTGTTCCAGAATGCGCTGTAATGGCTGCATCAGCGCCGTTTCCAGCCCTTGCTGCGTAATGGCAGTGGCAAGGTCATCGCTAATGAACGGCAAGGTCACCGCGTGCTCAGGACTTGCCGAGAGTGCTATTTTACTCTCTTCAGCGGTACGCACTACGCGGTAGCTCAGGCGTTGGCGCCACACTTTATATAACAGGGCGACTTTATCTGCGTCCTGGGCATCACGCACCAGGTCGTTCAGGAAACGCCCGTTAGCAGTGCTGTAGAAATCACTTTGTGCGGGCACATCGTTGATAGCGATAGCGTTCCACCACGGCAGGATCGGCAGGGCGATCCCTTTTTCCGTTTGCCCGCCCATGCCCAGCAGCGGCATCAGGCTTTTGAATGCCAGAGCGATGTCCAGATCGTTACCGCCCACGCGGCAACCACTGTGCCCCAGCAGGCTATTTTCGCGGTCACGACGCGAATGCCACTGTGGCCCCATAAGCAGCAGAGAGCAGTCTGTTGTCCCCCCGCCGATATCCACCACCAGTACCCGTTTTTCTTCCGTCAGGGTGGCTTCGAAATCCAGCCCCGCCGCAACCGGTTCATACTGGAACACCACATCGCGGAAGCCCGCGCGGTGTGCGGCACGTTCAAGAATACCCTGTGCCTGCTGGTTGGCTTCTTCGCCGCCTAATCCCTGGAAGTTAATCGGACGACCAATCACCGCCTGGGTGATGGCATCGTTAACCTGGGTGTGTGCCTGATTGCGGATGTGCAGCATCATGGCGCACACCAGGTCTTCAAACATGGCCACCTGCTGAGGCTTCAGGCCACTCGCGCCCAGGAATGACTTGGGTGATTTGACGAAGTAGACCTCTTCAGGGTCCTCAACGTAGTGACCAAGTGAAGAAAGGCCAAACTGCACGCTGGAAGGCGTAACGTCGATATCTTCTTCGCGGTTAAAACTGACCGCACGGCGCAACAACGCCTGCGATTCTGCGCCAGTGGCCGGAACCTGGTGATGACGGAACAGCCATTCGCTGACCGCTTCACGCGTGGGAGCGCAAAGCATGGACGGCAGCAACGTACTCTCTTTTTCCATTTTCAGGAGCTGTGGTTGCCCGTTTTGCATGATGGCAACTGAACAGTTTGCCGTACCGTAGTCAAATCCAATAAACACGTAGAAATCCCCATGCCAGTGAGAAGGGGCGAGACTTTAGCGAAATGTCCGGCCTGCGACAACAGGAATATGAAAGCAAGGCGAAACAAGCCTGTTCGGTTTATGCTGTGGTGAACCTAAAAGGAGTCGCGATGTACACCCTGAACTGGCAACCCCCTTACGACTGGCAATGGATGTTTGGCTTTCTTGGCGCGCGTGCAGTGACGGGCGTCGAAACCGTAACGGATACCTGGTACGAGCGCAGTTTCGCCTGTGACGGCCATCAGGGCGTGTTTCGCGTCACGCCCGATACCGATACCTGCACCCTGAAGATCACTCTCAGCCCGGGGCTGGTTCCTGTAGCATCGGCCTGCCTGGCACGGATTGAACGTTTGTTCGATCTTACCTGCGAACCACAGCAAGTCCTTGCCACGCTCGGTGAACTGGGCGCAGCCCGGCCAGGGCTTCGCTTGCCGGGTTCGATGGATGCCTGGGAGCAGGGCGTTAGGGCGATTCTGGGGCAACTGGTGAGTGTGGCGATGGCGGCGAAACTGGCGTCGCGTGTGGTGACGCTGTGTGGCGCGCCGGTGAAAGGTTTCCCTGACTACCTCTGCTTTCCCACCCCTGATGCGCTGGCAGCCGCCGACCCGCTGTCGCTGAAGGCGCTAGGGATGCCCATTAAGCGGGCTGAGTCGCTGATTCATCTGGCGCAGTCCGTGGTCGACGGGACATTCCCGCTGACGCCGCCGGATGATATTGACGCAGGAATGAAGGCGTTACAGCAGCGGCCTGGAATTGGCCGCTGGACGGCCAACTATCTTGCGCTTCGGGGATGGCAGGCAAAGGATGTGTTCCTGCCGGATGATTATCTCATCAAGCAGCGTTTTGCCGGGATGACACCGGCGCAAATCCGGCGCTATGCCGAGCGCTGGCAGCCGTGGCGTTCCTATGCGTTACTGCACATCTGGTACACCGACGGCTGGACACCGTTAGTTGATGGCGAAGTAACTGGTGTTCAGCAGTAACTCCAGCGGCTGCGGCTCGGCGATGGTGTCGCCATAGATAAAGTCGATGCCAATGCCGGATAAGGTGTCCATCATGATCGGCTGATTGCTTGGCCCGGCGATGGTTTTCATTCCCAGACGATCCGCGTGGCCCTGGATAATGGTCACCATCATCTCATCCATCAGATTACCGTGAACGTTGGTCACCACTTCCGCATCCAGCATCAGGTAATCGGCCATATTGATGCTCAGCTGGTTAAAGATGTCCATATCGCGCCCGACCTGGCTTAACACCACGCGACAGCCAACGTGACGGAGTTTTTGCAGCCCACCCTGTACGTTTGGATCCGGGTTGTTCAGAACGTCAATGGTGATAATCAGATGCAGCAGACGCCCAGGGAACGGGCCTTGTTCCAGCAGTTCGAGCAGTTCATCGACCAGCGTGACGCTGGCTAAACCCGCCTCTGAAAGCGGCAGGGCGACACCCATTCCTTTGCTGGCAACCTGCGCGGCATAGGTCCGGAAAAACTCACTGAAAATACGTCTGTCGAGGGCGTGCAGCAGTTCAGGTTCGGCCAGCCCGGCACGGAACGCGTGTTCTTCCTGCACTTCGCCCTGGCTGGTCCACAGCCGCAGTGAAATCAGCCAGAAATTACTGCTTTCCGGGATGCGTGGAGAGGCCACGCTGCGGGCAATCATCAGCAGATGATTGTCTTTAATCATATGCCACTGTTCATCGAGCGACATCATGCCGCGCGTAGTGTGAACACGTTCCTGCTGAGGCTCGTAGACCGTGACCACGCCGCGGCCGTTGTTCTTGGAGGCGTAACAGGCGATATCCGCCTGAGACATCACTTCTGCGGCCTGGTAGTTATTTTCGTCAATCAGGGTGATCCCCGCACTGGCGCCGATACGATGCAGGCGGCCTTCCCACATAAAGTGATAGTCGTTGATGGCGTGGATCAGGCGCCCTGCGATATAGCGTGCGCTTTCGATATTGCAGTCGGGCAGCAGCAGACCAAACTCATCGCCACCCAGACGTGCCAGCACATCGCTTGAACGCAGCATGGTCAGCATTAACGATGAAAGCTCGCGCAGCAGGGCATCGCCCGCCGCATGGCCTGCCGTATCGTTGACGGCTTTGAAGCGGTCAAGATCGATAAACACCAGCGCATGACGCTGGCGAGTTTCCTGAACCGTCTGCAACAACCGCTTGAGATGGTTTTCAAAGCTCACGCGGTTCGCCAGGTGGGTGAGGGCATCGTGAGAGGCACTATAACTCAGCTGACGCAGCATTTTACGTGATTCGGTAACATCCTGGATAACCAGTACCGAACCGATATTTTGCCCATCCAGCGTACTGAGTGGCGTGATGCTGTAATGAATATCAAAACTTCCGCCGCTGCGGCAGTTCAGCACCACATCCTGTTCGATATCGGAGCGCGACATATCACCGCTGTGGATGTTTTCCATCAGAGGGCCGTTTTCGCCAAAGGTAATATGTAGAACCTTCAGGATGGGCTGACCAATGGCTTCAACCTGAGGCCAGCCGCTCATCTTCTCGGCGACAGGGTTCATAAAGGTGACGTTCATGTCGACATCGGTACAAAGCACCGCTTCACCGATGGAATCGAGGGTAATGTGCAGGCGCTCTTTTTCCTGGAATAAGGCCTCGTTAAGCTGTTTAACTTCGGTCATATCCATGTTGATGCCCAGCAGACGCTCAACTTCGCCCTGTTTATTCAGCACCCGGTTGGCAAGAGAGCGGATATGGCGCACGCCTTCTTTCACCCGAATGCGGAACTCCAGCTTAAACGGCAGCCTTGCCATCAGTGAATCGCGGATCACCTGTTCAGCGTGAGGGCGATCTTCCGGCAACATCGCTTCATGCCAGATTTGCCAGGTAGGCTTGATGTGCGGCGGGATTTCATACAGTTCGAACATTTTTTTGTCCCAGCTGATGATGTCTGGCTCAAGATCCCATTCCCAGATACCAATACCCCCCGCTTCATTGGCGAGCGTAATACGCTCCATCAGACGCTTATTCACCCATTCCGTCTGTTTCAGGTCGTTAATGTCTTCAATCTGGGCAATAAAATAGAGGGGCGTGCCATCCGCATGGCGCACAACCGAGACGGCGAGCAGCGCCCAGACGACTTCCCCGTGACGGGTGTAGTAGCGTTTTTCCAGCGAATAGGTGTTGATGTCCCCGTTGATCAGCTGTTCCAGCTGTTCGAGGTCGGAGTTTAAATCGTCAGGCCAGGTCAGTTGCTGGAAGGTGAGGGATTGCAACTCGGCCTGGGTATATCCCAAAAAATTACATAGCGCTTTGTTGGCCTGGAGCCACTGACCTTCAATGCCGACTAATGCCATACCGATGGCGGAATATTCCATCGCGTTGCGAAAACGTTCTTCGCTTTCGGTAATGTGCTTGCGTTCAGCCCGAAAGGCATACATCACCATGGTCATGACGTTGGCCGGCAGCAGCATCATCAGGAATGGCAACCACGGCGCGTTGAGCATTGCGCTTGTATTTTGGGTTGTCATCGGCGTGGGATTTTGTGCCATCATCAGCGACACCATCATCACGGTGACCAAAAACACCAGGAACGCTTCCAGACGCGGCAGGCGCACCGCGCTCCACATCAGCAGGACAATGACGCAGGTAAACGGCCACGGAAGCCAGGTAATTGCAATCCAGCTCAGGACCAGCGTAATCGCCATGGTCACAAGTGTTTCCAGCAGCAGACGCGGGTCACGGTGGCGTAGCAGATAGTGCGGCTTAAACAGTAAGCCTAATGGTACCAGTGCCAGTGCGCCGATAGACTCTGATAATACCCAGACCAGAAAGTTACGCAGCGGCTCCGGACCTGGAACAATAAAGTGAACCAGGATCCCGCCAATCAGCGGCGGCACCAGGGCGCTACCGAAGGCCAGACGAACCCAGTCATTGAGATTTTGCAGCGGATTGTACCAGGGTAACAGTTTGCGTAGCAGTAATGCGCCGATACTCGCTTCAATGATGTTAATCACCGTGTAGGCGAGGCTGATCGACTCCCATGAGAAAAGCAGCCAGGAGGCAAAAACATTGCCAAAGGAACAGGCCAGCGCAATACCGGGCCACATTTTCCCTGCGTGACGGTAAAACGCGACCATCATAATTGACGTCGGGAACCATAGTGGCGCCAGGAGCGTTCCAAAACGGGTCAGTTCAAGCGAGAACAACGTAAAGATAAAGGTGACCAGGCCCAGACAGACAAGTCGCAGTAAAGGATGTGGGGTGGTAACCAAAACCCGCTGGTATTGTTTATTCATTACCGCTTTATCCAGGGACGCGAGGCCGTCCGGAAACAGGTCCAGACGAGTGAATTTTTGAATTTCGTTTATGCTAGTACAAACAATTTACAATTCATATGGCGACTGCTCATAATTTGACATCATAGACTTATTAAATAGTTACTCTGCAAAAAATTCATGTTAAACGCCGAAAAAATGGTCATTAAAATTTCGTTAAGGGAATGAAAAGTCACTTTTGATGCTGTCTCGCATAACCTGTGTATTCGACTGGTATCACGCCCGCGAAATCCCTATAATTGCCGCGTTTGACGCTCCGGCGTCGTCCTTCCTTAACATCCAGGTTAATCAGGTCGCTAAATTTATGACTGATAAGTCTCATCAGTGCGTCATTATCGGCATCGCCGGCGCATCGGCTTCAGGTAAAAGTCTTATTGCCAGTACGCTTTATCGCGAACTGCGTGAACAAGTTGGTGATGAGCACATCGGTGTCATTCCCGAAGATAGCTATTATAAAGATCAATCGCATCTCTCGATGGAAGAGCGCGTTAAAACCAACTATGACCATCCGAATGCGATGGATCACAGCCTGCTGTTCCAGCATTTAGAAGCGCTTAAAAGCGGCCAGGCGATTGAACTGCCTGTTTACAGTTACGTTGAGCATACCCGTACTAAAGAAACGGTACGCATTGAACCGAAAAAGGTCATCATCCTTGAGGGCATTCTGTTACTGACAGATGCTCGCCTGCGTGAATCAATGAACTTCTCTATCTTTGTTGATACCCCGCTGGACATCTGCCTGATGCGTCGTATTAAGCGTGACGTTAACGAACGTGGCCGTTCGATGGACTCCGTGATGGCGCAATACCAGAAAACCGTTCGTCCGATGTTCCTGCAATTTATCGAACCGTCCAAGCAATACGCCGATATCATCGTGCCTCGCGGCGGTAAAAACCGTATCGCCATTGATATCTTAAAAGCGAAAATCAGCCAGTTTTTTGAATAAACCGCGCGAATTGTGTACCGTTCAGAGATAACCTGGTTTGCCCTGGAGCCTGACAGGCTTCAGGGATTGATGCACGAAAGGAGAAAGTGCCATGCGTCTTTGTGACCAAGATATAGAAGCCTGGCTGGATGAAGGCCGCCTGTCTATTACTCCGCGTCCGCCAGTGGAACGTATCAACGGTGTGACCGTTGATGTGCGTCTGGGGAATAAATTCCGTACGTTCAGCGGCCATACTGCGCCATTTATCGACCTCAGCGGGCCGAAAGATGAAGTCAGCGCTGCGCTTGACCGCGTAATGAGTGACGAAATTGTGCTTGATGAAGGGGAAGCGTTTTACCTTCATCCTGGCGAACTCGCTCTGGCGGTGACCTTTGAATCTGTCACGCTTCCGGCTGACCTGGTTGGCTGGCTGGATGGCCGTTCTTCTCTGGCGCGTCTGGGGCTGATGGTGCACGTGACCGCGCACCGTATCGATCCGGGCTGGTCTGGCCGCATCGTGCTGGAGTTTTTCAATGCCGGTAAACTGCCGCTGGCGCTGCGTCCTGGGATGATGATTGGGGCCCTGAGCTTCGAGCCGCTGACTGGCCCGGCAGCACGCCCTTACAATCGCCGTCAGGATGCTAAATACCGCGATCAGCAAGGTGCCGTCGCCAGCCGTATCGATAAAGACTGATTGTTAGTCCATTGAGGATGCCATGAGAAGAGTACTGACAACGCTGATGATTTTGCTGGTGGTGCTGGTAGCTGGCCTTTCAGCGTTGGTTCTGCTGGTTAACCCAAATGATTTTCGTGGATACATGGTGCGCCAGGTCGAGGCGCGCAGCGGATATCAACTGAAGCTTGATGGGCCGCTGCGCTGGCACGTCTGGCCGCAGCTCAGCATCCTCTCTGGCCGTATGTCGTTAACCGCTCCTGGGGCGGAAAAGCCGCTGGTGTCGGCAGACAACATGCGTCTTGATGTCGCTCTGATCCCGCTCTTTTCGCATCAGCTCCAGGTCAACCAGGTGATGCTCAAAGGTGCGGTGATCCAGCTTACTCCGCAAACCGAAGCTGTCCGTAAATCCGATGCACCGGTTGCGCCGCGTGAAAATACCCTGCCGGATGCACCGTCTGATGCCGGCTGGTCTTTTGATATTGGCAGCCTGAAAGTGGCCGACAGCGTTCTCGTGTTCCTGCATGAAGACGACGAACAGGTCACCGTGCGCAATATCAGCCTGAAGATGGAGCAGGATGCAAACCATCAGGCCACCATTGAATTTTCCGGGCGTGTCAACCGCGATCAGCGGGATCTGACGTTGTCACTGAACGCGAATGTTAACGCCGCAGATTATCCGCATCAGCTGACGGCGGATATCCAGCAGCTTAACTGGCAGCTGACGGGCGCAGACCTGCCGACGCAGGGGATTACCGGTCAGGGCACGTTACAGGCGGTCTGGCGTGAAGAGCTTAAACAGCTTGAGCTGGATAATCTTAATTTGCAGGCCAATGACAGTAGCCTGAAAGGGCAGGCGAGCGTTTCGCTTGCGGAAAAACCGAAGTGGGTGTTCAACCTGCAATTCGATAAGCTCAATCTGGAAAATCTGCTCGCAGCTCCTTCACCGGATGCCGCCAGCACCGACGCGCCGCAGAACGGTCAAAGCCAGGTGAAGCAGCCGCGTCCTGTGATTTCCTCGAATCTTGACCAGCCTGATTATAATGGGCTGCGTGGCTTTACTGCTGATGTCTTGCTCAAGGCTAACAGTGTGCGCTGGCGCGGTATCGACTTCACTGACGTCAGCAGCCAGATGTTCAACCATAATGGCCTGCTGGTTATCTCTGAACTCAGCGGTAAAATGGGCGCAGGGCACCTGTCGTTACCTGGCACTCTGGATGTGCGTAACGATAACCCGACGGCAGAATTCCAGCCGCGCCTCGAAAACGTTGAGATTGGCACCATCCTTAAAGCTTTCAATTATCCGATCTCATTGACCGGGCAGATGACGCTGGCGGGGGATTTCTCCGGTAACAGGATTGATGCTGATGCTTTCCGCCGTGAGTGGCAGGGGCAGGCGCATCTTGATCTGAAAGACACCCGCATGGAAGGACTCAACTTCCAGCAACTGGTGCAGCAGGCGGTTGAACGCAGCAGCGATGTGAAGGCAAAAGAGAACTACGACAGCGCAACGCGTCTTGACGCCTTTACCACGGATCTGACCCTGGACAACGGGCAGCTTTCGCTGGATAGCATGGAAGGGACATCGTCTTTACTGTCATTGACCGGAGCCGGTACGCTCGATCTGGTGAAAGAGACGGCGGATACGCGATTTAAAGTGCGTGTGTTGTCCGGCTGGGAAGGCGAGAGCAAGCTGATTGACTTCCTGAAAGAAACGCCGATCCCGCTGAATGTGTACGGCAAATGGCAGGCGCTCAATTACAGCCTCCAGGTGGATCAAGTTCTGCGTAAGCATTTGCAGGATGAAGCGAAGCGTCGACTTAACGACTGGGCGGATCGGAATAAGGATTCGCAAAGCGGGAAGGACGTGAAGAAGCTGTTAGATAAGCTTTGATTTCTGTAGCGCCGGGTGGCGGCTTCGCCTTACCCGGCCTACAAAAGACAGACAGTGTAAGCCGGGTAAGCGAAGCGCCACCCGGCTTTTTTAAACCTCAAAATCCAGCTCATCCTCGCTGCGCAGCGGTATCAGCTGCACTTTCTGCACGCGATGGCTTTCAACCTGGAGCGTTTTAATCAGGTAATCACCCACCTGCACCTCTTCTCCTGGTTGCGGAATACGTTGCAGATACTCCATCAGCAGGCCCGCGATAGTGTGGTATTCGCGCTTCTCATCAAGTGGCAACGGCACATACTGCACCAGGTCTTCCAGCGGCATATGCCCGTTGGCCGTCCAGGAGCCGTCCGGGTTTTTCTGGATATCATGGCGAGCGTCAATCTCATCAACCTCGTTCGGCAAATTACCGGCAATAGTTTCCATCACGTCACTGAGGGTGACCAGCCCTTCAACCGAACCGAACTCATCCACCACAAAGGCAAAGTGGGTGCGGGCATTACGGAACTGTTCCAGCGCAGACAGCAACTGCAACGTCTCCGGGAACACCAGCGGTTGACGCACCAGCGCGCGTAAATCGAGTGCATCTCCCCGTAACTGCTGCTGGAGAAGATCAATAACGTGCACCACCCCCAGTAAGTCTTCTTCATCTTCACCGCCGGTGACCACCACGCGGGTGTGCTGGTTTTTGTCCAGCAGGGCACGGACCTGGGCCTCCGGTGCCGTCAGGTCGATATGCTCGATATCATGGCGAGAGGTCATAATACTGCTGACCGAGCGCTGATTGAGGTTGAGCACGCGCTCAATCATCAGCCGCTCCTGAGGATTAAAAATCGGGTTATCGTTGTGATCGGCAAGCAAAGAGGCGGACTCCGCATCAAGCTCGGCATCCTCTTTCTGCCCGCTGAGCAGGCGCATGACCGTATCGGCGGTTCGCTGGCGCAGGCTTTGATTCGCGGACAAGAAGCGGCGACGGTTGAAAATAGCCAGCTGGTTAAGCGACTCAATGATCACCGAGAAGCCAATTGCGGCGTACAGGTATCCTTTCGGAATATGGAACCCAAAACCATCGGCCACCAGGCTAAAGCCAATCATCAGCAGGAAGCTGAGACACAGGATCACAATTGTCGGATGGCTGTTCACAAACCGTGTGAGCGCTTTGCTGGCCATCACCATCAGGGTGATAGCAATAATCACCGCTGCCATCATCACGGCCAGATGGTCCACCATGCCCACGGCGGTGATCACGGAGTCCAGTGAGAAGACCGCATCCAGCACCACGATTTGCGCCACCACAGGCCAGAATCGTGCTCCCCGGCGTTGGGTCGGGTTTTCGCTGTCTTTGCCTTCGAGCCGTTCGTTGAGTTCGACCGTTGCCTTAAACAGCAGGAACAGCCCGCCGAACAGCATAATCAGATCGCGGGCGCTGAAACTCAGGCCATGAAAAGTGACCAGAGGTTTTGTGAGCGTCACCAGCCAGGAGATAGAGGCCAGCAGCAGCAGTCGCATCACCATCGCCAGCAATAAGCCCGTGACGCGCGCGCGGTCGCGCTGTGAAGGGGGCAGTTTTTCGGCGAGGATGGCGATAAAGACCAGATTATCAATCCCGAGCACTAATTCGAGGACCACCAGCGTGACCAGTCCGGCCCAGATTGATGGATCGGCAATCCATTCCATAGTAATAGCAATACCTTCTGTTATATGACCAATGTCACACTTCGATCATGGATAAAGCTGGACGAAATTGCAATGACGACCTGAGATTTATCTCAATAACCGATTGAGTGTTGCGCCGGAAAATAGCCTTATTATTTTCATGTTAAATATCGTTTTATCTGATAATGAATAAAAATAAGAAATATCGCAGGGAGTGGTTTTTAATTTAATTATGTCAATATAAAGAAAATCCTAAAAGGTGAAAAATTTGCTCTTAATATTATTCTTAAAAAGCCATTTCCGGGCGGTTGTTACCTTGCCTGCTATTACGTTAGCTGCAACAATTCCTCCAGTATCAAATTTCTTGTTGCTATTACCATGCTTACGGAATGGTGAGGGATTCATTATCAAAGCGGCCTTAATTGCGCCTGATATATTTTCATCTCAACCGAATCAAAGAGGGTGTTTATCCATAACATATTGTTTAGACAGTGCATTGGTAACTGAAAGCCAAGGGCGGTAGCGTGCCTGAAAGCGTGTGAATCGGCCCCCGATTATTCTGTCAATAGCCAATGGATGAATAAGCTTTTTTTAGGACTGATGCCAGTTATATTTCTATTTCATTAACTGCATTCTGAATGTCGTTTCAATCCGCGCTTATTTAAATTGCACAGGATAATTACTCTGCCAAAGTGATAAATAATCAATGATGAAATCCAAAATGAAATTGATGCCATTATTGGTGTCTGTGACCTTGATGAGTGGTTGTACGGTTTTTCCCGGCAGCAATATGTCAACCATGGGAAAGGATGTGATCAAACAGCAGGATGCTGATTTCGACCTCGACCGGATGGTGAATGTTTATCCACTGACGCCGCGTCTGGTGGAACAATTACGTCCACGGCCAAACGTGGCCCAGCCAAATACATCCCTGGACCAGGAAATTGCCGCCTACCAGTACCGTGTCGGGCCGGGGGATGTGATTAACGTGACCGTCTGGGATCACCCGGAACTGACTACGCCAGCGGGCCAGTACCGCAGTTCCAGCGATACCGGGAACTGGGTTCAGCCGGACGGGACCATGTTCTATCCCTACATCGGTAAAGTCCACGTAGTGGGGAAAACGCTCGCCGAAATTCGTAGTGATATTACCGGCCGCTTAGCGCAGTACATCGCTGACCCGCAGGTGGACGTTAATATCGCCGCATTCCGCTCGCAAAAGGCTTATGTCTCCGGGCAGGTGAATAAATCAGGTCAGCAGGCCATCAGCAACGTGCCGCTGACGGTGCTGGACGCCATCAACGCCGCAGGCGGCCTGACCGATGCGGCAGACTGGCGCAATGTGGTGCTGACCCACAACGGCCAGGAGCAGCGCATTTCCCTTCAGGCGCTGATGCAAAACGGCGACCTGAGCCAGAACCGTCTGCTCTATCCGGGTGACATTCTGTACGTTCCACGCAATGACGATCTGAAAGTGTTCGTGATGGGCGAAGTGAAAAAACAGAGCACGCTCAAAATGGACTTCAGCGGCATGACCCTGACCGAAGCACTGGGGAATGCAGAAGGCATCGATCTCACCTCGTCCAACGCCAGCGGTATTTTCGTCATCCGTCCGCTGAAAGGCGAGGGCAGTGCGAAAGGGAAGATTGCCAACATTTACCAGCTGGATATGTCCGACGCGACCTCCCTGGTGATGGCAACCGAATTCCGCCTCCAGCCGTACGATGTGGTGTATGTCACAACCGCACCGGTTGCCCGCTGGAACCGCCTGATCAACCAGTTGCTGCCAACCATCAGTGGCGTTCGCTACATGACGGATACGGCGCGCGACATCCATACCTGGTAATCCGCGATGTTTAACAAAATTCTGGTGGTGTGCGTGGGGAACATTTGCCGTTCCCCAACGGGCGAGCGGCTGTTGAAGAACTATCAACCCGCTCTCACGGTCGACTCCGCGGGGCTTGGGGCGCTGGTGGGTAAAGGCGCCGACGAGCGTGCTGCGAACGTGGCGTTGGATCATAACCTCTCTTTAGACGGGCACTGCGCCCGTCAGGTCTCCGGGCGCATGTGCCGCGAATATGACCTGATCCTGACGATGGAAAAACGCCACATTCATGCCCTGTGTGAAATCGCACCTGAAATGCGGGGCAAAGTGATGCTCTTTGGTCACTGGGACAATGAACGCGAAATTCCCGATCCGTATCGCAAGAGCCGAGAGGCATTTGAGGCGGTTTATACCTTACTTGACCAGTCTGCCCGTCAGTGGGCGCAGGCACTGAAAGCTCAGCAGGGATAACAATGACAGAAAAAACAAAACCTTCTGCCGCCCCGATATCGGGCAGTGATGAAATCGATATTGGTCGTCTGGTTGGCACGATTATAGAGGCGAAATGGTGGGTTCTGGGGATAACTGCCGTGTTTGCGGCGGCAGCCGTTGTTTATACCCTTTTCGCCACGCCAATCTACAGCGCCGATGCGCTGGTGCAGATTGAACAAAATACCGGTAACTCGCTGGTGCAGGATATTGGATCTGCGCTGGCGAACAAGCCTCCGGCATCCGATGCCGAAATTCAGCTGATCCAGTCGCGTATGGTGCTGGGCAAAACGGTTGACGATCTCAATCTGGATATTGCCGTCACCAAAAACACCTTCCCTGTCTTCGGCGCGGGATGGGACAGGCTGATGGGGCGCCAGAACGATACGGTAAAAGTGACCACTTTTACCCTGCCGAAAGGCGGTGCCGATCAAACCTTCACGCTGACAGTGCTTGGGCCAAAGCAGTACCAGCTTACCAGCGATGGTGGTTTTAGCGCGCGCGGTGAAGTGGGGCAGATGCTGAGCAAAAACGGCGTCAGTATGATGGTCAGCGCCATTCAGGCCGCTGAAGGCAGTGAGTTTACCGTCTCGAAATTCTCCATGCTGGGGATGATCAACAATCTGCAAAACAACCTTAGCGTCACCGAAAACGGTAAAGACACCGGGGTGTTGAGCCTCAGTTTTACCGGTGAAGACAAGGATCAGATCCGCGACATCCTGAACAGCATCACCCGCAACTATCTGGAACAGAACGTTGCGCGTAAATCGGAAGAGGCGGCTAAAAGCCTGGCCTTCCTGGCAAAACAGCTGCCGGAAGTGCGCCAGCGTCTGGATGTCGCCGAAGAGAAGCTCAACAGCTATCGCCAGAAGAAAGACTCAGTGGACCTGCCGCTGGAAGCGAAATCGGTCCTGGATTCGATGGTGAACATCGATGCCCAGCTGAACGAGCTGACCTTCAAAGAAGCGGAGATCTCTAAGCTCTACACCAAACGCCACCCGGCGTACCGCACCTTGTTGGAAAAACGCCAGGCGCTGGAAGATGAAAAAGCCAATCTCAACAAGCGTGTGACCGCCATGCCGGAAACCCAGCAGGAGATTGTCCGTCTGACTCGCGATGTGGAGTCTGGCCAGCAGGTTTACATGCAACTGCTGAACAAGCAGCAGGAGCTGAAAATTACCGAAGCCAGTACCGTTGGCGATGTGCGTATTGTTGACTCCGCCATTACCCAGCCCGGTGTGCTGAAGCCGAAAAAAGCACTGATCATTCTGGGCAGCATTATTCTCGGCCTGATGCTTTCCGTAATGGGTGTGCTGCTGCGCTCGCTGTTTAACCGCGGTATCGAAAGCCCGCAGGTGCTGGAAGAGAATGGCATCAGCGTTTACGCCAGTATTCCGCTGTCGGAATGGCAGAAATCGCGCGATAGCGTGAAAACGGTTAAAGGCGTTAAGCGCTATAAGCAGAGCCAGCTGCTGGCGGTGGGCAACCCCACTGACCTTGCCATCGAGGCGGTTCGTAGCCTGCGCACCAGCCTGCACTTCGCCATGATGCAGGCCAAAAATAACGTGCTGATGATGACCGGCGTTAGCCCGTCTATCGGTAAGACGTTTGTCTGCGCCAACCTGGCGGCTGTGGTGAGCCAGACCAATAAACGCGTTCTGCTGATCGACTGCGACATGCGTAAAGGCTACACCCACGAACTGCTGGGCACCAATAACGTCAATGGTCTGTCGGAGATCCTGCTCGGTAAAGGGGAGATTGAACAGTGTGCCAAACCGACCTCAATCCCGAATTTCCATCTTGTGCCGCGTGGCCAGGTTCCGCCAAATCCGTCTGAGCTGCTGATGAGTGAACGTTTCAGCCAGCTGGTGGAGTGGGCGAGCAAACACTACGACCTGGTGTTGATCGATACCCCACCGATTCTGGCCGTTACCGATGCTGCCGTTGTGGGTCGCCATGCGGGCACCACGCTGATGGTGGCGCGCTATGCGGTGAATACCCTGAAAGAAGTGGAAACCAGTCTGGCCCGCTTCGAGCAGAACGGTATCGATGTGAAAGGGGTGATCCTGAACTCCATCTTCCGTCGCGCCAGCGGTTATCAGGATTACGGTTACTACGAGTACGAATATAAGTCTGACAGTAAATAAAGCCCCTCACCCAGACGGTGCGGGATATAACGACATGTTGCCTTTCACCCTCTCCCCAAAGGGAGAGGGCTGGGGTGAGGGGAATACCATGACCACACAACGCCCTTTGATTTCTATTTATATGCCGACATGGAATCGTCAGCAGTTGGCGATCCGCGCAATTAAGTCGGTCCTGCGTCAGGACTACGACAACTGGGAACTGCTCATCGTTGATGACTGCTCCTCTTCATACGAACAACTGCAAAAATTCGTGACTGACCTTAATGACCCGCGGGTTATGTACACGCATAACGCCATCAACTCCGGGGCGTGTGCGGTACGTAACCAGGCGATATTGCAGGCGCAAGGGCAGTATCTAACCGGGATTGATGACGATGACGAATGGACCCCCAACCGTCTTTCGACCTTCCTGTCACACCAACATCAGTTGGTTACTCATGCGTTTCTGTATGCCAATGATTATGTCTGCCAGGGTGAAGTCTATTCGCAGCCAGCGAGTCTGCCGCTTTATCCGAAGTCGCCTTACTCCCGTCGCCTGTTTTACAAGCGCAATATCATTGGTAATCAGGTCTTCTCCTGGTCCTGGCGCTTTAAAGAAAACTTGTTCGATACCGAACTTAAGGCGGCGCAGGACTACGATATTTTCCTGCGCATGGTGGTGGAGTATGGCGAACCCTGGAAAGTGGAGGAAGCCACGCAAATCCTGCATATCAATCATGGGGAGATGCAAATCACCTCGTCGCCGAAAAAATTTTCCGGCTACTTCCACTTTTACCGCAAGCACAAAGACAAGTTCGATCGTGCAAGCCGTAAGTATCAGCTCTTTACCCTCTATCAGATCCGCAATAAGCGCATGAACTGGCGCACGCTGCTGACGCTCTTTTCTGTACGCAATACCAAGCGTCTGGCTGATGGACTTCGGGGGAAATAATGTTTCTGGAAGATTGCCGCGCGAACAGCTGGAGCCTGCGCCCTTGCTGCATGGTTCTGGCCTATCGCATCGCACATTTTTGCTCGGTCTGGCGCAAAAAAAACGTGCTGAACAATATCTGGGCAGCGCCGGTTCTGGTGCTGTACCGCATCATTACCGAATGTTTTTTTGGCTACGAAATTCAGGCAGCCGCCACCATTGGCCGCCGCTTCACCATCCATCACGGCTATGCCGTGGTGATCAATAAGTTCGTGGTCGCGGGTGATGACTTCACCATTCGCCACGCGGTGACCATCGGGAACCGTGGGCCAGCAAGCCTTGCGTGCCCTGTCATCGGTAATAACGTCGAGCTGGGCGCCAATGTGGTGATCATCGGCGACATTACCGTGGGTAACAACGTAACCATTGGTGCAGGCAGCGTGGTGCTGGACAGCATTCCTGATAACGCGCTGGTGGTGGGCGAGAAAGCCCGCGTGAAGGTGATCAAATGAACATTCTGCAATTTAACGTTCGTCTGGCCGAGGGCGGGGCGGCAGGCGTGGCGCTGGATCTTCACCAGCGCGCGCTGCAAAAAGGATTACAGTCGCGTTTCATCTACGGCTATGGCAAAGGCGGGAAAAAAAGCGTCAGCCACGATGACTATCCGCAGGTGGTGAAACAGACCCCGCGCGTGACTTCTATCGCCAACATTGCGCTTTTCCGTCTGTTTAACCGCGATCTGTTCGGCAATCTGAACAGCCTGTACCGCACGGTAACGCGCTCGGCCGGGCCCGTGGTGCTGCATTTCCATGTGCTGCACAGCTACTGGCTGAACCTGGAAGAGGTGGTGGCCTTTTGCGAAAAAGTGAAAGCGCATAAACCGGACACCACCTTTGTCTGGACGCTGCATGACCACTGGAGCGTAACCGGGCGCTGTGCCTTTACTGACGGTTGCGAAGGCTGGAAAACGCAATGCCAGAAGTGCCCAACGCTGACCAACTATCCACCGGTAAAAGTGGACCGGGCGCACCAGTTGGTGGCCGGAAAACGCCAGCTGTTTCGCGAGATGCTCGCGCTCGGCTGCACGTTTATCTCCCCCAGTCAGCATGTGGCCGATGCCTTTAACAGCCTGTACGGGGCAGGGCGCTGCAAAATCATCAATAATGGGATCGATGTGGCAACCGAAGCGATCCTGGCTGAGCTGAAACCGGTGGCGCACACCACCGGCAAACCGAAAATTGCCGTGGTGGCTCACGATCTGCGTTACGACGGCAAAACCAATCAACAGCTGGTGCGCGACATGATGGCGCTCGGCGACAAGATAGAGCTGCATACGTTCGGCAAGTTTTCCCCGTTTGAAGGGGCGAACGTGGTGAATCACGGGTTCGAAACCGACAAACGTAAACTGATGAGCGCGCTGAACGGCATGGATGCGCTGGTCTTTAGCTCCCGCGTGGATAACTACCCGTTAATCCTGTGTGAAGCGCTGTCAATTGGCGTGCCGGTGATTGCCACCCACAGCGACGCAGCGCGCGAAGTGCTGGAAAAATCTGGCGGCAAAACGTTCAGTGAAAATGAGGTGCTGCCGCTGGTGCAACTGCCAAAGCCCGCCGTCGCCCAGGCCGTTTTTGGCACTGACCTGGAATCGTTCCGCAACCGCAGCCGAAAGGCGTACAGTGGCCAACAGATGCTGGAGGAATATGTCTCGTTCTATCAGAATCTGTAGTTATCTGCTGCTGCCGCTGATTTACCTGCTGGTCAACGTCAAGATTGCCCAGCTCGGCGAAAGCTTCCCCATCACTATTGTGACGTTCCTGCCGGTCTTACTGCTGCTGTATGTCGAAAAAATCAGCCTGAAAAAGCTGATGATTGCCCTCGGCGTTGGATTTGGTCTGACGGCATTTAACTACATCTTTGGTCAGTCGCTGGATGCCAGCAAATACGTCACCTCGACCATGCTGTTTGTTTATATCGTCATTATTATTGGCATGGTCTGGAGTATTCGCTTTAAAACTATTTCACCGCACAATTATCGGAAAATCCTTAGGTTCTTTTATATTGCCGTTACGTTAATTGTCATGCTGGCTGCGCTGGAAATGGCGCAAATTATTTTGACCGGTGGCAGTAGCCTGATGGAGATAATTTCGAAATATCTCATTTACAGTAACAGCTATGTACTGAACTTCATTAAGTTTGGCGGCAAGCGCACCACCGCGCTCTATTTTGAACCGGCATTTTTTGCTCTGGCGTTAATCTCAATTTGGCTCAGCATCAAACAGTTTGGTATCAAAACCCCTAAGACCGATGCTATGATTCTTGCAGGGATTGTTCTGTCAGGCTCTTTCTCTGGGGTGATGACGTTTATATTGTTCTACCTGCTGGAGTGGGCGTTTCAGTACCTGAATAAGGATGCGATAAAGAAAAAACTGCCGCTGGCGATTATCTCCCTGACGGTGTTTTTAGTTGGCGTGATATTTGCTTTTCCGTACATCTCAGAGCGTCTGGGAGATTTGGGAACGGAAGGTTCGTCGTCTTATTATCGCATCATTGGGCCACTGGTGATGGTGGGATATTCATTAACCCACATTGATGGCGTAGTCAGATTTGGCTCACTTTACGAATATGTTGCATCATTCGGAATCTTTAACGGTGCAGATGTCGGTAAAACCATAGACAATGGTCTGTATCTGTTAATTATTTATTTTTCGTGGTTCGCCGTATTGTTGACACTGTGGTACCTGTTTAAAGTTTTCAAAATGATGATTAACGCGTTTGGGGATAACCAGAACTTTCGCGTACAACTTTATCTTTTTACGCCAGTGTCGTTGTTCTTTACGGGGTCAATATTTAGCCCGGAATATGCTTTCTTAATTGTCTGTCCGTTTATTCTGCGCAAGGCGCTCAATATTACGCGTGTATGACGAAATGAGGTGATTTATGTTTCTTAGTGTGGTTACTGTCGCCTTTCGCAATTATGAAGGCGTGGTAAAAACATGGCGCTCGCTGCGCAACCTGGCACGCGATCCAAGCCTCACATTTGAATGGATTGTCGTGGATGGCGGCTCGAATGACGGTACGGCTGAGTTTCTGGAAAAACTCAACGGGGAGTTCAACTTACGTTACATCAGCGAGAAAGATAAAGGCATCTACGACGCCATGAACAAGGGCATCGATATGGCCCAGGGGCGCTATGCCATCTTTCTGAATTCCGGTGATGTGTTCCATGAAGATGTTGCACTCTTTGCCCGTCAGCTGGCGCGCCAGAAAGAGGACGCCATGTATATCGGTGATGCGCTTCTGGATTTCGGTGATGACCATAAAGTTCTGCGTAGTGCGAAACCCGGCTGGTATATCTACCACAGTTTACCGGCCAGCCATCAGGCTATTTTCTTCCCCACCGCAGGGCTGAAAAAACAGCCGTATGATTTGCAGTATAAAGTGTCATCAGATTATGCACTGGCAGCAAGTTTGTATAAGTCGGGTTACCCGTTTCGCCGAATTAAAGGCACGGTGTCTGAATTTTCGATGGGGGGGGTGTCAACCTCGAATAATCTGGAATTGTGCCAGGATGCAAAAAACGTGCAGCGCAATATATTGCGAATGCCGGGGCCACTGGCGGAATTGTCCTATTTATTGCGTCTGAAAACGACGGGTAAAACGAAAGCCTTATATAACAAAGCCTGAATATAAGGAAGCGTAATGCAGGAACTCAAGGGATTCTCCGTGCCGAAAGGTTTTCGGGGCGGGAACGGTATTAAGGTGCAGTTATGGTGGGCAGTGCAGGCCACGTTATTTGCCTGGTCACCGCAAATACTGTATCGCTGGCGCGCATTTTTATTACGCTTGTTCGGTGCAAAAATCGGAAAAAACGTAGTCATTCGCCCGTCAGTCAAAATTACGTATCCGTGGAAATTAACGCTCGGTGATTACGCCTGGGTGGGGGATGACGCGGTGTTATATAGCCTGGGTGATATCACCATTGGGGCAAATTCAGTGGTATCTCAGAAGTGTTATTTGTGTACCGGTAGTCACGATTTTATGAGTCAGCATTTTGATATTACCGCTTCGCCAATAGTGATTGGCGAAAAATGCTGGCTGGCGACAGATGTTTTTGTCGCTCCGGGTGTTTCTGTTGGCGATGGCACCGTTATTGGCGCTCGCAGCAGCGTTTTTAAATCGCTTCCGGCAAATAAGGTTTGCCGGGGCAATCCCGCAGTGGTGATACGCGAACGCGTAGAAACTGAAAAACTTTGATAAGTACAGAGGAAATAAATATGTCTAAAGTCGCTCTCATCACCGGCGTTACCGGACAGGATGGTTCTTACCTGGCAGAATTGCTGCTGGAGAAAGGTTATGAAGTACACGGTATTAAACGTCGTGCCTCTTCGTTCAACACCGAGCGTGTGGACCATATCTATCAGGATCCTCATGCGACAAACCCGAAATTCCACCTGCACTACGGCGACCTGACGGATACCTCCAACCTGACCCGTATTCTGCAAGAAGTACAGCCGGATGAAGTCTACAACCTGGGTGCGATGAGCCACGTGGCCGTGTCGTTTGAATCCCCGGAATATACCGCCGACGTGGATGCCATGGGTACGCTGCGCCTGCTGGAGGCGATCCGCTTCCTCGGTCTTGAGAAGAAAACCCGTTTCTACCAGGCGTCTACCTCTGAGCTGTACGGCCTGGTGCAGGAAATCCCGCAGAAAGAAACCACTCCGTTCTACCCACGCTCGCCGTATGCGGTAGCCAAACTGTACGCCTACTGGATCACCGTAAACTACCGTGAATCCTACGGCATGTATGCGTGTAACGGCATTCTGTTCAACCACGAATCCCCGCGCCGTGGTGAAACCTTCGTGACCCGTAAAATTACCCGTGCAATCGCCAACATTGCACAGGGTCTGGAGTCTTGCCTGCACCTGGGCAACATGGATTCCCTGCGTGACTGGGGCCATGCCAAAGACTACGTGAAAATGCAGTGGATGATGCTGCAACAGGACAAACCAGAAGACTTCGTGATTGCGACCGGTGTGCAGTATTCCGTGCGTCGTTTCGTGGAAATGGCCGCGGCACAGCTGGGCATTAAACTGCGCTTTGAAGGCACCGGCGTTGACGAGAAAGGTATTGTTGTTTCCGTAACTGGTCATGATGCACCGGGCGTGAAACCGGGTGACGTAATTGTTCAGGTTGACCCGCGTTACTTCCGTCCTGCTGAGGTGGAAACCCTGCTGGGCGACCCAACCAAAGCGCACGAAGTGCTGGGCTGGAAACCAGAGACCACCCTTCAGGAGATGGTGTCTGAAATGGTAGCCAAAGATCTTGAAGCGGCGAAGAAACACTCACTGCTGAAGTCCCACGGCTACGAGGTTGCCATCGCGCTGGAGTCCTGAGAATGACCAAACAACGTATTTTTGTCGCCGGTCATCGCGGCATGGTGGGTTCCGCCATTGTCCGCCAGCTGGAACAACGTGGTGACGTTGAGGTGATTGTCCGTACGCGTGACGAGCTGAATTTGCTCGACAGCAAAGCCGTGCAGGATTTCTTTGCAGATTCGCGTATCGATCAGGTGTATCTGGCGGCGGCAAAGGTGGGCGGTATTGTCGCTAACAACACTTACCCGGCTGATTTCATCTACGAGAACATGATGATTGAGAGCAACATTATTCACGCCGCGCATCTGCACAACGTGAATAAGCTGCTGTTCCTCGGTTCATCCTGTATCTACCCGAAAATGGCGAAACAGCCGATGGCGGAAAGCGAGCTGCTGCAAGGCACGCTCGAAGCAACCAACGAGCCTTACGCCATTGCCAAAATTGCCGGGATCAAACTGTGCGAGTCCTATAACCGCCAGTACGACCGCGATTATCGCTCGGTCATGCCGACCAACCTGTATGGGCCGAACGATAATTTCCACCCGAGCAATTCGCACGTGATCCCGGCGCTGCTGCGCCGCTTTCACGAAGCAACGGCTGAAAACGCACCGGATGTGGTGGTGTGGGGCAGCGGTACGCCAATGCGTGAGTTTCTGCACGTGGACGACATGGCGGCAGCCAGTATTCACGTGATGGAACTGGATCGCGAAGTGTGGCAGGAAAACACGCAACCGATGCTCTCACACATTAACGTGGGGACCGGCGTGGATTGCACTATTCGCGAGCTGGCGCAAACCCTGGCGAAGGTGGTGGGCTACAAAGGCCGCGTGGTGTTCGATGCCACTAAACCTGACGGCACGCCACGTAAGTTACTGGATGTCACGCGCCTGCATCAGCTGGGCTGGTATCACGAGGTGTCACTTGAGCAGGGGCTTGCCAGCACCTATCTGTGGTTCCTGGAAAACCAGCACCGCTTCCGGGGGTAAACATGTTTTTAAATCAGGAAGACTTTGCCACGGTAGTCCGTTCCACTCCGCTTATCTCAATCGATTTGATTGTGGAGAACGAGCGCGGCGAGTTCTTGCTGGGGAAACGAACCAACCGCCCTGCACAAGGGTACTGGTTCGTACCCGGTGGACGTGTACAGAAGGATGAGACGCTCGCGGATGCTTTCGCGCGTCTTACCCTGGCGGAACTCGGGCTGCGCTTGCCGCAGTCCGCAGGCCAGTTTTACGGGGTCTGGCAGCACTTCTACGACGATAACTTTTCCGGGGCTGATTTCACCACGCACTACGTGGTGCTCGGTTTTCGCCTGAGGGTGAATCAGGCAGACCTGCGTTTGCCTGATGCGCAGCATGACGATTACCGCTGGCAGACGCCAGAGGCGTTACTGGCAAGCGACAATGTGCATGACAACAGTCGGGCCTATTTCCTCGCAGAACCTCAGGCCGGGGTACCGGGCATATGAAAATCCTCGTATACGGAATCAACTACTCGCCGGAACTTACCGGCATCGGGAAATACACCGGCGAAATGGTTGAGTGGATGGCGAAGCAGGGACATGACGTGCGGGTCATTACCGCGCCACCTTACTACCCGGAATGGCAGGTGGGCGCGCGCTACTCGGGCTGGCGCTATCGCCGTGAACAGGGCGCTGCAACCGTCTGGCGTTGCCCGTTGTATGTGCCAACACAGCCGTCAACGCTGAAACGTTTAATTCATCTCGGCAGTTTTGCCCTGAGCAGCTTTTTCCCGCTGATGGCGCAGCGTCGCTGGAAACCTGAACTGATTATCGGCGTGGTGCCCACGCTGTTTTGCACACCAGGAATGCGCCTGCTGGGCAAGCTTTCAGGTGCGCGAACTTTGCTGCACATCCAGGACTACGAAGTGGACGCCATGCTGGGACTGGGGATGGCCGGGAAAAGCAAGGGTGGCAAGGTGGCAAAACTGGCCAGCGCGTTTGAACGTAGTGGCCTGCACAACGTGGATTACGTCTCGACCATCTCGCGCTCGATGATGAATAAAGCGCAGGAGAAAGGCGTCGCAGCGGAAAAAGTGATCTTTTTCCCGAACTGGTCAGAAGTGGCGCGTTTTCGCGATGTATCTGAACACGATGCCCTGGCGCTGCGTGAACAACTCGGTTTGCCTGAAGATCAAAAAATCATTCTTTACTCGGGCAACATCGGTGAAAAACAGGGGCTTGAAAGCGTGGTTGAGGCGGCCGAACAGCTTAGCAACCATGCCCTGACGTTTGTGATTGTCGGGCAGGGGGGCGGTAAAGCGCGCCTGGAAAAAATGGTCAGCGAACGTGGCCTGACAAACGTGAAATTTTACCCGCTTCAGCCGTACGAGGCGTTGCCGGCGCTGCTGAAGATGGGGGACTGCCATCTGGTGGTACAAAAACGCGGTGCAGCAGATGCTGTGCTGCCATCAAAACTGACCAACATTCTGGCGGTAGGCGGTAATGCGGTGATCACTGCCGAGGCTGATACCGAGCTGGGTCAGCTGTGCGACAGCTACCCGGGAATTGCGGTTTGTGTTGAGCCAGAGTCCGTTGAGGCGCTGGTTACCGGGATCGAACAGGCGCTCGCGCTGCCCAAAGAGAACATCGTGGCACGTGAATATGCCGGGCGGACGCTCGAAAAAGAGAACGTCCTTAGCCAATTTATTGCAGATATACGGGGATAAATGATGAGTCAAACCAAACTTTTTCCGGTCGTGATGGCTGGTGGCTCTGGTAGCCGGTTGTGGCCGCTGTCCCGCGTGCTCTATCCAAAACAGTTCCTCTGCCTGAAAGGGGATCTCACCATGCTGCAAACGACGGTGTCCCGTCTGAACGGCGTGGAGTGCGAAAGCCCGGTGGTGATTTGTAATGAACAACACCGCTTTATCGTGGCCGAGCAGCTGCGTCAGCTCAACAAGCTGACTGAAAACATCATTCTGGAGCCGGCGGGACGTAATACGGCACCTGCCATTGCGCTGGCAGCGCTGGCGGCAAAACGCAGCTGCCCGGACTGTGATCCGATGATGCTGGTGCTGGCCGCTGACCATGTTATCCAGCAGGAAGACAGCTTCCGTGACGCGGTACGTTCCGCCATTCCTTACGCCGAGAGCGGCAAGCTGGTGACCTTCGGGATCGTGCCAGACCTGCCGGAAACCGGTTATGGCTACATTCGCCGGGGCGATGTCACGCCGGGCGAAGGCGAGAGCCTGGCGTTTAACGTGGCGCAGTTTGTCGAAAAACCGAATCTGGAAACCGCGCAGGCGTATGTCGCCAGCGGTGAATACTACTGGAACAGCGGTATGTTCCTGTTCCGCGCCGGGCGCTATCTGGAAGAGCTGGAAAAATTCCGCCCGGATATCCTCAGCGCCTGTGAAAAAGCCATGGATGCGGTTGACCCGGATCTCGACTTTGTCCGGGTGGATGAAGAAGCCTTCCTCGCCTGTCCGGAAGAGTCCATTGACTATGCCGTGATGGAGCGCACCGCCGATGCGGTGGTGGTGCCGATGGATGCGGGCTGGAGCGACGTTGGCTCATGGTCATCCCTGTGGGAGATCAGCGCGCACACCCCGGAGGGCAATGTCCACCATGGTGATGTAATCAGCCATAAAACGGAGAACAGCTATGTGTACGCTGAATCCGGACTGGTTACCACGGTGGGCGTGAAGGATCTGGTGGTCGTTCAGACGAAAGATGCCGTGCTAATTGCTGACCGTAACGCAGTTCAGGACGTCAAAAAAGTGGTGGAAAGGATCAAGGCTGATGGCCGCCATGAACACCACATTCACCGCGAAGTGTATCGCCCGTGGGGCAAATATGACTCCATCGATTCCGGCGATCGCTACCAGGTAAAACGCATCACCGTGAAGCCAGGGGAAGGGCTGTCTGTGCAGATGCATCACCACCGCGCCGAACACTGGGTCGTAGTGGCCGGAACCGCCAAAGTGACCATCGACGGTGAAATCAAACTGATTGGTGAAAACGAGTCGGTGTATATCCCGCTGGGCGCGACGCATTGCCTGGAAAACCCAGGGAAAATTCCGCTCGACCTGATCGAAGTCCGCTCTGGCTCGTATCTGGAAGAGGACGACATTGTGCGCTTCCAGGATCGTTACGGCCGGGTCTAGCACCGTCTTTAACGCCGGATGGCGCTTCGCTTATCCGGCCTACGAATGAATAAAAACAATTTTGCCTGTTAATCGGGCGGGCCAACTGTTGCCTGAAAAAGGGGTCATCATGGAAAAATTAAGCTGTTTTAAAGCCTACGATATTCGCGGCAAGCTGGGCGAAGAGCTGAATGAAGACATCGCGTGGCGTATTGGCCGTGCGTATGGTGAATATCTCAAGCCAAAAACCATTGTTTTAGGCGGCGATGTCCGTCTGACCAGTGCGTCACTGAAAAACGCGCTGGCAAAAGGGTTGCAGGATGCAGGCGTCGACGTGCTGGATATTGGTCTTTCCGGTACGGAAGAGATCTATTTCGCCACCTTCCACCTGGGCGTGGACGGCGGTATCGAAGTGACCGCCAGCCATAACCCGATGGACTACAACGGCATGAAGCTGGTGCGCAAGGGCGCACGCCCGATCAGCGGCGACACCGGCCTGCGCGACGTACAGCGTCTGGCAGAAGCCAACGACTTCCCGCCGGTGGATGCAGCAAAACGCGGTAGCTACAAACAGATCAATCTGCAAAAAGAGTACATCGACCATCTGCTTGGCTACATCAACGTGGCAAACCTCAAGCCGCTGAAGCTGGTGATTAACTCCGGGAACGGTGCGGCAGGCCCGGTTGTCGATGCCCTGGAAACACGTTTTAGGGCGCTGAACGTTCCGGTCACCTTCATTAAAGTGCACAACACCCCGGACGGTAACTTCCCGAACGGTATTCCTAACCCACTGCTGCCAGAGTGTCGCGATGACACCCGCAACGCGGTGATCGAGCACGGCGCCGATATGGGTATCGCCTTTGACGGCGACTTTGACCGCTGCTTCCTGTTCGACGAAAAAGGTCAGTTTATCGAAGGCTATTACATCGTTGGTCTGCTGGCGGAAGCGTTCCTCGAGAAAAATCCGGGGGCGAAGATCATTCACGATCCGCGTTTGTCGTGGAATACCGTCGATGTGGTAGCGGCTGCAGGTGGCAAGCCGGTGATGTCCAAAACCGGCCACGCGTTCATCAAAGAGCGGATGCGTGAAGAAGATGCCATCTACGGCGGTGAGATGAGCGCCCACCACTATTTCCGTGATTTTGCTTACTGCGACAGCGGGATGATCCCGTGGCTGCTGGTGACAGAGTTGCTGTGCCTGAAAGGTCAGTCGCTGGGCGAACTGGTACGTGACCGTATGGCGGCATTCCCGGCAAGCGGAGAGATCAACAGCAAGCTGGCGCTGCCGGCCGAGGCGATCGCCCGCGTAGAGCAGCACTTTGCCCTCCACGCGCTGGAAATTGATCGTACCGATGGCATCAGCATGTCGTTCCCGCAGTGGCGGTTCAATCTGCGTTCTTCAAACACCGAGCCGGTGGTGCGTCTGAATGTGGAATCGCGGGCGGATGTCCCACTGATGGAAGCGCGAACGCAGGACATTCTGGCGTTGTTGAATCAGTAAAACTTGCCCCCTCCCGATGGGAGGGGGATCCGATAACAGGAACAACGATGACGAATCTAAGAAAGCGCGAGCGAGCCAGAACGAATGCATCGTTAATCTCTATGGTGCAGCGATTTTCTGACATCACCATCATGGTCGGTGGATTGTGGGTGGTGTGCCGGATAAGCGGACAGCCATTCTTCTACATGCATTTGCTGATGGCGTTGATTGCGCTGGTGGTGTTTCAGATGATCGGCGGGGTGACGGATTTCTACCGTTCATGGCGCGGCGTAAAAATTACCACCGAGCTGCTGCTGTTGATTCAGAACTGGACGTTAAGCCTGATTTTCAGCGCAGGGCTGGTGGCATTCAGCCATGATTTTGACACCCGTCTGGTGACCTATCTTTGCTGGTATGTCTTAACCAGCCTGGGCATGGTGGTTTGCCGTTCCCTGATCCGCTACTTCGCGGGCTGGCTGCGTAACCGGGGTTACAACACCCGCTATGTGGCCGTTGCAGGCGATTTACCGGTAGGGCAGGTGCTGCTGGACAGTTTTCGCAAAGAGCCGTGGCTGGGGCTGGAAGGGGTAGGGATCTACCACGACGCCAAACCGGGCGGCGTATCTGCCGACTGGGCGGGCAATTTCGAACAACTGATTGACGACGCGAAGGCTGGCAAGATCCACAACGTTTACATCGCCATGCAGATGAGCGATGAGTCGTACATTAAACATCTGGTGCGAGAGCTTGCGGATACCACCTGTTCGGTGATCCTCATTCCTGACGTCTTTACCTTTAATATCCTGCATTCACGTATCGACGAAGTGAACGGCGTGCCCGTTGTGCCGCTGTACGATACGCCACTTTCGGGCATTAACCGCGTGCTCAAGCGCGTGGAAGATATCCTGCTCTCTTCGCTGATTTTACTGCTGATCTCCCCGGTACTGTGCTGCATTGCGCTGGCGGTGAAGCTCAGCTCTCCAGGCCCGATTATCTTCCGTCAGACCCGCTATGGCATGGATGGCAAGCCCATCATGGTGTGGAAGTTCCGCTCCATGAAGGTGATGGAAAACGACAAAGTGGTGACGCAGGCGACGCAAAACGATCCGCGCGTGACCCGGGTGGGGAATTTCCTGCGTCGTACCTCGCTGGATGAGCTGCCGCAGTTTATCAACGTCTTTACCGGCGGCATGTCCATCGTCGGCCCGCGCCCACATGCGGTAGCGCACAACGAGCAGTATCGCTCGCTGATTGAGGGTTACATGCTGCGCCACAAAGTGAAGCCGGGGATCACCGGTTGGGCACAGATTAACGGCTGGCGCGGTGAAACCGACACCCTGGAAAAAATGGAAAAACGTATTGAGTTTGACCTCGAGTACATCCGTGAGTGGAGTCTCTGGTTTGATATCAAAATCGTCTTTCTGACCATCTTTAAAGGCTTTGTGAACAAAGCGGCGTATTAAGGAACGGTCATGAGTTTACGTGAAAAAACCATCAGCGGCGCAAAATGGTCGGCAATGGCGACCATTGTCATCATTGGTCTGGGGCTGGTGCAGATGACGGTGCTGGCGCGCATTATCGATAATCACCAGTTCGGTCTGCTGACCGTGTCGCTGGTGATTATTGCGCTTGCCGACACGCTGTCTGATTTTGGTATCGCCAACTCGATTATCCAGCGTAAAGAGATTAGCCAGCTTGAGCTGACCACGCTCTACTGGCTGAACGTGGGGCTAGGGATCACTGTCTTTGTGCTGGTGTTTCTGCTGAGCGACGTGATTGCCGGCGTGCTGCATAACCCGGATCTGGCCCCGCTGATGCGTACCCTCTCTTTTGCTTTTGTGGTGATCCCGCACGGCCAGCAGTTTCGAGCGCTGATGCAAAAAGAGCTGGAGTTCAACAAGATTGGCATGATTGAAACCAGTGCCGTGCTGGCGGGCTTTACCTTTACCGTGGTGAGCGCGCATTTCTGGCCGCTGGCGTTAACCGCGATCCTGGGCTACCTGGTGAACTCCGCCGTACGTACGCTGCTGTTTGGCTACTTTGGCCGTAAGATCTACCGCCCGGGGCTGCATTTCTCGCTGGCGTCTGTGTCGTCGAACCTGCGCTTTGGCGCATGGCTGACGGCCGACAGCATTATCAACTACGTCAACACCAACCTGTCCACGCTGGTGCTGGCGCGCATTCTGGGGGCCAGCGTCGCGGGCGGTTATAACCTGGCCTATAACGTTGCGGTTGTTCCGCCGATGAAGCTGAACCCTATCATCACCCGCGTGCTGTTCCCGGCGTTCGCCAAAATTCAGGACGACACGGAGAAGCTGCGCGTCAACTTCTACAAGCTGCTTTCGGTGGTCGGGATTATTAACTTCCCGGTACTGCTGGGGCTGATGGTGGTTTCCAACAATGTGGTGCCGCTGGTCTTTGGTGAGAAGTGGGTCAGCATCATTCCGGTTCTGCAACTGCTGTGCGTGGTGGGGTTGCTGCGCTCCGTTGGTAATCCGATCGGTTCGCTGTTAATGGCGAAAGCACGTGTCGATATCAGTTTTAAATTCAATGTGTTCAAAACGTTCCTGTTTGTTCCGGCGATTATCGTCGGCGGGCATCTGGCGGGCGCGATTGGGGTCACCCTGGGGTTCCTGCTGGTGCAAATCATCAATACCGTTCTGAGCTATTTCGTGATGATTAAACCGGTACTGGGTTCCAGCTACCGCCAGTACATCCTGAGCCTGTGGCTGCCGCTGTACCTGTCTTTGCCGACCCTGGCGGTGAGTTATGGCCTGGGCGTGGTGCTGAATGGCCATCTGCCTTTAGCGGCACTGCTGGCAGTACAGATTGCGGCGGGCGCGCTGGCATTTGGCGTGATGATCGTGTTGTCGCGTAATGCGCTGGTGGTAGAGATGAAGCGCCAGTTTTGCCGTAACGAAAAAATGAAAATGCTGCTTCGCGCAGGCTAATTTTTCCCTCTCCTGCGGGAGAGGGCCGGGGTGCGTGCATCTGGCCGCACCCGATGAAGCAAGAACCCCTTTAAGAGGTCATTATGAAATTACTGATTCTTGGCAACCATACCTGCGGTAACCGCGGTGATAGCGCCATTCTGCGCGGTCTGCTGGATGCCATTAACACGCTCAATCCTGACATCGAAGTGGACGTGATGAGCCGCTACCCGGTGAGCTCCTCCTGGTTACTTAACCGGCCGGTAATGGGTGACCCGCTGTACAGTCAGATGAAACAGCACAACAACGCCGCAGGCGTAATGGGGCGGGTAAAGAAGGTGTTGCGCCGTCGCTATCAGCACCAGGTATTGCTGTCGCGCGTGACCGACACCGGAAAACTGCGAAACATCGCCATCGCCCAGGGGTTCACCGACTTTGTCCGTCTGCTCTCGGGCTACGACGCCATCATTCAGGTGGGGGGATCGTTCTTTGTCGATCTCTATGGCGTGCCGCAGTTTGAGCACGCGCTTTGCACATTTATGGCCAAAAAACCGCTGTTTATGATTGGACACAGCGTGGGGCCTTTTCAGGATCCACAGTTTAATCAGCTGGCCAACTATGTGTTTGGCCACTGCGATGCATTGATCCTGCGCGAATCGGTCAGCCTCGACCTGATGAAACGCAGCGAAATCGACACCTCTAAAGTTGAACACGGGGTAGATACTGCCTGGCTGGTGGAAAATCAGAACGAACATTTCCAGGCAAGCTATGCGGTACAGCACTGGCTGGACGTCGCGGCGAAGCAGAAAACCGTGGCAATTACTCTGCGCGAGCTTGCCCCTTTTGATAAACGTCTGGGGACAACGCAGGCGGCTTATGAGAAAGCCTTTGCCGGGGTGGTAAACCGCTTGCTGGATGACGGCTATCAGGTGCTGGCGCTCTCTACCTGTACCGGTATCGACAGCTACAACAAAGATGACCGTATGGTGGCGCTGAACCTGCGTCAGCACATCAACGATACGTCGCGTTATCACGTGGTGATGGACGAACTGAACGATCTTGAAATGGGCAAGTTGCTCGCAGCCTGCGACCTGACCGTGGGGACGCGCCTGCATTCGGCGATTATCTCGATGAACTTTGGTACGCCGGCGATTGCCATCAACTATGAACATAAATCGGCCGGTATTATGCAGCAACTGGGAATGCCTGAGATGGCGGTGGATATTCGTCATCTGCTGGATGGCTCGCTTGCAGGGATGGTTGCAGATACGCTGGGGCAGCTTCCGGCCATCAATGAACGCCTGGCGGTGGCGGTGAAACTGGAGCGCGAAAAAGGTATTGGGATGGTGAAATCCGTTCTCGACCGTGTCGGGGAGGGGAAATGAAGGTTGGTTTCTTCTTACTGAAATTTCCGTTGTCGTCAGAAACCTTTGTCCTGAACCAGATAACCGCGTTTATCGATATGGGGTATGACGTGGAGATTATCGCCCTGCAAAAGGGCGATACGCAAAACACCCACGCGGCGTGGACCCAGTACGGACTGGAAGCTAAAACCCGCTGGTTACAGGATGAGCCGCGTGGGCGGTTGAGCAAACTTCACTATCGCGCCGTTAAGACGTTGTGCGGGATTCACCGCCCTGCGACGTGGCGGGCGTTGAACATTTCGCGCTACGGCGCTGAGTCGCGCAACCTGATCCTCTCGGCAATTTGCGGGCAAACGCCCCGGCCGTATCAGGCGGATGTGTTTATCGCCCACTTTGGTCCGGCAGGTGTTACCGCAGCGAAATTACGCGAGTTAGGCGTCATTGACGGTAAAATCGCGACCATTTTCCACGGAATTGATATTTCAAGCCGTGAAGTGCTGAACCACTACACCCCAGAATATCAGCAACTTTTCCGTCGGGGCGACATGATGCTGCCGATCAGCGAGCTGTGGGCCGGGCGCCTGAAAAACATGGGATGCCCGGGAGAGAAGATCACCGTTTCGCGCATGGGCGTGGATATGGATCGCTTCACCCAGCGCCCGGTCAAGGTGCCGGGTAAACCGCTGCAAATCATCTCTGTTGCCCGTCTGACCGAGAAAAAAGGGCTGCATGTGGCCATTGAGGCCTGTCGGCAACTGAAAGAACAAGGGGTGGCGTTTCACTATCGCATTCTGGGGATCGGCCCGTGGGAACGCCGCCTGCGCACGCTTATCGAACAGTATGAGCTTGATGGCTATGTCGAGATGCCCGGTTTCAAACCGAGCCATGAAGTCAAAGCCATGCTGGACGAGGCGGATGTCTTCTTGCTGCCTTCCGTAACTGGTACGGATGGCGATATGGAGGGGATCCCGGTTGCACTGATGGAAGCCATGGCAGTGGGGATCCCGGTGGTATCGACATTACACAGCGGCATCCCTGAACTTATCGAGCCGGATCACTCTGGCTGGCTGGTACCTGAAAACGATGCACCGGCACTAGCCGAACGTCTGGCAACCTTTAGCCATATCGCCCCGCAGGACCTGATCCCCGTGCTGCATAACGCGCGCCGGAAGGTAGAAGCTGAGTTTAACCAGCGCGTGATAAACCGCGAACTGGCCTGCCTGTTACACACGCTTTAACGCCGAGGTTGTATGCTGAAAAAAATTACCCGACGCTCATTTATTTCGGCCTGCTCTGTGCTGGCTGCAACCCCGTTGTTCTCTTCTCCTGTTGCCAGGGCGGCCGGTAGCCGCACGGTGAACATCAATCAGTACAACAACCATGACTGGATCGCCGCGTTTAAGCAGGCATTTGCCGAAGGCGATACCGTGGTGGTTCCCGCTGGCTTCACCTGTGACAACATCAATACCGGTATTTTTATTCCTGAGGGTAAAACGCTACTGATCCGTGGGGCGCTGACGGGCAACGGACGTGGTCGCTTTGTGTTACAGGATGGCTGCCAGGTGATCGGTGAAGCGGGAGGGCGTAGCGAAAATATCACCCTGGACGTTCGCGGATCGAATTGTGTTATCCGTGGGCTGGCGATGAGTGGTTTTGGCCCCGTTACCCAGATTTATATTGGGGGTAAAAAGCCACAAATTATGCGGAACCTTATTATTGATGACATTACTGTGACGCAGGCGAATTACGCTATCCTGCGCCAGGGATTTCATAATCAGGTGGCAGGTGCGCGCATAACCAACAGCCGTTTTAGCCATTTACAGGGGGATGCCATCGAATGGAACGTGGCCATTAACGACCAGGATATCCTGATCTCTGACCATGTTATCGATAACATCAACTGTACCAACGGCAAGATCAACTGGGGCATCGGCATCGGCCTTGCCGGAAGTACCTATGACAATGATTATCCTGAAAAGCAGGCGGTGAAGAATTTCGTGGTGGCGAATATTACTGGAAGCAATTGCAGGCAATTAGTCCATGTGGAAAACGGCAAACACTTTATTATTCGTAATGTGAAAGCCAAAAATATCACCCCTGATTTCAGTAAAAAAGCGGGAATTGATAATGCCACGGTAGCTATTTACGGCTGCGATAACTTTGTTATTGATAATATTGATATGGTCAATAGCGCTGGCATGTTAATTGGCTATGGGGTAATTAAGGGGGATTATCTTTCAATACCGCAGAACTTTAAAATCAATGATGTTAGCCTGGATAATAGGCAGCTTGATTATAAGTTGCGCGGTATCCAGATTTCATCCGGCAATGCCACCTCTTTTGTCGCCATCACCAACGTCAACATGACGCGCGCAACCCTCGAGCTTCACAATAAACCGCAACATCTTTTTTTGCGCAATATCAATGTGATGCAAGAGTCCACCATCGGCCCGGCACTGAAGATGAACTTTGATCTCCGCAAGGATGTCCGGGGCAAGTTTATGGCCAAAGAGGAGACGTTGTTGTCTCTGGCAAACATCAAGGCAGTAAATGAGAAGGGGCAAAGTTCGGTAGATATTGACCGGGTTGATCAGCAAATCGTGAATACGGATCGGCTAAATTTTAGACTGCCGCACGGTTAACCCGGATTTTGCTATTTTGCGATAATTCCTGGTATGAATCCGCGCGTGATTCAGAATGCAACTACTGTAATTTGTGATGGTAAAGCGTAATATCACCTGAAGGTTACGGTAAATCATGCTGGCGAAAACAGGTTAAAGAGCTATAATTCGTCAACCATTTTAAGGTGGAAGAAATAATGATTAATTTGAAAGCAGTCATTCCGGTGGCGGGCCTGGGTATGCATATGCTGCCAGCCACGAAGGCAATTCCTAAAGAGATGCTGCCAATCGTTGATAAGCCAATGATTCAGTACATCGTTGACGAAATTGTTGCCGCAGGGATCAAAGAAATCGTTCTGGTGACGCACTCATCCAAGAATGCGGTAGAAAACCACTTCGACACCTCTTACGAACTCGAAGCGCTGCTTGAGCAGCGCGTGAAGCGCCAGCTGCTGGCCGAAGTTCAGTCGATCTGTCCTCCTGGCGTGACCATCATGAACGTTCGTCAGGCGCAGCCACTGGGTCTGGGGCACTCCATTCTTTGTGCTCGTCCTGTTGTGGGTGACAATCCATTTATTGTTGTACTGCCAGACATCGTTCTGGACACCGCAACCGCCGATCCGCTGCGTTACAACCTCGCCGCTATGGTTGCGCGTTTCAATGAAACCGGCCGCAGTCAGGTTCTGGCGAAGCGCATGAAGGGCGATCTGTCTGAATACTCCGTCATCCAGACCAAAGAACCTCTGGAATCCGAAGGTCAGGTGAGCCGCATTGTTGAGTTTATCGAGAAACCGGATCAACCACAGACGCTGGATTCTGATCTGATGGCCGTTGGCCGCTATGTTCTGAATGCTGACATTTGGTCTGAACTTGAGAAGACAGCCCCTGGCGCCTGGGATCGTGTTCAGCTGACTGACGCCATTGCAGAGCTGGCGAAGAAACAGTCCGTTGACGCCATGCTGATGACCGGTGACAGCTACGACTGTGGTAAGAAAATGGGTTACATGCAG
Organism: Enterobacter sp. Tr-810; assembly: GCF_011752765.1. NCBI lineage: Bacteria > Pseudomonadati > Pseudomonadota > Gammaproteobacteria > Enterobacterales > Enterobacteriaceae > Enterobacter > Enterobacter sp. Tr-810. The sequence goes on along the minus strand of NZ_VWWW01000001.1, from coordinate 907,653 downwards.
GCGTTTGTGAACTACGGAATGCGCAACCTGAAAGAAGGGCAGAAGTTCCGCGAGAGCATTAAGAAGCTGCTAGAAACGCATGACTAAACGACCGTTGTTGATGGCATAGTAAAACAGGAGACTACCCTGAAATTTCAGAGTGGTCTTTTGTCTTATATAAAGCATACAAACACGAATTCAGATTTTGGCATCAACGCTGCCGAATACCTTATTGTTAATCCGCCTGCAACCGAACGACACATGCAGCCCGGGAAATATCAATTTCGAATATTGCTTCTGGTAGCGTAAGCCAGGGGCGGTAGCGTGCCTTTTTTACACACAAACCCGTATTGAGCAAAGCAGGAGAAGCAGGATGTTACTTCCAGTGGTGATCGCAGGAGGAACAGGGAGTCGACTTTGGCCGATGTCTCGAGAGTTGCAGCCCAAGCAATTCCTTTCATTCCATCAGGGGGGATCAATGCTGCAAAACACGATCTCGCGTCTGAATGGGCTGGACGTGGCAGATCCGATTGTTATCTGTAACGAAGATCATCGTTTTCTGGTGGCGGAACAGTTAAGGCAAATGCGCAAACTGGCCGGCAACATCATTCTTGAACCTGTTGGTCGTAACACCGCTCCGGCTATCACTCTGGCTGCCTTACATGCGCTGGAAACAGGGGAGGACCCTGTGATGTTAATTCTGGCAGCCGACCACCTCATCGCCGATAACACAGCATTCCATTCGGTTATTACCGACGCAATTCCTTTCGCCGAAGACGGAAAACTGGTTACGTTTGGTATTGTGCCCACGCAGCCTGAGACTGGATATGGCTATATTCAGCGCGGCGAAGTGCAGCACGCGGGAAATTCAACGGCCTGGAAAATTAAGCGATTTGTTGAAAAACCCGACCAGGCAACCGCAGTTTCTTACCTCGAAAGCAAAGAGTACCTGTGGAACAGCGGCATGTTCATGTTCCGCGCTTCTGCTTATCTGAACGAAGTGGCGAAGTTTTGCCCGTCAATCCTTGAGGCATGTAAAAATGCCATGCAGCAGCCTGTCAACGATCTCGACTTTATTAAACTCGATAAAGAGATTTTCAACTGCTGCCCTTCAGATTCAATCGATTACGCCGTGATGGAACATACTGAGCTGGGCATCGTGACGGCAATGGATGCTGGCTGGAATGACGTGGGTTCGTGGTCTGCACTGTGGGAAACCTCTGCCCACGATGCGCAGGGTAACGCGCTGATTGGCGATGTCTTTACCCATAAAACGCGTGATTGCTATATTCGCAGCGAAGGTAAATTGACCGCGGCGTTAGGGGTCGATGACCTGATTATCGTGAATACCAAAGACGCGCTTCTGGTATCCCATAAAGATAATGTCCAGGACGTTAAAGTTGTTGTTGAACACCTCAAAGCAAATGCGCGAAGCGAATGCCGTGAACATACCACGCGCTATATGCCGTGGGGCCATGTCGAAACCCTGGTGCGTGATGCGCGATATAAAGTGAATCGCGTGACCATTATTCCTGGCGGCGAACTCTCTCTTCAGCTGCATCATCATCGTATTGAGCATTGGGTTGTCCTGACCGGAACGGCATTAATTGGTGTTGAAGGTAATGAAATTTATCTCACTGAAAATGAGTCAACGACCATTCCAGTTGGGAAAAAACATAAGCTGTCGAATCCTGGAAAAATAAATCTGGAGATTCTGGAAATTCAGTTTGGTAGTTATTTGGGCGAAGATGACGTACTAAGGATTTCGTAATGGACGATAAAAATAATAACAAGTTAACCTGTTTTAAAGCCTATGATATCCGTGGGAAATTAGGTGAAGAACTTAATGAAGATATCGCCTGGCGTATTGGCCGCGCTTATGCACAGTGTTTGGGACCAAAGCAGGTTGTCGTGGGCGGCGATGTACGTCTGACCAGTGAGTCATTAAAGATGGCGCTGGCAGAAGGGCTGATGGATGGCGGTTGCGATGTGCTTGATATCGGACTTTCCGGAACAGAAGAGATTTATTTTGCCACCTTCCATCTGAACGTCGATGGCGGCATTGAAGTGACCGCCAGCCACAACCCAATCAACTATAACGGGATGAAGCTGGTTCGCAGCGGCGCCCGTCCAATCAGCGGTGATACCGGTTTAAAAGACATTCAGCGCCTGGCGGAAGCCAACGACTTTACCCCCCATGAAAGCAAAGGGAGCTACAGGAAAGTTACTATTCTGAATGAGTATGTTGATCACCTTCTGGGCTATGTAAATCTCGATAATTTCCGTATCAAGCCAATGACGCTGGTCATTAACTCCGGTAATGGTGCCGCGGGACACGTCATTGACGAAATTGAACGACGCTTCAAAACGGCAGGTTTGCCGGTTGAATTCCATAAAGTTCATAACGACCCGGATGGTGCGTTCCCGCACGGCATTCCTAACCCGCTGTTACCTGAAGCACGCCAGGATACGGCAAATGCTGTTTTAGCCACTCAGGCGGATATGGGTATCGCGTTTGATGGTGATTTTGACCGCTGTTTCCTCTTCGATGAAAAAGCAAACTTCATCGAGGGTTACTATATTGTCGGGCTTTTGGCGGAAGCGTTCCTGAATAAGGAACCTGGCGCGAAAATTATCCACGACCCGCGACTGACATGGAACACCGTTGATATTGTTGAGACGGCGGGCGGTATCCCAGTGATGTCTAAAACCGGCCATGCATTCATCAAAGAGCGTATGCGTTCAGAGAACGCGGTTTACGGTGGTGAAATGAGTGCTCACCATTACTTCCGGGAGTTTGCCTACTGCGACAGTGGAATGATCCCGTGGCTTCTGGTTGCTGAGCTTGTTTTAACATCGGGTCGCTCACTTGGCTCGCTGGTGAAATCACGTATTGCCAGATTCCCTGTTTCGGGTGAAATCAACCGTAAAGTGGTCAATGCCGCAACGTTAATTGCAGATATCGAAGCCCGTTATTCATCGCAGGCCATTGATATTGATTATACGGATGGTCTGAGCATGTCGTTCTCCAACTGGCGTTTCAACATTCGTACGTCTAACACAGAACCGCTTCTGCGCCTTAATGTCGAAACGGATGCAGACTGGGATTTGATGGAAACAAAACGAGATGAGCTGTTAGGGCTGATAAATAGCTAATTATTAGAGTGCTTAATCGCGTGGGAAAATAGTAATGATAGAAGTGTTATTAGCAGCGTTAGGTTTAATTTTCTTTTTTGTTTTCCTCGCGCTTCCCTTACACATCAGGCTGTTAATGGTACTGGTGTGTAGCGTTCCGCAGCTATATCTGGTGCAACTGGGTGGGGCCGATGTCCCGCTTGCGTTTTTGATCCCTGCACTGCTCTTGCCCGAGTTTATTATTAATGCAAACCGGTTCTTAGCCAAACCAACGAACATCGCGCTTCTGGGACTGATTTGTATCAGTATCTTGAGCCTTGCGTGGTCGGTTGAAAAATCAATGGGCATTCGCGATATTGCTTATCTAACTGAGTTTATCGTGATTTCAAATGCCATCTATGTTCTGGCATTAAAAGACCGGATAGCGCTCTATAAAACCATCAATGTGATGATATTTTTTATTTGCTTACAGGCAATTACCGTCATCATCTTCAGGTTGAATGAGTCGCTGGAGCTGGCGATAGTTCTTTCCCCGGTAAGTAAATTTACCATGGGAATGAATACGCTTCAGGGGTTACTGGATGGGGTCAGGAATAACTTCTACGATCCGGTAAAAGCGGGCGGTGTACTGTTTGTGAATGCCAACGCTGCGGCATGTTATGCGGGTATTTCATCTTTCATGGCATGGGGTATTTATAAAGCGTTGAAGTCCAAAATAACGCTGCTTATGGCGATTCTGTTGTGGGTGACGGTCTTCTTTACAGGGTCAAAAGCGGGCGTGCTCTTTGCTGTGCTGATCCCTGCCTTCATTTTCTACCTGAAATTACAACGTTCGACAAAGGTCGTTGTTGGCTCGGTTGGCGCCTCTTTTGCCATCATTTTAATCGCTATTAGCGTTATTTTCAGCGTTGTTGGGCAGAGTGGCTTTTTACAGGAGTCAACTGACACCGCTGAAACGCGCTATCAAATATGGAACTATGCGTTCAATGCATTTTTAAACAACCCGCTGATGGGCCAGGGCTTTGGCGGATGGGAAGTGGATTACAGTAAACACAGTGACTATTTTCTCCCTCCGCATAACACCTTGATCTATCTTTGGTCGAAGTCCGGGGTGATTGCGTCGATCATGGGGTTAGGCTTCATTTTGAGCAGCATCGGCATTGCACTGCGAGCAATCAAAAATGCGAATACAGAACAGCGGAATCTTGGCTTCTCTTTATTAATGGTGCTCTCCTGGCAGTTTGCGCACGGTTTTGGTGAAAACTTCGGCCTGATCGGTGAACAGCATCAGATGGTGGTATTGGCAGTCATGCTGGGGTTATGTATGGCAGGGAACGTACCGATAACTCGAAAAAACAAGGGATAAGAATGAAAACGGTCGGTATTTTCAGGAACCAGCTATTTAAAGGTTCAGAGGTTTTTATCCAGCAGCAGGCTGAGGCTATTCAGCATTTCGAAAAGCGTTATATCGGCAGGCGTGTCATTGGTAAAAAACCTGAAGGCGCGATCGCCTGTGTATTAAATGAACATGGCGATTTGCAAGGTAAAATTGCTGAGATGCTGAATGCGATAACCACATCAGCACTGCCTTATAACGCTGTCCTGAGAGAGCAATCTTTAGATCTCATTCATGCACACTTTGCGATAGACGGGCTTTATGCGTTAAAACTGGCGCAACAGAAAAATATCCCTCTGGTGACAACCCTTCACGGCTTTGATGTGACCGTCAGCAACAAAGATCTGCTGGCATCGCGCTCACCGGCATGGATTAACTATCTCATTCACCAGAACAAAGTGAAAAGTCAGGGCGATAAGTTCATCTGCGTTTCTGATTTCATCGCTCAGAAAGCCCTGCGTCATGGCTTCCCTGAAAACAAGATAGTCCAGCACTATATCGGTATTGATGTTGATAAATACCAGCCTCGTGAAAAAGAGGACGATCAGGGCGTTATCCTGCATGTGGCGAGACTGGTTGAGAAAAAAGGGACGGCCGTTTTAATTAACGCTATTAAGCATGTTAAAGCGCAATACGCGGAAGCGAAACTGGTCATCATCGGTGACGGGCCGTTAATGGCGGGACTGAAGGCGCAGGTTGCATCATTAGGGCTGGAGCAGAACGTGACCTTTACCGGTGCGTTGCCACATCCCGATGTTATGGCATGGATGCGCAAAGCCAGTATGCTGGTTTTACCTAGCATTACGGCCAAAACAGGGGATGCAGAAGGTCTGGGCATGGTGCTGCTCGAAGCGGCAGTAACGGGTGTTCCGGTAATTGGTACCCATCATGGCGGTATTCCGGAGGCCATTATCGATGAGCACACCGGCTTTTTGGTCACTGAGCGTGATGACAAGCAGTTGGCGGACAGAATTTCATTCCTGCTTAATGACGAACAAAAACGCGCTGAAATGGGCAGGAATGCACGCAACTTTATCAGCGAAAAATTCAATTTATCGACGCAAACCTTAAAGTTAGAAAAAATTTATCAGGAACTGATTCATGGCTGAAGAAGTTATTATTTTTGCTCGCTCCCTTCCATTCCACCATCTTGGTGGCATGGAAGTCGTGGCATGGGATCTTGCTGTGCAGTTAAAGGTAAAAGGGTTCGATGTTAAGGTTGTGACGACAGATTTTGACGCACAGGTTCCTGCTTCAGAGCATCTTCCTGAAATCATTAAGATTAAAAATATTCCGAGGGCTGCGTATTCGAAAGGATGGTGGTCTGAAACAGAGAAGTTAGCAGAGTGCTGGAGCAATAAAGAAAATGTCCGCGCGGTGATAAGCATCAGTGCTGGCGCATTTAGTACGCTAAAGCATAAAAAGCTGTTCCCTGAAGCGAAGTTCATCATGCAGGCCCACGGGACATCGGTCGGTGAATTCGTTTCCAAACTGAAAACCCGGCAGATTAAAAAAGTCTTGTCCAGTGTAAAAAACGTACTCGGTTTTTACTCAGACGCTAAGCACTATTCCCACTTCGACTGGATTGTGGCGGTGGGTGAAGCTGTCCGGGCTGATTTAACGAATTTCCCGACTCGTCTTATTTGTGGCAAGAGCAAGGTGGCGAAGATCGAGAATGGCATTGATGAACAGCTTTTCTCCGATGAGACATCGCAAAAAGTTGCCTTGCGGGAGCAACTGGGCATCGCGCCTGATGCGCTGGTATTTTTGTCTGCTTCACGTTTGCATGAGCAAAAAGGGGTAGATAAAAATATTGAGTTGTTTGCTCAGATCAGAAAACTCAAGCCTGATGCAAAACTGCTGATTTGCGGCAATGGTCCCTATGAACCGCAGTTGCGGAAGAAGGTTGACGAGCTTGCATTGAGCCAGGACGTGCTGTTCATGGGCGCGAAAACCAGAAATGAATTAGCCAATCTCATGCAATGCGCCGATCTCTTTTTGTTCCTGACGAAAAGAGTGGAAGGATTACCCTTAAACGTACTTGAAGCGATGAGTGCAGGATTGCCATTAATTATCTCCGAACACCTGACATTTAGCGAAGGTGAAAAGATTTTCAAATGCAATCCAAATGAAATTCCTACAGGACAAGTGCTTGCTTATATTGAATCGGTTAGCAACATGGAAAGAGAATCATATATTCCGGTTAAAAACACATTGAGTTACGCCGTGGGTGAATATATTTCATTATTTCAAAGAATCTCTAAATGAAAAAAGCCATTAGCCAGTTGCTTGGCGGAAACATGCTCTCAAAAGTTCTCGGATTGATACGAGAAGTTTTGATGGCGAAATTTTTTGGTACAGGTGATATCAACGGGGCTTACCGAATTGCCCAGACCGGCACCTTAGTACCCATTAACTTCATGACAAGCGATAGCCTGAATTCAGCATTTATTCCGTTATATAAAAAGTATCTCACAGAAAACGAGTTTCGTGCTTCAACGTTCAAGTTGTGCATGTTCATGTTCTTTGCTGTGATTTCGCTGCTGCTATTTTTCGTCCTGTTCTTTTTATCGGATTATTGGGTCGGCGTTATGGCTCCGGGCATTAATGGCAATGCCCGTGAAATGACCAATGAACTGTTCAAGATAATGGCGATTTGCTGCCCATTCTATCTCTGTTCTGGCTTGATAAACTACATATCAATGGCGCATGGGGATTATAAACCCATGTCCATGCGTGCCTCTATTCAGAACGTGGGGATGCTGTTAGGGGTTGTTGCTGCCTATTATTATAATAATTATTTGTTGTTGGCGTGGGGCTTTACGGGGAGTTACATCGTCTTTAGCTTCTGGGCGGTGATCAGAGCCAAAAAAGGCAATATTCTCAACCTGCCGGAACGGTTTGAGATGGCGGAAGTTAAGCAGGTGATGAATAGCTTCTGGATAACGTTACGCCCATTGCTGCTGCTGCCCCTGATTCTTCAGGGAAACATCACGCTCGAAAGGGCGCTGGCGTCGTTACTCAGTATTGATGTGGTATCTGGTCTGGATTATGCCCGCTTTATTACTGATACCGTCACCTTCATCCTGTCGGTTCCTATTGCTTTTGCGGGTTTGCCTGTCTGGTCTTCGCAATCTCCTGAAGTTGTCCGGGAAAAAGTCACCACGATTTATAACTGGCTGGCACTGCTCTCGATGAATATGTCCTTTTTCATCTTTGTGTATGCCAGGGACATTGTGGTTCTGCTCTTTATGCGTGGGCAGTTCAATGAACACTCAGTAACAGTAACAACGGACATCATCCAGGGGATGTGTATCGGCCTGTGGGCACAGGTTATCGGTTACATTTTCATTAAAGCGCTCAGCGCACATCTCAATAATAAGCAGGTCCTGATTGTGATGATCGTGGCGCTGTTGAGTAACGCACTGGTTAACCTGGCCACATACAAGATTTGGGGGGCATTCGGTCTTGGGATCGGTAACTCTATTTATGGGCTGGTCATGTTCGTTTGCAGTGCATGGTATCTTAAAATCGCAAAAGATCTCATCCCTGCGGCGTTGAAGATTGTCCCTGGGTTAGTGATATACGCCTTACTGATGCTGGCTTTAGGAAACGTCATTACTGAACCTGGTAATGTGATGGTCAGATTGCTAGTGAATGGCACATTATTCGTAATGTTTAGTCTGTTATGGGCAATGTTGTTCCCCATGTACCGCAAGGGTATTAAAGGGATTTTCATCAAAAAGGGACTGAGATAACATATTAATCTTATGAAAAATACTACAGACATTAACGACATCGTCGTCTTATCGACAGCAGACTGGGACAACCCTTTCTGGACAAACAAACAGCATGTGGCCGTAGAGCTGGCAAACCGCGGGCATCGCGTTCTGTATATTGAATCTCTGGGGCTGCGCCGCCCAAGCGTGAACAAGAAAGATCTCTCGCGTATCTTCCGTCGCGTATTAAAAGCGATTAAAGCCCCTCGTCAGGTGCGTGACAATATCTGGGTCTGGTCGCCAATATCGATCCCATTCAATAACTATGCGTTTGTCCGTAAGCTCAACAAGCTGATTCTCAGCAGTGCACTCAAGTTCTGGTGCTGGCGATTGAAGTTCAAAGATGAAACACTTTGGACCTACAACCCGCTAACCACTCGTTTTCTTGAGCCGAGTGATTTTGGTTACGTTGTCTATCATTGCGTGGATGAAATTAAAGCGCAGCCGGGAATGCCGGTAGACATCCTCCAGGATGCGGAAGAAGAGCTGGTACGTCGCGCGGATATCACCTTCGTGACTTCCCTGACGCTGCTTAAATCAAGACAGAAATGGAGCGATGAGGTTTATTACTTTTCGAATGTGGCCGACTATAACCACTTTTCTACCGCGCTTGACGAGACTTTGCCTGTACCCGCAGACCTGAGCCAGATCCCGGAGCCAAGAATTGGTTTCATCGGTGCAATCAGTGGCTATAAGGTTAATTTCTCGCTGCTGGAAGAGATAGCGAAGGCGCATCCGGAATGGTCTATCGTGATGATCGGCGATGTCGGCGAGGGTGACCCGAATACCGATGCGACTCAGTTAACCCGTCATAAGAATATTCATCTGATTGGCCCAAGATCGTACCAGCAGTTACCGGGGTATCTGAAAGGGTTCACGGCGACGTTGTTGCCGAACAATTTGAATGAATACACCGCCTCGATGTTCCCAATGAAGTTCTTTGAATATCTGGCTGCGGGGAAGGCCGTTGTGAGCGTGGACTTAGCGTCATTATGTGACTTTAAAGACTATGTTCGTATTGCTCACACGCCAACAGATTTTATTTCAGCACTGGAAGATATTACGTCAGGTAACCGGATTTCTGTTGAGAAATGCCAGGAACTTGCCCAACAGTATACCTACCAGTCCCGCACTGAAAAAATGTTTAAGTTAATTGATGAGAAGCGTAATGAAAGTAGCAATCGTTCATGAGTGGTTCAGTTCCTATGCCGGTTCTGAAAAAGTAGTTGAGCAAATTCTGCGTTGCTATCCAGAAGCGGATGTATTTGCCGTATGTGATTTTTTAAAACCAAAAGACAGACATTTTCTGAATAATAAAAAAGTCGCGACGACCTTCATCCAGCGTTTACCTTTTGCCGCTAAAAAATTCCAGTCCTACCTGCCATTGATGCCACTGGCAATCGAGCAGCTTGATATGTCTGCTTATGATGTGGTGATTTCAAGTAGCCACGCGGTGTCTAAAGGGGTGATCACTGGGCCGGACCAGATCCATGTTTCTTATGTTCACTCGCCAATACGCTATGCATGGGATTTCCAGCACCAGTATTTGCGTGAATCAGGCTTAAACAAAGGTCTTAAGGGCTGGCTTGCTAAGTATCTGCTGCACAAAATCCGTATCTGGGACTACCGTACAGCTGCGGGTGTTAACTATTTCATCGGTAACTCGCAGTTTATTGCCCGTCGTATCAATAAAGTTTATGGCAGACAAGCAGACGTCATTTATCCGCCAGTGAATACGGATAAGTTTGAGTTCAGCGACAGCAAAGAAGACTTTTATCTGGCCGCATGTCGTATGGTTCCTTATAAGCGTGTCGATCTTATCGTCAGCGCGTTTGCCAAAATGCCGGATAAAAAACTCATCGTTATCGGCGATGGTTCAGAAATGGACAAGATTAAACAACTGGCGACCAGCAACATCACCTTACTGGGTTATCAGGACGATGCGGCGCTGGTGGACTACATGAAGCGTGCGAAAGCCTATGTCTTCGCTGCTGAAGAGGACTTTGGTATCTCTCCTGTAGAGGCGCAGGCTAGCGGTACCCCGGTTATCACCTATGGCAAAGGCGGATGCCTTGAAACTGTTAAGCCACTGGGTAGCGAAAAACCAACGGGTCTGTTCTTCTTCGAACAAACGGCGGAGTCCATTTGCGAAGCTGTGAATACTTTTGAGAAATACGCGAGTGAAATTAAGCCTGAAGATTGCCGCGAACATGCGTTGAGCTTCTCTGAGCAACGTTTCCGTGATGAGATTAGCAGTTATGTTGATAATGCCTGGGCTCAATACTCTGAGTCATTGATTAACACTCAGGCTGCCAGAGTGCAGAACGGCTATACTCACCCCGAGAAATAATGACCACGGGCATAAATCAGATGATTTATGCCAGGGAATGAATAATGAAAAGTAGCGTATTTAAAGATCAAAAGAGAGAGTTTATATGTCGGGCCGCATTAATTGCGTCCGATTTTTTCTGGCTTAATATTTCGTTAGGCCTGTCTTTTTTAACTATCATGTTTTTTATTGGCGATTTAAATACTTTTATGCCAATTCGTCAGATTGATGTACGACTGCTGTCGCATCTGATCCTGACTGCGTTATGTGTCTTTTGGTTTGGTGTTCGTCTGCGTCATTATGCGCAGAAAAAACCTTTCTGGTCTGAGCTAAAAGAAACACTGCGTACCATTGTCATTTTTTCAGTATTTGACCTGGCGTTGGTTGCGTTCTCCAAGTGGCACTTCTCACGCTATATCTGGGCCTATTGCTGGATCTATGCCATCATTATGGTGCCGTTATCACGGGAAATCACCAAAGTTTTGTTGGATAAACTGGGCTACTGGAAAAAACGTACCGTGATTTTAGGTGCAGGTCGTAATGCCCGGGAAGCTTATTATGCCTTGCAAAGCCATGAAGTCTCTGGCTTCAAAATCGATGCGTTTTGCGATTTTGATGCAACGGCAGATATGATGGAAGAGTGCCCAGTCATTAAAGATGAAGCCACTCTTCTCACCCAGTACAATGCTTTTTCGACCCAGTTCGTCGTCGCTTGCGATTTTGATGAAAAGGATAAATTTGAAAACTGGTTACGCTTCTTAGCCAAACATAAATGCCGTAACGTTATTATCATTCCTTCGCTGCGTGGATTCCCGCTTTACGGTACCAGTATGTCCTTCATCTTTAGCCATGAAGTATTACTGTTGCAGGTTCATAATAACCTCTCTAAAGCGACCTCGCGTTTTATCAAACGAACCTTCGATATCGTCTGTACGTTAGGTATTCTTCTTGTTTCATCGCCACTGTTTGTCTACCTCTGGTACAAAGTTTCTCGTGATGGTGGCCCGGCAATCTACGCCCATACCAGGATTGGCCGTCGTGGTGAGAAATTCGATTGCTACAAATTCCGCTCAATGGATATCAACTCTAAAGAGATCCTCGAGAAGCTACTTGAAAACGATGCTGAAGCCAGGGCCGAGTGGGAAAAAGATTTCAAACTTAAGGATGACCCACGCATTACGTCTATCGGCCGCTTTATTCGTAAAACAAGCCTCGACGAATTACCGCAGCTATTTAACGTGCTCAAAGGCGAGATGAGCCTGGTTGGCCCGCGTCCGGTTATTCATGAAGAGCTGGAACGTTATGCCGATGACGTTGACTACTACCTGATGGTAAAGCCGGGGATGACTGGGTTATGGCAGGTAAGTGGCCGTAACGATGTTGATTACACCACCCGCGTGTACTTCGACTCCTGGTACGTGAAAAACTGGTCATTGTGGAATGACATCGTCATCTTATTCAAAACCGTAAACGTGGTTCTGTTCAGAAAAGGGGCTTATTAATTTCCAACGCAATACAGCCGTTGAAAATGGTGGTGTTTGTATCGGCCACTTACAAGGTACCTTTTGAAGAGAGACTCTGAGGACAGGGCGAGTAACCTCTGGTTGCTTGCTTTTGCGTCGATGTCTCCTTTGGTTAAATGACTGAAAGTGAATGAAATATGAAAATACTCGTAACCGGTGGCGCAGGGTTTATTGGGTCTGCCGTTGTTCGTCATATTATTAACAATACTCAGGATACGGTTTGCGTTGTAGATTGTTTAACCTACGCTGGCAACCTTGAGTCCCTGGCATCCGTAGAAAATAATCCTCGTTATTCATTTTCGCGTACGGACATCACCGATGCTAAAGGTATTGGCACACTTTTCAGGGAGTTCCAGCCTGATATCGTCATGCATCTGGCCGCAGAAAGTCATGTCGATCGCTCTATTGATGGTCCGGCAGCTTTTATCCAGACCAACGTGATTGGCACTTTTACGCTGCTTGAAGCGGCGCGTAACCATTACGCATCACTGGACGGTAAACAGAAAGACACTTTCCGTTTCCACCATATTTCAACTGATGAAGTATTTGGCGATCTGCATGATGCTGAAGGCCTGTTCGCTGAGCAAACGGCTTATGCGCCGAGCAGCCCGTATTCCGCATCAAAAGCAGGCAGCGACCATTTAGTGCGCGCATGGAACCGTACCTATGGTTTGCCGGTGGTGATCACCAACTGTTCCAATAATTATGGCCCGTATCATTTCCCTGAAAAACTGATCCCTCTGATCATCCTCAATGCGCTGGCGGGTAAACCTCTGCCGGTGTATGGCAATGGTGAACAGGTCCGTGACTGGTTATATGTCGAGGATCATGCCCGCGCACTATACAAAGTCGCAACGGAAGGCAAAGAGGGGGAGACATACTGTATTGGTGGTCACAACGAGCGCAAAAACATCGAAGTGGTAAAAACCATTTGCGCCATTCTCGATAAAATTATTGATAAAAAGCCCGCGAATGTTCTTAGTTTCGCAGAGCTGATTACCTTTGTGGCCGATCGTCCTGGACATGATCTCCGCTACGCCATCGATGCCAGCAAAATTAAGCGCGAACTCGGATGGGTGCCGCTGGAAACGTTCGAAAGTGGCATAGAGAAAACGATCAACTGGTATCTCACCCACGAAGGATGGTGGCAGCGGGTGCTCGATGGCTCCTATGCTGGCGAGCGTCTTGGTCTGAGCAAATAATCGAGGTATAGCGCGATGAAAGGAATTGTATTAGCGGGTGGGTCAGGGACCCGTCTGTATCCAATTACACAAGGTGTGTCGAAACAGTTGCTCCCGATTTACGACAAACCGATGATTTTCTATCCCGTGTCAGTCCTGATGCTGGCCGGGATCCGCGATATTTTAATCATCACCACGCCAGAAGATATGCCCGCTTTTCAGCGTTTGATGAAAGACGGCTCCCAGTTTGGCGTGAATTTCACCTATGCAGTGCAACCCTCCCCAGACGGCCTTGCTCAGGCGTTTATCATCGGTGAGAAGTTTGTCGGTAACGACACCTGCGCCCTGGTGCTAGGCGACAATATCTTCTTTGGCCACGGTTTCAGTAAGAAGCTGGAAGATGCGGCCAGCAAAACTAAAGGCGCCACGGTATTTGGGTATCAGGTTCAGGATCCTGAACGTTTTGGCGTGGTGGAGTTTGATGAGCATTACAAAGCCATCTCCATTGAAGAAAAACCGCTGAAGCCAAAATCGAACTGGGCGGTGACGGGTCTCTATTTCTACGATAATAACGTGCTGGAAATGGCGAAAGAGGTGAAACCTTCTGCCAGAGGTGAGCTGGAAATCACGACCCTGAATCAGATGTACCTCGATCGCGGAGAGCTGGACGTGGGGCTTCTTGGGCGCGGATTCGCGTGGCTTGACACCGGGAATCACGATAGTCTTATCGAAGCGTCTCAATATATTCACACTATTGAAAAGCGCCAGGGAATGAAGGTGGCTTGTCTTGAAGAAATTGCGTTTCGCAAAAAATGGCTGACGGCGGATGACATCGCTGTTCAGGCGGAAAAACTCAAGAAGACGTCATATGGTCAATATCTGGCAATGTTGATTAAAGAGTAACGGCTACCTGTTCACTTATTTACCCCATTTTCTACTGTTGATAGCGTTAGCGCACCAAAGGCTATCCATAAGTAACGGGCTTGAGTTAACATCATAGACACATTCAAACTGCATCGCACCGCAGTGATTATCCCCAAGACAGGAGTATGTAATGTCCAAGCAACAGATCGGCGTTGTCGGTATGGCAGTGATGGGGCGCAACCTGGCGCTCAACATCGAAAGCCGTGGTTATACCGTGTCCGTATTCAACCGCTCCCGTGAAAAGACCGAAGAAGTGATTGCCGAAAACCCAGGCAAGAAACTGGTTCCTTTCTACACGGTTCAGGAGTTTGTTGAATCGCTGGAAACGCCTCGTCGTATCCTGTTAATGGTTAAAGCAGGCGCTGGCACAGACGCTGCCATCGATTCCCTGAAGCCATATCTGGAAAAGGGCGACATCATTATTGATGGCGGTAACACCTTCTTCCAGGACACCATCCGTCGTAATCGTGAACTGTCTGCTGAAGGCTTCAATTTCATCGGTACCGGTGTTTCCGGTGGTGAAGAAGGCGCGCTGAAAGGCCCATCTATCATGCCTGGTGGCCAGAAAGAAGCTTACGAACTGGTTGCCCCAATCCTCACTAAAATCGCAGCTATCGCTGAAGATGGTGAGCCGTGCGTGACCTATATCGGTCCAGACGGTGCGGGTCACTATGTGAAGATGGTGCACAACGGTATCGAATACGGCGATATGCAGCTGATTGCAGAAGCATATTCCCTGCTGAAAGGCGGCCTGAACCTGTCTAACGAAGAGCTGGCTGAGACCTTCACCGACTGGAACAAAGGTGAGCTGAACAGCTACCTGATCGACATCACCAAAGATATCTTCACCAAGAAAGATGAAGAAGGTAAATACCTGGTTGATGTGATTCTGGACGAAGCTGCGAACAAAGGCACCGGTAAATGGACCAGCCAGAGCTCTCTGGACCTGGGCGAACCACTGTCTCTGATCACCGAATCCGTATTTGCTCGCTACATCTCTTCTCTGAAAGAACAGCGCGTTGCGGCTTCTAAAGTGCTGTCTGGCCCGCAGGCTAAACCAGCAGGCGAGAAAGCTGAGTTCGTCGAGAAAGTGCGTCGTGCACTGTACCTGGGTAAAATCGTCTCCTACGCGCAAGGTTTCTCTCAGCTGCGCGCAGCGTCTGACGAGAACAACTGGGATCTGAACTACGGCGAAATCGCGAAGATCTTCCGTGCTGGTTGCATCATTCGCGCACAGTTCCTGCAAAAAATCACCGATGCTTACGCTGAAAATGCGGGCATCGCGAACCTACTGCTGGCACCGTACTTCAAGAAAATTGCTGACGAATATCAGCAGGCCCTGCGTGACGTAGTGGCTTATGCGGTACAAAACGGTATTCCGGTTCCAACCTTCTCTGCCGCTGTAGCGTACTACGATAGCTACCGTGCTGCCGTTCTGCCTGCCAACCTGATTCAGGCGCAGCGTGACTACTTCGGGGCGCATACTTACAAACGCACTGATAAAGAAGGTGTGTTCCACACCGAATGGCTGGATTAATCTGATTTAAACCAGTCTGATAGCCAGGCCCGGTGAAATTCACCGGGTTTTTTTTATCGCTCCGCCCCCTTGTTGACTTGCTTCGTGCAACAAGGCTCTCTTAACGCAGAATAAACCTCTGTATTATCTCTCTCCTGTAGCAAGGCATTCGCCTTGACAGCCGATCAACATAAGAGGTAAAAACCTCAACAGTTGTTTATTGCGGTGGTGCGAACGCGCTTCCTGACACTCATACTTGAAGAAGTTGAACGATGAAAATAACAATCTCCGGAACAGGCTATGTTGGTCTTTCAAACGGTATTCTGATTGCGCAGAATCACGAAGTGGTCGCGCTGGATATCGTGCAGGCCAAAGTGGATATGCTTAATCAGAAAGTCTCCCCGATTGTTGATAAGGAGATCCAGGATTATCTTTCCAATAAACCTCTGAATTTCCGCGCAACGACGGATAAAGAAGACGCATACCGCAACGCGGACTACGTCATCATCGCTACGCCAACCGATTACGATCCGAAAACCAACTACTTCAACACCTCCAGCGTCGAAGCGGTGATTAGAGATGTTACGGCGATCAACCCGAACGCGGTGATGATCATCAAATCGACCATTCCTGTGGGCTTCACCAAATCCATTAAGGAAAAGCTGGGTATTGATAATGTCTTCTTCTCGCCAGAGTTCCTGCGTGAGGGAAGGGCGTTATACGATAACCTGCATCCGTCCCGTATTGTGATTGGCGAGCGTTCTGAGCGTGCTGAGCGTTTTGCTGCACTGCTTCAGGAAGGGGCGATTAAGAAAGATATCGCGGTGCTGTTTACCGATTCCACTGAAGCCGAAGCGATTAAACTCTTCGCGAACACCTATCTGGCGATGCGTGTTGCGTACTTCAATGAGCTGGACAGCTATGCAGAAAGCCTGGGTCTGAACACGCGTCAGATTATCGAGGGTGTCTGCCTGGATCCTCGTATTGGCAACCACTACAACAACCCATCGTTTGGTTACGGTGGTTATTGCCTGCCGAAAGATACGAAACAGCTGCTGGCGAACTATCAGGCTGTGCCAAACAACCTGATTTCAGCGATTGTTGATGCCAACCGCACGCGTAAAGACTTCATCTCTGATTCCATCCTTGCGCGTCACCCGAAAGTGGTGGGCGTATACCGTCTGATCATGAAGAGCGGCTCTGATAACTTCCGTGCCTCTTCTATTCAGGGGATTATGAAGCGTATCAAGGCGAAGGGTGTGCAGGTTGTGATTTACGAGCCAGCAATGAAAGAAGATGAGTTCTTCCACTCTCGCGTGGTTCGCGATCTGGATGCCTTTAAGAAAGAAGCGGATGTGATTATCTCTAACCGTATGGCGGATGAACTGGCCGATGTGGCGGATAAAGTGTACACCCGCGATCTGTTTGGCAGTGACTGATAGCAGTTGCAGATAACGCGTAAAAAAATGCCCGGCATTGCCGGGCATTGTTGTTTTTAGACGTTGTAGAAATTGCGATACCAGTCCACAAAGTTCTTAACCCCTTCTTTCACAGAAGTTTGTGGTTTAAAGCCAACCACATCCTGAAGTGGTTTGGTATCTGCGCTGGTTTCCAGCACATCACCTGGCTGTACAGGCATCATATTCTTTTTCGCTTCGGTGCCCAGGGCTTCTTCGAGAGCAGTGATGTAATCCATCAGCTCAACAGGGGCGCTGTTGCCGATATTGTAGATATGGTACGGCGCGGAACTTGAGGCAGGAGAACCCGTTTCAACCGTCCACTCTGGGTTTGGCTGCGGGATCACGTCCTGAAGGCGGATGATACCTTCGACGATATCATCGATGTAGGTAAAGTCGCGTTTCATTTTGCCGTAGTTGTACACATCGATACTGTTACCTTCGAGCATCGCTTTGGTGAACTTAAACAGCGCCATGTCCGGGCGACCCCACGGGCCGTAAACGGTAAAGAAGCGCAGCCCGGTGGTTGGCAGACCGTAAAGATGCGAATAGGTGTGCGCCATCAGCTCATTTGCTTTCTTGGTGGCCGCATACAGAGACACAGGGTGATCCACTGAATCATCGGTAGAGAATGGCATCTTGCTGTTCAGGCCGTACACGGAGCTGGAAGACGCATAGACTAAATGCTGAACCTGGTTATGGCGACAGCCTTCCAGAACGTTCAGGTGACCAATCAGGTTTGATTCTGCATAAACATGAGGGTTTTCCAGCGAATAACGCACGCCAGCCTGAGCGGCCAGGTGAATAACCCGGTCGAACTTCTCTTCAGCGAAGAGTGCGGCCATCCCTTCACGGTCGGCGAGGTCGAGTTTGCGGAACGTAAAATTCTCAGACGCCAAAAGATCCAGTCGGGCTTGCTTCAGGCTCACATCGTAGTAGCTGTTCAGGTTATCAATACCCACAACCTGATGGCCCGCCTTCAGAAGTCGTTCGCTGACGTGAAAGCCAATAAAACCAGCGGCTCCGGTGACCAAAAATTTCATACCAATCCTCTTCAGTAACAAATATCGCGATGCGCTATGCGCAAATGATGGTGTGCATCATACCGCTAAGTGCCAGGTTAGCAAAACTTCACCAGTCAGCGGATAACTCATAGGATTCCTATAGAAAAATCGTCAGTACAGGATAAACTATACAAATAATATTTTTTTGTGCTTTTTACCTGTTAAGGATTGTATGACGCATAACAACAATAACGCGGTCAGTAGAAGCAATGACCCGGAGCAATTTGATTTACTTGATTTAGTAATGCAACTTTGGCACGGCAAAAAGACAATCGTCACCTGCGTCGTTGTTGCCATCGTTCTGGCGGTTATTTACATCTTTGTCGCAAAAGAGAAATGGACCTCCACGGCGATTATCACCCAGCCAGATGCTGCACAAGTCGCGACATACAACGGTGCACTTAACATTCTGTATGGCAATGCTGCGCCATCGTTATCGGATGTTCAGTCGCGCGTTATCGGTCGTTTCAACGCGTCAATTTCAGCGCTTTCTCAGGCGCTTGATAATCAGCTAGTTCCTGAAAAATTATCCATTGAACCTGCGGTGAAAGGGCAGGCGCTGCCGTTGGTCATCACTTATGTCAGTAGTACGGCAGAAGGGGCGCAGAAGCAGCTGAATCAATATATTCGCCAGGTCGATGAACAGACAGCAAAAGAGCTGGGCGTTGACCTGAAAGATAACATTACACAGCAGATTTCAGCGCTGAACGACTCTCTCGGAAACCAGGAGAAAGTAGCTCAGGAGCAAAAGGAACTGCGTATTCAGCAGATCTCCGAAGCGTTAAAATTTGCGCAAGCTGCCAAGGTTGTGACCCCACAGATCCAGCAGACTCAGGATGTCACCCAGGAAACCATGTTCCTGCTGGGAAGCGAAGCGCTGCAATCGATGATTGACCACGAATCGACGCGCCCACTGGTATTCTCGCCAGCGTATTACCAGACCAAACAGAACTTACTGGATATCGAGAAACTTCACGTTGATCCGTCCACTATCCATGCTTACCGTTATGTCATGCAGCCAGACCTGCCAGTGACGCGCGACAGCCCGAAAAAAGCCATTCTGCTGATTCTGGCAGTGCTGCTGGGTGGGATTATCGGTTCCTGTGTGGTGTTGGTTCGTAACGCGTTACGCAGCTACACACCAAAAGCCTGATAAGCTGACAAAAAAAGACCGGGTTTCCCCGGTCTTTTTTTATTTGTGGCGTTTACGCAGATTCTCAATAACCGCGGTTAAATCGAGATCCTGGTCTTGCAGTAGCACCAGCAGGTGATACATCAAATCTGAGGCTTCGTTGGTCAACTCTTCACGATCGTTTACGGTCGCCGCCAGAGCCGTTTCTACCCCTTCTTCACCGACCTTCTGCGCGATGCGTTTCGTGCCGCTGGCATACAGTTTTGCGGTATAAGAGCTTTGCGGGTCCGCCGTTTTGCGCTCCGCTAACAGCTGTTCAAGCTGATACAGGAACAGCCACTGGTGGCTGGCGTCACCGAAGCAGCTACTGGTACCTTTATGGCAGGTTGGGCCAATCGGGTTTGCCAGGATAAGCAGGGTGTCGTTATCGCAGTCTGGCGTAACGCTGACCACGTTCAGGAAATGCCCCGAGGTTTCACCTTTGGTCCACAGGCGCTGTTTAGTGCGCGAGAAGAAAGTGACTTTACCGCTGTTGACCGTTTTAGCCAGCGCTTCCTGGTTCACATATCCCAGCATCAGGACTTCGCCTGATACGGCATGTTGTACAACGACTGGCAATAATCCGTCAGTTTTTTCCCAGTCCAGCTGCGCCTGTTGTTGCTCTGTTAACATACCCTTATCTCCACGCCCTGATTTGCCAGGTACGTTTTTAACTCACCAATATTGATAATTTGCTTATGGAACACGGATGCGGCAAGCGCACCGTCTACGGATGCATCGCGGAAGGCTTCCAGGAAGTGCTCCATGGTTCCCGCGCCACCGGAGGCGATCAGCGGCACATGGCACACCGAACGCACTTTTTTCAACTGCTCCAGGTCGTAGCCGTTACGTACGCCATCCTGGTTCATCATGTTCAGTACGATTTCACCCGCGCCACGTTTCTGGACTTCCTGCACCCAGTCCAGCGTCTCCCACTGGGTTACGCGGGTACGGCTTTCGTCGCCGGTATACTGGTTAACGTGATACTTACCGGTTGCGTCGTCAAACCAGGTATCAATGCCCACCACAATGCACTGCACGCCAAAGCGGTCCGCCAGACGGGTGATTAATTCAGGGTCGGCCAGAGCCGGTGAGTTGATGGAGATCTTATCCGCCCCGAAGGAGAGAATTTTGGCTGCATCTTCCGCAGACTTGATCCCGCCCGCCACGCAGAAGGGAATATCAATCACTTCCGCCACGCGTGCGACCCAGCTTTTGTCTACAACGCGGCCATCGCTTGATGCGGTGATATCGTAAAATACCAGCTCGTCTGCACCTTCATCGGCATAACGTTTTGCCAGCGGGACGATGTCACCAATGATTTCGTGGTTGCGGAACTGCACGCCTTTCACCACCTGGCCGTCACGTACGTCCAGGCAAGGGATTATCCGTTTTGCCAGCATTGAATCGCCTCCGTCACAGTAAATTTTCCTTCCAGTAAGGCGCGTCCAACAATCACGCCGCGAACACCCGTACCGCGCAGAGCGGCGATGTCGGCCAAATCACCGATGCCGCCAGAGGACTGAAATGCAACTTGCGGATAACGTGCGCAGACTTCGTCGTACAAAGAAACATTCGAGCCTGCCAGCGTCCCGTCGCGAGAGATATCCGTGCAAAGGACATGTTTCAGGCCCACCGGCAGATAAATATCAACCAACTCCTCGAGCGTCACGCCGGAGTTTTCCTGCCAGCCGCTGACGGCAACCTGTTTGTTGCCTTGTTCGTCGATACGCACGTCCAGCGCCAGCACCAGCGCATCCGGACCGAAACGGCGGAACCAGCCTTTAACCATTTCGGGATCTTTTACGGCGGTAGAGCCAACGACAACACGCGCCACACCCGCTTCAAGCAGGGCCGCAACGTCCTCTTCAGTACGCACGCCACCGCCCACCTGAACGGGCACATTCACGCCCGCGACCAGTTTTTTGAGCAGAGGGATCTGGCGTTTAGCCGGGTCTTTCGCGCCGGTGAGATCCACCAGGTGCAGCACTTCTGCACCTTGCGCGGCGTAATCCTGCAAACGCGGCAGCGGATCATTGCCGTAATCACGTTGCTGCGCGTAATCACCCTGGTGGAGCCGGACGACTGTGCCGTCAATTAAATCTAATGCGGGAATAATCATCACATCTCCAGGAAGTTTTTCAGCAACTGCGCGCCTGCGGCACCAGAGCGTTCCGGGTGAAACTGCACGCCGTAGAAATTGTCTTTCTGAACCGCAGCGGTAAATGGCTCGCCGTAGTTGCACTGGGCAATGGTGTACGGGTTCACCGGCATGGCGTAGCTGTGCACAAAGTAGAAATAAGCACCGTCTTCAATGCCGCGGAACAGTCTGTCTCCTGCTTTCGGGTACACACGGTTCCAGCCCATATGTGGGAGTGGCAGACCGTGGTCGGTCATTTTCGGCACATCCTGATCGATAATTCCCAGCAGGTCGACACCGTTGTTCTCTGCGCTATGACGACCCAGAATCTGCATTCCCAGGCAGATCCCCAGCACGGGCTGGGTACAGGCTTTAATCAGGTCAACCAGCTCACGTTGGTGGATCTGATCCATGGCTGCCTGCGCCGTTCCCACGCCGGGTAAAAAGAGTTTGTCGGCGCGTAACACCACGTCCGGGTCACGGCTGACCACAGGCTCATAGCCGTGGCGCGAAATAGCCGATTTCACGGAATTCAGGTTGGCGCATCCGGTATCCAGAATGACCACGTTCATTACAACACTCCTTTAGACGAGGGCAGGGCATCACCTTCCACACGAATTGCCTGACGAAGGGTGCGACCAAACGCTTTGAACAGGCTCTCTACACGGTGATGGTCGTTCTTGCCTTTGGTTTTCAGGTGCAGTGTCAGACCCATGGTGTAGGAAAGCGAACGGAAGAAGTGTTCAACCATTTCAGTGCTGAGATCGCCTACGCGCTGGTAGGTGAAATCAGCTTTGTATTCCAGATGCGGACGGCCGGAAATATCCAGCGCACAGCGCGCAAGGCACTCGTCCATTGGCAGAACAAAGCCAAAACGGTTGATACCGCGCTTGTCACCCAGCGCCAGCTTGAGCGCTTCCCCCAGCGCCAGACCGGTGTCTTCAACGGTGTGGTGATCGTCGATGTACAGATCGCCTTTTACCGCAATTTCCATGCGGAACCCACCGTGGGTGGCAATTTGATCCAGCATGTGATCGAAGAACCCGACGCCGGTGTGGATCTTGCTGCCGCCTTCACGATCCAGCCAGACCTTCACGTCGATCTGCGTCTCTTTGGTATTACGCTCAACGTGCGAGTAACGATCGCGTTTAGTCAGCTGCTCGCCAATCTGCGCCCAGTTGAGCTCGCTGCGGTTGTAGCGCAGGCCAGAAATACCCATGTTCTCAGCCAGAGTGATATCCGTGGCGCGATCGCCGATGACATAGCTGTTGGCTTTATCCAGCACGGCTTCTGCCAGGTAGCGCTCTACCAGTTTTGTCTTCGGCTTACGGCAATCACAGTTATCCGCCGGAAGGTGCGGGCAGATCAGCACCTCTTCAAATTCCACACCCTGAGAGGTCAGAATTTGCATCATCAGATTATGCGGGCCGTCAAAATCCGCCTGCGGGAAGCTGCTGGTGCCCAGACCATCCTGATTGGTGATCATCACCAGCTTAAACCCGGCTTTTTGCAATTTGAGCAATACCGGGATGACGTCAGCTTCAAAAGCCAGTTTGTCGAGACGATCGACCTGAAAATCAGTTGGCGGCTCGGCAATAATAGTGCCGTCACGATCGATGAAAAGGTACTTCTGGCTCATACTTTCTCCGCATTCAGGGCGTCAATAACGCGCTGGCTCTCTTCACGGGTCCCCACGGTAATACGCAGGCAGCCGCTCAGGGAAGGTTGTTTGTTTTGATCTCGTAAGATAATGCCCTGATCCCACAAGGATTTAAATACCGCGCTGGAGGCGATAAAACGCACCAGGATGTAATTTGTTTCAGAGTCGAAAACCTGTTCAACGCAGGCTATCTCTCTTAGCGCATTGACCAGATATTGACGCTCATTCAGGATTTGTGCGACGCGGCCGCGCATTGCCTCAAGCCCTTGCGGTGTCAGTGCCTGAGCGGCAATATCTGCAACCGGGGTAGAAAGCGGGTATGGTGCGATCACTTTCAACAGCAGGTCGATAACCTCTTTATTGGCCAGCGTAAAACCACAACGCAGGCCAGCAAGAGCAAAGGCTTTCGACAGCGTGCGCAGCACGACCAGGTGCGGGTACTCTTCGAGCCAACCGGCGAGGGACGCCTGCGGACAGAATTCAATGTAGGCCTCATCCGCGACTACCAGGGCTTTGCCACGGGTCATTTCCAGCAGCGTGCGGATGTCCTGTGGGTTGATAATCTGCCCGGTCGGGTTGTTTGGGCTGCACACAAACACCACTTTCACGCCATCGAGGTTTCTCGCAATCTTCTCAAGATCCAGCTGCCAGTCGTCCAGCGCCTGCACATTACGACACGCCACACCGAAGGTTTCCGCGCTCACGCTGTACATGCCATAGGTTGGCTGGCAATACATGACGGCATCTTTGCCAGGCTCGCAGAAGGCACGAATAAGCAACTCAATGCCTTCGTCGGCGCCGCGGCTGACCAGCACCTGCTCAGGCTTTACGCCAGCATAGGCGGCATAGTTCTCAATAACGGCTTTTGGCTGGCACTCCGGGTAGCGGTTAAGCGTTTGCTGAGACAGCTCAAACTTCACCGCCGTCGGAAATTCGTTGGCATTCAGCCACACATCACCGTTACCGCCCAGGCGGCGCGCAGACTGATACGGAGTCAGTCGACGGACATTTTCGCGAGCTAATTCTTCAATGTTCATGCTTGCTCCTTCAGGGCTGCAACGCGCAGCGTAACAGCATTTTTGTGGGCGGTCAGACGTTCTGCTGCGGCCAGGGTTTCAATGGTGGATGCCAGGGATGCAAAACCTTCGCGGGAGAGTTCCTGCACTGTCATGCGTTTCTGGAAATCCGCCAGCCCCAGGCTGGAACAGGTGGACGTGTAGCCATAAGTGGGCAGCACGTGGTTGGTCCCGGAGGCGTAATCGCCAGCCGATTCAGGCGACCAGTCGCCCAGGAAGACAGAGCCCGCGCTGGTGATGCCATCAACCAGTTCACGCGCGTTGCGGGTCTGAATAATCAGGTGCTCCGGACCGTACTGGTTAGAGATAGCAATACACTGCTCAATACTGCTCGCCACAATCAGACGGCTGGCGGACAGCGCCTGGCGGGCAGTGTCCGCACGGGGCAAATCAGCGAGTTGACGTTCCACGGCTTCGCCTGTGCGTCTGGCCATGTCGGCGTCCGGCGTCAGCAAAATCACCTGCGAATCAGGGCCGTGCTCAGCCTGAGATAACAGGTCTGAGGCCACAAAGTCAGGGGTCGCGCCGCTGTCGGCAATCACCAGCACTTCAGACGGGCCGGCAGGCATATCGATTGCCGCGCCGTCCAGACGCTGGCTGACCTGGCGCTTAGCTTCAGTTACGTACGCATTGCCCGGCCCAAAAATCTTGTCGACTTTCGGGACAGATTCGGTGCCGAAAGCCAGAGCAGAAATCGCCTGCGCACCGCCCACTTTAAAGATCTCCTGCACGCCACAGAGTTTCGCGGCATACAGAATTTCATCGGCAATCGGTGGTGGGGAACAGAGAACCACTTTCTGGCATCCGGCGATACGCGCCGGGGTGGCCAGCATTAATACAGTTGAAAACAGCGGCGCCGAACCGCCAGGAATATAGAGCCCCACAGAGGCGACCGGGCGCGTTACCTGCTGGCAGCGCACGCCTGGCAGAGTTTCCACATCAACAATTTGCAGTTTTTGCGCGGTGTGGAAGGTATCGATGTTTCTCACCGCCACAGCCATTGCCTGCTTGATCTCATCACCCAGGCGGCTGCTGGCATCCGCAACTTCTTGTTCGGTGACTTTCAGCGCGCCAACCTCGGTTTTATCGAACTTCGCGCTGTATTCGCGCAGCGCATCATCGCCGCGGGATTTTACGTTGTTCAGGATCTCCGCCACGGTGCGGGTGATGCTCTCGGAGGCGGAAATCGCCGGGCGCATCAGCAGGTCACGCTGTTGCTCTTCGGTACACGTATTCCAGTCGATGATTGTGTTAAAGCTCATGGCAATTACTCCATCATCTTCTCAATTGGCAGCACCAGAATAGAGCTTGCGCCCAGTGCTTTCAGTTTTTCCATGGTTTCCCAGAACAGGGTTTCGCTGCTTACCATGTGCATTGCTACACGCTGCTGATCGCCCGCCAGCGGCAGAATGGTTGGGCGCTCAGCACCCGGCAGCAGGGCTATCACTTCATCCAGGCGTTCGGTTGGCGCGTGCATCATGATGTATTTTGATTCGCGAGCCTGAATCACACCCTGAATACGGGTCAGCAGTCTGTCGATAAGCTGCTGCTTGGCGCTGTCCATTTCGCCATCACGCTGGATAAGGCAGGCTTTGGAGCGGTAAATCACTTCCACTTCACGCAGGCCGTTTGCTTCCAGCGTTGCGCCGGTAGACACCAGGTCGCAAATGGCATCGGCGAGGCCAGCGCGTGGGGCAACTTCAACAGAGCCGTTCAGCAGACAGGATTTGAACTGCACGCCTTTTTGATCCAGGTAACGCTTCAGCAGGTGAGGGTAAGAGGTTGCAA
Source organism: Enterobacter sp. Tr-810 (assembly GCF_011752765.1). Classification (NCBI taxonomy): domain Bacteria; kingdom Pseudomonadati; phylum Pseudomonadota; class Gammaproteobacteria; order Enterobacterales; family Enterobacteriaceae; genus Enterobacter; species Enterobacter sp. Tr-810. The sequence goes on along the minus strand of NZ_VWWW01000001.1, from coordinate 881,535 downwards.
TACGTTTGCCATTCAGTGCCGCCGGGCCATCCCATGCTTCATCCGCCGGGGTGGCAAGAGACAGACGGCAACCGCCGAAGTCCAGACGACGCAGGGTGAAGTAGCGCGGGTCTTCACCCTGTGCGCGGCGGGTCAGTAACTCTTCTTCCAGCACGTTTTCGCCGATGATCCCAAGATCAACCACGCCATCCATCACCAGACCCGGGATATCGTCATCACGTACGCGCAGAATATCGATTGGCATATTCTCAGCCAGGGCAATCAGGCGCTGAGTGTGCAGGTTGATTTTAATCCCGCAGCGAGCCAGCAATTCGCGTGAATCATCACTAAGACGGCCGGATTTTTGCATAGCTATGCGTAAACGTGAGTTATCTAACATTCTTTATTCCTCGTTAACCTGTTTTAACCTGTCTGAATTCAGTCCAAAAAAAAGCCCCCGGAAGAAGATCTTCCGGGGGCTTTCTCTTGCGTTCACGCACCACTGGAAGATCCAAACGTCTTCCAGCACACATCGCCTGAAAGACTAGTCAGGATGATGGTGATGATGGTGGTGTTTAAATTGAACGCGTGTCATAAATTTTCTCGATGAATGCTTATTCATTTGATGCCTTTTAACCTAAACCAGTTGCACCGCAGAATGCAAGGGCTTTTTTTGATCATTAATTCATTTCATATTGATGCTATGAATTGTGTGTTCTGCGGGGCTGGCGTAGCCTTAATACAGACGGTTGAGAGTCAGGAGAATTCACATGAAAAAGGTCGCGATTGTCGGTTTAGGGTGGCTAGGAATGCCACTGGCAATGTCATTAGCAGCGAAAGGCTGGCAAGTGACCGGGAGTAAAACCACTGCGGACGGGGTCGAAGCGGCGCGGATGTGCGGTATCGATGGTATCGAACTGCGCCTGGAACCGGAGCTGGTGTGTGACGCTGACGATCTGGATGTGTTAATGGGCGTTGATGTGCTGGTTATAACGCTCCCGGCAAGACGCAGTGGCCCCGGTGAGTCCTTCTACTTACAGGCGGTACAAGAGATTGTCGATAGCGCACTTGCACACCATGTTCCGCGCATAATTTTTACCAGCTCGACATCGGTGTACGGTGATATCGATGGCACCGTGAAAGAGAGCACTGCGCGCCAGCCGGTTACCGCCAGTGGCCGGGTACTGAAAGAACTGGAAGACTGGCTGCATAATCTGCCCGGTACTCAGGTGGATATTTTGCGTCTGGCGGGGCTGGTGGGGCCGGGGCGTCATCCTGGGCGTTTCTTTGCCGGGAAATCGGCGCCTGACGGGCAACATGGCGTCAATCTTGTGCATCTTGAGGATGTCATCGGTGCAATTGAGCTGTTGTTACAGGCTCCGAAGGGTGGGCACATCTATAATATATGTGCACCCTCTCATCCTTCGCGACGCACATTTTATCCGCTGATGGCGCGTCAGTTGGGTCTTGCACCACCTGTTTTTGGTGATGCGCAGGGTGAAAGTAAAGGCAAAGTCATTGATGGCAATCGTATTTGTCATGAACTGGGATTTGAGTATCAGTATCCCGATCCGCTGGTGATGCCCATGGAATAATGCCATCAGCGGGGGGCGCACGCCGCGTGGGGGCGAACATGAAACCGTTGCTGGATGTTCTTATTATCCTGGATGCGCTGGAAAAAGAGGGGAGCTTCGCCGCTGCATCGGCGAAGCTCTACAAAACGCCTTCCGCGCTGAGTTACACCGTACATAAACTGGAAAGTGATCTGAATATCCAGCTTCTTGATCGCTCCGGGCATCGTGCGCGTTTTACCCGTACCGGACAGATGCTGCTGGAAAAAGGGCGGGAAGTTCTGCACACGGTGCGTGAACTGGAAAAACAAGCCATCAAGCTTCATCAGGGCTGGGAAAATGAACTGGTGATCGGCGTTGATGATACGTTCCCTTTCTCTCTTCTGACGCCGCTTATCGAAGCGTTTTATCAGCGCCATAGCGTAACCCGGTTAATCTTTATTAATGGCGTCCTGGGTGGCTCCTGGGATGCGTTAACCCAGGGGAGGGCGGATATCATTGTTGGCGCGTTGCATGAGCCACCTCAACTGAGCGATTTCGGTTTTGCGCGGCTGGGCATCCTGGAGCAGGTATTTGCCGTTGCGCCTCATCATCCTTTAGCGCAGGAGCCAGAGCCCATTAACCGCCGTACTCTTAGAGGCTTTAGGGCAATTGTGGTGGGGGACAGTTCAAACCCTGAATATACGACGCCTTCGCAGCAGCTTGATTGCCAGGAAGCGATTACGGTATTCGATTTTAAAACTAAGCTTGAGCTGCAAATAAGCGGGCTCGGATGCGGTTACCTTCCGCGTTATTTGGCGCAACGGTATATTGAAAGCGGTGCGCTGGTTGAGAAACAGGTCGTCGCGCAAAGTAATAATGAATCTGTGTGGGTAGGCTGGAATGAACAAACCGCCGGGCTTGCAAGCGCCTGGTGGCGAGCCGAAATTTTAGCAAATAGTGCTATTGCTACGGTTTACACTCCACCTGATGTTGAGAAATCAACCGGTTAGTGAAAAGAAATTATTGTTGTGCTTCTCAATGTATTGCCTTTTGTATCTGGAATAGGGCAAAATGCGGCCGCTGCAAACAAATGAATAATCGACGATATAAAAGGCGTCGGTTATTTTTTTTTGCATGTACGAAACGAAACTAAAAACCAAGAGGCCGGGCTTCGTACCGGATAGATATTTACTAAAATCCGACAGTTGTTGTCGCTGAGGAATACAGAAAATGGGGCAATTTTTCGCTTACGTGGCGGTTATCACCGTAAAGGAGATTAACCATGTCGCTTAACGCAACTCCAAAAACCTCTCGCGTGGAATTACGTAAAACACTTACGTTGATTCCGGTTGTTATGATGGGCCTAGCCTATATGCAACCAATGACGCTGTTCGATACATTCGGTATCGTATCAGGCCTTACTGACGGTCACGTTGCAACGGCGTACGCCTTTGCGCTGGTCGCCATTCTGTTTACAGCGCTGAGCTACGGTAAACTGGTTCGCCGTTTCCCGTCTGCTGGCTCTGCCTACACCTACGCTCAGAAATCCATTAGCCCGGCGGTTGGCTTTATGGTGGGCTGGTCATCTCTGCTGGACTACCTGTTCATGCCGATGATCAACATTCTGCTGGCAAAAATTTACTTCGAAGCGCTGGTGCCTTCCGTGCCATCGTGGATCTTCGTTGTTGCGCTGGTGGCCTTTATGACCATCTCTAACCTGCGCAGCATCAAGACCGTTGCGAACTTCAACACCCTGATTGTTATCCTGCAAATGGGCATTGTTTCCGTCATCGTTGGCATGATCATCTACGGTGTGTCCCACGGTGAAGGCGCAGGTACGCTGGCCAGCACGCGTCCGTTCTGGTCTGAAGGTGCGCACGTTGTGCCGATGATTACCGGCGCGACTATCCTGTGCTTCTCGTTCCTGGGCTTCGACGGTATCTCTTCTCTGTCTGAAGAGACGAAAGATGCAGAGCGTGTGATCCCTCGCGCCATCTTCCTGACCGCGCTGATTGGCGGCATCATCTTCATTGGTGCTTCTTACTTCCTGCAACTGTACTTCCCGGATATCTCTCGCTTTAAAGATCCGGATGCGTCACAGCCTGAAATCATGCTGTACGTTGCAGGCAAGACCTTCCAGTGGGGCGTGCTGATCTTCTCAAGCGTCACCGTTTTGGCTTCCGGTATGGCGGCGCACGCAGGTGTCTCTCGTCTGATGTACGTGATGGGCCGTGACGGTGTGTTCCCGACCCGTTTCTTCGGCTACGTTCATCCGAAATGGCGTACTCCGGCCTGGAACGTGCTGCTGGTGGGTGCTATCGCACTTCTGGCCATCAACTTTGACCTGGTAACCGCAACTGCGCTGATTAACTTCGGTGCGCTGGTGGCATTTACCTTCGTTAACCTCTCCGTGATCTCTCAGTTCTGGATCCGTGAGAAGCGCAACAAAACGCTGAAAGACCACTTCAACTACCTGTTCCTGCCGGTATGTGGTGCGCTGACCGTTGGTGCGCTGTGGATTAACCTGGAAGAAAGCTCAATGGTTCTGGGTCTGATCTGGGGCGCTATTGGCCTGATTTATCTGGCTTGCGTAACCAAGAGCTTCCGCAACCCGGTTCCTCAGTACGAAGACGTTGCATAACGACTCGCCAGTAAATCTTTAGGCCCGCGTCAGCGGGCAAAAAAAGCCGGAGACATCGCCTCCGGCTTTTTTATACCTGTCATTCAGACTATCTCTTGTGCGTACTGGAACAGGGCTTTTAACAGCGCCTGTTTTTCAGCATTGCCTTCGTACTGGTTATATAACGACTCAAGTTCCTGGGCGTAGTGCTGAAGGTATTCTGGCGTAAAGACGTTACGGCGATGCTGCAGCCAGCGTTCTTGCTCCACCTCATCCAGCGTACCGGGATAGTTGCGCGCCCGGTAATTAAACATCAACTTCTCGATGCGCTTGTCAGCGAAGGTAATATCCAGCGCCGGTAAGTTACGCGGTTCGGTGTTCAGGACGATGTTCATGGCGGTGCGGTCCGCATCGCTGAAAAAGCCGTTATACAGTTGTGCATCGACGTTTTCAGATGCCACAAATGGCTCTGCTTCGGCAAAAATAGCGACCACTTTTTCGCGCACCTCTGGGTTTTCACGCAGCACTTTGAGGTTATCCAGGCAGTGCTGACGGTTTATCCCCAGCCGGTCGGCATCTTCCGGGCGCAGTGTATTAGCCTGCGCCAGTACCGGACATTTGTTGATGTGCACCAGTTTGACCGGAACCGCGGGCAGATCGCCGAGTTCGTTTTTTGGGGTATACAGTCGCTCGCGCAGCGCATCGCTGTCGAGCTCCAGCAGGGGTGAAATGTCGCCCGCCAGATCGACCATAATCACCGCATTGCGATTGTCAGGGTGCCAGGCCAGCGGGGCAACCCAGCTGGTATTCCCGCGCCAGGCTCCAAACATCCCGGAAATATGCACCAGCGGTTTCATCTGCGGGACATCAACCAGCGTGGTGAGCTTGTGTTTGCTGCGATGGCTTAACAGGTACTCAAACAGGCGCGGCTGCGCAGCCTTCACCAGTTTTGCCATGGCGATAGTGGCGTAAACGTCCGCCATCGCATCGTGGGCATTGCTGTGTTCAATGCCGTTGGCGCGAGTGAGGTGTTCCAGCCTGAAACTCGGCAAGCCATCGTCGTTTTCCGGCCAGTTGATCCCGTCCGGGCGCAGCGCATAGCAGGCGCGCATGATATCGAGCAAATCCCAGCGCGAATTGCGGTTCTGCCAGCTCCAGGCGTACGGATCGTAAAAATTACGGTAGAAGATGTTGCGCGTCACTTCATCATCAAAGCGGATGTTGTTGTAACCCACCACACAGGTATTCGGAACGGTGAACAGATCGTGAATGCGGCGAGCAAAGTCGGCCTCGTTAACCCCTTTATCCCGCGCTTCCTGCGGCGTAATGCCGGTCACCATCACAGCACCAGGCTGCGGCAGGTAGTCATCAGCGGGCTTGCAGTAAAAGACTTCCGGCTCGCCAATGATATTGAAATCTTCATCGGTACGGATGGCGGCAAACTGGGATGGCCTGTCCAGCGCCGGGTGGGTGCCAAAGGTTTCATAATCGTGGAATAAAAATGTTGGGCGCGCGGAAGAGTCAGACACCAGTAATACCATCCTGTTAAAAATTGACGCCACTATGGTAAACGATCGTGGTGTACAGGCCGAATAAAAAGCGCCCTGAGGCGCGAAATTTGCGAGACGGCTTCAGGTAAAACATGTTGCTTGTCACATTTTTTTGCAATTAAGGCAGGTAACGACATCAGAAGTCCCGTAAAAAGGTCAACGATTTTTAATGACCTGAGGATATACCGTTGAAACGCCGTCTGTTTATTGCTGTTTCTTTACTCGCTTCGAGTATCTCATCTGCGCTGGCTGCCGATCCGCTGGATTTTTCACCGCAGCCACCCGCTATCCAGGCAGGATCCTGGGTACTGATGGATTACACCACTGGTCAAATTTTAACGGCGGGCAACGAACATCAGCAACGCAATCCGGCGAGCCTGACAAAGCTGATGACGGGATATGTTGTCGATCGTGCCATTGATGGCCACCGAATTTCCCCGGACGATATCGTCACCGTAGGTCGCGATGCGTGGGCGAAAGGGAACCCGGTGTTTGATGGCTCATCTCTGATGTTCCTGAAACCAGGCGATCGTGTGTCCGTCCGTGACCTGAGCCGGGGCTTAATTGTCGATTCCGGTAACGACGCCTGTGTGGCGCTGGCAGACCATGTGGCGGGCGGCCAGCCGCAGTTCGTCAACATGATGAACGACTACGTGCAAAAGCTGAATCTGCGCGACACGCACTTCGAAACGGTTCATGGTCTGGATGCGCCGGGACAGCACAGCTCCGCTTATGACCTGGCGGTTCTGTCCCGGGCAATCATTCATGGCGAACCTGATTTTTACCATATGTATAGCGAAAAGAGCCTGACCTGGAATGGGATCACCCAGCAGAACCGTAACGGCCTGCTGTGGGATAAAACCATGAACGTGGACGGGTTGAAAACAGGGCACACATCCGGGGCAGGCTTTAACCTGATTGCCTCTGCCGTAGACGGTCAGCGCCGCTTAATTGCGGTGGTGATGGGGGCCGATAGCCCGAAAGGCCGTGAAGATCAGGCACGTAAGCTGCTGCACTGGGGGCAACAGAATTTCGATACGGTGCAGATCCTGCATAATGGTAAAAAAGTGGGTACAGAGCGTATCTGGTACGGCGATAAAGAGCAGGTAACGCTCGGCACGGATCAGGATTTCTGGCTGGCTTTGCCTAAAGCAGAAGTACCAAACATCAAAGCGAAATATGTGCTGGATAAAAAAGAGCTGGAAGCGCCGATTGCAGCGCATCAGCGAGTAGGGGAAATTCAGCTCTACGACCGGGATAAGGTTGTGGCGCACTGGCCGCTGGTCACGCTGGAAAGCGTTGATAAAGGGGGCTTATTCTCACGTCTTGGCGACTACCTGCACCACAAAATTTAACCGCGTGGGTTAACCTCTTTCAGCAGACTGGCAGGGATGCGAGTCTGCTCACATAATAAACACTCCTTATTTGTTGTTCATAGAAAATCTGATTTATAGTGTATAAATATACAGTAATAAACGGAGGCAGCATGGACTACAGCATCAGGCAGCAACAGAAACGTAAAATCGCGGGCTTTCACCTGGTCGGGCCGTGGGAAAAAACGGTAAAACAGGGCTTTGAACAACTGGTCATGTGGGTTGACGGGCGTCAGATCCAGCCACTGGAATGGGTTGCTGTTTATTACGATAACCCGGATGTCGTCCCGGCAGAGAAATTGCGCTGTGACACGGCGGTAACGGTGCCGGAAGATTTTGTCATTCCCGAGAACAGCGAAGGGGTGATGATGACTGAAATCGCCGCCGGCGATTACGCTGTTGCTACTGCCAGGGTCGAGAATTTTGATTTTGCGACGCCCTGGTATCAATTCTTCAACTCTCTATTGCAGGACCACCACTATCAGTGTGCCCCTAAGCCCTGCTTTGAACGCTATCTGAACGATGGTAATGCAGACGGTTACTGGGACATTGAAATGTACGTTGCCGTTGAGCACAAAGCGAGTTAATCCTGGTAAACGCAGGGTTTTTCAGCCGGGTGTGATCCGCCCGGCTGAAAACACAGTACAATTGTGGTTTGCCGAGCTGCTGGAGAGCGGGTGTGCGTCCCGACAAATCATTAACGCCGTTTGAAATTCGGTTGTATCAACACTACCGCGTTGTGCATGGTTGCCGCATCGCGCTGGCCTTTGTACTGACTTTTGTACTGGTGCGCTTGCTGAATGTCCCGGAAGGGACATGGCCGCTGATCACGCTGGTGGTCATCATGGGGCCAATCTCGTTCTGGGGAAATGTCGTCCCGCGGGCTTTTGAGCGTATCGGTGGCACCGTTTTAGGCTCTGCACTGGGTCTTATTGCCCTGAAACTGGAACTTATCTCGTTTCCGGTCATGCTGGCGTGGTGCGCTGGCGCTATGTTCCTCTGCGGCTGGTTGGCGCTAGGGAAAAAACCGTATCAGGCACTGCTGATCGGCATCACGCTTTCGGTGGTGGTGGGGGCGCCCGCGGGGGATATGACCACCGCGCTCTGGCGAAGCGGAGACGTTATCCTTGGCTCGTTGCTGGCAATGCTGTTCACCGGAATTTGGCCGCAGCGGGCTTTCCTGCACTGGCGTATCCAGATGGCAAACTACGTCATGGCCTTTAACCGGGTTTATCAGACCGGTTTTTCCCCTAATCTGGTTGAGCGCCCGCGCCTTGAAAAGCATCTGCAAAAAATTCTCAATGACGTGGTAAAAATGCGGGGGCTGATTACCCCGGCCAGCAAGGAAACGCACATCCAGAAATCCGTATTCGAAGCGATTCAGACGGTCAGTCGTAATCTTGTCTGTATGCTTGAATTGCAAATCAACGCGCACTGGGCTTCTCGCCCCAGCCATCTGCTGATGCTTAATGCACACACGCTCAAAGAGACGCAGCAGATGACGCAACAGACGCTCTTAACCATTGCTCACGCGCTCTATGAAGGGAACCCGCAGCCTATTCTGGCGAACAGCGAGCGCCTGACCGAAATCGTTGCCGAGCTTAAACAGCTTATCAACGAACGCCAGAGCGACAATGTGGCTGAAACGCCGATCCACGGCTACGTCTGGCTGAGCATGGAGCTGGCACGCCAGCTGGAACTTTTGTCGCATCTGATCTGCCGGGCGCTGCGCAAATAAAAAGCAGCTATCGCCTTATGTGACGCCTGCTGCTTCGATTCAGCAGCAATTGGGGTTATGATAGCTTTAAACGATATACTCATTGTCATTCGCGACCGCTGTCAGTAAGGTTACTGTTACAACGGTTGCTTTAACGAATCCGAATCTCACATTATCAGGGGTGTAAAAATGGAAACTACCAAGCCTTCGTTCCAGGATGTTCTGGAATTCGTCCGCCTGTTCCGCCGCAAAAACAAATTGCAGCGTGAAATCCAGGACGTTGAGAAGAAGATCCGTGACAACCAGAAACGTGTTCTGCTGCTGGATAACCTGAGCGACTACATCAAGCCAGGTATGAGCGTTGAAGCTATTCAGGGCATTATCGCCAGCATGAAGAGCGACTATGAAGACCGCGTTGATGACTACATCATCAAAAATGCTGAGCTGTCTAAAGAACGTCGCGACATCTCCAAAAAGCTGAAAGTGATGGGCGAAATCAAAAACGGTGAAGCAAAAAGCGAGTAATCGTTGCTGAACGTGAAAAAGGCTCTCTGGTGACAGAGAGCCTTTTTTGTTTTAACTCGCCGCGCGCGGTTGTAGCTGATAAATCCACGCCGTTACCTGCTGGCCTTCCACCGTAGTGACACTGACTTCTACCCGGTCGTAACCCTCTTCAAACTCGTCCAGCATCGCCCAGTGCGTTTCAAGGTTGTCGGAGACAAACAGATAACCGTCAACGCGCGCGCCGTGTTCATCCAGGACAATCCCCGGGAAATCGGCCGCTGCACCCCATCCGTGCGCGTAAAAGGTGCCTTTCACGTAACCCGACAGCCATTTGCCACCGATGTTTTCCAGAATATGCGCGTTTGAGTGGCCTGGTTGCAGCGTGCCGTAGACAAACAAAGGGTTCATGCTTCATCACCATTGAACAAGACAATTGCTTAACATAAGGGGGAATAGCAGGGGCTGCAATCGCTTCGTGCCTGGCGCAGAAAAGCAAAAAGCCTGCTTTAAAAGCAGGCTTTTCAAATTTGGCTCCTCTGACTGGACTCGAACCAGTGACATACGGATTAACAGTCCGCCGTTCTACCGACTGAACTACAGAGGAATCGTTGTGGAGGCTTATCTTAGCGGCGAAAAAAGTTTTGTCAAACCTGATCTTAGGTAAAAATGTTCAATTGCTGAATCTGTCGTCAGTTTGTTGTAATTCCAAACATATTTTTATGGAAAATACTTTGCAGGATGAGCATTTCTCCATCATCATTTGAAATGGAGTTTCAACTTTCTCGCTAAGGTCCATTTTGAACGTCACCGCCCCCATACGCCAGGCGATTATGCGCACGCCCTGGTACGCAAAACGTAAAAGTTATCGTGTTCTCTTCTGGCGTGAAATCACCCCTCTTGCTGTACCCATTTTTCTGGAGAATACCTGTGTCCTGCTGATGGGGGTATTGAGCACCTTCCTGGTGAGTTGGCTGGGCAAAGAGGCGATGGCCGGCGTAGGGCTGGCAGACAGTTTTAACATGGTGGTGATGTCTTTCTTTGCCGCGATTGACCTGGGGACAACGGTTGTCGTTGCGTTCAGTCTGGGGAAACTGGATCCCAAACGCGCTCGCGAGGCAGCCAGACAGTCGCTGATGATCATGACCCTTTTCTCCATCATTCTGGCGGCGGTGATCCACTATTTCGGCAAGGAGATCATCGATGTTGTGGCGGGAGAGGCAACGGAAGAAGTTAAAGCGCTGGCGCTGACCTATCTGGAAATGACGGTATTGAGCTATCCGGCGGCGGCGATAGCGCTTATTGGTAGCGGGGCGTTACGCGGGGCAGGGAATACCAAAATTCCGCTGCTGATTAACGGCGGCATGAACATCCTGAATATCATCATCAGCAGTATTCTGATTTACGGTGTGTTCTCGTGGAACGGGCTGGGTTTTGCCGGGGCAGGGCTTGGGCTGACGATTTCGCGTTACATCGGCGCGGCGGCCATTATTGGGGTCCTGATGACCGGTATGACGCCGTCACTGCGCCTCACGCTGAAAAGCTACTTCCGGCCGCTCAATTTCGCCATTATCTGGGAAGTCATGGGGATTGGGATCCCGGCCAGTATCGAATCGGTGTTGTTTAACGGCGGTAAGCTGCTCACGCAGATGTTCGTGGCAGGAATGGGGACCGATGTTATCGCGGGGAATTTTATTGCCTTCTCTATCGCCTCGCTCATCAACCTGCCGGGTAACGCCCTTGGCTCTGCTTCGACAATTATCACCGGCAAAAGGCTTGGGAAGGGGCAGATAGGGCAGGCTGAACGCCAGCTGCGCCACGTTTTTTGGCTCTCGACCATCGGGCTGACCGCAATTGCGTGGGGCAGTGCGCCTTTTGCCGGGCTGATGGCATCGTTCTACACCCATGAAGACGATGTAAAAGAGGTCGTTAAGATCCTGATCTGGCTTAACGCTGCATTTATGCCGATCTGGGCGGCCTCCTGGGTGCTTCCTGCCGGGCTAAAAGGTGCACGTGATGCCCGCTTTGCCATGTGGGTATCGATGCTGGGAATGTGGGGTTGTCGCGTGGTGGCGGGGTATACGCTCGGGATTATGCTGGGAATGGGCGTAGTCGGTGTCTGGTTGGGGATGTTCCTCGACTGGGCAGTGCGCGGAGCTCTGTTCTACTGGAGAATGGTGAGCGGGCGCTGGCTATGGAAATATCCCCGCCAAAAAGCCGAAAGTGTCGATACAGAATCCAAAGAATGCCTGCCAAATGCACGAAGTGGAGAATAATTCGGCAAACGATCGGAAATCTGCATTCTGCCTTTGACATCATCGGAGAGCATCGATAATATGCGCCCCGTTCACACGATTCCTCTGTAGTTCAGTCGGTAGAACGGCGGACTGTTAATCCGTATGTCACTGGTTCGAGTCCAGTCAGAGGAGCCAAATTTGAAAAGCCTGCTTTTAAAGCAGGCTTTTTGCTTTTCTGCGCCAGCAAATGTTTTCCCCCTCACTGTAACTACCGCGCTCTCCCATCAACGCGATTGACCCCCAGGTACTACAAAATCCTCGCAGGTCAGAGCGTTACGGCTTCAGCATCATTCCTTTTTTAAACCCAGTGGTCATTGCGCTATCGGGTTACCCCTATCCTGCTTGCCTCTCTTATGCATTCCACTACTAAATAGAATCATTAATATTAATAACTCATAACTATCATTTGTTATATATCGATCGATATAAACTATTAATTGCATTCCGTGTGACATTCATCACGAAACAGGGTGGCTCAATGTTTATTATTTACGACATAGCGAAAGCAATAGCTCAGTTACGAAAAAATAATCTTATCGGACGGTAACGATTTTTACTTTTTCAACCTTAGGAGGTAATTATTTTGCCATGGAAAGACCCATCAACAAATGCGTTCTTTAGCTGGATTTACATAATATTATTCGGTGCGTGGGGAGGTCTTGTTAGATATATCCTTGATGTTAAGTCTGGTCAGTCGGGACGAAGTTTATTTACGGCACTAGCACAAATTATTGTTTCAGGTTTTACCGGTGTACTTTCTGGGTTAATGTCACAAAGCCTTGGCTCGGTATTTCATACTTCACTTGCGGTCAGCGGTATATCAGGTGCAATGGGCGTTGTTGCCCTTAATTATTACTGGAAAAAAATCTCTGGGGAAAGTAATGATAAATCATGAATTCAGTAAAACTACTGAAAAAAATCTTAAAGGTGTACATAAAGATCTTTCCGATGTAATGAGAAAAGCATTGAAATTATCACCTGTTGATTTTGGTATTTCAGAAGGATTAAGAAACCAAAAACGGCAGCTTGAACTATTGGCAGCAGGGAAATCATTAACGTCAAACAGCAGGCATTTAACGGGGCACGCTGTCGATATATTTGCAATCATAAATGGTACTGCCTCATGGGAGTTTAAACATTACCAAACAATTGCCACAGCAGTGTTTCAGGCTGCGAAGGAGTTGGATGTTGATATTGAATGGGGTGGTAACTGGACGGAAATAAAGGATGGCGTTCATTTTCAACTCTCACGGAAAATGTATCCATAATAGCATTAAAGGATTTCCTTTAGATATTTTTACAGATAGTACGGCTTTCCTGCATTCACAGGATGGTTAGCCATGTCGCTGCTTACGCAGTTATTTTATAAGAGGAGTATCATAATACATATTTTTTAAATACTACTGAAAGTAATAGGTAAACCATTGCCTATATAGGAAATTACTGTACATATCAAATCAAATAATAATATATGGATATTATTATGTTCTATATGTATGGGCGTTTAATAAAAATCGTATTTTAAATCTTAAATCCTAAAGGAATAAAATCATGACAATTACTTATGTTAAAACTGAACTTGCGCCAGCCGACAATCAGCTTGCAGCGTATCTTTATTTTACTTCAGATACGCCAGTAAGCTACTCTTACACTGTAGCAAAACGGACCACCAGCCCGACCAGCGTAGATTTCACCTATTCCTCGGATCTGATTTATGGTGTGTTTCAAACCATAAAAATCCCCGTTATTGGTCTTTATGCACAATATGCAAACAACGTCCAGGTTGTGTTCAAGGATGAAACAGGAACTGAGGTTTTCAATCAATCATTCCCTATTAGTACGGAAGATCAGATTTATGATACATCCGTTATCTTCCACCTCGATATTGAACAAACAGATCCTGCATTATTTACATCTGTATGGGGCAATAGTTGGTTAATGCAATCTAATGGCCGTGGTTACGATCAAAATGGTGACCTGCGTTTTAACTTTTTATCAGTTTACCATCTCCAACCGTTGAGAATTCACAATGGTTATATTTATACTGGTAGTGATGAGGATATGTCGTGGTATGGTCGTCGCTTTTTCAAAATTGACATTCTCGGTAATGTCATCTTTGAATTCGACATGCGTGATGCTGATGGTAATCACTATGGCAATACACACGATTTAGTCTGGGACTCCGCAGGCGATATTTATATGTTTGGTAACGATATTCCTAATCGGATAACCAATACAAGGGCGCAAGATGCACTGGTTATGAAATTTAACGATCAGACCGGGAAAATGATTTGGGCGAAAAATTACACCAGTGAATATAGTGGCTCTCAAATTTTAAACAACAACACCCCTAATGATGTTCATTTTAACTCACTTACATGGATTGCAAGTAGCCCAAATAACGAAGAAGCAATTATTGTACACTCTCGCACTACGAGTACAACTTTTGGTATCTCTATCGTTGATGGGAGTATCTTGTGGGCGATTGACACCGGGAATTTCAACCCTCAATTCCCGGTGAATCCAGACACTATTCATATTGATAATACTGGAATTACTCACTATGAAAATGGTGCTCACACTGTGTGCATTACTAACAATAGTGCATTTGCAGAATATATCGACCCTACCGTTGGGAAATTTGTATTATCTGTCTTTGATAACAGATCGTGTGTAGGTGAAGATGGAAATCCTGTTGTTCGCCCGATCAATGACGATGCAACAACCGATACCTATTCAACACCACCGGCTCGTATTCTGTTCTATGCAGTAGACTTAGCAGCAAAAACGGCTGTGGAAATTCAGGCACCTATTGAATTCCCAACAACGCCTATCATCCAATGGACTGATTTTATGGGCGGTGTGTTTGACCACGATGATTACTTCTCTATTTTTACCTGTCATGCCCGTTCATTCTTTATCAGTGATGTGAACGGTAATATGATTGCCTCTATCTACGATGTTATTTCTTTACCGGATGGTGCTCCTCAATTCCCAGGGGAGGGTTATCGTGCACGATTGTTTAATGAAACCGAGCTGTCTGAGTTGATCACTACAGCATCAATTACTGTAAACTAAAAAAAGTTTATGTATAAAGAACAAGTGCGATTGAACATCCGTTTTAAGGACTAATTGATCTCATCGCATATATTAAAAGGGTTCATGTATTTGCATGAGCCCTTGACGCTCTGCCTGTGTCAGCAAGACGGTAAGACCTGGCCTCATAATTCTCGGTTTTTATTTTCCATCCTAAGCTTGCCGTTATAGTCTTGTGCCAGGGAAAGCAGGATTTGTGTTATGCGCCCTGCGGATAATTTAGCACTATGGGTAAAAGGGGTTTGTTTATTTAGCCATTGGGTAAAGTGCCTGCTGGCTGCTAAAGAAAGTGTCTTCACGTTGTTACTATCTCCACCTGTTAATGCGCAAACCATCTTGCGGTTTCTTCCCTGAACCCAAAGCGACCACTGACTTTGCCACCAGCCATGGCGCGTTCTTCCCTGAAAATGCCAGGGTTCATTCGTACCACTGTCGCTTATATCCTCTTCTATAAACCAAAGTTGAGCTTGCCGCTGGCGAAAAAGCTCAGCCCAGACAGTGATAACGGCTCCACGAAGAAAGCATTCGTGAGAAACGACATGTGTCTTTATATCTGGGAAGAGGATCTTCAGTACCCGAAAATGCCCATGAGCAGTGATAACCGGACGCATAATAGAACCTTTGGTGTTGCGTTTGAGTGCAGCACTTCCATATTGAATTTCATCAAACTGACTGCGTCGTAGAAACTGCATCTCACGCATTTCAACATGTTTTACGATATCGCGGCGATCCAAATCAGGCTCAATATTCCCTCTCCAGTGATAACGCAGAGTATCCCCAATCGGATACTCAGTAAAATTAGTGGAAAGATGAAGAATATTACCTCGAATAGCATCGAAACTGATGAGTACATATAGTTTTTGACCTGCACCGTTGCCCTGGAACGGCACAATTAAAGGAACCGTTTCAATCTGTTCTGGTGATATTACTGCTTCCGGTAATTGCTTTTTAGGCGTCCAGACTTTTTTGCAGGCGCGGCACTGAATGCGCTGTGTTCTTTGCGGATTATAACCATAATAAATAGTTTCCAGGCCATAACATACAGGACAAAAATGCCCGTTTTCAGAGGCGTATGAGCGTAAGTGAGTTGATAGCCATTCATTAAATTGGTGCGCCTCAAATAGAGGGGGATAACTCCCACATGCCCGGCAGTGCAATGCTGCATAACCCAGTCGATAGTCCGGCCAGCTGTAATCTTCAGATGTCGCTAGCCCTAAATTGCGACACCCAAACGTTTTGCAGGCATTAATGGTAAATAAAGTCGACATAAGCCACCAACGATTTCCAGAGGTCGATGATTTTGAACGATAACGTCGATTTGATTGTGTGAACAAACGCACATATCAATGTCTTTCAGAACGTAAAATGCCCGAAATTAATGTGAATGGAGGTACAAATTATGAAATTAAAAACGATTGCTGCGGGTATTTTGTTGACATTACCATTCTGGGTCTGCGCCAAGGATGTCACTATTATTTACACCAACGATCTCCATGCCCATGTGGAACCTTATAAAGTGCCATGGATTGCTGACGGTAAACGTGATATTGGTGGCTGGGCAAATATCACCACGCTCGTAAAAGAGGAGAAAAGCAAAAACAAAGCTACATGGTTTTTTGATGCGGGTGACTATTTTACCGGCCCCTATATCAGCAGTTTAACGAAGGGCAAGGCGATCATTGATATTATGAATACCATGCCGTTTGATGCGGTCACAATGGGAAATCATGAATTTGATGATGGCTGGGATAATGCGTTACTCCAGCTGAGCCAGGCGAAATTCCCCATTGTGCAGGGCAATATTTTTTATCAGAACAGCGATAAAGCGTTTTGGGATAAGCCATATACTATTGTTGAAAAAGATGGCGTGAAAATTGGCGTTATCGGTTTGCACGGTGTGTTTGCCTTCAATGATACCGTTTCTGCTGCAATGCGCGAAGGTATTGAAGCGCGGGATGAGATTAAATGGTTGCAGCGTTATATCGATGAACTTAAAGACAAAGTGGATTTGACAGTATTACTGGTTCATGAAGGCACGCCTGCCCGTCAGTCCAGTATAGGCAGCACTGATGTGCGCCGCGCGCTGGACAAGGATATTCAGACGGCAAGTCAGGTGAAAGGTCTGGATATTCTGATTACCGGACATGCACATGTCGGGACGCCGGAACCGATTAAAGTAGGCAATACGCTGATCCTCTCAACCGACAGCGGCGGTATCGATGTTGGGAAACTGGTGCTGGATTACAAAGAGAAGCCACATAGCTTCACGATGAAAAATTTCGAGCTTAAGACCATTTACGCAGATGAGTGGAAGCCCGATCCGCAAACGAAGCAAGTGATTGACCGCTGGAATAAGAAACTCGATGAAGTGGTGGGACAAACGGTGGCGCAGTCGCCGGTTGAGTTAACACGTGCATATGGCGAATCAGCGTCACTGGGCAATCTGGCCGCGGATGCTTTGCTGGCCGCAGCGGGTAAAAACACACAGTTGGCATTAACCAACTCCGGCGGTATCCGCAGTGAGATCCCGTCTGGTGCGATTACGATGGGCAGTGTCATTAGTGCGTACCCATTCCCTAATGAGCTGGTCACCATGGATCTTACCGGTAAACAATTACGGAGTCTGATGGAACATGGCGCAAGTTTAAGTAATGGCGTGTTGCAGGTATCAAAAGGCCTGGAAATGAAATACGACAGCAGTAAACCTGTTGGACAACGGGTTCTGGAACTGACTCTTAATGGTAAAGCGATTGAGGATTCGACGGTTTATCACATTGCGACTCAAAACTTCCTTGCTGACGGTGGTGACGGTTTTGCCGCGTTTACTGAAGGTAAGGCGCGTAATACAACGGGCGGGTATTACGTTTACAACGCCGTTATCGATTACTTTAAAGCAGGTAACACCATTACCGATGAACAACTTAAAGGTATGCGCGTAGCCGATCTGAAAAAATAATTGTTTTTGCCGCAATACTTTCTGAGCGGTGTTATCAGTTGAAAATATTCGGCTTTACTGGCTATTTCTGGCCTTTAAAGCCGAATAGGGAAGCATTCCTGTTAAATAATAAAAGAATCAGGTGTCTGAGTGACACTTGTGGCTGAATTACAATAACTACGTATAAAGCTGGAAGGATTCGGTTATGAAATTAAGAATAAAGCTTAGTCTTATTGCATTGTGCCTGTCTGCGACGTTTGCGGCATCAGTTAGCGCAAAGGATGTGACTCTCTATTACACCAACGATTTACATGCTCATGTTTCCCCTGGGATAATTCCGGCCGTAGACAAAGAGCGTCCGGTAGGAGGTTTTGCGAACATAGCAACCATCGTTAATGACGCGAAGAAAAAAAGCAAAGATGTATTTTTCTTTGATGCCGGAGATTATTTTACCGGCCCCTACATCAGCACCTTGACCAAAGGTGAAGCAATTATCGATATAATGAATGCCATGCCTTTTGATGCTGTGTCAGTGGGGAATCACGAATTTGATCACGGCGTAGACAATATGGTTAAGCAGTTATCAAAGGCAAAATTCCCAGTTTTGCTGGGTAATGTTTTTTATGCTAACAGTGATAAACTCGTCTGGAATAAACCCTGGACGATTATCGAAAAGGATGGCGTAAAAATTGGTGTGATTGGGATCCATCAGAAATTTGCGTTTTATGACACTGTTGCGGCTAAAGCTTACGCGGGTTCAGAGGCCCGTGATGAAGCACCTTATATTCAAAAAGGACTTGATGCGTTAAAAGGCAAAGTCGATATCACCGTGCTGCTTATCCACGAAGGTACTCCAGCGCGCCAGTCTAGTTATGGTCATAAAGACGTGGCTAGAATGTTGCAAGCTGACATCGATACCGCAAAGAAATTTAAGGGCATTGATGTGCTAATCACAGGCCATGCGCATGTTGGGACACCTGAGCCAATTAAAGTCAATAACACACTCATTGTTTCAACCGATGCGTATGGGACTGATATTGGTAAATTAGTATTGAATTTTAACCCTCAGAATAAAAAAATTGATGGCTATAGCGGTAAATTAATTACTGTGTTTGCAGACGAATACAAGCCAGATCCTGACGTTCAAGCCAGGATTGATGCATGGAATGCCAGGCTGAAAAGTATCACCGAACAGGTCATTGGGACGGCAACGGCACCATTCACTCGCTCTTATGGTGAATCATCACCCATTGGTAATTTAGTGATTGACGCCATGATGGCCAAAGCGCCGGACGCCGTCGTGGGATTACAAAACAGCGGTGGATTGCGTGCTGATTTCCCACAAGGAAATTTACGATATGGTGATGTCATTACTACCTTCCCATTTAATAACGAACTTGTTGAAATGGATCTCACCGGAAAGGATCTCATCAATTTAATGACCCACGCAACTAGCCTCACCAATGGGGTTTTACAGGTGTCAAAAAGCGTTCATGTTGAATATGACAGTAAAAAACCTTTTGATGAGCGAATCATTAGTTTCACGATTAATAATCAAGCAGTAGTGCCAGACAAAACATATCGGGTTGTTACACACTCATTTTGTGCGACGGGGGGGGATGGATTTGACGCATTCTTAAAAGGAACGAATGTCAAAACTATCAACAGCACCACCTCTGCTGAGTCAATCATTGATTATGTCAAGGCTCATAATCCATTAAAACCCGATCCTGAAATGAGAGTGGTCGATGTAAGTGCAGCCAAATAGTTTCAATAATGCATTTCCGGTTGTATTAATTGCTCTTATTAACGAACCTTTGCGGAAGGAATCCCTACGTATGCAAAAAATAACAAATATATTATCTGGCGCATTTATGCTGTTACCTACGGTAGCACTGGCAGATTCTGTAGATAATGACTATCTCTCAGACTGGTGGCACCAAAGTATCAATATTGTAGGCAGTAACTCAACTCGCTTCGGGCCACTAAAACGGGCTGACTTATATCCTGAGTATCGCGCATGGGCTCATGTCGATTGGTTTGATTTTTATGGCTATGCGGACTTGCCTAAGTTTTTTGGTATCGGCAATGATAATGATATCGGTATTTGGGACAATGGCTCTCCATTTTTTACGGAGATAGAACCGCGTTTTAGCATCGACAAGTTAACGGGACTCGACCTAAGCATTGGTCCATTTAAAGAATGGTATTTTGCCCACAACTATATTTATGACGCGGGTACAAATGCCGGGCAGCGCCAGAGTACCTGGTATATGGGGCTTGGAACAGATATTGATACCGGGTTACCGATGACGTTATCTGCCAACATCTATGCTAAATATCAAGGGAACAACTACAATGCTGCCAACGAAAACGAGTGGGATGGCTATCGCTTCAAAGTAAAATATGTCATACCTCTTACAACATTATTTGGTGGCAAACTAAGTTACGTCGGTTTTACCAATTTTGATTTTGGTTCAGACCTAAAAGATGAATCAGGCGGAGAGCAACAATTTTACTCCCGTACAAATAGTTCGGTTGTTTCTACCAACGTACTCAGCCTGGTTTATCCTCACTGGAACTATGGCGCTACCCTTCGTTATTTCTACCATGGTGGACAATTTGATGAAGGTAGTAAAGCATTTAATAGCGATGGAAATGTCACCACTATAGATTCAACGGGGTGGGCATACTATTTAACTGTTGGTTACGCTTTTTAAATATAACTGCAAGGAACTGGTTATGAAAATAAAAATGATTGCCACAGGTATTCTGTTGACGTTGCCACTCTGGGCGAGCGCCAAAGATGTCACCATTATTTATACCAACGATCTCCATGCCCATGTTGATAGTTACAAACTCCCATATGTCGCGGACGGTAAACGGGAAATTGGCGGATTCGCTAATATAACCACCTTAGTCAAACAGGAAAAAGCACAAAATAAAGCCACGTTTTATTTCGATGCCGGTGACTATTTTACCGGGCCGTATATCAGCAGCCTGACTAAGGGCCAGGCAATTATTGACATTATGAATACCATGCCCTTTGATGCGGTTTCAATTGGTAATCATGAGTTTGACCATGGCTGGGATAATCTCTTGCGACAGCTGAGCAAGGCAAACTTCCCTGTTCTGTTGGGCAATGTGTTCCATAAGGACAGCGAGATGCCTTTCTGGAACAAACCCTATACCATCCTGGAAAAAGATGGCGTAAAAATTGGCGTTATTGGGCTGCACGGTGTGTATGCGTTTAATGACACCATTTCAGAACTCTCGATCCAGGGGTTAGATAATGATAACAACAACCGCTTTGATAAATCCGCCGCAGCCCTCAAGAACCAGGGGATTGAAGCTCGCGATGAAGTGAAATACTTGCAGCATTATCTGGATGAGTTGCAGGGGAAGGTTGACGTCACCGTTGCGCTCGTTCATGAAGGCGTTCCGGCGCGTCAGTCCAGTATTGGTACGACAGACGTCAGGCGTGCTCTGGATAAAGATGTTCAGACCGCGAGTCAGGTCAAAGGACTCGATATTCTCATCACCGGACATGCGCATGTTGGAACACCAGAACCTATCAAAGTGGGGAATACACTGATCCTTTCTACTGACAGCGGTGGCATCGATGTCGGAAAGCTGGTGCTTGATGTTGAACCTGGGGCTAATACCAAAAAAGTAAAAAGCTTTGAGCTGAAAACACTTTATGCCGATGAATGGAAACCTGATCCATCAACACAAAAAGTTATCGATGGCTGGAACAAAAAACTCGCGGATCTTGTGCGGCAGCCGGTCGGTGAATCTCCCATCATGTTGACCCGCGCTTATGGCGAATCATCGCAACTGGGCAACCTGTTTACAGATGCAATGCTCGCTGCTGCGCCGAAGGCACAGATCGCATTGATTAATTCCGGTAGTTTACGGGCTGATATCAACGCCGGCCCCATTACCTTTGGCGACATTACCAGTACTTTCCCGTTTAAGAATGAGCTTACGGAGATGGATCTTAGCGGCAAAGATCTGCGCGATCTCATGGAACATGGGGCATCACTCACTAATGGCATACTGCAAATGTCCAAAGGTGCTGAAGTGCGTTATGTACCGCAGAAACCAGCAGGGCAGCGCATAGTATCGTTCACTATCAATGGTAAAGCGATTGAGGATACAGCGACTTACCATGTTGCAACCACGACATTCCTTGCCCTGGGGGGCGATGGTTTTCTGGCATTTAAAGAAGGGGAAAATGTACAAGTCCGCGCCGGGCATAATATGTCTGATATGGTGATTGATTATCTGAAATCAGGACACAAAATCGTTCCCCAGGAAGTTAATGAAATGCGTGTTGCAGTGAGTAGCAAATAAAATATTCAGGTGATGCTGTTTGTTTTATAGATGGCATCACCTGTTTTTTACCTATTTAAAGGACAATAAAAGAATTAATGATGAAATACTCAGGTGCATCATGTCATTTACATTGCGCAGATTGTTTTTGTCTTAATGAAGTGCAACTCGCCCCTGAATGTAATGTGTACTGTATGGACGATACGGCACTTCAGCTATTTATTCGTCAGAAAATCGATGCACAGGAAGCGAGTGATGTGTTTTTTACCTGGCAGGATAGTGAATCAATACCTGACGGACTTCATTTCTTCAAACGAGTCATAAGGTTACAACAGCAGTTCGCACAAAGTAAAATATTATCAATACATTTCTGACTAATGGATTCTTTTTGAATGATGACTGGTGTGAATTCTTCAGGAATAACCAGTTTATGATTTGTATTTCAGTGGATAGTGATGTTTCACTACATCACAATGCCCGCGAAACGATTTCAGGTAAATCAGCAAATTATCAGGTTGAAAGCGCCGTAAGATTATTGCAAAAACATGACATCGAATTTAGCACGCTGACGGTTATTAACGCTTTTAACAGCCAGCATCCGCAGCGTATCTACCATTATCTGAAAAGTCTTGGTAGCCGCCATATGCAGTTTATTCCCTTTATTAAACCGCTTGCACAAGGTGGTGAGGATGCCCGAAGCCTTGCGCCGGCCGCACTGGGGATTTTTTTGAAAACGATTTTTCATGCCTGGGTTCGCCTGGATATTGGAACGATTAAAATCCCCCTCTTTGATCATGCATTTACGGCGTGGTGTGAGTTATCTTTGTCTGCAAATGACGTTATGACTGGCAGTAATCAACCTGGTGTAACCCGGGAAAGTCTGGTAGAAGAATGTACGCGTTGCAAAGTGGCATTTGCCTGCCACGGCGGATGCGCAAAAAATCGCACCACACTTTCCCAATGCGGTGTTCCGAAGCTAAATTATTACTGCGAAAGTTATCAGGCTTTTTTCACTTATGTTGAACCCTATATGTTGATGATGAGGGCTTTGTGGGAACAAAACTATGCGCCTTCCGATATTCGTCACTATTTGGCCTGATACAGTTTTCAGCACCGACGGGCGGTCTTAACCGTGTTTAGAAAGTAGGCCGGGTAAGGCGAAGCCGCCACCCGGCATCAAAACGGCACTATGCTCTACCGGTTAACACGAATCGGTGCCGTCGCTTCAAACAGCCACGGCCGCGCATCGCTGTCTACCAGCGGCGACAACACATCGCGGACCTGCTGGTGGTAATCGTCCAGCCACTGTTTTTCCTGCTCGTTCAACAAATGCAGCTCAACCTGGCTCAGGTCAATCGGGATCAAGGTCAGAGAGGCAAACTTACAGAAACCCGGGTGGCTCTCGACAATTTCAACCTGGTTTTCAATACGAATACCGTGGCTGTCAGCCAGATAATAGCCGGGTTCAATGGTCATGATATTGCCTGCCACCAGCGGCCACGGGTTAACCTTCTTCGCTAAACGGTGCGGGTTTTCGTGGATAAGCAACTGATGGCCCACCCCATGTCCAGTACCGTGATCGTAATCCAGACCCAGTTCCCACAGCGGGCGGCGTGCAAACGCATCCAGTTGGTGCCCCTGAGTCCCGGACGGGAATTGCAGCGTAATCAGCGATAAAAAGCCTTTCAGCACGGCGGTGTAGTGCAAACGCTGCTGCGGCTCAACTTTGCCCCATGCCAGCGTGCGCGTAGCGTCCGTGGTGCCGTTTTTGTACTGACCGCCGGAATCATTCAGGTAAAAATGATCATGACTAATAGGCTTGTTGCTGGCTTCGCTTGAGTGGTAATGGCACATCGCCGCATTACTGGATGAAGCGGAAATAGTGGCAAAACTCTGTTCGATAAAGCCTGGCTGCCGCTCGCGGAATGCCAGTTGCTGTGCCTGAACGTCCAGTTCCGTCAGCGGCTTGCCCGCGGCAACGCGCTGCGGCACTTCGCGTGACAGCCAGGCAAGGAAATTCACCCACGCCGCGCCGTCCTGGTGATGGCATTCACGGTATCCGGCAAGCTCAGTCGGGTTTTTACCTGCTTTCATCAGGGTAATAGGGTCGGTCTGCCAGACAATTTCCCCCTGCGGCTCGATGGCAAATCGCAAGGCCACAGGCGCAGAATCGGCGTCGACCATCACGCGTTTGCCCTGTGAAATCTGCTGGCAACGCCCGATAAAAGCATCCTGCGGTGAAATCGAGAATGCCTCTTTAACTGTGTCGGTGAGTTCGCTCAGTTTGTTGTCGTTGACAAACCACTCAACGGCTCCGTCACGGCTGAGCAGGGCGAACGAGAGGGGAACCGGGCTGGTCGGGATATCAGAACCGCGCACGTTCAGCAGCCAGGCGATGTTGTCCGGCTGCGTGATGGCCAGATAATCCGCATTATTCTCAGCGAGGATCTTCGCAACACGCTGGCGTTTATCAGCGCTGCTCTCGCCGCTGACTTCAACCGGCATTTCGCGGATAAGCCCCGCCGGTGCCGCAGGACGACCCGCCCACAGCGTATCGAATGGGGAAGTGTTCAACGGCACCAGCTCGCACGGCGTGGCTGACAGTTGTTGAAAGTCCGAATTCGTCATCAGCAGCGCTTCAAAACCGATGCGCGTCCCTTCATTAACGTTTTGTGAAAGCCATTGCGCCAATGGCTCATTGTGCAGATGGTGGATCTCGACGTCATCCAGATTGACCTGAACGCGCACCTGGACCTGATAGCGGCCATCAACGAACAGTAGCGCTTTGTCTTTTAGTACCAGCGCCAGTCCGGCCGAGCCGTCAAAACCCGTCAGCCAGGCCAGTTTTTCGTCGTACGGCGCGCAGTACTCGCTTTGCCAGGCATCGGCACGCGGGACGATCATCCCGTCGAGCTGGTTTGCTTCCAGCCACTTGCGCAGTGCAGTGAGCGATGATGTGGTGTGCATTGTTTTTCCTTTTAGTTATTAGCGGAACGGTGGCTCGTTGAAGGTACGCAATTTACGGGAGTGCAGTTTATCGCCTTCCGCACGCAGTAAATCGATGGCGCGAATGCCAATTTGCAGGTGTTCGGAAATCGCGCCTTCATAGAAACGGTTTGCCTGGCCGGGAAGTTTGATTTCCCCGTGTAGTGGTTTATCAGACACGCAAAGCAGCGTGCCATAAGGGACGCGGAACCGGTAACCCTGTGCGGCGATGGTGGCGCTTTCCATATCGATAGCCACCGCGCGGCTTAAGTTGAAACGCAGCGCAGAGGCAGAGTAGCGCAGCTCCCAGTTGCGGTCATCGGTGGTGACAACCGTACCGGTACGCAGACGCTGTTTAACCTCTTCGCCCGGCATCCCGCTGACCTCTTTGGTGGCGTCATACAGTGCACGCTGGACTTCGGCAATGCTTGGGATCGGGATATCGGGCGGCAGTACAGCATCCAGCACGTGATCGTCACGCAGATAGGCGTGGGCCAGGACGTAATCGCCAATCAACTGGCTTTCACGCAGGCCGCCGCAGTGACCAATCATCAGCCACACGTCCGGGCGCAGCACCGCTAGATGGTCACAGATGGTTTTGGCGTTTGAGGGGCCAACGCCGATGTTGATCAGGGTGATCCCCTGACCGTCAGCGGTGATCAGATGCCAGGCAGGCATCTGGTGTTTTTTCCATGCCAGGTCGGAAATGGCCTGCTCCGGGGCTTCGGTTTCGGCCGTGATCCAAATTCCCCCCGCACAGGAGAGCGCGATGTAGGGGCTATCCGGGTCGAGGATCTGGCTGCAACCCCAGCGGACAAACTCATCCACATAGCGGGTGTAGTTGGTAAACAGCACGAAAGGCTGGAAATGCTCCGCTGGCGTGCCGGTGTAGTGGCGCAGGCGGGCCAGAGAGAAATCCACTCGACGGGCATCAAAATGCGAAAGTGGGGAATATTCAGCAGGGTGATAAATACCGTCCGCGGTTTCATCGCCAATCTGCGACAGCTCTGTGGTCGGGAAGTGGCGTGTCAGCCCCGCACTCATTGACCGGTCAAGCGTCAGCGCCGAGCCGTCAATCACATAGGGATACGGGATTTCATGACGGGACGGCTCAACACTGATGTGCGCGCCGTAATCCTGGAACAACAGCGTAAGCTGTTCTTCAAGGTAAGGGCGGAACAGAGCAGGGCGGGTGACGGTGGTGGTGTAGCAACCTGAGTGCGTAAAACGCGCGTAGGCACGAGTTTTTGGCGTGTTGGTGGCGCTTCCGTCCCAGGTGACGGAGAGTGATGGATAAACAAAAAGGCCATTGCTTCTGGCCTTATCGTCGGGAAGTTTTCCGTTTTCGATGTACTCACTAATGGCGCTGCGCAACGCATTCACGGACTGTTCGTACAGCGCATCGAGTTTTTCCAGTGCCTGAGCCGGGGTCAGGCTGGAGCCCTTATTATTCATCTCTGTCTCCTTGTTCCACAGGTGTGCGGCTACACCCGATAGTATGTCACAGGAGTGTGAAACAAAAGTCGGTATTCAGGGATATGACAAAAGGCTGCCGTAGCAGCCCTGATACGTAAAACTGGGGGATCAACGGTGGGAAGTTTCTTTCATCAACAGGGCCGTTGCCGCTGAGAGCAGGCAGCCACCCAGCAGATAAATTGCCACGCTGTGCCAGTTGCCACCGGAGAAAGTGACCAGCGCGGCGGCAATAAACGGAGTAAACCCGCCGCCCACCACACTCGCAACCTGATAACCGACGCCAGCACCGCTGTAGCGATAGCGTGCGCCGAACAGTTCCGTAAACATCGGCTGCTGCACGCACACCACCATGTCATGCGCGATATTGGCCAGCATGATGGCAAAAAAGACGATCCAGAAGACCGACTGCGCTTCCAGTGCCATAAAGAATGGCCATGCGCTAAGCGTGCCAATCAGCGCGCCGGTGATATAGACGCGACGGCGACCAAACCGGTCGGCCAGCCAGGCAAAGCAGGGGATAGTCAGACAGCTTATGCCACCCACCAGCAGACCGATATTGAGGAATAGCTCGCGCGGTAACCCCAGATTCTGCGTCGAATAATTAAGGGCGAAAGCGGTGACGATATACATGGTCAGCAGTTCGCACAGACGCAGGGCAATAATTTTCAGAAAAGCGCCAGGGTGCTGGATAAGCGCTTCCATCACGGGCAGTCGTTTTTTGACTTCCGGTTTTTCTTGCTGCTGCTTCTCAAACTCCGCAGATTCCTCCATGCCGTTACGCACCCACAGCGCGGCGATAACCAGCACGATGCTGAAGATAAAGGGAATGCGCCATCCCCAGCTCAGGAACTGCTCGTCGGTCGTCAGCTGACTAATCAGCGATACCAGCCCGGTAGAGAGCAGCAGGCCAACGCCATACCCTACCTGCACACCGCTGCTGTAAAACGCTTTCTTATTCTTAGGCGCACTTTCCACGGACAGCAGCGCAGCACCACCCCATTCACCGCCAACGGCAAAGCCCTGAATCGCGCGCAGGGTGACCAGCAGAACGGGCGCCCACCAGCCAATAGAGGCAAATGACGGCAGGATACCGATAAGAGCGGTGGCACCGCCCATCATCCACACGGTGAGCATCAGCATCCGCTTGCGCCCGAGGCGGTCGCCAAAGTGACCGAAGATCACGCCACCGAGAGGGCGGAACAGAAATCCCACGCCGAAGGTGGCAAACGCGGCGAGCGTGCCCATCGCGGGGCTAATCTGGGGGAAGAATTCACGGTTAAATACCAGGGCGGCAGTAATGCCGTAGAGCAGAAAATCATACCAGTCGACGACGGCCCCTGCGAAGCTACCGAGAGCGGCGCGGCGGGCACGATTGAGCGAAGGTGTCTCCTCATTAGGGCGTGCGGAGGTGAGGGTGGAGTCCATAGTTGTCCTGTCTGTACTGATTTTTAATTATTGGTATAAGAAAAGGTTACTCACATTGCATCCGTCATATTGGCGGAACGTATGAGACTACCGCGACAGGGGGCATGAGGAAACTGATTTTATTTCCTGATGATTCACAAAAAGTGCCCATAGCGAGGCAGTACGGGACGGTAAGAGCAACAAAAAAGACTATACTTATCTGATACGTGGAACGACTGAGGAAGGGATTATGCGTCGTGTAAGTTTGTTTGGTTGTATTGCTGCCTTAATGGTCAGCCAGAGCGTGCTGGCGATAAGTTACCCATTGCCCCCAGAAGGAAGCCGGCTGGTGGGGAGCACGCAGGTTGTTACCGTTCCACATGGCAGTACTTTGCCGCTTGAGGCGTTTGCTGCGCAATACGATCAGGGGCTCAGCAATATGCTGGAGGCCAACCCGGATGCCGATCCGTTTTTACCCAGAGGTGGCTCACAACTCATTATTCCCCAGCAGCTGATCCTGCCTGATACTGTCCGGGAAGGGATTGTGGTGAATGTGGCGGAGATGCGTCTGTACTACTACCCGCCAGGCGGTAACACCGTTGAGGTGCTGCCCATTGGTATTGGCCAGGCCGGGCGTGAAACACCGCGTAACTGGGTGACATCCGTGCAACGCAAACAGGTGGGGCCGACCTGGTCGCCGACACCGAATACACGCCGGGCCTATGCTCAGGAAGGCAAAACTCTGCCAGCCTTTGTGCCTGCCGGCCCTGATAATCCGATGGGGCTGTATGCCATTTATATTGGTCAGATGTATGCCATACACGGCACAAACGCCAATTTTGGGATCGGGCTGCGCGTGAGTCAGGGCTGCATTCGTCTGCGTAATAACGATATCAAATACCTGTTCGACCAGGTTCCGGTCGGGACGCGCGTTCAGATAATCGATCAGCCGGTCAAAATGACCACTGAACCGGATGGCAGTCGGTGGCTGGAGGTGCACGAGCCGTTGTCGCGTAATCGTGCGGAATTTGAATCAACAAAAAAAGTGCCGCTGCCTATCTCCGCTGCAATGCGTGCAGAGCTTAACGATGAGGGGGCTGCCAGCGTGCTGGAACGCCGCTCCGGGATGCCGGTGAAGATTGGCAGATAGTTCCTGTAGGCCGGGTAAGGTGAAGCCGCCACTCGGCAGTTTTACAAGCGCAGAAAAGCAAAAAGCCTGCTTTAAAAGCAGGCTTTTTAAATTTGGCTCCTCTGACTGGACTCGAACCAGTGACATACGGATTAACAGTCCGCCGTTCTACCGACTGAACTACAGAGGAATCGTGTGAACGGGGCGCATATTATCGATGTCAGTTACCCTTGTCAAAGGGTGGATCACCACCTTTTGATCGTTTGCTGACAAAATCAACAAAGTGGTGTTTTTGACAACGGATTGCACCGTTCTGGTGCGGATATACCCCTTATGGGGCAGATCCTAAACCGCTGTTTCGGTAATAAAACGGGCACTGGCGATTAGATTTCCTTATTTTCAGGCGTTTAGCAGACATATCAGACCTCTTATAAAAACTGGCATTCATATTGCAAAAACCTCTTCAACAATTAGAGCCGGTTCCGGCACTGCATTTTCGAACAGGGGGCAAAATGAACTTAAGACGACTGAAATACTTCGTAAAAATCGTCGATATCGGCAGCCTGACCCAGGCCGCGGAAGTGTTGCATATCGCGCAGCCTGCGCTGAGTCAGCAGGTGGCCACTCTGGAAGGTGAGATGGATCAGCAGTTGTTGATCCGTACAAAGCGTGGCGTGACGCCAACCGAAGCAGGCAAGATCCTCTATACCCACGCTCGTACCATTCTGCGCCAGTGTGAACAAGCACAGCTGGCAGTGAATAATGTCGGCCAGACGCTGAGCGGACATGTCTCTATCGGGCTGGCGCCAGGTACTGCCGCTTCTTCTATTACCATGCCGCTGTTGCAGGCAGTCCGCTCGGAATTGCCTGACGTGCTGGTTTATCTGCACGAAAACAGCGGTTCAGTGCTGAACGAAAAACTGCTGGGCGGACAGCTGGATATGGCTGTGCTGTATGACCGCTCTCCGGTTGCCGGCATCACCAGCCAGCCGCTGCTGAAAGAAGATCTGTATCTGGTGGGAACCCGCGATTGCCCGGGACAGAGCATTGACCTGACCGCCGTCGCTGAGATGAATCTCTTCCTGCCACGTGATTACAGCGCCGTGCGTGTGCGCGTGGATGAAGCGTTTTCATTGCGCCGTCTGACGGCAAAAATCATCGGTGAAATCGACTCTATCTCCACGCTGACGGCCGCTATTGCCAGTGGAATGGGTGTCACCGTGCTGCCAGAATCTGCGGCTCGCTCACTGTGCAGCGCGGCGAATGGCTGGATGGCACGGATCACGACGCCATCCATGAGCTTGCCGCTGTCACTGAATATGTCCGCGCGGGGCTCTCTGTCGCCACAGGCGCAGGCAGTAAAAGAGATCTTGATGTCTCTGGTGAGCAAACCGTCGCTGGAAAACCGCGAGCTGCAACTCGTGAGCTGATATTCCATAAAAGCATAAGATGCTGGTTTTTATTATTTGTTCTGCGGGTCAGCTAACTCTAACAATAGAGCTATGTCAGATGCGCCGGAGTGAATCGTGAATTTCCAGCAACTTAAAATTATCCGTGAGGCAGCGAGGCGGGATTACAACCTCACCGAAGTCGCCAACATGCTTTATACCTCTCAGTCTGGCGTCAGCCGCCACATCCGCGAGCTGGAAGAGGAGCTTGGGATTGAGATCTTCATTCGTCGTGGTAAGCGCCTGCTTGGAATGACGGAGCCCGGTAAAGCGTTACTGACCATCGCTGAGCGTATTCTCAACGAGGCCAGTAACGTGCGCCGCCTGGCCGATCTCTTCACCAACGATGCTTCCGGTGTGCTGACCATTGCCACCACCCACACCCAGGCGCGTTACAGTTTGCCGCCGGTGATTAAAGCGTTTCGCGAACTTTTCCCTGACGTGCGTCTGGAGCTTATCCAGGGTACGCCTCAGGAAATCGAAGTCTTGCTGCAAAATGGCGGAGCGGATATCGGGATTGCCAGCGAGCGTCTGAGCAATGATCCACTGCTGGTGGCCTTCCCGTGGTTCCGCTGGCATCACAGCCTGCTGCTGCCGGTCGACCATCCGCTTAACCAGGTGTCGCCGCTGACCCTCGAAGAGATCGGCAAATGGCCGCTGATTACTTATCGACAAGGTATCACCGGGCGTTCACGTATTGATGAGGCGTTTAACCGCAAAGGGCTAACGCCGGACGTGGTACTGAGCGCTCAGGACTCCGACGTGATTAAAACCTATGTTGAGCTGGGGCTGGGGATCGGCCTTGTGGCGGAGCAGTCCGGAGGTGAGCGTGAGGCGGGTAATCTTGTTCGCCTCGATACCCGTCATCTGTTCGATGCCAACACCGTCTGGCTGGGCCTGAAACGCGGGCAGCTACAGCGAAACTATGTGTGGCGGTTTATCGAGCTATGCAATGCGGGATTGTCGGTGGATGAGATCAAACGTCAGGTGATGGAGCCGGAAGAAGTGGCGATTGATTATCAGATTTAACACACACTAACCCCCGCTATGCGGGGGTTTTTACTATATCCACCGGATCAAATTCAGGGGTAGTTAAAGCAAGATGTCAGGAACAAGCGACTTACGTTTATGATCATCGGTGGGGGTACTTGGTGTTATGTTCAATTAATTTTTCTATCATCATTGCCGTAAACAAACCAAGTGATCTTTGTGCTTTTTTCTCCGGTTTGAAAGGATAAACATATTCTTTAATTGAAACACTTTTTTCGAGGAGGGAGTTTGGCAGTGAATTGTATTTTTCAAATGAATCTAACAGATCCATGACTTCCGCCTCATACCAATGATAACGAATATTTAGTTTGAAAAATTGCTCGTGTTTTGTGGAGTGAGAATTTTCACCTTTTAACGTGAACGAAAAATCATCAGGTTGTTTAATGTAAGATAGAGGATAATCGTACTCCCATTCAACATTAATTTTAATATCCTTGTTGTCAAAAGGATTCATTAATTCATGAAAGACTGGATCTTCAGCTAGTTTAATTCGGCTGTTACATTGCTCACAGCATGGAATCAAATTATATAATGAGGTAGCCAGCCATGGATATAAAGAGTCCGGAAAAAAATGATCAAGAGGAGGACGCATCATAAAGCCATTGGTACTTTTATGAGTAAAGTGATAGTTAATATGATTCAAATGGCAATAAGGACAAATTCTGTAATTGTGCTTTCCTATGAGACTATATGCATTGATTTTACAAGCAGTTTTCCCTGCTTTTTTCTTATCGCTGAAATCTTTGTAGTCAAAAAGCATGTTAATTAATTTAACTGTGTTATCAATTTTTGGTTGCTTTCTTTTTTTTCTGCTTTTGTTTCCAAGATATTTTTTGGTTGTAGGGAATTTTTTCTGATACTGACGAATGAAGTTAATAAGGATATCAGGCTTTCCAATTAAAATATCTTTGATGTTATGGTCAAAGAAATCGATTATATTGCTTGTATTCTTGTGACATACTAGCAATAGCTTAATAAATCTTTTGCTTTTTTTTACTGTGTCATATTTGTCTTTCATGACCGTATAGTATTCATTTTCAAATTCAGGTGAAAGAACATTTAGATTAATCATGAAATTCTCCAGCTTTTTTGATTTTTTCTTTTAGCACATTCTTTAATTTTTCATCAGCAAGAGACTCAATGAGTAAGAGAGCACTCTTGAATGTTTTTTTATCCTTTATCTTTACATTTGAAATTATCTTTTCGAATAGCTTTATGCTCAATTCACCGGAGAAATCACCTGCATTATAAACATCTTCAAGAATGGATTTCGGGCCAAGGCCAAAACCATTTACATTCTTTTGTTTCCCCATGTCATATAACGTTCCTGGTGGACAGTCTCCAGCTATAATCAATGAGTGGGTGGTGATTATGAGGTGTACGCGGTTGGCAATTTTTTCATTTTTACCAACATAGTCAAGTAATTGTGAAAGGTATTTTTTTTGCCATGAAGGGTGTAAAAAAGTTTCGCCTTCATCAATTAACAGAAGAACTGGTGAGCTATCATCTGGGACAACATTAACTAAAGCATTCCCTATGGCAAGAAAAATATTTAGTAATGCACTTTCACCCGAACTTATTTTTGAAAAATCGTATCGAAGTATACCAAGTTCGAACAACTTTTGCAGAAGCCTTTTTTCCGCTTGAGTTGTTTGTGAAATATAAGCATTCAAAGTATCAGCATCGATTTTTTCCCTTTTTGAATCTCTTAACGATATAATACCTTTTAATGTGTCTTCAATTTCATTTAAGGTTAGTGAAATGCGTTCATTAGATGCGTGGTGTGTTACTAAATTAATAAAGGCTGAGTAGTCATTCTCGTTTGCAACCTGAAGTAATTGTGTAAGTTCCCTGATGAACGAGGAGCGTTTTGGACTTATGGATGCATCGGTAACTAATGATGTTATATTAATTCTGTTTTGCAAACGTTCTTCTGTTGTTACCTGTGTTCTCCAGTTCTTAATCCAGCCAGTAATTAATTTATTATTAGCAGAGCGAGTTTTCCTTAACCTGGTGTCAAGAGAAGGAGATATAATATCAAGGATGTTTCTTGTGCATATATTTTCAGAAGGTACGGCGGAGCCAAGTGAGAACTCTATGTTTTTAAAAAGATCCATCTTCCCTTTTATTTCAGCTAATGTTTGCATCATTAATGGAATACTGAATGGGATATTTTTTTCAAATCGTGGAGATACGTTGTGAATATGAGAAACATTTGAAATGTTATTCCATCTAACTGCATCAAAGGGAGACGATGAATAGCATATCGTATGAACTGGGTTTTTTAACGGTGATATAATAATATCACAGGTCCACTGATTAAGTACTCGACCCTTATGCAAATGTGGCTTCCCGTCACGACTGTACAGAACGCCAAAGAACCGTCCATTATTACCAGAGCATGATCTTGCTAGCTGGAGAAGAAGTTCAGTTTTTCCTGAAGCATTAATGCCAAAAAGGGCAGTAAATGATGCGATGTTATCGAGTGTGTAAACAGGCTTATGTTGAATTATGTTGATATGTTTATTTTCGTAATTGAATTCAATATCATAAGTGAGTGTTAAATTTAACCATGAAAGTTCGCCATCTTTTTCTAATATAAAACCTTCAATTTTATCCACAATAGAGTCCTTGCATGTTGATTATTGTTGATGCAGATTGCAGATTGCAGATTACAGGCCGGACTGTTTTGTGGCAATTCGCCTTTTTTCAGGATGCGCATGGTTACGTCTTGAACTACGAGGGACTTTCGCCAGATACAGATGAGCAAGTGTTGTAGATTACAGAAAAGCAAAAAGCCTGCTTAAGTTTCCTTAAGCAGGCTTTTCAAATTTGGCTCCTCTGACTGGACTCGAACCAGTGACATACGGATTAACAGTCCGCCGTTCTACCGACTGAACTACAGAGGAATCGTGTGAACGAGGCGCATGTTAATGGCCTCGCTAATTTGTGTCAACACTAAAATTAACATGCTGATTCAAATGGTTAATTAAGCTTCAAACTGTCGTTTTAGTGTACTCGAGTGGATAAATTACCACCATGCTCGTCATTTTTACGTAAACGCTGTAACGGATCTTGCTGGTAAAAATGGCAGAAGCGTTGCCACAAAGCCGGGAAACGCGGTGCAAAAAGTTCGGGGGCGCTGAAGAAATACTCCGACAGCACGGCGAAACACTCCGCAGGATCGGTCGCTGCATAGGCGTCGATGCTGGCTGCGCTCTCACCAACCAGATCAATTTCATCCTGGATATTATCCATTGCCGCGTGCAGGTCGTGTTCCCATCCCGCCACTTCGCGTAAAGGGATTAACGGTACGCCGCTGGCCCGGTCGCCGTTGCGGGTATCAAGCTTATGCGCCACTTCATGAACAATAAGGTTAAACCCGGACGCATCGAAAGAGTCCTGGATATCCAGCCAGTTGAGAATAATCGGCCCTTGCTGCCAGCTTTGCCCTGACTGGACGACACGCTGGTTATGCACCAGCCCAATATCATCCTGCCATTCGTCATCCACAACAAACGGCGCCGGGTAAATCAGCACTTCGTGGAACCCATCGAGCCACTCGATGCCGAGTTCCAGAACCGGTAAGCAGAAGAGCAGGGCGATACGCGAACTTTTCAGCGAATCCAGTTCAAATCCCTGTAGTGCAACCAGGCGCTTTTGCTGCAAAAAACGATCGGCAAGCTGAACCAGTCTTGTCTGGTCGTCCGGCGGGAGATTAGCCAGTACAGGGATAGCCAGCGCTTCATCCCAGGGCAGCGCCGTATTTCGACCTGCGTCATTCGATTTCCAGGGCCACTTAATCATCGCTTTGCTCGCAAACTCGTTACCAGAACAAAATTGAAAGGTCAGGAGGACATTTTTATCATGCCGAATACTGCTTGGCATCCACTTTCATCTCTTTGAGTTCACACAATTAACAACTATGCGGTGGCGCATATTATCCGCACCTGAAATAAAAAAGCCAGGCATTGGCCTGGCTGTGAAGCTTAGCGAAGCGCCTGCGCGATGGCGCTAAACATCAGCGATGCCTCCAGCGGCTGCGCGCTAAACGACGGTTCCGCCTGCGGCCAGGTTGACCACTGCACGATTACCAGATTCTCCGCGCGGTTAACCATAATCATCTGTCCGAAAATACCCAGCGCCCACAGCGACTCTTTCAGGGACGCCTGCGCGGCTGGCTCGACGTTTTTGGCATTAGCCGGAACTTCATTGTTCCACCACTGGTAACCGTACAGGCCATTCGGGTGCGCGGCTGAAACCGACCCGGCGGCACGCGTCCAGTCGGAAGAGTCGCTCACCCAATTATCCGGCAGGGTTTTTTTGCCGTCGGGCAGCGTACCGTTGTGCAGGATGAACTCCCCGAAGCGTCCCCAGTCTTCCAGCGTGGCGTTGAAACCGTGCGCGCCAACGTCGTGCTCGCCTTTGCTGTAGGCGTGCCACACGCCGTCGCTTGCCATCCCGTAGGGCTGCCAGATGCTTTTCTCCAGATACGCCGCAAGCGTCATGCCGGTGGCGCGCTCAAGTACATCCCCCAGCAGCCACGCGCCGCCAGAGGAATACGACCAGTTTTGCCCGGCAGGATGTTCACGGTGCAGGCCGGAAACCAGCTTACGTACGCAGTCGTAGGTGCCGGGCTTTGCTTCGCATTCGGTCAGCTTCGCGAAATCCGACTCCGGATTCGTGTAATCCTCATTCCAGGCCACGCCGGACGTATGCGTGATGAGCTGTTTCAGGGTGACGCCGTCCCATGTCGTGCCCTTCAAATCCGGCTCGTACTGGGTGATAAGATCGTCCAGCGAGTGAATTTTCTCCTCTTTGATGGCGACCCCAACCAGCGCGGAAACCACCGATTTGCCCACCGAGCGGGACGTCCACAAGGTGGAATCGGTATTGCCTTCGCCGAGGTATTTCCACGCGATTTTGCCGTCTTTCAGCACCAGCATCCCGCTGACGTTTTGTCGCTTCAGGTAATCCTGCAGCCCGTAAATGCTGCCGTTAACCTGATAGAGGGCGTCCGTCAGCGGCTTTTCTGCCTGCTTAAAGGGCGTTGCGACGCCGTGACGGAAGACATCGCCCGCATAGTTGCGATAGTCGTTGCGAAAGCCAACCACGCGGTCAGCCTGGCTCCAGGTGAGCATCTGATGGGGATCCGGCAGCGTGCGATCAAAAGGGGCAGGGCAGGCGCTGAGGTCGGTGCCTTCGCAGGCGGCCATGGCGACGGGGGATAACAGGCTAAAAATGATACCCGCCAGCAAGGCGCGATTTAACGATTTGTTTTTCATGTTTTTTCTCGTATGGATTAGGAACGCCTTCAGTTTAAGAACTCACGACCTATAATAAAAAACGCGTAATGGGGGAAAATCCCCCAAAAACAGACGGGAGGCACTGTGTCATCGTTGCTCTATTCCTTTGCCCAGCTTGAGGCATTTACCGCGGTGGTTGAGCACGGGAGCCTGATGCAGGCGGCCATCAGGCTGGGGAAAGATCGCACCACGCTTCGCGATCTGATTGATTTTCTGGAAGACGGCCTGGGGTATCCGCTGTTTATTCGGGAAGGGCGCACCCTGCGCCTAACCCCGGAGGGCGAGCAGCTTCAGCGTCAGGCGCACCTGCTGATGCGCCAGGTGAAAGCGTTTGAGGCGTTTGCCAGAAAAGTGCCTGACGGTGCCAGTCAGCAGGTCACCCTTGTCTTCGATCCCTTCACCCCGCGCGCCTTTTTACGGGCGCTGATTGGCGTAATGGCAGATCGCGGCACGCGGTTAAGCCTGATCGGCGCCTCGCGCGATGTCGCGGAAGATTTGCTGGCAAAGGGTCAGGCCGACCTTGGGATTTTTCAGGCGCGAAACCGCAGCGTGGGGAATGAGATGGAGTGGCGCGCGTTGGGCGCGATAGACATGGATTTCTATGCCTCCACGGCGCTTTTCCCGAGCGCCGAGCAGCCGCTGTCGCTGCTCGATCTCTCGCTGGTGCCGCAGGTGATCATGCACTCCGCATCCGACGAGCCCGTGGCGCGTCGGCTGCAAATTTCCGGTCATACCCTGTTTACCAGCGAGCCGGGAATGCTGCGTGAGCTGGTGGAGCAGGGATGCGGCTGGGGGGTTTTACCCACCCATTTTGCCGCCGAAACCTGGCGTAACGTCAGGGCGCTGCGCACCGAGGTGGGGAATCAGGGTATTGGGCAGACGATGGTGACCATCTGGAAACCCGGGAGCGATAAGCGGGTCATGATTGAAGAACTGCTTGCGCTACTGCCGACACTATGGCGAAAAAAAACCCGCGAATGCGGGCTTTAGAAGAGTACGGCGAGACCTAGCGCTGTGCACAACCCGCACACTGTTTGTTCTGGATCTGCTGGAAGAAGTCATTACCTTTGTCATCCACCAGAATGAATGCCGGGAAGTTTTCCACTTCGATTTTCCAGATAGCTTCCATGCCCAGCTCAGGATATGCCACGCACTCCAGGCTCTTAATGCTGTTTTGCGCCAGTACCGCCGCCGGGCCGCCAATGCTGCCGAGGTAGAAGCCGCCGTGTTTGTGGCAGGCATCGGTTACCTGCTGGCTGCGGTTACCTTTTGCCAGCATGATCATGCTCGCGCCATGCGATTGCAGTAAATCCACGTATGAGTCCATACGGCCAGCGGTGGTTGGGCCTAACGAACCAGAGGCATAGCCTTCTGGCGTTTTGGCCGGGCCTGCGTAGTAGATCGGATGATCTTTTACGTACTGCGGCAGTTCTTCACCGTTGTCTAGCAACTCTTTCAGTTTGGCGTGAGCAATATCACGCGCCACGATGATGGTGCCGTTTAGTGACAAGCGGGTAGATACCGGATGAGCAGAAAGCTGCGCCAGGATCTCGTTCATTGGCTTGTTCAGGTTAATGCTGACCACCTCGCCTTCGCCTTGCTGGCGGAGTGCATCCGGAATGTACTGGCCTGGGTTATGTTCCAGTTTTTCAATCCAGATACCGTCGCGGTTGATTTTCGCTTTGATGTTGCGGTCAGCGGAGCAAGAGACGCCCATGCCAATTGGGCAAGACGCGCCGTGACGCGGCAGACGGATCACGCGGATATCGTGCGCGAAATATTTGCCGCCAAACTGCGCGCCAAGCCCCAGATTTTGCGCTTCCTGCAACAGTTCCTGTTCGAGCTGAACATCGCGGAACGCCTGACCGTGTTCGTTACCTTCCGTTGGCAAACCATCGTAATAACGAGTCGACGCCAGCTTCACGGTTTTCAGGGTGCTTTCAGCAGAGGTTCCGCCGATAACAAAGGCAATATGATAAGGCGGGCAGGCCGCGGTACCCAGGGTACGCATCTTCTCAACCAGGTAGTTTTTCAGCTTCGCCGGGGTGATCAGCGCTTTGGTTTCCTGGTACAGATAGGTTTTGTTGGCTGAACCGCCGCCTTTTGCCATGCACAGGAATTTGTACTCATCACCATC
Organism: Enterobacter sp. Tr-810; assembly: GCF_011752765.1. Taxonomy (NCBI): domain Bacteria; kingdom Pseudomonadati; phylum Pseudomonadota; class Gammaproteobacteria; order Enterobacterales; family Enterobacteriaceae; genus Enterobacter; species Enterobacter sp. Tr-810. The sequence goes on along the minus strand of NZ_VWWW01000001.1, from coordinate 842,644 downwards.
AACACTATAAAGATCGATCTGCGCTGGCAGGTTGGTGCCGGTATTCACCTCTTTATACATATCCAGCGCGGCATTCTGTGAATAACGCAGGTTGCCTTCGATATAGGTGTTGTACACGCCCTGGCTTAATGCGGCTTCATCACCGCCGCCGGTCCAGACGCGCTGGCCTTTTTTACCCATAATGATTGCCGTGCCGGTGTCCTGGCAGGTTGGCAATACGCCTTTGGCGGCGATCTCAGAGTTACGCAGGAATTGCAGCGCAACGTACTTGTCGTTTTCGCTCGCTTGCGGATCGTTCAGGATGGCAGCAACCTGTTTCTGGTGAGAAGGGCGCAGCATAAAGGCAGCATCGTGGAAGGCCTGCTGTGCCAGCAGAGTCAGCGCTTCCGGCTCCACTTTCAGGACTTCCTGGCCGTCGAACTCACTAACAGAAACATGCTCTTTGGTCAGCAGATAGTATTCGGTGTCGTCATGCGCGAGAGGGAAGGGGTTCTGGTAGTAAAACGGTTTGTTTGACATAACTTGCTCCACAAAAAATAAAACCGCCGGAGGATGAGTCCGGCGGTCAGAAATCAGAACATCATGGACATCCACGGATAACCAATCAGCAGCAGGGCCGCCAGGAAGATGGCACCGAAGATAGTGCCCAGGCGCCAGTAGTCTTTGGTTGGCAGGTAGCCACTACCGTAATAAATCGGGCTTGGGCCAGTACCGTATGGGGTGATGATCCCCATGATACCCAGCGAGGTCACCATCAGCAGAACAAACACTTCCATGTTCATGCCTGGAATGGTGGCGGCGATGGTCAGCATCGCTGGCAGCAGCGCCGTGGTGTGGGCGGTGGTGCTGGCAAACAGGTAGTGCAGCAGATAGAACGCCAGCAGCAGAACGATAGTCGCCACACCCGGAGAGATGCCACTCATCAGCAGACCACCTTCTTTACCCAGCCAGCTGATAAAACCGGTAGATGAAAGACCATCTGCCAGTGCGACCAGGGTGGCAAACCAGACGAAGGTGTTCCATGCGGCTTTGTTGCCGGTGATGTCGTTCCATTCCAGTACGCCAGTCCACAGCATCAGACCCACGATTAACAGGGCAGCCATTGCAGGTTCGATCCACGCGGCGGCGAAGATCCACATCAGCAGCGCACAGCACACGAACACCAGCAGCAGGATTTCATTGCGGGACAGTTTGCCCAGTTTTTCCAGTTCACGGCTTGCCCACAGCGGCACTTCGTCATTCACTTTGACTTCGGGTGGGTAGAACCAGTAGGCCAGCAGCGGCATCACCAGAATCAACAGCACGCCCAGCGGCAGGAAGGCGATAAACCAGGTGCCCCAGGAGATATTAATCCCGACGATGCTTTTCACCAGCGCCAGCGCCAGCAGGTTAGGTGCCAGAGCAGAAAGGAACATAGAGCTGGTGATACAGGCCGCAGTAATTGCCACCCACATCAGATACGAACCGATTTTGCGCGCGCTTGGGTCGTTAGGTTTTGAACCATACAGCGGCGGCAGGTTAGCGATGATTGGGTAGATTGTCCCACCGCTACGTGCGGTGTTGGATGGCGTAAACGGTGCCAGCAGCAGATCCGCGAAGGTGATGGCGTAACCGAGCGTCAGGCTGCGACGGCCCAGATACTTCACCAGAATCAGTGCCAGACGGCGACCGAAGCGGGTTTTGTCGTAGCCTGCCGCGAACATGAAGGCACCGAAAATCAGCCAGACGGTTGAGTTACCGAAACCGCTCACCGCCCATTTAAAGGAGGCACCCGCCAGTTTGAATTTCGGGTCGGCCAGCTGTTCAGGGCTGAAAAGCACCCACTGGCTGCACAGGGCGATGGCCACAACACCGGTCAGGCCGATAACGGCGCCTGGCAGGGGTTCGAAGATTAACCCAACGATCACGCCTACAAAGATAGCGAAGTAGTGCCATGCATAAGGAGGCAATCCTTCCGGGACAGGAACAAACAGAAGCAGTACGGCAACGATAATGGGCAGAGCCATCATCAGCAGACGTTTTGCGTTTCCGTCAGATGCCTTACTCGCCACCGGGGGCGTTACAGCAGTTTTTGTATTCATAGTTTCACGTCTTAAGTTGTCAAAAATTCGGTTTATGCTGAAATGACAAATTCGCTTTCTTTAGTTTCTTTGCTTTTTTTAGTTATTAAAGGTGCGTTTTTGTAATTTCGTTAATAACGACTCAACGCATTTCTGGATGCGTTAAATTAAAAAATGATGATGTTTATATATTGCGCCTTTGGATGCCAGATCTGTTGATCGCGATCAATAAAATAGAATCACAGGAGTATTTTTAATCTTTAATAAATAACCCTATAGAGCTATGTGGATATTATTGTTTTTATTATTTAAATTGTTTCTTTTTGATAACATTTGGCAAGGTCTGATTTTCTTATTTCGTTGATTTTAAAGAATTTTGTTCGCATTCATTAAGTGCTGCAAGGTAAGTGAAAGGTTAACGGTGTTTAAATTATTGTGAATGAAGTAATTTATATTACTAACACCAATGTGTTATTAATGTTACCGAAGGGATTAAATAGTTATTTAACTAACGTAATAACTTTAGAAACTAAAAAAATCATTATATTAATATCATGACATCGGCATAAAAAATCGAAATAAAACTGAGCCCGATAACGAATTCTTAAATTTTAAAGTTTGGAGTTTCTATTATGAGTACTAACGAACGCATCCTAAGCCCTTTCACTCTGCCAAACGGTACAGAACTTAAAAACCGCTTATTAATGGCGCCGATGACAACCTGTACCGGCTATTACGACGGCACAGTGACCAGCGAGCTGGTGGAGTACTATCGGGCCCGCTCCGGCAGCATCGGTACCATCATTGTTGAATGCTGCTTTATCGACGATCTGGGGCTTGCCTTCCCGGGCGCTATCGGTATCGATAACGACGAAAAAATCGCCGGTCTGGCAAAAATCGCCGAGGCGATCAAATCCAAAGGCTCTAAAGCACTTCTTCAGATTTACCACGGCGGCCGTATGGTCGACCCAAAATTGATCGGTGGGCGCACACCGGTTGGGCCGAGCGCAGTAGCTGCACCGCGTGACGGTGCCGCTACCCCGGTTGCCCTGACCACTGAAGAAGTGGAAGGCATGATCGGCAAGTTTGGTGAAGGTGTGCGTCGTGCTATTCAGGCGGGTTTCGATGGTGTCGAAATCCACGGCGCAAATACTTACCTGATCCAGCAGTTCTACTCCCCGAACTCTAACCAGCGCACCGACGAGTGGGGCGGCAGCCGAGATAATCGCGCGAAGTTCCCCCTGGCGGTACTGGACATCACTCATAAAATGGTACGCCAGTACGCAGATGATGCGTTCATCATTGGCTACCGTTTCTCGCCGGAAGAGATGGAAGTCCCTGGCATCCGTTTTGATGACACCATGTACCTGCTGGAAAAACTGGCGGCCCGTGGCGTGGATTATCTGCACTTCTCCGTGGGGGCAACGCTGCGCCCGTCAATTGTTGATACGCAAGACCCGACCCCGCTTATCGAAAAATACTGCGCAATGCGTTCCGATACCCTGGCACAAATTCCGGTCATGGGCGTGGGCGGTGTGGTTAATGCGGCTGATGCCAACAAGGCGATAGACAGCGGTTACGATCTGATTGCCGTTGGCCGCGCAACCATCGCGTATCCTGACTGGACCGACCGCATTGCTGCCGGTGAAACCCTTGAGCTGTTTATGGACAGCACTCAACGCGAAGCGCTGAGCATCCCTGAGCCGCTGTGGCGCTTCTCGCTGGTGGAAGCCATGATCCGCGATATGAGCATGGGGGAATCGAAATTCAAACCGGGCATGTTCGCTGAAAAAGTGCAGGACGATGTCAACGAGCTGGTGATTAACGTCAGCCTCGAAACTGACCGCATTGCGGACATCGAACTGGCGTCTGGCCCGAGCCAGGACGTGGAATTTGTGACCAGTTTTGAAGAGATCCGTACCCGCATTCTGGATGCCAACACTCCGCATGTGGATGCCATCACCGGCGCAACCAGTCAGAGTGAAGCGGTGAAAAAAGCCGTTTCCAAAGCAATGCTCAAATCCAGCAAAGCCCTGGCAGCGGAAGAGGGGGCCGATCCAAACGAAACCAAATCTGTTGACGTGGTGGTTATCGGCAGTGGCGGTGCAGGCCTGGCGGCCGCTATTCAGGCGCATGACGAAGGCGCGAGCGTACTGATTGTCGAAAAAATGCCAACCATCGGCGGTAACACCATTAAAGCGTCTGCCGGGATGAACGCAGCCGAAACCCGCTTCCAGCGTGTGAAAGGTATTCAGGACAGCAAAGAATTGTTCTACCAGGAAAGCCTCAAAGGCGGCGGCAACAAGAACAACCCGGAACTGCTGCGTCGCTTTGTGGAAAACGCCCCAGAGGCGATTGAATGGCTGGCAACCCGCGGCATCATGCTGAACGACATCACCACCACCGGTGGGATGAGCATTGACCGTACTCACCGTCCGAAAGATGGCTCCGCAGTGGGGGGATATCTGATCAGCGGCCTGGTACGTAACGTCACCAAACGCAACATCGACGTAATGCTGGATACTTCCGTCAGTGACATCATTTTCGAAAACGGTGAAGTGACCGGCGTACGTCTGACGACCGAAGAGAATGAGACTGTCACCGTGGCAACCAAAAGTGTGATTGTCGCGACCGGCGGCTTCAGCGCGAACAGCCAGATGGTTGTGAAATACCGTCCTGACCTGGCAGGTTTCGTGACCACTAACCATAAAGGTGCAACTGGCGGCGGTATCGCCCTTCTGGAGCGTATCGGCGCGGGTACTGTTGATATGGGCGAAATTCAGATCCACCCGACCGTTGAGCAGAAAACTTCTTACCTGATTTCCGAATCCATCCGCGGTGGCGGTGCGATTCTGGTGAACCAGCAGGGGAACCGCTTCTTCAATGAAATGGAGACGCGCGATAAAGTCTCTGCCCAGATTATTGCCCTGCCTGAAAAATACGCCTACATCGTCTTTGATGAGCATGTGCGTGCGAAAAACAAAGCGGCGGATGAGTATATCGCCAAAGGTTTCGTCACCAGTGCCAGCTCACCTAAAGCCCTGGCTGAAACCTTAGGAATGGATTATCACGCTTTCCTGGCAACGCTCGAACGTTACAACGGCTTTGTTGAAAAACAGCATGATGATGACTTCGGTCGCACCACCGCACTGCGTGCGCCAATCAACGAAGGGCCATTCCATGCCATTCAGATTGCACCGGGCGTGCACCATACAATGGGTGGCGTAACCATCAACACCGAGACCTGTGTGCTGGATAACGATCACCAGGTCATCCCGGGGGCGTTCGCCGCAGGTGAAGTGGTTGGCGGTATCCACGGTGGTAACCGCATTGGCGGTAACGCAGTGGCAGATATCATTATTTTTGGTACGCTTGCCGGACATCAGGCAGCGATGCGTTCGAAAATGTAATGGCCCCATGCCCGGTAGCACTGTGCTTACCGGGCATGAAACGTACAAATGGCACCTGACCCGTAGGCCGGAAAAGCGTAGCGCATCCGACATGTCAACCAAGGAGCCCTGTCCATGCCTTCTGCCAGTCGTGTCTACAGTTATTCCGCCGTGCTGATGGGTTCGCCCATCCTGCTGAAACTCTTTTCCCACGACGAGGCGCTTGCCTCCCGCGTTTTCCGTTTAATCAAACAGTATGAAGATTTGCTCACCGTAAACCGCGCCCAATCTCAGGTGATGGATATCAACCATGCGGCCGGACGTCACCCGGTTACCGTCAGCCAGCCAGTATTCGAACTTATACGCTGCGCAAAAGCCGCCAGCCTGTATCCGGGAAGTGCTTTTAATCTGGCGATCGGCCCGCTGGTGAAACGCTGGAAAATCGGTTTTAAGGGCGACACTGTGCCGCCCGCCGAGGACATTGCTTCACTGCTTTCGATAACCCGGCCCGAAGATGTCCTGCTTGATGAAGCAAACAGCAGCGTATTGCTGGCCAAAGCGGGAATGGAGATTGACCTGGGCGCCATCGCCAAAGGCTATATCGCCGACAGGGTGCGCGATTACCTGCGTAAAGAGGGCGAAGACCTTGGGCTGATAAACCTGGGCGGCAACATCCAGACGCTGGGATCGCCTGAAGGCGGCTGGAGCGTGGGGCTGAAAAAACCGTTCGCTGCGGATGAACTGATTGGCACGATGGAGGTAGAGAATATGTCTGTTGTGACTTCCGGTACCTATGAGCGTTACTTTGAGCAAGACGGTAAACGCTATCACCATATTCTTGACCCGCACACCGGTTATCCGCTGGATAATGAGCTGGATAGCGTGACGATTGTTTCAAAGAACTCTATCGACGGTGATATCTGGACCACGCTGATGTTTGGCATGGGGGTTGAGAAGGGCTGTGCGGCGCTGCGTGCGCGGCCAGACATTGAAGCCATCTTCGTCACGAAAGCGAAAGAGGTGGTTTTTTCATCTTCACACCTCTTCCGCTTTACGTTACTGGATAACGGTTACCGCGTTACTGGCAGTACTGCCTGAGCAGGCCAATCTGTTCCGGCTGGAGCCGGTAGCGATACACCGGACGCCCCGTTGCGCCGTAGTGAATGCTGGTGAACAGAATGGTGATTTGCGCCAGCCAGATAAGATATTTACGGCACGACACACGCGAAATATTCACCGCGTTTGCCAGGTCATCGGTTGAAAACTCCACATCCGGGTGTGCGTCGATCCACTGGCAAATAGTGCGCAGCGTCTGTGGGGTTAAACCTTTCGGCAGACGCTTGCTGTCTGCCAGCTCTGGCGCGCCGCCATGCAGAAGCCTGTCGACATCCGCCTGTTCATAATACTGGTGCGATCCCATCAGACTGTGTTTCGCCTTCCAGCCGTTCAGCGCCTCTTCAAAACGCGGGAACTGGAACGGCTTAATCAGATAATCCACCACGCCGTAATGCATGGAGGTCTGGATCGTGACCGCGTCAGATGCCGAAGAGATCATGATGACGTCAATCTGGCGGCCAGATGCGCGGATGACCGGCAGGAGATCCAGCCCGTTATCCTGCTGCATGTAGACGTCCAGCAGCACCAGATCGATAGGCTGAGCCGGATTGTTAATATATGCCTCGGCCTGGTTGAGCGTGGAGGCGACGCCACAGCAGCTAAATCCCTCAACGCGGTTAACATACAGACGGTTGAGGTCGGCTACCATGGCATCATCATCGACAATTAATACATTTATCACGCGATATTCCTCTCGCTATCCCAGGGGATCTGAACAAAAAATTGGGTAAAAACGCCAGGTTCCGACTCGACGGTGATGTCACCGCCAAGGTTGTGGATCTGCTGGCGAGCAAGGAACAGCCCAACGCCACGGTTTTCACCTTTTGTTGAGTAGCCTTTGTTAAAAATATCTTCCAGCCGTACAGGATCAATCCCGGGGCCGTCATCGCTCACTTCACAGCTGAGCCAGCCATTCTGATAGTGCAGCAGCAGGCTAATTTCGCCTTCACGCTGGCCCGTCATCGCATCCAGGGCATTTTCAATTAAATTACCGAGCACGGTAATGAGCACCGCGACCTGTTCTTCGTTGGTACAATCCGGCAACTGGCACTCATCGGCCAGGGTCAGGGTAAAACCGGCCTCTTTGGCGCGATTAATTTTGCCCAGCAAAAAGCCCGCGATCACCGGGGACTTAATCTTGCCCTGAATAGCGCCGATGTCGGTCTGGTAATTTTGCGCGGTCTGGATAATGTACTCTTCCAGTTTGTCGTAACGCTTCATGTGCAGCAAACCCAGGATAACATGCAGCTTATTCATAAACTCGTGGGTATGGGAACGCAGGGCATCGACATAGTTGACCATACCGTCAATACGCTGCATCAACTGGCTGATTTCAGTCTTATCACGGAAAGTGCTGATGGCCCCAATCACCTGATTCTGGCTCTTAACGGGCACCATGTTACAGAGCAGCAAACGGCCGTTGCAGCTGATCTCCTGATCCTGACGGGCAAGCCCGGTTTTCGACACTTCTCTCAAGCTTGCCAGCAGTGGGGAGTGGGGCGGTTCACCGGTGTTATCAGTGGCCTGGCCTGATGGCAGCAGCAAAATCTGCCGGGCGGCATGGTTTATCATCGTGACCCGGCCGCGTATGTCTACGGCAACCACTCCTTCACGCAAGGACTGCAACATCGCCTGACGCTGCTCAAACAGCGCGGAGATTTCATAAGGTTCAAGACCAAACAGGATGCGTTTCAGGACGCGGACCAGGCCCCAGATCCCAATAGAGCTCATCAGGATACTGAACAGGATGGTCCAGAGGGCATTTTGCCGCCCGCGGGTGATTTGCTCTTCAACTTTATTGAGTGAAATCCCCACCACGACCACGCCGATCTGCTCGTGTTGTACATCATAGATTGGGGTAAATACGCGCAGCGCCTCTGCGAGTACACCCCGATTGACGGAGACATTCTCTTTTCCCTCCAGCGCCGGGGTCAGGTCATCCCCGATAAAATGCAGCCCTAAAAGCGCTTCGTTCGGGTGGGAGTAGCGAATCCCCCGCATATCGGTTACCACCGTGAACAGCAGATCGTTACGTTGCGTGACGGCCTGCGCGATAGGCTGAATGATATCGGCCTGCGGCGGTTGCATCAGCCCGCGCTTGACCTCCGGGCTGTCGGCCAGCGTTCTGGCAATCCCCAGGGCGGTATCTTTAACATCATCGCGCGTTGCCCGGGTGATTTGCACTGAATAGAGCGCGAAAACCACCAGCAGGACCGAACCGATAATGGCGCAGACCATCAGGGTGACCAGCGTGTTCAGCTTCATGGGGCGCTTGTGCGTCGGGGAAAAAGGCTGCAAATCGCTCATCAACACTCCGCGATGAATTAAGAAAGGGCTAATTATCGCCGATGACGCGCGTTTCTTAAAGCTATGTAAAACTTGCCTTTGCTCCTCTTTTCGTGAACCTCCTCGCATGTCATCCATATAAAACCCTTTATAGTGTGCGTGAACTCATAATAAGGAGGCTGTTTATGAGCACCATGCTTACCGGTTCAGTCAAGGAAAGACGGCATTCCAGCACGATCAATATTGATAGATTGTCCACGCTGGACATGCTGCAAGTCATTCACCAGGAAGACGCAAACATATCCTCTGCCATTACCCCATTTTTAAACACTATTGCCCGCGTGGTGGATAACGCTGCGGCAACCCTGAGCCATGGCGGCCGCCTGGTGATTGTGGGAGCGGGCCCTTCCGGGCGGATGGCAGAGCAGGCGGCGAAAGAGTATGCACCAGGCAAGCATCCCGTTATTGCCCTGACGGCGGGTGATGGTGCCGGAAGTTATGAGCGGGGTGTGGCCGATCTCCAGGCGATCAAATTTGGTGAGCACGATATGATGCTGGCCCTGACCGTCAGCGGAAAAACGCCGTGGGTATGGGGAGCGATGCGCCACGCCTGGTCGCTGGGGTCACCGTTGGCTGTCGTCACCAGTGACGCGCAAAGCGAAGCGGCACAGCTGGCGAGCATGGTGATTGCACCGGAGCTGGGCGCTGATGTGGTGGCAGGTTTTAGCAATACCAAAGCCGGGATCGCCCAAAAAATGATCCTTAATATGGTCACCACCGGGCTGGCGGTTCGTAGCGGGCGTGTGTACAGCAATCTGCGGGTGGATCTTGAAGCCAGCAGTACCAAATGGGCAGAGCGTCAAATTGCCATCGTGATGGAAGCGGGCGGCTGTACCCGGGCGGTGGCGAAAGCTGCGCTGGAAAGCTGCAATCACAACTGTAAAACCGCCGTGTTGATGGTGCTGACCGGTCTGGATGCGTGGAACGCCCACGAACTGCTTTCACAGAATAATGGATTTATTCGGGTGGCCTTGCAGGAAGCGCCTTAGTCACTAAAGCGTGAGACAAAAAAGCCCGCAGAAGCGGGCTTTGGTATGTTTGAGGGATTAGAACTGGTAGGTCATGCCGATACCGACGATGTCATCGGTAGAGATGCCGTTTGCTTCATAGAAACTTTCATCGTTATCCAGCATGTTGATTTTGTAATCAACATAGGTAGAGAAGTTCTTGTTGAAGCTGTAGGTCATGCCCAGGTCGATGTAGTTAACCAGATCCATGTCTCCATGCTGACCCTGCGGGTTGTTTGCATTGCCTGGGTAAGCCAGGTCTTTACCTTTAGAGTAAACCCATGCCAGGGAAGGGCGCAGACCAAAGTCGAACTGGTATTGTGCTACCGCTTCGAAGTTCTGGGTTTGATCTGCAATACCGTAATCGCCGTATGGAGTCATGTTACGGGTTTCAGCGTACATCATCGCCAGATAGACGCTATTGGCATCGTACTTCGCGCCAAGAGTCCATGCTTCTGCTGTTTTACCACTTGCAAAATTCGCGCTGTATTTGCCGGCAGCTTCTTGCTTGTTGGTACGGTCAGAAGAAGAGTATGCCGCACCCAGGCTCAGGCCAGACAGATCGCCAGAGAAGTCATAGGAGGTAGACATGCCGAAGCCGTCGCCATTCTGGAAACGCACATCGTTATGGCCGTTTTTGGTGCCTTCCTGATCTTCTGTTGCATCCTGACCTTCGTTAGCGCCCTGGTATTGCAACGCGAAGTTCAGACCGTCAACCAGACCGAAGAAATCAGAGTTACGGTAAGTTGCCAGACCGTTAGCACGGCCAACCATAAAGTTATCGGTCCAGGTATAAGAATCACCGCCGAATACTGGCAGCATATCCGTCCAGGCTTCAACGTCATAGACAACGCCGTAATTACGACCGTAATCAAATGAACCGTATTCGCCATACTTCAGGCCAGCATACGCCAGACGGTTGAATGATTTATCACCCGCGCCTTCAGTATCATTTGCGTAGGTCTTATATTCCCACTGGCCATAACCCACCAGATCGTTAGTGATCTGGGTTTCGCCTTTGAAACCAACCTGCACGTAGGTTTCGTCGCCATCATCGCCTGGGTTATCGGAGAAGGTATGGCGGGCGTCAACCTTGCCGTATAAATCAACTTTGTTGCCATTTTTGTTATAAATCTCAGCCGCATTTGCTGCGCCTGCCATTAACATTGCGGGTACAAGAATTGCCAGAACTTTTCTTTTCATTATATATTCCCTATAAATATAATTTCTATGAATATACGTAATCACTCTCTGTAATTACGGGGTAAATATTATTCTATGTGATGCTGCATTTGTTCAAAAATAAATGTAATAAAATGATTATTTTTTATTTCAATATGTTTCTATTTATCTCTTTATTTTTCATGTCTATAAATGCTAAGGAATGATAATTATGGTTTATACTTCATTTTCATAGTGTTGCTTGTATTTTTTGGGGCGGATTTATTGATTTTGTAAATGAATGATGCGGGCATGGCTATACGGATATTTATCGGGTTTATATAATTTCGTGGTTGCATTGACGGTTTTGGTGAAAAAATTATTCATATTAATGAAGGCTGGGGATGAGTGGGTAAATAACCTTTCCCCTGATGTTGTGTTGTTTTAGTGGAACCATGAAATGAACGCGAACGATATTAATGTCTTGATTAACACCATCGCTACGCATGGCGGCGGACACAACGGGGGCAAATTTGCCTGAGATCAACTTAACGCAAACTGATGTGTGGAAATCGTCGCCTGAGACAGCATTTAGTGACAAAATGTGATAAAAGTCACAAAAAAGAATGTGCGGTGTGAAAGTGGTAACACGGTTACCGTGAATCGGGGTTGAAAATGGAACAAAAAATCGATCGTAGCCTGGGAGGCAAACTGGCGCTGTGGGTGTTCTATGCATTTTGCGGATACTTCATGTGGGCCATGGTCCGCTATGTGTGGGTGGTCAGTAAAATTCCCGTCGTGTCGGGTTCCGTTGTGGAGGGCGATTTAGGGTCAACCAGCGGTAAATGGCTTGGTGCATTGCTGGGGTTTTTGGTTCTGGGTGCCGTTGGTCTGATTCTGGGTGGGATTGCCTGGTACACGCGTCCTCGTTATGACGGGCAGTGATAGCCGTTGGGAAAGTTGCTATTGTAGCCTTTTGGCAACAGGACGTGATTATGGAACTTACGCAGTGGCAACACCGCTTTGAAAGCTGGCTGGAACAACACCATTCTACCGATGATACCGCACACGATATCTCTCACTTTCGCCGCGTGTGGATGACGGCGCAGAAGATGATGGTGGGCGAGGCGGCCGATCCACTGGTGGTGCTCACCTCATGCTATTTCCATGACATTGTCAGCCTGCCCAAAAATCACCCTGAACGCAGCCAGTCTTCAGTGCTTGCGGCACGCAAAACTCGCCAGATCCTGAGTGACGACTTCCCCGATTTCCCGCCAGAGCGCTACAGCGCCGTGGAACATGCAATAGAGGCGCACAGCTTCAGCGCCGGGATCACGCCCCTCACACCAGAGGCGAAAATTGTCCAGGATGCGGACAGGCTAGAAGCGCTGGGCGCGATCGGTCTGGCGCGCGTTTTTGCCGTATCAGGAGCATTAGGCGTGCCATTGTTTGATGCCAATGATCCCTTTGCCGATTCACGTACGTTGAACGACAAAGCTTTTGCACTGGATCATTTCCAGACCAAACTGCTGCGTCTGCCCGACACCATGCAAACAGAAATCGGGCGCGAAATGGCGCGTCATAATGCCGATTACCTGATTCAGTTTATGGCGAAACTGAGTGCCGAATTACAGGGCAACTGCCTGGGCGTCGATAGCCAGGTGCAGAGCCGCTTCCGTCGCAGTTTGCAGTCCTGAACTGTGGTAATCTGTTTCCAGTCTTTATTGTCCGGTTAAAAGAATGCAGGAAAATCGATCAGTGACTGAACCCGCGCCAGCACAGGCGGTAAAATCTACGGTAGCTGTGCAGGCATTACTGCGTCAGTTGCTGGATATCTATGATGCTAAAACGCTGGCAAACCAGCTGGAGGCTTACGGTGAAAGCCACTGGAGCCCGGCAATACTGAAAAGACTGCTGACCAGCGAGCGGGCAGGGCATCGTCTGAGCGACGGCGAATATCGCTTTCTGCAAAATTTGCTTCCGCGCCCCCCGGCTGCCCACCCGAACTATGCTTTCCGCTTTATCGATCTCTTTGCCGGTATCGGCGGTATCCGGCACGGGTTTGAAGCCATTGGCGGCCAGTGCGTGTTTACCAGCGAATGGAACAAACATGCCGTGCGCACCTATAAAGCGAACTGGTACTGCGATCCTGCCAGCCATCAGTTTAATGCCGATATCCGTGAAGCGACTCTGAGCCATAAAGACGGAGTAACGGATAAAGACGCTGCTGAGCATATTCGCCAGACTATTCCTGAACATGATGTGCTGCTGGCGGGCTTCCCGTGTCAGCCATTCTCTTTAGCCGGAGTGTCAAAGAAAAATGCGTTAGGCCGTGCCCACGGTTTTGCCTGCGACACTCAGGGCACGCTGTTTTTTGATGTGGCCCGTATTATTGATGCCCGTCGTCCGGCCATTTTTGTGCTGGAAAACGTGAAGAACTTAAAGAGCCACGATGGCGGGAAAACTTTCCGTATCATCATGCAAACGCTCGATGAGCTTGGCTACGATGTGGCGGATTCAAAGGATATGGGTGCCGACGATCCGAAAATTATCGATGGCAAACATTTCCTGCCCCAGCATCGCGAGCGCATTGTGCTGGTGGGGTTCCGCCGCGACCTCAATCTGAAGGGTGACTTCACCCTGCGGGATATCCCGGCGCTCTATCCGGCGCGTCGTCCGACGGTTGCTGAGCTTCTGGAGCCTGCTGTGGATGCGAAGTTCATCCTGACGCCTGTGCTGTGGAAGTACCTCTATCGCTATGCCAAAAAGCACCAGGCCAAAGGCAATGGATTCGGTTTTGGTATGGTTAACCCGAACGATCCGGGCAGCGTGACCCGGACTTTATCGGCCCGCTATTACAAAGATGGCGCAGAGATCCTGATCGACCGTGGTTGGGACAAAGCGCTGGGTGAGAAGGATTTTGACGACCCGCAGAACCAGCGTCACCGCCCGCGCCGTTTAACCCCGCGCGAGTGCGCCCGGTTAATGGGGTTTGAAACACCGCAAGGGTATAGCTTCCGCATTCCGGTCTCCGACACCCAGGCGTATCGTCAGTTTGGTAACTCGGTGGTCGTTCCGGCATTTGCGGCGGTAGCAAAATTGCTGGCATCGCGTATCAGGCAGGCCGTTGCGCTCCGCGAGAATGAGGCCGTCAATGACGGATGTGCACAATAAGGCCACCCGCAGCAAAAACATGCGTGCTATCGGCACGCGTGATACAGCCATCGAAAAACGGCTGGCGGGGCTGCTGACTCAGGCAGGGTTTGATTTTCGGGTTCAGGATGTCGCACTTCCCGGGCGTCCTGATTTCGTTATCGATCTTTACCAGTGCATCATCTTTACCCATGGTTGTTTCTGGCATCACCACAACTGCTATCTGTTTAAAGTGCCAGCCACTCGCACCGATTTCTGGCTGGACAAGATTGGCAAAAATGTGGCGCGCGACACACGCGATATAGCGATGCTTATCTCGCAAGGATGGCGGGTGCTGGTGGTGTGGGAATGTGCGTTACGCGGCAAAATGAAGCTGGATGATGCAGGGCTGACCGAGCGGCTGGAAGAGTGGATCTGCGGCGGCGGTCAGGCCGCGCAGATTGACACTCAGGGCATTCACCCTTTTACAGTTTATCCGCCTCACAAGGCGTGACCACCGGTTTAGCGGGCAGCAAATACTTGCCTAAGGTCACCAGCACAACCGCCAGAATAATCACCCCTAACGCCAGCCATTCAACGGGCGACAGCGTCTCGCCAGCGAACCCCGTCCCCAGCAACACGGCGACTACCGGGTTGACGTAGGCATAGCTGGTTGCCACGGCTGGTGAAACATTGCGGATCAGGAACATATACGCATTGATGGCGATGATGGAGCCAAACAACGCCAGATACCCTACCGCCAGGAAGCCTGATAAATCCGGTATTGCTGTCAGTTTTTCACCCGAGATCATGGAGGCGATAAACAACACAACACCAGCCGCGAGCATCTCGATCGCGCCTGCCATCATGCCGGACGGCAATTCGATACGGGAGCCGTAAACGGAACCAAACGCCCAGCTCATCGAGCCAATCAGGATAAGAATGGCCCCCCACGGATTCCCGCTCAGATTACCGCCGCTGTTAAGCAAAATAATTCCCGCAAGCCCGATACCAATGCCCATCCACTCCAGTTTACGGGTCCTGATACCGAAAAGCCGACTAAAGCACAGCGTAAACAGCGGCACTGTCGCCACGACGACCGCAGCGATGCCGGATGGCACATTCTGGTGTTCTGCCACGGTCACAAAACCATTACCCACGGCCAGCAACAGTACGCCAATCAGGGCGGCATTTAACATTGGGCGCAGTGGCGGAAGTTTATGTCCACGCAGCAGTAAAAAGGCTGTCAGCAGCACGCCCGCCGAGAGGAAACGCGTACCTGCCATCATCAGCGGTGGCCAGCTTTCCACACCGATACGAATGACAAAATAGGTGGAACCCCAGATGATATACAGCGAGAAAAGCGCTCCAATGAGCGGTAACAGGTGCCGGAAACGCATAGTCCCTCACGACGGAATAAAAAGGTCGCTGATAGTAAACGTGAAAACTATCTCGCTGGCGAGCCCTTTAATTGTGTAGTTGATGTGAATTTTTTGTTGACTTGAGGTGCCTGTTTCAGGGTTTTCGCTTTTGCTCCATACTATTCACTTAATTACCAAAAAAAGAAGGATAGAGATTTTGGCAGGAAGTAGCTTGTTAACATTGCTGGACGATATTGCCACCTTGCTGGATGACATTTCGGTCATGGGAAAACTGGCGGCAAAAAAGACCGCTGGCGTCCTGGGGGATGATTTATCGCTGAATGCTCAGCAGGTGACCGGGGTGCGGGCAAACCGCGAATTGCCGGTTGTCTGGGGCGTGGCAAAGGGATCTTTTATTAACAAAGTGATCCTGGTGCCGCTGGCACTGCTGATCAGCGCATTTATTCCGTGGGCCATTACGCCACTGCTGATGGTGGGGGGCGCGTTTCTCTGTTTTGAGGGCGTGGAAAAAGTCCTGCATTCATTTGCGTCACGAAAAGAAAATGAGACGCCACAGGCGCGCCAGCAACGTCTGGAGGCACTTGCCGCTCAGGACCCAACGGCTTTCGAGCGCGATAAGATCAAAGGCGCCATTCGCACTGACTTTATTCTTTCGGCGGAAATCGTGGCGATTACGCTCGGGATTGTCTCTGAGTCACCGTTGCTTAACCAGGTGTTGATCCTCTCCGGTATCGCCATTCTGGTGACCGTGGGGGTTTACGGCCTGGTGGGCGTTATCGTCAAACTGGACGATATGGGTTACTGGCTGGCCGAGAAATCGAGTGTCATCGCCCAGGCTATTGGCAAAGGGCTGCTGGTGCTGGCGCCGTGGCTGATGAAAATATTGTCTGTGGTGGGCACCCTGGCGATGTTCCTTGTGGGTGGTGGGATTGTGGTACACGGTATTGCGCCGCTTCACCACGCGATTGAACATTTTGCCTCGGCTCAGGGAGCCATTGCGGCGGCGGTTGTGCCAACCCTGTTAAATCTGGTACTGGGATTTATCATCGGTGGCGTGGTGGTCGCGGCGGTAAAACTGGTCGAAAAGATGCGTGGAACGTCGCACTAATTGTTACCTTCTTAAGGATGCAAAAAGGCCATTCCTCGTCTAAATTGAAACAGTTTCACCCTGATACAGGAGGCAGGTATGGTCTTTTTGGTCAGTGATGAAGTTAAGCCCAAGAATGGCGGTCCACGCATGATTGTCACCGGGTATTCCAGCGGAATGGTGGAGTGTCGGTGGCATGATGGTTACGGCATCAAGCGGGAGGCTTTTCGTGAGGACGAGCTATTGCCAGGTGAAGGCCGGCAAAAGCGCGACAAGGCTTAATCACGTAACGCCCGGCCTCGCCGGGCGTTTTTACAGATAAGCAGGTTAATCGTACTGCATGTTTCTGCGCCAGGGTTGGGGCGGAGGCTGTAGGGTGGCAATCAGGGAGTGTGTGTGCAGCGCGATACCTATGTGGTGAAACGAACCTTTCTGCAATGGCTGCATAAACGCAGCAATCCACGTTTGATTGTTAATCTCTGTTTTCTGGTGGTATTAGTCTTTTCCACGCTCCTCACCTGGCGTGAAGTGGTCGTGCTTGAGGGAGCGTATGTCTCCAGCCAGCGCAACCATCTGGAAACGGTCGCCACGGCGCTGGACAGACAGTTGCAGTTCAGCGTGGATAAACTGCTTTTTTTCCGCCACGGTATGCGTGATGCGCTCCATGTCCCCCTGGCATTCGGCGTATTACATGACGCGGTGCAGCGTTTCGACAGCCTGCGTAACATCCCTTCCTGGCAGATCGCCGTTGATAAAGACCGCACATTACCCATAAACGGCGTATCAGATGCTTTTGTAGAAAAAACCACGCTATTGAATCGCGATGACGATCTGTTGAACAACGAGCTTTCCGCTGCGCTTGA
Organism: Enterobacter sp. Tr-810; assembly: GCF_011752765.1. Classification (NCBI taxonomy): domain Bacteria; kingdom Pseudomonadati; phylum Pseudomonadota; class Gammaproteobacteria; order Enterobacterales; family Enterobacteriaceae; genus Enterobacter; species Enterobacter sp. Tr-810. Next base: position 825,101 of record NZ_VWWW01000001.1, on the reverse strand, counting down.
GGTGGGGTATTTGCTGCGTCTTGGCACCTCGGCGACACGTAAAGAAGAGCGGATTGTGTATGTATCACGTGCCGGGTTCTACCTTTCAACAGACACCACTTCCCGGACGGAAGATATCGTTCCTCGCTATTATCAGCTGGTGACTCAGCCGTGGTTTGTTCTGCAATCTGAGCGTGAAAATCGCGCGCGTGGAGTCCGTTGGTTTATCTCGTCCCCGTCAACCTGGACCAACGGTGAGAAAGCGATTACCGCCAGCGTGCCGATCTATTACGACCATTACTGGTACGGCGTTGTGGCGATGGATTTTGCCCTAAACACCATGAAACGTCTCCTGATGGATGCAACGTCCGATCACACGGAAGGGGAGTACCAGCTTTACGATACCCGACTCAACCTGATTGCCTCTTCAGAGCCCACCGTGGGCCGCATTAACCGTTTTGACGAACGTGAACTGGCGCAGATAGCTTATGATATTGAAAGCGATACTGAGGGCGGTGTCCGGCTGGGTAGTCGCTTTGTGAGCTGGGAAAGGCTGGATCACTTTGATGGCGTTGTCCTGCGTATTCATACGCTGCATGACGGCGTACGGGGCGATTTTGGCAGCATCAGTATCGTTCTGGCGTTGCTGTGGGCGCTCTTTACCGCCATGCTGCTGATCTCCTGGCTGGTGATCCGCCGCATGGTCAGTAACATGTATGCGCTCCAGCACACGTTGCAGTGGCAGGCGTGGCACGACCCGTTAACCCGTCTGAACAATCGCGGCGCACTCTTCGAACGCGCCAAAATCCTGGCGAAAAGCTGTGCGCAGCAGTCGCTGCCGTTCTCGGTTATCCAGATCGATCTCGATCACTTCAAGAGCATTAATGACCGCTTCGGCCATCAGGCCGGTGACCGGGTGTTGTCGCATTCTGCGGGGCTGATTGCTGGCGCGATACGCACCAACGATGTTGCCGGGCGCGTGGGTGGCGAGGAGTTTTGCGTGGTACTGCCCGGCATTGCTCTGGAAGAAGCGGCCGAGATAGCAGAACGCATTCGCTCACGCATCAACAGTAAAGAGATCCTGGTGAAAAAAAGCACCACCGTACGGGTCAGCGCGTCGCTTGGCGTAAGCTGCGCGCAGGAGAAAGGCAATTACGACTTCGAGCAACTCCAGTCTATCGCGGATGCCCGGTTGTATCGGGCAAAACAGCGCGGGCGTAATCAGGTGGTGTGTGACGATCAGGACAAGAAGTGATCCAGCCCTTCGTGCCAGCCAGCTGGCCCGGCGAGCCTGGTGTGATACACCCGGGCGGGATTATCATCTTTAAGCTGTACGCCCTGGCGGTTGATACCTTTGACCACCACGGCGAAGTCAACGCTGTCCAGAAGCGGGGCGTCATTGGGGCCATCGCCCAGCCCCAGCGTGGTAGGGGAGATACCTTCAAGCGCGCGGTATTGTTCAATTAACCAACTTACCGCCCGATCTTTCCCTTCACGCGCATCCAGTATGTGCCAGAAGCGGGCGCCCTGAACGAACTTTAGCCCCCGATGGGCGAGATCGTCTTCAAAGCGTGCCATCTGTTCATCGCTGTCGCGCCAGATAAGCGTAACGGAAGCTTCATGCCGGCGCGCTAGCGCCGCACGGGCGCGACTCAGGCCCGTCCACTCGCTGACAACGCGCTCGTCAACATCGTCAAAGGTGGTGAATTTGTAACCCTCTTGCTGGCGGAGCTGTTCGATGAAGTGGCGAATGTTGCTGTGCGATATACCTTTGATTAGCCTGGGTGCCGCCGGGTGGGCTTCCCAGCGTACATCCAGCTGGATCACCGCGCCGTTTTCAGCAATGAACGGTAATCCTTCAAGCCCCAGATCCTGCTGAATAGCAATCACTTCCGCTGCCGTCTTGCTGCTACAGAGAATCACCGGGATCTGATAGTCCTGGAGCCGGTCCAGCCAGGGCATCGCGGGTTGCCAGTCGTAGGTATGGATGTCCAGCAGCGTACCGTCAAGGTCAGTAAAAACCAGCAGGGTGTCCTGTAGTGAAGGCATAACAACTCCTGATAAAGGATTAGCAATTCTATTAAGAATATTCCTAAAAAAGAGCAAGGCGTCGAACGGTTTTGTTATGGAACCGATACCGTTAAACCCGCTGACAGCGCATGTTGGTACACATAACTAAAACGCACATTCTTACTAAGTTATATTTATATAGAGAATATTTCCTTGTCATACAAAATTGTTGGGGATAGTGTGGATGGCACATCAGATTTCCTGGTGTAACGAATTTTCAAGTGCTTCTTGCATAAGCAAGTTTCATCCCGGTCATCCCCATGACCGGGATTTTTTTCGCGTTAACGATTTATTTCCGTCACGCTAAAGTCGTGAATATCAAGCTCAAAGGCTTCGGCCAGCTCGCGATAGGTATGGTAATCCCGCCCGTTTACCATGACTCGCGTGGGGTCATCTTCCCGCCGGCGAACTTCACTCTCACTGATTTCATTAATGGCGGCGAGCAGGGCATCGACATTCACATCGATATCGCTCTTCTCATTTCCGGTCTTCATTACTTACACCTCATTCAACCCGTCCACTTTTAAGTATAGACCGCACACAAAAACGCCATTCACACCAGGTGCCGATGTCAGTTAATGAGATTTGTTCTACACTGGCTCAAAACCACAGGAGGAATGTATGAAGGTCAACGATCGGGTAACCGTCAAAACGGACGGTGGGCCGCGCCGCCCAGGCGTGGTGCTGGCAATAGAAGAGTTCAATGAAGGCACAATGTACCTGGTGTCACTGGAAGACTACCCGCTCGGTATCTGGTTCTTCAACGAACTGGGGCACCCGGATGGGATCTTTGTGGAAACGGCAGACTAATCGCGCGTCGGGCGGCAATCTGCGTGCCCGACATCTGGCTACACCCATGCAAAAATCTCTGGCCAGGCCAGAGATCACAGGTAGAGTACAAAAGGTAAAAAGCGGGTTAGCGCATGTTGACGAAAATACCGTTCGTCACATTATCGGTCAGGCGGACGACGTGGTAGATCACTTGCTTATTATGCGTTTTAATTTTCCTTTTAATATTTCCTTTATGTGACGATACCGTTTTTGCTTTGATATTCATTTGGTCAGAAATCTGAATTGTCCCTTGCCCAGCCATCCACATTTTTAACATACTTGATTCAGTTCTGCTTAATGATAGGGTCGGTAAGTTAACCGCTCCTACATTCTTAACTTCTTTATTCAAATAATCGCCCAGAATGTCATCAAGCGACTCTGGTTTAATCGACTTAGAACTGATCAATAAATTGTTTCGGACTAACAAATATTCATCGAAATGGATATTTGCGATCGCCATAAAAACAATAAACAGCGTTTTAGGATGCTGATTAATGATTTGCTTTATTTGCTGACTGTTGGCTGGATCGTGGATGAAACAGTCCTCATTAATAAACACCACGCCTGGCTTGAGTTCGTCACAAGCGGCTGCAAGTTCGTCAACGGTGTGTGCATCGTTGATTTCCCTCTTTCTTACCCCTCTGCTTGCCAGGTACCCGGTTAACCCTAGCCGGGTGTAACTGCATAAATCCATAATGATCGTTGACATGGCATACCCTCACTCAATGCGTAACGATAATTCACCATCTGCCTGAGAGCTCATAAACAGCCATACGGGATGGAAAAACATAATAAAACCTGTGAGCATGACAAAGACTTTCAGGCGAACTCACTATCCCGTAAAGTTACGTATAATTTGCCAGGAATCATCTTAAAGTAAAGTAAATATTAAGTATTGTGAGGTGGTTAGAAACAATTAAACCGCGTCAGATATATCCTGGAAGATGTTTTACAGGTTTTATTTTAGGAATATCCTCAGAAAGACAATGTAGACATTGCGGGTTATTATTTACGAGGCAGTTCACTGACAATATCCGCTAACAGGTTGAATATCTCGCTGAATAAATGTTCACAGAACGGAGCGATAAGTGGCATGAGTAATGACATTAATAAAATACCGACCGTCAGCGTCACCGGAAAACCGATGACAAATACCGATAACTGCGGTGCCATTCTGTTCAGTAACCCTAATGAGAGGTTAACTGTGAGCAGCAACGTAATGATCGGCAGCGCCAGCATCAGCCCGTTCAGGAAAATAAGCCCGGCGGCGCGCGTCAGCGCCAGGAACGCATTACTGTTGACCGGCGACTCGCCAATCGGCAGCGTGTGGAAGGTATCCACCAGCATCGAGATTAACCACAAATGCCCGTTGAAAGACAGGAACAACAGCATTGCCAGCAGGTCGATAATACGGGCCAGCACCGGCATGTTCAGGTGACTACCCGGGTCAACAAAGGTCGCGAAGGATAAGCCCATTTGCAGGCCAATCAGCTCGCCCGCGGTACGTACTGCCGCAAACGCAAGCTGCATGGTAAAACCGACGGCCACGCCAATCATCACCTGCTGCATGGCAACCCACAGCGCATTTGCCGACACAATAGGGATATTCACCGGCGGAAGCGAAGGGGCCACAATGATGGTAATGATGATGCCCAGCCCCACTTTGACCCGCTTGGGTACAGACTTTTCGCTAAGAATGGGGGCCGTTGAGATAAGCGCCATGATGCGAAGCATTGGCCAGAAGTAGACTCCCAGCCACTGAACCCACTGATCGCTTGTGATGTGCAGCATCGTGATATCAGCCGATGATATACGGCAGATTGGTAAACAAGTTACGCATGTAGTCCAGCAGCAAATTCAGCATCCACGGCCCGGCAACGATCATCGCCACGAAAACCGCGATGATTTTCGGGATGAACGACAGCGTCATTTCGTTAATCTGGGTGGCGGCCTGCAAAATACTGATGATAAGACCCGTCACCAGCGAAACAAGCAGCAGTGGAGCGGCAACGGCAATCGCGACTTTCATCGCCTCCGTGCCCATCATCATGACCGATTCTGGCGTCATTGCGGCGTACCTTAACTGTAGAAACTCTGTGCCAGCGAGCTGACCAGCAATTGCCAGCCATCAACCAGCACAAAGAGCATGATCTTAAAGGGCAGGGCAATGGTTGCCGGCGGCACCATCATCATACCGAGCGCCATCAGCACGCTCGCGATCACCAGGTCGATAATCAGGAACGGAATAAAGATGGTAAAACCAATCTGGAAAGCGGTTTTCAGTTCGCTGGTGACGTAGGCCGGCAGCAAAATGCGCATCGGCACGGCTTCCGGTCCCTGCAATTCACCGGTGTTTGCCAGGCGGGCAAACAAGGCCAGATCTGCTTCACGGGTCTGACGCAGCATAAATTCACGCAGTGGTTGCGCGCCTTTCTCCAGCGCATCCTGCATCGAAATCTTGTCTTCGCTGAACGGCTGATAGGCGTCGGTATAAATCTTGTCGATAACCGGCGACATAATGAAAAAGGTTAAAAACAGGGCTAAGCCCAGCAGCACCTGGTTAGGCGGTGCGGATGGCGTACCGAGCGCATTTCGCAGCAGGCCAAAGACGATGATGATGCGGGTAAAGCTGGTCATCATCAGCAGGATCGCCGGGATAAAGGTCAGCGAGGTGATGAACACCAGCGTCTGAACTGGAAGCGACCAGCTTTGACCGCCACCGGCGAGCGGGGTGGAGACAAGACCGGGTAGTTGCGCGTAAACGGAAGGTGCAAACAGGGCAATGCCCGCAAGCGTAAGGGATAACAAACGGCGCATCAGGATCTCCCGGAACGCTTAAGCAAACTCTTCATGACGGACTGAAAATCCGCTGGGGTCTCTGCATTCGCCTCGGCCGTCACCGGCGCAGGCGGCAGTTTATGCAATACATTGATGTTTGAAGCGGTTACGCCCAGCACCAGCCGCGCGTCTTCAACATCGACAATGACCACGCGTTCACGTGGCCCAAGCGTGGTGCTGGCGCTGACCTTAAGGCCGCGCCCGGCGGCGGTTTTACCCGCCACACCAAAGCGTTTCGCAATCCAGGCGATAATAAGAATAAAGGCAATAATACCAAACAGCGCGCCGCTCACCTGGAGCAGGGGCGAACCGGGTACGGCTGAGGGCTGCGATACTGTTGCCTCGGTTTTCATTCTTAACGGCTCAGACGACGCATACGTTCAGACGGAGTAATGATGTCGGTGATACGCACGCCGTATTTATCGGCCACCACCACAACTTCACCCTGGGCAATCAGATAACCGTTGATCAGGATATCCAGCGGCTCACCGGCCAGACCGTCCAGCGCCACCACGGAACCCTGCGTCAGGCGCAGCAGCTCTTTAATGGTCATGCGGGTACGACCCAGTTCCACGGTCAGCTTAACCGGGATATCCATAATCAGGTCGATATCCTGCAATGTGCCGCTGACGTCGCCGCCGCCTAATTGCTGGAATACCGCATCCGCCGCGTTTTTCGCCGGAGTGGATTGTTGCTCGTTTAACGCGTCAGCCCACAGATCGTCCAGTGCTCCGCTGTTCTCATCGGACGGATTGTTCATGTCACTCATTTGGGCTGTTCCTCATTCAGCGAATTCAATATCGGGTTGATCAAGTGTTCAACGCGTAATGCATACTGGCCGTTTACCGTGCCGTACTGGCTTGTCAGCACAGGCACGCCATCAACATGGGCAATAATGCGATCGGGTTTTTCTATCGGCAGAACGTCGCCGGGTTGTAATTTCAGGATCTGGGATAACCGCAGCGGGATATCAGCAAAACTCGCGATCAGCTCAAGCTGCGAGTGCTGAACCTGGCGCACCAGGTTTTCACGCCAGTTCTGATCTTCGTTACGCGAGTTCTCAAGCGGCGGGTTCACCAGCAGCTCGCGCAGCGGTTCAATCATGCTGAACGGCAGGCAGATGTTAAATTCGCCGGTCAGGTTGCCGATCTCGACGTGGAACGGCGTGTTGACGACGATATCGTTCGGCGAGGTGGTGATATTGGTAAATTTCACCTGCATCTCGGAACGCACGTACTCCACGTCCAGCGGGTTAATCGCTTTCCACGCGTCGCTATAGGACTCCAGCGCCAGCTTCAGCATTCGGTTAATAACGCGCTGTTCGGTGTGGGTAAACTCACGTCCCTCAACTTTCGTCGGGAAACGGCCATCACCACCAAACAGGTTATCGACCGCAATGAAGACCAGACTTGGCGAGAACACAACCAGCCCGGTGCCGCGCAGCGGTTTCAGATGAATAAGGTTAAGGTTGGTCGGCACCGGCAGGTTGCGGGCAAACTCATGATACGGCTGAATGCGGATCGCACCGACGGTGATATCCGGGCTACGACGCAGCAGGTTAAACAGCCCCATACGGAACTGACGTGCAAAACGTTCGTTGATGATCTCCAGCGCCTGAAGACGCTCGCGCACCACGCGACGCTGGGTATTCGGGTCATAGGGACGAATATTGTCATCGCCACTCAGACCCGGTTGCGGATCATCACTCTTATCGCTGTCGCCGTTAAGCAACGCATCGATTTCTGCCTGAGAAAGAATACTGTCGCCCATGTCGTTACCGCAGTATGAAGGCTGTATACAGAACGTCAGTGACTTCCTGCTTAGGTTGACCATTTACCAGCGGCGTGGCCAGCGTTTGTTTAATGGCATCGACCAGCTTCTGCTTACCGTCATCGGTGGCAAGCGTAGAAGCATCCTGACGAGAGAACAGCAGCAGAAGACGGCTACGCACTTCAGGAAGGTAATCGTTCAGACGAGAACGGGTGGCTTCGTCTTTCAGGCGCAGCGTGATGCCAACATAAAGCACACGATCCGCATCACCCAGGTTAACGGTGAAGGTATCCAGTGGGAAGAATACCGGCGCCGGTGGTGGTGGCGGTTCGGTCTTGGCCGTAGCAGAGGAGGGTTCCTGCTGCATACGCCAGTAACTATAGCCCGCGGTAGCGCAGGCGGCGAGCGTGATCAACACCAGCAGCGGGATCCAGATGGAACGCTTACTTTTTTTGGTGATAGCGGAGTCAGTCATCTGATACGAGCTTCCTGTTTCGGTACAGCTTAATAAGGTGATTATCCCGTGTCCGCCTTATCTCAAAGCGTGGAAAAGACGGGGATAATCACGTTACCTCTGGCGTTTAGGCGAAGATGTCTACAGCACTGTTTCCACGCGCGGCGGATTGCAGTGTGACAGGGGCTGGCAGTAGCTCATCGCTCTCTTCATTAAAGCCGCCCTGCTGGCCGGAACGCGAAGCCTGCTGTTGCTGCTGTGAGGCAGACTGCTGCTGGCCTGAGAAGCTTTCGCTGCTGACGCTGCTTTGTGAAAGCTGAATACCGTTCTCAGCAAGCGAAGTACGCAGAACCGGCAGCGCCGCTTCCAGTGCCGCACGTACGTGGCTGTGCGCAGACACCATCTGCAACTGCGCCTGGTTATCATCAAGCTTAATCGAAATTTGTACCTGGCCCAGATCTTCCGGGTGCAGGCGCAGCTCGGCCGTTTGTTGCCCTTGTCGGGTGAACAGGGTGATGTGCTGGCTCAGGGTCTGCTGCCACTCACTGGTGCCAAGCGGCTGGCTCAGTACCGGCGCGGTAGCGACCGTGGCGGCGGGCTGAGAGGTGGCCTGGCTGCTGACGATTGGCGCAAGCGTTGCCGTTGGGCTGGTGGAAGAAGACTGGCTTGCCAGGTCCTGCTTCTCAGCGGTAACGGCTACGGCGGGCGTCAGCGGAGCGTTAGCGGCCGATGCATCAGCGGTTTGCGGCTGAGGTGCGTACGCAAGCGCAGACTGTGCTTTTTCATGTGCACCCGAGGCGGTCGTCAGGGCCGGTTGTTGCCCGGTGCTGGTTTGTGCCAGAGAGGTGCCTGCCAGCACTTTCTCGGCCACGCCTTCAGTGCTGACGGCCTGGGTGGAAACCGGGGTTGCGGTCTGCTGATGCGGCAGCATTGCCATCAGCGCGCTTAATCCGGCCAGCTCTTCTTCGCTGAGGTCGGTTTTGCTGTCATCTTTGGCAGCCGTTGACGTCAGGCTTTTCAGGGCATCACTATGGGTTGCTGGCATCAGCCCGGAAACCAGGCTTTGCAGCGCGGTGGTTTGCGCAGTTTCATCCCCGGTAAGCGTGTCCTGGCGTGACAACAGATCGGCAATTTTTGCCTGAAGCGTGGTATCGCCGTCTTTATCCTGTGCGACTTTTGCCAGCTTGCTGCCGGCCGCTTTCAGGTCGGCAAGGGTCAGCGGCGCATCTTTACCTTGACCGGTGGTATCCGTCAGGGCGCCCGCCAGCAGGGAGAGAAAATCTTGTGCACCGTCGGTGCCTTTTCCCGTCTGCGTGCCGCCTGACAGGTCACTGTCGGTCATCAGCAGTTGTTGCAGTGTGATCATTCAGGTTTCCTCATTGATGCGCGCTGTGCAAACTCATCCATTTTTTTCTGGTCCAGGCGGTTCTCGGCGAGGGTAGTTGCTGCCACTTGCCGGTCCTGCAAGGTTTGCCATGCCTGGAGCCGCTGTTTTTTCTCGCGCCAAAAGTTCAGCGCCGTATCGACTTTTTGGGTCCACTGGTTAAGCTGCTGGCGATGCTGTTCAATCGCCTTTTCAAGCGTCTGGATAAACTGCTGATAGTTAATCCAGCGCTGGCTACCAATGCCCTGTGTCATGTCGGTATTGAGGTTGGTGCGATATTCATGCTGATAGTCGATCAACATCTTCAACTGTTCTTCAGCCTGCTGGCACCCGCGTCGCATTGCGCCAAGCTGCAATGCGGCATCATCAACTTCTTTTTCAGCCAGATCTTTTAGCGTTGATAACGCGCTGTTTTGCGCCATGACCTTCGCCCTCCACCTGTATTACACCTGCGGGAAAATCAGCTCCAGAGCCTGAATCGAATCGTCCCAGTCGGCGCGTTCAAAAATACCTTGTTGCAGGAATGCTTCCAGATGCGGCCACAGAGCAATCGCTTTGTCGAGCATCGGGTCGCTGCCTTTGGCATACGCCCCCACGCTCACCAGGTCGCGGTTACGCTGGAAGCTGGATAGCAGTTGTTTGAAGTTACGCACGCGGGCGTAGTGCTTCTCGGTAATCAGTGCCGTCATCGCACGGCTGATCGAGGCTTCGATATCGATAGCCGGATAGTGCCCGGCTTCAGCCAGACGACGGGATAACACAATGTGACCGTCAAGGATCGCACGCGCGGAGTCGGCAATCGGGTCCTGCTGGTCATCGCCTTCGGTCAGAACCGTGTAAAACGCGGTAATCGAACCGCCACCAGTGATGCCGTTACCCGCACGTTCAACCAGCGCTGGTAACTTGGCAAACACCGAAGGTGGATAGCCTTTGGTGGCTGGTGGCTCACCGATAGCCAGCGCGATTTCACGCTGCGCCATCGCATAACGGGTCAGGGAATCCATGATCAGCAGCACGTGCTGCCCGCGATCACGGAAATCCTCTGCAATACGGGTGGCGTAGGCTGCACCCTGCATACGCAGCAGCGGGGAAACATCCGCCGGGGCGGCGATCACCACCGAGCGGGCGCGGCCTTCAGCACCCAGAATATTTTCAATAAAGTCTTTTACTTCACGACCACGTTCACCGATAAGCCCCACGACGATAACGTCGGCCTGGGTGTAACGCGCCATCATGCCGAGCAGTACCGATTTACCCACGCCGGAACCGGCGAACAGACCCATACGCTGCCCGCGTCCGACGGTGAGCAGGGCGTTAATCGGGCGCACGCCGGTATCAAGCACATGTTCGATAGGCGTACGTTGCAGCGGGTTAAATGGCTGAGTGATCAGCGCCCCGGTTTCGGTGGTGTCAGGGGAGGGCAGACCGTCAAGCGGCTTGCCGCTCCCGTCCAGCACGCGGCCTAACAGCGCCGGGCCAAGCGGCAACTGTTTGCCACTTTGCAGACCATCGCCTGAGTTGTTTTTTGCATAGACGCGCGCGCCGGGCAGAATGCCTTCGACCTCTTCAAGCGGCATCAGGAACAGACGCTGACCGTTAAAGCCAACGACTTCACTTTCCACTTCGCGGGTTTCGATCCCGTCCTGACGTTCGATCACGCAGGTGGCGCCCAGCGGAAGCTGCAAGCCCGTGGCTTCGAGCACCAGGCCTGTAGCGCGGGTTAAACGCCCATAACGACGAACAGATGGCAGTTGCGCCATCTTCGTTTCGAAGTTATCAAGGGTGGTAAGCCAGCGAGTGAGGCGTGCGGTCATCAGACGACTCCCGGTGCCGCCAGGCGGCACAGTTCCTGCCAGCGGGTGGCGACGCTGGCATCCAGATCACCTTCATCCGCAGAGACTTTGCAGCCGCCGTGGTGTAAGGAAGGATCGCCGCGAAGACGCCAACCATGCAGACTGAGCGTGGCGCCGAGGCTCTCTTCCACACGCTGTAGATCGTCAGGATGAACGCGCAGCTGCGGTTTACCGCTGAACAATGGCTCCTGCTGAAGCAGGCCCTGAATTTGTTTGATCAGTGCCGAGTTATCTACCGTTGGCGTCTGGCCAATGACCTGACGCGCGGCTTCAAGCGCCATCTGCATCAGGCGCGAGGCAATCACGCTGTCAAGCGCATCAAGGGTGTGCTGGAATTCGCTGACCAGCTGCTGCATCCGGGCATGAAGCGGCGCCTGTTGCTGGCGCGCCTGTTCAATACCTTGCTCTAACCCTTTCGCCAGACCTTCCTGATAACCCTGCTCCTGGCCAGTCTGCCGTCCTTCATGTAAACCCGCGTTATACCCCTGTTCGTGCGCCTGCATTTGCATTTGCGCCAGCATCTGCGCACGTTGCTCTTCTTCGCTGAGCTCAGGGAGTTCTGTGCCTGTATCGCCCTCGTCGGGCGATATCATAGCCGGGGTAAACTCGGAAAGAGGAGGGGCCAGATCGTCGGGCGTCCAGCGCTTCCACGGCAGCTCATTAGACATACGTGTCTTCTCCGCTGCCAATCACCATCTCGCCGGTTTCTGCCAGACGACGAACAATAAGCAGGATGGCTTTCTGTTCGTTTTCCACCTGAGACAGACGCACCGGGCCACGGTTGGCAAGGTCGTCGCGCAGGATATCGGCTGCACGCTGAGACATGTTGCGCAGGAACTTCTCGCGCAGTGGCTGTTCGGCACCTTTGAGGGCGATAAGCAGCGATTCGGAGTCCACTTCCTGGAGCAGGCGCTGGATGCTGCGATCGTCCACTTCGACCAGGTTTTCGAACAGGAACATCTCGTCGATAATTTTCTGTGCCAGCTCGCCGTCGAACTCGCGAACCGCCGTAATAACCGCCTCTTCCTGCTGCGTTTTCATCAGGTTGATGATCTCTGCCGCCGTTCTCACGCCGCCCATTTTGCTGCGCTTGAGGTTCTGGCCATCGAGCAGGTTGTTCAGCACTTCGGTCAGTTCTGCCAGTGCCGCTGGCTGGACACCGCCAAAGGTAGCGATACGCAGCATCACATCGTGACGCAGACGTTCATCGAACAGCGCCAGAATATCGGCCGCCTGGCCACGTTTGAGGTGAACCAGGATGGTGGCGATAATCTGCGGGTGCTCGTCGCGAATAAGGTCGGCGGCACTCTGCGGCTCCATAAAGTTGAGCGTCTCGATACCGCTGGCGGTATCGCGGGTTTCCAGAATATCTTCCAGCAGGCTGGCGGCGCGTTCTTCGCCAAGCGCCTTGACCAGCACAGAGCGCAGGTATTCGTTAGCGTTGACATTGAGCGCGGCAAACTGCTCGGCTTCCTGCTCAAACTCAGCCAACACTTCGGTCAGCTGTTTATTGGAGATCTGACGAACGTTCGCCATTGCCGCACTGAGAATTTGCACTTCCCGCTGGGAGAGGTGTTTGAACACCTCTGCCGCGCGGTCTTCGCCAATGGTCATCAGCAGGATGACGCTTTTATCGGTACCTGTAAGCGTATTACTCATGTTCGTTACCCATCCAGCCGCGGATGACCAGCGCGACGACGCGCGGATCGTTATCTGACATTTCGCGAATACGTTGACTCATTACCTCAGCACCCATGCGCTGATTAGCACGACGCTGCTGCATTTGTTCGTCTTTGCTCAGGCGAACTTCAACGGCTTCTTCCACTTCCTGACGCGTATTCATGAGCTCCTGAGCGGCTTTAGCTTCTTCCGCGCGGCGCGTCAGCTGCGGACGAATCGCTTTACGCCACAGCAGCCACGCGACAATCAGAACCAGCAGCCAGCGACCGGCAGACATCAGCTGATCGATAAACGCCTGCTGTTGCCAGAACGGCAGTTCGCCACCTGTCTCATCAACCGAGTTGAACGGAGAGTTCACCACGTTGAGGGTATCGCCACGCTTCTCGGAGTAACCCATTGCTTCACGAGTCAGGTCTTCGATCTGCTTCATTTGTTCGGCGGTCAGCGGCAGCGGTTTGCCGTCTGGCAGCGTTTTGTAGTTTACAACCACGGCAACAGAAAGACGTTGTACATCACCCACGTTCAGCTTGGTGTGGCGAATGGTACGGTCGACTTCGTAGTTGGTCGTTTCATTACGGCTACTGGTACGTGGGCCAGAGGACGTGTTTGAAGAGGTCGTTTGCTGATTCGTTTGTTGACCGTTCTGCTGGTTTGCCGGCGGAGTCGAAATTGGCGCAGCGTTAGCCGGAGCAGGCTGGTTAGACAGTGCGCCTGGCACGCCACCCGGGTATGGACCGCCCACTTGCTCGTTTTCATTAACCTGGCGAGAACGCATCACGGCCTGAGCAGGATCGCCATTCGGGCTGTACTGTTCTTCCGTTTGTTCTTTATTGGCGAAGTCAATCTGAGCGGTAACCTGCGCATGGACGTTGGAATTCCCCACGACCGGGCCAAGAATGGCTTCAATACGGCGTTGCAGACGGCCTTCGACATCGGCAGCATATTTCAGCTGCGCGTCATTTAAGTCGCGACCGGCGCTGTTGTTCTGCGTCAGCAGATGGCCACTCTGATCAACCAGAGTCACGTTACCTGGTGGCAAACCCGCAACGGCGCTGGAGACCAGATGCGTTACCGCGCTGATTTGCCCCTCATCCAGCGCGCGGCCAGGTTCGAGGTTAACAGTCACAGAAGCAGACGGGGATTTTTGTTCACGAACAAACAGAGAAGGTTTCGGCATGGCGAGGTGCACACGGGCACTTTTCACCGGGCCTAATGTTTCAATGGTGCGGGCCAGTTCACCTTCCAGCGCACGCTGGTAGTTAACCTGCTCGCTGAACTGGCTGATACCGAATTTTTCCTGGTCCAGCAGCTCAAAACCTACCGCGCCACCTTTTGGCAGGCCCTGCTGCGCGAGACGCAGACGCAGTTCGTGCACTTTATCCGCGGGAACCTCAAGCGCACCGCCGTTATCGGCGAAGCGATAAGGGATGTTCATCTGGGTAAGTTGGGTGACGATGGCACCGCCATCCTGGTCGGAAAGGTTACTGTAGAGCGTGCGGTAGTCAGGGCTTTTCGCCCACAAGACCATCGCGACAATAATCGCAATTGCGGCAGCGCCTGCCACGATCAACGGGATTTTAGGATTCGCGCGAAGGCGGTTCATCCACTCTAGTGATTTAGTCTGCGGTGCTGTCGATGCTGTCGCACTCATTGCGCACCTCTTAAATCCTGGTGGGTTACGTTATTCGTGTAGAGAAACAAAACTGACTCCCGGGTCGGCAAACACGACAAAAGTTCCATACTGATGGCCCTGCCATTATTTGATGATTCGGGATTTTCTATGCGTCAAATAACCTGGTTTTTTTACGCTATTTACCGCCTTTATCTTATTGACAAGCTGTTAGTCTTGACCGCGTAAAAAACCATCCAGGGGAAAGTCATGGCTATACAGGGCATTGAAGGGGTGATCAGTCAGTTGCAGGCAACGGCGATGACGGCACGTAATCAGAGCGTGGCAGAAGAACAGCCGACCATCAGCTTTGCGGGGCAACTGCACGCCGCTCTTGACCGTATCAGCGATACCCAGACCGCTGCGCGTACACAGGCGGAGAAGTTCAGTCTGGGTGAACCGGGCGTGGCGCTTAACGATGTGATGACCGATTTGCAAAAAGCATCTGTGTCGTTGCAGATGGGGATTCAGGTAAGGAATAAGCTGGTTTCTGCGTACCAGGAAGTGATGGGGATGCAGGTTTAGGTTATCTAACCTAATGATATTAATATTTATTAATCATCCCTGTAGTGCATGGGTAGGAATAAATATCTATAGCGGTAATACTATCACGTAACTACCGCTCAGGATAAAAGATTTGCGAGATAAAACAATAAAGACAATCGGCATATGCCGATTGTCTTTATTTTAATGAACATCAAATTCAATATTCTTTCTTCTGTCTGGCTGTATTGTGATAGTAATATTTTTATCAATTACACCATTAGACTTTAATGTCCATGAAATTTCTCTTGATCTGGTTATCGGTATTGGCCAGTTGTCATCGCCATCAAATTTAGGAACATAAAGAATCATTTCTCTTTTGTTTTCTGACAAAGCAGCCTGAATCTGCTCAATCATATCCTGTGTGACAGCATTGGCTTTATGATATGTCAGTGAGTTGCTCTGTGGCTCTTTCAAAGAATAAGACTGATTAGTGCTGGCGTTAATAAGCATAAATATGATTACTGGTGAAAGATAGCTTGCATGGTTTGACCTGAAAAGCAATGAAAATCCAAATGAAGAGAGTGCTGTCATATACATGAACACCCCCCACATCACAACGGGTTTACCAACATATCCTGCACTTGATTTTGCGCTTATAAGAATTAACGCCGTAAGTATTAAAATTGATGAGATAAGGCAAATCAGAACAATTTTCTTTTCCTGAATCTTGAATTTACCACTGGCGAAAAATCCAAATATACAGGCTGTAAAGCCAACAACAAATACAGTAATGAATGTTCCATTCATTTGTGAAAGCAGAGACAACGCACTATCAACCGCGCCAGATATATCTAGCGATGACTTACCCATCCTTTCTGCTCTTCCACCATTAGACTCAAAGATGGCCGATACAACCCACATCATCAGTACCAGAACATGTAGAGGGTAAGCCTTGATTGTGTCAATAATTTTGTATCTAGACACAAATAAATTAACAAAAAGGACAGAGCCGCATGTTACAGCCAGGATGACGCTAGAAAAAATATTAGAATAAATTGATAAATATATAGAAAGTAAAATGAATCCAGATAGAACAGGGTTGGTTGATAAGTATCCTTTTAATTCACGACCATTACGCAGAAAGTAAAGTGTAACAGAGCCATTGATCAGCGCTGGGAATAAATAGTGATAATAGCACGTCATGTTTTGCTCCCATAACATATAAGTGCTTTTACTATCATTAAGAGTCCTGAACAAGCCAAACAGGCATAGGTAATGGAAAATGGCAATAACAAGCCCTGAATACTGAGAACAATGCATCTTCTCAATAGTGAAAAGATAAAACTGCCGCAAATAAACCACGACAAGCACCGCTATCAGTGCGGCGGTGAAAAATGTAGCAGATTGAAGAAATGTCAGGCCAAAAGGCGTTAGCGCAAAGGACGCTACGTTAATAAGGAGAGGGAATGATACCTCCGGTACGACTTTGATCGGGTTAAAACCATGCCATTCAGGCCATGCTTCACGCCCAAGTGACAAATTAAACCATTCATCGCCATTAAAAATTGTTGTCGGGTGAATGAAACCAAAAAAAACAAAAACTGATAACAACACAAAAAGATAGAATAACCACTCTTCCTTACAATCTATAAATCCCTTCGCCTTTATCATCACATCCTCCCAGTAATTATTTCTTCAAAACATATCGAGGGCGGTTTTTGACCTCAACATAAATCCTGCCAATGTACTCGCCAAGAACCCCAATCCCAATCAACTGAACTCCACCGAGGAAGAGTATTGACACCAGCATAGAAGGGTATCCGCGCACTGGGTTTCCGAATGCCAGGGTATCTAAAATCATCCATGCGCCGTAAATAAATGCCATACCGGCAACTAACAAACCGATATAAGTCCACATGCGCAATGGGAAGGTTGAGAAGCTCGTTATTCCTTCAAGAGCTAAGTTCCATAACTTCCAGCCATTGAACTTGCTATTGCCTGCAACACGCTCAGCCCTGGCATAATCAACAACATCTGTACGCCCACCAACCCAACTCAGAACACCCTTCATAAACAGGTTCCGTTCTGGCATGAGTTTGATGTTTTCAACCACTTCACGAGACATCAGGCGAAAGTCCCCAACGTTCTCCTCAATCTGAGGGTTACTTATTTTGTTGTGGAGTTTATAGAACCACTCAGCGGTCTTTCTCTTTAGTCTTCCATCAGTAGAGCGATCGGTTCTTTTAGCCAATACCATATCTGCCCCTGATTGCCATTTTTTAATCAGGTGCGGAATTACCTCTATAGGATCTTGCAGGTCAACGTCGATCGGAATAATCGCTTCACCAGTAGCGTGATCAAGTCCAGCGAACAGGGCTGGCTCCTTACCAAAATTGCGTGTGAATGAAAGTGGAACAACAAGCGGATCTGCGATAGCAAGCGCTTTAATGATAGATTCTGTCGCATCTTTGCTGCCGTCATTTATGAAGACTATCTCGACTTCATGCTGCTTTAACTCTTCAAACTCCCGTACCGTTTTATAGAAGATTGGAATTGCTTCCTCTTCATTAAATACCGGAACGATCAGAGAAATTTTCATTTCGCATCCCTAAAGACAATGAATTTTGAGTATATGAACCCGACAACCAAACTGAATCCAGAAAACGCTATCAAAGTAACAATTGGCGGTGTCCCGATAAAATCAGCGGTATACCCGGTCATAGCGGCCATGGCACCCATAAATACTACAAACGCCATGTAGCGGACCGAGGTAGCCTTTGATTTGAACGTCCATTTTGCGTTGGCGAAAAAACTAAACGTAACTGCAATGCAGAACGCGATTACGTTTGCCAGTGCCTGGCTTGTACCGAAGAAGTGAAACAGCACTCCAAAGCAAATCCAGTGCAGGGCTGTGTTGACAGCGCCAAGTGATACATAACGGCTAAATAGCTTCAACATGAGAAAAATCAGTAAATTCTGAAAAGTCGGGAGTTTAGCATCAGATGATCACTTGATCGACCCTCAATGTTGGCGATGGTGTGTATACCATGATGTATTGGAGCATCCTATGCCTGGAGCATATGAGATACAGACCACTTTCATCGAGGCCTTAACGTAAAATCGGAAAGGCTGCATCTGCCATCGCACAAATGACTTCATCGCCAGGTTCAGGGAAAAGAACTGACACTTCACCCTGCGTGATGCAAATCGGAAGATCAACCAATACCAGCAAGACTTTTCAGATATGACAACTGTTGGACGCGAGAATAGTTGGAAGGAAAGAGTATTGCCGCAAACAAGGTCTCGAAAATCATTTCTCTGTTGCAACATATACCATTAGCATTTGAGATTGAGTCACATGATGTGATTATCATTTGATTGGAAAAGCAAAAATTTGTAGCATCAACAGATAATTCTTAATTTGGTGTTCATAAAATGCGCAACAATGCATTGGATGCAGCGAAGCTTCTTGCTTGTTTCTTTATCATAGTAGTCCACGTGGGTAATTTCCCAGAGATGCCACAGCATTTTGGTGAGCTGTTCAGAGTGTCTTCAAGGTGGGCGCTTCCGTTCTTCTTTCTTGCTTCTGGTTACCTGATGGGCTCCTCCATGCATGAAGATTTGGGCAAAAAGCTTAACAAGCTTGTTAGTATTCTTTTCTGGTCCTCAATATTGTACATCCCAATTCTATATAGAATGATGCAGGGAGATGCATGGAGGATTATTGGGAAAGTTGTATCTAACGACACCCTTCATGGCGGAACATTCTTCCATTTGTGGTTTTTGAATGCGCTAATTCTTGGCGTTATATTAACAAATTATTTTATAAAAAATGTAAGCGTCAAGTTTTCTATATTGGTATCAACTGCCATTTTAGTAGCATGCTGGTATGGAGATATGGTTAAGTCACTGCACTATGAAATTTACATTTTTTACGCATTAAGAACTATGATAGCCTTTGCTCTTGTTTATCTCGGACATTACTTTGCCAAGAGTGGGGTACTTAAAAATATTCCAAATAAAATTTCATTAGCTACAATTTTATTTGGCGTGGTATTCATGGTCGGCGAGGTATACCAGCTTGGAGTTATTTACAAAGCTGATATGGTAGAAAGACAATTTCCACTATTCGCCACCCCAGTGTGTATTGCTCTGCTTAGCTTGTGTGTAAATACTAACGTTAGAGAGAATATAATATCAAATCTAGGCAGGGAGTATTCCCTTGGAGTTTATCTTTTACACCCTCTAATTCTTTACATACTTACTCACGATGTTGGTCAATATGTTGCTAACAATTCATTCTGTAAACTTATAATCAGCTTTATTTCATCAATTGTGATACTACTTATCGTTAAGACAATTATTCCAATAGCATATAGGAAACTTAACGGAATTGGAGTGAAGTAATCGATTGAATAGCCCCCCACAGTGGTGGTTGTCCAACATTGTGGGGGCTTCAATTACGTGGGCTCTTTTTCTAATACGTTATTATTTCCTTTAGTAGAAAGAAAATTAATGATTTTCTTTCCAGTAGTTATAAACCATTTTTCTATTGTGATGTGTGCGATGTAAGCAACTACTATGCAGACTACTAAGATTGAGAAAAATGAAATAACCCCTTTTGGGAAGTCATTGATCCCAGAGTTTTTTAGATAAATAGTATAATACTTAAGAACCATTGCATGTGTAAGATACAATGAATATGAAATATCTGAAAAAAATCTTGATATTTTAGACTTAAGCTTCATGCCTGTCATTTCTGACAACATAAGTGGTATAAATATGGCCGCAGCCACAATACCTTTCTCAGTAATCCCATGGCTATGAAGATCAACAAAGTACATCATTGACACGGCTATTATTGATAATGTCAGGAAAAATGATGAAACAGTGATGTTCTCACTTGTTCTAAGGACATTATAGAGATAATAGCATCCCATTCCGATAATGAATTCCAGCATCAGAGGAGAACCCAAAAGTGTCAAGAGAGGAGCGAATACTCCCATGTCTTCTCTATATGATGAAAAATGACCATATATAGATAATTCACCTTTAAACGAAAGTTGTATTATACTCATGGCCATGAGTAAAAGAATTGCAGTAATCAATCCTCTGTATTTATGATTAATACACATCCCAATATAAAATACAAAGTAGAACATTACCTCATATGCTATTGTCCATGCAGGGAACAACATATTATATCCAAAAAATGGAGCCTTATCAGCGTAGTTGTTTTGCATTAAAGTGGCCGAGTGTAGATAATTTAAATAACTATATCCAGAGTTATAAGTTAACCAGGCTATGGTTAAGCAGATGATAAAAAGAGGATAGATTCTAAAGAATCGTCGTATGACAAAACTTGAACGATAATTGTCCTCTTTATTTTTGGTGGCGTAACATATAATAAATCCGCTGATCATAAAGAATATATCAACACCAATGTTACCATTTCTAAAAAGATCCCGTCCCATTCCTGGCCAGAATGAGTAGGCTCCCATCAGAATACCTGCGATGTGATAAGCAACAACCAGAAGAGCTGCTGGACCTCTTAGTACTTCTATAAAATATATTTTATTCGATGTTTTGGTCATTTCGTAATCACTTATAATTATTAAAAACACACCATAACAAAGTTCTTAATGTGTGTTGGTTTATGCTAATGAGCGTATATTTTATTTTGAGTTTATTATATTGCTGGTGATATTTATTGATAGCTTCTTGAAAAATTCATAAGAAACTATGATAGAATTATTAATTCCAAATAATATTGTGTATGCTGTACGTATTTTGTTATTCATTAGCTGATTAAATGAATATGTTAGACGGTGTAGTTCTACAAAAAAACATGTCAACCCACGAAAAAATACTGTAGTTTTTTCATCTTTGCTGTTGTTCATAATCAAGAATTAATATTTGAAATATAATTTCCTTGTTGGTATTTGTAGTCCTACCAACGTAAATCTGAGTACGTCGGATTTATGAATCATCTTCTTTGAGACAATGATTAGCATTGTATCACCTGTTAGAAGTCGAGTCAGATAATTCTTAATGCTATCTACAAAAATTGGTAGTTCATAGTGATTGAAATGTCACGGCAGAAACAGTTCTCCCATGAGATATTAATATCTGGTTGAGATAATTTACTTTAAGCAGGATTTTTTGTTCCGTAATGCAAATTTATTTATTTTTAAATAAATGCAAGAATGGGGCATAAGAGTTATGCCCCATTTTGATTAGTTTAGCTTTTTTGATATGTTGTTAACGAACCATATTGATCCTGGATAAGTCATATGAGTATTATCCCACTGCATCGGAATCACTGGTTTTTTTCCCACAGTCACTTTACATGCAGCATTGCTACAAAGAATATCGATAGCAGATATATAAGCTGAGTTGGCCGAAGCACTCACTATTTTTTCAATAAGCTTGTCATTGCCCAAAACATTCTTGGATGGATCAAAGAGAGCAACAGGAAGTGTTCCCTGTGGATTTAAGCCGTTTGCCTCAATGACTTTAGGCAGCGGATCATGCCAGAACGGGAAAGGACCAATCACTACAGTGCGAATACCTGCAGAATTCAACATTTTCAACGTGTCAGCAAGGTAATCCTTAAACGGGTATTGTGACCAGAAGGCCGCCAGAACTACCAGTTTAGGCTTAACACGCAACAATTCGTCTGTAATATTTTTATTGGTGTCTTTACATAAAGGGCGCTGGTTATTTTCCGCACCATACAACGGTCCACACAGGCTGGATGTACGTTGCGTCAAATTCTCATTTTTCAGTACTGATCTAAATCCAGGCATCAGTTGCGCAGCATGGGAATCTCCCCAGATAACAATCGAATCTGAGGTCATTTTATCCTGACACTTTGAAAAAACTGAATAATCCTGCCGTGGATTCAGGAAACAAGTGTCAGGTCGCCACTCTTTATTATTGAAACGGTAGGTGATGACATCATTCATATCACCCTTGAATCTGAACGTTGCGCCATGGGTCTGTACTACCATAAAAGCACACGCGGTGATGACGATGGCACTGACAAAATCGGTACGGAGCCAGTTTCTTTTTCGGAATGGCATCTCGATAAGATAGTAAGAGATCACGGCCAGAATGAATGACACCGCAATTCCTGCACCGATGTTAATGGCATCCATCTCTACTCTGTAGTAACGCATCACCACGATAACGGGCCAATGCCACAGATACCAGGAGTAGGAAATGGTACCGATAAACTGAGCAGCTTTGTTTTTAATGAGATACGCGTTTTGATTATTCGCAACGATAACCAGTGCTGCACCTGCCACCGGAATCAACGTTGCCAGACCCGGCCACGCCTGCGATCCCTCGGCTGTAAAGAGCGAAAACAGAATAAGTAGCAGGCCGGGAATATTGAGCTTAGACAGGTGCTTGAAGTTCGTAAGTGCACCACGGCTGCTGATGATATATACCAACGCACCCGCCAACATTTCCCAGGCTCGGGTTGGCAGCAGGTAGAAAAGATCCTCTTTCGTCCCTGATAACCCCAGGGCCACATACACGAGAGACAAACAAAATAGTGCCAGAATGGAGAGTGATACCGGAAGCCGGCATTTCTTGATGGCTAAAACAATCAGCGGATAGATCAAATAAAACTGCCATTCAACAGACAATGACCAGGTATGCAACAAGAAATTGAGGTCTGAAGAAGGGTCGAAGTAACTTGAATGAGCAGCGTAATAGTTATTCGAATAGAAGAGCAATGATGCGGTAGCATTTCTGGCGAGCAGCTCGAATTCGCTGGTGCTTAACGAGAAATAGCCAAATATCAGCAACGCTAATATGGTTGCGACCAGTGCAGGAACTATGCGTAAAAAACGAGCAGCGTAGAAATCGAAGATCCCTTTATGGTCAACTTTCTCAAGTACGATACCCGTCATCAGGAAACCGGATATTACGAAAAATACATCAACTCCTGTGAATCCTCCGGAAACGTAGGGAACACCAAAGTGATATAGCACGACACTCAGGACAGCAAATGCGCGCAGCCCATTGATATCGAGCCTGAATTTTTTGTAGCTCATTTTGTAACCATCATTCCGAAAAGCCAAACCTGGCAAAAAATAAGATAAGGATGATAGACGCTTTATCCCGGCCAGTCATCCAACTAATCAATGTTATTAGCAGCATAGCGATTTAGCTCACTGTAATTATCAGACTGTTTGCGATGACGCCAATTTTTGATTAATAGATGGACTGTGGTTCCATACAGTGCCCTGTTGGTTTTTTATCAAAAAAACAATCTTAAGCATGGCGGGAAATTATCTTCCACTGGCAGCCTCAACGCTTTAATGCCACAATCTTTTTTTCTTCGCACGCAGGAAAGATGATGAAAAAAATAGCAATTGCTGGCGCGCTGCTGGCATTGACCGGGTGTGTTCAGGTTGATAACTATCAGGATGTCATTAAGCATCCGGTTCCGCAGCATCTGGCGGGGTACTGGCAGTCGAAAGGGCCGCAAAGCAAAATGGTGAGCCCGGAGGCGATTGCCACGCTGGTGGTCACGGAAGAGGGCGATACGCTGGATTGCCGTCAGTGGCAGCGCGTTTTGGCTGTGCCGGGGAAAATCATGTTGCGTTCAGACAGTTATTACAACGTGACCAGCAAGCTGGATATCTATCCGCTTGAACGCGAAGGTTCAACGCTGGAGTATGATGGCATGGAACTGCAAAAGGTTGACCGTCCTACCGTGGAATGCGCAGATTACCTGAGCAAAAATCCGCTGGCGAGCAAGCTGCCCTAAGCGTTGTTGCCGGGTAGGGGCTTTGCCTACCCGGCCTACACATCACTGCTGAACTTTACAGAACATCTTCCATCACCCACACGCTGACGCTTCCGCCGTTGCAGGTGAAGACCCCTTCGCCGTCCGCTGCCGTTGTGACGGTTTCTTCGCGATTACCCAAAAAATCACGCCAGCTTTTATTCCCGTAGTTCTCGCCCAGACACAGGGTTTTCTCCCCGTCATCACCGTTAGATAACACCACCACACAGCCTGGGTATTCTTCCGTCCCGCTACGGCTAAACGCAATACAGTTTGGATGATCAAAAAACAGCGTCTGAATCCCGTGGGCAAAACGCTGACGCGCCAGAATAAGTTCGTGAAGCTGTTCGATAACCGGCATATCAATATGATAAGTCTCGCCATCACCGCCCACGTCGTCATAGCTTGCGCCGAATAAATCCGGGTAAAACACGCTCGGTACGCCGTTTTCACGCAGCAATATCAGGGCGTAGGCCAGCGGTTTAAACCAGGACTCCACTGGCGCTTCCAGCGCCTGCAAGGGCTGGGTGTCGTGGTTTGCCACCAGGGTGACGGCGTGGAAAGGGTCAGATTCGACCAGCGTGTCGGTAAAAATCTGGCTCATGTCGTAATCACGCCCCTGGCGCGAAGCCTCGTGGAATTTCATTTGCAAAGGCGCATCAAACAGCATGGTTTTGCCGTCAACCTGATTGATGTAGTTCTGCAATTTATCCACTTCATGCGACCAGTATTCCGCCACGATAAAGAGGGGCTGGGTGGCAACCTCCTGAACGTGCTCAATCCACTCTTTGTAAAACCAGGCCGGAATATGTTTTACCGCATCCAGACGAAAACCATTGCACTGGGTTTGTTCCATGACCCAGCGTGCCCAGTATTTTATCTCTTCGGTCACGGCATGATTACGAAAGTCGATGTTCTCGCCCATCAGGTAATCAAAATTCCCCATCTCATCATCAACCTGGTCATTCCAGCCTTCACCGCTGTAGTCATTAACGATCTTAAAGATGCCGTCCAGCTCGGGATTTTCAATATGGTCGATGCCACTGAAACATTTAAAATCCCAGACAAATTGCGAATACTGACCCGCGCGGGCGGGGAAGGTGTAGCGGGTCCAGGCTTCGCAGCTAATGACTTCATCGTCAATTTGCGTGCGGTCCTGCTCGTTTACACGCTGGACATGAATAGATTCTTTCTCATCTGCCCCCATTTTATGATTCACCACCACGTCCAGCAGCACGGCGATATCGTTGCTTTTTAACGCGGCAATGGCTGCCAGAAGTTGGGCCTTATCACCGTATTTGGTGGCGACGCTGCCTTTCTGATCAAACTCACCGAGATCGAACAGGTCGTAAGAGTCATATCCAACGGAATAGCCGCCCGATGCGCCTTTATACGCGGGAGGGAGCCAGACCATATTGATGCCAATTTCATTAAGATTGGGGGCAAGAGCTGTAACTTCTCGCCACAATTCACCGCCAGAAGGGTAATACCAGTGAAAGCATTGCAACAGGGTGGGGTTTTTCATCGTCCGTGCTCCAGAAGCCGTTTGGCTGACTTCTGGAGTATGGATTAAAAACGACGGAGTGGGGGGCTATTGGGTCAGATTGTCCGGGAAGAGCACTTTGCCGGACATGCTGCCGTACGCGGTGGTGACGGAGTGCTGTTTACCGGTGGTATCGATAAGACCACGCAACTCTTCCATTCGTACCTGTAGCAATCCTTTTAATTCCGCTTCGTTGGCGAGTACGCGCTTCAGTAAATCTTTGGCCTGCTCGGTCTGTAGCGTGTTGTTCGGACTAATAGGATTTTGTGCAATGCGTTCGACAAGCTGCACATAATTCACTTCTTGTTCAATCAATTCATCCCATTTGCCTGAATGGGCGAGGTTTAGCATGGAAACGCTGAGAGCATGTAACGCATGCCAGTCAGTCAGTGATGGGATGAAATTTGTCATCAACGCATATCCTGATGGGTAGAAGCCGTTTCGCCAATTTGTTTCCACGCATCGGCGATGTTATTCAGCAGTCCCTCAACTTCAATAATGGTTTCAACGTCGTTATGCATGTTAGCCAGTAACAAGCGGCGCACCATATAGTCGTAGAGCGATGCCAGATTATTGGAAAGGTCACCTTCTGCATTCATATCCAGTCCTGCTTTAAGGCCGCTATCAATAATGCTGATTGCTTTTGACAGCGCCTCGCCTTTAGATACCAGGTCCCCCTGCTCCAGGAACAGTCTCGCTCTGACCAGGGCGCTTAGCGCCCCGTCAAAAAGCATCACAATCAGCTGATGAGGGCTAGCACTCATTACCGCGCTTTCCACGCCCACCTTCTGATATGAAAGTGCACCACTTTGGCTATACATATTAAATCCTTAACTGCTGGACTTACTAAACTGCGACGTCAGGTACGTTGAAGTACTGTTCATCTTGGTTACCAGGCTATCCAGCGCAGTGAATTGCGCTTTGTAGCGAGCCATAGTGGCTTCGATGCTGGCTTCCGTTGCGGTGTAGCGTTTGTCCAGGGTTTTAATCGTGGCATTGATACCGTCCTGCGCACTCTGGATCACCCCTTCGCTACCGGCTGATGTATTCAGCATGTTGGTCAGAGAAGTCCCCATCGTGGTCGCCAGACCGGTTGTTTTACCATCACCGATGAAATAGGCCTGAACGGCTTCAGGATTTTTGGTCAATGCGGCGCTCAGTTTGTCAGTGTCAACTTTCAGGTTGCCGGTTGAACCATCTGAGCCCACTTTAGGATCCTGAGTGATCCCGAACTGCGCCATGATGGCATAAGAACCCGACTGTACCTGCGTCAGTTGGCTGCGCAGCTGTGCCTGCACGCTGCGAACGGTACCGTCACCCATCAGCGCGCCGTTAGAGGTTGACTGACTGTCTGCGCCAGCATCAACGGACACATATTTCGTGACGCTGGCAATGGTAGACTGCAGCGCGTTGTAGGCCGTCACCCAGTCGTTAACTGCTTTTGTCGTTGCGTCTGTTGAACGCGTAACGTCCAGCGATTCATCGGCTGAGCTTTTGGCTTTCAGCGTAAGCGTGACGCCCGTTAATGCATCGTCAATTTTATTGCTGGAACGCTCAATCATAATGCCGTTAATGGAGACGCGGGCATTTTGTGATGACGTCTGTACGCTCATTGCGCTTGAGGTACTGTCATGACCAATCAGTTGCTGGAGCGTGTCATCGCCATCAACGGTGACCGTCATATCCCCATCCGTTCCCGTTGATTTGGAGGTCAGGAACAGACGATATTCACCGTCATCCGCTTTCATGACGGTAGCCGAGACGTTGCCGCCCGCTTTGTTAATCTCGCTGGCGATACTTGTCAGAGAGGTTTGCGAGTCTGACAGCGTAATTTTAAGCGGATCTTTCGTGCCTGGCTGCGTGATGGTTAAAGTTCGCGTGCCGTCAGTAGTCGTCCCGCCCAGCTGTTTAGTACTGCTGTCGATATTACCGGACATCAACACCTGAGCTTTAGCAATCTGGTCCACGTTAACCGTATACGACCCTATCGTGGCATCGGTAGAGGTTGTAGCAGAAAACGCAGTATTAGAACTGGTAACGGAAGTTGCATTCCAGGTTGAAGCTTTACCTAACGCGGTCGTTGCCGTTTGCAGGTTGGTCAGGGCGCTTTGCAGCTTACCGTATGCACTTAACTGAGCGGTATAGGTCGTTTTCTGGTTGGTAATCGCCGTAAGCTTAGTATTTTCAGCCGTTTCAAGGTTGTTATAGAGCGTGGCCAGCGGCAAACCAGAACCCACACCCAAATTACTCAAATCAACAGTAGCCATGTCAGAATTCCTTGCGTCTTTGATTTAACTTGACTCTGTATCGGCATCAATGAGGAAAAGTTTACACACGCAGTGAAAAAATAATCGATAGAAAAGGGCGACCGGTTGGTGGTAAATAAGCCGATTGTCTGGTTGAAACATAACCAACATGGCCAGCTGGCAAACACTTTAGTCAGACTTGAGTAAATTTAAATATAATAAAATCAATGACATGAAAGTTTTTAATGGATTGATTCTAAAGTCCCTTGAAGTTGGGTCGATACCCTTTTTGACGGTGAGAGACGCCGTGAGTGTTAGGCACCGAACCTAAACCCAATTTTTGAAGGAAAGAAAATTATGGCAGTTATCAATACTAACCTGTTGTCCCTGACTACTCAGAACAACCTGAACAAATCTCAGTCTTCTCTGGGCACTGCGATCGAGCGTCTGTCCTCCGGTCTGCGTATCAACAGCGCAAAAGACGATGCTGCTGGTCAGGCGATTTCTAACCGCTTCACCTCTAACATCAAAGGCCTGACTCAGGCTGCGCGTAACGCAAACGACGGTATCTCAATCGCTCAGACTGCTGAAGGTTCTCTGAACGAAATC
This sequence comes from Enterobacter sp. Tr-810, assembly GCF_011752765.1. NCBI lineage: Bacteria > Pseudomonadati > Pseudomonadota > Gammaproteobacteria > Enterobacterales > Enterobacteriaceae > Enterobacter > Enterobacter sp. Tr-810. The sequence continues at coordinate 796,886 of NZ_VWWW01000001.1, read as the reverse complement.
AACAACAACTTGCAGCGTATCCGTGAACTGTCCGTACAGGCTCAGAACGGTACTAACTCCGGTTCCGATATCGACTCCATCCAGTCTGAAGTTAACCAGCGTCTGGACGAAATCAACCGTGTTGCAAGCCAGAGCCAGTTCAACGGCATCAAAATCCTTGCTTCTTCTAACTCTGACACCACCATCAAAATCCAGGTCGGTGCTAACGATGATGAGAAAATTTCTATCAGCATCACTGGCAACAGCGGCTGGAACAAATACAACGCAACAGGTACTACCGGTGTTACTACTGGTCTGGCAACGGGCGAAAGCCGTAGCGTTACCACCAAAGGCTTCGACGTACTGGCAACCAACGTACTGTCAGCTATCGATGATGCACTGAAAGCTGTAGATACTCAGCGTTCAGACCTGGGTGCGATTCAGAACCGTTTCGAATCTACCATTTCTAACCTGAACAACACGGTCACCAACCTGACCGCTGCACAGTCTCGTATCCAGGATGCTGACTATGCAACTGAAGTATCCAACATGTCTCGCGCGCAGATCCTGCAGCAGGCTGGTACTTCTGTACTGTCTCAGGCAAACCAGGTTCCACAGACCGTTCTGTCTCTGCTGCGTTAATCGGTTTACTCTCCGATATACAGACTACCGCCTTTATGGCGGTAGTTTTTTTGTTATGCGCTTCTATCTTCTGAACAGAAAGCGATTCCTTATTTTCTTCCGCCATTCAGCATCAGCCCGCTTTGCTACGATAACCTCATATCCTGGAAACAAGCCGTGTGGATCTGGGGAACGTCGCGCTATCAGCAGGAGTACCTCCGTGAAAGTATCCATCATGCAGCCCTATATCTTTCCGTGGATTGGTTATTTTCAACTTATATCGCAGTCAGATATTTTTGTGCTCTACGACGACGCGAATTATATCAAGCAGGGGTACATCAACCGTAATAGTCTGCTCTGTAACGGGCAGGTACAGCGATTTACCTTGCAGGTGCCTGGTGCCTCCTCTTTTAAACGGATCGGCGAACTGACGTTTAGCGATCAAATGACAAAAATCGTAAAAACGATCGCTCAGAACTATCGCAAAGCGCCTTATTTCTCATCGGTTATGCCCCTGGTCGAAAAGGTTTTATTACACCCCAATCGCGATATTACGTTTTGCTGCCAATTAGCGATTGAGTCTATTTTTGATTATCTTGGACATAACCTGACGATTTTGCGTTCTTCCTCCCTTTCCTACGATCGCCATGAGAGTGCAGAGAATAAAGTCATTGGCATGTGCCACGATCTCGGTGCCAGCGTGTATGTCAATAATCTTGGCGGGCAGCATTTATACAATGCAAACCACTTCGCACAGCGCGGGATAGCGCTACGTTTTCTGGAGGGGAGGAATATGCCGTATTATCAAGGGATAGACACCTTTGTGCCGAATCTGTCCATTATCGATGTGTTAATGCACTGTGCGCCTGAGCAAGTTAGACGCGCGCTGGAGACGTATTCCTGTTCAACCCCCCTTGTAGAATGAAAAATCAAACCTTTGGCGGTTATCTGCCGTTAGAATTATACGCTAACGATGAAATGTACTATCCCGAGGCATTGCGCTATCGCTCAGCAAGAAATGCCTTGTCCCATCTTCTTTGCATCATTAAACCAGCGAGACTGTGGCTGCCCCGACTTATCTGCAACAGTGTTGTTGATGCAGTGACAGCATCGGACACGGAGATCCGCTGGTATTCCCTGGATGAGCATTTTCTGCCTGAAGATTGCGGATCGTTTAATCAGCAGGACATCTTCCTGTACGTGAATTACTTCGGGCAATGTGACGAGCAGGAGGCGCGGCTGGCCGCGTTCATCCCACCTGAACGCACGCTGTTCGATCATTCTCAGGCGTTTTATTCCCGGCGTGAACGCGCGCTGGGCAATCTCTACTCGCCGCGCAAATTCTTTGGTGTCCCCGATGGTGGGATCCTGGATACCTGCCGCGATCTTCCCTCACCGCACAGCAGCGATAACACGTCACACCTGCGATGCTTGCACCTGCTTTTACAACATGAGCAGGGCACCTCTGCGGGATACGCTGCTTTCTTGCAGGCCGAAGAGACGTTAGATGAATATGTTCCCTTCTCAATGTCCGCGCTGACTGAGAGAATGCTTCGTAGCGTTGATTACCTTCAGGTTAAAGTACAGCGGGAAAGAAATTATGCCCTGATGCACTCCATGCTAAGCGATCTGAATGGGTGGCGATTCTCCCCTCACAGCGCAGAGGGACCCTTCTGTTATCCCTTCTTTATGCCGGGACGACAATTACATCAGGCGCTTATCAATAAAAATGTCTTTGTGGCAACGTACTGGCGTGAGGTGCTGCAACGGGTTGAACCCGACAGCGTAGAGGCTCGCTTTGTGAATAACGTAGTGCCGTTACCTTGCGATCAGCGTTATAGCGAAAACGATATTCGCGAGCTTTGCGCGCGTGTCAGAACGGTTGTGGAAGAGGGAAGGGAACAAGCATGCAAGCAATGAAAAAACTCAACGTACTGGTCTTTCCCTGCGGATCGGAGAATGCGGGGGAAATTGCACAATCGCTTCGCTATTCTCTGCATGTTAATCGGCTGATTGGCGCCTCCAGCTGCGAGGATCATGGTCGCCTCCATTTTGCCGACTACATTGGGGACGTTCCCTATATCTCTGCACCGGAGTTTGATACCTACTTTGCCGCGCTGCTCGAACAGCATCAGGTTGACGTCATTTTTGCCACACATGATTCCGTTTGCGAAAAGCTCGCCAGTCTGGCGCTCCCGGCCGCGTGCTATCTGGTTAACGGGGATAAAACCACCACGCACATTGCCCGCAGAAAAAGTGCAACCTACGCACATTTCGCCGGTGCTGATTGGCTTGCGCACGTTTACCCCGAGGGGGTCGTGCCCGACTGCTGGCCGGTCATTGTGAAGCCTGACTGCGGGCAGGGTGGTAATAGTGTCGGCCTGGCTCACGATCGTGGTGAGCTTGAACACCTGCTTCGAACCGTTGAAGCACCCGTTGTCGTTGAATATCTTCCCGGTGATGAACTGACGGTAGATTGCTTTACCGATCGCCACGGCAGGTTAATCTGGACCGGGCCCCGAACGCGCGAGCGCGTCAGGGCAGGGATTGCAATGCGTTCCCGGTTTACCCCGCTGGAGCAAGAGATAGCGACTATTGCCGAGAGTATAAACGCCCGGCTGGCCTTGCGCGGCCCCTGGTTTTTCCAGATAAAACAATCCCGTACAGGGCAGTGGAAATTGCTGGAAATTTCTTGCCGCATCGCCGGAACGATGGTTGCTCAGCGGGCGAAGGGGATTAACCTCCCTTTGATGGCGCTGCATGACTATATGGGCCGAGACGTCACTCCGCTTCCGACCCCTCATGTTGCGGAGATTGAACGGTCGATAAAGACACGGGCCGTGCCGACACTTGAATATGGCCGCGTTTATGTTGATCTCGACGATACCCTGATTGTTAACGATTGGCCTAACCCGGTGGTGCTTGCCTTTTTATACCAGAGCCGGGCAAGCGGAAAACGCCTCTTTCTCATCACCCGCCACGCCTGTGAGCCGCTTGAAACCTTAAACAAGGCGGCCATTTCGCCTTTGCTGTTTGATGAAATTATTCATCTGAGGGAAGGCGAGCAAAAATCTTCACGCATCACGGGCCCGGCGATGTTTATCGATAATTATTTCCCGGAAAGGGTCGATGTTGCCCGGCTTGAAAACATCCTGGTGCTTGATGTCGATGCCGTCGAGTTTTACCTGCGCTAAGGCGAGGCTGACGGTGAAACCTTACGCCGGTGTTTGGCAAAATTTACGCTGATGCTGTAGGGGGACGCCCTGTAAACTCAGCGTTATCCGATAGAAAGAATTAACTCCATAATTAGCGTTTACTCTACCAATGGTTACTACAGCGCGCTGCTAGGATGAGGAAAATGACTTCAAGATCCTAAAGGATAGCGCTGTGTTCTCATTAGATTTACCGCAAAGTTTTAGTCTCGCTTCCGTCTCATCCGCGATCCCTAAGTCTGATTCGGTGGCTCCCTATCTCTGCGTAAATAGAATTCAGGCCAGCGCCTGGCTTTACGGTGCCGAGGGGGTCGATCCTCATTCGGCGCGCGTGCTCGATCTGGGGTGCGGTGATGCCTCCCACCTCTTACCTTTTGCGCTCTCTTATCCGCAGGCAACGATTATTGGTATTGATTTGTCCCCGGACAAAATCGAGGCGGGCCAGCTACAGATGAGGCTGGCGGGCGTCGACAATATCCAGCTTTTCTGCGCCGATCTGGCGACGATTTTAGGTGGAATCGACCAGACGTTTGATTACATCATCATCCATAACGTATTTTCTCTTCTCGATGCGGAGTCCAGAAAGGCATTGTTTGCTTTTTGCTGCCAGCATCTCAGCGTAAAGGGCGTTATCGCCGCAGAGTGGCTGACGCAGCCGGGCACCGGCCTCGCTCAGATTATCAGGGATGCGATTGCCCTGCATACGCGTGATGCGAGCAATGAAGAGGTGCAGATTGAAAGCGCCAGGGCTGCATTAACCTGGCTCTCGCTGGGAATGAGCAACCATCCGGCCCGCGAAGCCTTAGCCGAGCTGATTAAAGAAGCAGAGGCGATGGAAGATGACATCTTTGCGCTGCGCTATCTGCACGGAATGGAAAATGCGACCTATTTTGTCGACTTCCACCAGTCAGTTGAACAATCGGGTCTGCAATATCTGGGGGATTTGTTCCCCTGGAGAGAGTGTCCCCAGCATTATGGCGAAAATGTCGCGGCGCTTTCAGAAGCCGTCTGCCCCGGCCAGGAGCACCTTTTACAGCAGCAATACCTTGATTTTTCGGTTAACCGCCGCTCGCGCTTTAGCCTTTTGAGCGGGGATACTGAGAATCAGGCGCGTTCAGCTTCTCCTGATTTAACGCGTTTGCGCGATCTTCACTGGGCCGGCAGTTTCCGTCGCGTGGTTGACGGTGAGGGACATGTTCAGAACCGCCTGCGTTCCGAGTCCGGTCATTTTGTGGCAACGGATGATGTGGTCACGCTCTCAGTACTTGACGTGGTGGGTAATGCCTGGCCGCTTAGCCTCAGCTTCGAGCAAATCGTTTTCCATACTCATTCTCCTGAGGACGATCTCCAGGAGCATGAGAATAACGTGCTCCTTTCGTTGGGGGCCTTGTTTATGCAGGATACCGTTGGGCTTCACTTCCAGCGCGTCACCTCAGCGTATAACACCAAACGTTCCACGCACCTTGAAATCATTTTTGGCCGCGCTTTCCACCAGATCAAAGCGGGGTTCAACCTGTGGGGAGAACCGGTTGAACTGACGGCGCAGGAAGTCTCGATTCTGGAGAAAGGTGACCTTATCCATGCTGACGTTAAACGCATTGATGAGCTGCGCCGTAAAGGGATCATGATCGGAAGCCCGGCCTGCTGGCGGGCACATTTCCAGCGCTTAATTACGCAGGTATATCCGCACGAACTTGCCGACAGCTTATTGCCGCTGATCCTCTTCTCTTCGCCACCGCATGCCGGTGGCTTTGAGGATGCGCTCTCAGACAGCGTGAATAAAACGCTGGATAAGAAAGATACTCAGCCGGTCGATCAGAAATTGATTGATCGTATGCATGCCCTCATTGCGCGAGAAGAGTTTGCTAAAGCCCGTGAACTGGCCCGCGAGTTAACGCAAAAATCAGAAAATAATCCTAACGCGTGGCTGGAGCTGTCCCGCGTCTACAGCCGTACGATGGAATATGCTGCCGCGGTCCGGGCGATCGGCCGCACCCTTAGCATTACCTCGATTAACTGGGATATCTATTTTGAGCTTTCAATTGCGCTCTGGAATCTTGAGAAAGGCTGGCTTACGGGGAGGGTGGTCAGAGCCATATTGCGTGCGAATCTGAATAACGGGCTTGCCTGGAACTCGCTGGCACATATGTATGCTGAGTTTAAAATAGTAGATAAGGCAGAAGTCTGTTTTGAAAAAGCGTTGAAAATCATGCCAGAGAACAGCGGCATGCTCTCAAATTATTCGGCGCTCATTTCAGAAAAACTGCGCATGGATGAAGCCATTGCGATGATGCGCAAAGCCATCCGACTGTCACCTTCAGATATGAACCTTTACAGCCGTCTCAATTTTGAGCTCTCCCACAGCGGTGAATGCTCCCCGGCTGAATTGTACGAACAGCATCGGGTGTACGGTCGCCAGGTTGAAAAATGGGCGAAAGGACAGAAAACGGCGTTTACATGGTCTGCGGATAAAAACCCTGAGCGCCGTCTGCGTATTGGTTTTGTTTCGGGCGATCTGTGTCGCCATCCGGTGACCTGGTTCCTGAAACCCTACTGGATCAATATTGACCGTGATCTCTACGAACTCTACGTCTACAACACCTCGCCAATTTATGACGAAGTTAGCGAAACTTTTGCGAAAACAGCGGCGAAGTGGCGCAACGTCTTCTCCGAGAGTTCAGTGGAGCTCGCGCGTATCATCAACGGTGATGAAATTGATATTCTGATCGATCTGTCCGGACATACCGGATATAACCGGCTGCCAACCTTCGCACTGAAACCCGCACCCGTATCAATCGGGTGGATTGGCTATCCATGCACCTCCGGGCTGAAGGAGATGGATTACCATATCTGCGGGACCGGTATGGCCACGCCGGGGGAGCTGGACGATCAATTCTCAGAAAAGCTGATCTTTATGTCGATGCCGGTGCAGTACGAGCCGCCAGCAAATTCTCCGGACATCAACCCTCTGCCGGCGCTGTCATCAGGAGTCTTTACCTTTGGTAGCCTGAACAGACCGAAGAAGATCAGCGATAAAGTTATTGAAGTGTGGGGCCGACTGCTCGCCGCTGCACCACAAACGCGCCTGTTGATTGGCTATATGCCTTCTGAAGATGTTATTCAGACCTTACGGACCAAACTGGAGGCTCATGGGGCAAGGCCAGACCAGCTGACTTTCCGCATGAAGATGCACTTCGATGAATATATGCGCATGCACCACGAAATCGACCTGATGCTCGATACCTTCCCTTATGACGGCGGCACGACCAGCAACAACGCCGTATGGATGGGCGTGCCGATGGTTACCCTCAACGATAAAACGATGGCAGGCCGCCAGGGCAATGAGATTATTAAGGCATACCAGCTAGAACAGTTCCTGGCCGCAGACGAGGACGCTTATTTTGAACAGGCCCTGGCCTGGACCGAGAAACGGGAAGAACTCAACACGATCCGACTGACCATGCGAGAGCGCTTCGAGAAAAAGAGAAATCAGGTTACTGAGCCTGCCCGTACCTTCGAGGCAACCCTCCGCACCGTCTGGGAAAATTACTGCTCAGGCCATAAACCAAAAAGTTTTGTCGTAGACGGCGACGACCATAACGCTTAAGAGAGTTAACCATGCGTGAGAATATTTTTGTCACCAGTCCGTTGTTGCCGCCTTTAGAAGAGTTCATTCCGTATCTTGAACAAATCTGGCAAAGCAAACAGCTCACTAACTCGGGGCCTTTTCATCAGCAGCTGGAAAAGGCACTGGCTGAATATCTTGGGGTGAAGCATTTATCGTTGTTCTCGAACGGTACGCTGGCGTTGCTTACGGCGCTTCAGGCATTAAGAATAAAAGGTGAGGTCATCACCACACCTTATTCATTTGTGGCAACGGCGCATACGATCTTGTGGAATTCGCTGACGCCGGTCTTTGTTGATATTGATCCCGTAACCTGCAACATGGATCCTAAAAAAATCGAAGCGGCGATCACCCCAGAGACGACGGCGATTTTGCCAGTCCATTGCTATGGAATCCCCTGCAATGTACAGGAGATCCAACGCATTGCAGATATGTATGACTTACGCGTGATTTACGATGCGGCACATGCTTTTGGCGTCAAAGAGCAGGGCGAAAGTATCCTCAATCATGGGGATCTCTCGGTGCTGAGTTTCCATGCGACTAAAGTCTTCAACACCGTTGAAGGCGGGGCAATTATCTGTCAAGACGCGAAGATGAAAAAGCGCATTGACGATCTTAAAAACTTTGGTTTTGCAAATGAAACCACGGTTGTTGCCACGGGTATCAATGGCAAAATGAATGAAGTTCAGGCAGCCTTTGGGATGCTACAGCTTCAGCATATTGATGAGGCTTTAGAGAAACGGAAAATTATCTATGATTATTATCGTGAGAGCATCGCAGATATTCCGGGGATCACCCTTCTTGAAAAGCCGACTGGAATTGAGTGGAACTATGCTTATGCGCCTGTTTTTGTTGAACCATCGTCGCCGTGCACGCGTGATGAACTTTATGAAAGCCTGAAGCCGCACGGTATTTTCACCCGGCGTTACTTCTATCCGTTAATTTCTGAGTTTCCAATGTACAGGGGATTGCCAAGTGCGCAACCTGGCATGATGCCGGTCGCTGAAAGTATTTCCGCGAGCGTATTGTGCCTGCCTGTTTTTCCAACCTTAACGCTTGATGAGGTTGAAAGAATTGTTGGGTTAATTCGTGCGCAGATTGAAAGCCATCAGTTTTCAATTGAGCCTCCGCTCTGTAAAACGGCTTGAGCAGGTAAAATAGATGAAGCGAGTTATCACCTTTGGTACGTACGATGTTTTTCATATCGGACATATTAATATTCTTGAGCGTGCCGCGCAGTTGGGGGAGTACCTTATTGTGGGGATCTCCTCTGACAATCTGAGTTATAAAAAAAAGCAGCGCTATCCGCTTTATTCTCAGGATGACAGGATAAAAATAATCAGTTCAATGCGTTGCGTTGATGAAGTCTTTATTGAGGAGTCGCTTGAGGATAAAGCCCGCTATATCCAGGAAAAAAATGCAGACTTACTGGTCATGGGGAATGACTGGGAAGGGCGATTTGACTGGGTAAAGCCCTGGTGCGACGTGGTTTATCTTCCTCGTACACCGTCAATATCGACAACAGAAATTATCGAAATTGCCCGGGCCCGTTAGAAAAAAACCCATCATTATGATGGGTTTTATACATTCAGAGCAGGCTGTCTTTCCTGGCAATATAATCCTGTAGCAGTTTCGACATCTCTTCGTACGCCGTCATGATAATCTCCTCGCAGCCCGGAGATAAAAAGTTCTGAATATGCGGGTGGGCTCCGGCAGAGCGACCAATGCCCAGTCGTTCATAGTCGATCGTCATTTTACCCTTCACGTTTTTCATATAGTCGAGCAGATTGAACTGGTTAGCGCTATCGGCTTGCCAGGCATACATTTTGTACTCGCCCTTAACATACAGCAGATGAAAAAGCTCAGACGTGATGGAATAGCCCTTGCGGAGCGGGGTATGAGGTGAATCACCCGACTGTGCGGCAAAGAGGTTTCGGCTGTAGCAATACTTGCGTTCGCCAGAGAGGGCGGACCAGGTTGTCGGCGTTTTTTCCGTCATGACAGGGATATCCAGCATGTCGAACACCGTTTTCTGTAGATCAATCATGCTCACAAGATGATTAATATCGCGAGCTTTATGGTGGCTATTATAAATGAAGGCAGGCGTGTGGACTAACGATGTATAAGGCTCAATCGCATGGGCAAAGCCACCATTTAAGCCGTGATTCCAGAAATCGTCACCGTGATCGCCAAAAATCACCAGAACGGTGTTTTCCATCTGTTTGTAATTCATCAGCAAACGCAGAATATCGCCGACGGTGCTATCCATACTCTCGTATCCGCGCTGCCAGCGAACAAAACTGTTTTCACCGGCGGACTTATAGCTATCCTGATAGCAGAGGTGGCTGCTGAGGTTCCAGATATAGAGCGCGAAAGGTTGTGAGCGGTCGGAAATGATACTTTCCGCGTTATGCACCATTTCATTAGCCGTTGAGAACCATTTGAATTTATCGCTTTCACTCCAGATCTCATCGAAGTTAGCCCAGTTGATGGGATAACCTAATCCTGCGGTGCGATATCCTGCCTGGCGAAGCTGGTCAAACATGGCGGGTGCTTTACGATTTGGCGTCAATCCCACTTCAAAATTCACATTGTGCTCAAGAACATTATCATCGCCATGCAGCAAGTCACTTACCGCCATGAAAGAAGACGTCGCCGATGAGATGAAATTATTCAGTCGTAATGAATGAGGAACAAGGCTATTGAGGCAGGGAAACCACTGCCGGTGGCTGTAAATTGCCTGATTGAGACTTTCAAGATGAATGAATACAACGTTCTTTTTCATGGATATTCCTTGGCCTGGCTACGATACGATTGACAAAAGACGATGCCGTAGAGGCAGAATGTCGATGACGCTGCCTTGATTTAGCGATGAATAAAGTAGAATGAGCATAAGTAATCAAAAGATCCGTTGCTCCCAAATACAGTATGAAATGATGTTCAGACCACAACAGTTTAAATAACCCCTCATTTCACCCACTATTCACCCAATTAAAACCCCTCCAGAATCGGATAATCATGCCGATAACTCAACTAACGCAGGGCTGTTTATCGTGAATTCACTCTATACCGCTGATGGTGTAATGGATAAACACTCGCTGTGGCAGCGTTATGTTCCGCTGGTGCGTCACGAAGCATTGCGCCTCCAGGTGCGTTTGCCGGCGAGCGTGGAACTGGACGATCTGCTACAGGCGGGCGGTATCGGGTTATTGAATGCAGTTGACCGATACGACGCTCTGCAAGGAACGGCATTTACTACTTACGCAGTACAGCGTATTCGTGGTGCGATGCTGGACGAGCTGCGCAGCCGTGACTGGGTGCCGCGCAGTGTTCGCCGCAACGCACGCGAAGTGGCACATGCGATGGGGCAGCTGGAACAGGAACTGGGACGCAACGCAACGGAAACTGAAGTGGCGGAACGTCTTGGCATTGCTGTTGAAGAGTATCGTCAGATGTTGCTCGATACCAATAATAGCCAACTCTTCTCTTATGATGAGTGGCGTGAAGAGCATGGCGATAGCATCGAGCTGGTAACAGATGAACACCAGCAAGAAAACCCGTTACACCATTTAATGGAAGGTAATTTACGCCATCGCGTAATGGAAGCTATTGAAGCTTTACCAGAACGTGAACAACTGGTGTTGACCCTCTATTACCAGGAAGAGCTCAACCTCAAAGAGATTGGCGCTGTTCTTGAAGTGGGTGAGTCGCGGGTCAGCCAGTTGCACAGCCAGGCCATTAAGCGCTTACGTACTAAGCTGGGTAAGTTATAGGTGATTGATTCACCTGAAAAATGCCGCACAACGTATTGACAACCAGGAGTTATCATGACGGTGCAGCAATCAAAAAGACGGCCTCTAAGCCGCTACCTGAAAGACTTTAAACACAGCCAGACGCATTGCGCCCACTGTAATAAATTACTCGACCGTATCACGCTGGTTCGTCGTGGCGAAATCGTGAATAAAATTGCGATCTCTCGCCTCGACACATTGATGGATGAATCAGCATGGTGTGAAGAGCAAAAAGAGTGGGTGGCGCTTTGCCGTTTCTGTGGCGATTTACACTGCAAAGAGCAAAGCGACTTCTTCGACATTATCGGCTTCAAACAATTCCTGTTTGAACAAACGGAGATGAGTCATGGCACCGTGCGCGAATATGTGGTTCGCCTGCGTCGCCTTGGCCAGCATCTGACCGTGCATAACATTTCTCGCGATCTGCTTAAAACCGGTTATCTGGATGAAAATCTGGAGCCGTGGTTGCCTGCAACCAGCACCAACAACTACCGTATTGCACTGCGCAAGTACGCGCAATATAAGGTACAAATGCCGGGTGTGGTGAAGCAGAAAGTCCACGCAGAGACAACTTCTGATATATATTAAAAAAGAATAAGATGTAGCGCAGCCGCCTTTGACGTTGCAGGCGAATTCACTACACTACTCAAAAATTCCACTATATCGGGGTACTTATGAAATTAGCACTTCTGGGTCGTCAGGCGCTGATGGGTGTAATGGCTGTTGCGCTGGTCGCTGGCATGAGCGTGAAAACGTTCGCGGCGGAAAATCTGCTGAATAAAGTCAAAGAACGCGGCACGCTGCTGGTTGGGCTGGAAGGAACCTATCCTCCGTTCAGCTTCCAGGGCGATGACGGAAAACTGACCGGTTTCGAAGTGGAGTTTGCCGAAGAGCTGGCGAAACATCTTGGCGTAAAAGCCTCGCTCAAACCGACCAAATGGGACGGGATGCTGGCATCACTGGATTCTAAACGTATCGACGTGGTGATTAACCAGGTGACCATTTCTGATGAGCGTAAGAAGAAGTATGACTTCTCTACGCCATACACCGTGTCCGGTATTCAGGCGCTGGTGAAGAAAGGCAACGAAGGCACCATCAAAACCGCTGCTGACCTGAAAGGCAAAAAAGTGGGCGTCGGTCTGGGGACTAACTACGAAGAGTGGTTGCGCCAGAACGTGCAGGGTGTTGACATCCGTACCTATGATGATGACCCAACCAAATACCAGGATCTCCGCGTTGGTCGTATCGATGCCATTCTGGTTGACCGTCTGGCAGCGCTGGATCTGGTGAAGAAAACCAACAACACCCTGGCCGTAGCGGGTGATGCGTTCTCTCGTCAGGAGTCTGGTGTTGCAGTGCGTAAAGGCAACGAAGATCTGGTGAAAGCCATTGATGCGGCCATCGCCGACATGCAAAAAGATGGCAGCCTGAAGGCGCTCTCCGAGAAGTGGTTCGGGGCTGACGTCACGAAGTAAGTCGTTGGCTGTAAAAAAAGGCGCTTTTAAAAGCGCCTTTTTTATTTCTTACGCGTCTGCGTGCATAATAAAAAGTATCTAATAAAGACAGCGTTACCGGAGGATCCATGTCACTGCAAAATTTAACGCGCTTCCCACGCCTCGAGTTTATTGGCGCACCCACGCCGCTGGAGTATTTACCGCGATTTTCTGATTATTTAGGGCGCGATATTTTTATTAAACGTGACGATGTGACGCCAATGGCGATGGGCGGCAATAAGCTGCGCAAGCTGGAGTTTTTGGCCGCAGATGCGTTGCGCGAAGGAGCAGATACGCTGGTGACCGCCGGGGCGATTCAGTCCAACCATGTACGCCAGACGGCAGCCGTAGCGGCAAAGCTGGGCCTGCACTGTGTGGCTCTGCTGGAAAACCCGATTGGCACGCGCGCAGAAAATTACCTGACCAACGGTAACCGCCTGCTGCTGGACTTGTTTAATACTCAGGTCGAAATGTGTGACGCTCTGACCGACCCGACGGCACAGCTTGATGAGTTGGCCACGCGTCTGGAAGCGCAAGGATTTCGTCCGTATGTTATTCCGGTAGGTGGCTCGAATGCGCTGGGTGCGCTGGGCTATGTGGAAAGCGCGCTGGAAATTGCTCAGCAGTGTGAAGGGGCAGTTAATTTATCCTCGGTGGTGGTCGCCTCTGGCAGCGCAGGGACCCACGCCGGGCTGGCAGTAGGTCTGGAGCAACTGATGCCCGAGGCGGAGCTGATTGGCGTGACGGTTTCCCGAAGCGTTGCCGATCAGAAACCGAAAGTGGTGACCTTGCAGCAGGCGGTGGCAGAGCAACTTGAACTTCAGGCGAAGGCCGATATTGTTCTCTGGGATGACTACTTTGCCCCGGGCTATGGCACACCAAATGAAGAGGGCATGGAAGCAGTAAAATTGCTGGCCCGTCTGGAAGGTATCCTGCTTGACCCGGTGTATACCGGCAAGGCGATGGCAGGGCTTATTGATGGTATTGCGCAGAAACGCTTTAAGGATGAAGGCCCGATTTTATTTGTCCACACTGGCGGGGCACCCGCGCTGTTTGCCTACCATCCTCATGTCTAAACATCAGGTAGAAAAATAATAATGCAAGAAAGTATTCAACTGGTTATTGATTCGTTGCCGTTCCTGCTAAAAGGTGCGGTATTTACGTTACAGCTCAGTATCGGCGGGATGTTCTTTGGCCTGGTGCTGGGGTTTGTGCTGGCATTGATGCGGATGTCGCCGGTGCTGCCGGTACGCTGGCTGGCGCGTTGTTATATCTCTGTCTTTCGTGGCACACCGCTTATCGCGCAGCTCTTTATGATCTACTACGGTTTACCGCAGTTTGGTATTGAGCTTGATCCGATCCCGGCGGCGATGATCGGCTTGTCGCTGAATACCGCGGCCTATACCTCGGAAACCCTGCGCGCGGCGATTTCCTCTATTGATAAGGGCCAGTGGGAAGCGGCGGCCAGTATCGGTATGACGCCATGGCAGACGCTGCGCAGGGCAATTCTGCCGCAGGCAGCCCGTGTGGCGCTTCCGCCGCTCAGCAACAGCTTTATCAGCCTGGTGAAAGACACCTCGCTGGCGGCAACGATTCAGGTGCCAGAGTTGTTCCGCCAGGCGCAGCTTATTACCTCGCGTACGCTCGAAGTCTTCACCATGTATCTGGCGGCCTCGCTGATCTACTGGGTGATGGCGACGGTACTGTCTGCGCTGCAAAACTATTTTGAAAACCAGCTTAACCGCCAGGAGCGTGATCCGAAATGAGTGCTATCGACGTCAAAAACCTGGTGAAAAAATTCCACGGACAGACGGTACTGCACGGTATCGATCTTGAAGTTGAGCAAGGAGAAGTGGTGGCGATTATCGGGCCAAGCGGCTCCGGGAAAACCACGCTGCTGCGCAGTATTAATTTGCTGGAGCAACCGGAAGGCGGAACCATTCGCGTGGGTGATATCACCATCGACACCGGGAAGTCTATCAACCAGCAGAAAGGGCTGATCCGCCGTCTGCGTCAGCATGTCGGGTTTGTCTTTCAGAACTTTAATCTTTTCCCGCACCGGACCGTGCTGGAAAACATTATTGAAGGGCCGGTCATCGTAAAAGGCGAGCCTAAAGACGAAGCCACCGCCCGGGCCCGCGAGCTGCTGACGAAAGTGGGGCTTGCCGGTAAAGAGACCAGCTACCCACGGCGTTTGTCTGGCGGCCAACAGCAGCGTGTGGCCATTGCCCGCGCACTGGCTATGCGTCCTGACGTGATCCTGTTCGATGAACCCACCTCTGCGCTTGATCCTGAGCTGGTGGGGGAGGTGTTGAACACTATCCGCCAGCTGGCGCAGGAGAAACGCACAATGGTGATTGTGACGCACGAGATGAGCTTCGCCAGAGATGTCGCCGACCGGGCGATATTCATGGATCAGGGGCGAATTGTAGAGCAGGGGCCGGCAAAAAGCTTATTTGCTAACCCACAACAGCCGCGTACCCGCCAGTTCCTCGAAAAATTCCTTATGCAGTAGCATTTATGCACTAATTTGCTCCAGATTTTTCCCCTGGAGCAAATTATTCTCCCCTGAGCCCTTTCGTATTGTTTTTTTATTCCGCACACTTCGGATTAACCGTATTAAAACTGAAGTTAATAGTCATATAGCCGATATTTTGTATATCTAAATAAGTTTTATGTGTTAGTTTATATTCACCATAATAATGATTATCTTTATCAGAGGCTTCATTCAGTCAGTATGAAGGAAACAGACTTTTTCACATGGCGTCGGGAATGCTTTCTCCGGTTTCAGGAAATGACAACCGCCGACGAGGTTTATCTCGAACTTCAGAGACAAACTCAGCAACTGGAATTTGATTATTTCGCTCTCTGCGTTCGTCATCCAGTACCATTTACACGCCCTAAGATTTCTGTGCATACCACTTACCCCGCACAGTGGTTAGCGCAATATCAGTCAGAGAATTATTTCGCCATCGACCCGGTGCTGAGACCTGAGAATTTTGTTCAGGGGCATTTACCCTGGACTGATGAATTATTCACTGACGCTCAGGCATTATGGGACGGAGCGCGTGACCACGGCTTACGCAAAGGAATAACGCAGTGCCTGATGTTACCCAATCATGCGCTGGGTTTCCTTTCCGTATCGCGTACTAGCCTGGTGGAGAATACCTTCGACGGCGAAGAAATAGAGTTGCGCTTACAAATGCTGGTGCAAATGGCCTTAACGTCTTTACTGCGATTTGAACACGAGACGGTAATGCCGCCTGAAATGAAATTCAGCAAACGTGAGCGGGAAATTCTGAAGTGGACGGCGGAAGGAAAAACCTCAGCAGAAATAGCAATCATTCTCTCAATCTCAGAGAATACGGTTAACTTCCATCAGAAGAATATGCAGAAGAAATTCAACGCACCCAACAAAACGCAGATTGCCTGCTATGCGGCGGCGACGGGGCTTATCTGAAGCAAAAGACGTTCTGCGTGGCAGACGAGGACAACGGCTGAATGCAACGCATCCAGCCGTTTTTTTTTACTGGCGGTAAGCTTGTTTAATTTGCTTAACCGTATTGGCAAATACCGCTGATTCAGCCTGGTCTTCCATTTGCGCGATTTGTTTTTCCATCTTAATGATCACACGACCGGCGTCAGCCTGACCCATTGCCTGCAGCATCAGCGTCAGCAGCGATTTCAGGCAGGATACTTCCTGTGCCAGTTCTTGGTTATTCTCCGCAGTGGCGAATTCAGGTGTGCTCATTTATTTTCCTCATTATAAAACAGCGCTTGAGCGCGACGATGAAAGTTAAGGCCGCGGAGTATACCACAAGCCGTGTCAAAAAATGCAGTGGTTGTTTTTCGTACTTTTACGCTTTTTGTTTATTCGCGTAAACAACAAACGGAGGTAATCTGTACGCCAGTTTATCTGCAATTAATTGTTTAACGTCGGTACTGCCACCGTTAATTATTGTTACAAAAATTTGAGTTCTGTTTTTTCTTAGGTTTTTTTAGGGTTGTTTTGTAACCTTTTGAATACAGATGCTTAAAAATAGCCTCAAAAGCCCTGGCGCCGCTGCGTTTCTTTCCACCAGGTGTACAGGCTAATTTCCAAAAACGAGAGCAAAATCGAATAGCCGGTTTTTTAACGTTTTAATCTTGAGAGGAAAACCGTTAATATAAACCAAATTAGCAGTCAGTAGCGTTATCCCTATTCTGGAGACATTTCCTTTGATCAACGTCCTTCTTGTTGATGACCACGAACTGGTGCGCGCAGGGATACGACGCATTCTTGAAGATATAAAAGGTATCAAAGTTGCCGGTGAAGTCTGCTGTGGTGAAGATGCTGTTAAATGGTGTCGCACTAACTCGGCGGACGTCGTGTTGATGGATATGAACATGCCCGGCATTGGCGGGCTGGAAGCCACACGTAAAATCGCCCGTACCTTCATTGATACAAAAGTCATCATGCTGACAGTGCATACCGAAAACCCACTGCCCGCCAAAGTGATGCAGGCAGGTGCTGCCGGGTATCTCAGCAAGGGCGCTGCCCCGCAGGAAGTGGTTAATGCTATCCGTTCAGTGTTTGCCGGTCAGCGCTATATCGCGTCGGACATCGCTCAACAAATGGCGTTGAGCCAGATTGAACCTGACAAAACAGAATCGCCATTCGCCAGTTTGTCTGAGCGCGAATTGCAGATTATGCTGATGATCACCAAAGGCCAGAAAGTGAATGAGATTTCAGAGCAGCTGAATCTCAGTCCGAAAACGGTGAACAGCTACCGCTATCGTATGTTCAGTAAACTGAACATTCACGGCGATGTCGAACTGACTCACCTGGCGATTCGCCATGGTCTGTGTAATGCGGAAACCTTAACCAGCCAGTGAGTGATGTGTTCGATTCAAAAGCATTTCTGAAAACCGTTACCAGCCAGCCAGGCGTTTATCGGATGTATGACGCTGGCGGTACGGTTATCTATGTAGGGAAGGCGAAAGATCTTAAAAAGCGCCTCTCCAGCTATTTTCGCAGCAATCTTGCTTCCCGTAAGACCGAAGCCCTGGTCGCGCTTATCAACAGCATTGATGTCACCGTGACCCACACTGAGACAGAAGCGCTGCTGCTCGAACATAACTACATCAAGCTTTATCAGCCGCGCTACAACGTGTTGTTGCGTGATGACAAGTCATACCCTTTTATTTTTCTCAGCGGTGATACCCATCCACGCCTGGCCATGCACCGTGGCGCAAAACATGCGAAGGGTGAATATTTTGGCCCGTTCCCGAACGGGTACGCCGTGCGTGAAACCCTGGCACTGCTGCAAAAAATCTTCCCGGTTCGTCAATGCGAGAACAGCGTTTATCGCAACCGCTCACGTCCCTGCCTGCAATACCAGATTGGGCGTTGTCTGGGACCATGCGTTGCCGGCCTGGTGACGGAAGAAGAGTATGCTCAGCAGGTGGAGTATGTGCGCCTGTTTTTAGCCGGAAAAGACGATCAGGTGCTGACGCAGCTGATTGCCCGCATGGAAAAAGCCAGTAGCGCGCTGGAGTTTGAAGAAGCGGCGCGCATTCGCGATCAGATCCAGGCCGTGCGCAGGGTGACCGAGAAGCAGTTTGTTTCTAATACGGGTGACGATCTTGATGTCATCGGCGTTGCCTTTGATGCCGGGCTGGCGTGTGTCCACGTGCTGTTTATTCGCCAGGGCAAAGTGCTCGGTAGCCGTAGCTATTTCCCGAAAGTGCCAGGTGGTACCGAGCTAGGTGAGGTTGTTGAAACTTTTGTGGGACAGTTCTATCTCCAGGGCAGCCAGATGCGCACGCTGCCTTCTGAGATCCTGCTCGATTTCAATCTTGATGATAAAACCCTGCTGGCCGATTCACTTTCTGAGCTGGCGGGGCGGCGCGTCAATGTCCAGACCAAACCGCGCGGCGATCGCGCGCGTTATCTCAAGCTGGCGCGAACTAATGCCGCCACGGCATTGACCACCAAACTTTCGCAGCAGTCGACGGTCAGCCAGCGTTTGACCGCTCTGGCAACGCTTCTGAAATTACCTGAAGTGAAGCGTATGGAGTGTTTTGACATCAGCCATACGATGGGTGAACAGACGGTGGCATCCTGTGTGGTGTTTGATGCCAACGGCCCGCTACGCGCGGAGTATCGGCGCTATAACATCACCGGCATCACGCCAGGCGATGATTACGCGGCCATGAATCAGGTGCTGCGTCGTCGTTATGGCAAAGCGATAGAAGAGAGTAAGATCCCGGATGTGATCCTGATTGACGGCGGCAAAGGGCAGCTTGGTCAGGCGAAAGCTGTTTTTGAATCGCTGGACGTGACCTGGGACAAAGAGCACCCGTTGCTGTTAGGTGTCGCAAAAGGGGCAGATCGTAAAGCGGGGCTGGAAACCTTGTTCTTCGAGCCAGAAGGTGAGGGATTCAGTTTGCCGCCGGATTCCCCTGCGTTGCACGTGATTCAGCACATTCGTGATGAGTCCCACGATCACGCGATCAGCGGACACCGTAAAAAACGGGCAAAAGTGAAGAACACCAGTACACTTGAAACCATTGATGGTGTGGGTCCGAAACGTCGCCAGATGCTGTTGAAGTATATGGGCGGATTGCAAGGATTACTCAATGCGAGCATTGAAGAAATTGCAAAAGTGCCGGGTATTTCGCAAGCACTGGCAGAAAAGATCTACTACTCGTTGAAACATTGAGGGCTCTGTAGCAACATAGAGCTAAATTTTACTGACAACAGACAGTTACCGTCATTATGCGATTTAATATCCCTACGTTGCTCACTCTCTTTCGCGTCGTGCTCATCCCGTTCTTTGTATTGGCGTTTTACCTGCCGGTTGTCTGGTCGCCCTTCGCGTGTGCACTGATTTTCCTTATTGCTGCCGTCACCGACTGGTTCGATGGTTATCTGGCTCGTCGCTGGAACCAAAGCACCCGTTTTGGCGCATTCCTTGATCCGGTTGCCGATAAAGTGATGGTGGCTATCGCCATGGTGTTGGTGGCCGAACACTATCACACCTGGTGGGTGACACTGCCTGCGGCGACGATGATTGGTCGTGAGATTATTATCTCTGCGCTGCGCGAGTGGATGGCGGAACTGGGTAAACGCAGCAGCGTGGCTGTGTCGTGGATCGGTAAAGTCAAAACAACGGCGCAAATGGCGGCGCTGGTGTGGATGCTGTGGCGCCCTAACGCGTGGGTAGAGTGGGCGGGTATTGGCTTATTGTGGGTCGCTGCGGTTCTGACTTTGTGGTCAATGCTGCAATATTTGAACGCTGCACGCGGGGATTTGCTTGAACAGTGATCGTTTCGCCGTAAATTTCAGCAAACGATCCAGGGATGCAAAAAATAACGTTGACTCAAAACGTCATATAAGTAGAATGCAACGCATCGAACGGCGGCACAGTTAGCCAGACGATAATGAAATCAAGTGATTAGATAATTACCTGGTGACATGCGGGAATAGCTCAGTTGGTAGAGCACGACCTTGCCAAGGTCGGGGTCGCGAGTTCGAGTCTCGTTTCCCGCTCCAGATTAAATGCATCGGCAATTGCGGGTGTAAGTCGAAAGACAAAAGATTTAAGGCGCGTTAGCAAAGCGGTTATGTAGCGGATTGCAAATCCGTCTAGTCCGGTTCGACTCCGGAACGCGCCTCCACTTTCTTCCCTGGCCGGATGGTGGAATCGGTAGACACAAGGGATTTAAAATCCCTCGGCGTTCGCGCTGTGTGGGTTCAAGTCCCACTCCGGCTACCATGGGAAACAAAGAATAAAATCAATGATAAGCAGTGTCGTACTAACCACCGAAAGGTGGTTTTTTATTATCTAAATTTCGCCATTCGCCATAGTTTCGCCACTCAACTTCGCCATACGAAGAGGGCATCACTGCCCCCCCGACCACCGGCACTACAGTAATTTTCCGGTTATACCTTGCTGTCTGAGATGCATTTTTATGGCCTGAAATTTCCTGCTTCTCATGAATTGTCCCTTCAAGCAAATGCTTTAACGGGTCCTTCAGCTCAACAAAACTCGATTTTTTCATCAAAGCCCAATTGGCGATGAAGATCACCAAAAATGATATGTTACTTATATATACAGTACCAAATTCGATTTTCTCCCTATAAGATAGATTGCATTTCCGCCGGTGTGGTTTACAAGGAAAGGCTGTCGACATGCATCGCTCTGTTTCTGAGTTTTATCGCATCCCCCCTTTACTTATTCGGGCGCTAAAAAGCGGAGTCTCCTCCGTGGTGGAGTTCCATCTCAGCAGGGGATTGCCGAAAGATTCACGAGATTCTCTGGGAAATAGCCCATTGATGATTGCGGCCCAGAATGGGCATTTCGCTATTTGCGAAATGTTGTTGTGTGCGGGTGTCGATGTTGAACATCAAAACAACCTCGGGTTTTGCGCCAGTGACCTCGCACAGGAGCAAACGTTACGTGATCTGTTGGCTCGTTATCGGCAATCTCCTCCACCTGCCGGGCAGCAACCAACAGGGGGGCTAGATGATGATGCAGACGTTGAGGTTGTAATTGAAGCCGATGTTGAAACAGAACCTCCCGAAATCGAAGACGCAATGGATTTTCTGCAGTGGGATGCTGAAGTCGAATCGGAACCCGCCGAAGATAATCTGACATTACGGCACGCTTCCGCTGAGGCTCAGCAATTATTATCCCGCTATCGCCCGAAAGATAACGCTGCTGAGTGGACCGATATCGAACTCTCGCTTCCTGACCCGCCGACGCCAGTTTCTCACTCTCCGCAAAATTATCCCCATTTATCAACATTGCTCACTGGCGCACTGGATGCCGGTCGTGTCTCTGTGCATGACATCCGGTTTGCCGGGGAAGAGGATTTCGGCATGCCGTGGCCTGAATTCCGGGTCAGCGTAGAGGCATTGATCAAGGACTTACCTTTGATTGTGGATGGTGATGATGCTTTTCCGGAAAGTGATACCTGTGGGGAATTAGCGGCGAGTGATGATCTCGAGCCCTGGTATGACGCTTTCGGTGCATTGCGGCAGTCCGGCATCTTTGAACGTTATCTTATGGACATTCGCCAATGGGATGTCGTCGATAAAACAAAGGAGGAGCGACTCGGGCAGCGCATGGATACGGCGCTTATCAACTTGATGACGATCCTGGCGGGATTACCCGAAGCAGAATATCTTCAGTTGCTACATCCGAATTGCCTTCCGGCGACATCGTCTGAGATTACTGAAGTGGAAGACGACGCGGAAGACGCGGATGAGGACATCTCTTCCGCAGCTGATGACGATGACGCCGTCAGATTTAACGATCTGCTCTTTCTCCTTAGAAGTGGGAAAGCAGAAGAGTACCAGGAAAATCATATCCCCCGCCCGGAGTACGCTGACCTGCAACAGATAGTCGAGCGCGCCCAAACACTCATCCCTGATGAATGCCATAAAATGAGTCTGTATGTCAGTAGTTACAGAGAAGCCTGGGAGGGGTTAATCCACGCCAATTTGCGTCTGGTGGTCGCGATTGCGAAAAAACACTGCGGGCGAGGATTAGATATCGAGGACCTGATCCAGGAAGGCAATCTGGGCTTGATCAAGGCCGTTGAAAAATTTGACTATCGGCGTGGTTTTAAATTCTCCACCTATGCCTCCTGGTGGATCCGCCAGAAGATCACCCGTGCGATTGCCGATCAGACGCAGCTCATCCGTTTACCCGTTCACTTCTATGAGCAATTCAGGCGTTGGCGGAGTAGTCGGGATCAGTTGCTGCATCGTCAGGGGATAACGCCCACCCTCAGACGGTTGCAGGAAATGACCGACCTTCCAGATCGTCAACTTCTTCGGATGGCTAAATATGAAGAACAGACGGCGCTGATTGGTGATTTTCATGATGACGCCCAGGACCGTGAAGCAGCGTTGTCGGGAGACGCGCTGCTGACCAGAAGGGATTTCACCAGTGCTCCCGTTCAATCTCTTGAGCTAAGAGAACATATTTCATCGGTTCTGAATACGCTGTTGCCACGGGAAACACAAATCCTAAAAATGCGTTTTGGCATCGGTATGACGCAAGATTTCACCCTGGAAGAGGTGGGTAAACAGTTTGATGTCACGCGAGAAAGAATACGTCAGATAGAAGCCAAAGCGCTCCGTAAGCTCCGCCATCACAGCCGGGCGTCGAAATTAGGCGGCTTCGTCGAACAGTGGGAAACCGCGTTAAGCGAGATGCAGGAAGAAGAAGAATGACGACCATGCGCCATGCACCACCGAATGCAGCCATTATGATCGAAGCTCTGCGAGGGCTAGGTTACAACACCGCCACCGCACTGGCTGACATCATCGACAACAGCATTAGTGCTGGTGCCCGTAAGGTCGATCTGGCTTTTCACTGGCGTGAATCGGATAGCTATATCGTGGTTCGGGATAATGGTTGCGGCATGTTGGCCGCTGAGCTGGATGTTGCGATGCGGCTGGGGGTCAAAAACCCGCTGACAAAGCGTCATGGACACGATCTGGGCCGCTTCGGCCTTGGACTCAAAACCGCCTCCTTTTCGCAATGCCGCCGCCTGACGGTCTCCTCTAAAAAAGAGGGGATAACGACCATTCTGCGGTGGGATCTGGACATTCTCGCTGCAAGTACGGACGACGGCTGGTATTTGCTTGAAGGTGCTGACCCTGGAAGTCAGGAGGCGTTAGCAAATGCGGAACCTGATTCCCAGGGTACGGTGGTGCTGTGGGAAGTGTTAGACCGAATTGTCACCCCCGGCTACGGTGAGAAAGATTTCCTCAATCTGATGGATAGCGTTGAACAACATCTGGCGATGGTATTTCACCGATTCCTTGAGGGGAACTCTCCACGACTCACTCTCACCCTCAATGGTTGCAAAATTAAAGCTTGGGATCCCTTTCTCAGCGGGCATCCTTCCAAGCCCTGGCATTCGCCTTCGGCAATGGCTCCAGGCGCTCCTGCCGTGAGGGTGGAGTGTCATGTTCTGCCGCATCAGGATCACCTGACGACGCAGGAGTATCAACAGGCTCAAGGACCGGCAGGCTGGACTGCTCAGCAAGGATTTTATGTATACCGGAATGAGCGATTGTTGGTGGCGGGCAACTGGCTTGGACTCGGAAGTCCCCGGGCCTGGACGAAAGATGAAACCCACCGCCTTGCGCGGATCCGTCTGGATATCCCTAATGATGCCGACATAGACTGGAAGATTGATATTCGTAAATCGATGGCGCGCCCGCCGGTTTCGCTGCGTCCTTGGTTAACCCAACTGGCGCAATCAACACGAGATCGTGCGGTAAGGACATTTGCAAAACGCGGGAAAATGAATAAGCGTAAGCCTAGCGAGGAACTCGTCCATCTCTGGCAGGCGCAGAAGACGTCATCAGGTGTTCGTTACCAGATTTCGTTACAACATCCTGTCATCAGCAATGTCCTTTTGCAGGCTGGTGAGTTATCCCCACAAATTCAGGTCATGCTAAGACTGATTGAGGAAACTGTTCCTGTTCAGCAAATCTGGCTTGATACAGCTGAGACAAAAGAGACGCCGCGGACAGGCTTTGAAACAGCACCGTCCGCAGAGGTGTTATCCGTATTGCAGGTCATGTACCAGACTCTGGTTGGTCAGCAGGCGATGTCACCGGCGCTGGCGAAAAAGCATCTGCAAAATATGGAACCTTTCGATAATTATCCCGAATTAATTGCACAACTCCCCGACGATCAACAAGAGAAATCGCTATGAGTTTGAATCCTCTGGATGACACGCAACTGAGTGTATTGCAGATTGTGCAAACGCTCCTGCAAGGCCTTGATAAAAGCTCGATCACGCCTGGCATTCTGCGCCAACATATTGACATGGTTTGTCAGATGAAACCGGAGTGGAGCCGCCTTGATAACCGGGAGATTCTGGTCGAAGAGCTGATCCGGCGTTATAGCATCTGGATGGGAGAAGATACTTCTCTGAGTAATGACGAAGGGCATCAACCCTGGCTGACTGCTGATGCGAAACGCGAGTGGCGCTACTGGCATCGATATCGCCAATGGCTTGGTAAAACGATGCCCTGGGGAGTCCTGGATACCCTGGACCGGTCAACGGACCGTGTTCTGGGATTACTTGAGCAGCCAGGGCGGGAAGGGCGCTGGGACCGGCGTGGGCTGGTGGTCGGCCATGTTCAGTCGGGGAAAACCAGCCATTATACCGGTCTAATCTGTAAAGCCGCGGATGCGGGATATAAGATAATCATTGTGCTTGCTGGTTTGCATAATAACCTTCGGTCGCAGACCCAAATGCGTCTTGATGAAGGATTTCTTGGCTACGAGACGAGTCCACTCAGAGAAAAAGTGACCATCATTGGGGTGGGCGATATTGATAGCGATCCCGTTATCCGTCCCAATTACGTCACCAACAGATCTGAAAAGGGTGACTTCAGTGCCGGAGTGGCTAAGAATCTGGGAATCAGCCCCGAGCAACGGCCCTGGCTGTTCGTGGTAAAGAAAAATAAATCTATTCTGAAACGCCTGCATACCTGGATTGAAAACCATGTAGCCACCAGCGTTGACCCCGTCACCGGAAAGCGCTTTGTTTCGGAATTACCGCTGCTGATGATTGATGATGAAGCGGATAACGCCTCAGTTGATACGGGGGAAATCGTCTACGATGACGATGGGAAACCGGATACTGAACATCAGCCAACGGCAATCAATAGCCTGATTCGTAAGCTGTTGATGCAGTTCAGCCGTAAGGCGTATGTCGGCTATACCGCCACGCCATTTGCCAATATTTTTATTCACGAGAGCAATGAAACGCGTGATGAAGGCCCGGATTTGTTCCCTTCCGCCTTTATCATTAACCTCGGCGCACCTTCTAACTACATCGGCCCGGCGAGGGTATTTGGTCGGGCCACCGCGGAAGGGCGGACCGGTGAGCTGCCTTTGATCAGGCGGGTGAGCGATCATTGCAGCGATGACGGAAAAAGAGGGTGGATGCCGGTTTCTCATAAGAGCTCGCACCATCCCACGCTTAATACACTAACCCATTTCCCGGACTCGTTAAAACACGCCATCGATAGCTTTTTGCTGGCGTGCTGCGTCCGGGAATTACGCGGTCAGGGAGATAAACACAGTTCGATGCTGGTCCATGTGACCCGCTTCAATAAAGTGCAATCGGTCGTTTATGAGCATATTGACGCCTACATTCAGGACGTGAGACAGCGGCTGACGCGAAGGATTGGACACGAGCCTTTTTTACATCAGCTTGAATCACTCTGGCAGGCCGACTTTTTGCCGACTGGTCAGGTGATCCGCGACGTCATGCCGCAGCAGATTCCGGACGACGCCTTTTCGTGGGGGGAGATCGTAGACAAGCTGTATACCGTGATCGAAAACGTGTCGGTACGAATGATAAACGGAACGGCGAAGGATGCACTTGATTATTCTGACAGTGCGACAGGCTTAAAAGTCATTGCGATTGGCGGAGATAAACTGGCTAGGGGCCTAACGCTTGAGGGACTATGCACCAGTTATTTCTTACGCGCCTCACGCATGTATGACACGTTAATGCAGATGGGGCGCTGGTTTGGCTATCGCCAGGGATATCTGGACGTATGTCGGCTGTATACCACTGATGAGCTGATTGAATGGTTTGAGCACATTGCGGATGCATCGGAAGAGCTGAGAGAAGAGTTTGACAATATGGTCGCCAGCGGCGGAACCCCGCGTGATTTCGGGCTAAAAGTGAAATCACACCCCGTGTTAATGGTGACATCCCCCTTAAAAATGCGTAGCGCGCGCTCACTATGGCTCTCTTTCAGTGGCACGGTGGTCGAAACGATTTCGTTGTTTAAAGAATCGGAGTACCACAAGCGTAACTATGCGGCCTTCCAGCATCTGACCGGACGTGTCGGTTCTGGCTCTCCAATACCTGAGACACGGCGCGGAGAGAAGATTGAAAAATGGAAAGGGGTCATTTGGCAAAACGTCTCTCCCGAGCCGATCATTGATTTCTTAACTGAATATGAGACCCACGCTCAGGCCAGGAAAGCCAACAGCAAACTGCTGGCGGATTTCATTACGCGGATGAATCGTGTTGATGAACTCACCCAATGGACGGTGGCGGTGATAGGGGGGGGCGTCGATCGTCATCATGCTGTCTGTGGCTTCCCGGTCCCGCTTATGATGCGTAAAGCGTCTGAGGGGGTCACTGACCGCTACTCCATTGGCCGTTTACTTTCCCCACGCGATGAAGGGATTGACTGCGATGAATCGACCTGGCTTGCTGCACTGGCAGAAACGCAGCGTATTTTTCATGCCGATCCCGGACGCAATGAAGGGCGAGAGGTGCCCGTCATTCCTGGTGGCGTAGTACTGCGTCGAATCAAAGGATTTGGCATAAACGACATCCCGGCACAGCGTCAAAAAGGGCTACTGCTCATTTACTTACTGGACCCACAACAGGTGTTGCCGGCAGCGGAATATCAGGATGATGCCTTGCCTGTGGTGGCTTTTGGCATCAGTTTTCCGGGAAGCCGCAGTGGGATAACGGTGGAGTACAAAGTGAACAACGTACTGTGGGAGCAAGAGTATGGTGCGGCTGAGTAAAGATGATCTGCTGGCGGCCTGGAAAGCCTTAGATCGATCTCAGATAGACGAACAGCCCGGCGCTCAGGGCTGGCGCGGGATTCGGCTTTTCACGCACCAGGGCTGTAGCTTTCATGCCGGGCGTCGTCAGCCTGATAATGAAGAAATGCTTATTGCCGTTTTTCCTCATCCTCTTTCGTCGGGGTCGACGGCGCTTCCGTCCTGTAGAGGATTTCGCGTTGAGATGACCGGAACAGAGGAGGGGCGGCAGAACGGTTTGATGATCCGTCGCCAGCAAACGGGGAATGCGGATGTCTTTACGACGATGATTCTGGATATTCTCCATTCGCTCCTGAAGGTTTCTGAACCGCGTCTGTTTGAAACCCTGCTCCGTCGGATTCATTTATGGCAGGCGTTTATGGAGCGCGATACCCGTCCACTCAGTCACGAAGAAGAAGTGGGGTTAATCGGGGAATTGACATGTCTGGAGCGGTTGATCGAGAGCGGTCTTGCGTCGTCAACGGCAGTCGAAGCATGGGTAGGTCCGCAGCATGGCCTACAGGATTTTGAACTCGATGAACGCGCCATTGAGGTCAAAAGCACCACTGCAGAGCAGGGTTTTTGCGTAACTATCCACGCTCTTGAACAACTGGACTGGCAGCGGTCTTGCTCGCTCATGTTGTGCGGTTTGCGTTTCAGCGAGCATCCCACCGGCGCGACCCTGAATGAACTCATTCACCGTCTTCGTCAGCGGTTTGAGGGAAACGCTTCGGCAGCCTGTCTTTTTGAGGGATCGCTTTGTCACGTCGGATATTTCACTGAACATGCTGAATTCTATACACGTCATTTCTTGCTGACAGAGGCGTTCGCACTCCCCATTGAAGCGGATTTTCCCTCTTTGACGCATGCCAATGTCCCGTTGCCCGTGGTGAGTGCGTGCTATCAACTCGAACTCCAGACACTTATTCCTCAGGCTCATAATTTTAACTATTGCTTGTCAGACTTTGCAGGATTACCGCATGGAACTTATTGATTTTTTGCGTCAAACCCAGAATGAGATTCGCAAGGAATATCAGGATCAAATGGCTCAGCCTGGGGTTGAGTCACCTTTTCCGGAGCTGATTTTTACCGATATTGTTATGCGTCATATGGCCGATATCGGCATGACATTCGACGATGCTGAGACGTGTCACTTTATGGCGAAAGTCAGTGGACACAATGTGCGTCTCAGCAGTTATGCCTTCTCAGAAGATGGCGATCAACTTGACCTTTTTGTCAGCATTTATCACGGTAGCGACGAGCTTTGTCACGTCCCGGATGCTGAGACAAAAGCGATTGCCAGTCACTGCATTCAATTTTTGCAGAAGTGCGTTGACGGTAAATTATCATCCACGCTTGATCAGTCCAATGATGCATGGCAACTGGTGACGACTATCGAACAGTCCTATACGGAACTGGAGCAAATCAGAATTTATGTTCTGACCGATGGTCAGGTGAAAACCCGCTGGTATCAGTCCCGCGACGTGGCCGGTAAAACCATTAAATTAGAGGTTATGGACATTGTCCGTCTGTTTAACCACTGGCAGGAAGGTAAGCCACGCGACGAACTGCAGGTTAATTTTGATGAGGTGGCGGGGGGCGCACTCCCCTGTGTCTGGATCCCGGATGAAATGGGCGAATATGATTATGCGCTGACGGTGGTTCCAGGCGAGACGCTGCGATTTATCTATGAAAAATATGGCAACCGGATTCTGGAAGCGAACGTTCGCTCATTTTTGAGCCAGACGGGGAAAGTCAACAAGGGGATTCGCGACACTTTACGTGAGCAGCCTGAGCGTTTTATGGCTTATAACAACGGCATTGTTATTGTTGCCGATCAGGTCAGGCTTGGTGAAGCGCCGGGAGGCGGCCCAGGTATTGCGTGGATGCAGGGGATGCAGATTGTCAACGGTGGGCAGACGACGGCTTCCATGTTTTTCACCAAAAAGAAATTCCCGGCAACCAATCTGCGTAATGTGCGTGTACCCGCAAAAGTCATTGTGCTGAAACAGACGAATAATGCGCAAGAAGAGATGCTAATTGCGGATATTTCGCGCTTCTCGAATAGCCAGAATAAAGTCAATATTTCCGATCTGTCAGCCAATCGACCGGTGCATGTACAGCTGGAAAAAATGGCAAACACGGTGTATTGCCCGGACGGATATAGTCGTTGGTTTTACGAGCGAGCGAATGGCAGTTATAAGGTTATGCTGGAAAGAGAAGGTAAAACACCAGCTGGAATCAAACGGTTAAAAGACGCGATTCCTCCCTCTCGTCGAATAACGAAAACGGATTTCGCAAAATATCACTGTGCCTGGCTCCAGCATCCGGATTTAGTCAGCCTTGGCGGACAGAAAAACTTTGCCGCATTAATGACGATGATCGACAAGGATACTGAGCGTTATGGGGATGAATTGAACATTGAGAGGTTTAAAAATTACATCGCGCAGGCCATTATTTATAAGAAAGCCTATAAGCTGATTAATTCTCTTTTCCCTGCATTTAAGGCAAATATCGCCGCCTATACCGTGGCCGCCTATTCGCATCTTTATGGCAACCAAACGGATCTGGCAGAGATCTGGAATCAACAAGGCATTGAGGAAACGATGGGCAACCGCCTTGTCAGCTTAGCCCATCGGGTGAATAGTCTTCTGACTGAATCCGCGAACGGCAGGATGATTTCGGAGTGGGCGAAGAAGCCTGAATGCTGGGAGTATGTGCGCAGCAAGATCTATTTCTCCGCACATGAAAAAATGGAAGATCACATGAGTAGTTAAATTGTCCACTGAGTTCATGATCAAAGCCCTGCATGTGTGTTATGGGTTGCTCGCAGCAGGGCTTTGTTGAATAAACCGAACTTTTTCTTAGTTGAAAACTAAGATTACATATTACCTTACAACGCCGGTAGCCCCATGGCGGTTCACATCATCTTTCTTTAAAATATTCTCAGGCAGGAAACTGTTCTTCTGTACTTTTTCTGTACTCAAAGTCATCCAAATCTATCTATTTACTGCCAATTACAGTAAGTGAAAAGACTACTACAGCAAAGTTTCGCATTGCACTGCTATGTAATTCGTTGATCCTGCGTAGAATTTAAAATCCCTCGGCGTTCGCGCTGTGTGGGTTCAAGTCCCACTCCGGCTACCATGGGAAACAAAGAATAAAATCAATGATAAGCAGTGTCGTGAAACCTCCTACGGGTGGTTTTTTTGTATCTGAAATTCATGTTCTGAGCGTGTCTGCTAAGGCACGGTCCCCTCAATAAGCAATCCCGCCTCTTTAAGAGCAAGCACGACATTCATTTGCTGATTGTGGTTGGCTGGCGGCTGGCTACAGTCAGCGATGCTCAGTGCCCACAACGCCTGAGGGGTATAATCTGCATCAGGTTCTGCGAGCAAAAGCTGGGCTGCCCGGATCGTATAATCCTTATTCGGTCCGGCTAATGCCCGCGTGGAAAGGTATTCTCCGGCGGGAACGCCTTTCACCCAGCCAAACTGGCATAACCCCAGAAATGCGGATTTAGGGCAACCTTTCTCTTTTCCTGCTACCGCGCGGCTCCATGCCTCTACAGGCGCGAATCTCTGCCTGATAAGTTCGACTGCATTTAGAGTGATAGCGCCGTAGCTACTTTGACTGGCTTTCATTTTTTATCATGCCTTACATCAGATTGCTGGATCTAACGATGATATCATCTGATCAAAAATGAGGGACTTGAAAAGATGACGGAACCGCAGGTAACTGGACGACGCAAAGCATTATGGGATACCTTCTGCCACAACCAGAAAATAACAGAAAACAGCACTCCTTTGTTCGATACAGACCATGAGTCTATCGTGCGCGTCCGGCAGGTAGGGAAGACACTATCCAGGAGCATTCTCTCGCGAAGTGAATCGATGGAAGCGCGGGTGATTGCTGAAACAAACATTCTGCTGAATGATATTGAGCGCAACAGTGAACAGTATGATGGTCTTATCTATATGATGTTTACACGTCAAAATGATGATGTCATCCCGCTCTATATTGGTAAAGCTGAATCCAAAGGCCGCAGTAACCCTGTGTCTGCCAATATAAAGGATGTGGCTCGCGTGAAAGATAAATTCGCTCGTTGGGGGGATAACTACCAGTACCATATTGGGGATCTGAGTGCATCTGTACTACCAGGCCACGATGCCAGTATGTCACATTAAAATATCAGCATTGGGCGGAAAGCCTGTTTGTTTCATATCCAGCGGAACGGCCACAATTAAAGCAGGATATCTGGTTCTGGTGTAAAGCATGGAACAAAAATAATACAGGTATATGGCCTGAATTTGGCCCAATAAGATTAACGTTTCTGGAATATCTGCTAATTGGTGTGGCAAGTTCGCTCTTCCCTGAGACATTGCTGAACCGTGAAGGGCATAGTCGTAGCTGACTGACTTCAATAAGACAATTCACGACTCTGCATGTTATCGCCCCGAAGAGATAGCCCATTGCATGAACTGCGAAGGGCTATTGACTACATCCGGGGGTAATCTGCAAGACATCACCTGTTAAGGGTTCGCTACGCCCCGCCCAGATACGCCTTCCTGACCTCCTGATTCCCCAGCAGCTCCTCGCCGCTACCGCTCAGCCTGATTTGCCCGTTGACCATCACGTACCCGCGGTCAGACAGCTTCAGCGCGTGATGCGCATTTTGCTCCACCAGGAAAATGGTCATCCCGTTGCGGGCCAGCTCGCGCAGGGTCTGAAAGATCTGTTTCACCACAATAGGCGCCAGACCGAGGCTCGGTTCATCCAGCAGTAACAGCTTTGGCCGGCTCATCAGCGCCCGGGCGATGGCCAGCATTTGTTGCTCCCCGCCGGACATGGTCATCGCGCGCTGCTTGCGGCGCTCCTTCAGGCGCGGGAACAGATCAAACATGCTTTGCATATCCTGCGCGGCATACTGATTGCCAATGGGGATCGTCCCCATCAACAAATTTTCTTCCACCGTCATATCCGGGAAAATACGCCGTCCTTCCGGTGCCTGCGCAATGCCGCCAGAGGCAACAAAGTGCGTTGACTGGTGGCTAATATCATCCCCACAAAACAGGATTTGTCCCTTTCTGATGCGCGGCTGCCCGAATATGGACATCAGCAACGTGGATTTCCCCGCACCGTTAGCGCCAATCAGAGCCACGGTTTCCCCTTGGTTAACCTGCAAGGAGACCTGTTTTAACGCCTGGATCACGCCGTAGAACACATCCACTTCACGAAACTCCAGCATTGCCTCGCTCATATATTGACCTCGCTCTCATCGGTGCCCAGATAAGCGGCAATCACTTTTTCATCGTGCTGAATCTGCTCGGGTTTTCCCTGAGCAATGACATCACCGTGGTCGAGCACAATAATGTCGTCCGAAATCTCCATCACCATCCCCATATCATGTTCAATCAGCAGCACCGTTATCTGGTGATGATCGCGCAGAAAGCGGATGATTTTACTGAGCGTGCGGGTTTCTACCGGGTTTAGCCCGGCGGCAGGTTCGTCCAGGCAAATCATCTCTGGCCCGGTACACATGGCGCGTGCAATTTCCAGCCGACGCTGTTGCCCGTAAGACATCTCGCCCGCCAGCCGGTTGGCGCAATCCACCAGATCCACCACCTCCAGCCAGTAAAAGGCCCGGTCCAGAGCTGCACTTTCCGCCCGGCGATAGGCGGGGGTATTCAGCACCCCGGCTATCAGATTACGGTTTACCTGCATATGCTGCGCCACCAGCAGGTTTTCCACCACCGACATCTCCCGAAATAGCCGAATATTCTGAAAGGTGCGGGCAAGCCCGGCGCGGTTCACCAGATGCGTCCCGCCGAACATTTTGTAAAAAAGACGCTGCCCCAGCTGTGCCGGCTTAATCCAGTCGCCTGGCTGGAATTTTTGCCCCAGCACCTGAATCACATTGGTGGTTTTACTGCGGGTGTTGAACATAATGTTGCCGCCGGATGCCTTATAGAATCCGGTCAGGCAGTTAAAGACCGTGGTTTTCCCCGCACCGTTCGGCCCAATCAGGGCGGTTATCGAACCGCGTTGTACCTCCAGATTGACATCGTTCAACGCCTTGATACCGCCAAAATGCATCATCAGATGTTCAACGCTTAAGATCGTTCCGTTCATGGCGCGACTCCCTTACGCACGGCAAAACCGCTGCGGTTAATACGGATCAGACCGCGCGGTCGCCAGATCATCATGATCACCATCAACATGCCAAACAGCAGAACGCGATACTCCGCAAAGCTGCGCAACAGTTCCGGCGTAACGGTAAGCACAAAGGCGGCAAGCACCACGCCCACGGTCGAGCCCATACCGCCCAGCACCACAATGGCGAGGATCAGTGCCGACTCAAAAAAGGTAAACGATGTGGGATTGACAAAGCCCTGATACGTTGCGAAGAACACCCCGGCAATCCCGGCGGTGGATGCACCCAGAGTAAAGGCCGAGAGCTTCACCAGCACATGATTTAGCCCCATTGAACGGCAGGCAATTTCGTCTTCGCGCAACGCTTCCCATGCCCGGCCGATCGGCATCCGCGTCAGACGATGCTTGATGTACAGCACCAGCAGCACCACCAGGAAGAGGACGGCGTAGATAAAGATAAACTTCAGGTTCGGGTTATAGGTCAGGTGGAAAAATTCATGGAAGGGGACTCCTCCCTCTTTGGCGCGCCGCCCAAATTCCAGACCAAAGAAGGTCGGCGGCGGGGCGGAGATTCCATTCGGGCCGCCGGTGAACGACAGCCAGTTGTTGAGGATCAGGCGAATAATCTCGCCAAAGCCCAGCGTCACAATCGCCAGGTAATCTCCGTGCATTCGCAACACCGGGAAGCCCAGCAAGGCGCCTGCGGCGGCTGCCATCAGCGCGGCAAGCGGCAGCATGGACCAGAAACCCAATCCCAGATACTGATACCCCAGTGCCAGGCCGTAAGCGCCAATGGCATAAAAGGCGACATACCCCAAATCCAGTAGCCCTGCCAGACCCACCACAATGTTCAGCCCAAGACCGAGTAACACGTAAATCAGGCCCAGAATGGCAACCGTTAACACGTACTTAGTGGCGACAAAGGGGAAACACACGGCAAGTGCGATGACCAGCGGGATAATCCAGCGCATCCGGCTTTTATAATCAGCCGGGCGAACATAAACGCCCGCGTTATCTGCTTCAAAACGGGACAAGAAACGCGTCCCGGTATGAGTACCCAAAAAGGCGCTGAGCATAAACCGCCCGATCATGACGATGGCGACAATCCACGCCAGCCGGGCTCCGGCAAAGTTAAAGCTGTAGCCATCCAGAACAACGCCTACAATCGGGCCGAAGATAATGAGTGCAACCATGCCTGAAAAAATCGCGTCCAGGATGCAACGCTTAAGTGAGAAACCGTCAGACGAAACAGCGTGTGATGTCATGCCATTCTCCCTCACACTTTGGCCACAACAGGGCGGCCGAGCAGTCCCTGTGGGCGGAAAATCAGGATAACCACCAGTAACCCAAACGAGAACACGTCTTTATAATCCGAGTTCACCATCCCGGAGAACTGCGCTTCGGCCACGCCGAGAATCAACCCGCCGAGCATGGCGCCCGGTAATGAGCCGATTCCCCCTAGTACCGCAGCGGTAAAAGCCTTAATACCGATCACGAACCCGGCGTAAAAATCAAAAGTGCCGTAGTTCATGGTGATCAACACCCCGGCAAGGCCAGCCATCGCCGCGCCAATCACAAATACCAGGGAGATGATCCTGTCAGTGTTGATCCCGAGGATAGAGGCCATTTTGCGATCCTGCTGAACCGCGCGGCACATGCGCCCTAAGCGGGTATTGCCAATTATCCAGGTCAGCAGCAGCATCCCCAGGAACGAGGCGACGAGGATAAAGACTTTGGTATAGGTTATCTGGACAAAGCCTTCACCCAGATGGAAACGGAGAACGCCATCAAGCATGGTCGGAACCCCTTGCTGGCGTGGCCCCTGGCTGATTTGCGCGTAGTTTTGCAGGATAAGTGACATCCCGATGGCGGAAATCAGCGGTGCTAAACGGGTGGAGTTGCGTAGGGGTTTATACGCAATACGCTCTATCGTCCAGCCATACACGCCCGTCACCACAATGGTAAAGACCAGTGTGCCGAGAATGAGCAGGGGGAATGACTGCAAACCGAAGAACGACAGCAGCGCCAGGCCGATGGCGCAGAGATAGGCAGAGATCATATACACCTCGCCATGAGCGAAGTTAATCATGCCGATAATGCCATAAACCATGGTGTAACCAATGGCGATCAATCCATAGACAGAACCGAGCGTTAAGCCATTGATTAATTGTTGCAGGAAGAATGTACTCATCTTAGCGCGCTCTTTATAACGGCCGCGCGAGCCGCGCAGCCTGATGTTTATTTCGCGCCGGCAGAAGACCTGCCGGCGTTGAGCGTGACTCCGTCCTGTTACTGCACTTCCTTATATTTCCCTTTGTCATCCCACTGATAGACGACGTAGTCAGACACTTTCAGGTCGCCTTTACTGTCCCAGGCTTTTTTGCCCATCACGGTTTCAACCGGATTGGCTTTCAGCCATTCGCTGGCTTTGGCTGAATCCGTACCCCCAGTCGCTTTGAATGCCGCAGCAATGGCCTGCACAGAGGCATACGAGTAAAGGGTGTAACCTTCCGGTTCAAACTTGCCAGCACGGAATTTCTCGATAACGGCTTTGCCATCCGGGATCAGGCGAGGATCTTTACCGAAGGTCATATAAATGCCGTTGGTGTATTGCGGCCCACCTGCGGCGGTCACCATCTCTTCATTGACGATACAGTCGCCAGAGAAGAACTTGGCTTGTACCCCTTGCTCACGCATCTGGCGCACCA
Organism: Enterobacter sp. Tr-810; assembly: GCF_011752765.1. Lineage (NCBI taxonomy): Bacteria > Pseudomonadati > Pseudomonadota > Gammaproteobacteria > Enterobacterales > Enterobacteriaceae > Enterobacter > Enterobacter sp. Tr-810. The sequence goes on along the minus strand of NZ_VWWW01000001.1, from coordinate 760,704 downwards.
GCGGGCCGGCTTCCGGGTGACAGCCGCCGAAGAACACCACATCTGGCTTCTGCGCGCCAATTTTGGTGACCAGGGCGTTAAAGTCTTTCTCACCACGCGATAAGCCTTCATACATCACGTCCTGGACGCCACGTTTCGCCAGCGCGGCTTTGGTGGCATCCGCCAGCCCCTGGCCGTAGGTATCTTTATCGTGAATGATGACGACCCGTTTGGCTTTCAGTTTGTCGATGATGAAATCGCTGGCAACCTGGCCCTGCTGATCATCGCGTCCGCACATGCGGAACATATCGCTCATGCCGCGTTCAGTGATCAGCGGGTTAGTCGAGCCCGGGGTGATGGCGATAATTCCCGCATCGCTATACACCTCTGAGGCGGGCATGGTCGAAGAAGAGCAGAAATGGCCAATAACGGCTTTGACTTTATCCTGATCGACTAAACGGTTAGCAACCGCAACGGCCTGTTTAGGCTCGCAGGCATCATCGCCCTGAACCAGTTTTATTTTCTCACCGTTGATCCCTCCTGCGGCGTTAATGTCTTCTGCTGCCTGTGTGGCACCATGCCAGTACTGATCGCCATACGTGGCATTAGGGCCTGTGAACGGCCCGGCGACACCAATAACAATATCCGCCTGGGCGGAGAATGCGGTCACCAGACAACCTGCCAGCACAAGAGAAAGAGGACTTCTGATAAATTTCAGCGACATTATTATGTTCCTTAGCGAAGAGGTTTTTGCACGAGGTTAAAGCCCGAACGCCCGACGGCGTTGCCAATCCAAAAACAAAAACGAGAACAAAATGCACTAAACCCGACAACATCCTGCTTATTACGGCGAGGGTTCCTTGCGCAAAATTCGCGCGCAAAACAATAAGCAAAATAGTTGCCAGAATTGTTAACCCATTGACCGGGTTGCGACATGTTTGAGTATAGAGTGCCGTTTTACGCCGCCTTGCGGGACGCAATGAAATTACAGCGGAGATCACATCTCGTTAACAAGAATGCCCATAAGTTGTGCAAGGGTCACGATTTGTACTTTTTTGCACCAATAAAGACCTAAACTTGAGATAGGCATGGCGTGCGATATGTGTCAGGATCTTTTCCTTTTTTTATCAGGAGTGTCAGCGATGACGGAAGGCCCATTAAATGAAGGCGAAATGGCGTGGCTGGAAGAGACATTAATCTCTTACGGGCATGAGGATGCGTCAGTTATCGACGTGTCTGAACTGGACGGTATGCTCACCGCAGTCCTTTCTGGCCCTGTTGTGGTTGAACCCGATGCATGGCTGGTGGCGGTCTGGGGTGGGGAAAAATATATTCCGCGCTGGAAAAACGATCGCGAAATGAATCGCTTTATCGACCTTTGCTTCAAGCATATGAACGATATTGCCGAGCGCCTGAGCGAATACCCGGATCAGTTTGAACCGATGTTTGGTTACAACGATGTGGATGGGCAGAGCTACACGGTGGTTGAAGAGTGGTGCTACGGCTATATGCGTGGTGTGGCGCTGACCGACTGGTCATCTTTGCCGGAAGAGCTGAAAGCGGATCTGGATGTGATTGCCCTGCACGGTACCGAAGAGAACAGCGATAAGCTGGATGAACTGACCGAAGAAGAATACACCGCCAGTATTGAAGGTATCCAGCCTGCGGCGCTGCGCCTGTACAACTACTGGGTCGAGAATCCGCAGCAGCCTGTCGCACAAAAACCGGTCGTAAATGGCGCGAAAGTTGGGCGCAACGATCCGTGTCCGTGCGGTAGCGGCAAGAAGTTTAAAAGCTGCTGTCTGCACTGATAAAATGGGGCTACGAGTAGCTAATCAACGTCCGTGCCATTTTCAGACCGCAGAGAAGGTTAAGGGAGCGTGAGTCCGGCTGAAAATCGCCGAAGCGTTTCCTGTAGGCCGGGGCGACGCGCAGGGATGCGCGGCGAGGGCGGATTTACAGGGACGTTGCCTCCGCCCGTCCCCGAAAAGCCGGAAGGAATAAGCTGAGGGCACCGCGAAGCGGCGATTTTCTTAGCCGGGAGACGGGATTGTTAAGGGGGCGCGATAGCCCCCTTAACACGTTCACCGCAGCGGATTATGCAGGTAGCAGGAAAGTCTGAGTGAACGGAACTATGGCACTAAAATAACAGAGTGGCTTAATACCGCTTAACTGACTGGCACTACTACCCGTAGCCCCTTGTTTATTAACCCACTTCCGGCAGCAATCCCGCTGCAATCAAAAACTGCACCAGAATAATCACCACGCCGCAGGCGAACACAATACACAGCAGCGGTTTACCGCCCGCAACCCGGTAGCCTTGTTCAGGATGCTGCTGACGGCTTTTCCATGCCAGCAGGGACGGCAGCAGCAGGGCAAGGACGGACAACGCCACGCCGGCATAACCCAGCGCCATCACAAAACCACGCGGATAAAACAGCGCAAACGCCAGTGGTGGCAGGAAGGTGATCGCCCCCGTCTGTAAACGCCCGGCAGCGGTGTTACGACGCTGAAACAGATCGGCCAGGTAGTCAAACAGGCCAAGCGCCACACCCAGGAACGATGTCGCCAGAGCCAGGTCAGCAAACAAATGCACCGCCAGCTCAACGTGTGAAGAGGTCACCACGTCGCGCAATGTTACCAGGAAACCATTCAGACCCGAATGTTCGGCCATCAGGCCCACAAAGGTTGAAGAATCAATACTGCCCAGCGTAACCAGCTGCCAGAAAATATAGGCAATCAGCGGAATGGCGCTGCCAATCATAAAGACGCGGCGCAGCTTGCGGATATCACCATTCATATAGCTGACGATACTTGGCACGCTACCGTGGAAGCCAAACGAGGTGAAAATCACCGGAATAGCGGAAAGCGCCAGCCCTTTTTCCAGCGGCAGCGTCAGCAGGTTGACCTTGTGAACATGCGGTGCCAGTAAAACCAGCATCACGATCAGAAACAGAATTTTGGCGCTGAACAGAAAACGGTTGAACAGATCGACCAGCGATGTACCCACACAAACAACGCCACCGCCGATAAGCGCAAAACTAATAGCCCCGGTGGCCGGTGTAATGCCGGTGCCGAACCAGTCGTTGACGCTGGAGGCGATAAGCTCTCCGGCACCGCTGATATAGGCCGCGGTCAGGGCATACATCAGGAACATCATGCTAAACCCGGTTATCCACTGGCCGTAGCGCCCCAGGTAGCGTGCCGCAAGTGACCCCAGGCCGGTATCAGCAGGAACGTGCTGGTAGACTTCAAGCAGTAATAACGCGGTGTAGCACATCAATGCCCACAGGCAGACCAGCAATGTCAGCGTAACGCTGAATCCGACACCTGCCGCCGCCAGCGGCATGGCCAGCATTCCTGCGCCAATTGTGGTGCCAGCGACGATAAAAATACTTCCCAGGGTTCTGTTTTTCACGCTTTCCTCTACAACGAACTTACATCGCGACAAAATCTGCGGCGCAGAGTAAGGGAAAAGCGCTATCTCGTCAAATCACCGTTACAAGCAGCGTAATGATTAGTTTACGCTTTGCCCGGTGGGTTTAATCCTGGGCAACTCACTGATCCTTTTTGGGGTTTTGCCTACTTCATAAGGGCAATGTTATCGCGCGAAAATCAGGCGTACCTTAAACAGTAAAGATAAATTATCAAAAAAAGTGAGGGGCAATGGCGGGGGAAAATCCATTCACGGCAGCCTGGAGCCGTGGAGGAAATCTACTGTGTCACGGACACTGGATCATCAGCTGGCAGGATAAAGCGCTGACGCTCCCGGAGTCCCGGCAGGACAAAGACATGGGCACCTGGGCAATCTATTCCATTATTGACCCGGAAGATGAAACCTTTGCTCAGGGACTGATGGAAGACGACTGGATCATCGAAAATGTCGAGTGGCTGACCGATCTCTTCTTCGATGCCGGTGTCCCGCTGGAAACGGCAAATTATCGTTACTTTTACCAGGCGGTTAATCCACATGACTGGCGGTGTACCAGCTGCGCGGGGTGCATGTAAACCTGCGCCAGCGCAAGGCGCATTTTCCCTGGAGCATATAGTCTGCTGACTTCTTTTCAGAGGAGGTGAGAATGTCGATTCACGGACATGAAGTGCTCAATATGATGATTGAGTCTGGCGAACAATACACAGAGCAAAGCCTGGTTGCGGCTATTCAGGCGCGTTTTGGCGCAGAAGAACGTTTTCATACTTGTTCAGCAGAAGAGATGACGGCGGGTGAGCTGGTGGCATTTCTGGCGGCGCGCGGCAAGTTTATTCCGGCTGCGGAAGGGTTTTCAACGCACGAAAGTAAAATTTGCCGCCATTAAAACAGTGCGGAGCTGAATATTCAGCTCCGCATGTTCATTAATTCTGAGTATCGAGAGTGGAAAGCTCTTTATCAATAAAGTAAAGACCTTCACCGGATTTGCCCGCCAGAGATAATTTATCCAGCACGGATTTAAACAGCTTCTCTTCTTCGTGTTGCTCGGCAACATACCATTGCAGGAAATTAAAGGTTGGATAATCCTGGTTGGTCATTGCTGAGTGCGCCAGTTCGTTAATTTTCTGGGTGATCAGCTGCTCGTGTTCGTAGGTAGCGCGGAACAGTTCATCCAGAGAAGCGTACTCAGCGAATGGTGACTCTACGGTGGCAATGCGCGGCAGGCTGCCCGTATCTGTCAGATAATCAAACAGACGCTGCATGTGCGTCATCTCTTCCTGAGCATGACGGCGCAGAAACGCAGCCGCACCTTCAAAGCTGTGATAGCTGCACCAGGCGCTCATCTGTTGATAGAGCAGGGATGAGTACAGTTCAAGGTTCATTTGAGCATTGAGCTTGTCGATCATTTCAGTTTTTAGCATGGTGCAGCTCCGGTTTATTATTTCTGGTTCACGATGAGCGACACTATAATTTGTTATTTAATTATTTGCAAAAAGTAAAATAAATAACTTTTTATTAAAAATACGAATGGGAATAAAACGCATTGACGCTAATTTATATATATTAATGAGAATTATTTTTGTTCTTAATTGAATATACTGCCAGTCAGCGCTGGCAGTAAGGGTTAATACCAGGGATTCGCGCTATTTGGATTAACGGCATAACCCATGCACTTGTACTGGATGGTGACGGTTTCGTTCAGGCACAGTGAACCACTGATCAGGGTACAGGTTTTAATCGGCTGGCCGTAGGCCGAGGCAGTTGCATAACCCATGCTTTGACAGGCTTTTGCCGCGGTGCCGTTGGTGACGTAGTCATCATAATGGGCGTTCTGGAGCATTGCCTGGCCGTAGTCGAGACGGACTATCCCGTTTGGTGCATCCAGGTTACTCACTTCTGCCTTGCGGGTGACGGAACAACCCGCAAGTAACAGGAGCGTAGCGGCAACGAATACTCTTTTCATATATCGCTCTGAATAGATGGAGATACGTTATCCTAACCGCAGATGCCTGGCGCAATGCCAGGAATAGCCAGACAAACTGCCCTTTCTCTTTGCAACGGCGTGCCATAGACCTGCCACAGGCGCGTGTTTCGCGCTGAATCATCACAAATTTGTGAGCGTGCTTCTGTTTTTTAAAACAAGTTTTCACTTAATTTGAAAGCGCGTTTATTTGGTAGTAAGGTGATGTTTTCAGGTATCCACGGCGGGCTACCCCGCAACGCATTCAGGAGAGTAAAGATGAAAATTGCACTGATGATGGAAAACAGCCAGGCAGGTAAAAATGCCATCATCCTTAACGAGTTGAACGCTGTTGCCGATGAGAAAGGCTTCCCGGTGTATAACGTCGGGATGAGTGATGAAAACGATCATCATCTGACCTACATCCACCTGGGGATTATGGCGAGCATTCTGCTGAATTCCAAAGCCGTGGATTTCGTTGTGACCGGCTGCGGCACAGGGCAGGGCGCGTTGATGTCCCTGAACATTCACCCGGGCGTTATCTGCGGGTATTGCATTGACCCGGCTGACGCATTCCTGTTTTCACAGATCAACAACGGTAACGCGCTGTCACTGCCATTTGCCAAAGGTTTTGGCTGGGGTGCCGAACTGAATGTGCGCTTCATCTTCGAAAAAGCCTTTACTGGCCGTAAAGGAGAAGGTTATCCGCCAGAGCGTAAAGAGCCACAGGTGCGTAACGCCGGGATCCTGAACCAGGTGAAAGCGGCGGTGGTGAAAGAAAATTATCTGGATACCCTGCGTGCTATCGATCCTGAGCTGGTGAAAACCGCCGTAACCGGCCAGCGTTTCCAGCAGTGCTTCTTCGAAAACTGCCAGGACAAAGAGATTGAAGCCTTTGTTCGTGGGATTGTTGGCTAATCCCGTGTCGGCCGGATGACCTGGCCGACAAACAGTGTGCATCACAGGCCCGATAAGCAATATCGGGCTTTTTTATTTCTTCACCGACACTGCACTGCCTGCATCTTTGGTCAGGCGTAAAGTATCAAACATTCCCACCAGGCAAATAAGCGCGATAACCACAAACGCCAGCCGGAAGCTGATGCCGGGGATCGCCGCCATCCCGATAGCATCACTGACCTTTTCGCCAATACGGATACCAATTGCGCCAAGCGTAATGCCCAGCCCAACGGCAAGCTGCGTGGCGGTGGAAAACAGCGTGTTGGCATAGCTCATCTGGGCTGACGGAACATCGGCAAAAGCCAGCGTGCTTACGGCGGTAAACTGAATCGAGCGGAACACCCCACCCAGATAGAGGATCAGCATAATCAGCCAGACGGGTGTGTGCGGGGTCAGAAACGCACAGGCCAGAAGCGCCAGTACGTTTAATGCGCCATTGATCAGTAGCAGGTGCTTAAACCCTAAACGGCGGATAAGCGGCGTTGTTGCCGGTTTAATCGTCAGGTTCCCCACAAATACGGCCAGCACCAGCAGGCCGGAATGAAACGCATCCATGCCAAACCCGACCTGGAACATCAGCGGCAACAGGAAAGGGACGGCACTTATTGATGCGCGAAACAGCGAACCCCCGTACATCGTGACCCGAAAGGTCGGCACCTGCATCGCATCGAGGCGGATCATCGGCCACTGCACGCGCTGGAAATGGCGCAGGGCGAAGATCAGAGCGGCGGAGCCGATGGCTAACAGCAGCAGCGTCAGCCCCTCCTGCATATGTTGCCCACCCATGGACTCCATCGCATACACCAGGCTCACCATGGCCACCGTTGTGGCGACAAAACCCGGTAAATCAAAGGGCCGACGGGCATCTTCATGAAGGTCGGGAATGATCTTCAGCGCCAGAATAATGGCCGCGATGCCCAGCGGGACATTAATGAAAAAGATCCAGCGCCAGTCGGCATAGCTGGTGATAAAACCGCCGAGCGGCGGGCCGATAATTGGGGCGACCAGTGCGGGCCAGGTCAGCGTGGCTATAGCGGTAATAAGCTGGTGTTTTGGTGTGGTACGTAATACAGCCAGGCGGCCGACAGGTACCATTAGTGCGCCGCCCATCCCCTGAAGCACACGCATGGCAACGAACTGATCAACAGTCGTCGACAGGCCACAAAATACTGATGCCAGGGTGAAGATGGCCAGTGCAAGGGCGAACACCTTGCGTGCGCCGAAGCGGTCGGCAATCCAGCCGCTGGCGGGGATCAGCACGGCGAGCGTAATCAGATACGCACTGATGCCAATGTTAAGGTCAACCGCCTGCACGCCAAAACTTTTGGCCATGTCCGGCAACGCTGTGGCGATAACCGTACCATCAAGAAACTCCATAAAGAAAGCACCGGCAACCAACAGCGCCGCAGGCGACAAGCCTCGGCTCTCTTTGCCGGTTATGTTTTCACTCATTTTCTTCCTGCCGTATCAAAAAAAATTATAAAAATTTACTGGAATTTATAGGTGCGTAACTTACGGATTTACCGCGATTTTTCTTAACAAACTGGTAGCACTGGTGGATTTATAATCGTGATGAAGGTCACAAAAATATTGATTTTTGTGACGGTGGTCATATTATAAGCGCATTGACAATAACACCTGCATAACAAATTACCGGAGCATCACAATGAAACTGCGCAAAATCCTGAAAAGCATGTGGGCTAACTACTGCAACACATTTAAAGACGTACCACCGGGTGCTATGTTCTGATGGAAAAACCTGCTTCGGCAGGTTTTTTTATGCCTGTAAACGACGAGAGGGAGATGAAAGGGCCCGTGTTTGCTACTATGGCTGCCTTTAAATAAGGAGAAAGCCTATGTCTCAAAACCTGAGCGCCGATCAGGAACTGGTGTCTGACGTCGTTGCATGTCAGTTGGTTATCAAACAAATCCTTGATGTGCTGGACGTGATTGCGCCGGTTGAAGTGCGCGAAAAAATGTCCAGCCAACTGAAAACCATCGATTTCACCAGCCATCCTGCTGCGGCAGACCCGGTTACGCTCCGTGCTATCCAGAAAGCCATTGCGCTAATCGAGTTACGATTCACACCGCAGGGTGAGTCTCACTAAAATAAACCGATGTTTTGAAATTAGAAACACTTTTCTGAAAAACGTCGAAGGGCGACAGAACTGTCGCCCGGAGAGGCTTTTAAAAGAACGTCTGCACCAGCAAATAACTCGCCGCACAGGCACAACTCACACCAATCAGCCCCGGCAGTATGAAGCTGTGGTTAAGGATAAACCGGCCAATACGCGTGGTTCCTGAACGGTCAAATCCGATACAGGCCAGATCGCTTGGATAGGTGGGCAGAACAAAGTATCCGTAAGAGGCCGGGAAGAAAGCGATCAACATTTTAGGATCGATACCCAGCATTAACCCCATCGGTGCCACGGCCGTAAGCGCGGCAGCCTGGCTGTTGACCAGTTTAGAAACCAGAAACAGCACGATGGCATACGTCCAGGGGTGACTTTTCACTACGCCTTCAAGCGCCATTTTTAGCTCATCCAGGTGCGCCTGGAAGAAGGTATCGCTCATCCATGCCACGCCAAATACTGAGAAAATCGCGACCATTCCGGCTTTGAATACGGCACCGTTTGAGATGGTTGCCGCATTGACCTTACAGGCGACCAGCATCACGGCCCCGGCAATCAGCATCATCATCTGGATGACCAGGTTCATGGAAAGGGCGGTCATTTTCCCTTTCACATCGAAGGCTGGCCGCAACTCTGGTAACGCCCCCAGCAGCACGACTACGGCAATCCCGGCAAAGAAGATCCACGTGGACCAGTACGCCTGTTTCGGAAAGCGCTGGTTCATCAGCGTTTCCGTGCCGCCATAAATAAACTCGCGCTGTTTAGGATCGTTGATCCTCTCCTGAAACTCCGCGTCATCGGCCAGGTCTTTGCCGCGCCGCAGGCTCCACAGCGCCGCGATAGCTACGCCAAAGAGAGAGGCGGGAACTGATACTGCCAGGATTTCGAGGATCCCCCAGGCGTGCCCAATTCCATGCTGCGCACCAAGAATAGACACCAGAGAAACCACCGCCACGGACACCGGGGACGCGGTGATTGCCATTTGTGAGGCCACCGAGGCCACCGCCATAGGGCGTTCAGGACGAATGCCTTTTTTCAGCGCGATATCGGCAATGATGGGAAACATGGTGTAAACCACATGCCCGGTCCCGCATAAAAACGTCAGCATCCAGGTGGTAAAAGGAGCCAGGAGCGTGATGTGCTGCGGGTGCTTACGTAAAAGCCGCTCGGCGAATTGCATCATCACATTCAGGCCGCCTGCCGTCTGCAATGTGGCTGCACAGCCAATCACGGCCAGGATCGTCAGCATCACGTCAACCGGGGGTTTACCCGGTTGCAGGCCAAAGACAAAACACAAAATGAACAGGCCGATGCCGCTTATCAGGCCAAGACCCATGCCGCCGAACCGCGTTCCCGCCAGCAGGCAGAGGATAATGACAATAAACTCGATGGTAATCATGAAGCTCCCTCGTCAATGATAATGAAATTACACAAATCATTACATGATGTAGGGATATTCATTGGGAGCGAGATCTGATTTGTTAAATGTCAGAAAAAGCAGGGAGTTGATAAGAAAGAAGGGCGCCTGCACCGGGAAGAAGATGCAGGCTGCCGGATCAGTGGTGCTGATAATTCACAATATCGAGTAAATGGCGGTCAGTCTGTTCCGGGCATAATCCGGCACGTTTCGCATTATGGATCTCAGCCGCGAGGGTTTTCAGCAACACACCATCTTGCTGCTGCTCTTTGCCCATATCCTGCAAGAAATGCAGCGTAGTGCTGTCTTTCTGTGCTTTGGCTTCATCTGCCAGGCGGTTTAGCGTGGTGCAACGCTGTTCATACTCTTCCAGCGTTTTCTGGAAAAGCTCTTCCAGGCAGGAGTAATCGTCTTCCATCATGTCAATGGCTTTAACGATAGGGTTAGCCCCAACATGTTTCATAAAATCAAAGACACGCATCATATGGGTGACATTACTTTGCGCCTGCGAGCGAAAGAAGGTGGCGGTACCGTTGAGACTGTTCTCAGAGCACCAGTCGCTCAAATACAAATGCAGATTAGAGGCGTAAAACTCAAGATTCATCTGGGCATTAAGTTTCTGAATCATCGCTTGGGTAGCCATACTAATATCCTTATTTACTGTGGACACGAATGCCCGCTGCTTAACCTGGCTCGGCAGGTTGTAGATGCTTACCGCACAACGTAATCAGCGCACGATAACGGAGAGCAGAATAGAGATATTCTGCATTTACTGAATGTTCTCGAATATTCACATCCTGTGTTCGATACAAATAAGCATACCCTTGTCAGGTGATTAAGAAAACTCTTAAGACCGTTTGTTTTACGTTACATTACAAATTTTAATATAGTTTAAATACCTAAACAGGAGTACACATTCATTTGTTTATTAACTTATTGAAATTAAACGTTTTAACTATTTATTATATAGGTTGTCACAATGAGAAAATAACAGGCTGATGGATGTGATGTGCAACGCGATAATCAATGGAGAAACAATATATCTTTCCGGAAATATATGATGTTATCGAAAAATTGCGCCAGATCATTTTTCTTCCTTGTGCCCGTTTCTGTGATCTGAACGGAAGTTTGCTCTCGCGCATTATGAAAAAATGAAACATCGTTTTATGTTTTTATTTAATGGCGAGGTGAAAATGGTTAAGGTTGCGGTGCTGCTGGCACCAGGGTTTGAAGAAGCGGAAGCAATTATTACGATTGATATTCTGCGTCGTATGAATATTGAAGTGGAAACGCTTGCCTGTGCGGAGTCTCGTGCTGTGGTGAGCTACCACAATATCCCCATGGTGGCAGACAGCACGTTGCTGGAACGCATTGATACGCTGTATGACGCCATCGTGTTGCCTGGCGGGCCGCAGGGGAGTGTAAATCTGGCGGCCAACCGGGATGTCCTGCGCTTTGTCGCGGCGCATGATGAAAGCGGCAAATTTATCTGCCCGATCTGCTCTGCCGCCGCCCGGGTGCTCGGCGCGAATGGCCTGCTGAAGGGACGTCGTTACGTTTGCTCTGGTGATTTATGGCAGCAGGTCAGTGACGGCGTCTATGTCGATGCACCAGTGGTGGAGGACCAAAATCTTATCAGTGGTAAAGGGCTTGGACACGCCTTTGATTTTGCGCTGACCCTTTCTGCGCGTCTGCTGGGTGATGAAATTCCGGTGCGCGATCACGCCGATCACATCTATTACGCCTGGTAATTTTCTGGCCGGGCGTTATGGCGTCCGGCTTACAGGGATTTCTTAGCTGACCTTATGGATAATTCTGCTTAGCTGCCTTTCATTTGTCCGACAATATCTGCCGTTTTTATGTCATTTTCCGCTGAATTTATGTACGCAATTACTGTAATTCTGCGGTGTGATGGCGCTCTCTTATGGATGATTAATTTCCCGCTAAAACTATCACCAGCACTAACGCTTATGACGAGGTAAGCGCTAATGCCTTGTTTTAAGTCCGATTAAATAAGAAGCACGCAAATATTCCCTACAGAAAAGAATGCTAAAGCTGGAGTTTACCATGCACAAATTTACTAAAGCTCTGGCGGCCGTTGGACTGGCTGCTGTTATGTCACAATCCGCTATCGCAGAAAATTTAAAACTCGGTTTTTTGGTAAAACAACCTGAAGAGCCCTGGTTCCAGACAGAATGGAAATTCGCTGATAAAGCCGGGAAAGATTTAGGTTTTGACGTCATTAAAATTGCGGTGCCGGACGGTGAAAAGACCCTGAATGCCATTGATAGCCTGGCAGCCAGCGGCGCGAAAGGATTCGTCATCTGTACGCCTGATCCAAAACTCGGTTCCGCGATTGCCGCAAAAGCGCGTGGCTATGACATGAAAGTCATCGCCGTTGATGACCAGTTCGTCAATGCCAAAGGCAAACCAATGGACTCCGTGCCGCTGGTAATGATGGCAGCCACCAAAATCGGTGAACGTCAGGGGCAGGAACTCTATAAAGAGATGCAAAAACGCGGCTGGGACGTGAAAGAAACAGGCGTGATGGCCATTACCGCGGATGAGCTGGACACTGCCCGTCGCCGTACTACCGGTTCAATGGACGCCCTGAAAGCGGCCGGTTTCCCTGAAAAACAAATCTACAAAGTGCCGACCAAATCCAACGACATCCCGGGTGCGTTTGATGCGGCTAACTCCATGCTGGTACAGCATCCTGAAGTGAAACACTGGCTGGTGGTCGGTATGAACGACAACACCGTGCTCGGTGGTGTGCGTGCAACAGAAGGCCAGGGCTTCAAAGCACCAGATGTTATCGGTATTGGTATCAACGGCGTTGACGCCGTGAGCGAACTCTCTAAAGCACAGGCGACCGGCTTCTACGGCTCTCTGCTGCCAAGCCCGGACGTACACGGCTATAAATCTAGCGAGATGCTCTACAACTGGGTGACCAAAGGGGCGGAACCGCCGAAATTCACCGAAGTGACCGACGTGGTGCTGATCACCCGCGATAACTTCAAAGAGGAGCTGGCGAAAAAAGGACTGGGCGGTAAGTCATAAGTTATTCGCTGTGATTGAGCCCCTCATGTCGTCGTGAGGGGCCAGACGTACACACTACAGGAATCACGGAGTCGTTATGCAACAGTCCTTACCGTATCTCTCTTTTCGCGGCATAGGTAAAACATTCCCCGGTGTAAACGCGCTGACCGATATCAGCTTCGATTGCTATGCCGGCCAGGTTCACGCCCTGATGGGGGAAAACGGCGCGGGAAAATCCACGCTGTTGAAAATCCTCAGCGGCAACTACACCCCAACCACCGGTACGCTTGCCATTCGCGGCGAAGAGGTGGCATTTGCCGACACCACAGCCGCACTGAATGCGGGTGTGGCCATCATTTATCAGGAGCTGCATCTGATCCCTGAAATGACGGTGGCTGAAAACATCTATTTAGGCCAGCTCCCGCACAAAAGCGGCGTGGTAAATCGTTCGCTACTCAATTATGAAGCGGGGCTGCAATTAAAACACCTTGGGCTGGATGTCGATCCACAAACGCCCCTGAAGTATCTCTCTATTGGCCAGTGGCAGATGGTGGAAATAGCGAAGGCGCTGGCGCGTAATGCCAAGATTATTGCCTTTGATGAACCCACCAGTTCGCTCTCTGCGCGCGAAATTGAAAACTTGTTCCGCGTGATACGCGAGCTGCGTAAAGAAGGCCGCATTATTTTGTACGTTTCGCACCGCATGGAAGAAATTTTCGCCCTTAGCGATGCCATTACTGTGTTCAAAGACGGGCGTTATGTCCGCACCTTTAGCGACATGCAGCAGGTCAATCACGATCAGCTGGTGCAGGCGATGGTCGGGCGCGAGCTGGGGGACATTTATCACTGGAAATCCAGAGAGTATGGCCCTGAACGCCTGCGTCTGGATAACGTCAAAGCACCTGGCGTGCGTACGCCGATTTCATTATCGGTACGCAGCGGTGAAATCGTTGGGCTGTTTGGCCTTGTCGGGGCGGGGCGCAGCGAGTTAATGAAAGGGCTGTTTGGCGGGACGCGTATCACCGAAGGGCAGGTCACTATCGACGGCGAGCAGGTTGATATCCGCAAACCCGCTCACGCCATCAGGGCAGGGATGATGCTTTGTCCGGAAGACCGCAAAGCAGAAGGGATCATTCCTGTGCACTCGGTGCGCGACAACATCAACATTTCAGCAAGACGTAAGTTTATCCGCGCTGGCTGTCTGATTAACGATGGCTGGGAGTCGAGCAACGCCGATCATCACATCCGGTCGTTAAATATCAAAACGCCGGGGGCGGAGCAGTTAATCATGAACCTCTCCGGCGGTAACCAGCAAAAGGCGATCTTAGGCCGCTGGCTGTCGGAAGATATGAAGGTCATTTTGCTGGATGAACCCACCCGCGGGATCGACGTGGGGGCAAAACACGAAATCTATAACGTGATTTATGAACTGGCAAAACGCGGTGTGGCAGTGCTGTTCGCCTCAAGCGATCTGCCTGAGGTGCTGGGGGTTGCCGACCGCATTGTGGTGATGCGTGAAGGTGAAATTGCCGGTGAATTGCTTCATGAACAGGCGAATGAACAACAGGCGTTGAGTCTCGCCATGCCTAAAGTTAGCCAGGCTGTCGCCTGAGTAAGGAGTTAATGATGTCCTCTGTTACTACATCTGGATCACCGAAGTCGGCATTCAGTTTTGGCCGCATCTGGGATCAGTACGGGATGCTGGTGGTTTTTGCTGCCCTGTTCATCGCCTGTTCCCTGTTTGTTCCGAACTTTGCCACCTTCATTAATATGAAGGGGCTGGGGCTGGCGATTTCCATGTCTGGCATGGTGGCCTGTGGGATGCTGTTCTGCCTGGCGTCCGGCGATTTTGATTTGTCTGTTGCCTCTGTGATTGCCTGTGCTGGCGTCACAACGGCGGTGGTCATCAATATGACCGAAAGCCTGTGGATTGGCGTGTTTGCCGGTCTGCTGCTTGGGGTGTTAAGCGGTCTGGTGAACGGTTTCGTGATTGCACGCCTTAAGATTAACGCGCTGATCACCACCCTTGCGACGATGCAAATTGTGCGTGGTCTGGCCTATATCATCTCTGACGGTAAAGCGGTCGGGATTGAAGACGAGCGCTTCTTTACCCTGGGTTATGCCAACTGGTTAGGTCTGCCTGCGCCAATCTGGCTGACGGTGGCCTGTCTTATCCTGTTCGGCTTCCTGCTTAACCGCACCACCTTTGGCCGCAATACGCTGGCTATTGGCGGTAACGAAGAAGCCGCGCGTCTGGCGGGTGTACCGGTGGTGCGCACCAAGATCATCATCTTTGTATTGTCAGGACTGGTGTCGGCAGCGGCGGGGATTATCCTGGCATCGCGTATGACCAGCGGCCAGCCAATGACCTCTATCGGTTATGAGCTGATTGTGATTTCAGCCTGTGTTCTGGGCGGAGTATCCCTGAAAGGCGGCATCGGAAAAATCTCATATGTGGTGGCCGGTATTCTGATTCTGGGGACGGTAGAAAACGCCATGAACCTGCTGAACATCTCTCCGTTCTCGCAGTATGTGGTACGCGGCCTGATCCTGCTGGCAGCGGTAATCTTCGACCGTTACAAGCAAAAAGCGAAGCGTACCGTTTAAGCCATTTCCCACCTTTTTACGACCCAACTTATAACTGTAGTTGACCCTCTAACCCACCGGCCAGTTTCCCTGGCCGGTGGGTTCCTGAATGGCGAGCAACGTCACACTGTCTATACTTACATGGCTAATGATGGGGTAACGGTTTTACCTCACACAACCCTGTAAGGAGGAAGAGGGTGGCTGACCTGTTAACTGCACCGCCTGTACTGCCCGGACACTTTGCATTCTTTTTTGACCTCGACGGCACACTCGCCGAGATAAAACCGCATCCCGACCAGGTGGTCATACCCACTGCGGTTCTCCAGATGTTGGATCAGCTCTCGCAGATGAATGAGGGAGCACTGGCATTGATATCAGGGCGCTCAATGGCCGAGCTGGATATGCTCGCCAGGCCTTATCGCTTTCCGCTGGCGGGTGTCCACGGAGCGGAGCGCCGCGACATCCATGACCAAACCCATATCGTTTCTCTCCCGGATGATTTAATTGCGCTGCTGCACACGCAGCTTACGTCTGAGCTTGCCCGGCTTGCGGGCACGGAGCTTGAAGCCAAAGGCATGGCCTTTGCGCTGCACTATCGCCAGGCGCCGCAGCATGAAGCCGCAGTGCTTGCGCTGGCAAAGACGCTGGTGGATGCACATCCTCAGCTGGCGCTTCAGCCAGGGAAATGTGTGGTCGAGATAAAACCTGCCGGGATCAACAAAGGCGCGGCAATCAGTGCCTTTATGGGAACCGCGCCGTTTAAAGGCCGTACGCCGGTATTTGTGGGGGATGATCTCACGGATGAAGCCGGGTTTGCGGTCGTCAACCGGGCCAACGGCATGTCGGTAAAAGTTGGGCCGGGTGAAACAAACGCCGGATGGCGTCTGGGTAATGTCGGCAGCGTCTGGCAGTGGATAACGGATGTCGCTAATCAGCAAATCGCACAACACAGCGGGAGGAGCCAGTATGGGTCGCTTAGTCGTCATCTCTAACCGGATTGCGCCACCGGACGATAAGAAGTCCGGCGCAGGGGGTCTGGCGGTAGGGGTGTTAGGTGCCTTAAAAGCCGCCGGAGGCCTGTGGTTTGGCTGGAGCGGTGATATCAGCAATGAAGATAAGCCCCTGAAGAAAGTGACACGGGGCAACATCACATGGGCATCCTTCGCCCTCAATGAGAAAGATTACGAAGAGTATTACTCTGAGTTCTCGAATGCCGTGTTATGGCCAGCGTTTCACTATCGTCTGGATCTGGTGAACTTCCAGCGCGGATCCTTTGAGGGCTATATGCGCGTTAATGCGCTGCTGGCGGATAAACTGCTGCCATTAATTGAGCCCGACGACATTTTATGGGTGCACGATTACCATCTGATCCCCTTTGCCAGAGAGCTGCGAAATCGCGGCGTAAATAACAGGATCGGCTTTTTCCTGCATATTCCTTTCCCTACGCCTGAAATATTCAACGCGCTGCCGCCACATGAAGAGCTGCTGGAAGGGTTATGTGACTACGATCTTCTGGGGTTTCAGACCGAAAATGACCGGCTGGCATTCCTCGACAGCGTCTCAGGCAAAACCCGGCTGGTAACCAATGGCAGCAAGTCGCATACCGCGTGGGGCAAACCGTTCCATACCGATGTGTACCCTATCGGCATCGAGCCTGATGAAATTGCCGGGCAGGCCGCGGGACCGTTGCCGCCAAAACTGGCGCAGCTCAAGAATGAACTCAAGCATGTTAAGAATATCTTTTCGGTTGAGCGATTGGATTACTCCAAAGGTTTGCCGGAGCGTTTTCTTGCCTATGAAGCGCTGCTGGAAAAATTCCCTCAGCATCACGGTAAAATTCGCTACACCCAGATAGCGCCTACCTCACGTGGCGAAGTGCAGGCCTATCAGGACATTCGTCATCAGTTAGAAACGGAAGCGGGGCGCATTAACGGTCGTTACGGGCAATTAGGCTGGACGCCACTCTTTTATTTAAACCAGCATTTTGAGCGGAAGATCCTGATGAAAGTTTTCCGCTATGCCGATGTCGGGCTGGTCACACCGCTGCGAGACGGCATGAATCTGGTGGCAAAAGAGTATGTCGCCGCGCAGGATCCTGCCGATCCTGGGGTGTTGGTGTTGTCACAGTTTGCCGGGGCAGCAAACGAATTGACCTCTGCGCTGATCGTGAATCCCTACGATCGCGATGATGTGGCTAATGCGCTCGATCGTGCGCTGAATATGCCGCTTACTGAGCGTATTTCACGTCATGCTGAGATGATGGAAACCATCCATAAAAATGACATCAACCACTGGCAGTCGCATTTTATTCGCGACCTGCGCAGTATCACGCCGCGGGATACGGAGCAACGTTTCCAAAAAAAAGTCGCGACATTCCCTAAGCTGGCATAACACCTTCCGGGGGTATTATTTACCCCCGAGAGGCACTAACAGCACATCAACCTGGCTTGATGCAACAATCGATTTTGCAGAACAGGCCGCTCTGGAAAAGAAACTGTGGTTATGATTACCGCAAATAACCAGGTCAATATTCTGTTTTCGGCACATGCTAAGAATATGTTCGTTTAATTCACCCGTCGCAATGACGGTGTCATAAACAGGATATTGCGCCTTCTCAACCAGCTCCCGCAGAAATTGCTGCGTCTCTTCCTGCAATACGTCACGAATATCTTCGAGCATGGGTGCGGCCAGTTGATTGTACATCTCTGGTTCAGCCGCAAGGGTTATCAGAGTGATCCGGGCATTGGTGGGCCTGGCGATGGAGACCGCACGGGCGACAAGTTGGTGGCTTTCGGGTGAAACAGCAACAGAAACAAGAAGATGGGTGTAGCTCATCACGCACTCCTTTGGCATCTGAAACACAGTGTTTCAATCAGCATTACCGCGATTTTGCCGCTTCTGCAAGAGGTGAATACGACATTAGTGTGAACCTTATCATAATTATTCATTAATTATTCTTATAGGAGGAATAATCAAATAACGTAGCTGAATGATAAAAATTAACAACTTAACGTAAACAAAACAAATATTGTGTTGGGTTGCTAAATCGTTTTAACGCGTTATCAACACAGGCGGGATGATAACGCAGGGAAATTTGTTAAATGCAATATATATATAACTATATGTTTTTAATAGATTATAGGTGCATGTCTCTATCATAGAGATATCACCTGACGCAAACTCGCTAATCATCAGGCCGCTAAGCAATTGTCATACCCAGCCTCTTCATACTTCTGCATGAGTATTCGTCCATTAAGAATATAAAATAGTGCCAACAGGTCAATAAATAATCAATTTACAAGTCGTGCTGATGGATTTCTCGGTAACATTCGCTTAAATTATGTGACGTAGATCACATTTTTTTTAAATTTTGGGTGAGGTCGCATTGTATGTGTCAGAGCTGACGAGTAGAGTTTGCGTCGAATTAGGAAAAATCTTAGTTATTTGTAAGAAATGATAAAACGTGTAACCAACGCCGCTGTGTGTTGGGATATCGCGCGTTTTGCTGCATACAAACCTTAATTCAACTATGCATTTGGCCTTTTCTTTTTTTATACCGGGTGATTTCCCGGCGACATCACGGGGTGCGGTCTTTCCGCATAAAAATAATAGTAGTTATTCGGGATGGGAAAAATGCATACATCCGAGTTGCTAAAACATATCTATGACATCAACTTGTCATATTTACTGCTCGCGCAGCGTTTAATTAGTCAGGACAAAGCGTCCGCGATGTTTCGTTTGGGTGTTAACGAGGAAATGGCAACCATGCTGGGTGGGTTAACCCTTCCACAGATGGTAAAGCTGGCGGAAACGAATCAACTAGTATGTCAGTTCCGTTTTGATAATCCTCAGACTATCACGCGTTTGACTCAGGAATCCCGTGTTGATGATCTGCAACAGATCCACACCGGTATTTTACTTTCTACCCGTTTGCTCAGCGAAATCAGCCAGCCTGATGACGCAGCCCGTAAGAAAAGGGCGTAAAAATGAGCGAAAAAAGCATTGTTCAGGAAGCGCGTGACATACAGCTGGCAATGGAACTGATTACGCTGGGTGCTCGTTTACAAATGCTGGAAAGTGAAACCCAGCTGAGCCGTGGTCGCCTCATCAAACTGTATAAAGAATTACGTGGCAGCCCACCGCCAAAAGGGATGCTGCCGTTCTCAACGGACTGGTTTATGACCTGGGAACAGAACATCCATGCCTCGATGTTCTGCAACGCCTGGCAGTACCTGCTGAAAACAGGTCTGTGCAGCGGCGTTGATGCCGTGATCAAAGCGTATAAACTCTACCTTGAGCAATGCCCACAGCAGAATGACGATGGTCCACTGCTGGCCTTAACCCGCGCCTGGACACTGGTGCGTTTTGTTGAAAGCGGAATGCTTGAACTGTCACGCTGCAACTGCTGTGACGGTAATTTTATTACCCATGCTCATCAGCCTGCTGGCAGCTTTGCCTGTAGTTTGTGCCAGCCTCCATCCCGAGCCGTAAAAAGACGTAAACTTTCCCGGGATGCTGCCGATATTATTCCACAACTGCTGGATGAACAGATCGAACAAGCTGTTTAACCCGAACGTGTGGGCAAGATTCCAGCAGCGGTAAGAAATTACCGCTGCTTTTTTTTACCCCGCATTCCGGTCACACACTCGAAATGAACGTCCTGCCTTAGTCACTAGCGGAAGGATGATGTCGTGCTTATCTTATTAGGTTACCTGGTAGTTCTCGGTACAGTTTTCGGCGGTTACATGATGACCGGCGGGCACCTTGGAGCACTCTATCAACCGGCCGAACTTATTATCATCGGCGGCGCAGGGGTAGGGGCTTTTATCGTTGGTAACAACGGTAAATCGATCAAGGGGACGCTGAAAGCTATTCCACTGCTGTTCCGTCGCTCGAAATACACCAAAAGCATGTATATGGATTTGCTTGCGCTGCTCTATCGCCTGATGGCGAAGTCGCGTCAACAGGGGATGTTCTCGCTGGAGCGAGACATTGAAAATCCAAAAGAGAGCGAAATCTTTGCCAGCTATCCGCGCATTATTGCCGACGCCATGATGCTGGATTTTATCGTTGATTATCTGCGCCTTATCATCAGCGGCAACATGAACACCTTCGAAATCGAAGCGCTGATGGACGAAGAGATCGAAACCCACGAAAGCGAATCCGAAGTGCCGGCAAACAGCCTGGCGCTTGTGGGTGACTCGCTTCCGGCCTTCGGTATCGTGGCAGCGGTCATGGGGGTAGTACACGCCCTGGCATCTGCGGATCGTCCGGCGGCAGAGCTGGGTGCCCTGATTGCGCACGCAATGGTCGGGACCTTCCTCGGTATTTTGCTGGCCTACGGGTTTATTTCTCCGCTGGCAAGCGTGCTGCGTCAGAAGAGCGCGGAAACCACCAAAATGATGCAGTGCGTGAAGATCACGCTGCTCTCTAACCTCAACGGCTACGCGCCGCCGATCGCTGTCGAATTCGGTCGTAAAACGCTCTACTCCAGCGAACGTCCTTCGTTTATCGAGCTGGAAGAACACGTGCGCGCGGTGAAAAACCCAAATCAACAGACGACAACTGAGGACGCATGAAAAACCAGTCCCATCCGATCGTCATCGTAAAAAAGCGCAAGCACAAGGGCGGCGGGCATGGCGCGCACGGCTCCTGGAAAATTGCTTACGCAGACTTTATGACCGCAATGATGGCGTTCTTTCTGGTGATGTGGCTTATCTCCATCTCCAGCCCGAAAGAGCTTATCCAGATTGCTGAATATTTCAGAACCCCGCTGGCGACGGCGGTGACAGGTGGGCAGCGTATCGCGAACAGCGATAGCCCAATTCCTGGCGGCGGTGACGACTACACCCAGCAAAAGGGTGAAGTGAAAAAAGAGCCGAACATTGACGAGCTGAAAAGACGGATGGAACAGGCGCGGCTGAAAAAACTGCGTGGCGATCTGGATCAGTTGATTGAGGCCGATCCGAAACTGCGCGCGTTACGCCCGCACCTGAAGATTGACCTCGTGCAGGAAGGTTTGCGTATTCAGATTATTGATAGTCAGAACCGCCCAATGTTTAAAACCGGCAGCGCCGAAGTTGAACCTTATATGCGCGACATTTTGCGCGCAATTGCACCGGTTCTGAACGGGATCCCAAACCGCGTCAGCCTGTCAGGACACACGGACGATTTCCCGTATGCAACGGGTGAGAAGGGATACAGCAACTGGGAACTTTCTGCCGACCGTGCCAACGCCTCGCGTCGCGAGCTGGTGGCGGGTGGGCTTGATGATGGCAAGGTACTGCGCGTGGTCGGCATGGCCGCAACGATGCGCGTCTCCGACCGCGGGCCAGATGATGCCATCAACCGTCGTATCAGTCTTTTAGTGCTGAACCAGCAGGCGGAGCAGGCCATCCTGCATGAAAACGCCGAAAGTCAGAATGAGTCACTGGACGATTTAAAACAGCCTGGGGCCGTACCTTCGGCTGCCGTTCCAACATCGCCACCAGCCAATCCGAGGTGATAGCGTGAGCATGGATATTAGCGATTTTTATCAGACATTTTTTGATGAAGCCGACGAATTGTTGGCTGATATGGAGCAACACCTTCTGGATCTGGTGCCTGAAGCACCGGATTCAGAGCAGCTCAATGCCATCTTCCGTGCGGCGCATTCTATTAAAGGCGGAGCAGGGACGTTTGGTTTTACCATCTTGCAGGAAACAACCCATTTAATGGAAAACCTGCTCGATGAAGCGCGCCGCGGTGAGATGCAGCTCAATACCGACATTATTAACCTGTTTTTGGAAACCAAAGATATTATGCAGGAACAGCTCGACGCCTATAAAAGCTCGGCAGAGCCTGATGCCGCCAGCTTTGAATACATCTGCAACGCGCTGCGTCAGTTAGCGCTGGAAGCAAAAGGTGAAGCAGCCGCTCCCGCTGTTAGCCCGGCAACCCTGAGCGTTGTCGATACCGCTGAAGAGGCTGCACCTGCCGCTGCGGCCAGTAAGCTGCGCGTTGTGCTGTCTCGCCTGAAAGAGAGCGAAGTCAACCTGCTGGAAGAAGAACTGGGTAATCTGGCCAAATTAAGCAATGTGGTGAAAGGGAAAGACAGCCTTGCCGCAACGCTTGAAGACGGCATTAGCCAGGATGATATCGTGGCGGTGCTGTGCTTCGTCATCGAAGCCGATCAGATTGATTTTGAAACAGAAACGGCTCAAGCCCCTGCACCTGCCGAAGCGGTTGTGGCGGTTGCTGAAGTCGCGGCACCTGCTGTCGTTCCTGCGGCACCTGCGCTGAAAGCGGTGCCAAAAGAACCTGCTGCACCTGGCCGCGGTGAAAAACCGGCGGCTCGCTCCAGTGAATCAACCAGTATTCGCGTGGCGGTCGAGAAAGTTGACCAGCTGATTAACCTGGTAGGCGAACTGGTGATCACCCAGTCTATGCTCGCCCAGCGTTCCAACGAACTGGACCCGGTCACTCACGGCGATCTCATCACCAGCATGGGTCAGTTACAACGTAACGCCCGCGATTTGCAGGAATCGGTGATGTCCATCCGTATGATGCCGATGGAATATGTCTTTAGCCGCTTCCCGCGTCTGGTGCGCGACCTGGCCGGAAAACTGAACAAACAAATCGAACTGACGCTGATGGGCAGCTCTACCGAACTGGATAAGAGCCTGATCGAACGCATCATCGATCCATTAACGCACCTGGTGCGTAATAGCCTTGACCACGGTATCGAACTGCCGGAAAACCGTGTTGCTGCGGGTAAATCACCGGTCGGTAACCTGATTTTGTCTGCGGAACACCAGGGCGGCAATATCTGTATCGAAGTGACCGACGACGGTGCTGGCCTGAACCGCGAGCGTATTCTGGCGAAAGCGATGTCTCAGGGCATGGCGGTTAGCGAAAACATGACCGACGAAGAAGTGGGGATGCTGATCTTTGCACCTGGCTTCTCGACGGCTGAACAGGTGACGGACGTTTCTGGCCGTGGCGTGGGCATGGACGTGGTGAAACGTAATATCCAGGAGATGGGTGGCCACGTTGAAATCCAGTCTAAGCAAGGTTCCGGTACAACCATCCGCATCCTGCTACCGCTGACGCTGGCAATCCTGGATGGTATGTCTGTCAAAGTTGCGGGCGAAGTCTTCATTCTGCCGCTGAATGCGGTAATGGAATCTCTGCAACCGCGTGAAGAAGATCTGCATCCACTGGCAGGTGGCGAGCGCGTACTGGAAGTCCGTGGCGAGTATCTGCCGTTGGTTGAACTGTGGAAAGTATTCGAAGTCGATGGTGCGAAAACCGAAGCGACGCAAGGCATTGTGGTTATTCTGCAAAGCGCAGGCCGCCGCTATGCGCTGCTGGTCGATCAGCTGATTGGTCAGCATCAGGTCGTGGTGAAAAACCTCGAAAGCAACTACCGCAAGGTGCCGGGAATTTCTGCCGCCACCATCCTGGGCGATGGTAGCGTTGCGCTGATCGTTGATGTCTCAGCGCTTCAGGGATTAAATCGTGAACAACGTGTGGCATACACAGCCGCCTGATTAAGAAAAAGGTAATAACATGACCGGTATGAGTAATGTAACGAAACTGGCGGGCGAGCCATCTGGACAGGAGTTCCTGGTCTTCACTTTAGGCGATGAAGAGTACGGAATCGACATCCTTAAAGTGCAGGAGATCCGTGGTTACGATCAGGTTACCCGTATTGCTAACACCCCAGCCTTTATCAAGGGCGTGACGAACCTGCGCGGTGTGATTGTGCCAATCGTTGACCTGCGCGTGAAGTTCAGCCAGGGCGACGTGGATTACAATGACAACACCGTGGTGATTGTCCTGAATCTGGGTCAGCGCGTTGTGGGTATTGTTGTTGATGGCGTGTCTGATGTGCTGTCGCTGACCTCCGACCAAATCCGCCCTGCACCGGAGTTTGCGGTAACGCTGTCTACCGAATATCTGACCGGTCTGGGTGCGCTCGGCGAGCGTATGCTGATTCTGGTGAATATCGAGAAGCTGCTGAACAGCGATGAGATGGCGCTGCTGGATATCGCGGCGAGTCACGTAGCGTAGGTAAATGCAAAACGGCAACTCAGGTTGCCGTTTTTAATGTTTGTTCCCTCTCCCTGTGGGAGAGGGTTAGGGTGAGGGCAACAGGCCTCACCTTTTTTACATCTTAAGCTTCCTGCTCTACCAGCTCAGCTTCCGCTTCCCGCGCACCTTCGTTCTGTGACAGCATCGCCGTCGCAATCCCGTTACCCAGCACGTTAATTGCGGAACGACCCATATCCAGGAAGTGGTCAATCCCCATCAGCAGCAGAATACCCGCCACCGGAATATTAAAGCTTGGAATGGTCGCCGCCAGCACCACCAGGGAAGAACGCGGAACACCCGCAATCCCTTTGGAGGCCAGCATCAGCGTCAGCATCAGCACCGTGACTTCGGAGAAACTCAGATGGATGTTGTACGCCTGGGCGATAAACATCGAGGCGAAAGAGCAATACACCATCGAGCCCACCAGGTTAAAGGAATAACCAATTGGCAGAACGAAAGAGGCGATATTGCGTGAACAGCCAAAGCGCTCCAGCTGCTCCAGCGTTTTTGGATATGCTGCTTCAGAGCTGCTGGTGGTAAACGCGACCAGCACCGGATCTTTCAGCATGCTGACCAGGCGAAACACCTCTTTTTTCAGCACCATGTAACCTACTGCCAGCAGCACCATGCAGGTGAGCAGGATGGCAACATAGTAACCGCCGATAAATGATGCGTAGTTCAGCAGAATGCCCAGACCCTGGGTGGCAATAACGGATGAGATGGCCGCGAAAATGGCCAGTGGCGCAACGTACATCACGTAGCCCGTTACCTTCAGCATGATGTGAGAAACGACATCCAGCGCGGCAACCAGCGGAGCATTGAATTTTTGACCCAGCGACGCACCGCCAATACCGAAGAACATCGAGAACACCACAATTTGCAGGATCTCGTTGTTCGCCATTGCACCCGCAATACTGGTTGGAATGGTGTGGGACAGGAAGGCTTTCAGCGTCATCCCCCCAACGGCCAGACCGGTATCAACCGCTTCGGTCGGGATAGCCAGGTTCAGGCCGCTCCCCGGATGTTCCAGGGTGACAATAAACAGCCCCACCAGAATAGAAAGCACGGAGGAGCTGATAAACCACACCATCGCTTTACCGCCAACGCGGCCAATGGTTGAGGTTTCGCCCAGCTTCATAATACCGACGGTTAACGTACTGAATACCAACGGCGCTATCACCATTTTAATCAGTCGCAGGAAAATATCGGTCAGCAGCGTGATGTTATCCGCCCAGGCGGTAATGACATCTTGTGATGCGTACTCGTGAATGGCTGCCCCTGAAAGAATACCCGCCAGCATGAATATCACGATGAAGAGTGTGAGTTTGTTTGCACTTGCCACGAAAAAAGACCCTCTATGCGCTTAAGATTCATCCCCACGCCGATACATATAGATTTTTTATTACAGCGCAGGAAAATATTCGGCACATAAATTGACGTAAAGCGAGGGGGGATACAACTGCTTTTTAATTTTTATTAATTTTGTTGCTAATACTGCGACGATATATTGTGACGCTTATCACGTTTTTATGGATATATCCTTAGGATGCGACGCGTTTAATTCCTTTCAATCGTGTTAACTGATTGTTTTTTAATTAACTAACTTGTCAATACGGCAAAAGTTGCACGTACCCTGGCAAGGGTGGTTGAAGCGGTAACCATCAACTAAATTCTCAGTAACCCCCTCTCGGGATTGTTCAGTGGGGCTAACATCTTGAACAGTATCAATAAAATATAGCAAGCGAATGGCGACATCTTCTGGAGGGTGGGAAATGAAAAGAAAACGCCTTTTGATATTTGCAGGCACCCTGCTGATCGCAACGACCGCCTGGCAGGCGCAGGCAGTAACCAGTAGCGGCACCATCGGCGCGACGCTGACGCTGACCAACGGTTGTCTGATCAACGGATCCCCCACTCAAAATGGGATTAACTTCGGGACGCTGGATTTCGGGACCCATCCTGCGACCTTTTCCACCCTGACTACCCAGTTGACCGGGGCCAGCGGCGGTAACGCCTTCACGATCCAATGTACCACCGCCAGCTTCACGGTAGCGATAACCGGCAATACCAACTCCACCGCACCGGGTACCGTTGTCGGAACACCGGGAACGCCTGCGCGTTACCTGATCAATACCGCCAATGCGGCACAGGGTGTGGCATACAGCCTGTACAGCGACAGCGGCTTTAACAACATCATCGCCAATAATGCGTCGATACCGGCAGCGTCGACGACGGGCGGGGTGAGCAGTTACACCCTGTACGGACGCATCACCGGAGGCGGCAACAGCGTGACGGTTGTCCCGGGAACCTACACTGACACCATTAACGTCAGCGTAACCTACTAGTTCCAGCCATGAAGGCATTCTGGTTATGTCTGCGCAAAAGCGCAGAGGGTTTCGTGCAACCTTTTTTTGTCCTCGCTGTGGGGCTGATGCTGGCTTCCATCGCCGGGGCGGTGACGTCACAGCCATTTAAGGTCAGTGCGACCATTGTGCCGGGCTGCTCGGTCACCTCCGGAACCGGTGGAATTTTGGGGACGCTGGATTTTGGCACACATACCGGGGTGGAAAGCGCCCCGGTCAGCACCAGCTTTGTGCCCAACGGGGCATTGTCCATTGCCTGTACGCCAGGCGTGGCGCTGAGTATGAGCATCGATAGCGGGCAGAATTACGCTTCTGTGCGGCGAATGAAACGTTCAGGCGGAACCGATGTTGTGGCGTATCGACTCTACAGCAGCAGTTCGCTGGCCGCGAATAGTGAGATTGGGGTCAACCAGGCAGTCGCAGTGACCTATACCAACAGCAACAACATCTCACTGCCGCTCTTCGGTGTGGCGCTCCTGACCGGGTTTAGCCCGGCTGGTGCGTATTCTGATCAACTCGTCGTGACGTTGTCATGGTGATAAAGGGAGAAAATCGATGCAGCCATTATTCAGGCATCTTTGTCTGGTGAGTTTATTGGGGGTTACCGCCGCTGCAACGAGCCAGGCGCAGGCGGCGGCGACCATTCTGTTATGGCCCATCGACCCGTGGCTTTCGGCAGAGACCAAAGCCACAGAATTGTGGATCCAGAATCAGGGCAACAGTGCGACGACCATGCAGGTGCGCATTGTGCGCTGGAAGCAGGAAGAGGGATTTGAACGCTATACCGCACAGCAGGATGTTGTCGCTAGTCCGCCGATTGTCACCATCGGTAAAGGTAGTAAGCAGCTTATCCGTTTGATCAAACAAGGCGCTGTCCCGATGGGCGTCGAACAAGCCTACCGCATTATTGTGGATGAAATTCCCCAGCCAGATGCCAAAGCCGAACCGACCATCGGCCTTAAACTCCAGATGCGCTACTCCATTCCGCTCTTTGTCTACGGGCAAGGGATCCCGACTATAAAAGAGGGCGCGCATCATGCGCTGGTGGAGAGCAAAAATCTGAGCTGGCGGGTGACGCAGGAAGCAGGGCATCCTGCGCTTGAGGTGCGCAATCAGGGGGATGTGCACGTCAGGCTGAGTCAGGTCACTCTGGATCAGGGCGGGCAGAAACGCACGGTTGCCGATGGATTGCTGGGTTACGTGCTGCCAGGCAGTACCCGCAGCTGGCCGATCCCGGCGGGAATTCGCCAGCCAGAGCAGATGAGCGCACAGATTAATGCCAGGGATACGCAATGGCAGTCGACGCCCGTCAACTGAAACCGGCGATGATTATCCTGCTCTGCGTCAGTACCAGCACCTGGGCCGAGCCTGGCGATGACAGTTTGCCACCGCCACCGCAAGCCCAGGCGATAAACGGTGAGGCCGTTTTTCAGCTTGCTCTCGTACTGAACCATTACGACACCGGGCTGGTGGTGCCTGTCACGCAGCGCGATGGCGCTTATTTTATCTCCAGCGCCGATCTGCTGCGCGCCGGGCTTCCCCCTGAACATGTGCCGAATGGGGACGTCAATCTGTCTACGCTTTCACAGGTGCGCGTGGAGTACGACAGCGCTGCCCAGCGGCTGTTGTTAACTGTGCCTCGCGACTGGGTTTCATCCCGCGTCACGCCGTTTAGCGGCATGGCGGCGCAGAGCAAACCCCACTATGGCCGGGGGGCGCTATTTAATTACGATCTCTATACCAACCACACCGACCACATTGGCGGCCAGGCATCTCTCTGGCATGAATTCCGTTACTTCAACGAAAACGGCTCGTTTTCATCTACCGGTTACGCCCGGCAAAATTTCTCCGGGGACAATGGTCAACAGGAAGGTTACGTGCGCTATGACACCACCCTGTTGATGACCAACGAAGACGACGCAACCACCTGGACCGCCGGGGATGTGATAAGCGATGCCCTGAGCTGGAGCAGCAGCGTGCGGATGGGTGGGATAAGCTACGGACGTGATTTCTCCCTGCGACCGGATCTGGTGACCTGGCCGCTGCCGGAGTTCTCGGGGGAAGCGGCCGTGCCCACCTCCGTCGATCTGTTTATCAACGGCTATCGTTCGGGTTCGACTCAGCTCCAGCCGGGGCCGTTCACCCTGACTAACCTGCCTTATATCAACGGTGCAGGGGATGCGGTGCTGGTGACCACTGATGCGCTGGGGCGACAGGTCAGCACAACGCTGCCGTTTTATGTCACCAGTGATGTGCTCAAACAAGGTCTGAGCGACGGTGCGGTGACGCTCGGGAGTCTGCGGCGAAATTACGGAATTAAGAGTTTCGACTATGGCCCGGCGGCAGGCAGCGGATCGTATCGCTATGGTCTTACCGACTGGCTGACGCTGGAAGGACACGCCGAAGCCGCGCAAGAGCTGGCGCTGGGCGGGGCAGGAACGGTAGTGAAGCTCGGGCGTTTTGGCGTGGTGAATACCTCATATACCCGCAGCCAGATGCGCGGGGACGATGGCGGGCAAATCAACTGGGGGTATCAGTACAGCACCAGTGAGTTTAGCCTGGCGACCCAGCATAGCCGGCGCGGCCGCGGCTATGGCAACCTGGCCCTGTATGACCAGCCGACGGTCTATGATGAAAACAACCATCCCATTGCCAGTTTTAGCCGCAATACTGACCAGTATTCTCTGACCTTTAACCTTGGGCAGTACGGCAATATTGGCGCGGCCTGGATTGGTGTTGAGAGTTTTGATAACCAGAAAACGGAGCTGCTGAATCTCTCCTGGAGCCGCAATTTGTGGGGGGCCAGCAGCATCTATCTGGCGGCCAGCCGCGACCAACAGCGGGGTGACTGGACGGTCGCGCTCTCGCTACAGGTGCCGTTGGGTGAACGTGACAGCGCCGCCGTCACCTTTGAAAATACGCCGGATGCAGGCAGCACACAGCGCATCAACTACAACCACTCCATGCCTTCCGACGGTGGGTTTAGCTGGAATATGGCGTGGGCTAATCAGTCGAGGGCGAATAACTATCAGCAAGGCACGCTGGGCTGGCGCAACAATAATATTGAATTGCAGGGCGGCGGTTACGGCGAACAGGACATGATGACCTGGTGGGGCGAGGCGATGGGCTCCATTGTGCTGATGGACGGCGAGTTGTTTGCCGCCAATAAAATCAATGATGCGTTCGTGGTGATCAGCACCGATGGCCACCCGGATGTACCCGTCAGCTATGAGAACCAGCCGGTCGGCAAAACCAATAACAACGGTTATCTGCTGGTGAGCGGCGTGTCGGCCTATTATCCGGCAAGCTACAGTATTGATACCCTGAATCTGCCTGCCGATACCCGGCTGAAAGAGACCGAGCGGCGGGTGGCTATCCGCCGTCACAGTGGCTATCTGGTCGATTTTCCGATGGAGCAGGAGCGGGTGGCAAGCGTGATCCTGCATGATACGCAGGGGCATGATATCCCGGTGGGAAGCCAGGTGCGACGCGCCTCGCGCAGCAATGCGGTGGTGGGGTATGACGGCATTGCCTGGCTGGAGAACCTCAGCGATGTGAATCCGCTGGATATCACCACCCCGGACGGAAAACACTGCACGGCGACGCTGACCATTGGCGCAAACCCGGAACATAAGCTGCAAACCTACGGGCCACTGGTGTGCCGGGAGGGGCCATGAAGCGCCTGCTGCTGGTGATCATGCTGCTCTTTTCCGGCGGCAGCTGGGCGGCCTGTACCATCAGTACGGTGAATGCCGCCTTTGGTAATGTCGGGTCATTTTCCCTCAGCGGAACCGGAGAGGTGGAAACCACCGGCACTCTGGTGGTTTCCTGCGATGCGGTACTCAATCTGTTGACTAACGATTCGGTGACGCTGAGCTACACCTCGGCATCGGTGTCCGGTAACAGCCGCGCCACGATGAAACGCACCGACAACGCAACCATCACCGACGTGATCCCCACGCGGCTGTGTGGTTTATCGGGCTGTGCAAGCAACAGCGAAGTGCAAATCAGCAAAACCTATACCTGGAGTGGTAACACGCTGCTGGGGCTACTGGGGTCGAAGCAGTACAACATCCCGCTCTATTTCCGTACCGTGGCCGGGCAAAACGTCACGGCCGGGCCGTATCAGGTGCTGTTGACCTTCAGCATTAACTACAACGTCTGTTCTGTGGGGATTCTGGGGCTATGTACTACGCCGCAAACCGGGACGGCGACGACAAGTATTTTGCTTAATATGACCGTGACCAACGACTGTAGCGCCATGACCACGCCGGACGTGAACTTCAATAGCGCGCCGCTGGTACAAAATTTCCCTACCATTTCACAAGCCATCGCCGTGACCTGCACCAAGGGCAGCACTTACACCATAGGAATTAACAATGGTGCCAACGCGCTGAACAATGTTCGCCGTATGGTTAACGGCAGTAACTATATGAGTTACGACATCTATAAAGAAGCCACCACCAACCGCTGGGGCGGAAGCGGCACCGAGCGCTGGGCCAGCTCAGCTTCTTCGCAACTGAGCACTGACGGCCTGCTGCGCACCTATAACTACACGGCCAAAGTGCTCACCAACCAGACCACCCCACCTGCCGGAACCTACAGCGACACGCTGATTGTCGATGTGGCGTTTTAACGGCGCTTTTCCCTTTCGCAAATGTAAAGTTCCTGTGGTCAGTGCCGATAACACCGTTAATAAATCTATGAGAAGGTGTTGTATGTTGAACCGTATCCGCGTTGTCACAATGCTTATGATGGTGCTGGTCATTTTCGCGCTTCTTCAGCTCATTTCGGGCGGGCTTTTTTTCTCGTCGTTAAAAAATAATCAGGATAGCTTTGCCGCATCAAACGATCTGCGTTTGCAACAGAGCGAGCTGACATCGACCTGGGATTTGATGCTGCAAACGCGCATTAACCTGAGCCGCTCTTCTGCCCGCATGATGATGGATCCTAATAACCAGCAGAGCACCGCGAAAACGGATCTGCTGAAAAATGCCCGCGCAACGCTTGCCGATGCCGCGAAACACTACGACGCCTTCAAGAAAATTGCCCCGCAGCCTGCCATGGAGCAGGTGAGCAGCAACATTGATGAAAAATACACGGCCTACTTCGCGGGCCTGACGGAGCTGATTCAGTTCCTGGAAAGCGGCAACATGGATGCCTACTTCGCGCAGCCAACCCAGGGAATGCAAAACGCCCTCGGCGCAGCGTTGGGTGAATACGCCAAAGCCAGCAATGATCTGTATCACACCTCCTTTACCGAAAGTCAGAACGACTACCGCTTCGCCAAATGGCAGATGGCTGTTCTGGCGCTGGCGCTGGTGATTGTGCTGGTTGGCGTGTGGTACGGCATTCGCCATATTCTGCTGAATCCGCTGGGCCGCGTGATTGCCCATATCCGTGAAATCGCCAGCGGTGACCTGACCAAAACGCTCACCGTGTCCGGGCGTAATGAAATCACGGAGCTGGCGAACTCCGTTGACCATATGCAGCGCTCGCTGATTGATACTGTGACCAATGTGCGTCAGGGATCGGATGCCATTTATACCGGAACCAGCGAAATTGCGATGGGCAACAACGATCTCTCTTCACGTACCGAACAGCAGGCTTCGGCGCTGGAAGAGACGGCCGCCAGCATGGAAGAGCTAACGGCGACCGTGAAGCAGAATGCGGACAACGCCCGTCAGGCTTCTCAGCTTGCCGAAAGCGCCTCTGACACCGCTCAGCGCGGTGGCCGTGTGGTGGATGGCGTGGTGAAAACCATGCATGAAATCGCCGACAGCTCGAAGAAAATCGCCGACATCATCAGCGTTATCGATGGTATTGCCTTCCAGACCAACATCCTGGCGCTGAACGCCGCGGTTGAAGCCGCTCGCGCTGGTGAACAGGGCCGTGGGTTTGCGGTAGTGGCCGGTGAAGTGCGTAACCTGGCAAGCCGCAGTGCTAACGCGGCGAAAGAGATTAAAGCGCTGATTGAAGATTCCGTTTCCCGTGTGGATACCGGCTCCGTGCTGGTGGAAAGCGCAGGGGAAACCATGAATGACATCGTTAATGCTGTTACCCGCGTAACGGACATCATGGGTGAAATCGCCTCTGCATCGGATGAGCAGAGTCGTGGTATTGACCAGGTCGCCTTGGCGGTATCTGAAATGGATCGCGTGACACAACAAAACGCCGCGCTGGTGCAGGAGTCCGCAACGGCGGCGGCTGCACTGGAAGACCAGGCGAGCCGTCTGAAGATGGCCGTCTCGGCGTTCCGTCTTGCTTCAAAAACGACAAATACGGTCAACGCGCGTGCAATGCACAGTGAGTCAGCGACTGCCCCGGCAGCGGCTCGCACCCGCACCGTGACGACCGGACAAGATGAAAACTGGGAAACATTTTGACTGAACTTTAAACCGCGGCTGCTTGCCGCTTAATGGGAGCGTGGATGTTAAATCGTATTCGTATCTCGACCACACTGTTTTTGATTCTGATCCTTTGCGGTGTGTTGCAGGTTGGCAGTAACGGGTTGTCTTTTTGGGCGTTTCGCGATGGCTATCAGAATTTGCAGGAAGTTGAGGCGAGTAATCAACAGCGCTCCGCACTGGCACAAACGCGTGCCGTGCTGTTGCAGGCAAGCACTGCGCTGAACAAGGCAGGGACCTTAACCGCGTTAAGTTATCCGCCGGATGACATCAAGGCGCTGATGGCAACCGCGCGTGACAGCCTCAAACAGGCTGATGCGCAGTTTAAAGCCTTCGTGTCTCAGGAGGCTGTCAGCGAGAAAGGCAAGGCGCTGAAAGTCGCCATGAAGAAGAACTTTGATCAGTGGCACAGCGATCTGGATCACCAGGCGACCTGGCTTGAGAACAACCAGCTCTCTGATTTTATGACCGCGCCGGTGCAGGAATCGCAGGCGGCCTTTGATGGCAGCTTTAACGCCTGGCAGCAGGACATCAACCAGTTTGTTGAGCGTGCAGGGGCAGACAGCCGCACCAGCTACCACATGTCCGGCGTGATTTTTGCCGTAGTGGTGATTCTGGCGGCCTTGCTGACCGGGGGCGCGCTGTTCTGGTCGCGCAGGATGATTGTGCAGCCGCTGGCGATCATCAGCAGCCATTTCGACAGCATTGCGAAGGGTAACCTGGCGCGCCCGGTGGCGGTTTACGGTAAGAACGAGATTTCGGCTATTTTCGCCAGCCTGAAGGCGATGCAGGGATCACTGCGTGAAACGGTGACCGATGTGCGTCAGGGCAGTTATGCCATGCACACCGGGATATCTGAAATTGCGGCAGGCAATAACGATCTCTCTTCCAGAACCGAGCAGCAGGCGGCCTCGCTGGCACAAACAGCGGCCAGCATGGAGCAACTGACGGCGACGGTAAGCCAGAACGCCGATAACGCGCGTCAGGCATCGGATCTGTCGAAACAGGCCGCGCAAACGGCGAAGAAAGGGGGCGACCAGGCGACTCACGTTGCCAGCACTATGCATGAGATAGCCGCCAGTTCACAGAAAATTGGCGACATTATCAGCGTGATTGACGGTATTGCCTTCCAGACCAACATTCTGGCCCTGAACGCCGCCGTTGAGGCAGCGCGAGCAGGGGAACAGGGGCGCGGATTTGCGGTCGTCGCCGGTGAAGTCCGTAACCTGGCAAGCCGCAGCGCTAACGCGGCAAAAGAAATTAAGGTGCTGATTGAAGAGTCGGTGTCTCGCGTTGAGCAAGGCTCTGCGTTGGTGGATACGGCAGCAAAAACGATGACCGAAATTGTCACCTCAGTGACCCGGGTTAACGACATCATGGGCGAAATCGCCTCCGCATCAGATGAACAACGTCGCGGGATCGAGCAGGTAGCCCAGGCGGTCAGCCAGATGGATCAGGTGACACAGCAGAACGCTTCGCTGGTGGAAGAGGCAGCCGCGGCAACCGATCAGCTGGCGAGCCAGGCCGATCACCTGACCGGGCTGGTCGCGGTATTTAATGTAAAAGAGCACGTTGAAGCAGTAACAGAAGTCGGGCGGTCGCAGGCCGTGCCAGTTGGAACCTGAATGTGATTAAGAAGGCGCTATGACATCACCAATGCCCTCAGGGCAAACGTCATTACTGTTACAGATGACACAGCGCCTCGCGCTGTCCGACGCGCATTTTCGTCGGATATGTCAGTTAATCTACCAGCGTGCGGGGATCGTGCTTGCCGATCATAAGCGAGACATGGTTTACAACCGGCTGGTGCGGCGCTTGCGCACCCTCGGGCTGGATGATTTTGGCCGCTATCTGAGTATGCTCGAAGCGAACCAGAACAGCGCGGAATGGCAGGCATTTATTAATTCGTTAACCACCAACCTGACCGCGTTTTTCCGTGAAGGGCACCATTTCCCGGTGCTGGCGGATCATGCGCGGCGTCGTAGCGGGGAGTATCGCGTCTGGAGTGCGGCAGCCTCAACCGGGGAAGAGCCGTACTCGCTGGCGATCACGCTGGCGGACACGCTGGGGATGGCGCCTGGGCGCTGGAAAGTGTTCGCCAGTGATATCGACACCGAAGTGCTGGAAAAAGCGCGTAACGGGGTCTATCGCCAGGATGAACTGAAGACGCTCTCGCCTCAGCAGCTTCAGCGTTACTTCATGCGCGGTACGGGCCCGCATGAAGGGCTGGTGCGCGTACGCCAGGAGCTGGCGAACTGCGTGGAATTCACCTCTGTAAACCTGCTGGATAAGCAGTACAACGTTCCGGGGCCGTTTGATGCCATTTTTTGCCGTAACGTGATGATTTATTTTGATAAAGCGACGCAACAGGACATTCTGCGTCGCTTTGTTCCGTTGCTCAAGCCTGACGGTTTACTGTTTGCCGGGCACTCGGAAAACTTTAGCAACCTCGTGCGCGAGTTTAGCCTGCGTGGGCAAACGGTATATGCGCTGAGTAAGGAAAAAGCATGAGTAAAATCAGGGTGTTGTCTGTCGATGATTCGGCGCTGATGCGCCAGATCATGACTGAAATTATCAATAGCCACAGCGATATGGAGATGGTGGCAACAGCGCCTGATCCGTTAGTTGCGCGGGATTTAATCAAAAAATATAACCCCGACGTGCTAACGCTGGATGTCGAAATGCCGCGCATGGATGGCATCGATTTTCTGGAAAAATTAATGCGTCTGCGCCCGATGCCGGTGGTGATGGTGTCATCCCTGACCGGGAAAGGGTCTGAAATCACGCTGCGTGCGCTGGAGTTGGGGGCGGTGGATTTTGTCACCAAACCTCAACTGGGTATCCGTGAAGGGATGCTGGCCTACAGCGAGATGATTGCCGAGAAGATCCGCACCGCGTCGCGCGCGAAGCTGGCGGCTCATAAGCCGACCGCCGCGCCGGCAACACTGAAAGCAGGTCCGTTACTCAGCTCGGAAAAACTGCTGGTGATTGGTGCGTCAACCGGGGGAACAGAGGCAATTCGCCATGTACTCCAGCCATTGCCACTTTCAAGCCCAGGTATTCTTATTACGCAGCATATGCCGCCAGGATTCACCCGTTCGTTCGCGGAACGTCTGAACAAACTGTGCCAGATAAGCGTGAAAGAGGCGGAAGACGGCGAACGTGTTCTTCCGGGGCACGCGTATATCGCACCGGGCGACAAGCATATGGAGCTGGCGCGCAGTGGCGCGAACTATCAAATCAAAATTCATGACGGGCCGCCGGTTAACCGGCACCGTCCGTCGGTGGATGTGCTGTTTCATTCGGTGGCGAAACATGCGGGGCGCAACGCCGTTGGGGTGATCCTGACGGGGATGGGCAACGATGGGGCCGCCGGAATGTTAGCGATGCACCAGGCTGGCGCCTGGACGATTGCGCAGAATGAAGCAAGTTGTGTGGTGTTCGGCATGCCGCGCGAGGCCATCAATATGGGTGGCGTGAGCGAAGTGGTCGATCTTAGCCAGGTAAGCCAGCAGATGCTGGCGAAAATCAGTGCCGGACAGGCAATACGTATTTGACTCAGGAGTATTATTTTATGGCGGATAAAGAGCTTAAGTTTTTGGTTGTGGATGACTTTTCCACCATGCGTCGTATCGTGCGCAACCTGCTTAAAGAACTGGGCTTCAACAATGTTGAAGAAGCAGAAGATGGCGTGGACGCTCTGAACAAACTTCAGGCAGGCGGATTTGGTTTTGTGATTTCTGACTGGAACATGCCTAACATGGACGGTCTGGAACTGCTGAAAACCATTCGTGCAGATGCGGGTATGGCCTCTTTGCCGGTTCTGATGGTGACCGCAGAAGCGAAGAAAGAGAACATCATTGCAGCAGCACAGGCGGGCGCAAGCGGCTATGTGGTGAAGCCATTCACCGCTGCAACCCTGGAAGAGAAGCTCGGTAAGATCTTCGAGAAACTCGGCATGTGAGGTGATGGATATGTTGCAACCTGCTATGAAACCCGTTGAAGAACATTCACCGAGCGACATTATTGCCCGCATTGGTAGCCTGACGCGCATGTTGCGTGACAGCCTGCGCGAATTAGGGCTGGATCAGGCCATTGCTGAAGCGGCGGAAGCGATTCCGGATGCGCGCGATCGTCTGGACTATGTTGTGCAGATGACTGCTCAGGCGGCTGAACGTGCGCTGAACAGCGTTGAAGCGTCACAGCCGCATCAGGACGCAATGGAGAAGGGCGCGAAATCCCTGACCAAGCGCTGGGACGAGTGGTTCGAAAACCCAATCGAGCTGGCGGATGCCCGTGAACTGGTGACCGATACCCGTCAGTTCCTGGGGGATGTGCCGGGCCACACCAGTTTCACCAACGCACAATTGCTGGACATCATGATGGCGCAGGATTTCCAGGACCTGACCGGTCAGGTTATCAAGCGCATGATGGATGTGATTCAGGAGATTGAGCGTCAGCTGCTGATGGTCCTGCTGGAAAACATCCCGGAACCGGCTGCGCGTCCGAAACGCGAGAACGAAAGCCTGCTCAATGGCCCACAGCTCGACGCGACCAAAGCGGGCGTTGTGGCAAGCCAGGATCAGGTGGACGATCTGCTGGACAGCCTTGGTTTCTGATAGTGCTGTTCCCCTCAGGTTGTTTGTGCAACCTGAGGGGATGTTGCCTAACGTAAATCCATTTTTACCGTTACGTTACCCTCGAAGCTCCCGGATTCAGGTGTTGCACTGGTGGTGCTGACCGGCGTGGCCTTAACGTGAATCACCCCTTTTCCTTCTTCATCTACCGTGACGGGAAATTCATAACTGCCGTCCAGCGCAATATCCTGGCTCTGTTCATCAAGCACCCTGACGCCAATATCATCCCTGCCGATCATTTTCGCGATAACGGGATTGCTGCTGTCCACGACCCCCTGATCGGCAAGCAGTGTGAGTTTAATCCTGTCATTTTTACCTATAGTGTTAGTGCCGCACTGATACGAAATGTCGACATCTTTAAGCGTAAAGCCTTTGGGCTGTTGCCCCCTGGTGACAAACTGGCTTGAGACCAGGTCGCCAAAATCAACCTCAATGGTGCTTCCCTCGTTTATCGTGCAGCTTAATGGGGCAGTAAGCGAACCGCTCAACCAGATATTTGATACCTGCTCTGCGTTGGTTGGGTCACAGCTGCCGGAGCCGTAGTAGAGACAGGCATAGTTTTGCACCACGATAGTGGGGGGAATGATGGCTTCTCCCAGAATGGTTTTTTTGACCAGAAAGCGCGCCACAATGACATTCCATCTGAACTGCCGTTTCACGGGGGGCGTGCTTTCAGGGCGAGTGCTTTCACTGCAAACGCTGGCGGTGCCCTCGGTTGTTTTTATCTTTTCGATCCATTTATCCATCGACGAGAGTGACGAAGGGTACTCGTTGATATCGAGTTTGGTTAAATTTTCACCATCAGGCGAGTTAATCGCATCGTTGTAGCCAGACACGTGAATATCCAGTGAGTCCGTAAGATAACCATAGCCGCTGGCTCCTGGGCTCAAAGGGCTGCCGGCAAGCGTCAACTCCATGATCGTCGTACTTTCCTCCATATCTTTTGGGCAGCTACAGTTAGCCTCCATTTCGGCACCGCTACCGACAAGGTGCTCGTTATAATTGATCGCATTACCCACAACGTTGTCCGTGGTGGAGAGCTCGCGGCTATAGGAGACCTGATAATCCTGAGGGGCCGTGAAGCAATTATTTAATGCCGTGGCGGCTTGTCCTGTAACGGGGAAGGCGAAGGCGTACAGGACGACCTGAAGCAGCGTCAAAACAGATTTCTGGCGTTTATTGATCATGCGGTTTTTCCTGCTGACATATTACGCGGGCCTGGCGGATCCCTGTGGGGTTGTTTGAATTTTGCAAATCGGTAAGCATGATAGATGCCGTGCAGCGTTGATCGCTGGTGTCTCCCCAGACGATATCGAGCTCAGCATTTTTGCTTATCCCTGCCAGGTAGAGCGTGCCCGTATCGTCGACAATTCCGGTCATACCGGACGTTTTCTCCGTCGCTATCGCACCGAAGGGGACGTTTCTTCCGTCCTGGCGGATAAGCGTGATAAGGGCGCGGTAACCAACATGGGCGTCAAAGCTCGCGGCCACGGCGGCATTGCGCGAAGGCACCACGGTGATGGAGGTATCGCTGGTATCGACATCTCGCGGCAGGCTGGTGGTATCGATGCGAATGCGGTTTTCCTGATAAGGCGTGAGTGAGGGGATCACGGCATTTCCCTGCCAGTCGGTTCGAACTCCCCGCTGATTCTTAAAGCGAACTCCCGCCGCCCCGGACGCACTGACGATGGCAAACTGATCGCCTAATGGCTGAGCAAGCGTGATCCCATTTGGATGGGCCACGATCGCGCCGCTGGCACCGTAACTGAGTTGTTGGCTGTTATCCGAGGAGTAGTAATACCCCGCATTGAGATTGGCGTACTGCGAACGATAACTACCGTAGAGGCTACTGCTATCCTCCGCGTCGTGGTTGGCATGGCTCTGTTGCAACGAATAGCTCAGCCGTTCATCATCCAGCAGGGTTCCGCTGATACCCAGGTTTTGTCGCGTGTAACCCTTTTTACTGTTGCTTAAAGAGTAACTGCTCCACGCTCGCGGCAGCCATTTGCTGAGCGGAACGCTGAAGCCGAAGGAGAACATGCGGTCGCTGCTATCGTTGCTGGCTTTACTGTAGGTATACGCCATGTGCAGACTGACCCCGTCTACGACGGTGTTTACGCCAGCGGAAAGATTGCGCTCTTTACGCGAGCTTCCCCAGTAATCCTGTTGGTAGCCATTCAGGTAAACACTGCTGCCAAACAGGCTCTGGCTGATACTGGCCTGGAGACGGCTGCGCTTGTTGTACTGATACAGCCAGTCGTTTTCATTACCCGCATACTGCTGGTTGGCGTCAGCAAAACTGTAATAGCCCGCCGTGGAGTAGCGATAACTGCCGAGCGTGAAGTTGGTCTCTGTGGCATCGACTTTCCCCGTGTAGAGCAGGCGGTAAGATTGCCCGGTGCTTTCTTCGTTATTATCCAGCCGGGTTTTGGCCACCGTCACGTCCGCTGAAAGTGAACCCAGTGCGCCTAGCGCAATACCCGCGCCACTGTTAACCGCCTGATAGTCCTCAGACGCGGTGACGCCGCCAAACAAGGTCATGATATTGTTCAGACCATAGATGGCACTGCCCTGCACAAATGTGGGTTCTTTTTGACCGCTACCACTGTCGGCCCGGTAGCGTGCAGCGGTCACTTCATACTTCAGATGGCCAGGGCGCTGCATCACGGCGATGCTGGAGTAGGGCTGGGTAAAGTGGTGCTCACTGCCGTCGGCT
Organism: Enterobacter sp. Tr-810; assembly: GCF_011752765.1. NCBI lineage: Bacteria > Pseudomonadati > Pseudomonadota > Gammaproteobacteria > Enterobacterales > Enterobacteriaceae > Enterobacter > Enterobacter sp. Tr-810. Next base: position 720,006 of record NZ_VWWW01000001.1, on the reverse strand, counting down.
TCTTTCACCGTGACCTCAAGATCACCGCTGTTGGTCGTCGAGTAGAGGTCGTGTATCTCAAATGCCCCCGGCGCGACGCTCTGTTGGTAGATGAGATAGCCGTTCTGGCGAACGGACACCTCGGCACTGGAACTGGCTATTCCACGAATGATGGGGGCATAACCTCGCAGGCTATAGGGCAGCATCTCTTCGTCAGAGGCAATATTCACCCCGCTATACTGGAGGCTGTCAAATACTTCTCCCCGGGTACTGTTTTCACCGGCGGTGAATTGTGCTTTCAGGGCATCAATATCATGCTGAATATAGGTGTTAATGGTGCTCCAGTGAGCGGCGTCCTGCGTTTTGCTCCAGGTCGAGTAGTTACGTAGTCGCCAGCCACCAAGATTGGCACCGCTGCGCAGATTGAGGTACTGACTGGTGGTCGTTTTCTGCGCGTCGTCATTATGCCGGGTACCCGAAAAGGCATAATCCGAGAATATGACCGGCACACCGTCGTTCCACCTTGATGGATCAATATAATCCTCGGCATTGCTGACCAGGCCCGCCTGCGGAAAGCTAAGGTTCAACGTCATTTTGCTGAAATCAAGCGCGGAGGAGGCGAAGGGAATAAAATCGCCAAGAGGCTTATCGAGCGGAGTCCGGGCACCATAGCTTGCAAGTTTCGGGTACATATCGACATTCACCCCCCACTGACGCAGCATATCCGGCGTGATCTCTGCGATCAGCTCGCCTGTTGGGCTATTCACATAATGTATGTCGGCATCGCGCATCCGCGTTTTATTGATGACAATATGGGATGAATAATGTCCAGGGGGCTGAGCGTTGGGTTTCGAGAACAGCGACAGATCGATGTCCTGCTGCGCCAGCGCACTTCCCTCCAGAGAAGAGGGCGAAAAATGGTATTCCCGTGCGAGAAGGGGCGTGGAGGCCATCAGTAAAACGCCGCTAAAACACTGTATCAGCGAGGCGAATGTGTTTTTCCGTTTGCCAGGTAACTGACATAGTCCATTCGTCATTTTGTTGATTTATCCCTGAATCATTGTGGATGTGTATTTTTCCGATGCATTTCCGTAATCAGTAATACAACGCCAGCTAATCTGAGTGCCTGAAGCCTTCGCCGGAAGAGGGACCGCAATGCGAGAAAAAGGCGCAACCATATCGGCCTTCGGTAGCGGGGTATTTCCGAACTGTAGGCTGTCAAAAACGCTGTAAAATGCGCCATCGTTTATGACTATCACGTCACTTATTTCCTGACGGAAATGCAGATTTTTACAGGTGTCACCGGGTGTCCCTTTAAGCCCTGAAGGGCGCCAGAACAACTTCAGGCGGGTCTTATAAATAAGACGCAGCATGTTTTTATCGCTGTCCTCTTTGGCGGTGGCAGGGATGGTGCGGATGTTCATATAAAACAACGACTCGCGGTCTTCAGGGAGCGAAGAACCATTCCAGGCGATACGAAGGCTTTGCTCTTTTTGTGCATCCAGGCGGAAAAGCGGAGGGGTGACAATAAAGGGGCCACGCGTTGTCTCGTCACCGGTGTCCGTCCAGGACTGGATGAGCCAGGGAAGGGCGTTATCTTTATTGACGAGCGGAAGGGCTATCTCTTTTTTTTCGGCATTGTAAATAATACGTGTGCGGCCAATCTGGACACCAGCTGCATGGCTCAACGTGGGCATTATTAGCGAGAGATAGATAAATGCTTGCGACAATTTACGCATGGTCAGCCTGCTGTTCGTGGTTTTAAAATAAAATAGAATAATCCGGGGTTATCCGGACTATTCTATTTAGTCTTCTCAGGGGGTGCTTTTTAGTTAAAAATTGAATTGATGAATGTTTGATACACCCTGTTAACGGTAAAGAATATTGATTGTCATATCGGCATCGGCCGGGCCTGGTTCGACATTAGCAGCAAAGGATTTATAACGCGCATTGAAATCAGCATGAACCTGATCTCCTTTTATCGTAGGGAGCGTAATGCGCGCCTGATTTTCGCTACCATCGAAGGCAATATAGTCGAGATTGTCATTAGTCGGGCTCACGGCAATACCAATGCCAGTCGCGGCAGTTTCACCATCTGTAGTGATTTTACTGACGTCCAGCAAGATCGTTGAACCTGTGACGGTAGTGCTACCGTTAAACGTTAGTTGTACTGCTGGCAGACCATCACTTTTGACCGGGCAGTCTGAGAGTGTGATACTAAAAGGGATCAATTCGCTTTCTTTACCCACCTCAGTAAATAATGAGTTTGGATACGTCCCCAACGGTACAGTGCTGTCTGTGCCATTATCACCTTCAATCGTGCAACTTGGTTCAATAATTTGCCCGGTAAAGTGAATTGTCCCTGCATTCATTTCAGCAGCAATGGCGCTAACAGAAACGAAGCTAAGAATAAAACTGGCTACCATTGTTTTGGTAAGTTTCATCAATAGTGTCCTTTAATAAATAATACATCTCTTCGTTGAATATTAGAAAGTTTGGTAATGGTGGCATTGATTCCATGGGGAGTATACACCCTTATTTTGCGCTGAAAAGACAGGCAAAATTAAAACAACCTTGAAAAAAACAAGGTATATCTTTGGTGAATTTTTTTGTTTAATTGATCAAAATGATCTTTGTCTTTGATTATATAAAATTAAGGAATGTAATTCTGTCATGTAACGGATATTTCTGCGAGCTGCGGCGATTGCCGTAAATTTCTTGTTTATGAGTTGTAGTAATGAGTTTTGAAACGCGTAAGGATTTAACAAATGTTGTTAACGAATAATACATTTGGGCATTTTTCTGAAAAATGAAGCGGCGTTGAAAAAGCCTTGTGGAAAGTAAACCAGGTAAAAACGGTGAGTTATAGAGCCTTTTCCAGCCATTGATTGCCCTGAGCTCTGGCATGATACCCGTGACTTAATGGGCTGCGAGCACGTACAGTGTCAGAAGAAAACGACGACAAAACGGAAGCCCCCACACCCCACCGACTTGAAAAAGCACGTGAGGAAGGGCAGATCCCCCGCTCCAGAGAACTGACATCCCTGCTTATTTTAGTGGTGGGTGTTTGTATTATCTGGCTGGGAGGGGAGTCGCTCGCCCGAAGACTGGCTGGAATGCTCTCTACCGGATTACGTTTTGACCACAGCATGGTCAACGATCCGAACCTTATTCTCAGCCAAATCATTCTGCTCATCAAAGGCGCGATGATTGCCTTGCTACCGCTGATAACCGGCGTGGTACTGGTGGCTATCGTCTCGCCCGTTATGCTGGGTGGCCTGGTGTTCAGCGCCAAATCGCTGCAACCTAAATTTTCCAAGCTTAATCCGCTGCCGGGCATCGCCCGTCTGTTTTCTGCCCAGACCGGCGCAGAGCTGGTGAAAGCGATTCTGAAATCCACGCTGATGGGTAGCGCGGCGGGTTTTTATCTTTTGCACAACTGGCCGGAAATGATGCGCCTTATCAGCGAATCGCCGCTCACCGCCATGAGCAACGCCATGAACCTGGTTGGGCTTTGTACGCTGCTGGTGGTGCTGAGCATTATCCCGATGGTGGGCTTCGACGTAATCTTCCAGTTGTACAGCCACTTCAAGAAACTGCGCATGTCACGTCAGGATATTCGTGATGAATACAAGCAGATGGAAGGTGACCCGCATGTGAAGGGGCGTATTCGCCAGATGCAGCGCGCTGCCGCCCGCCGTCGCATGATGGAAGACGTGCCAAAAGCCGATGTCATTGTCACCAACCCTACACACTACTCGGTGGCGTTGCAGTACGACGAAAACAAAATGAGCGCGCCAAAAGTGGTGGCGAAAGGGGCCGGGCTGATTGCGCTGCGTATTCGTGAGATCGGCACGGAGAACCGCGTTCCCATTCTTGAAGCACCGCCGCTGGCGCGTGCCCTATACCGCCATGCGGAAATCGGACAACAAATCCCGGGGCAGCTTTACGCCGCAGTGGCAGAAGTGCTGGCCTGGGTATGGCAATTGAAACGCTGGCGTTTAGCAGGCGGTCAACGACCTGTGAAACCTGAAAACCTTCCAGTGCCAGAAGCGCTGGATTTTATGAACGAGAAGGACACTGATGGCTAATCTGGTGGCAATGTTGCGCCTGCCGAGCAACATGAAATCGACGCAATGGCAGATTCTGGCCGGGCCGATTCTCATCCTGCTGATTTTGTCGATGATGGTACTGCCGCTCCCGGCATTCATCCTCGATCTGCTTTTCACATTCAACATTGCACTGTCCATCATGGTGCTGCTGGTGGCGATGTTTACCCAGCGCACGCTGGAATTTGCTGCGTTCCCGACCATTCTGCTGTTTACCACCTTGCTGCGTCTGGCGCTGAACGTGGCCTCCACTCGTATCATCCTGATGGAAGGGCACACCGGTGCGGCGGCAGCGGGTAAAGTGGTTGAAGCCTTCGGTCACTTCCTGGTGGGCGGTAACTTTGCCATCGGTATCGTGGTGTTTGTGATCCTCGTTATCATCAACTTTATGGTTATCACCAAAGGTGCAGGGCGTATCGCGGAAGTCGGCGCGCGCTTCGTGCTGGATGGGATGCCTGGTAAGCAGATGGCGATCGACGCCGACCTTAACGCGGGTCTTATCGCTGAAGATGAAGCCAAAAAGCGCCGTGCGGAAGTGACCCAGGAAGCTGACTTCTACGGTTCAATGGACGGTGCGAGTAAGTTTGTGCGCGGGGATGCTATCGCGGGCATCCTGATTATGGTGATCAACGTGGTGGGCGGCCTGCTGGTCGGTGTACTGCAACACGGCATGGACCTGGGCCACGCGGCGGAAAGCTATACGCTGCTGACCATCGGTGACGGCCTGGTTGCACAGATCCCGGCGCTGGTTATCTCTACCGCTGCGGGTGTTATCGTTACCCGCGTCAGCACAGACCAGGACGTTGGCGAGCAGATGGTTGGCCAGCTGTTCAGCAACCCGCGCGTGATGCTGCTGGCTGCGGCGGTGCTGGGGCTGCTCGGTCTGGTTCCGGGGATGCCAAACCTGGTATTCCTGCTGTTTACCGGCGCTCTGCTTGGCCTTGCCTGGTGGATGCGCGGGCGTGAAGCCAAACCCGCGGCCGAGCCTGCGCCTGTTAAAGTACAGGAGAATACGCAGGCGGTCGAAGCCACCTGGAACGATGTTCAGTTGGAAGATTCTCTGGGGATGGAAGTGGGCTATCGCCTGATCCCGATGGTGGATTTCCAGCAGGATGGCGAGCTGCTTGGGCGTATTCGCAGTATTCGTAAGAAATTCGCGCAGGAGATGGGCTTTTTGCCTCCGGTTGTGCATATCCGCGACAACATGGATTTACCGCCGGCGCGCTACCGCATTCTGATGAAAGGTGTGGAAATTGGCAGCGGTGATGCTTATCCGGGACGCTGGCTGGCTATCAACCCGGGCACGGCTGCCGGGACTCTGCCGGGCGAGCAAACCATCGATCCGGCCTTTGGTCTGGCCGCTATCTGGATCGAGAGCGCGCTGAAAGAGCAGGCGCAGATCCAGGGTTATACCGTGGTGGAAGCCAGTACCGTCGTGGCAACCCATCTTAACCATCTGATTGGCCAATTCTCGGCGGAACTGTTTGGTCGCCAGGAAGCGCAGCAGCTTCTGGACCGCGTGACGCAAGAGATGCCGAAACTGACCGAAGATCTGGTACCGGGCGTAGTGACGTTAACCACGCTGCACAAAGTACTGCAAAATCTGCTCGACGAGAAAGTGCCTATCCGTGATATGCGCACTATTCTGGAAACCCTGGCGGAACATGCGCCGCTGCAAAGCGATCCGCATGAGCTGACGGCGGTGGTTCGCGTGGCGCTGGGACGAGCTATTACCCAACAGTGGTTCCCGGGAACAGGCGAAGTACAGGTTATAGGCCTTGATACTCCGCTGGAGCGCTTGCTGCTTCAGGCCTTGCAGGGGGGCGGCGGTCTGGAACCGGGTCTGGCAGACCGGCTGCTGGCACAAACTCAGGAAGCGCTGGCGCGTCAGGAGATGCTGGGTGCGCCACCGGTTCTGCTGGTGAACCATGCCCTGCGTCCGCTGTTGTCACGCTTCCTGCGTCGCAGCCTGACGCAGCTGGTGGTGCTGTCGAACATGGAGCTGTCGGATAACCGCCATATCCGCATGACGGCGACCATTGGAGGTAAATAATGCATAAGTGGCTATGGATACTGTTCTTCCCGCTGGCGGCGCAGGCCGCAGGCGAGGGGGCATGGCAGGCCAGCAGCATGGGGATTACGCTCAATCATCGTGGTGAGGCGATGTCTTCACGTCCGCTATCTCCTTCTGAATCTGCCACCGGCCTGATGACGCTGGTGGCCTGGAATTACAAGCTGATTGGCCCAACACCCGCAGGGTTGCGCGTGCGCCTGTGTACGCAGACCCGCTGTGCCGAAATAGAAGGTGAAAATGGTACCACTCAGGCGTTTAACGGCGTGTCTGCCATCGAGCCGCTGCGCTTTATCTGGGAAGTTCCTGGCGGCGGACGTTTGATCCCGGCGCTGAAAGTCCAGAGCAACTCCGTCATCGTTAACTATCGCTAACCGCCTGCCTTTTAACCAGCCATCAGGCAATTCTGATGGCTGGCTCGCAAAATTGACCTTGCCTTTTGAAGCAATAGAAACGCTGTTTTATAAATCAGTGACACGCGTAATGACACTCTTTGCATTTTTGCCATCCGCCACTTTGTTATGGCAGAAACAGAAAGGTATCAATAAGTCGATAATTCTACTGTAGCCGTGTAAAAACTCCCGGACGAGGTTTGCTTACAGGGAGTCTCCCAAAACTGATTAGGGTTGACGGCAATGAAAACACGTAAAATTGGACTCGCAAATTATCTTGCTTATGGATCAGGCGATTTTCTCGGGGCGGGTACAACCGCCCTGACGGCCGCCTGGCTTTTATATTTTTATACGACCTTTTGTGGACTTACTCCGATTGAGGCAACCTTCATCTTTGCGGCTGCAAGGGTACTGGATGCTGTTGTTAGCCCGTTGATGGGCTTTATGACCGATAACTTCGGTACGACCTGGCTCGGTAAGCGCTTTGGTCGTCGTAAGTTCTTTATCCTGCTGGGTATTCCTTGCGTGTTCAGCTACTCACTGATGTGGGTCGGGGACATGAGCTTCTGGTACTACCTGCTGACCTATCTGGTGTTTGATATCGTCTACACCATGATTCTGGTGCCATACGAAACGCTGGTACCGGAGATGACCGATGACTTCAAACAGAAAACCAAATTCTCCGGCGCACGTATTTCGATGGCGCAGATGTCGGCGATCCTTGCTTCATTCCTGCCGGGTATTTTGTTAACCCATTTCGGCAAAGACAACGCCGTTTCCTTTTTCTACGCAAGCCTGGTCTTCTCCGTACTGTGTGCGATGATGCTGACCTTCGTCTGGTTCTTTACCTGGGAGCGCCCGCGTGAAGAGTGGACTGAAGCGGCGTTGCGCGCTGAAGAAGAGAAGAAAAAACTGACGCTGGGGCAGAGCCTGAACCGTCTGTTTGTTGAATTAAGCTCGACACTGCGCATTAAAATTTTCCGTCAGCATCTTGGCATGTACCTCGGCGGTTATATTGCGCAGGACGTCTTCAATGCCGTGTTCACCTACTACGTGGTATTCGTGCTGATGCAGGAAGCCTCAATGGCCTCGAACCTGCTGGGCACGATGGCTATCTTCCAGTTCCTTGCCGTTATCGCCATGATCCCGCTGTGCATTCGCTTCGGGCCGGCACCGTCTTACCGCATGGTGGTCGTGCTATTTGGTCTGGCGTCTATCTCTTATGCCGTGCTCTATTACGCGGGGCTGAGCGATGTCTACGCCTTGCTGCTGCTGGTGTCTGCTGTTGCCGGTTTGGGTCGCGGTGGTATCAACTATGTCCCATGGAATACCTACACCTACATTGCAGATGTGGATGAAGTGATCACCGGTCAGCGCCGCGAAGGGATCTTTGCCGGCATCATGACCCTGACCCGCAAAGCCTCTCAGGCGGGGGCGGTGATGCTGGTGGGCATCGTGATGCAGATGTCCGGTTTTGTCAGCGGCCAGAAAGTTCAGCCTGCTGAAGTCAGCCACACCATTCTGATGATCCTGAGTGTGGGTACCATTCTGGTGCTGTTCTGCGGCTTCCTGGTGTCCCTGCGTTTCAAACTCAATTTGCAGACCCACAGCACGCTGCGCGAAGAAACGGCCAAAATGCGTGAGTCTGGCCATGCGGTGGCGGAAACCGCAACGCCGCAAGCCCGTGCCACCGTCGAGATGCTGGCCGGTATGCCGTACGACTCTCTGTGGGGCAATAACAACATTGGTTATCTGAACCGCAATAAACCCGCTGCGCCTTCGCTGAAGGATCGTACGGTACTGAATTCGACATACAACAGAGGTTAAGATTATGAAAGTTTGGCCTGTCAAACAGAGTCCGTTACTGCGTCAGCCTGAGCGTTTTATCGCCAGAGATGAACTGAAATCACTGATTCAGAAAGTGACGCATAATCTGGTGAACATTCACGATAAAACGGGCGAATTTTTGCTGCGACTGGACGACGGGCGCGTGATCGACACCAAAGGCTGGGCGGGATGGGAGTGGACGCATGGCGTTGGTTTGTACGGTATCTGGCAGTACTACTGCCAGACCGGCGACGACGCGATGCGTGACATTATTGATAGCTGGTTTACCGACCGCTTCGCGGAAGGGGCGACCACCAAAAACGTCAATACCATGTCACCGTTTTTGACACTGGCTTATCGCTACGAAGAGACGAAAAATCCGGCCTGGCTGCCGTGGCTGGAAAGCTGGGCGGAATGGGCGATGAACGAGATGCCGCGTACCGATCACGGCGGGATGCAACACATCACACTGGCTGAAGAGAACCATCAGCAGATGTGGGATGACACGCTGATGATGACGGTTCTGCCGCTGGCGAAAATCGGCAAGTTGCTGAACAAGCCTGAATACGTTGAAGAAGCGGTGTATCAGTTCCTGCTACACGTGCAGAACCTGATGGACCGGGAAACCGGGCTGTGGTTCCACGGCTGGAACTACGAAGGAAACCATAACTTTGCCAATGCCCGTTGGGCGCGCGGCAACAGCTGGCTGACTATTGTCATCCCGGATTTCCTCGAGCTTGTGGATCTGCCGGAAAACAACGCCGTACGCCGCTACCTGGTCCAGGTGCTGAATGCGCAGATTGCGGCCCTGGCGAAGTGTCAGGATGACAGCGGTCTGTGGCACACGCTGCTTGACGATCCTGACTCTTATCTGGAGGCATCAGCAACCGCGGGATTTGCTTACGGTATTCTGAAAGCCGTGCGTAAGCGTTATGTCGGGGCGGAGTATGCAGAGGTCGCCGATAAAGCAATTCGCGGCATTGTGAAAAACATCTCGCCGGAGGGAGAGCTGCTGCAAACATCGTTTGGTACGGGGATGGGCAGCGACCTGGAGTTTTATCGCCAGATCCCGCTGACGTCGATGCCGTACGGACAGGCGATGGCCATTTTGTGTTTAACGGAATATTTGCGGAAGTACTTCTGATAATAAAAAACCCGGCGCTTGCCGGGTTTCTTTTTTACATACGCTCTACGGTTTCGATACCCAGGGTATCCAGACCCAGTTTCAGGGTCTTCGCCGTCAACTGCGCCAGCTTCAGGCGGCTGTTGCGCACCGCTTCGTTTTCTGCCGACAGGATAGGGCAGTGTTCGTAGAAGCCAGAGAACAGACCCGCCAGGTCGTACAGATACGCACACATCACGTGCGGGGTACCGTCACGAGCAACGACTGACAGCGTCTCTTCAAATTGCAGCAGGCGAGCAGCCAGCTGGGCTTCACGATCTTCGCTAATCTGAACCGCGGCATTGGCCAGTACGCTTTCGTCGATATTCGCTTTACGGAACACAGACAACACGCGGGTGTAGGCATACTGCATGTACGGCGCAGTGTTGCCTTCGAATGCCAGCATGTTATCCCAGTCGAACACGTAGTCAGTGGTACGGTTCTTGGACAGATCCGCGTATTTCACGGCACCAATACCGACCGCGTTAGCCAGTTTTTCCAGTTCATCGGCTGGCATATCCGGGTTCTTCTCTGCCACCAGACGACGGGCGCGTTCCAGAGCTTCATCCAGCAGGTCAGCCAGTTTTACCGTGCCGCCAGCGCGGGTTTTGAACGGTTTACCGTCTTTACCGAGCATCATCCCGAACATGTGGTGTTCCAGCGGAACAGAATCAGGCACGTAGCCCGCTTTGCGCACAATCGTCCACGCCTGCATCAGGTGCTGGTGCTGACGGGAATCGATGTAGTACAGCACGCGATCGGCATGAAGGGTTTCGTAACGGTATTTCGCGCAGGCAATATCGGTGGTGGTGTACAGATAGCCGCCATCCTTTTTCTGGATGATCACGCCCATCGGTTCGCCTTCCTTGTTTTTGTACTCATCAAGGAACACAACCGTTGCGCCTTCGCTCTCTACTGCCAGACCTTTAGCTTTAAGATCGGCCACAATTCCTGGCAGCATTGGGTTATACAGGCTTTCACCCATCACATCATCACGGGTCAGGGTCACGTTCAGACGGTTATAGGTTAACTGGTTCTGGGACATGGTGATGTCTACCAGCTTGCGCCACATCTCGAGGAAGTACGCGTCGCCGCCCTGTAATTTCACCACGTAGCTACGCGCACGCTCGGCGAAGACTTCATCTTCGTCGTAGTGCTTTTTCGCTTCGCGGTAGAAACCTTCCAGGTCCGCCAACGCCATTTCGCCTGCATTTTCCTGCTGCTGTTTTTCCAGGTAAGCAATCAGCATCCCGAACTGCGTACCCCAGTCACCCACGTGGTTCGCACGGATAACGTTGTGGCCGAGGAACTCCAGCGTGCGCACGGACGCATCACCAATGATGGTGGAGCGTAGGTGACCGACGTGCATCTCTTTCGCCACGTTTGGCGCAGAGTAGTCAATCACGATGGTCTGTGCTTCTGGCTGGGTTACGCCCAGGCGGTCGGACTTCAGCGCCGCGTCAACGTTGCTTGCCAGGAATGCCGGGTCAAGGAAGATATTGATAAAGCCCGGGCCAGCGATTTCCGTTTTGCTGGCAATACCAGCGAGATCCAGATGAGTCAGCACCTGCTCAGCGAGTTGTCGCGGCGGCATTCCCAGTTTTTTAGCCACTGCCATCACGCCATTAGCCTGATAGTCGCCAAACTGTACTTTTGCTGACTGACGAACCTGCGGTTCGCAATCCGCAGGTGCGCCTGCGGCAATCAGTGCCTGACTGACTTTTTCTGAGAGAAGAGCCTGAATATTCACCTGGATACCTTACATTTTTGATGCGGACTCAACACATCCGCGCCAGTTTAAGAATTTAGGGCGGGAGTATACTGCAAATGCCTTCTGGCGTCAGCATTGCGGGGGCCTTTGATTGTACAGAATCCAGGCTAAGACAGTGTGCATAATCATGCAGTCGTAAAAACCGCATCGCTGCGGTTGGTAGAAACGCGCCAACAGAGTAAATTAGCGGCTTTGCGACACATTGAGAGACGATTTTATGGCGAACTGGCAATCCATTGACGAACTGCATGATATTTCAGCAGATCTCCCGCGTTTCACCCAGGCGTTCACAGAACTTGCCACCCGTCTTGGTCTGGATATTGCGCCGCTTGAGGCCGATCACATTTCACTGCGCTGCCACCAGAATGCCACCGCCGAGCGCTGGCGTCGTGGGTTTGAGCAGTGCGGGGAACTGCTGTCAGAAAACATCATTAACGGACGTCCAATTTGCCTGTTTAAGCTGCATGAACCGGTTTGCGTTGCCCACTGGCAATTCAGCGTGGTTGAGCTGCCGTGGCCGGGTGAAAAACGCTATCCGCATGAAGGCTGGGAACACATCGAAATTGTGCTGCCGGGCGAGCCTGAAACCCTTAACGCGCGCGCGCTGGCCCTGTTGTCTGATGAAGGGTTAAGCAAGCCGGGTATCTTCGTGAAAACCAGCTCCCCCAAAGGGGAGCGCGAGCGTCTGCCAAACCCTACGCTTGCTGTGACGGACGGGCAGGTTACGGTGAAGTTTCATCCGTGGACAATTGAGCAGATTGTTGCCAGCGAAGCCTGAATGTAAGACTTGTGAGCTCACGCCAGGACCCACAGCGGCAGGCGTGTCATGATGGTGTGTTTCGTGGATTTTTAAGGAGGATTGAATGGCGCTGCTGGAGATTTGTTGTTACAGCGTGGAGTGTGCCGTGACCGCACAACAACAGGGAGCCGATCGCATTGAACTGTGCGCGGCACCGAAAGAAGGGGGGTTAACACCCTCTTATGGGGTGCTGAAATCGGCTCGTCAGGCGGTTTCCATTCCCGTTCATCCGATCATTCGTCCGCGTGGCGGTGATTTTTGTTACACGGAGGGTGAATTCAGTGCCATGCTGGAAGATATCGCCCTCGTTCGCGACCTGGGATTCCCGGGGCTGGTTATCGGCCTGCTTGATGAAGACGGCAATGTCGATATGCCGCGGATGCGGCAGGTCATGGATGTAGCAAAAGGGCTGGCAGTCACTTTTCATCGTGCGTTTGACATGTGCAAGAACCCGATGCAAGCCTTTGATAATCTGGCCGAACTGGGTGTTGCGCGTATCCTGACATCGGGTCAGCAGTCGTCCGCAGAAAAAGGACTGCAATTAATTACGGAACTAAAAGCACATTCCGGTGTTCTAAAAATAATGGCAGGCGCAGGAGTTCGCGCCAGCAATCTGAATCTGTTTTTAAACGCAGGGGTAGAAGAGCTTCATAGCTCAGCAGGCAAGTGGATGCCTTCACCTATGCGTTATCGCAATACAGGGTTGTCAATGTCGACGGATGCTGAAGCGGATGAGTATTCACGCTACGGTGTAGATGGAGAGTCGGTTGCGGTAATGAAATCGCTGATTGAACGTCATCACGTGTAGCAACGTACCGATTTTTACCGCGCATCATGTCGCCCAATATGATGCTTGCTTGTACCAGGCCCCTGCCAATTAAACAGGGGCCTTTTTTTCTCCTTCATATTTCAAGCCGCAGCCGCGTTGGCTGCCTCGCTCACCCCGGTCACTTACTGATGTAAGCTCCCGGGGATTCGCTGCGTTGCCGGCTTGCTGCAACTTGAACTATTTTGGAGAAAACGTGCGACGCGTAGGTCGGGTAAGGCGCAGCCGCCACCCGGCAAAAAGACTACGGCTTAGTCGCAATCAGCACCGCACGCATCGGTGCCGGATAGCCTTCAATCGTTTTACTGTGGTCTGCCGGGTCGAGGAACTGCTCCAGCGATTCGGTGATCATCCAGTCTGTACGGCGCTGCTCCTCGATTGAAGTCACGCTCACATCGGCAATACGCACATCGACAAAACCGCACTTCTCAAGCCAGTTTTTCAGCGCCAGCGCGGAAGGAATAAAGTACACGTTGCGCATCTGGGCATAGCGGTCGCCAGGCACCAGAACGGCATTCTCATCACCTTCGATAACCAGCGTTTCCAGTACCAGCTCACCGCCGCTGACCAGCTGATCTTTCAGCTGCCACAGATGCTCAAGCGGGGAACGACGGTGATAAAGCACGCCCATGGAGAACACAGTATCAAAGGCTTTCAGCGCTGGTAATTGCTCGATACCCAGCGGCAGCAGATGCGCACGCTGATCATTGCCAAGTAATTTACGCACGGCTTCAAACTGACACAGGAACAGCTGCATAGGATCGATACCGACCGCCAGATGTGCGCCTGCGCCAATCATACGCCACATGTGATAACCACTGCCGCAGCCCACATCCAGAATGGTGCGCCCGCTGAGGTCAGACAGATGCGGCAGAACGCGATCCCATTTCCAGTCTGAACGCCATTCCGTGTTGATGTTCACGCCGTAAAGTGAAAACGGCCCTTTGCGCCACGGCATCAGGTTACGCATCAGCGTTTCAATGCGGTTCGTCTGGCCAGCGGAGAGTGGCTCTGCGCTCTCGGCCGTGACGCTGTGCAGCAAATCAAGACGATGAGGCGTCAGTTCTGGCAAAAACTCCACCGCATTCGACCACTGCTTTAACAGACCGTGCTGCTGATCGCGCTGCCAGGTGGCGATTTGCGCAGGCAGTGTTTCCAGCCAGTGGGAAAGGTGATTTTTGGCAATCAACTGATAGAAATTACCGAACTCGATCATGCCGCGTCCCCGGCTTTAAGCGCCACCAGAGAGCCAAAGTTGAAGCACTGGAACCACAGTTCGCTGTGCTCAAACCCGGCTTTGCGCAGACGCGCTTTGTGGGTTTCAACGGAATCCGTCAGCATGACGTTTTCAAGCATACTGCGCTTCTGGCTGATCTCCAGCTCGCTATAGCCGTTTGCCCGTTTAAAGTCGTGGTGCATGTTAAACAGCAGTTCGCCCACATCGGCATCCTCGAAACTGAATTTCTCGGATAACACCAGCGCACCGCCCGGGTTCAGGCCCTTATAAATCTTGTCCAGCAGCAGCTGGCGATCTTCCGGCACCAGGAACTGAAGGGTGAAATTCAGGACCACCATTGAGGCGTTCTGAATGTCGATATCGCGGATATCGCCTTCTACAACCTCCACCGGCGTTGGGGCTTTATACGCGTCAATATGGCGACGGCAGCGTTCGACCATGGCCGGAGAATTATCAACAGCGATGATTTTACACCCTTCCTGACGAACGTTACGACGAACCGACAGCGTTGATGCGCCAAGCGAACACCCCAGATCATAGACCTGCGTGCCGGGTTGAACAAAACGTTCAGCCAGCATCCCGATCATGGAGACAATATTGGAGTAACCAGGTACAGAGCGCTGGATCATGTCAGGGAAGACTTCGGCTACCCGTTCATCAAAGGTCCAGTCGCCCAGACTGGCGATAGGCGCGGAAAAAAGCGTGTCGCGATCAGACATAACGTAAAAATCCGGGAAAAATAAAGTGGCGTATTGTGCGCTAATGGAAGGAGAAAACCAACTCCCACGGCATATACCAAAGGTTAGCCAGCACCATCAGCAAAAGCGAACACCAGGTTGCGCTCATACCGGAACGACGCCAGCGGAACAAGCGGTGGTGAAAGCCGTAATAATGCATTAACCGGCCTGCAATCAGCAGCAAGCCACAGATGTGGACCATCCAGGTTTGTGCGCCGTTCATCTCCATAAACAGCAGCAATATCAGCGCAACGGGGATGTATTCAACCGCATTACCGTGGATGCGGATCGCGCTTTGCAGCTCGGAAAAACCACCGTCGCCATAGGACACGCGGTACTGCATTCTGAGGCGCACAACATCAAACGAAAACTTAATCAGCAGTAATGCACCTAAGACCGCATAAAGCGCGCTGACCATACAAACTCCCTGTTTTTGGCAGATGGCACGTCTATATGATAGGGGGTGATATCAGAAAAGAGAAGATTGTTGTGGGATAGAGGGCGCGTCGCCTACGGACGGAACCGCATTCTGCAAGGCCTGCCAGAGTGCATCGACCAGTTCAGGAGCCTGGGCGATATCAGGCGTATGCAAAAACAGGAACGGGGTTGTGGTCTGTTCCCATTTCGGCAGGGTTTGCAGCCAGACGGCGAACATGTCCTGATTTTGCTGCATGTTATCGCTGCCGATAAAGCGAACCATCGGATTGCTGGCCGTCACCACGGCATGAACGGGCACTTTCGGTTTCTTACGCTGCGCGTCAATAATGGCATCGTTATGCGCAATGGCGCTATGCACCGGGCGGCTGTCGAGGATAACGCGGTTAACCGTGCGTTCATGCAGACCGCGATTGAGGGCTTTTTCAGCCTCGCCTTTGGCGAAAAAATCGGTATGGCGCACTTCAACGCCGTAGGTAAATTCCCGGGGCAGGGCATCGAGAAATTGCCACAGGGCAGGCATGTCGCGCGGGCCAAATGCCGCAGGAAGCTGGAGCCAGTACTGGCCGATACGATTTGCCAGCGGCGACATTCGGTCAAAAAATTCAGTGGTTAAATCACCACAGTTACGCAATGCCGCGGTATGGCTGATGGTTGCAGGAAACTTAAAGCAGAAGCGGAAATCATCGCTCGTTTGCTCTCGCCAGCGCTCGACGATCTCTGCTCTGGGAAGGGCATACAGGGTGGTATTGCCCTCCACGCAGTTAAAGTGCCGGGCATACTCTTCGAGGCTGGTTATCCCAAGGCGCACCCATTTCGGGTGCGACCACTGGGGCAGGCCCACATACATCATAGGGCGCTTAACACCTCATCGGTGCTGCGCACACGGCCGATACGCGGGAAGATGTTGGTCATGCTTCCCTGGTGTTGTTCCGCAGAGCCTGCGCTGCACGCATCTTCCACGATGACCAGGTTAAAGCCCAGCTCCCATGCGTTACGGGCGGTGGATTCCACGCCAATATTGGTGGAAATCCCGCACAGAATGATGGTGTCGATACCGCGGCGACGCAGCTGTAATTCCAGGTCGGTGCCATAGAATGCGCCCCACTGGCGTTTAGTGACTTCGATATCGCTGTCGCGTTTGCCGAGTGATACCGGATATGTCCACCAGTTTTCCGGCAGCGCATGTCCTGCGGCCTGGGCATCGACTGGCTGTTTTAACGCTTCGGCGAAATCCTCAGACCAGCCGACACGCACCATGACAACAGGTGCGCCACTGGCGCGGCATTTTTCTGCCAGACGGGCGGCACGGCTGACCACGTCGTCAGCGGTGTGCGGGCCACCGGCAAATGGCAGGATCCCTTCCTGTAAATCAATCACCACAAGGGCGGTTTTGGCGGCATCGAGTGTAAACATAGTAACTCCAGTCAAATTAATCGCTTCGGCTACACCTTACGATGTTCCGGCCTGTTACCGGGCGGATAATTTTGTTAATTTTTGTGAGAATGCGCAATAAGAGTGCAGCAAACGTGCCTCAGGCCGTGCTTCTCTCTTATCGTCGGGCGGAATTTCCAGTATAATAGCCGCCTTTTTTCATCCAGTTGTGACATACAGTTAAAGCTGCGACAACGTAGCCTGATTTAAAGGCGACAAACAGCCTGCGGCTAATTAAGGGATATCTCATGCGTACAGAATATTGCGGGCAGCTGCGTCAGTCCCACGTCGGGCAGCAGGTTACCCTGTGTGGTTGGGTCAACCGTCGTCGTGATCTTGGTAGCCTTATCTTCATCGATATGCGCGACCGCGAAGGTATCGTTCAGGTGTTCTTCGATCCAGATCGCGCCGAGGCGTTGAAACTGGCTTCTGAGCTGCGTAATGAGTTCTGCATTCAGGTCACCGGCACCGTTCGTGCGCGTGACGAGAAAAATATCAACGCAGACATGGCGACCGGCGCAATCGAAGTGCTGGCGTCTGACCTGGTTATCATCAACCGTGCAGAAGCGCTGCCGCTGGACTCCAACCACGTCAACACCGAAGAAGCACGTCTGAAGTACCGCTATCTTGATCTGCGTCGCCCGGAAATGGCTCAGCGCCTGAAAACGCGCGCGAAGATCACAAGCCTGGTGCGCCGCTTTATGGACGACCACGGTTTCCTCGATATCGAAACCCCGATGCTGACCAAAGCCACGCCAGAAGGCGCGCGCGATTATCTGGTCCCGTCCCGCGTTCATAAAGGCAAATTCTACGCGCTGCCGCAGTCACCACAGCTGTTCAAACAGCTGCTGATGATG
Organism: Enterobacter sp. Tr-810; assembly: GCF_011752765.1. Lineage (NCBI taxonomy): Bacteria > Pseudomonadati > Pseudomonadota > Gammaproteobacteria > Enterobacterales > Enterobacteriaceae > Enterobacter > Enterobacter sp. Tr-810. Next base: position 702,370 of record NZ_VWWW01000001.1, on the reverse strand, counting down.
TCCGGCTTCGACCGTTACTACCAGATTGTTAAGTGCTTCCGTGACGAAGACCTGCGTGCTGACCGTCAGCCAGAATTTACCCAGATCGACGTAGAAACCTCCTTCATGACCGCCGAGCAGGTGCGTGAAGTGATGGAAGCGCTGGTACGTAGCCTGTGGAACGATGTGAAAGGCGTTGAATTGGGCGATTTCCCAATCATGACCTTCGCCGAAGCCGAGCGTCGCTACGGTTCTGATAAACCAGACCTGCGTAACCCGATGGAGCTGGTGGACGTGGCAGATCTGGTGAAAGCCGTTGAGTTTGCGGTGTTCTCTGGCCCGGCTAACGATCCGAAAGGCCGCGTTGCCGCCCTGCGTGTACCAGGTGGCGCAAGCCTGAGCCGTAAGCAGATTGACGATTACGGCAACTTCATCAAGATCTACGGTGCGAAAGGTCTGGCCTATATTAAGGTTACCGAGCGTGCAAAAGGTCTGGAAGGCATCACCAGCCCGGTCGCTAAATTCCTGAACGCAGAGATCGTGGAAGCCATCCTTGAGCGCACTGGCGCACAGGACGGCGACATGATCTTCTTCGGTGCAGACAACAAAAAAGTCGTTGCCGATGCGATGGGCGCGCTGCGTCTGAAGCTGGGCAAAGACCTGAACCTGACCGACGAAACCAAATGGGCACCGCTCTGGGTTATCGACTTCCCGATGTTTGAAGACGACGGTGAAGGCGGCCTGACGGCGATGCACCACCCGTTCACCTCGCCAAAAGACATGAGCGCGGCAGAGCTGAAAGCAGCACCGGAAGATGCTGTGGCGAACGCCTACGACATGGTGATCAACGGCTACGAAGTGGGCGGCGGTTCCGTACGTATTCACAGCGGCGAAATGCAGCAGACCGTATTCGGTATTCTGGGCATTAACGAGCAAGAGCAGCGCGAGAAGTTCGGCTTCCTGCTGGATGCCCTGAAATACGGCACGCCTCCGCACGCGGGTCTGGCATTCGGTCTTGACCGTCTGACCATGCTGCTGACCGGTACCGACAACATCCGTGATGTTATCGCCTTCCCGAAAACGACTGCCGCGGCGTGTCTGATGACGGAAGCACCAAGCTTTGCCAACCCGGCCTCTCTGGCTGAACTGGGCATTGACGTGGTGAAAAAGGAAGAGAAAAACTGATATGACATATAAGCTCCCCGTTTCTGTCTTAGTTGTCATTTATGCCCAGGACACGAAGCGGGTGCTGATGTTGCAGCGGCGCGACGATCCTGATTTCTGGCAGTCGGTTACCGGCAGCCTGGAAGAGGGTGAAACTGCGCCGCAGGCCGCCGCGCGCGAAGTAAAGGAAGAGGTCGCCATTGATGTTGCTTGCGAGCAACTGACCCTGAAGGACTGTCAGCGCACGGTGGAGTTTGAAATTTTTAGCCATTTACGTCATCGCTATGCTCCGGATATCGAGCGCAATACGGAATCGTGGTTCTGTCTCGCGCTCCCCCATGAACGGGAGATCGTGTTCACTGAGCACCTGAGCTACCGCTGGGTGGATGCGGTGGATGCCGCCGCACTGACCAAGTCGTGGAGCAACCGGCAGGCGATTGAAGAATTTGTAATTAACGCTGCCTGAGAAGGCGCGATTTTCGAGGATATTTCTATGGCAGGTCATAGTAAGTGGGCCAACACCAAACACCGCAAAGCGGCACAGGATGCTAAACGCGGTAAGATCTTTACCAAAATCATTCGTGAGCTGGTAACAGCAGCACGTCTGGGCGGCGGCGATGCGGGTTCTAACCCACGTCTGCGTGCGGCGATTGATAAAGCACTGTCTAACAACATGACGCGTGACACCCTGAACCGTGCAATCGCGCGTGGCGTGGGCGGTGATGACGACGCGAACATGGAAACCATCATTTATGAAGGTTACGGCCCTGGCGGTACTGCGGTCATGGTTGAGTGTCTGTCTGACAACCGTAACCGTACCGTTGCCGAAGTGCGCCACGCGTTCACCAAAACCGGTGGCAACCTGGGTACTGATGGCTCCGTCGCTTACCTGTTCAGCAAAAAAGGCGTGATTTCTTTCGAGAAAGGCGACGAAGATGTGATCATGGAAGCGGCGCTGGAAGCCGGTGCTGAAGACGTTGTGACCTTCGATGACGGTGCTATCGACGTGTACACCGCGTGGGAAGAGATGGGTGCGGTGCGTGATGCGCTGGAAGCGGCGGGTCTGAAAGCAGACAATGCTGAAGTGTCTATGATCCCGTCAACCAAAGCGGACATGGACGCAGAAACTGCGCCTAAACTGCTGCGTCTGATCGACATGCTCGAAGACTGCGACGATGTGCAGGAAGTGTACCACAACGGTGAAATCTCTGATGAGGTTGCAGCGACTCTCTGATGAGAGCGTTTAAACCGTTTACAGGAGGCGCGTGATGTCGATTATCCTCGGGATTGACCCCGGCTCACGCGTCACCGGTTATGGCGTTATCCGCCAGGTTGGACGCCAGTTAACCTACCTGGGCAGTGGCTGTATTCGCACCAAAGTAGACGATCTACCGTCACGTCTTAAGTTAATCTACGCAGGCGTGTCAGAGATTATCACCCAGTTTGAGCCTGACTATTTCGCTATCGAGCAGGTCTTTATGGCGAAAAACGCCGATTCGGCGCTGAAGCTTGGCCAGGCGCGCGGCGTGGCGATTGTTGCGGCCGTAAACCAGGATCTTCCGGTGTTCGAATACGCAGCAAGACAGGTTAAGCAGACGGTGGTAGGGAATGGTGGCGCGGAGAAAAGCCAGGTGCAGCACATGGTGCGTACGTTGTTGAAGCTCCCCGCAAACCCACAGGCCGATGCCGCCGATGCGCTGGCAATCGCCATAACCCACTGTCATGTCAGCCAGAACGCGATGCAAGTGAGCGATTCGCGGCTCAATCTGGCGCGAGGCAGGTTACGATAATGACAAATGAGGCTGGATGTTTATCCAGCCTTTTTTTATTATACCCGCAGTTAACTCTTCCAGAACGCAGGAGCGTCACGTGATAGGCAGACTCAGAGGCATCATCATTGAAAAACAACCCCCGTTAGTGCTGCTCGAAGCGGGAGGCGTAGGCTATGAAGTCCATATGCCAATGACCTGTTTCTATGAACTTCCTGACGCGGGTAAAGAAGCTATTGTTTTCACCCAGTTCGTTGTGCGTGAAGATGCGCAGCTGCTGTACGGTTTTAATAACAAGCAGGAACGCACCCTGTTCCGCGAGCTGATTAAAACCAACGGCGTCGGGCCAAAACTGGCACTGGCGATTTTATCCGGCATGTCTGCACAGCAGTTTGTGAATGCCGTCGAGCGCGAAGATCCGGTCGCGCTGATTAAACTGCCTGGCATCGGCAAGAAGACCGCAGAGCGCCTGATTGTGGAAATGAAAGACCGCTTTAAAGGCCTGCACGGCGATCTGTTTACGCCAGCGGCAGACCTGGTGTTGACATCGCCGGGTGCGCCAACGGCTGATGATGCTGAGCAGGAAGCGGTTGCTGCTCTGGTAGCGCTGGGCTATAAACCTCAGGAGGCCAGCCGTATGGTGAGCAAAATCGCCAAACCGGATGCCAGCAGTGAAACCCTGATTCGTGAAGCGCTGCGCGCTGCATTGTGAGGTAAAGGATGATTGAAGCAGACCGCCTGGTATCGGCAGGCACTATTCAGGCAGATGATGTGGTGGATCGCGCGATCCGCCCGAAGCTGCTTGATGAGTACATTGGCCAGCCGCAGGTACGTTCTCAGATGGAGATCTTCATCCAGGCGGCAAAACTGCGTGGCGATGCCCTCGATCATCTGCTGATTTTTGGCCCGCCGGGGCTAGGTAAAACCACGCTGGCAAATATCGTTGCCAATGAAATGGGCGTAAACCTGCGCACCACTTCCGGTCCGGTGCTGGAGAAAGCTGGCGACCTGGCGGCGATGCTGACCAACCTTGAACCGCATGATGTGCTGTTCATTGATGAGATTCACCGTCTGTCCCCGGTAGTGGAAGAGGTGCTCTACCCGGCGATGGAAGACTACCAGCTGGATATCATGATTGGTGAAGGTCCGGCTGCGCGCTCCATCAAAATCGACCTGCCGCCGTTTACGTTGATTGGCGCCACAACCCGCGCCGGTTCGTTAACATCACCACTGCGTGACCGCTTCGGCATCGTGCAGCGTCTTGAGTTTTATCAGGTGCCTGATCTTCAGCATATTGTCAGCCGTAGTGCACGTTACATGGGGCTGGAGATGAGCGAGGAAGGAGCATTTGAAGTGGCAAAACGCTCTCGGGGCACACCGCGTATCGCCAACCGCCTGCTGCGCCGCGTGCGTGACTTCGCTGAGGTGAAGCATGATGGCAGCATCTCGGCAGACATTGCCGCACAGGCACTGGACATGCTGAACGTGGATGCCGAAGGCTTCGACTATATGGACCGTAAACTACTGCTGGCGGTGCTGGATAAATTCTTTGGCGGGCCGGTAGGGCTGGATAACCTGGCGGCGGCGATTGGTGAAGAGCGCGAAACCATCGAAGATGTGCTGGAGCCGTATCTTATCCAGCAGGGCTTTTTACAGCGCACCCCGCGTGGACGCATGGCGACGGTGCGGGCGTGGAATCATTTTGGGATCACCCCACCAGAGATGCCTTGATGTTTTTCCCTCTTCTGGCGGGAGAGGGCGTTATCTATTGTAGGCCCGGTAAGCGAAGCGCCACCGGGCAACACATCAACTCGCGGCTTTCTTCGTCATACTGAGGATAAACAGCACAGCCGCGCACAGCACCACTGACGGCCCCGCAGGCGTGTCGTAGAACGCCGAGAAGGTCAACCCACCTGTTACCGCAATCATCCCTACAATAACGGCCACGCCGGCCATTTGCTCTGGCGTACGGGCAAAACGACGGGCGGTTGCTGCCGGGATGATCAGCAGGGACGTAATAATCAACGCCCCGACGAACTTCATCGCCACACCAATGGTCAAGGCAGTCACCAGCATCAGAAGAAGCTTCACGCGCTGAAGCTTAACGCCATCGACGAATGCCAGATCCGGGCTAACGGTCATCGCCAGCAGGTTGCGCCACTGCCATAACAGAATCGCCAGTACTACCACCACTCCAATGGCGATAGAGATCAGGTCCTCCGGCGTCACGGCCAGCAGATCCCCAAACAGGTAGGCCATCAGGTCAACGCGAATATTCGACATCAGGCTTACGACGACCAGACCCAGTGACAACGCGCTGTGCGCCATAATGCCGAGCAGTGTATCAATGGCGAGGTGAGGGCGCTTTTCCAGCCACACCAGACCGGCGGCCAGCATCAGCGTTACCACGATCACCGCATAAAACGGGTTTACATTCAGCAGCAGACCAAAGGCAACGCCAAGCAGTGAAGCGTGCGCCAGCGTATCGCCGAAATAGGACATTCTGCGCCACACAACAAAAGATCCCAGCGGCCCTGCGGCGCAGGCAAGCATAATCCCGGCCAGCCAGCCGGGCAGTAACAGTTCAATCATGAGTGTCCATTTCCCCGACGCAGTACAATCCGTCCCTGCAAATCATGGCGATGATTGTGGTGATGGCGATAGATGCCAAGCTGTTCGGCTCCACGAGGGCCAAACATAGAGATAAATTCCGGGTGCATCGACACCACTTCCGGCGTACCGGAGCAGCAGATGTGGTGGTTCAGACACAGCACTTCGTCGGTTTTTGCCATCACCAGATGCAGGTCGTGAGAAACCATCAGCACCGCGCAGTCAAGCTCATGGCGAAGCTGATCAATCAAATCGTACAGCGCAACCTGGCCATTCACGTCAACACCCTGAGTCGGTTCATCGAGGACCAGCAGTTGCGGGCTACTCAGTAATGCGCGAGCCAGCAGAACACGCTGCGTTTCACCGCCAGAGAGCTTCTGTAAAGGGGCGTCGATCAGATGTCCGGCCTGCACGCGTTTCAGCGCCGGAAGGATATCGTCTTTACGCGTGCCCGGACGCAGCCGCAGGAAACGGCTCACCGTCAGTGGAAGGGTGGCGTCCAGGTGTAATTTTTGCGGCACATAGCCAATACGCAGTTTGGTATCACGTTTGATAACACCTTCATCGGGTGCTACCAGACCCAGAACCACGCGCACCAGGGTGGATTTCCCGGCACCATTAGGGCCGAGCAGTGTCAGTATTTTACCGGGTTTCAGTTCCAGCGAAACATCAGAAAGGACGCGGCGCTGACCGAATGACACCGAAATATTTTCGAGAGAAACCAAAGTCGTCATGTCAATTTAAGCTTGCAGAAGTCATCGAATGTTATAATATCACATTCCCCGAACTTATTACGATGAATAGTCGCATTATGTTACATAAAAATACGCTTCTTTTCGCAGCATTATCCGCTGCCCTTTGGGGTACAACAGCACAAGATGTTAACGCTGCCGTTGTCGCTTCGCTTAAACCCCTTGGCTTCATCGCCTCTGCCATTGCAGATGGCGTAACAGAGACCCAGGTTTTGCTCCCTGACGGTGCTTCTGAGCATGATTATTCCCTGCGCCCGTCTGATGTAAAACGCTTACAAAACGCGGACTTAGTCGTCTGGATTGGCCCGGAGATGGAAGCGTTCATGCAGAAGTCTGCCCAGCAGGTTCCGGCGCAAAAGCAGGTCACCATTGCGGACCTTGCAGGCGTGAAACCGTTACTCATGAAAGGGGCTGACGACGACGAGCACGAAAGTGAGCACAACCACGCTGAAGGTGAAAAAGGTGACGACCATCACCATCACGGCGAGTACAACATGCATCTTTGGCTTTCGCCAGAGATAGCGCGGCTTTCGGCGGTTGCAATCCATGACAAATTAGTGGAACTTATGCCGCAAAGTCGAGCCAAATTAGACGCCAACCTGAAGGATTTTGAGGCAAGTTTAGCCGCAACCGATAAACAGGTGGGTAACGAGCTCGCACCGCTGAAAGGCAAAGGGTATTTCGTTTTCCATGACGCTTATGGCTACTACGAAAAACACTACGGTTTGACCCCGCTCGGGCACTTTACCGTCAACCCTGAAATTCAGCCTGGTGCGCAGCGTTTACATGAAATCAGAACACAGTTGGTTGAGCAGAAAGCGACATGCGTTTTTGCTGAGCCACAGTTCAGGCCAGCGGTCGTAGAAGCCGTGGCCAGGGGAACATCCGTGCGCATGGGAACCCTTGACCCGCTAGGAACGAATATCCAGTTGAGCAAAGCGAGCTATTCGCAGTTCCTCAGCCAACTGGCGAACCAGTATGCGAGCTGCCTGAAAGGAGATTAACGAGGAAGTGAATACGTGCAACAGATAGCCCGCTCTGTCGCCCTGGCATTTAACAATCTGCCCCGGCCCCATCGCGTTATGCTGGGGTCGCTTACAGTTCTCACTCTGGCGGTCGCCGTATGGCGGCCCTATGTTTACCATCCGAGTTCTGCGCCCGTCATCAAAACCATCGAGCTTGAGAAGAGCGAAATCCGTTCTCTGTTGCCTGAGGCCAGCGAGCCTATCGATCAGGCGGCTCAGGAAGACGAAGCGATTCCTCAGGATGAACTGGACGACAAAACCGATACCGAAGCGGGTAACCACGAATACGTGGTATCCACCGGCGATACGCTCAGTAGCGTACTGAACCAGTATGGCATTGAACTGGGGGATATCAGCCAGCTCGCCGCCGCCGATAAAGACTTACGTAACCTCAAAATCGGCCAACAACTCTCCTGGACCCTAACCGCAGAAGGCGATTTAAAACGCCTGACATGGGAAGTTTCTCGCCGTGAAACCCGTACTTACGATCGCACTGCAAACGGTTTCAAAATGAGCAGTGAAATGCAGCAGGGCGACTGGGTTAACAGCGTGCTGAAAGGCACGGTAGGAGCGAGTTTCGTCGGCAGCGCGCGTGATGCGGGCCTGACCAGCGCGGAAATCAGCTCGGTGATCAAGGCGATGCAGTGGCAGATGGACTTCCGTAAGCTGAAGAAAGGCGATGAGTTCTCGGTGCTGATGTCCCGCGAGATGCTGGATGGAAAGCGCGAGCAAAGCCAGCTGGTGGGCGTGCGTCTGCGTTCTGATGGTAAAGATTACTACGCCATCCGTGCTGAAGACGGCAAGTTCTATGACCGTAACGGTACGGGTCTTGCGAAAGGCTTCCTGCGCTTCCCGACCGCGAAGCAGTTCCGTGTCTCCTCGAACTTTAACCCGCGCCGTCTGAACCCGGTTACCGGCCGCGTTGCGCCGCACCGTGGTGTTGACTTCGCCATGCCGCAGGGCACACCTGTGCTGGCGGTGGGTGATGGTGAAGTGGTGATGGCGAAACGCAGTGGTGCCGCAGGTTATTATGTTGCCGTGCGTCATGGTCGTACCTACACCACTCGTTACATGCACCTGCGTAAACTGCTGGTTCAGCCGGGGCAGAAGGTGAAACGTGGTGACCGTATCGCGCTTTCCGGTAATACCGGGCGTTCAACCGGGCCGCACCTGCACTATGAAGTGTGGATCAACCAGCAGGCGGTGAACCCGCTGACGGCGAAACTGCCGCGCACCGAAGGCCTGACCGGTAAAGATCGTACCGATTATCTGGCGCAGGTGAAAGAGGTGATGCCGCAACTGCGTTTTGATTAACCTCGTGTTTTGTAAAGCCGGTGCCTTCGCGCGCCGGCTTTTTCTTTTGTGCGTAAGCGCCAGCCTCGCTACACTATCCGCATTGTTCTTTATTTCGCGTCACCTTCCCTGGAATCAGCATGGAAACAAAAAAAAATAACATTGAGTACATTCCTGAGTTTGAGCCGTCGTTTCGCCATCCGTCCAACTGGGGTGCCTGGCTGGGTGTTTATGCGTTTGCCGGTATTGCACTGCTGCCGGCCTCTGTCCGCGATCCTATTCTCGGCAAGATAGGCCGCCTTGCCGGGCGGATGGGTAAAAGCGCCCGTCGGCGCGCGCAAATTAACCTCTACTATTGCTTCCCTGAGAAAAGCGACGCCGAGCGCGAAGCCATCATTGATGCGATGTACACCACGGCACCGCAGGCAATGGCGATGATGGCAGAACTGGCGCTGCGTGGGCCGGAGAAGCTGCTCAGCCGTGTTGACTGGAAAGGACTGGAAATCATTGAAGAGATGCGCCGCAATGACGAGAAGGTGATCTTCCTCGTTCCTCACGGCTGGGGCGTTGATATCCCGGCCATGCTTATGGCATCGCAAGGGCAGAAGATGGCTGCCATGTTCCATAATCAGGGGAATAAGATCTTTGATTATGTGTGGAACACCGTCCGCCGCCGTTTTGGTGGCCGCCTGCACGCGCGTAACGACGGTATCAAACCTTTTATTCAGTCTGTGCGTCAGGGCTACTGGGGATACTATCTGCCAGATCAGGACCACGGGCCTGAGCACAGCGAGTTTGTCGATTTCTTTGCCACTTACAAAGCTACGCTGCCGGCGATTGGCCGTCTGATGAAAGTCTGTCGCGCCCGCGTTATTCCGCTGTTCCCGGTTTATGACGGCAACACGCACCGTCTGAGCATTGAGGTGCGCCCGCCAATGGATGACCTGCTGACGGCAGACGATCACACCATTGCACGCCGGATGAATGAAGAGGTTGAGCTGCTGGTGGGGCCACATACGGAACAGTACACGTGGATACTCAAGCTGCTTAAAACGCGTAAGCCGGGCGAAAAAGAGCCCTATAAACGCAAAGAGCTTTTCCCGAAGAAATAAAAAAAGCCCCCTCCTTACGGAGGGGGCTTTTTAATAACACCGGGATTATTCGACGGTCATTACACGGGTGGTGTTGGTTGAACCCACGGTGCTCATCACGTCACCCTGAGTCACGATCACGATATCGCCGGAGACCAGGTAGCCTTTGTCGCGCAGCAGGTTAACGGCATCGTTCGCTGCGGCAACGCCATCGCTGGTGCTGTCGAAGTAAACCGGCGTCACACCACGATACAGCGCAGTCAGGTTCAGGGTGCGCTCATGACGGGACATAGCAAAGATTGGCAGCCCAGAGCTGATACGGGACGTCATCAGTGCGGTACGGCCAGATTCGGTCATGGTGATGATGGCGGTAACACCTTTCAGGTGGTTTGCCGCGTACATTGCGGACATCGCAATGGCTTCTTCTACGTTGTCGAACTGCACGTCCAGACGGTGTTTAGAAACGTTGATGCTTGGGATCTTCTCAGCGCCCAGGCACACGCGTGCCATGGCAGCAACGGTTTCAGCCGGGTACTGGCCTGCTGCGGTTTCAGCAGACAGCATGACCGCATCGGTACCATCCAGCACGGCGTTTGCCACGTCCATGACTTCTGCACGGGTTGGCATTGGGTTGGTGATCATTGACTCCATCATCTGGGTCGCAGTGATCACGGCGCGGTTCAGCTGACGCGCACGGCGGATCAGCGCTTTCTGGATACCGACCAGTTCCGGGTCGCCGATTTCAACGCCCAGGTCGCCACGGGCAACCATCACCACGTCGGAGGCCAGGATAACGTCATCCATAGCATCCTGATCGCAAACGGCTTCTGCACGCTCAACTTTAGCAACGATTTTCGCATCGCAGCCTGCATCACGCGCCAGACGGCGAGCGTAGTTCAGGTCTTCACCACAGCGTGGGAAGGAGACCGCCAGGTAATCCACACCAATCTGCGCGGCAGTAACGATGTCGGCTTTGTCTTTATCGGTCAGCGCTTCCGCAGAGAGGCCACCACCGAGTTTGTTAATGCCTTTGTTGTTCGACAGCGGGCCGCCCACGGTCACTTCGGTGAACACTTTCATGCCCTGGACTTCCAGCACTTTCAGCTGAACACGGCCATCGTCGAGCAGCAGAATGTCGCCAGGTACCACGTCAGCAGGCAGACCTTTATAGTCGATGCCCACTTTCTCTTTATCGCCTTCACCTTTGCTCAGGTTGGCATCCAGCAGGAACTTATCGCCAACATTGAGGAAAACTTTGCCTTCTTTAAAGGTTGATACACGGATTTTCGGCCCTTGCAGGTCACCGAGGATAGCAACATGGCGGCCCAGTTTAGCCGCGATCTCACGCACTTTATCTGCACGCAGTTTATGGTCTTCTGGCGTACCGTGAGAGAAGTTCATACGTACCACGTTGGCGCCTGCGGCGATAATTTTCTCGAGGTTATTATCGCGATCGGTAGCCGGGCCTAAGGTGGTTACGATCTTGGTTCTGCGAAGCCTTCTGGACATGTAATACTCCGTTGACTGAAACAATTTTGGTGTTGCGTGAACATTGAATCGGCGTTCTGCCTGCTGCAAGGCAACAGTGAACTGACCGAGTGCCGTAAATCGTTAAAACATCATTATTAACTATTAGGGAACATCGCTCTTTATGAGCAATTCTTTATCAAAACGCGATTCCTTGAGCGCTTCCTTGACCCGCTTCAAGTTATCTCTGAATTTTGCCCCACGACGTAAGGTAAAACCGGTCGCCAGTACGTCAATCACGGTGAGTTGCGCAAGACGTGACACCATTGGCATATACATGTCGGTGTCTTCCGGCACATCCAGAGTGATGGCGAGTGTCGCTTCTCGTGCCAGCGGCGTGCCTGCGGTTGTAAGCGCTATCACCATAGCATCATTATCTCGCGCCAGTTGGGCAAGTTCTACCTGGCTTTTGGTGCGTCCGGTATGCGAGATAAGAACCACCACATCATCTTCGCTACAATTCATACAGCTCATGCGTTGCAGCACAATGTCATCGGAATAAATGACCGGGACATTAAAGCGGAAGAATTTGTTCATGGCATCGTGAGCAACGGCTGCGGACGAGCCCAGACCGAAGAAGGCTATTTTCTTTGCCTGGGTCAGTAAATCGACCGCGCGATTAACAGACGTCATATCCAGCGACTGACGGACATGATCGAGCGTTGCCATAGCGGATTCAAATATTTTCGCGGTATAGGCATCAACGCTGTCGTCTTCATCCACATTGCGATTAACATACGGCGTACCGTTTGCCAGACTTTGTGCCAGATGCAGTTTAAAATCGGGGAAGCCACGCGTTTCAAGGCTTCGACAGAACCGGTTAACCGTCGGTTCGCTAACGCCCGATTCCTGTGCCAGAGCGGCGATGCTTGAATGAATCGCCTGAGCGGGGGAGGCGAGAATAACTTCAGCCACTTTTCGCTCGGATTTGCTAAGGTGTTCCAGTTGAAACTGGATTTTTTCCAGCATGTTCATCGTTAACCAGGCGCTCATGGGTGGAAACGATTTCATTGATTGATGAAATCATGATTCGATTTAGTCGATATTACCCCTCGGGCTTCCTTAAAGGGTAATGTACGACAAGAAATGTTGTTGTTTTTTTTCATTACTTGATCGCTGTCGGGTTTTGCAGTGACCGGGCAGTACAAAGATTCAACGGATCCAGCGTTTTTGCCGCGCCACAGGCGTTTGACGGGCGAAAAATCACGGTATCGCACGTGACGTTAAGCGCTAATGGTTTCGGGAATGACGTAAAAGCAGTACAGTGCATTGTAATAAAATTACAACGATACCTGGCAGAAGTACCAGGTTATCCAACTGAGGAGAATGACATGGCGGTAACGCAAACAGCCCAGGCATGTGACCTGGTCATTTTCGGCGCGAAAGGCGATCTTGCACGCCGGAAATTGCTGCCTTCCCTGTATCAACTGGAAAAAGCGGGCCAACTTCATCCGGATACCCGTATCCTGGGTGTCGGGCGCGCCGAATGGGACAAGGACGCTTATACCAAAGTCGTGCGTGAAGCACTCGAAACTTTCATGAAAGAGAAAATCGATGAAAGTTTGTGGGATACGCTGAGTGGACGCCTCGATTTCTGTAACCTGGATGTGAACGACGTTAGCGCGTTTTCCCGCCTGGGCAAGATGCTGGATCAGAAAAACCGCGTCACCATCAACTATTTCGCGATGCCGCCAAGCACCTTCGGTGCCATCTGCAAAGGTCTGGGCGAAGCAAAACTGAACGCTAAACCTGCACGCGTGGTGATGGAAAAACCGCTGGGGACATCCCTTGCGACCTCCCGCGAAATCAACGATCAGGTGGGTGAGTTCTTTGAAGAGTGCCAGGTTTACCGTATCGACCACTATCTCGGTAAAGAGACGGTACTGAATCTGCTGGCACTGCGTTTTGCTAACTCCCTGTTTGTGAACAACTGGGACAACCGTACTATCGATCACGTGGAAATTACCGTGGCCGAAGAGGTGGGCATCGAAGGGCGCTGGGGTTACTTTGACCAGGCCGGCCAGATGCGCGACATGATCCAGAACCACCTGCTGCAAATTCTGTGCATGATCGCCATGTCGCCTCCGTCTGACCTGACGGCTGACAGCATCCGCGATGCTAAAGTGAAAGTGCTGAAGTCTCTGCGCCGCATTGACCGTTCAAATGTGCGTGAGAAAACCGTTCGCGGCCAGTACACCGCAGGCTTTGCCCAGGGCAAAAAAGTGCCGGGCTATCTGGAAGAAGAGGGCGCGAACAAGGCCAGCAACACCGAGACCTTCGTGGCGATCCGCGTGGATATCGATGACTGGCGCTGGGCGGGTGTTCCATTCTACCTGCGCACCGGTAAACGTCTGCCAGCCAAATGCTCTGAAGTGGTGGTGTACTTTAAAAACCCTGAGCTGAACCTGTTCAAAGAGTCCTGGCAGGAGCTGCCGCAGAACAAGCTGACCATCCGTCTGCAACCGGACGAAGGTGTGGATATCCAGATCCTGAACAAAGTGCCAGGCCTGGATCACAAACACAACCTGCAAACCACCAAGCTAGATCTGAGCTACTCCGAAACCTTCAACGAAACGCACCTGGCGGATGCTTACGAGCGTCTGCTGCTGGAAACCATGCGTGGTATTCAGGCGCTGTTTGTACGTCGTGATGAAGTGGAAGAGGCGTGGAAATGGGTCGATTCCATTACCGAAGCCTGGGCTGCCGATCAGGACGCGCCAAAACCGTATCAGGCGGGCACCTGGGGACCTGTCGCCTCTGTGGCGATGATCACCCGTGATGGCCGCTCCTGGAACGAGTTTGAGTAGGATAATCCTCTAGCCCGAAGGTGTTATTTTACCGGTAACATGATCTAACACAGTTAGTGGCACAATTTTTAATCTTTTAAGCTCCGCGTGGATTTCCCCGCGGAGCTTTTTTTATTACACTGCCGGAAGCGATTTTGCCCCTGAGCTCCGGACACCAAGCGTTTCAGCGTTGTTAACAACTGCCAGAGACTTTGTAAACTCCCGAGCCCGGACAGATAAATTAGAGGAGCTTTTATGAATCCGACATTGTTACGCGTAACACAACGCATTATCGAGCGCTCAAAAGAGACGCGTTCTGCCTACCTCGCCCGTATTGAACAGGCCAAAAGCGACACCGTACATCGTTCACAACTGGCTTGCGGTAACCTGGCCCACGGCTTTGCTGCCTGCCAGCCGGGTGACAAAGACTCGCTGAAAAGCATGTTGCGTAACAATATCGCCATCATTACCTCCTACAACGATATGCTCTCGGCGCACCAGCCGTATGAGGTCTACCCGAATATCATTCGTCAAGCGCTGCACAGCGTTAATGCGGTGGGGCAGGTTGCGGGTGGCGTACCGGCCATGTGTGACGGTGTGACCCAGGGCCAGGATGGGATGGAGTTGTCCCTGCTGAGTCGTGAAGTGATTGCTATGTCTGCGGCGGTGGGGTTATCGCACAATATGTTCGATGGTGCGCTTTATCTGGGCGTGTGCGACAAAATTGTCCCGGGCCTGGTGATGGCGGCGCTCTCATTTGGTCATCTGCCTGCGATTTTTGTGCCGTCAGGCCCAATGGCAAGCGGCCTGCCAAACAAAGAAAAAGTGCGTATCCGCCAGCTGTATGCTGAAGGCAAAGCGGATCGCCAGGCGCTGCTGGAAGCGGAAGCCGCCTCCTATCATGCTCCGGGTACCTGTACCTTCTACGGCACGGCCAACACTAACCAGATGGTAGTGGAATTTATGGGGATGCAGCTTCCTGGCTCGTCCTTCATTCAGCCGGATGCACCCCTGCGTCAGGCACTGACCGAGGCCGCTGCCCGCCAGGTTACTCGCCTTACCGGAAACGGCAACGAGTGGATGCCGATGGGCAAAATGGTGGATGAAAAAGTGATCGTCAACGGGATTGTTGCTCTGCTGGCAACCGGTGGTTCTACCAACCACACGATGCACCTGGTAGCGATGGCTCGTGCGGCAGGCATTCTGATTAACTGGGATGATTTCTCTGACATCTCTGCCGTTGTCCCGCTGATGGCGCGTCTGTACCCGAATGGCCCGGCAGACATTAACCACTTCCAGGCGGCCGGTGGTGTACCGGTGCTGATGCGCGAACTGCTCAAAGGCGGCTTGCTGCATGAAGATGTGAATACGGTGGCAGGCTTTGGCTTGCAGCGTTACACCATGGAGCCGTGGCTGAACAATGGCGCGCTGGACTGGCGTGATGGAGCCACTGCATCCCTGGACGCACAGGTTATCGCGACCTTCGATACCCCGTTCTCCCGTCATGGTGGCACAAAAGTGCTGAGCGGCAACCTGGGGCGCGCGGTCATGAAAACCTCTGCTGTACCGGAAGAGAACCAGATTATCGAAGCTCCGGCTGTGGTATTTGAAAGCCAGCACGATGTTTTACCTGCCTTCGATGCCGGTCTTCTCGACAAGGATTGCGTGGTGGTTGTGCGTCATCAGGGGCCAAAAGCGAACGGGATGCCAGAATTACATAAACTTATGCCACCACTTGGTGTATTATTGGACCGCCGTTTCAAAATTGCGTTGGTTACCGATGGACGCCTCTCTGGTGCATCAGGTAAAGTGCCTTCTGCAATCCACGTGACACCCGAAGCGTACGATGGCGGGCTGCTGGCGAAAGTCCGTGACGGCGATATGATTCGCGTCAATGGCCAGACAGGCGAGTTAACCCTGCTGGTGGATGAGGCTGAACTTGCTGCCCGTAAACCGCATATTCCTGACCTGAGCGCATCGCGCGTGGGAACCGGACGCGAAATGTTCAGCGCGCTGCGCGAGAAACTCTCCGGCGCGGAACAGGGTGCGACCTGTATTACGTTTTAAGACGACCTGAATTATCGATCTGGCGAGAGAAACTCTGATGAAAAACTGGAAAACAAGTGCAGAAGCAATCCTGAAAACTGGCCCTGTCGTGCCGGTAATCGTGGTGAATAAGCTGGAACACGCCGTACCTATGGCAAAAGCGCTGGTTGCTGGCGGTGTGCGCGTGCTGGAAGTGACCCTGCGTACTGCCTGTGCAATGGACGCGATCCGCGCGATCGCCAAAGAAGTACCGGAAGCGATTATTGGTGCGGGCACAGTTCTGAACCCACAACAGCTGGCTGACGTGACTGAAGCAGGCGCGCAGTTCGCTATCAGCCCTGGCCTGACTGAGCCACTGCTGAAAGCCGCAACCGAAGGCACCATTCCGTTGATCCCGGGTATCAGCACCGTTTCTGAACTGATGCTGGGTATGGACTACGGTCTGAAAGAGTTCAAATTCTTCCCGGCTGAAGCGAACGGTGGCACCAAAGCGTTGCAGGCGATTGCTGGCCCATTCTCTCAGGTTCGTTTCTGCCCGACTGGCGGTATCTCTCCGGCCAACTACCGTGACTACCTGGCGCTGAAAAGCGTGCTGTGCATCGGCGGTTCATGGCTGGTTCCGGCGGATGCGCTGGAAGCGGGTGACTGGGATCGCATCACTAAACTGGCTCGCGAAGCGGTTGAAGGCGCGAAACAGTAAGTTTGCTTGCCGGGTGACCCGGTCTGCGAAATAAAAAACGGGCCTTTTGGCCCGTTTTTTTTATTCTGCGACGATAACATTCGCCGCGGCTGTTTTGGCTCTTGCCACGGCATCGTCCACGTTATCACCGGTGGCTAACGCCACGCCAAGACGGCGCGTGCCGTCGATTTCCGGCTTGCCAAACAGACGTACCTGCAACCCTGCGCCAACGGCACCGTCAACGTTATCAAACGTCACGTTCTGGCTGGTCAATTGCGGCAGGATCACCGCCGATGCCGCCGGGCCGTACTGACGAATGCCGCCAACAGGCAGGCCAAGGAAAGCGCGGACATGCAGGGCGAACTCAGAGAGATCCTGCGAAATCAGCGTCACCATCCCGGTATCGTGCGGGCGAGGGGAGACTTCGCTGAACACCACTTCATCGCCACAGACAAACAGCTCAACGCCGAACAGACCATAACCGCCCAGAGCCAGCACCACTTTGCGGGCGATCTCCTGCGCACGCTCCAGCGCCAGGGCACTCATCTGCTGAGGCTGCCAGGATTCACGATAATCGCCATCTTCCTGGCGATGGCCGATTGCTTCGCAGAAATGCACGCCGTCCACGGCGCTGACGGTCAGCAAGGTGATTTCGAAATCAAACTTCACCACGCCTTCAACAATTACGCGTCCGGCGCCTGCGCGGCCACCCTGTTGTGCGTAATCCCAGGCCTTGTCCAGCATGGCGCTGTCGCGAATGAAGCTTTGTCCTTTGCCGGAAGAACTCATCACCGGCTTAATGATGCACGGGTAGCCAATCTCTTCCACTGCACTGATAAAGGTCTCTTTGCTGTCGGCAAAACGGTAGCTGGAGGTTGGCAGGGCCAGCTCTTCTGCCGCCAGGCGGCGAATGCCTTCGCGATTCATGGTGAGCTTTGCCGCTTTTGCACAAGGCACAACGCGCTGGCCTTCATGCTCAAGCGCAATCAACGTATCGGTGGCAATGGCTTCGATTTCAGGCACCACAAAATCCGGTTTTTCTTGTGCAATCAGGGCGCGCAGGGCATCGCCATCCAGCATGTTTATAACATGTGAGCGATGGGCGACATGCATGGCAGGCGCATCGGCATAACGGTCAACCGCAATCACTTCCACACCTAAACGCTGGCACTCAATGGCGACTTCTTTACCCAGTTCACCCGAGCCCAGCAGCATTACGCGAGTGGCTGCCGGACGCAGCGCGGTTCCTAAACGAGTCATAATAATCCCCCTGAAAAAGTTGCGCGCAGTATAAACGAAAACGTTTGCGTCTGTCTTGTCTCTGGCCCGATGAGAGGGGTAAGAAATTGCGCTTTCTGATTTCAGGGCCAAGTGACGGAGCTGACGGCGATGTTTCGCTTGCATCGTGCGTGTGTTTTGCCAACCTTATAGGGTGTAAAACCAAAACGAATAAATAACATGTCACCAAAAGCCCGACGCGAGCCTCACGCCATTACCACACATGGCGATACACGCATAGACAACTATTACTGGCTACGGGACGATTCGCGTTCCCGCCTGGAGGTTCTCGACTATCTTCACCAGGAAAATGACTATGGCCGCAAGGTGATGGCCAGCCAGCAGGCGCTTCAGGATCGGTTATTAGCCGAAATGGTGGAGCGAATCCCGCAACGGGATATCTCCGCCCCCTGGACCAAAAATGGCTATCGCTATCGCCATATCTACGAGCCCGGCAACGAATACCCGGTGTATCAACGCCAGTCTGCCCTGAGCGCGGAATGGGATGACTGGGAAATCCTGCTGGATGCCAACCAGCGAGCAGCCCACAGCGAATTCTATACGCTGGGAGGGATGTCCATCTCCCCGGATAACGCCATTATGGCGCTGGCCGAGGATTATCTTTCGCGTCGGCAGTACGGCCTGCGTTTTCGTAATCTAGAAAGCGGGAACTGGTATCCCGAAATGCTCGACAATGTGTCACCGGATTTTGTCTGGGCGAATGATTCCGAAACGGTCTACTACGTAAAAAAACACGCGGTGACATTGCTGCCTTACCAGGTCTGGCGCCATACCATTGGGACATCCGCCGCTCAGGATGAGCTGGTGTATGAAGAGAAAGACGAAACCTTTTACGTCAGCCTGAGTAAAACCACGTCCCGTCATTATGTTGTTATCTCTCTTGCCAGTGCGACCACCTCAGAAGTGCTGCTGCTGGATGCGGAGCTTCCTGACGCGCAGCCTTTGTGCTTCCTGCCGCGTCGTAAAGATCATGAGTACAGCCTGGATCACTACCAGCACAGCTTTTACCTGCGCTCAAACCGCGAGGGGAAAAACTTCGGCCTTTATAAAACCAAAGTGCGCGACGAGCGGAAATGGGAGGTATTAATTCCTGCCCGCGAACAGGTGATGCTGGAAGGTTTTACGCTGTTCACTGACTGGCTGGTGGTGGAAGAGCGCCAGCGCGGGCTGACCAGCCTGCGGCAGATCAATCGTAAAACGCGGGAAGTGGTGGGGATTGCCTTTGATGATCCGGCCTATGTGACGTGGATTGGTTTCAACCCTGAACCGGAGTCGTCTCGTCTGCGCTATGGCTATTCGTCAATGACTACGCCGGACACACTGTTTGAGCTGGATATGGACACCGGGCAACGGCAGGTGCTGAAACAGGCTGCGGTTGCGGGTTTTGAGTCGGAAAATTATCGCAGCGAACACCTGTGGGTGAAAGCCCGGGATGGCGTGGAAGTGCCGGTATCGCTGGTATATCGGCCGGAACATTTTCGTAAGGGCAAAAATCCATTGCTGGTTTACGGTTACGGCTCGTATGGCGCCAGCATGGATGCCGATTTTAGCAGCAGCAGGCTCAGCCTCCTCGATCGTGGTTTCGTGTTTGCGATAGCCCATGTGCGTGGCGGCAGTGAGCTGGGCCATCACTGGTACGAAGAGGGGAAATTCCTCAGGAAGAAAAATACCTTCAATGACTATCTTGATGTCTGCGATGCGCTGATAGAGCAGGGCTATGGCGATCCGGGGCTCTGTTTCGGTATGGGGGGCAGTGCCGGGGGAATGCTGATGGGAGCGGTGATTAATGCGCGGCCAGAGCGATTTAAAGGCATTGTTGCCCAGGTGCCCTTTGTTGATGTCCTAACCACGATGCTGGATGAATCCATCCCCCTGACGACCGGCGAATTTGAGGAGTGGGGCAATCCGCAGGACGAAACCTATTACCGCTACATGAAAGAGTACAGCCCTTACGACAACGTGGAGGCCAAAGCCTATCCGCATCTGCTGGTGACCACCGGGTTACATGACTCGCAGGTACAATACTGGGAGCCGGCAAAATGGGTCGCCAAACTGCGCGAGTTAAAAACCGACGATAATCTGTTGTTGCTCTGCACGGACATGGATTCCGGCCACGGGGGTAAATCGGGGCGTTTTAAATCCTACGAAGGGGTCGCGCTGGAGTACGCTTTTTTGATTGGCCTGGCGCAGGATACGCTGCCAGGCCGTGTCGGGAATTAAGATTCGCCCAGATAGTGCCGGAGGGTTAAACGAAGTTCCGGGCTCATTCTGTCGAGGTTGTTGTACAGCCAGCGCAGATAGCCCGGATCCTTGTCGGCAACTTCAGACACCGCTTTTCCGCGGTATTTGCCGAACGTAAAGGTCGTCAACAGTGCCGGGCGCCCGGTTATGGTTGCCATATCATCCGGCGTCCACCCCGAGGTATTCATAATATCGATGAGCAGTGCCGCGGTGATATAGCAATCATACAGGGCACGGTGATGGTGTAGCCCTTCAGGGGTTCTCACGCTCAGCTTGCGCGATTTGTAGAGCGCCATATTGCTGTATTTGATCCCCGGCCATAAGCGGCGGGCCAGCTTCATGGTACAGATCCACTCACCGGGCATTTCCGGCAACACGCGGCGGTCAAAACTGGCGTTATGCGCCACGTACCACATGCTGCCGAAATAGTGGGGGATGACCTCTTCGATCCAGGGCTTATCCGCCACCATCGATTCAGTAATGCGGTGAATGGCCATCGCCTGCGGGCTAATCGGACGATCGGGACGCACCAGGTGACTCATGGGATTGACTATTTTACCGTCAACCACGTCAACAGAGGCCACTTCCACAATTCCGCCCTGAAGATCGCAAGTTTCGGTGTCGATTACGCGCAGCATTGATCGCTCCTGACCCTAAAACGCTTAGCCTAAAGGAATGATATCGCCTTGCCAACCCTGTCTTCCCCGGGAGCCAGTCAATAACAGCTCACCTTTATCAGCCCGGACGATGAGTTGTCCTCTTTCATCCCACAGCGCGCTGCCGTTGCGGGCATTCGCCATCAACACGGCAATCGAATATTTGTGGGCAAATCGCTGTAAGGTACTAATAGACTGACGCCAGCGGTGATCGCCTACATCCTGGCTGCTGGTTAATAATGCGGCCAGTGGGTCGAGGTTTGGCGTGTCAGAGTGGGTGTCTATGATCGTGAGTTGCGTATCATCGCGGGTAAGGCTCGCGCTGCTTCCCTGCGGATAACGCAGAGCGGTATCGCAGCACGGGCTAAACAGGGCTAGTCCTTTCTGGCGCTGACCCTGGTTTTCCAGCGTGATCCCGGCGATAACGGTAATACGGTATATTTGGCTAGCCCGAAGAAGAGGCTCCAGCTGGCGATCGCTGGGTGGGGCTGGCAGAACCTCATCACCCGGGCCGGTTAACGAAAGCTCAGGGAAAACCAGCAAATCGCACTGCTGTCGTGCGGCTTCGGCAATGAAGCGTAAATGGTGCTCAACGTGCGCATCCACGCAGTGATGCTGGCGGGCATACTGAGCGGCAGCAATATTCCATCGTGACATCGTGACATCCTTATACACAGAGTCGCAGACTTTAAGAATACACCTTAAAACATCAGGGTTTTCTTATCCTGCCATAATCCGTGTAAGGAAATGTATCACGTCGTTAAGGTTACTTAACTTTAGGTTCGTAGGGTAAACGCGAAAGATTAACTGAGGCAAGACGGTGGGCAATGAGGCGCTCGCGGAACCAGTCGCGCAGGTGTGCAGGCTGTTCACGTTCGACAACTTCGGCCACGATAGGCATGTTGTAACGCTCTTTAAATGCCACGCCAGCGGCAGCGAGATCGACATTCACTTTGTCCATCTCGTCCTGAGGAAGGGCGGCCAGATTGATCTTCATTTCCTTCTCCTTTTTTTTGCGGCGGCAACGTTACCGCGATTGCACGGCGTTGACAAGCAGGCGCAGGATGATCCTCGACTCGTTTATTATACAGAGTTATCCTCTGTCATGTAGACATAACAAAAAGGAATGATTGCGATGGTTTTTTCCTCGACCCGCGCGGTTTGCGCGTTAACCTTTCTGATTGCTTCGGTGGCAACACCTTCTGTCCTGGCGCACGCGCATCTTAAACAGCAAACCCCGGCGGCAGACGCCGTGGTCGCAACGGCACCACAGGCGTTAACCCTACATTTTTCAGAGGGCATTGAACCTGCTTTCAGCGGAGTAACCGTGACAGGGGAGCAGCAGCAAACGGTCAAAACAGGCGCGGTTAAGCGTGATGAGAAAGACAAAACGCAGCTGATTGTGCCCTTAGACCAAACGCTGGCGACGGGGACGTATCTCGTCGAATGGCATGTGGTTTCTGTGGATGGCCACAAAACCAAAGGCAGCTATCGTTTCAGCGTGAAATAACATGTTGGCGTTAAGCTACGTTGTTCTGCGTTTTATCCACTTCGGCGCGCTGATGCTGATTTTCGGCAATGCGTTGTACAGCGCATGGCTCGCGCCTTTTTCGCTGCACCGGCTAATGACGCGGCGTTTTCAGCAACAGCAAAAAGTCATGGCAGTAGTTAGCCTTCTGTCGGCGCTCCTGATGTTTGGTCTTCAGGGTGGGTTGATGGGTAATGGCTGGAGTGACGTGTGGCGCCCGGAGATCTGGAGTACGGTGGCCTCGACGCAGTATGGTAGCGTCTGGATGTGGCAGATAATTCTGGCATTAATCACCACCGCAACTGCCTGGATTGCGCCGCAGAAAGGGGCGCGATTACTGTTGCTGGCGATGGGGCAATTTTTCCTGCTGGCGGGCGTCGGACACGCTGCGATGAATGAAGGCATTGCCGGAGGCGTGCAGCGTGTGAACCATGCAGTGCACCTGCTGTGCGCTGCAACCTGGCTCGGCGGATTGCTGCCACTGCTGTTTTGTATGCAGCTGGCCAAAGGCCGTTGGCACGTTGCCGCCATCTACACCATGATGCGTTTTTCCTGCGTGGGACATTATGCGGTGGCAGGCGTCATTTTTACCGGGGTAATCAATGCGCTGTTTATCCTTGGCCTAAATGTTCCCTGGGACACGCGCTACGGACAACTTTTGTTGTTCAAATGTGCGCTGGTGGCAATGATGGTGGTAATTGCGCTGACGAATCGGTATTTTCTGGTTCCACGATTTCGACCGGATGCCGGACGAGAACAACAGATTTTTATCAGGATGACACAGGCAGAGGTTGTGCTGGGGGCGCTGGTGCTGGCAACGGTCAGTCTTTTCGCCACCTGGGAACCCTTCTGAGAAGGTTAAAACATATGAAAAAGACACTACTTTCGCTCTTACTGCTGGCCAGCGCCGGAAATGCACTGGCGGCGCAGCAGGTGATCACGGTCAGCCGTTTTGAAGTGGGTAAAGAGAAATGGGCGTTCGATCGTGAAGAGGTGATGCTGACCTGCCGTCCTGGTCATGCTCTGTATGCCATTAACCCAAGCACTCTGGTGCAATACCCGCTTAATGATATTGCGGAGCAACAGGTCGCCAGCGGCAAAAGCAGCGGGAAACCCATCAGCGTGATCCAGATTGATGATCCGGCAAATCCCGGCCACAAAATGAGCCTGGCACCGTTTATCGAGCGAGCCGACAAGCTCTGCTAGCATTCTGGTTTCCAATAAAAAACCGCAGGCGCTTGCGAGAGCTCTGCGGTTTTTTTAGTTTTTATGATGGCGATGCGCTTTTTTTCAGGCCACTTTTACCGTGGACTGGAAAACCTGGCGCTCTCATCTATTCTTAAAAGGCAAGGCGATTTTAGCCTGCATTAATGCCAACTTTTAGCGCACGGCTCTCTCCCAAGAGCCATTTCCCTGGACCGAATACAGGAATCGTATTCGGTCTCTTTTTATGTGCTTGTTTTTTCAAAGTGATTACCGGTGTTAACCCGGAACCACCTGAAAACTTCTCGAATTTTCCATATCCTGTCTAAACCATAACATACTCTGCACCGCGTTCGTCCAGGTATTTTTGTCATTGTTACATTTTCGTGTTTGAGCGATCTGGTGAATGGATGTGGGGCGAGGGCGATACAAAAATGCCGCCCGAAAGCGGCATATCCTGCACCGGGTTTATACCCGTTTCAGGCTTAAAAGCGTGATTTTACTGACGCTTCAATTTCGTCGAGCAGTTCAAAACGGCGGCGGTATTCAGCACGTTTTTTACTGGCAATCTCTTCCAGGGATTTACGTTCCATCTGCAAAGGTAACTGCCAGCGGAAGGTGGACAGTTTTTTGCCGTCGATAGACTCCCAGAACTCATCGTAGCTGGCGTGGAAATGGCGGCCTTTGCTCAGACGATAACGCAATGCACGGAAGATGTGGCCTTCATCGCTGACGGCGTAAATGGCTTTGATGCCGGAAAGTGTTGCCAGCTGGAACAGCACTTCCATCAGTACGCGTTTCGGGAACAGGCCATGACAGGCGCGGGTGGCTTGTTTAATCACGTCACGAGACACGCTGCGACGCGGGCCTTGCAGACCGCCAATCACCAGCACCGGCTGGCCGTTTTCACGGGCAACACAGAACGTCAGGCTCGCGAGCAGGGTATTTTCGTTATCACGCAGCCACAACGTACATTCACCCTCACGTTCCGCTTTGCTGGCATTCATGGCGTTGACGTTATAACTGACGCCTTCTTTAGCATGAAATTCAACAATCGACTGTTCCTGCGGGCCCGTTAAGGCCTTGACCAGGCTGGCGTCTTTCAGTGAATCGATCCACTCATAGTGGCTGACGATGGCTTCAGCACGATCGTTGGCATTCATGCCGCGCATCAGATACTGACGGTGAGTTTTGCTCGGCAAGGTGATTTGTGAGGCCAGAAGCTGATCAAAATCGTCACGACGAGACAGCGCTTCCAGCATCCGGTGAGTTGAAGACCAGAACAGCAGCGAGCGCAGAAGAAACTTCAGTCGATACTCGCGTTTTTGCCAGATTGGGCCTGGGACGAGTTTACCTTTCACCAGATCGGAAATAATAGTTGCGCGATGAGAATGTGCTACATCGTTTTGCAGGCGCGAATTTGACACGTGAGAACCTCAGATTTTATGCATTGCATATTTTAGGGGGCATGCAAAAGTGGATTAATACTGGTGAGAGATTTATTTGTCCTTAGTTTACTGTTTGTTTAGCTTTATGAAAAGGTACATCACCCTGGCCGCTCCGTATGGACTTTTATGTTGCGACTATACTCCTTTGAGGAGGCGTTATGTATCAACGAATCGATGGTTCACAGTGGCGTCATGTCTGGGTTGTCAGCGATATACATGGTTGCTATCAATGGCTTATGGACGAACTTAAACGTCGGCATTTTAATCCCTATGAGGATCTACTCATCTCAGTTGGGGATTTAATCGACCGTGGGCCGGACAGTGTCAGTTGCCTCGCTCTAATGAACGAAAAATGGTTTCGCGCGGTACGGGGTAATCATGAACAAATGGCTCTCGATAGCCTTCAGGATAATGATTTCGCACTCTGGACGATGAATGGCGGCATATGGTTTGCCAGGCTTGAGAGCGGGGAGCAAAAACGGGCGCTGGCGCTGCTTGAGGAGTGTCGAAAGTTACCGCTGATTATTGAAATCACCTGTGCAAACGGTCTCAACGTAATTGCCCATGCAGACTACCCCTCAGAAGAGTATGCCTGGAACAAACCCGTCAGCGAGCAGCGGGTCTTGTGGGACCGTAATCGCTTAATGGGGTTTATGGCGGGTAAAGGGCAGGGGATTCGCGGTGCGGATCACTTCTGGTTTGGGCATACGCCACTCGATAAACGCTATGATTTTAATAACCTGCACTATATCGATACCGGTGCAGTCTTTGACGGGTATTTTACGCTGGCGCAGTTACAGTAACGCATAAATAACCCGCCTTCGGGCGGGTTCTCTTTAGGTCAGACAAGCCGCATGACCCAGGCATCGGAATTACGATCGTAGTGCTCACGGTAAAGAACAGAGTGTTCGCCATCAAGAATTGCAGGAATGCTGATATCGGCATCCCAGGCATCCAGTTGCATACATAAATCCGGGTCGGATTTGCAGGGAATACTTAACGTTCGGTCGCCTTGTGTTTCGCCGCGCAATTCTGCATCGTCGATTTCAAAAGCGCCAATACGCACGCTGGTTTTCGTCATAATGCTCTCCGGGGTTTGTGCTAAAAATCTGGTATGACCAGTCGGTCACCCAGATTTTAGAGTAGCCAGGGGGAGCAAAATCGCCAGTAAAAAAGTGCGCTTTTTTCAGGCAGTGCGATCGTTACCGGTAAACAGGCGGCCATCGCGCACCAGTTCGCGCGGGTAGCTGTTTTTCAGGCGTGAGCCCACCTTCTTCGCCAGCCCTATCGGATATCCCTGATGGGTGACGACCACTTCGTCAGATGCTGGCGTATTTTCAGGATAAACATCCCGGCCGCGATACCACTCTTCGGCTTCCTGATGCGTCAGGGCAAAGGTGTTTGCCTCACCGGCAAGCGCAATCACCGCTTCATGTTGCCAGCGATAGCCTTTGTTATGTACCTCTGCAAGGCGAATACCAATGCGCGAGAAACGAACTTTGCCGATCAGCGGCTCAATGTTGACCGGGAAAAGCCAAATCTCTTTATCACGCATCCAGAGGCGCAGGCTCTCATCCCAGGAAATCCCGGCCTTGCGCGCGGCCTCTTCGGCCTGTGCCGCTTCACGACCTTTTATCGGGGTGAAGGGGAAATTGCCGACTTTGAATTTTGGAGCGGGCAGCGGTGCGATTGCGGAGGTTTTACGCAGACGGGCGACGAAGAACCCTTCGCAGTCGTAAATTTGCGGGAAGACATGCAGGAAACCTTCAGGGGTCAGTGCCTCTGTTGCCGAAGAAAACAGCTCGCCAAGCGGCAGAAATTCGACGGCATCCGGATATTGCGCCTTGAGCCACAGGCAGACGTCTTCGTTTTCGTCGCGGTTTAATGTGCAGGTGGAGTAGACCAGCGTGCCGCCAGGGCGCAATGCATGGAATGCGCTGTCGATAAGTTCACGCTGCGTGGCGGCAATATCCAGATTACTTTCAACGGACCAGTTCTTAAGCGCATCGGGGTCTTTACGTACCACACCTTCACCGGAGCAGGGTGCATCCAGCAAAATGGCATCGAATGCTTCAGGTAATGCCGCGCCAAACACGCGGCCATCAAAATGCGTAAGGGCAACGTTGTGGATACCGCAGCGGCTGATATTGGCGTGCAGCACTTTGACGCGACTGGCGGAGAATTCGTTAGCGAGGATTGCCCCGTGGTTACCCATGCGTGCGGCAATCTGGGTGGTTTTTGACCCAGGCGCGGCGGCGACATCCATCACCCGCTCAGGCGTATTGCCGTCGGCGAACAGTGCTGCTACCGGCAGCATGGAACTGGCTTCCTGAATATAAAACAGCCCGCTCAGATGTTCGGCGGTGCTGCCCAGCGGCAGAGCTTCTTCGTCATCACGCTCAATCCAGAAACCTTCTTCACACCAGGGGATGGGCGTCAGCTGCCAGTTGTAGGGCGACACCAGTGCCAGAAAATCGGGCACGCTGATTTTCAACGTATTCACGCGGATGCTGCGGCGCAACGGGCGCTGGCAGGCCGCGATAAAATCGTCAAAGGAGAGATGAGAAGGAAGCGCCTCGCGCATCTGCGCCAGGAATTGTTCAGGAAGAAATACGGAGTTTTGAGCCACGGGCACACCACAGGGAATCATTCAAGTGCGCAGTGTAACATAAAGGCTCCGGCGCGTTGACACCGGAGCCCTGAGATTAACGCGGTAACGCGGTTCCCCACTCACGCCACTCTTTTGGTTCGCTCTCCAGCAGCAGGAAGTGTTTATCCGGCTGCGCTTTTGGCGCAAGAGGCGTGCCAGGCGGTGTGGCGAAGGCGATACCACCGCGGATGAACTGGTTGAAGGTCCCGGTTTTCACCACGCCTCCCGTCAGACCAAAGTCCAGCGAATACCCGGAGGCCAGCCAGAATACCGAGTTGTTCCGCACCAGATGCTGGTAACGTTCGCTGATCCTGAGGGCTACCATCACTCGGTCAGACAATGTTCCGAGCGTCAGGCCGGTAACGGTACCCACTTCAATACCGCGGAACAGTACCGGCGTCCCGATATTCAGGGAGCCCGCTTCCGGCACTTCAACCACAATGCTCAGGCCGTCAAGATAACGGGAGTCGGTGATGGTGGCTTCCTGAAGTTCAAAGTCACGACGGGCATTGCCACGACCGGGTTCGACGTTGATATACGGTTGCAGAATAGTATCCAGATGCTCAACACCCGCGGCAGAAATTTGCGGTGTAACCACCGAGAACCGGCTGCCTGTTCTGGCGAAGGTCTGCACATACTCCGGATACAGCACGGCAGTTGCCTGCACTTCGTTACGCGCGGTGATAAGCGTTAACTTCTGGATCTGCCCGATGTCGATACCCAGATAGCGAATGGGCATTCCCTCCGCCAGCTTGCCCGCATCGAATGCATGAAGCGTTATCTGCCCACCGACCGCGCGTGCTGCCGTTTCTGACGGGAAGAGAATACGTTTATCGCCTTTACGCAGGTTCGCACCTGCACCGCTGAGGTTGTCGAAGCTGATCGCCCCACGCAAGGCCCGGGAGAGCGGGGAGGCCTGAACGGTTAAACCGCTGCCATTGAGCTGCACTTTCGCGCCACCTTCCGCCCAGAAGACGCTATTCGGGGTCAGCAGATGGCGGTATTCCGGTTTGATATGCAATTCGATATCAAAGGCATCCGCACGCGGGCGCACGGTAATCACTTCACCCACGTCAAACTTACGGTAGAGCACCACCGAACCCGCCTGCACATCAGGCAGGGTTTCCGCGCTGAGCGTCAGTGTGGTGGTGGGTAAATCACTCAGGCTGTTTTCAATCGCCTTATCGAGATTGGCATACAGCGGATAACTGTCGCGCAGAGGACCCTTCGCACCCGGCAGAACTCGGATACCGCCGTTGATCCATTCGCTGGCGCTGGCACCAAGAAACTCCACACCGTCCAGACCGACTTTTACATCGACACGGCTGTTAACCACAAATTTGCTGTCGCCATGCAGCAAGTCACGATACTGCGGTTCGACGGCAGCGGAGAAGGTCACGCCCTGTTCCGTGAGTTTACGCTCCAGCACCTGGCCGACCTGAACGCCGTGTAAGATCAACGGCTGGCCCGCTTCGATACCGTAGCTTTCCGGGGCATTCAGCGTCACAGTGATCACACCAGGCTGTTGCAGCAGTGATTTATCTGCCGGGGCGATAACAAAACTGCTGACAGGCTCGCCGTCACCGGGGATTAACTCAAAGGTGCTGCCGGTCAACAGGCTACTGATGTTCGCATCGCTCAGGGATAGCTTCGGATTACGCATTTCAATACGCGTTTTTTCACGCAAGAGGTCGACCACGCCAGGGTCGACGGTCATCTCTCCGGTAACCGAGCCGCCAGGATTAAGCGTCATTTTGGTAAGCTGACCCACCTGCAAGCCCTGATACATCAGCGGCGTGGAGCCGGCTTTCAGACCTTTACCATCCGGCAGGGCGAGTTTGACGAGAACGCCACGCTGGCTGTGGGCCAGGTCGGCATACAGCCCGAAGGTGTCGTCTGCCGTTGCGGCGCTGGAGTTGTCAGGGGAGTCGAAGGCGATGGCACCATTGACCAGAGCCGCCAGGCTCTCAAGTTTTACTTTAGCTCCGCTGAGACTCAGATCTGCGTCCACGCCAGAAACATTCCAGAAGCGGCTACCTTTTTTGACCAGATTGGTGAAACGGCGCTCGATCAGGACGTCAATAGTCACTCCCTGTTTGTTCGGGTTGATCGTGTAATCGTAGACACGCCCGACTGGGATTTTACGGAAATAAACCAGTGAGCCACTGTTCAGCGAACCCAAATCCGGGGATTGCAGGTGAATCATCAAATCACCGTTATTGAGACGGTATTTGGGCTGGGTGTCCAGCGCGGTGAAGTGATCCTGGGGTTCGCCTTTACCGGGCATCATGCCGATATAGTTCCCGCCCACCAGCGCATCCAGACCTGATACGCCGGCCAGTGAGGCTTTTGGCGTAACCAGCCAGAACTGTGTTTCACTGCGCAGAGCATCCTGCATATCGGATTTAATACTGGCGCGGACCTGAATATTATTCAGACCTTTGCCCAGCGTAATATCCTGAACTGTGCCCACTTCTACACCCTGGAAGCGGACAGGTGTTCGCCCGGCGACAATACCGTCCGCAGACTGGAAATCTATGGTGATGGTATTACCGCGATCTTCGTAGCTCGTCCAGACGAGCCAGCCAGCGATCATCAGTGCGATGATCGGCAGCAACCAGAATGGCGAAATGCGGCGTTTTGTTTTAATTCTCGCTTCAGTCGGCGAAGCGGGCGTTTCCTGACTCATGTGCATCCCAAAGTAAGCGGCTATCCAGCCATTCCACTGCAAGAATAGTCAATATCACCGCAGAGCCGAAGTAAAAAGCTGCGGGTCCCATTGTAAAAGCAAGTAACTGATCGCGATTGATGAGCGACATCATCAACGAAATCACGAACAGATCCAACATCGACCAGCGACCAATCCACGTGACCAGCCGCAGGAGCAGGATACGTGTGCGTAACCCTTGCTCACATTTAAAGTGAATGCTGATAAGCAACGTAAACATCACTACGACTTTAGTAAACGGCACCAGAATACTGGCGATGAATACGATGGAAGCCACGGCAACGTTGCTGTGACCCAGCGAGATAATACCCGAGAGGATAGTATCTTCCTGTCGCCCCCCGTTAACATAAATGATTGAAATTGGAAGCATGTTCGCAGGTATCAGGAATACCACCGAGGCGATCAGCGCCGCCCAGCATTTTTGCAGGCTATTGTTGCGGCGCAATCTTAACGGGATATGGCAGCGCTTGCAGCGCCCACGGGCGTCGGGCAGGCCGGTGTAGTGGCAGCCCAGGCACACGCGCAGGTTGTTATCGGGGCGCGTGGCAGGGCGCTGGGGATAAAACCGTTCCCAGAGTTGCTCAACGTTGAGATGGATAAGCGTCAGAATACTGAGCAACACCAGCGAGAGAAATGCCACTAGGCCAATGCCTGGCTGCAAAAATGCATAGTCCTGTACCTTAATAGAGGCAACGCCAACGCCGACAAGATAGATATCGAGCATTACCCACTCTTTGAGCTTCTCCAGCATCAGCAGCACAGGGCGCAGGTTCATCCCCAGAATGTTGCCAAACCACAGGTAAGCAATGGCCGCGACCAATACCAGTGGTGCACCAACGGTACAAAATAACACCATCGCTGCCGTCAATGGATCGCCCTGACGGGTCATTTGCCAGATACCTTGCAACACGTTGGCATCAATGCGCACGCCAAGCAGATAGAGCTTGAGCAGCGGCTCGCTCCAGGCGAAAGGCATCAGCATCAGCATGGTCACCGCCATTGCCGCGAGCCGGGTTAATGACCAGTCGCGACCACTGCGGATTTTTGCATCGCAGCGAGGGCAAAATGCACTTTGGTGCGATTTCATCTTCGGCAACATAAAAAGCGTATCGCACTGAGGGCAACGCTGATAATGTGCACGAGGCAGCGCATCGCTTACCGTATGAACTGTTATCTTTTTTGTCGGCGTAATTTTGGGTGTTTTTAGAGCCATCAGTCGCGCACAGATAAGTATTGTTGAAGGTTATATTAACTCATGAACTGATTCATCTTGAGCATGAGCGCATTTAATGCTTATTTTAATAGGCTATGCGGTAATTTTGTAAGACAACCAAGTGATTGAATAATGAACAAAACAGAATTCTACGCGGATCTCAACCGCGACTTCCAGGCATTAATGGCAGGTGAAACCAGCTTTTTAGCCACTCTGGCAAATACAAGTGCGTTGCTGTTTGAACGTCTTTCCGACGTTAACTGGGCCGGTTTTTATCTTCTTGAAGATAAAACGCTGGTGCTCGGGCCATTCCAGGGGAAAATCGCCTGTGTGCGTATTCCTGTGGGGCGCGGCGTATGCGGCACTGCGGTTGCAACAAACCAGGTTCAGCGTGTAGAAGATGTTCACGCCTTTGACGGACATATTGCATGTGATGCGGCCAGTAATTCTGAAATCGTCCTTCCGCTGGTGGTGAAAAATCAGATTATTGGCGTTCTGGACATCGACAGTACGGTCTTCAGCCGCTTCACAACCGAGGATGAGCAGGGGCTGCGCGAGCTGGTCGCACATCTTGAAAAGGTGTTAGCAGCTACCGATTATCAAAAATTCTTTGCGAGCGTCGCAGGATAATCAACGGATAACGTAGCATTTACTGATGGCGTCATTATAATGTCGCCTGTTCATGCCTGCGCTTGTTGGCAACGTCCGTTGTAATCAGGAAATTTCATGGAAAATCAACCTAAGTTGAATAGCAGTAAAGAAGTTATCGCATTTCTGGCCGAGCGTTTCCCACAGTGCTTTAGCGCTGAAGGTGAAGCTCGTCCCCTGAAAGTCGGTATTTTTCAGGATTTGGTAGCACGCGTTGAAGGTGAGATGAATCTCAGCAAAACTCAGCTGCGTTCTGCCTTACGTCTTTATACTTCGAGCTGGCGTTACCTGTACGGTATCAAAGCGGGCGCGACGCGTGTCGATCTCGACGGCAACCCTTGCGGTGAGCTGGACGAGCAGCACGTAGAGCACGCACGCAAGCAGCTGGAAGAAGCGAAAGCCCGTGTTCAGGCACAACGTGCTGAGCAGCAAGCGAAAAAACGCGAAGCCGCAGCGGCAAACGGTCAGGAAGAAGCGCCTCGTCGTGAGCGCAAACCGCGTCCTGCACCACGTCGCAATGATAATAACGATCGCAAACCGCGTACTGACAAACCAGCAGCAGCGAAAGCTCCGCGTGCGCCTCGTGAAGAGCCGCGCCACACCCCAGTTTCTGATATCAACGCTCTGA
This sequence comes from Enterobacter sp. Tr-810, assembly GCF_011752765.1. Taxonomy (NCBI): domain Bacteria; kingdom Pseudomonadati; phylum Pseudomonadota; class Gammaproteobacteria; order Enterobacterales; family Enterobacteriaceae; genus Enterobacter; species Enterobacter sp. Tr-810. The sequence continues at coordinate 669,407 of NZ_VWWW01000001.1, read as the reverse complement.
GCGTAGGTCAGGCTCTGAAGGTTAAAGCGGGTAACAATGCGATGGACGCCACCGTACTGGAAATCACCAAAGATGGCGTTCGGGTACAGCTGACTTCTGGTATGTCAATGATTGTACGCGCAGAACACTTGTTGTTCTGAAACGGAGGCCAAGCCTGGCATGAACACTTTTTTTAAGCTCACCGCGCTGGCGGGCCTGTTTGCCATAACAGGTCACGCCTTCGCAGTGGACGATATTACGCGTGTTGATCAAATTCCGGTTTTAAAGGAAGAGACTCAGCACGCGACGGTGAGTGAACGTGTGACGTCACGCTTTACTCGATCGCACTATCGTCAGTTCGATCTCGATCAGGCCTTTTCGGCCAAAATCTTCGACCGCTATTTAAACTTGCTGGACTACAGCCATAACGTGCTGTTGGCCAGCGATGTTGAACAGTTCGCAAAACGTAAGGCCGACGTGGGCGATGAACTGCGCTCCGGTAAGCTGGATCTGTTCTACGACCTGTATAACCTGGCACAGAAGCGCCGTTTTGAACGTTACCAGTACGCACTGAAAGTGCTGGAACGTCCGATGGACTTCACCGGTAACGACACCTTTAATCTGGATCGCAGCAAATCTCCATGGCCGAAAGACGAAGCCGAGCTGAATGCGCTGTGGGACGGAAAAGTAAAATATGACGAGCTAAGCCTTAAGCTCGCCGGCAAAGACGAAAAAGAGATCCGTGACACGCTGACGCGTCGTTATAAATCGGCCATTCGTCGTCTGGCGCAAACCAACAGTGAAGATGTGTTCTCACTGGCAATGACCGCGTTTGCCCACGAAATCGATCCGCATACTAACTACCTTTCCCCACGTAATACCGAACAGTTCAATACTGAAATGAGCCTGTCTCTGGAAGGTATTGGTGCGGTGCTGCAAATGGACGACGATTACACGGTAATCAACTCCATGGTGGCGGGTGGCCCTGCATCCAAGAGCAAAGCGATTAGCGTTGGCGATCGCATTGTCGGTGTTGGTCAGACAGGTCAGAGCATGGTTGATGTCATCGGCTGGCGTCTGGATGACGTTGTCGCGCTCATCAAAGGACCAAAAGGCAGCAAAGTTCGCCTGGAAATCCTACCTGCCGGTAAAGGCACCAAAACCCGTATCGTTACCCTGACCCGCGAACGTATCCGTCTGGAAGACCGCGCGGTGAAAATGTCGGTCAAAACCGTGGGTAAAGAGAAGGTCGGTGTTCTGGATATTCCTGGCTTCTACGTTGGCCTGACGGATGACGTAAAAGTACAGTTGCAGAAACTGGAAAAGCAAAACGTCAGCAGCATTATCATCGACCTGCGTAGCAACGGTGGTGGTGCATTGACTGAAGCCGTCTCACTTTCCGGGTTGTTCATTCCGTCTGGTCCGGTGGTCCAGGTTCGCGATAACAACGGTAAAGTGCGTGAAGACTCTGATACCGATGGCGTGGTTTATTACAAAGGCCCGCTGGTGGTGTTGGTCGATCGCTTCAGTGCTTCAGCCTCTGAAATCTTTGCTGCTGCAATGCAGGATTATGGCCGTGCGCTGATTGTGGGTGAGCCTACCTTCGGTAAAGGCACTGTTCAGCAATACCGTTCTCTGAACCGTATTTACGATCAGATGCTGCGCCCTGAATGGCCAGCGCTGGGCTCCGTACAGTACACCATTCAGAAGTTCTACCGTGTGAATGGCGGCAGTACGCAGCGTAAAGGCGTCACGCCGGATATCATGATGCCTACGGGTACGGAAGAGACAGAAACCGGCGAGAAGTTTGAAGATAACGCACTGCCGTGGGATAGCATCAATGCCGCGACTTATGTGAAATCCGGTGACATGACCCAGTTTGGTCCTGAACTGCTGAAAGATCATAACGAACGCATTGCGAAAGATCCTGAGTTCCAGTACATCATGAAAGACATTGCGCGTTTCAATGCCATGAAAGATAAACGGAACATTGCTTCTCTTAACTACGCCCAGCGTGAGAAAGAGAACACGGAAGATGATGCAACCCGTCTGGCGCGTATCAACGATCGCTTCAAACGTGAAGGCAAACCGCTGCTGAAAAAACTGGACGATCTGCCTAAAGATTACCAGGAGCCAGATCCGTATCTGGACGAGACGGTACATATCGCTCTCGACCTGGCGAATCTTGAAAAAGACAAGCCAGCCGTGCAACCCGCACCGGCAAAATAACCCCCAGACAGGCACAAGTAATTGTGCCTGTTCTTTTTAGTTCTGCATCCTCCCGTCAATCAGCTTTCCAATTGTGTAAAGTTGTGTCTTTCTGGTGACTTACGCCCGTCGAATCCTTGAAAATAGCCGCAATACCCATACGATGTGGGTAATCGCATAGTGCGCTTTGTTAAACTGAGGTTAAAAGAAAATTATGATGCGAATCGCGCTCTTCCTGCTCACCAACCTGGCGGTTATGGTGGTATTCGGGCTCGTGCTAAGCCTGACAGGAATTCAGTCGAGCAGCGTTCAGGGCCTTTTGATTATGGCGCTGCTATTTGGTTTTGGTGGCTCCTTCGTTTCTCTGCTGATGTCGAAGTGGATGGCACTGAAATCGGTGGGTGGTGAGGTCATTGAGCAGCCACGTAACGATATGGAACGGTGGCTGATGAACACCGTTGCGCAGCAGTCGCAACAGGCGGGTATCGCCATGCCACAGGTCGCCATTTACCATGCACCGGACATCAATGCGTTCGCCACGGGGGCGCGCCGCGATGCGTCCCTGGTTGCGGTCAGCACCGGTCTGTTGCAGAACATGAGCCGTGATGAAGCCGAAGCGGTTATCGCTCACGAGATTAGCCATATTGCCAACGGTGACATGGTGACCATGACCCTGATTCAGGGCGTGGTGAACACCTTTGTTATCTTTATTTCGCGCATCCTGGCGCAGATTGCCGCAGGCTTTATGAGTGGCAACCGTGACGAGGGCGAAGAGAGCAACGGTAACCCGCTGATCTATTTCGCTGTGTCGATGGTGCTGGAGCTGGTGTTCGGTATTCTGGCAAGCATCATTACCATGTGGTTCTCCCGTCACCGTGAATTCCACGCGGATGCAGGCTCTGCGAAACTGGTAGGGCGCGAGAAGATGATTGCCGCGTTGCAGCGTCTGAAAACAAGCTACGAGCCGCAGGAAGCAACCAGCATGATGGCATTCTGCATCAACGGTAAATCGAAATCGCTGAGTGAGCTGTTTATGTCTCACCCACCGCTGGATAAACGTATCGAAGCACTGCGTAGTGGGGAATACCTGAAGTAACGCTGTGTGATGAAGAGCCGGGCAGGAGTCACTCCGCCCGGCTTTTTTATGCCTGAACGCCAGGCTGAGTGACGCGAAGCCCGCTGATAATCGCGGCAATGGTTGCCAGCGTCCCGGCGGTAAACAGTGCCACGTGCGTACCATTCTGACCGGCAAGGTTGAACATCAGAGCAACCAGTGCAGCCCCGGTACTTTGCCCCAGTAAACGCGCCGTACCCAGCATTCCGCTGGCACCACCGCTGCGATGGCGTGGAGCGGAAGTGATAATAGTGTGGTTGTTCGGTGACTGGAACAGACCAAACCCGGCGCCGCAGAGAATCATTCGCCAGATAATATCCAGGTCAGAAGGCGAAGAGGGGAGCAGTGCCAGAGCGAATAGCCCTGTCGCCATCACCACCAGACCAAGCGCACCCAGCAGCCCGGCATGAACCCGCTCAATCAAATAACCTGCCAGCGGTGCCATCACCATGGTGGCAAGCGGCCATGGGGTTAACAACAGCCCCGTCTCCACCTCAGTACGGCCAATCACGCTTTGTAAGAAGAAGGGCAGAGAAACCAGTGCCAGCATCTGCGCACAGAACGAACAGATTGACGTACCAATTGAGAGTGAAAACAGTGGAATGCGTAACAGATCAACCGGCAGCAGGGGAACGGGTAAAGACAACTGGCGGCGGACAAAGAAGAACCCGATAACCAGCATCGCGGCGATTTCTGCGGCGATTAAGGTGATGGACTGACCTTGCGCAAACCCACTCAGAGCGGTGATCAGCAGACCGAAGGTCAGCGCATTCATCACCGCACTGGGTAAATCGAATTTCGGCATAGTGCTTTTCGGCCCATTTGCCGGGAGGTAACGCAGGGCAAAAACGATAGCAATGATGCCCAGCGGCACGTTGATGGCAAAAAGCCACTGCCACGACGCAACGGAGAGGATTGCGGCGGCAATGGTTGGCCCGGCTGCCGAGGAGACCGCGACAATAAAGGAGTTTATCCCCATGCCGCGCCCCAGATGGCGCTGCGGGTAGATAAGGCGTATCAGAGCCGTATTCACGCTCATCAGTGCCGCGCCGCCAAACCCCTGGGCGATACGGGCGAGCGTCAGGGTATGCAGAGAATCCGACAGGGCGCAGAAAAGAGACGTCAGCGTAAAGACCACCAGACCACACTGATAGACCCGACGGTAGCCAAACATATCGCCGAGGAAAGAGAGCGAAAGCAAAGAAACCACGATCGCTATCTGGTACGCATTCACAATCCAGATAGAACTGGCGGGTGAGGCATGAAGGTCGCTGGCGATGGTTGGCAGGGCAACGTTAGCAATTGCACCGTCAAGGACGGCCATCGAAATACCGATAATAATGGTGGCAATGGCGCCGTACCGCTGGGGTAAGGGCAGCCCATCAGAAGGATTTTTTTCCATTGGGAATGAAAAGCTCAACGTGAAATTATTCTCAGAGTAACTATTTTAGCATTGTTAATTCTGTTTTATGTCGCAGATTTGTAACGAAGTAAACGCGGATTGATTGCAGGTAGCATGACAGGAATTTATAATAAAAACCGGTTCTGATTTTTATAAAACACTCTCCATGAGGTGATAAATGGCAATTGCGGATTTGGATAAGCAGCCAGATTCTGTTTCTTCCGTGCTGAAGGTGTTTGGCATCTTACAGGCGCTCGGAGAAGAGCGTGAAATTGGTATTACAGAGTTGTCGCAGCGTGTGATGATGTCGAAAAGCACCGTTTATCGCTTTTTGCAAACCATGAAGTCTTTAGGGTATGTCGCACAGGAAGGCGAATCTGAAAAATATTCTCTGACGCTGAAACTGTTCGAACTGGGTGCCCGCGCACTCCAGAACGTCGATCTGATTCGCAGCGCCGATATCCAGATGCGTGAATTGTCTCGTTTAACCAAAGAGACGGTTCACCTGGGCGCGCTGGATGAAGACAGCATTGTTTACATCCACAAAATTGACTCCATGTACAACCTGCGCATGTATTCGCGCATTGGTCGTCGTAACCCGCTGTACAGTACCGCAATCGGTAAAGTGCTGCTGGCCTGGCGCGACCGCGAAGAAGTGACCCAGATCCTCGAAGGCGTGGAATACAAACGCAGTACCGAGCGAACCATCACCAGCACTGACGAGCTGTTAACGGTTCTCGATAAGGTTCGCGAGCAGGGTTACGGCGAAGATAACGAAGAGCAGGAAGAAGGTTTGCGTTGCATCGGTGTGCCGGTGTTTGATCGCTTCGGTGTGGTGATTGCCGGTCTGAGTATTTCGTTCCCGACGCTACGTTTCTCTGAGGAGCGTCTGCACGAGTATGTGGCGATGCTGCATACCGCGGCGCGCAAAATCTCTGAGCAGATGGGTTATAACGAGTATCCGTTTTAATCCCGGCTAAGATAAAAAAACGCCGCGTAATCGCGGCGTTTTTTGTGAATTCCCATTGCGGTATTAGCCGTTATCGATAACGACCGTCATCTTGCGCAGCACCGGGCAGTTGGTTAACCCAATGAAACCGCTATCTGAATGCAGGTATTGTGCCGTGCTTACCCCACGAGCGGTCACATACTTACACTGAATGCCTAAGCCCGCCGCATTTTCTGTACTTCCCACAAGTACACCGTATCCAGTTAATAACAGGCCAATCCAGATAATGGCCAGTGCAATAATGGTGCGAATGATTAAATGCATCATTGCCTCTTTTTGTTAGTTGTCATGCCTTTAAGCGTAACGGGTTTACGCAATGAAACAAGTGCACTATTCCGAAAAGGACTTGATGACAGTACAGTTAGCCCCTGTTTAAGATAGCCATGCTAACCTGGTTGCATCAGGTCATAAGACGGAGTGTGGAGTGAAAAAAATACGCTGGGTAATTCTGGTTATCGTGCTGATAGCGTGCGTGGTGCTATGGACGCAGACTATCAATGTGATGTGCGATCAGGATGTACAGTTCTTCAGTGGCGTTTGTGCAATCAATAAGTTTATTCCGTGGTAAGACGCATTTTTTCTCAAGGTGATTTCCTTCCTTCGCGCCAGTGGTAAAATAGACGTTTTTATTGAGGTGGTGAAATGGGTGAGTTACTGAATTCAGGGCTGCTGAGTATGGCGTCCCTGGTTGTCTCATTGGTTATTCTGGTTGTGGGTTTGGTTCTGTGGTTCTTCGTAAACCGTGCCAGTTCTCGCACGAACGAGCAAATTGAGTTACTGGAAGCGTTGCTCGATCAGCAGAAACGACAGAATGCCTTACTGCGCCGTCTGTGCGAAGCCAACGAGCCAGAAGAGAAAGAAGAAGCAAAAGAAGCGGTTGTTGAAGATAAAGAAGAAGACGACGATTTTATTCGCCTGGTGGCTGAACGTTAATCTGTGATTCACGGGAGGTGGCTGTGGTCTGGAAAAATCCCTGGTATGACCCCTCCCTGAAGCATCACACCCCCGCTGGTTTTCGTAATACTCTCCCCGCTGGCCATCAGCAGGGCGATGTTGATCGCTGGCGAAAAGAGCGGAAATCCGCCGGGTTGCCTAAACCTCCCGCATTGGGCTATGAAGCCTTTCTCAACCAGTGGTGGCAGCCTGTAACCCTTAACGCATTACCTGAAGATGGCGTATGGTGGCTGGGCCATGCCAGTATGTTGTTGCGTATGGACGGGAATTATATCCTGACTGACCCCGTTTTTTCCCGACGTGCCTCGCCGTTACCTTTTGTTGGGCCCGAGCGTAAAACGCCCCCGGCTATCTCTGTCGATAAACTCCCGCAGCTTGATGCTCTGGTCATTTCCCATAATCACTATGATCACCTTGATGCTGCCACCGTTCGTCATCTGTTGCGTCGTTTCCCCGATCTGCACGTGTTTGTGCCATTAGGCCTGGCGAGCTGGTTTCGTCGTCGGGGGGCAAGAAATGTGACTGAACTCGACTGGTGGCAGAGCATCAGCTGGCAGGGTATGACGCTGACGGCTGTACCCGCGCAGCACTGGAGTATGCGCACGCCATGGAACCGAAATCGCTCTCTCTGGTGTGGCTGGGTGTTTGAAAGCCGTTATCATCGCTTCTGGTTCAGCGGTGATACGGGGTATACGCCAGAGCTGCTCACTATCCCCGAACGCCTTGGCAAGATTGACGCTGCCGCATTGCCGGTTGGCGCGTATGCACCACGCTGGTTCATGTCCGTACATCATATGGACCCACAATCCGCCGTTGCCTTATGGCAACAACTGGGTGCGCCGCTGGCATTTCCTATTCACTGGGGCGTGTTTGAACTGGGGGATGAATCGCTGGAAGAACCTGTGCAGGAGTTAAATCAGGCGCTCGCTAATTTAGCACCAGTTAATGATTCATTCAGGACACTGAAAATTGGTGAATATTTACCCTTCTAAACGCAGCGCTGATGTGTTGCATATATTCTGTATTTTAATCAATCAACGAGAGTTTTATTTTTATCGAAACGTTTTGCTTGCCTTCTTTTGAGGCAGAGTCATAAAAATTTCATTATTTTGGTGCATAACGATATTTATTAAGCGGTGAATTTTAATACAATTTGGGCGGGTTTATTAACAACGTATTTTCATTACAACGGTACCGGTACGTTGCAATGATTTAAGCATAACTTTTCACAATTTGTTCTAACTCAATCATTGCATGGAGGATTCTGTTGCCCGGCGTTGGACGCACCGAAGTGGTTGAGCTAAGATAAAAAAGTCTTAGATTACAGCGGTTGTGAAAACATCGTTAAGGCAGTTCAGGCTGGTAATGCTGGCCGCAAACATTGCGCATAATTGTGCAGAAGGTTGCGAGGCAGCGCCAGAATTTGTGCGGCGGATCGAGACACGTTTAAAAATGGCTTGCCATAATTAACGTTGTGTGTGATAACACGTTTTGGGTCAAACGAGGTACAGTTCTGTTTATGTGTGGCATTTTCAGTAAAGAAGTCCTGAGTAAACACGTTGTCGTTGAATACCGCTTCTCTGCCGAACCTTATATTAGTGCCTCAAGCAGTAATGTCTCAGTTTTATCTAAGTCAATGCCTGCGGGCTAAGAAAACACTCTAAGGAATTTTGCAAATGGCAAAGATTAAAGGTCAAGTTAAGTGGTTCAACGAGTCTAAAGGTTTTGGTTTCATTACTCCTGCTGACGGCAGCAAAGATGTGTTCGTACACTTCTCTGCAATCCAGGGTAACGGCTTCAAAACTCTGGCTGAAGGCCAGAACGTTGAGTTCGAAATTCAGGACGGCCAGAAAGGCCCAGCTGCAGTTAACGTAACTGCTATCTGATCGAACCACTGCTGACTGAAGTGCTTCTACGCTTCGATCTCAGATATAAAGCCTCGCTTATGCGGGGCTTTTTTATTGCTTTATCTTTCAAAATATTACGAATGAACGCCTTGTTAGCAACTTGTTGCAAAGCTACGAGGTTATTAGCATTGTTTTCACCGCGTCAGCCAGCCTTTTCCCGTTAAATCAGGGCGTTGTTCAACGGACCTGGGGTTCAGGTGAAAAAGAAAACGATAACGACAGCCGGAAACTTCACCCCGGCTCGTTTTGCGCTGCTGTGTCTTGCTATTTTTTGTAGTCTGGCTTTCTTACTGGGCCGTGTTGCCTGGTTGCAAATCATTAAACCTGACAATCTCGTTAAGCAGGAAGATATGCGCTCGCTGCGTGAGGTGGCGATTGATGCACCGCGCGGGATGATAGTCGACAGGGAAAATCGACCGCTTGCCGTCAGTGTACCGGTAAGAGCCGTCTGGGCTGACCCGAAAACTGTGCTGGCAAAAGGCGGAGTGGGGTTTGACGAACGCTGGCAGGCGCTGGCGAATGCGCTGCATCTCTCTCTTGGCACACTCTCTGCCCGAATTAACAGCACCCCGCAGGGACGCTTTATCTATCTTGCCCGTCAGGTTGACCCTTCCCAGGCACAATGGATCGATAAACTGAATCTGCCAGGCATCAATTTGCGCGATGAATCGCGGCGCTTTTATCCTGCCGGTCATGTGGCGGCCAACCTGATAGGGTTCACGAATATTGACGGGCAGGGTATTGAAGGGGTCGAGAAAAGCTTTAACGCACAACTTTCGGGGAAAGCCGGCGTCAGGCAGGTGAGGGAAGACCGCTACGGCCGCGTAGTTGAAAATCTGACAGAGATAGCGCCGGTTCCAGCACACAACATCCAGCTGAGTATTGATGAGCGTCTGCAAACCATTACGGAAGATGCGCTGGATAACGCTGTCGCGTGGAATAAAGCCGAATCAGGCGCCTCCGTACTGATTAATGTGCAGACGGGCGAGATCCTGGCGATGGCGAGTTTCCCTGATTTCAACCCGAACAACCGCGATGGGGCAACGCTGAACGATTTTCGCAATCGCGCCATCAGTGATACCTTTGAACCTGGCTCTACCGTCAAACCTCTGGTGCTGATGACCGCATTACAGCAAGGTCTGGTACAGCCAGACAGCGTGATAGATACCCATCCGTACATGCTTGATGGCCATCGCATCCGTGATGTGGGGTATTACCCGGAACTGACGATGACCGGGATCCTGCAAAAATCGAGCGACACGGGTGTGTCACGTCTCTCACTGGCGATGCCGATCCAGCGATTGCTCGATACCTATAAGAACTTTGGTTTTGGCACGAACACCGGGCTTGGCTTAACGGGGGAGAGCTCTGGCTTGCTGCCGCAGCGTAAATTCTGGAGCCAGCTCGACCGGGCCACCTTCGCGTTCGGTTATGGGCTGATGGTCACGCCGCTGCAACTGGCGCATGTCTACGCCACCATCGGCAGCTTTGGCCTGGAGCGGCCTCTGTCGATAACCCGAATTGATCCTCCGGTCATCGGGCACAGGGTGATGTCTGAGGAGATAGCCCATGAAGTCGAACATATGATGGAAAGCGTGGCGCTGCCGGGCGGCGGTGGCATTAAGGCGGCGGTACGCGATTATCGTGTCGCAGTGAAAACCGGGACGGCGAAAAAAATCGGCGATGACGGTAAATATGTCGATAAATACGTGGCTTACACCGCAGGCGTTGCGCCAGCCAGCCAGCCGCGTTTTGCGCTAGTGGTGGTGATTAACGATCCGCAAAACGGGGATTATTACGGCGGGGCGGTATCAGCACCGGTTTTCAGCGAGATCATGGGGAACGTGCTACGTCTTGAAAACGTCAAACCTGATGGTTTAGCGGCGGATTCCACTCACCTTATCGTCATGCGTTAGCCAGGCGTTTATAACCCGGGCGAATAGCGGTACACTTTCGCCCTTTATGATTGCCCGGAGCCACCATGTCCTTCAGTTGCCCACTTTGCCACGTGCGCCTGACGCGTTCTGAGAAAAGTTTTACCTGCCCGCAAGGGCACCAGTTTGATATGGCGAAAGAGGGCTATGTGAATCTTCTTCCGGTGCAACATAAGCGCTCGCGCGACCCGGGTGACAGCGCAGAGATGATGCAGGCGCGCCGCGCGTTTCTTGATGCCGGGCATTATCAGTCCCTGAGAGACGCCGTTGCACAGCTTCTGAGAAACAACCTATCGACGCCTTCAGCTATTCTGGATATCGGCTGTGGTGAGGGGTACTACACGGCGTTGTTTGCAGATGTGGCTCGCGAGAAAGGCGCTGAAACTTACGGTCTGGATGTTTCTAAAGTGGCTATCCGCGCGGCGGCGAAGCGCTATTCGTCGGTGACGTTCTGCGTAGCGTCCAGCCATCGCCTGCCGTTTGAGGATGCGAGTATGGATGCCGTGGTGCGAATTTATGCGCCCTGTAAAGCTGAAGAGCTGGCACGGGTCGTAAAACCCGGTGGCTGGGTGATTACCGTTACGCCGGGCCCGCGTCATCTGATGGAGATGAAAGGTTTGATTTACGATGACGTGCGTTTACATGCTCCGCATTCTGAACAGCTGGCGGGTTTTAGCCTGCAACAGGAACAGACGGTCGCGTATGAGATGAAACTCAAAGGGGATGAAGCGGTAGCCTTGCTGCAAATGACGCCTTTTGCGTGGCGGGCGAAACCGGCTGTGTGGGAAACGTTAGCGGAACAGGACGAGTTTTGCTGCCAGACGGATTTCAGTATCCACTGCTGGCAGCGCGAAGTTTAACCGGCGAAGTGTGCCCACAGGATTTGGGCACCAATCCCAATTAACACGATACCGCCCAGAATTTCGGCTCGCTTACCAAGCAGCGGGCCGATAAAGCGGCCAACCATTATGCCGAGCGTTGACATAATCAGGGTGGCACAGCCAATCGCCAGAGCGGTGGCGATGATGTTCACCTGAAGGAATGCCAGACCTACCCCTACAGCCATCGCGTCAAGACTTGTGGCGATAGCGGTCGTGACCAGCAACCAGAAACCATGGCGATGCTGCGGCGCTTCATCTTCATCGCTGTTGCCGCGAAAACCTTCGATAACCATTCGCCCGCCGAGGAACACCAGCAGAACAAAGGCGATCCAGTGGTTCCACTCCAGAACGAACTGACTGGCAAGCATTCCCAGACCCCAGCCAATAAGCGGCGTCAGAGTTTCGATGGCACCAAAGATAAGACCGGTGCGTAACGCTTCTGAGAATTTTGGTTTGTGGAGAGTGGCGCCTTTACCAATGGAGGCTGCAAAAGCATCCATGGACATGCCGAAGGCAAGAAGAATTGTTGCAGAGATATTCATAAGAGCGTCCAGACCGGGAGATATCCATATGACACATCACTGCCCCCAGTAAACAGCAGTTAATGTATCTATGGTCTCGCCTGATCTTTTCGTACACAGCAACTGTGCAGAAAGATCCGTACGCGCCACGTTTTTCAACGAGTATGTTGACACGTACATTTCCTGGAAAACAGGAAATCAGCTACTCCCCAACGACGGGCGCAACCTTAACATATTTTTAGAATATAAAACAACAACAGAAAAGTATTATTCCATTAACTAGTTGATAACGATTTTCATTTAGATTTAAGCGTAAAGTTATCGTTAATGAATATAAGTGTTTTTGGGGTTCTTAATATAGCTAAGGCTATATTCTTTGCGTGAAAATACCGCAATATATAGCCAGTGCTATAAATTTAACTTATTGAATTTTAATGAGTAATTTGTATATTTTTTCGAGGTCTTCAATATTCTTGACCCGAATAAGCAGGCGGCGTTGTTCTAATTGCATCACCAGAACACCATCTTCCGATAAATTCATCTCTTTAATGCGGTTATATTCTATCCACACATTGGCAAAGAAAAATCCCTGACTTTTAAAGATGATCTTTGGTGAGCGGACCCAGAACAAATAAATCGCCATTAATACCAGCGCACATAATAACCATGTGGTTAATAATGCACCGTGACTCATGGTGTTGTTGTAAATCAGAATGACCAGTAAACCCACAAAGATGACGGCATCGATGCGGTTACGGCGCAGAAGAGCGATGGTGAGCAACGATTCGCCATGGCGGCGGGGCATGATGAACTCATCATAAATGGCGTAAGCCAGAAGGGCAGCAATAAAAAGAACCAGTACGATGTCCGTGGCAGTCATTCATCCTCCAGATAAAAAAACCGGGGGCAAGCCCCCGGTATATAACGCAGTAACTTACAGACCCAGCAAGCCGACAGCGTAGCCCGCGATACCGATGACGAAGAAGCCAACGATGATCCACAGTGGGTTAACTTTCTTACGCAGCAGCCACATACAGGCGAAGGTCAACAGCAGTGGAACCAGGCCTGGCATCAGCTGATCCAGAATGGTTTGCACCGTGGTAACGCGAGTCTGACCATCCTGACCGGTAATGGTCGACACCACCAGCGGGATGTTCACGTGCGTCCACTTGTTAACCAGCGCCCCCATGACAAAGAGGCCGAGAATAGACGCCCCCTCGGTCAGTTTTTGCAGGAAGCCGCCGCCCATGTCCTTAACGATGTCCACACCTTTACGGTAGCCGTATGCCACGCCGTAGTAACGGGTCAGCAGACGCACGGCGTTGAACAGGATAAAGAACAGCAGTGGGCCGAGCAGGCTACCACTCATCGCGATACCTGCGCCAAGCGCCGCAAATACCGGACGAACAGTACCCCAGAAGATTGGGTCGCCCACGCCTGCCAGCGGCCCCATCAGACCGACTTTGATACCGTTGATGGCACCATCGTCAATCTCTGCGCCGTTAGCACGCTGTTCTTCCATCGCCAGGGTAACGCCCAGAACCGGTGCCGCTACATAAGGATGGGTGTTGAAGAATTCCAGGTGACGCTTAATCGCCTGACGACGTGCTTCGTTGTTTTCCGGATACAGGCGTTTGATTGCCGGTACCATGGAGAAGCAGAAGCCAAGCGCCTGCATACGTTCGAAGTTCCATGAACCCTGAAACAGGTTAGAACGGATGAACACGCCACGAATATCACCCGGAGTGAGTTTCTTCTCAGTGGTATTTTTTGTCATATCAACCATTTCGCTCACCTGCTAGTCCAGTTCGTTATCGAGATCGTTATTACCAGCAGCCTGTGCCGGAGCACCCGCTACGCGGTTGTATTTCGGGCTGAGCTGGATGTAGAGAATCGCCATGACCGCACCAATCACACCCAGAGCAACCAGGTTGAAGTTGGTGAACGCAGCGGTAACGAAGCCGAGGTAGAAGAACGGCATCAGATAGCCTGCGCGCATCATGTTGATGACCATCGCATAACCTACTACCACGATCATGCCACCAGCGATGTTCAGGCCGCCGGTCACCACTTCAGGAATGGCGTTCAGCATACTCTGCACTTCGCTGGTACCGACAGAGATAGCAACGATAACGGCCGGGATTGCAATACGCATTGCTTGCAGGAACAGGGATGAAACGTGGATCCAGGACAACGCCGTCAGGTTGCCATTTTCGGCCGCCTTATCCGCCGCGTGCTGGAAGGCTACGGTGATGGTACGAACGATGATGGTCAGTACCTGGCCTGCTGCTGCCAGTGGAATTGCCAGCGCGATACCTGCACCGATACTTTGGTGACCAGCAATAACCAGAACGGTAGAAATAATGGATGCCAGTGCGGCATCTGGCGCAACCGCCGCACCGATGTTCATCCAGCCGAGGGCGATCATTTCCAGGGTACCACCGATGATGATACCGGTTTTCATATCACCGAGAACGGCACCAATCAACGTACAGGCCACCAGAGGGCGGTGGAACTGAAATTCATCAAGTACGGATTCCATACCCGCAATACATGCGACGACGAACACCAGCACAATCTGAAGAGTGGTAATCTCCATTGCACTTCTCCTATTACATAAGCTTTATGTGAAAAATCAGCGCGGGGTTATTTCCCAACTTTGCCGATCAAATCCATCATTTTCAGTTTCTGGTCTGTGGAAACTTTACGGGCTTCCAGCTCAATACCGCGTGCATTCAGTTTGTTGAATGCTTCGATATCTTTCTCATCGACTGAAATCGCGTTGTTGACCTGAGTTTTCCCCTGACGGAAAGCCATACCACCAATGTTAACGGAGGAGATTTTCACGCCGCCTTCAACAATGCGCTCGACGTCTGTCGGGTTAGTAAACAGCAGCATCACGCGCTCACCCGCATATTTCGGGTTGTTATAAACGCGGAGCATCTTGGCGATATCCACAACGTGCGCGGTTACGCCCGGTGGAGCAACCTGAGTCAGAAGGGTGCTTCGCACCTTGTCGGCGGCAACTTCGTCGCTGACCACGATAATGCGTTTAACGTTGGTTTCTTTGGTCCAGCGTGTTGCCACCTGGCCGTGGATTAAACGGTCATCGATACGCGCGAGGCCGATAACCATGTAATCGTTCGGGCCCATCGGTTTCGCGGGTGCGGCGGGTTTTGGTGCTACGGCCGCTGGAGCTGGCTTCGCAACCGGCTGCGCTTTCAGCGCTTTCACGCCTTCGCGACCGGTTTCAACGGCCAATGCTACCAGCTCATCGAAAGAAGGATTGTCGTCACGCGCCATGAAGGTTTCCACCAACATCGGCACGTTAACCCCGGCGATGACTTCATAGTGCTCTTTATCGACGACAATGCGACTGGCAGCGTTGAACGGGCTGCCGCCCCATGTATCGACGAGAAACAGCACGCCTTTGCTGGTATCCAGCTTCTCCAGTTGAGCAGTGTATTTCTCAATTAGCGTTTCGGCGTTTTCACCGGGAACGAAATCGATCCAGCCCACGTTTTCCTGCTCGCCCAACAGCATTTCTGCTGTTTTGAGTAACTGCTCTGCAGCCCAACCATGTGTGCCTATTACAATAGCAATGGTCACTTGCTACCTCCTTTTATTATCATTAATACGTCTGCCAGGCATTCGTACTGAGAATCGTATTAGGTGAACCGAATCGATTCAGATAAGGGTTAGAGTTAAATTAACTAAGACTTCCGCGAATTATTTTAGATAGTGAAAAAATAATTTATGTGATGAAGATCCGTAATTTAGCTACGCATCGCAGAAATTCCTGTAAGTTAAAGCACTTGTGTTACAGATGTTTGCAAAGGAACGTAAATCTTTGCTAAAAACCCATTGTCTCTGATATGTTTAGCCTCCGTTTAATTGTTCAGGAGTATAGGGCATCAGCCCACTGTATGGACCGTCACCGACGTCAGACATCTTTCAGGCTATTTCATGCCTTTTTCACCGGCGTTTCTCGCCACGCATCAATTCTGTCTACCCTTGATTTGCCCACGTTGAGTGGGGCACCGTTTCGTCATTCCTTTAGCAGGAGCTTGTCATGGAATTCTTAATGGACCCGTCAATCTGGGTGGGATTACTCACGCTGGTGGTACTGGAGATTGTTCTCGGTATCGATAACCTGGTGTTTATTGCCATTCTCGCGGACAAACTGCCGCCGAAACAGCGTGATAAAGCGCGTCTGATTGGCCTTTCGCTGGCGCTGATTATGCGACTGGCGCTGCTGTCCGTCATTTCGTGGATGGTCACGCTGACCAAACCGCTGTTCTCCGTGATGGATTACACCTTCTCCGGCCGTGATTTGATCATGCTGGTCGGGGGTATATTCCTGCTGTTCAAAGCGACGACGGAGCTTCACGAACGGTTAGAGAACAGACAGCATGATGATGGCCACGGTAAAGGCTATGCCAGCTTCTGGGTTGTGGTCCTGCAAATTGTGGTGCTGGATGCCGTGTTCTCGCTGGATGCGGTGATTACTGCGGTCGGTATGGTGAACCACCTGCCGGTCATGATGGCGGCTGTTGTCATTGCGATGGCGGTCATGCTGCTGGCGTCTAAACCGCTGACGCGCTTTGTGAACCAGCACCCGACGGTGGTTGTACTCTGTCTGAGCTTCCTGTTGATGATCGGCCTGAGCCTGGTGGCAGAAGGGTTTGGCTTCCATATTCCGAAAGGTTACCTGTATGCCGCAATTGGCTTCTCGATCATCATCGAGCTGTTTAACCAGATTGCGCGCCGTAACTTTATCAAACAGCAGTCGAATCAGCCGCTGCGCGCCCGCACGGCAGATGCCATTCTGCGTCTGATGGGCGGTCGCCGTCAGGTGAACGTACAGTCTGATTCAGATAACCGTAACCCGGTTCCGGTGCCTGAAGGCGCGTTTGTCGAAGAAGAGCGTTACATGATTAACGGTGTGCTCTCTCTGGCCTCCCGTTCGCTACGTGGGATCATGACCCCGCGCGGTGAAATCAGTTGGGTAGACGCGAACCTCAGCGTGGATGAAATTCGCCAGCAGTTGCTCTCATCGCCACACAGCCTGTTCCCGGTGTGTCGTGGTGAACTGGACGAGATTGTCGGTATCGTGCGTGCGAAAGAGCTGCTGGTGGCCCTGGAAGAGGGTGGCAACGTTGAAGCCATTGCTGCTGCGTCGCCTGCTATCGTGGTGCCGGAAACGCTAGACCCGATTAACCTGCTGGGCGTGTTGCGTCGTGCCCGTGGCAGCTTTGTTATCGTCACCAACGAGTTTGGCGTTGTGCAGGGGCTGGTCACGCCGCTGGACGTGCTGGAAGCCATCGCCGGTGAATTCCCGGATGCGGATGAAACCCCGGAAATCGTCGCCGATGGTGACGGATGGCTGGTCAAAGGGACCACTGACCTGCACGCTTTATCCCATACGCTGGGCGTGGAAAACGTGGTCAACGATGAAGAAGACATTGCCACCGTGGCAGGTCTGGTCATCTCGGTGAACGGACAAATTCCGCGTACCGGTGATGTCATCGAACTGCCGCCGCTGCACATCACGATTGTCGAAGCGAACGACTACCGTGTTGATTTGGTGCGTATTGTTAAAGAGCAATCTGCACACGACGAAGATGAGTAAGTGTTTCTAACGTAACGGCATTAAAGGCACGATGTGCCCGTTATGACGCGCTGGCGGGGGCGAACTCCCCGCCAGCCATTTAGGAAACTCCCGCAGCGGCATTGGCCGGGCGTAAAAAAATCCCTGCAAGATATCCACACCGTGGCGGCGCAAATACTGCGCCTGCTCCACGGTTTCCACACCTTCTGCAACCAGTTCAATATTCAGCCGCTGACCGAGCGCAATGATGATATCCGTCACGGTCGAATTCACCGCGTCCGTACCAATTGCAGTAGTAAATGACTGATCGATTTTCAGCACATCCGGGTGCAGCTTTTCAAGCCAGGAGAGCGAACTGTTTCCGGTACCAAAATCATCGATGGCAAGCTTCACCCCTTTATTGTGAAGCTCGCGCACTATCCGGTAGTCCACATCCATAAGCGCATCGCGCTCAGTCAATTCGATAACCAGTTGCTGCACCGGATGCACGTTAAACCAGGAACGGTTGAGATCCTGTAGCAGGGTGGCGCGGCGAAAATGGCTGGCGGCCACGTTAATGCCTATCTGAAACCCAGAGGACGCGGGGAAAAAGCCAATCTGGCGAACCGTTTCGGAAATCACATAGC
This sequence comes from Enterobacter sp. Tr-810, assembly GCF_011752765.1. Classification (NCBI taxonomy): domain Bacteria; kingdom Pseudomonadati; phylum Pseudomonadota; class Gammaproteobacteria; order Enterobacterales; family Enterobacteriaceae; genus Enterobacter; species Enterobacter sp. Tr-810. The sequence continues at coordinate 651,261 of NZ_VWWW01000001.1, read as the reverse complement.
GAGTGAGCGGGACGATCAGGTTGTGTTCTTCTGCCAGAGGGATAAACACTTCGGGTGAAATCCAGCCCTGACGCGGGTTATTCCAGCGCAGTAAAATTTCAACGCCAACGCATTTCTGCGTTCGGGCATTCACCAGCGGCTGACAGAAGAGTTCAAATTCGCGTGCCGCCAGCCCCATGTTAATTTCCCACGTGAAGCTCATTCTCCTGGCCGTAGCAAGCCAGGCAACATAGCCCAGCAGCAGGCTGAGCATGAGCGCTAGCGGCAACTGAGTTGGCAGGTTTTTCAGCGCCAGTTTCCCGGGGCCGGGGCCACTTACCGTAATGCTGAAAGGATAGTGTGATGACGCTTTGTGCAGGAGGGAATTGCCATCATCAAAGGTCAGGGTATCCGTCACCTGTTGCCCGTAGCGCAGGAAGTTGTCGCCCACGGTCAGGACAACGTCAGTAATCAGCGGGGGTTGCGGCTCCAGCATCATTCGGGTGATGAGGTCGATGTTGACTATCTCCATTACCCCGTCTTCACCACTTTGTGAAACGGGATACCACTGGATGAGGATTGGACTGCCTTTCAGCAGCCACTGGTCGGTCGATAAAATGAGCCGGGGGGCGTTAGTGGGTAACGTGGGCTGTATCTCGCGCACAAGAACGTCCCGAGTGCCGAAAATACTCGAACAGTACAGAACACCATCCTTGACCAGGGCGATGGAGCGGACGGTTTGCAGAATGGCGGCCTGTTTTCGCAGCACCAGATGGGCTTGCGTGCAGGGCTGGCCGACCAGCGATTGCAGCACCCCACGACGTTTTTCTAACGAAAGTATAACCTTATCCATTGAATTCACGGTGTGGCTGGTAAAGTCACGGATCTGTTCCCGATTTAAATTGCGCTGTGAAATAAACCGAATTCCCAGCGTAAGGGTGAGTGTAAGAAGCGCGACCGTGACACTGACGATAACGCGTTTTCGGCGGTAGTTTTTTATGATCGTTTGTGCAGTTTGCATAAAACGGTCGCCTGATACGCCACCAGCACCAAAAGCCAGAAGCAACAGAGAAAGTGTAGTGGGGAAATGGTAAGGCGACGAGAAAGAAGGGAAAAATTCGCCCATCCGTTGCAGATGGGCGAGAGCGAGGTATTAGTCGCACTGAACCTTAATGGCCAGCCCGCCACGCGAGGTTTCGCGATATTTGGCGTTCATGTCTTTACCGGTTTCGTACATGGTTTCGATAACCTTATCCAGCGATACGCGTGGTTCGCTGGTACGGCGCATCGCCATGCGGGACGCATTGATCGCTTTCACGGATGCGATTGCGTTACGCTCGATACACGGCACCTGCACCTGGCCTGCGACCGGGTCACAGGTCAGACCGAGGTTATGCTCCATACCGATTTCGGCAGCAACACATACCTGCTCAGGGCTTGCGCCCAGCAGTTCCGCAAGACCGGCTGCGGCCATAGAACAGGCCACACCCACTTCACCCTGGCAACCCACTTCGGCACCAGAGATAGAGGCGTTCATTTTGTACAGCGCGCCAATCGCACCTGCCGCCAGGAAGTAACGGATATAAATATCCGGGCTGACAGATTCAATAAAGTGATCGTAATAGGCCAGCACCGCAGGAACAATACCGCACGCGCCGTTGGTTGGAGCTGTAACAACACGGCCACCTGCGGCGTTCTCTTCGTTTACCGCAAGGGCAAACATGTTCACCCAGTCGACCACATTCATCGGGTCATTAGAGAACTTATCGGTTGTGACAAGCATCCGGCGAAGAGCAGAGGCACGGCGCGGCACGCGCAGGGGGCCAGGCAGCACGCCTTCGGTATTCATACCGCGATCGATACAGGCACGCATGGTTTGCCACACGTTAGCAAAGTAGTCTTCAATCTCTTTCTTGCTGTGCAGCGCCAGTTCGTTCTGCATCACCATGCCGGAGAGCGACAGACCCGTCTCTTTGCAATACGCCAGCATCTCGGTGGCAGACTTGAACGGATACGGCACGCTGACGTCGCCAGCGCTGTCTTTGCCAAAATGCTCTTCATCCACGATGAAGCCACCGCCGATGGAGTAGTACGTTTTGCTGTAAATCTCTTTTTCGCCGTTCCACGCGTGGATGGTCATGCCATTTTCATGCAGCGGCAGGTTGTCGCTGCGAAAACGCATTCCGTCATCCTGCGGGAAATCCACTTCGTGCTGGCCGTTTGCCAGCAGCAGGCGACCGCGCGTTTCAACGTCGCGGATGAATGCCGGGATGGCATCAATATCAACGGTGTCCGGCATGTTGCCTGCCAGACCCATAATAATGGCGATATCGGTGTGGTGGCCTTTACCCGTCAATGACAGCGAGCCGTAGACATCCACGGCAACACGGGTAACGCTTTCCAGTAATCCTTTTTCGACCAGGTCATCGACGAACTGTTTACCGGCCTTCATCGGCCCTACAGTATGGGAAGAAGAAGGACCAATTCCCACTTTGAACATGTCGAATATACTAATCACTTTCACACTCCTGACAGGGTTACCGGGTTTCCAGTAACGATGTTATAACTGCGCATAGTGTAAGAGGGAACACTGGCCTCGGCTTAACTATTCACATGAATTAAACTAATGGATAACACCTATTTTGCTAATAGCGCGACAGCGATCGCAAACCTGGCAGAAAAGGGTGGAATGTAAAGTATAGTCAAGGCTTCAGGCCGATTTGCAGCGCCAGCTCACGAATGATGCCAGCCGTCATGCCCCAGACAAAATAATGCTGATACCAGGAGAGCCACACACGGTGAGCATGTCCACGGCGCTGAATATCCAGAGGATGATAGCGACCAAGACGAAGGGCCTCTTCCAGCGGCATTTCAAATACCGCAGAGACTTCATCAACGCTGGCATGATACTGAAGGTCGGGGGGAATAATGCCCACCACCGGTGTGACCTGAAAACCCGTTACGCTGTCCACCGGCGGCAAAACGCCAATGATTTCCACTGACTCCGGCGGGATGGCGACTTCCTCCTGCGCTTCACGCAGCGCCGCGGCAATTAATGACGCATCGGTGCTGTCCACCGCACCGCCCGGAAACGCAACCTGGCCGGCGTGCTTACGCAAATGCGGTGAGCGCTGAGTGAGCAATAGGCCGGGGTGCTCGCGCCGTACCACCGGGATCAACACGGCGGCCTGGCGGTTATTCAGGGTTTCGCGGCGCGTCTGCGGACGCAAAAGCTGAAAGCGTGACAAAAAATCATCCAGCGTCAGGTTATCTTTCTCCACCCGTTAGTTCTCCAGTTGTTTCAGGATACGGTTAACTTTATCAAAGGTTTCCTGATATTCCGCCTCAACCTGGCTGTCGGCAACGATGCCGCCTCCTGCGGAGCAATACAGTGTTCCCTCACAGGCCGTCAGAGTGCGAATGGTTATGCTGGTGTCCATCGTGCCGCACAGGCTCACATACCCAATACTGCCGCACCAGGCGTTGCGACGGTGAGGTTCCAGCTCGTCGATAATTTCCATCGCCCGCACTTTTGGCGCACCGGTAATAGATCCACCCGGAAATGCGGCACGCAACAGGTCACAGGCGGTGCGCGAGTCCGGCAAGCGTGCGGTAATAGTACTGACCAGATGATGTACCGCCGGGAAGGGTTCGACGACAAACAGCTCAGGTACGCGCACGCTGCCGGGTTCCGCAACACGGCCAATATCGTTACGCATCAAATCCACAATCATCAGATTCTCCGCCCGATCTTTCGGAGAAGCAGCGAGTTTTTCCGCCTGCTGATGGTCGGCGACAGGGTCGGCCAGACGCGGCAGCGTACCCTTAATTGGCCGGGTCTGAATGGTCCCTTCCGCCAGATGAATAAAGCGCTCCGGCGACAGGCTTAAGATAGCGCCATGCTCCAGACGCAGGAACGCGCTGAACGGTGCCTTATTGCTGGCATTCAAACGAGTAAACGCCTGCCACTCATCCCCCTGATACGTCGCCTGGAATCGCTGCGCAAGGTTGACCTGATAACAGTCACCGCTTTGCAGGTATGCCTGAACGCGTGCGAATTTTTCCGCATATTCCTGCTCGGTCATGTTCGAGCGCCATTTTGAGGTCAGCGTGAACGTCTCTGCCGGTGCAGGCTGCTGCGCCTCAAGCCAGGCAAGACGCGCATGAACGTCACGATGGCTCAGGAGTGAAACCGTTTTTTTCTGGTGATCAACAATTAACGCCCAGTCATACAGCCCCACAGCCATGTCTGGCAGGGAAATATCCGCCTGCGCAAACTCGGGAAGCGTTTCGAAACGGCGCCCTAAATCGTAGCCAAACAGGCCCAGCGCGCCTCCCTGAAAGGGGAAGTCCGGATTCGGCACGGCAGATAAGCCCAGGGCGTTAATTTCTTGCTGAAGGTGCATCAGCGGATCGTCCGTTAACGACAGATCATTCGTCGTCAGCGTTTTCAGCGGGTCGGCCACCAGAATATCAAAGCGGCTATAAGGGTGGTCTGCATGGCCGGAATGCAGCAACATCGCAAAAGGCAGGTGGTTTAAGCGTGCAAACCAGAATTCAGCGGCGTCTGAACGCCAGGGTAAAGTCATGACAGTGGGAAAGCGCATCTTCATGTGTGGCAAACTACCGGGCAGCGTGAAATAATTAGCGCAGACAATTTAGCAGGAGTTGACGATGTTTGCAGGTTTACCTTCTCTGAGCCATGAGCAGCAGCAGAAAGCGGTTGAGCGAATCCAGGAGCTGATGTCCCAGGGGATGAGCAGCGGTCAGGCTATCGCACAGGTGGCTGATGAACTTCGCGCCACCCATACCGGCGAGCGGATCGTGGCGCGTTTCGAGGATGAAGACGAAGAGTAATCGGGCTCAGACCGCCGCGATAATCTTAATCTCTACCTTATATTCCGGTTTCATCAGCGTGGCCTGTACGGTGCAACGTACAGGCGCGTGACCCGCCACGACCCACGCATCCCAGGCTTTGTTCATCGCCGCAAAATCATCTTTACTGGCAAGAAAAATGGTCGCATCCAGAATGCGGGATTTGTCGCTGCCCTGTTTTTCCAGTACCGCGTCAATCTGTGCCAGGGTGTTGGCCGTTTGCTCAAAGGCATCGGCATCCAGGTTTGCCGGCACGCCGGTGTAGTACAGCGTCTGGTTATGGATCACCACATCAGACCAGCGGGCTTCGGCATCAATGCGCACAATTGTCATAAACGTTTCCTCGTTATTTTTCGTATCAGGCGGCAAGACTGCCATATTGTTCTCGCCTCGTCACTATTTGGGGTGGCACTGGCGAGAGTGGGCTGACATAATCCCTGTGTAAAAATACAGTGAGAGAGCACCGTGGCAGACGATTTTTCAGCAGATGGTCAATTAGCACAGGCGATCCCCGGCTTTAAGCCGCGTGAACCCCAGCGCCATATGGCGCACGCCGTTGCGCACGCAATCGACAATGCACAACCGCTGGTGGTTGAGGCGGGTACCGGAACAGGTAAAACCTATGCTTATCTGGCCCCGGCGCTGCGTGCAAAAAAGAAAGTGATCATCTCCACGGGGTCTAAAGCGTTACAGGATCAGCTCTATAGCCGCGATCTGCCCACGGTGGCGAAGGCGCTGAAATACAAAGGCCGACTGGCACTGCTGAAAGGCCGCTCCAACTACCTTTGCCTTGAGCGTCTGGAGCAACAGGCGCTGGCGGGGGGCGATCTCCCGGTACAAACCCTGAGTGATGTCATCATCCTGCGTGCGTGGGCGAATCAGACCGAAGACGGGGATATCAGCACCTGCGCGAGCGTGGCGGAAGACTCGCAGGCCTGGCCGCTGGTGACGAGCACCAACGATAACTGCCTTGGCAGCGACTGCCCGCTGTATAAAGACTGTTTCGTGGTAAAGGCGCGTAAAACGGCCATGGATGCGGATGTGGTGGTGGTAAACCATCATCTGTTTCTGGCGGATATGGTGGTGAAGGACAGCGGATTTGGCGAGCTGATCCCGGAAGCCGACGTCATGATCTTCGATGAAGCACACCAGTTGCCGGATATTGCCAGCCAGTATTTTGGCCAGTCGATCTCAAGCCGTCAGCTGCTGGACCTGGCGAAAGATTTCACCATTGCCTATCGCACGGAATTAAAAGACACCCAACAGCTGCAAAAATGTGCCGACCGGCTGGCGCAAAGCGCACAGGATTTCCGCTTACAGCTTGGGGAGCCGGGTTATCGCGGTAACCTGCGTGAACTGCTGGCCGATAAAAACATCCAGCGCGCTTTGCTGTTGCTGGATGATTCGCTGGAGCTTTGCTACGACGTGGCGAAGCTCTCGCTTGGGCGCTCTGCGTTGCTCGACGCCGCTTTTGAGCGCGCGGCGGTGTATCGTGGCCGTCTGAAAAGACTTAAAGAAATAAACCAGCCAGGGTTCAGCTACTGGTACGAATGTACTTCACGCCATTTCACCCTGGCCCTGACGCCGCTGACCGTGGCGGATAAATTCAAAGAGGTGATGGCGCAAAAACCGGGGAGCTGGATTTTCACCTCGGCAACGCTGTCGGTAAATGACGATTTGCACCACTTCACCGAACGTCTGGGGATTGAGCAGGCCGAATCTCTTCTGCTGCCAAGCCCGTTTGATTATGAAAAACAGGCACTGCTTTGCGTCCCACGCAATCTGCCGCTGCCAAACCAGCCCGGTGCTGCGCGGCACCTGGCGGCGATGCTGAAACCGATGATCGAAGCCAACAATGGCCGCTGCTTTATGCTCTGTACCTCCCACGCCATGATGCGCGACCTGGCAGAACAGTTCCGTGCCACCATGACTTTACCGGTACTGCTCCAGGGGGAAACCAGCAAAGGGCAACTGTTGCAACAGTTTGTCAGCGCCGGTAATGCCCTACTGGTGGCAACCAGCAGTTTCTGGGAAGGGGTAGACGTGCGCGGTGATGCACTATCACTGGTGATCATCGATAAACTGCCGTTCACATCGCCGGACGACCCGTTACTGAAGGCGCGCATGGAAGACTGCCGCCTGCGGGGCGGCGATCCCTTTGATGAAGTGCAACTGCCTGATGCGGTGATTACCCTGAAGCAAGGGGTAGGACGTCTTATTCGCGATGTCACCGACCGTGGTGTGCTGGTTATCTGCGACAACCGCCTGGTGATGCGCCCGTATGGCGCCACTTTCTTGGCGAGTCTGCCGCCCGCGCCGCGCACACGGGACATTAAACGCGCGGTTCGGTTCCTCGCGAACCCAACGGCGGAGTAATTTGCTCCGGGGTGTGCTAAAATGCGCGCCATTTTGTGACTGACCACTGCGAGAGCGCGACGACTCATGCGAATTCTGGCTATTGATACCGCCACAGAGGCCTGTTCTGTTGCCCTGTGGAACGACGGTGCTATCTGTGCTCATTTCGAAGAGTGCCCACGAGAACATACCCAACGGATCCTGCCCCTGGTAAAAGAGATCCTCACCCAGGGCAACACCGCCTTAACCGATCTTGATGCGCTGGCTTACGGCCGTGGCCCGGGCAGTTTTACGGGCGTACGTATCGGTATCGGCATCGCGCAGGGGCTTGCCCTGGGCGCAGAACTGCCGATGATCGGTGTTTCTACACTGGCAACCATGGCGCAGGGCGCATGGCGCATGACCGGTGCAACCCGCGTACTGGCGGCCATTGACGCACGTATGGGCGAAGTTTACTGGGCGGAATATACCCGCGACGAAAACGGCGTCTGGCACGGTGAAGAGACGGAAGCGGTACTTAAACCTGAAGCCGTAACCGAACGTCTCCAACAGCTTTCAGGCGAATGGGCGACGGTAGGCACTGGCTGGCCAGTATGGCCGGAAATGGCGAACGATACTGGCGTGACGCTGGTAGACGGCAACATGCTTCTGCCTGCCGCGGAAGACATGTTACCTATCGCTTGCCAGCTGCTCGGCGCAGGAAAAACCGTTGCAGTTGAACAAGCTGAACCAGTTTATTTGCGAAACACGGTCGCGTGGAAGAAACTTCCAGGCCGCGAGTGAATCTCAGTAACAGGAACTGAGAAAAAGGAGTCGCACCATGGCGGTTCAAACTAAAGTAGTACGTCTGATGATGGCGGGTATTGTTGCCGCAGCGCTGAGCGGGTGCGTTACCGTTCCTGATGCGATCAAGGGAACAAGCCCAACGCCGCAGCAGGATCTGGTGCGCGTGATGAATGCGCCTGAGCTCTACGTTGGCCAGGAAGCGCGTTTTGGCGGCAAGGTGGTTGAGGTCTTAAACCAGCAGGGGAAAACCCGCCTGGAGATCGCCACCGTCCCTCTGGATAGCGGCGCAAGACCGGTCCTGGGCGAAGCCTCGCGCGGGCGTATTTATGCTGACGTCAGCGGCTTCCTCGACCCGGTTGATTTCCGCGGACAGCTGGTGACCGTTGTCGGCCCCATTACCGGCACGGTAGAGGGCAAAATCGGCAGTACGCCGTATAAATTCATGACCATGCAGGTCAACGGTTATAAACGCTGGCGGCTTGAGCAGCAGGTGATTATGCCACCACAGCCTATCGATCCGTGGATGTGGGGCCCACATCCATACCGTTATGGCTATCCGGGATGGGGCTGGTATAACCCAGGTCCGGCGCATGTTCAGACTGTTGTAACCGAGTAACTAACTGTTATTAATAGGAAAGAGACAGCGGCTCAGCCGCTGTCTCTGTTTTTTTACGGATAAAACTAAAAAAAAGAGTGACGCGCTTCGCAACCTTAAATCTGAACAATTAATAAACTGGTACGCTGAGTTAATATAATGTTAACAAACTGTTTATTATCGGGGTTGTGATGACGACGAACACTCATTTCAGAGGTGATGCATTGAAGAAGGTTTGGCTTAACCGTTATCCCGCAGATGTCCCTGCGGAGATCAATCCTGACCGTTATCAATCCCTGATTGAATTATTTGAGCACTCGGTAAGGCGCTACGCGGACCAGCCCGCATTTGTGAATATGGGCGAGGTAATGACGTTCCGTAAGCTTGAGGAGCGTAGCCGCGCGTTTGCGGCCTATCTTCAGGAAGGGCTGGGGCTGCAAAAAGGGGACCGCGTCGCGTTGATGATGCCCAACCTGCTGCAATACCCGGTGGCGCTGTTTGGTATCCTGCGTGCCGGGATGATTGTCGTCAACGTCAACCCGCTGTATACCCCGCGCGAGCTGGAGCACCAACTGAACGACAGCGGCGCGGCCGCGATTGTGATTGTATCCAACTTTGCCCATACGCTGGAAAAAGTGGTCGACAAAACCCAGGTGAAACACGTCATTCTGACGCGCATGGGGGATCAACTCTCCACCGCCAAAGGCACGCTGGTTAACTTTGTCGTCAAATACGTCAAGCGTCTGGTGCCAAAATACCACCTGCCGGATGCTATCTCCTTCCGCCGTGCGCTGCACGCGGGCTATCGTATGCAGTACGTTAAGCCGGAGGTGGTGTCAGAAGACCTGGCCTTCCTGCAATACACCGGCGGTACCACCGGCGTGGCCAAAGGGGCGATGCTGACCCACCGCAACATGCTGGCAAACCTCGAACAGGTGAATGCGACCTACGGGCCGCTGCTGCATCCGGGTAAAGAGCTGGTGATCACCGCGCTGCCGCTGTATCACATTTTCGCGCTGACCATGAACTGCCTGCTGTTTATTGAGCTCGGCGGCCAGAACGTACTGATTACCAACCCGCGAGACATCCCAGGGCTGGTGAAAGAGCTGGCGAAATATCCCTTCACCGCCATGACCGGGGTAAACACCCTGTTTAACGCGCTGCTGAATAACAAAGAGTTCCAGCAGCTCGATTTCTCAACGCTGCATCTGTCCGCTGGCGGCGGGATGCCGGTGCAACAGGCCGTTGCCGAACGCTGGGTGAAACTCACCGGACAGTATCTTCTGGAAGGCTACGGCCTGACAGAATGCGCACCGCTGGTCAGCGTCAACCCGCACGATATTGACTACCACAGTGGCAGTATCGGGCTGCCTGTTCCGTCGACAGAAGCCAAACTGGTTGACGACGACGATAACGAAGTCGAACCCGGTCAGCCTGGGGAGTTGTGCGTGAAAGGCCCGCAGGTGATGCTGGGTTATTGGCAGCGCCCGGATGCCACGGATGAGATAATCAAAAATGGCTGGCTCCACACCGGTGATATTGCCGTGATGGATGAAGAGGGCTTCCTGCGCATCGTTGACCGTAAGAAAGACATGATCCTGGTGTCCGGCTTTAACGTTTATCCGAACGAAATTGAAGACGTGGTCATGCAGCACTCCGGCGTGCAGGAAGTGGCGGCCGTGGGTGTACCTTCTGGCAGCAGCGGTGAAGCGGTGAAGATTTTTGTGGTCAAAAAAGATGCTTCGCTTAGCGAAGAGGAGTTGATCACCTTCTGCCGCCGTCAGTTGACGGGCTACAAAGTGCCGAAGCTGGTTGAGTTTCGCGATGAACTGCCGAAATCCAACGTCGGGAAGATATTACGACGAGAATTACGTGACGAAGCCCGTGCCAAAGTGGACAATAAGGCATGAGCTTCACGCTAATCGCCCAGACGCCGGTTTAGCCGGCGTTTTTTATGGGCGCAAACAAAAGAGAAACCGTTTTGAATTACCAGATGATCACCACCAACGACGAGCTGGCTTCGCTGTGCGAGGTTACGCGTGACTTTCCCGCCATCGCGCTGGATACCGAGTTTGTCCGCACCCGTACATACTACCCGCAGCTGGGTTTGATTCAGATGTACGACGGTAAACATGTTTCACTTATCGATCCTCTTGGTATTACCGACTGGTCGCCGATGCGTGAGCTGCTGCTGGATACTGGCGTCACCAAATACCTGCACGCTGGCAGTGAAGATCTGGAAGTGTTTCTCAACACCTTTGGCATCATGCCGCAACCCCTGATTGATACGCAGATCCTGGCGGCATTCAGCAATCGTCCGCTCTCATGGGGCTTTGCGGCCATGGTTGAGGAGTACACGGGGATCGCACTGGATAAGAGCGAATCCCGTACCGACTGGCTGGCGCGCCCGTTAACCGAACGTCAGCTGGAATATGCTGCGGCAGACGTGTTTTATCTGCTGCCGATTGCCGGCCAGCTGATGAAAGAAGCCGAAGCGTCTGGCTGGTTGCCTGCGGCGCTGGACGAATGTCGTATGACACAGCAGCGTCGTCAGGAAGTGGTTGATCCGAAAGAAGCCTGGCGTGACATCAGCAACGCGTGGCAGCTGCGTACGCGTCAGCTGGCCTGTTTGCAGTTGCTGGCTGACTGGCGCCTGCGTAAAGCGCGCGAGCGCGATCTGGCCGTTAACTTTGTGGTTCGTGAAGAACATCTCTGGGCGGTTGCGCGTTATATGCCGGGTAGTATGGGCGAGCTGGACAGCATTGGTCTTTCCGGGAGCGAAATCCGTTTCCACGGTAAAACCCTGCTGGCGCTGGTGGAGAAAGCCCAGCAAACGCCGGATGACGCACTGCCAGAGCCGCTGCTGAACCTGATGGATATGCCGGGTTACCGCAAAGCGTTCAAAGACATTAAGGCACTGGTGCAGGAAGTCGCAACTGAGAGCAAACTGGGCGCTGAATTGCTGGCGTCGCGTCGTCAGATCAATCAGTTGCTGAACTGGCACTGGAAGCTGAAAACACAGAATGGATTACCGGAAATGATGGCAGGCTGGCGCGGGGAACTGATGGCCGATCGCCTGAATACGCTGCTGGAAGGGTATCCGCGATAAAATGTGCCGGGTCATGAAACCATGCCCGGCACATCTCCCCGGTGGCGCTAGCGCTTACCGGGGCTACAAAAACAAAACCTGACTAACGTGATTCTTCCGCTTCCGGAAGCGTAACGTTCAGCTCCAGAATCGAAATATCCCCGTCTTTTTGTTCCAGCTGTACGGTGACCATTTCCGGGTCAATCTGCACATACTTACAGATCACTTCCAGGATGTCCTTGCGCAGCTGCGGCAGGTAATGTGGCTCGGCGTCACTACGACGACGCTCCGCAACGATGATTTGCAGACGCTCTTTAGCGATGTTGGCGGTGCTTTTTTTCCGCGAGAGAAAAAAGTCCAGTAATGCCATAACTTATCCTCCGAACAGGCGTTTGAGGAAACCTTTCTTCTCTTCTTCAATGAAGCGGAAAGGACGTTCTTCTCCCAGCAGACGGTCAACGGTATCGGCGTAAGCTTTACCTGCGTCTGCCATCGTATCCAGAATAACCGGCTCACCCTGGTTAGAGGCGCGTAACACGGATTGATCTTCCGGGATAACACCCACCAGTTTGATGCGCAGGATCTCCAGCACGTCTTCCATGCTCAGCATGTCACCTTTGTTCACGCGACCTGGGTTGTAACGGGTCAGCAGCAGGTGCTCTTTGATTGGATCCTGGCCATTTTCCGCACGACGAGACTTAGACGCGAGGATACCCAGAATACGGTCAGAGTCACGCACGGACGACACTTCAGGATTAGTGGTGATGATCGCTTCATCAGCGAAGTAGAGCGCCATCAGTGCACCTGTTTCGATACCGGCAGGGGAGTCACAGACCACAAAGTCGAACTCCATCTTTTTCAGATCGTCGAGCACCTTTTCCACGCCTTCGCGGGTCAGGGCATCTTTATCACGTGTCTGAGAGGCCGGGAGAATATAGAGATTCTCGGTGCGCTTATCTTTAATCAGCGCCTGGTTCAGCGTGGCATCGCCCTGAATGACGTTCACAAAGTCATACACAACGCGACGCTCACAACCCATAATCAGGTCCAGGTTACGCAGGCCGATATCGAAATCGATAACGACGGTTTTCTTTCCCTTCTGGGCCAAACCAGTAGCGATGGCCGCGCTGGAGGTGGTCTTGCCAACGCCTCCTTTACCCGAAGTAACAACAATAATGCGTGCCATAGAAATTCCTTGTTAAAAAGGGATCAATTCAACGGTTGAACGGTCAACGCGTCGTCTGCCAATCGCAGACGAGCCGCTTTGCCATAAAATTCGGCTGGGATCTTGTCGCTCAGCCAATATTCACCTGCGATGGAAACCAGTTCCGCCGTCAGGTGAGTACAAAATATTTGTGCATCCCGATCGCCACTTGCACCAGCAAGCGCACGTCCACGCATCATACCGTAGACGTGAATATTGCCATCTGCAATGAGTTCTGCACCGGCGCTGACGTGGCTTGTAACAATCAGATCACAGTTTGGTGCATAAATCCGCTGACCGGAACGAACCGGCACATCAATCAATCGCGTTTTTGTGACAGGTGTAACGTTCTGCACCGGCGGCGGGGGTGTTTGCACGGCAACAGGTGCCGGACGTGGGGCTTTTTCTTTGCCTTCCGTCAGAATGGGCAGCCCTGCGCGGTCAATGTCGGCTTTCAGTTCGGCATCTTTGCAACCGCTGATGCCGACAATGCGCAGCCCGGTCGATGACACGGCCTGCTGGAGAAGTTTCCAGTTAACAGGGGCATCAAGACCGCTGACATTGACGACGACGGGGGCGTGCTTCAGAAAAGCGGGAGCCTGCGCGATTTTGTCTTCTAACGCCTGACGAATAACCTCGGGTTTTGCATCATGCAAATGAACCACTGATAAGGTGAAGCTACTGCCTTTAAGCTCGATGGGCGTGTTTGACATCCTGGCCTTACTCAATTTGCTATTAACCACAACGCAGTCGTTGCGATATTCCGAAGAGTATCAGGCATGTTATAGTCAGGAGTATATTGAGGCAAGCAACCACCCGAGAATTCAGAGTAAAAACATGTTTTGTGTGATCTACAGAAGTACCAGCCGCGACCAGACCTACCTTTATGTCGAAAAGAAAGACGATTTCTCCCGCGTGCCTGAAGAATTAATGAAAAGCTTTGGCCGTCCGCAGCTGGCGATGCTGTTGCCGCTGGATGGGCGAAAGAAACTGGTTAATGCCGATCTGGAAAAAGTGAAATCAGCATTAGCTGAACAGGGCTATTATTTACAGCTTCCGCCACCACCCGAGAATTTATTAAAACAGCATCTTGAGGTGAACGGAAAGAAATAGTCCCGGGTAGGCCCGGGAACAACACATCAACCGTTTAGGGGTCGTAAATGTATCAACATCATAACTGGCAAGGTGCATTACTGGATTATCCCGTCAGCAAAGTTGTCTGCGTTGGCAGCAATTATGCGAAACACATTCAGGAAATGGGCAGTGCCACGCCAGACGAGCCGGTGCTGTTCATTAAACCGGAAACTGCGCTTTGCGACATTCGCCAGCCGCTGGCGTTGCCACAGGGGTTAGGTTCAGTTCATCACGAAGTGGAGCTGGCCGTACTGATTGGCGCAACCCTGCGTCAGGCCTCTGAAGAGCACGTGCAAAAAGCGATTGCTGGCTACGGCGTTGCGCTGGACCTCACGCTGCGTGATGTGCAGGGCAAAATGAAAAAAGCCGGGCAGCCGTGGGAAAAGGCCAAAGGGTTTGATAATTCCTGCCCGATCTCCGGTTTTGTGCCAGTGGGCGAGTTCACTGCTGACCCGCAGGATACGCCACTTTACCTGAAGGTTAACGGTGAATTCCGCCAGCAAGGTACCACTGCCGATATGATCCACAAGATCCTGCCGCTGATTGCCTATATGAGCCGTTTCTTCACCCTGAAACCGGGAGATGTGATCCTGACCGGTACGCCAGAAGGTGTTGGCCCGCTTAACAGCGGTGACGAACTGGAAGTGAGTTTTAACGGCCAGTCGCTGAAAACCCGCGTGCTGTAAAAGCAACTTGCCGCCTTCTTCGGGCGGCAAAACTTGCATCAACGTGCCAGACTCGTTATAAGGTGCGCTTTCTTTTGACGTGTGGACATCCTGATGAACGACATTCCTTTCTGGCAAAGCAAAACTCTCGACGAAATGACCGACGAGGAGTGGGAATCGTTGTGCGATGGCTGCGGGCAGTGCTGCCTGCACAAACTGATGGATGAAGACTCAGACGAGATCTATTTCACCAACGTTGCCTGCAAACAGCTGAACATTAAAACCTGCCAGTGCCGCAATTACGAACGCCGCTTCGAGTTTGAGCCGGACTGCATCAAGTTAACCCGTGATAACCTGCCAACCTTCGAATGGCTGCCGCATACCTGTGCCTATCGTCTGCTGGCGGAAGGGCAGGCTCTGCCGAAGTGGCATCCGTTGCTGACGGGGTCAAAAGCGGCGATGCACGGCGAGCGTATTTCCGTGCGCCATATTGCGGTGAAAGAGTCAGAGGTGCGGGACTGGGAAGACCACATCATGAATCATCCCAATCGTTGATACGAGAAAACCCGCCGAGGCGGGTTTTTTTATGTGGTGTGCTGTGTCGGGTAGCGCTGCACTTACCCGACCTACAAAACCGTAGGCCCATGCAAGCGAAGCGCCGCTGGGCAAATTAGCGCCCAAACAAATCACGTTTCTTCGGTTTGAACGGCTGAGCAATCAACACCAGCAGCGCCACAACAAAGTAAGCCACAAAAATCCCTACCAGCCACTGAGGCATCTCTAGCGTCAGGAATTCCCACTGACGCACAGAGCAGTCACCGGATGCCACGAACACCTGTGGCAGCCATTTATCCAGCGGCAGCCAGCTCGGGAAGCGGGCTGCAAAATCACAGGTCATAAACGGTGACGGATGCAGCTGCATCATGGTGTGCTGCCAGGACAGCTCAATGCCTTTCCAGGCGCTGTAAATCCAGATGGCGAGGCCGGCATAGCGAAGCGGGGATTTTGGCGCAATCGCCCCAACCAGACCCGCACCCATAATGCCGAACAGTGCGCAACGCTCGTAGATACACAGCACACAAGGCTTAAGCCCCATAACATGCTGGAACCACAGAGCGACCATTTCCAGCGCAAAGGCGGTCAGGGCCATCAACAACCACGCTCCGCGACCGCGAGAGCACTGGTTTAAAAATCTCAACATAATCATTTCCCTGGAACATGCTTAGAAAGCGCAGTGTAAACGAATTCGTTTCCTGCGCCACCTGTGCCTTGCGAATTAAAGCGTAATCGGATGTTTATCATGCGAAAACGCAAACGGGCAGCGAACTGCCCGATATGCCTGATTTACTGCGCCGCAAGTATACCTGCTTGTAGCAACCAGTGCGTATAGGGAATGAGGGTAATTTTGACGCAAAGCAATCCCACGAGTGTCAGCACCAGCGTATATGGCAGCGCCATCCATACCATTCTTCCATAAGAAAGTCGTATGAGTGGGGCGAGGGCAGACGTCAGCAGGAATAAAAAGGCCGCCTGTCCATTCGGTGTCGCGACGGAAGGCAGATTTGTCCCGGTATTAATCGCGACCGCAAGCAGTTCAAACTGCCCGGCGCTGATAGCGCCATGTTCCATCGCGGCTTTTGCTTCATTGATATACACGGTGCCGACAAAGACGTTATCCGAAATAGACGACAACAGGCCGTTAAACAGGTAGAAGAGCGTCAGCTGCGAATCAGGGGCTGCCTGGAGCACAAAGGCGATAATCGGTGAGAACAGCTGCTGGTCAATAATGACCGCCACAACCGCGAAAAATACCGCCAACAGTGCGGTAAACGGCAGGGCTTCGGTAAACGCTTTGCCGATAGCATGTTCGTCTGTCACGCCGGTAAACGACGTGGCCAGAATAATCACAGACAGGCCGATTAAGCCCACTTCCGCGAGATGGAACGCCAGCGCGGCGATAAGCCATACGCCGATAATCCCTTGGGCGATAAGGCGCAATGTTTCCTGCCGGGTGCGCTGGCTGCGACTCTGCTGGTCAAATTTGCGTAACTCCTGAAGTACCGGCTCCGGGAGTTTTGCGCCATAACCAAAGACGCTGAATTTCTCGACCAGAATACAGGTGGCCAGGCCGCAGAAAAGCACCGGTACGCTGACAGGCGCCATGCGCAGGAAGAACTCCCCGAAATGCCAGCCTGCGGCTTTCGCGATGATCAGGTTTTGTGGTTCACCGACCATGGTCATTACGCCGCCCAACGCGGTACCGACACCGGCGTGCATCATCAGGCTGCGCAGGAAGGCGCGGAACTGCTCCAGCACCACACGATTATGTGCGTCAATGTGGCTGTCGTCCTGGAGATCATCGCCCTGGCGGGATGAGGCAACCCGGTGGTAGATACCGTAAAAACCGACCGCCACGCTTATCACTACCGCGACCACCGTTAAGGCATCGAGAAACGCAGACAGGAAGGCTGCTGCAAGGCAGAAGGCGAGCGAGAGCAGCGTTTTCGAAGGAATGCTCAACAGCAGGCGCGTGAAAATAAACAGCAGAAGCTGTTTCATGAAATAGATGCCAGCCACCATAAACATCAGCAGCAGAAGCACTTCAAGATTCGATGCCAGCTCTTCTTTTACATGTTCGGCACTGGTCATACCGATGACCACCGCTTCAAATGCCAGCAAGCCGCCAGGCAGTAATGGATAGCATTTCAGCGCCATTGCCAGAGTGAAGATGAATTCTGCAACCAGCAGCCACCCGGCAAAAAAGGGGCTGACGATAAAAATGATAGGGTTAACGACCAGAAACACCAGGAGTGCCAGTTTGTACCAGTCAGGTGACTGGCCTAAAAAATTGCGCCACAGTGCGCGCCCAAATGAGATTTCCACTACAGATTTCCCTCTCCATCAAGACAACCAAAGCATAAGTATACGCAAATTCAACACCCAGGAGGGCAATAAGGCCGTATTGTAAATTTCACAAAAATGAAACGGCGATCCCTCTTTTCTCGCGCTGCTGCGCTACCTGCCGGTACTAGCCTCTGGTATGATGAGTCCAATTTGCTAAAGCTGTGTAATGGAAATCTCACTATGGTCATTAAGGCGCAGAGCCCGGCGGGTTTCGCGGAAGAGTACATCATTGAAAGCATCTGGAATAATCGTTTCCCTGCGGGGTCAATTCTTCCTGCTGAACGCGAACTCTCTGAACTGATTGGCGTCACCCGTACCACGTTGCGTGAAGTTCTTCAGCGACTGGCGCGTGATGGCTGGTTGACGATTCAGCACGGCAAGCCAACAAAAGTAAACAACTTCTGGGAAACGTCCGGGCTGAATATTCTTGAAACGCTCGCGCGTCTTGATCACGAAAGCGTGCCGCAGCTGATTGATAACCTGCTGTCCGTTCGTACCAACATTGCCACCATCTTTATCCGTACGGCGTTCCGCCAGCATCCGGACAACGCGCTGGAAGTGCTGGAAAGCGCAAAAGCGGTTGAAGATCATGCCGATGCCTTTGCCACCCTCGATTACAACGTATTCCGTGGGCTGGCGTTCGCATCAGGTAACCCGATTTACGGTTTGATCCTCAATGGCATGAAAGGGTTGTACACCCGTATCGGTCGTCACTATTTTGCTAACCCGGAAGCCCGTAGCCTGGCGCTGGGCTTCTATCACAAGCTGAGCGAGCTGTGCTCATCGGGTATGCACGATCAGGTTTATGAAACCGTGCGTCGCTACGGACGCGACTCCGGCGAGATCTGGCACCGGATGCAGAAAACGCTGCCTGGCGACCTGGTTATCCAGGGCCGCTAAAATAAAAAACCTCTCAGTTGAGAGGTTTTTTTTCGCCCGGTGGCGCTTCGCTTACCGGGCCTACAAAACCCGTAGCCGCCACCCGGCAACTACAGCGTATTTAACCGGGCCGGGCAGCGTTCCAGCAGCTCCACGCTACCGTCTTCGTTCTGCTGCTCCAGCAACACGTCAAACCCCCACAGGCGGTGCACATGTTTCAGCACCTCTTTGCGGCCTTTATCCAGCGGCGCGCGGTTATGCGGAATGTAGCGCAACGTCAGCGAGCGGTCGCCGCGTAAATCCACATTCCACACCTGTATGTTTGGTTCGAGGTTGCTCAGGTTGTACTGGGAAGAGAGGCGGGAGCGGATCTCGCGGTATCCCTCTTCGTTATGGATAGCGGAAATTTCCAGATAATTATTCCTGTCATCATCCAGTACGGTAAAGAAGCGGAAGTCACGCATGATCTTCGGCGACATAAACTGGCTGATAAAACTCTCGTCCTTAAAGTCACGCATCGCAAAATGCAGCGTTTGCAGCCAGTCAGAGCCGGCGATATCCGGGAACCAGTATTTGTCTTCTTCCGTTGGTGACTGGCAAATACGTTTAATGTCCTGGAACATCGCAAAGCCGAGCGCATATGGGTTAATACCGCTGTACCACGGGCTGTTGTACGGCGGCTGGAACACCACATTGGTGTGGCTGTGCAGGAATTCCATCATAAACCGCTCGGTGACTTTCCCTTCATCGTACAGATGGTTAAGGATGGTGTAGTGCCAGAAGGTGGCCCAGCCTTCGTTCATTACCTGGGTCTGTTTTTGCGGATAGAAATACTGGCTCACCTTGCGCACAATGCGCAGGATCTCACGCTGCCACGGTTCCAGCAGCGGCGCGTTTTTCTCCATAAAGTAGAGCAGGTTCTCCTGCGGCTCAGATGGATAACGGCGCGCCTCCGTCACCGTTTTCTCTTCTTCACGTTTCGGCAGGGTACGCCACAGCATATTCACCTGGCTTTGCAGATACTCTTCACGGCTTTTCTGCCGGGCTTTTTCCTCCTGCAAAGAGATCTTCTGCGGACGTTTGTAACGATCCACCCCGTAGTTCATCAGCGCGTGGCAGGAGTCGAGCAATTTCTCAACTTCATCTACCCCATAGCGTTCTTCGCATTCTGTGATGTATTTACGGGCGAAAATCAAATAATCGACTATCGAGCTGGCATCCGTCCAGCTGCGGAAAAGATAGTTATTCTTGAAAAACGAGTTATGCCCGTAGCAGGCATGGGCCATAACCAGCGCCTGCATGGTAATGGTGTTCTCTTCCATCAGATAAGCGATACACGGATTGGAGTTAATGACGATTTCATACGCCAGCCCTTGCTGTCCGTGTTTGTACAACCGCTCGGTTTCAATGAATTTTTTACCAAACGACCAGTGCGGATAGTTGATAGGCATCCCAACGCTTGAGTAGGCATCCATCATTTGTTCGGAGGTAATCACTTCAATTTGATGGGGGTAGGTATCCAGGCGATACAGTTTTGCCACCCGGTCGATCTCGGCCAGGTAGACATCCAGCAACTCAAAGGTCCAGTCGGGTCCATCGCTCAGACGTGTGCTGTCCTTGGATATGGAATCAATAGTAGCCATTAGCGCGCCCTCGTTGTTGGTGCTCTCTCTGTCTGGAGAGCCTCTTTTCAAGCATAGAACAACGCATTCAAAAGCGTGCTGGCGCAGAAATTTTTTCTTTGCGATTTCCCGTTTTTGAAACGGGTGAAAAGCTTCCGTCCACAATATTTTATGCTGGTTAAAAATAACGCGCAGCAGGAGATCCCAAATAAGCCCTGTCCCCGTATACAGGGGAAGATGTGAGATAAGTCACCATAAAAAAGTCGTATGTTGAATAATATTTTCAACTAGGTTATCAATCTGTAATTAGAAGATTGTTCTTTTGCACATAATGGAGTTGGCTATGCGTGTTGTCATACTGGGAAGTGGTGTCGTTGGGGTAACCAGCGCCTGGTATTTAAGTCAGGCGGGACATGACGTTACCGTTATCGACAGGGAACCCGGCCCGGCACTGGAAACCAGTGCGGCGAACGCCGGACAGATCTCACCGGGCTATGCAGCACCGTGGGCCGCTCCGGGTGTGCCGCTGAAGGCGATCAAATGGATGTTCCAGCGCCATGCGCCGCTGGCGATTAGCCTTGATGGCTCGCAATTCCAGCTCAAGTGGATGTGGCAGATGCTGCGCAACTGCGACACCCGCCATTACATGGAAAACAAAGGCCGTATGGTTCGCCTGGCGGAATACAGCCGTGACTGCCTGAAAGCGCTGCGTGCCTCTACCGGTATTGAGTACGAAGGCCGTCAGGGCGGCACATTGCAGCTGTTCCGTACCGCGCAGCAGTACGAAAACGCCACGCGGGATATCGCCGTGCTAGAAGACGCCGGCGTGCCGTATCAACTGCTGGAAGCCAGCCAGCTGGCGCAGGTTGAACCGGCGCTGGCGGAAGTCGCACACAAGCTGACCGGCGGGTTGCGTTTGCCGAATGACGAAACCGGCGACTGTCAGCTGTTTACTCAGCGTCTGGCCGCGATGTGCGAACAGGCAGGCGTGAAATTCCGCTTTAACACCTCCGTCGATAAGCTGCTGTCAGAAGGTGAAAATATCTACGGCGTGAAGTGCGGTGACGAAGTGATTAAAGCTGATGCTTACGTCATGGCGTTTGGCTCGTACTCCACCGCGATGCTGAAAGGCATTCTTGATATTCCGGTCTATCCGCTGAAAGGCTACTCGTTGACCATTCCTGTCAAAGAGGAAAGCGGCGCGCCGGTATCAACTATTCTTGATGAAACCTACAAGATTGCGATCACCCGTTTTGACAACCGTATTCGCGTGGGCGGTATGGCCGAAATCGTGGGCTTTAACACCGAGTTGCTACAGCCGCGCCGTGAAACGCTGGAGATGGTGGTGGGCGATCTGTTCCCACGCGGCGGTTTTGTTGAACAGGCGACATTCTGGACCGGACTGCGCCCTATGACGCCAGACGGCACGCCGATCGTTGGGCGTACACCGTTTAAAAATCTGTGGACCAACACAGGCCACGGTACGCTGGGCTGGACGATGGCCTGCGGTTCAGGCCAGCTGTTGAGCGACCTGATTTCCGGGCGTACACCGGCGATTCCATTTGACGATTTAAGTGCCGCGCGTTATCAATCGGGGTTTACCCCATCGCGCCCACAGCACCTGCACGGCGCGCATAATTAACAAGGAGTTGTCATGTCCCGTCCTATTCTGGCTCAGCTGGATCTGAAGGCGCTGAAGGATAACCTCCAGATTGTTCGTCGTGCAGCGCCAGGCTCGCGTGTATGGTCGGTTGTCAAAGCTAACGCCTACGGCCACGGTATTGATCGCATCTGGAGCGCGCTCAGCAGCACTGACGGCTTTGCCTTACTGAATCTGGAAGAAGCCATTTTACTGCGCGAGCGCGGCTGGAAAGGGCCGATACTGCTGCTGGAAGGGTTCTTCCACGCCGACGATCTGCCGTTACTGGATAAGTACCGCCTGACCACCAGCGTACACAGTAACTGGCAAATCAAAGCGCTGCAAAATGCGAAATTACATGCCCCGCTGGATATCTACGTCAAAATGAACAGCGGCATGAACCGCCTCGGCTTCCAGCCTGAGCGGGTGCATACGGTCTGGCAGCAACTCCGCGCCCTGCAAAATGTGGGTGAAATGACGTTAATGGCGCATTTCGCCGATGCAGAAAAACCGGATGGAATTGCCGACGCCATGACGCGTATCGGGCAGGCCGCCGAAGGGCTGGATTGCCCGCGTTCGCTTTCCAATTCAGCGGCCACGCTCTGGCACCCTGAAGCACACTATAACTGGGTGCGTCCGGGGATTATTCTGTACGGCGCTTCTCCGTCGGGCCAGTGGCAGGATATTGCCAACAGCGGCCTGAAACCGGTGATGACCCTGCGCAGTGAAATTATTGGCGTGCAGACGCTGAAAGCGGGGGATACCGTCGGTTACGGCAGCCGTTACCGTGCGACAGGCGAGCAGCGTATCGGGATTGTGGCAGGCGGTTATGCTGACGGCTATCCGCGCATCGCACCATCGGGCACGCCGGTTTGGGTTGATGGCGTTCGCACCGGCACGGTGGGAACCGTTTCGATGGACATGCTGGCGGTTGATTTAACGCCGTGCCCTCAGGCGGGTATTGGTTCGCCGGTTGAGCTGTGGGGGAACGAGATTAAAATCGATGATGTGGCCGCTGCGGCGGGGACTATCGGGTATGAACTGATGTGCGCGCTGGCACCGAGAGTACCCGTTGCGACAGTGTAACCATGTTTTTGTGCCGGGTGGCGTTGGCGCCACCCGGCACAAACCCACTACTCTGCGTCTTCTTCCATCGGCCTTACGCCGACCTTACGTACCGAATTATCTTCTTTCTCGGCAACCGTCCAGATCATCCCGGCAAACTCCACCTGGTCACCGACAACCGGTGCCGCGCCCAACAACTGCTGGATAATCTCACCCAGGGTTTGTTGCTTGTCGCGGTACTCCAGACCTTCATCCAGGCCGTAAATCAGGGCGACATCGGCAAATTTGGCGTTGGCTTCCAGAATAAAATCACCGAAGAAGCGCTGATCCAGCGCCACCGGAGGTGACTGGCTGAACAGCTTCCCTAATGCCGGAAGGTCGCGCTCGCGGCCAATAACGCAGAGAATATCGCCTTCGCGCAGGCGCGTGCTGCCGGTCGGGTGCAGCAGAATATTATCGCGGAACAGGGCTGCAATTCGCGTTTCGGCAGGCATGTGCAAATCGCGCAGCGAAGCGCCCACGCACCACTTGTCAGCACTTAGCTGATAGACGAACTGTTCCCACGGATTTTCCGGGTGAATATCCAGCCCCACGCGGGAGACCGGCCATCCGACGGGCGGAACCACCACTTTGGCTTTTTTGGCCGCCCATCCCAGCGATGTGCCCTGGAACAGCAGCGACACAAGCACCACGAAGAAGGCCACGTTAAAGAACAACCGCGAGTTATCCAGGCCCGCCATCATCGGGAACACGGCAAGGATAATCGGCACTGCGCCACGCAGCCCCACCCAACTGATAAAAATACGCTCGCGCAGGTTGAACCCGCGAAACGGCAGCAGCCCGGCAAAGACCGACAGCGGGCGGGCAAAGAAAATCATCCAGGCAGAAAGGATCAACGCCGGAACGGCAATCGGCAGCAGGTCGGATGGCGTAACCAGCAATCCCAGCACCAGGAACATGCCGATTTGTGCAAGCCAGGCCAGCCCGTCAAAGTTCTGCAAAATGGCGTGGCGGTTACGAATAGGGCGGTTGCCCAGCAGGAACCCGCACAGATAGACCGCCAGAATACCGCTGCCGTCCATCGCCGTGGTGAGGCCGAAAATAAGGATCCCGCCACTCAGGGCCAGCAACGGATAGAGCCCCGCAGGCAGTGAGATGCGGTTGATCATCTGCTGTAGCAAATAGCCGCCAGAAAGGCCGATGACAATCCCCAGACCAAACTGCTGCAAAATATGCCAGGCAAACATCCAGCTTAAACCGGTTTCGTGCTGCTGGATCATCTCAATCAGGGTAATGGTGAGGAACACCGCCATCGGATCGTTACTACCGGATTCAATTTCTAGCGTTGAGCCAACACGCTCGTTCAGCCCTTTACCGCCCAGCAGGGAAAAGACCGCTGCCGCATCGGTCGAGCCGACAATCGCGCCAATCAGCAGGCCTTCCATGATGTTGAGGTGAAACAGCCACGCCGCCATCATCCCGGTCAGGCCTGAGGTGATAAGCACTCCGACAGTCGCAAGCGAAAGCGCCGGGCCTAAGGCGACCCGAAACGAACTGGCCTGAGTACGCATCCCGCCGTCCAGCAAAATGACCGCCAGGGCGAGGTTACTGATCATATAAGCGAAGGGATAGTTATCGAAAGGAATACCGCCGATACCATCTATACCGGCCAACATCCCGATAGCGAGGAAAATAACAAGAATAGGGATGCCGAGGCGCGAAGAAAATGAACTTAATAAAATACTACAGGTTACAAGGACAGAACCCAGAATGAATAGGCTGATTATCGCTGCGGCATCCAATGTTGTCGTACTCCCACCTTAATGCTGTATCTGTTATTAAAACCCTATCATATTAACGGCAGATACAGCGTTTTATTGCGGTGGTTTAACGGCTTTTTTATGCCTTTATGACCGGATGGCCGCTTATTGTTAACCGACTGCCTGAATTATCGTGCTTCAGGAAAGCCTGCGCGCCAAGCGGAAGGGTCACCGTTTGTTGTTCATGACCAAACGCCAGCCCGGTTATCACCGGAATATCCAGCCTGGAGCGGATAAAATCAACCATCGTTTCAAGAGAATAGCCCGCGTCGTACTCATTCGGCGCGGAGCCGCTAAAACTGCCGAGCACGATAGCCGACTGACGCGCAAGAATACCGGCATGATAAAGCTGAAGCAGCATTCGCTCGACCCGGAACGGGTGCTCATTGATATCTTCAAGCACCAGAATGCCGTCATCAATATCCGGCAGCCACGGTGTGCCAATCAGCGACACCAGCATCGCCAGATTTCCACCCCACAGTTTTCCTTCACACTCCCAGTCTGGCCCGTTACCTTGCCACTCGATGCTGAAGGTCGGGTTGCGCAGGGCGCGCCAGAAATGCTCCTGGGTAAAGGCATCAAGCTCTGGTGCGCCAAAATTCCCGGCCAGCATTGGGCCGCTGAAAGTAATGACATTATTCAGTGCCAGCAGGCCAAGCTGGATAACCGTGAAGTCACTGTGGCCGCAAATCAGCAGGGGATCCTGCTGCTGGCGTTTGGCCAACCCCGCCCAGTCGATGCTTTCCAGCAACCGGCTGGCGCCGTATCCGCCTCGCACTGCCAGAACGATGTTATTCTCACCCTTCAGGTTCACCAGGCCGTTGATATCATCCAGTCTCTGCGCTTGCGTCCCGGCAAAACGTTGTTGGCGGCGGGGGATAATCGTCTGATTTTCTACCTGATGGCCGGATTCCAGTAAGCGCTGAACGCCCCGCTGTGCCGCCTCCTGGTTAATGCAGTAGCCCGACGGCGCGATGAGATGAAACTGAGACATGGCAATTCCTTGCTGAATGAGAAGCTAATTGTCTATATCATGCCGCTTACACGATGCCGCCTTCAAGAGGCAGCGTGAACGCGATGACCGGATATAAGGATAGATGACGTGAAATTGAGATGGTTTGCTTTTTTGATTGTGTTGCTTGCTGGCTGTAGTACCAAACATGACTACCAAAATCCGCCATGGAATCCGGAAGTGCCTGTTAAACGGGCAATGCAGTGGATGCCAATCAGCGAGCAAGCCGGAAAGGCCTGGGGCGTAAGCCCGCGTCTGGTGACGGCGATCATTGCGGTGGAGTCGGGCGGTAATCCGACCCTGGTCAGTAAATCTAACGCGGTGGGGCTGATGCAGCTGAAGGCGTCGACGGCCGGGAAAGAGGTTTATCGCTATATGGGATGGAGCGGCCAGCCATCGACCAGCGAGCTGAAAAACCCGGAACGTAATATCTCAATGGGGACGGCGTATCTGAGCATTCTGGAACACGGCGTGCTGAAAGGCATTGAAGATCCAGAAGTGATGCAATATGCGCTGGTGGTCTCTTACGTGAACGGCGCGGGCGCGTTGCTCAGGACATTCTCATCTGACCGGAAAGAAGCGATCGACGAAATTAACGGCATGGATAAAGACGAGTTCTTTGAACATGTGGTGAAAAATCATCCGGCACCACAGGCCCCACGTTATATCTGGAAAGTTCAGAAAGCGATGGATGCCATGTAATGCCGTCGTCGGGCGGCAGTCTGCTGCCCGACATCTGTCACAGGACTTTGTTTGCTCTTTCCCGCGCTTCGCGTTCCAGCGAGAAAATAATGCGCTGAAGTTCCCGCTCTGCACCTGGTCCGACATTCAGAAAACGGAAGCTCAGACGCGGGGTGGTGATGGTTTCGTTCTTGCTATCAACCACTTTGCGCTCGCTGATGGCAATCAACTGGGCATCAAAATAGAACCGCCCCCAGCCGCCCATATCCAGCTCAATTTGCGAAAAACGCATTCCTTCGACCAGTCCGTCGGGTTTTGGCGTGTCCATTAAAGCGCCCATCCCGCCGAGGGACAGATCAAACAGGCGGAAGCGAAACTCTTTCTTATCCGGCATTCGCGCCTTGCAAAAATACGCCGGATGAAGCGGAGCGCTGATACGAAAATATTCGCGGCGTTGCACAAACCACAGGTTAGTCGGCAGGGGGGTGATAAACGCAGGAAGGCCCTGGAATTCACCCTGTGTCAGTCGTGGCAGCACAAACTCTACTTTTGCACCCTGCGTTTCAGCCATCACCGCGATATTTTCTGCCCGAAGTGCCGCGCGGTTTTCGTACTCCTGGCTACCCAGATCGATGACCAGGCGCTCCGGCGAGGCTTCGAGGATTTTGCTGATAAACTGATTGGTTGCCCAACTGATGCGCAGTGGCACCTCGCCTTTTTGCAGATCGCGTAATACCCCTAATACAGCCAGCGGATTTTGTTTCAGGAACTGCTCACTGTAATTACTCACGCCAGATGGCTCCTCGATGTGTGACAGACTGTCTTTGAGTTATCGGCAGCCTGAAATGAAACTTAATACAAACCGGTGAGTTTTTTTTCATGGCGGCAGCAATTTAAGTCGGTGAGATGAAATCGGTTTTATGGCTTTAGCCTATAATTAGAGTACATGTGCAGAAGGTTTTCTGCGTATGCGTTAAACCTGCAAGAGGGCATCGCTATGGGTATCATCGCCTGGATTATCTTTGGTCTTATTGCCGGCGCTATCGCCAAACTTATCATGCCGGGGCGTGATGGTGGCGGCTTTATTTTGACCTGTGTCCTCGGGGTCGTTGGTGCAGTTGTTGGTGGCTGGCTGGCAACAATGTTTGGCCTCGGAGGCAACGTGAGTGGTTTTAATATGCACAGTTTCCTGGTTGCCGTAGTGGGCGCCATCGTGGTACTGGTCGTGTTCAGGTTACTCAGAAGAGCATAAGAATAGTGAAAAACGGCTCTCTTCGGAGGGCCGTTTTCTTTGGTGGTATTGATTTGTTTATGCAAATGATAATAATTGTCGTTCCTAATATCATTTAATAATTAGACGACAATATGATCACTTCGCGTTTTGCGTTATGTGCGTTGGCAGGAGCCGTGGCGCTGGCATTGCAGGGAGCGGCTTTTGCCGAAGAATCCACAATTGTGGTTACGGGTTCAGCACAGGGCGATGTGCTGCCGGTCTGGACGAACAGTGCCACCAAATCTGCGGTGGCGGAAAGTAAAACCCCGCAAGTCATCAATACCCTCTCCGCACAAGAGATCGAACAACGCCATGCGAACTCGGTGAACGAGATCCTGCGCTATGCCCCGGGCGTGTCGACCGAGGTCCGCGGTAATACGTCGTACATGAGCGAGTATAAAATTCGCGGCTTTACCGTCGATCAGGAGTTCTACAACGGTCTGCAGCTGCCTTACAACGTTACCGGCAACACCAAAGCGCGCATCGATCCTCTGCTGATCGAGAGCGTCGATATTCTGAAGGGGCCATCTTCCGTGTTGTATGGCGGGGGCTCGCCGGGCGGCCTGGTGAATATTCAGGGCAAGATGCCACAAAAAGAGGCGAAAACCGAGCTGGGCTTTACTACCGGTAACCGCAATCTGAAAGAGGGATATCTCGATTCGACCGGGCAAATAGCCGACAGCGACTGGAATTACCGTCTGTTGGGTAAAGCCACCGAAAATGACGACCAGCCGCACACCACGCGCTATGAAAACTATCTGGTGGCGCCGTCCGTTACCTGGCAGCCAGACAGCAACACGCGCCTCACGATTGATGCCCTGGCGCAAAACACCCCGAGTTTGTCGCCGTCTAACCCGTTGCCGTTAGCCTATCTGCGCTCTGAGTATGCCGGACGTCGCGATTATGCCGGGGACGAATGGAGCGGTTTCAAACAGCGGCAGTGGATGCTCGGATACCACTTCGAACATGCGTCTGACAGTGGCTGGGGCTTCAGCCAGAAAGTGCGTTATTTCGATGTAGATACGCATCAGCGCAGCGCCTATTCCACCGGACAGGGAAGTGAAGTGTATGAACTTAACCGCTTCGCCTATACCACGGATGAAGACCTCCAGAGCTTCAACATGGATAACCAGGTCACCAAAACGGTAACCCTCGGTGAGTGGCAACATCATCTGCTGGCAGGGTTCGACTACCAGAAGCTGAATTCCCACTTCCACTATCGCTACGCCTCCGCCACACCAGGCATCGATATGCGCGACCCGGACTATTCACAAATTCATGAAAGCGAGCTGGGTTTATATACTGCGCAGAAAAACCGCCTGAGCTATCAGCAGAACGGTTACTACGTGCAGGATCAGGTGGTCTTTGGCGGGTTTAACCTGCTGGGTAGCCTGCGTTATGACGATTACCGCTCTGTGACCACCAACTATCTGCAAAACGGGGATAAAGCGTGGGTTTCACAGGATCGTGTCACCAAACGTCTGGGCGCGCTGTATGCCTTCGACAATGGCATATCGCCGTTCATCAGTTACTCCGAAGGATTTGCCCCGGTATCGCCGCAAGGCACGCTGACGGCCCGGGATGTGAAGCCAACGACCAGTAAGCAGGTGGAAGGCGGGGTGAAGTATCTCATGGAGGACTTCGCGACCACCTTGACTGCCTCGGTGTTTAACATTCGCCAGAAGAACGTGGTCACAACCGATCCCGGTTTCCTGAACTACCGCCAGACCGGCGAGGTGGAATCTGAGGGTGCGGAGCTTTCGGCAACCAGTCGCCCGACGGACAACCTGACGCTGGTGGCCAACTATGCGTATACCCACGCGATTAATACCGAAGATGATAAGTACAAAGGCAAACGCCCAACCCAGGTGCCGGAGAATGCGTTTAACCTGTGGGGCGATTACACTTTCGACAGCACCCCGCTGAAAGGGGTGAATATTGGTGCCGGTGCCCGCTATACCGGGCCAATGGAAATTTCGCCAGCCAACGATGCGGGCAAACTGGGCGGCACTACGCAGTATGACCTGGCGGCGTCTTATCGTATGGGTGAGTTGCTGCCGTCACTTGCGGGGCTGACGCTGAAGATGAGCGCGCAGAACATCACCAACAAAGAGACGCTAACCTGCTACGACGCCAGCAACTGCTGGATAGGTCGCGACCGCACCTGGCAATTGGGAGCAAGCTACAGTTTCTGATGCCAGGTGGTTTTCTCCCTCTCCCTGTGGGAGAGGGATCCCCAGTTACCCAGCGATGACATTGCACCTTTGAAATAAAAGGCTTATAGCGGCTCCATGGTCCGGCTGAAAATCGCCGAAGCGTTTCCTGTAGGCCGGGGCGAGGCGCAGGGATGCGCCGAGAGGGCGCGACTTGCAAGGACGCTTCATCGCGCCCGACCCGAAAGCCGAAAGGAATAAGCTGAGGGTACCGCGTAGCGGCGATTTTCTTGCCGGGAGCCCGGGTCGCCAGGGTGGTGGCGGCGAGCCACCCTGGCACGTTCACCGGTAATGTGGTGACAGAGTAGCAAGGAACATAAAGTGAACGGAATGACCACTTCAGTCGTATGTACCGCCTCACTCCACACAGCACCCCAATCCCCGACAATCTCAACCTACTGCGCCGTACTTTTCACCGGAGCCGCGACCTCCTCATTTGCCGCAGGCTGATTCTCCGGCACGCTCTCGCACGGCTTCTCTTTCGGACACACCAAATCCAGCATTTTCAGCGTCACGCCGTTGCTCCAGCCGAAACCATCCTGCAACGGATACTCACCGCCGCCGCCACCTGTGCCAGTAGTGGAAACATCATACTTCTCAACCAGTTTCTGCTCGCGATCGTAGGTATGCTGAACATTTTTCAGGAACCGCCAGGTCACATCCATGGCCACCTTGTCTTGCCCGTAATTCTGCAACCCTTCCGTCGCGACCCACTGCAATGGCGCCCAACCGTTTGGTGCATCCCACTGTTGCCCGCTGTTGATCGTGGTCGTCGAAATACCGCCGGGTTTTAACAGTCGCGCAGAGGCCGCGGCCGCCACTTTATCCGCACGATCCTGCGCCGCCGCTTTAACAAATAGCGGGTAGAGGGCGGCAGCGGTCAGCTGATTACGCACCTTTTTGCTTTTCAGATCGTAATCGGCGTACCAGCCCTCTTTTTCATTCCACAGATGTCCCTCAATGGCTTTCTGGCGCGCGGTTGCCAGGGCGTCATATGTCGTCGCACTGGCTGTATCCCCTGCATCCTGGCTGGCTTTGGCCAGCAGTTTTTCCATCTTGTACATCAGCGCATTAAGATCGACCGGCACAATGCTGGTGGTGCGGATCGTGCCAAGCTTTTGCGGATCATCCATCCAGCGGGAGCTGAAATCCCAGCCGGATGCCGCAGCAGAACGCAGATCGCGATAGATCTCCGTTGCCGGGCGGTTAGGGTTGCTTTTGGCGGTGGTGACATCATCAAGCCAGGACTCCGGACGCGGTGTATCACGGTCGTCCCAGTAGCGGTTAAGGATCGCGCCGTCGTCCAGTTTCACCACTCGCTTATTGGCCTGCCCCGGCTGGAGTGCGTCCACGCCGTCCATCCAGTACCGGTACTCTTTTTCCATTTGTGGGCGATATTTTTTCAGCGCGTCGCTGTCATGCGTGGCTAAAAGCTCAACCATCAGAGCGAAAAACGGTGGCTGCGAGCGGCTCAGGTAATAGCTGCGGTTGCCGTTCGGGATATGCCCCCAGGTATCAATTTCATAGGCAAAGTTGTCCACCATATCGCTGATTTTGTCCCAGTGGCCGCTTTCCGCCAGCCCGAGCATGGTGAAATAACTGTCCCAGTAATACACCTCGCGAAAACGCCCGCCGGGCACCACGTAAGGTTTTGGCAGCGGCAGCAAAGAATCCCATTTGCTGGCTTTGTCAGTGGTGCGTGTCAGTACCGGCCACAGCCCGTCGATATGCGCCCGCAAACTCTGTCCTGACGGCGGAACGTACTTTTCGCCTTCCGTCGGCAGGGTAAAGTTCATTTCTACAAAATGTCGCAGGTCGAAGCCGGACTGGGTGTGCTGCATCCGGTAATCCGCCAGGATTGTCAGGGGATCGCTTTTGGGAACGGCATCGGCAAAGGTCTTTTGATCGGGAAAGAGTTTGGCGCTCTGGACATCGTTAAAAAGGGGCCCGAGCAGTATGTCAGGGGGCGTCGACTGGCCGGTAACCTTGTCTTCCGCGTAGCCAGATACGGAAACGCCCAGCAGTGCGCCGCCAAGTGCGAGCGATAAAAGTGTAGGGTGGCGCATATGAGGTTTTATCATCGGTTCTCTCCTGTATTTGCAGAGCAGCGTGACCGCTGTCATCAACCACGTGAAAACCTTAGACGAATATTGAGAGATTCGCGTGTCGAATATCCCATTTTTCACAGACTCAGACAATTTACCGTTGCGTTGAGATGGGTGTGGGAATATTTGAAATATTGACCGGAAGAATAATTACGGCATTATTTAATATGAAATGAAGCACGCTCTTGCGGTCATTTCATTATTTTAATTGTCAGGATCACATAAAATAAAAAACATAATCTTGTAGTGAAAAAACATAATGGATAATCGTGAGCCTCTCAGCGAGATTATCGCCGACAACAACATCGGGTTGGAAAAATGAGAGGTATCTATGGCGGCAACAGAACGAATTCCGGTAAAAGAAAAAATAGGTTATAGCCTGGGGGATGCGGCAAGCCATATTGTATTTGATTCGTCAGTGGCAATCCTTGCCTATTACTACACTGATATATACGGCCTGCCGCCTGCGGTAATGGGAACCATGTTTCTGCTGGTTCGGTTATTAGATGCGATAACCGACCCGATAATGGGGGCTATTGCGGATGCCACGTCAACGCGCTGGGGGCGTTTTCGCCCGTGGCTGTTGGCAATTTGCATTCCCTTTGCGGTAAGTTGCGTACTGGTGTATTCCATTCCTGATTTTACCGAAACCGGGAAAATCTATTATGCCGTTGGGGCGTATATATTTATGACCCTGATGTATACCGCTATTAATATCCCTTACTGTTCGCTCGGCGCGGCGTTAACCTCCGACCCGCGTGAAAACCTCTCGTTGCAGTCCTGGCGCTTTGCCATCACCCCCATCGGTGGCGCACTGGGCACTGCCTGCATTCTGCCGCTGGCGGATTATCTTTTCCCGGGCGATCGCGCCACCGGCATTCAGGTGGCGATGGGCATTTTTGGCGTGATTGGCTGCCTGATGTTTCTGGCCTGTTTTCTCACCACCAGAGAGCGGGTTCAGCCTATCAAAGAAGAGAATCTTAACATCGCCCGCGACGTTAAGATCCTGTTTCGTAACGACCAGTGGCGCATTTTGTCCGTCTATAACTTTATGATGCTGGTCGCAGTGGTGATCCGCGGTGGCGCCGTGGTCTATTTCGTCAACACGGTGCTGAACAAAGGGGCGGACATCATCTCCTTCTTTATGCTGGGTGGAATGCTGGCCTCGATGTTGGGTTCGGTCCTGGCGCAACCCTTCGGGACACGTTTTTGTAAGGTGAAACTGTCGTTCTGGATCAATATTCTCAACGCCGCACTCGGTGTGGTGTGCTTCTGGCTCCCGCTGGAGTTTTGGATAATTCCGTTAATTGCTCATGTTCTGATTCAGATAGTGCAGGGCGGAAATGGGGCATTACAGTGGTCAATGATCACCGATGCAAATAACTATGGCGAATGGAAAACGCAGCGTCGAATAACGGGCATGAATGTCGCTGCCAATATTTTTGTTATTAAATTGGGTGTTGCAGTCGGTGGCGCAATTCTGGGATGGGTACTGGCCTGGTTCAACTATGAATCAAACAGTGAAATACAGTCTGAATCCGCAGTGCAGGGCGTTATTCTGTTATTCACACTTATCCCATCGCTGTTTTATTTGCTCACGGCGTTCTCAATTAAGTTCTATGGTCTGAATGAAAATGTGATGAACGGCGTAGTCCGTGATTTGAATAAAGGTGAATTCGCAAAAGAATAAAATAACGATTGATGTATTAAGCCGGTAATACAGCCGTATTACCGGTATAGGGTAGTACAACTCAGGACGTAATGAATAATTCACGAGGATGGAATCCATGAGAGTTAAGACTATTGCTCTGGTCATTAGTGCTTTTTGTACCACAGGCGCTTTCGCAGCAAAAAATACCCCGACACTTGAAGAAAAACTGGCGAAACTGGAAGCTCGCCTTGAAAGCGCAGAAAACCGTGCGGCGCAGGCAGAAGCGCAAATTCAGGTTCTCCAGCAACAACAGGCGGTCACCGCACAAAAAAACGCTAGCGTGAATGTGGAATCGGCGGAGCCCGTCACCCCATCCGCTGTACCAAAACTGACGTTATCAGGCTATGGCGATATTAAATTCTACGGTGACGTGGAATTTAACATGGATGCGGCCAGCAAAACCGGTAGCCTGACTTCAATGAAAACCTCGGCCAATAAAGACTGGGCGCCTGGCAGCAACGAGCGCTGGGATATCAACGGCCGTCTGCTGCTCGGTTTTGACGGTTATCGCCGTATGGATAACGGCAATTTCGCCGGTTTCTCCGTGCAACCGCTTGCCGATCTGACCGGGAAAATGAACCTTGATGATGCGGTGTTCTTCTTCGGAACTGAAAAAGACTGGCAGGTAAAAGTGGGTCGTTTTGAAGCCTACGACATGTTCCCGCTGAACCAGGATACCTTCGTGGAGTACTCCGGCAATACAGCAAATGACCTTTACAGCGATGGCTACGGCTACATCTACATGATGAAAGAAGGGCGTGGGCGTAGTGACAGCGGCGGTAACTTCCTGCTCAGTAAAACGGTCGATAACTGGTATTTCGAGGTCAACACGCTGCTCGAGAACGGCAGTACGCTGTTCGTCGATAAGCAGTATCACGGCATTGATCTCGATAACGAGAAAAACGTGGCTTATGTGCGTCCGGTTATCTCATGGCAAAACGGGGGCTTCTCGACCGCCATCGCGATGGAGAGCAACCTGGTGAACAACGCCTATGGCTATCGTGATGCATCCGGCAAATGGGTGGATCAGTCCGATCGTACCGGTTACGGCCTGACGATGACCTGGAACGGCCAGAAAGCCGATCCGGAAAATGGCACTGTGATAAACCTGAATACGGCCTACATGGACGCCACGGATGAGAAAGACTTTACGGCGGGCATCAACGGCTTATGGCGCAAGTTCGAGCTGGGGTATATATACGCACATAACGAAATCGACCAATTTAACACCACCAGTTTCAATGCCGATTGCGACAACGACTGCTGGATCACCGATCCGGGTGATTACGATATCCACACCATCCATGCCTCTTATCTCTTCGATAACGTCATGAAGATGAAAAACTTCAATATCTATCTGGGCGCGTATGCGTCCTGGGTTGAAGCACATCCAAACGAAGGGGACGGCAATAACGACTCCCGTTACGGTGGCCGCTTACGCTTTAAATACTACTTCTGATACCGTCTGACAGTCAGACCTCTTCCGGGGTCTGACTGGTTTCCCGCAGTGAACCGGGCGCCTGGCCGACAATGCGCTTGAACGCCCGGCTAAACGCAGCCAGTGACCCATATCCCAGACGCAGCGCGACCGTTTCGAGCGGCTGATGTTCGTGGCGAATATACTGAATGGCCAGCCGCATCCGCAGCTCTGAAAGGTATTTGGCCGGCGTGGTGCCGGTTGCCGACAGAAAACGCTCGGCGAAGACGGAACGCGACGTTCCGGCCTCTTTTGCCAGATCCGCCACGTTCCAGTTTACCCCCGGCTGTTGATGCATGGCATAGATCGCGCGGCTTAAACGCGGGTCGCGCAGCACCTGTACCCATCCGGTTGCTTTTCCGCATCCTGCTTCTACCCAGCCACGCACAATCAGCGCCGCCACTACATCGGCAAGGCGTGCCAGGATGCCAGCAAAACCGACCTGTCGGGTCATGGATTCCCGCTCCATTGCGGCGAGCAGCGGATGGATCTCTGGCCAGGTGGACATCAGGCGGCTCACCATCATCACTTCCGGCATCGCCTTGATCAGGGGCTGCATCCCGCCAAGCTCAAAATCCATGCATCCACTGAATATGACGGTGTTCTCGCTGTCCGGGCAGGGTTCACAGGTGATAGCGCAGACGGAGTTGCAAATCGGCTCACTGGGAAACGCGCTCACCGGCGTGATGTCGGCATGTTCGTCAGAAAGCAGGGCATGAGCGTTGCCGTTTGGTATGAACAGCGCGTCACCGCCACTTAGCGTGAACGTCGTGCCACTCTCCATGCGCAGCAGCGCGGAGCCATGACTCACAAAGTGGAATTGCGCTTTGCCGGGTGCCTGATGGAACGCCACGCCAAAGGGAGAGCTGGCTTCAATACGGCGATATTTCACACCGGAAAGGCGCATTCCACGGAGAAGCTCGCTGATCAAATCGGGTGACTGGTTGCTCATGTCTTCACTTTCGGACGAATTATCAATAATCAGAGATTATATGTCATAGATCGTCCATGGGAAACTCACTATGCTTTTGCGACAGTTGTCACATTTTTCTAACGGGAGAATAACACATGAATTCATGTGTCGCGGCGAGAGAGGCTATAGCACCCGCAAAGCCTGCCTGGCGAGCAGTCTATTCACTGGGGCTGGGGGTCTTTGGCCTGATCACGGCAGAGTTTTTACCTGCCAGTTTACTGACGCCGATGGCGGCCAGTCTTGGTGTCAGCGAGGGAATGGCCGGACAAGCCGTGACCGCAACGGCGCTGGTGGCACTCGTCACCGGGCTGCTGATTACCTCGGCCACCAAAAGTATCGACAGACGCTGGGTATTGATGTTTTTCTCGGTGCTGCAAATCATCTCCAGCCTGCTGGTTGCCTTTGCGCCAACCCTGCACGTGTTGCTGCTGGGGCGTCTGCTTCTGGGAGTTGCCATCGGTGGTTTCTGGGCGATGTCTACCGCCACGGCGATGCGTCTGGTACCTGCCGATAAAGTGCCGAAAGCGCTGGCGGTGATTTTCTCCAGCGTGTCGATCGCCACGGTGGTTGCCGCCCCGCTGGGCAGCTATCTCGGTAGCCTTATTGGCTGGCGTAACGTTTTTATTCTCTGCATTTTGCCAAGTATGCTGGCGCTGCTCTGGCAGCTGTGGGTGCTGCCGTCCATGAAGCCAGAAAGCAGCGGTAGCCTGGGGACGTTGTTCCGCGTGCTGCGCCGTCCTGGCATGATTGGTGGAATGCTGGCGACTATCCTGATTTTCAGCGGTCACTTTGCCTTCTTCACCTATCTGCGTCCGTTCCTTGAAACGGTAGGGCAGGCAAGCGTTGAGAGCATCTCTCTGATCCTGCTGGGCTTTGGCGTGGCGAACTTTATCGGTACGTCAATTGCCGGACATCTGCTGGCGCGAAATCTGCGTCTGACGCTGGCGTTAGTCCCGTTTGCGATGGGGATCCTGGCGCTGATGATGGTCGCCTTCGGGCACCTGGCGATGCTGGATGGTTTACTGGTGGCGCTCTGGGGCTTTGCGTTTGGGCTGGTGCCGGTCGGCTGGTCAACATGGCTTGCCACCACCGTGCCGGATGAAGCAGAAAGTGCAGGGGGGCTGCTGGTGGCGTCTATCCAGCTGGCCATCAGTGCGGGTGCAGCTGGCGGCGGAGCGGTATTTGATCTGAATGGTGCCAGCGGCGTGTTTGCCGGAAGCGGCCTGCTGCTGGTGACGGCAATGGTGATTGTGTTTATGGGTGTGAAGGTGAAGGCAGAATAGCCTTGGTAGGCCCGGTAAGCGGAGCGCCACCGGGCTATTGTAGTGACAGTGAAGCAAGGAACATAAAGCGAAAGGTGGCTCTGTGTTCCTTAACCTCAATCACCCAACACTCACAACCCTTTCTTATCCATCAGCACGGCCAGGTCTACCAGGCGATTCGAGAATCCCCATTCGTTGTCATACCACGCGAGGATCTTGACCATATTACCGCCAATCACCAGCGTAGAAAGACCATCGATAATGGAGGAACGTGGATCACCCTGATAATCGCTTGATACCAGCGGCTCATCGCTATAACCCAGGATCCCTTTCAGCGGCCCGCTGGCGGCGGCTTCCCGGAAGGCGGCGTTAACCTCTTCAGCGGTCACGTTACGACTCAGCGTTACCGTTAAATCCACAATCGACACCACCGGAACCGGTACGCGGAGTGAATACCCCGTCAGCTTACCATCCAGCTCGGGAATGACCTTGCCAAGCGCTTTTGCCGCACCGCTGGAGTAAGGCACAATCGACAGGGCCGCAGCCCGCGCGCCGCGCAGATCTTTTTCCGGCTGGTCGTGCAATGCCTGGCTGTTGGTGTACGCGTGGGTGGTATTCATCAGCCCGTGTTCGATACCAAATGTCTGATGCAGCACCTGCGCCGCCGGTGCCAGCCCGTTGGTGGTGCAACTCCCGTTACTGACGACGAAGTGCTGTGCCGGGTCGTAATTCCCGTGATTAACGCCCATCACCACCGTCAGGTCATCGTTCTTGCCCGGGGCCGAGATAATGACACGTTTCGCGCCGCCGCTGGTGATATGTACCGCCGCTTTTTCGCGCTCGGTGAAAAATCCGGTCGCTTCGATAACCACGTCCACGCCCACATCACGCCAGCGAATGTTTGCCGGATCACGCTCGCTAAACACCCTGATACGCTGGCCATCGACCTGCAATGCGCCGTCTGCCGCTTCAACAGAAACCGGTAGCGTACCGAGTAAGGAATCGTATTTCAGTAAATGGGCGAGGGTTTTGCTGTCCGTCAGATCGTTAATTGCCGCAATCTGAATATCCGGGTTACCCAGCGCAGCGCGTAAGAAATTACGTCCGATCCTGCCGAAGCCATTAATACCGACCTTAACCATGATTAACTCCTTATCTGTGTTGTCTGGAGTCAATGTAGGCTTTAGGTAAAATGGCGTAAATGACAAAAAAGGATCACATTACGCCATCTTACGACAGTGAAAACGCTGGCGGTATTCGCCTGGGGTGAGGTGGAGCTGCTTTTCAAACACCCGGCGCAGATTGATGCTGCTGCCAAAACCACTTTTTTCGGCAATGCGATCCAGGGGCTCTGTCGTTTGTTCCAGTAGCTGTCGTGCCGCCGCCAGGCGTGCCTCGGTGACATACCGCGCAGGGGACGCGCCGGTTTCCCGGGTGAACACACGGGTAAAGTTACGCGGGCTCATGGCGACTTTTTCCGCCAGATTTTCAACGCACAGGTCAGCGGTGAGATGTTGCAGGATCCAGCGTTGCAGTTCATTTATCGGCCCGGAAGCGCCCGGTTGATGCAGGTTATAGCGGCTGAACTGAAGCTGCCCGCCGGGGCGGCGCAGGTACATCACCATGTCCTGCGCAACATCACGCGCAAGGCTAAATCCGTAATCATCTTCAACCAGCGCCAGCGTCAGGTCAAAGCCAGAGCTCACGCCGCCGGATGTCCATATCGGGCCATCCTGAATGTACAGCGGCCCGCCTTCGACGTTAATTTTAGGGTAGGTGGCCTGCATGGTTTCCAGCAGACGCCAGTGGGTCGTTGCCCGTCGTCCATCGAGCAAACCGGTCTGCGCCAGCAGCATCGCACCGCCGCAAATCGACGCCACACGGCGCGCGTGCGGCGCCGCGAGATGCAGCCAGTCGACCACTGCGGTGCTCTCCAGTTCGTTCATCCCGCGTCCGGTAATGATGATGGTGTCGAGCGGCTCGCGGGGGTCAAGCTCCGGCAGGCGGTAGTCCGCCAGCAGGTTTAACCCGGACTGGCCGTGGATCACCTGGTGGGGCTGGGTGGTGGCGATAATAATGCGATAGCAGGGATGTTGCAGGCCTTCCGGGTGCAGCCGGTTGGCCTGCATTAAAATGTCGGCGATACCGGCAGCTTCAAACAACATACCGCCATCCGGGACGATAATCAGGATTTTCTTCATGTCCTGAAAAGTACCTTTATCGCAAAATAAGTCAAGAAGCAGCTGTGCTTAATGCGCGGGTTGTGCCGTGTTTTTTGCCATTGGGATCGCCGCGATAATCACTGCCCCCAGTACCAGGAATCCGGCCACCATAAAGATCCCGGCATTGAAATTCCCCGTGGCGTCTTTCATCAGGCCCATCAGCAGCGGGCCAAGCGCTGCGCCGGTCATCCCGGTGGCGTTGATCACCGCAATGCCCACCGCACGGGCGCGTACGGAGATAAACCTGTCCGGCGTGGTCCAGAAAATCACCATTGCAGCAAAGGCACCGGCAGAGGCCATCACTATCCCGGTGAACTGGAACAGTGGCGTGGTGCTGGTGGCGGTTAACATCCAGCCTGCGGCCGCAAACAGATAGGGGAGCAGGGTGTGAATTTTTCGTTCGTTCAACCTGTCCGAACGCTTACTCCACCAGACCATTGCCACAATGGTACAGACCTGTGGAATGGCGCTCAGAATGCCGATGGTCACGTTGCTGCTGGCTTCGTTAATACTGCGCAAAATCAGCGGCGTCCAGACGCTCAGCGCACTAAGAGTATTGGTCAGGCAGAAGTAAGCCACGGTGTAGAGGATTATGACCGGGGTAAAGAGTTCGCGCGCCAGGCTGCGCTGCGCCACAGGCGCGGTATTTGCCGCAAGCTGTGTCTTCTGCACCGCCACTTTGTCCGCCTCCAGCATCTCGTTCAGGCAGGCTTTTTCATCATCCGTTAACCATTTGGCTTTCGCCGGGCTATCGTCCAGCCAGAACCAGACCACCAGGCCCAGCAGCACGGACGGGAACCCTTCCAGCAGGAACAGCCACTGCCAGCCTTTCAGGTTCAGCAGACCGTCCATATTCAAAATATACCCTGAGGCCAGCGACCCCAGCGCCATGGTCACCGGCATCGCAATCATAAACAGCGCGTTGGCGCGGGCGCGATAGTGCGCCGGGAACCAGTAGGTTAAGTAGAGCAACAAACCGGGCAAGAAACCGGCTTCGGCAATCCCCACCAGCATTCGCAGCACGTAAAGGCTGTTTGGCCCGGTGGCAAACATGGTGGCGGTGGAGGCAATTCCCCAGATAACCATCAGGATGGCAATCCAGCGGCGCGCGCCGACAATACTCAGCATCACATTGCTGGGGATCCCGCAAATCACATACATCACGTAAAACAGGGTGGTGGCCAGGCCAAACATGGTGCTGGTCAGCCCCAGGTCTTTGCCCATCGTTAACCCGGCAAAGCCAATGTTGATGCGGTCGAGGTAGGAAAAGACGAACAGAATAAATAAAAAAACAATTAAACGGCGGAACAGCTTTTTGATGACGGCTTGCTGGCGGGGATCCAGAGTGGTATCTCCCGTGGCTGGCGGGGCCAGCGTTCCGTTCTGGGTCTGTTCTACAGAGGCATTATCGTTCATGAAAGCTCCACATTGCGTTTTTTAGTATGAGTGTGCAGGTCGGCTAACGTATAGAAAATCGCCATATGAAGCGTCAAATTAATGTTCAAAAAATGATACATATTTGTTAATTGCATAGCATTTGTGAATCATAATGAGACAAGGATCGCACCCAAAGCTCCCCGGATCGCCGCCAGGGGTTTTGCAGGCGGCAATGGTGCTATAGCCGTCACAGATTCGCAGGGTATAATCGCGTTATCTGCCGCTTTTTTTGGTAAGGAAACGCATGAGTAATATAAAAAAAACAGCCGAAGAACAGGCCACCGATCCTGCCTTTCATCGTGAAGAATTTCCCTTCTACTGGATTGTTAATGTCTATGCGCGCTATACGCAAATCATGGAAATTACGCTGAAAAAAGCGCAGC
Organism: Enterobacter sp. Tr-810; assembly: GCF_011752765.1. Lineage (NCBI taxonomy): Bacteria > Pseudomonadati > Pseudomonadota > Gammaproteobacteria > Enterobacterales > Enterobacteriaceae > Enterobacter > Enterobacter sp. Tr-810. Next base: position 609,902 of record NZ_VWWW01000001.1, on the reverse strand, counting down.
TGGATGTCTCTGGCTTCCGGGTGCTGATGGTGACGCACCAGTACGGCAAAGCGAGCATTTCGCAGATTTCCGAATACGCGATGGCAAAAATGCCGACGGTGACCAAAATCGTCGGGCGGCTGCGGGAGGATGGCCTGGTGACCACCGCCAGTAGCGAAAATGATGCCCGGGTAACGGAGGTGATGCTCACCGACGCCGGACGGCAAAAAGTGGAAGAGGCCATGGCCCAGGCAGGCAAAGTGTTCGAAAAAGGCTTCAAAGGAATGACCCGTAATCAGGTCGCTAAAATGAATCTCTCCCTGGCAAAAGTGCTCGATAACCTCAACGAGCTTTAAGCCAAAAAAACCGAATGACAAATTTGTGACCTGCGTAGAAATTCGTTTTAACTCATTGTAAAACATCACCTTTAATTCAACCGCTGTTGCAAGTGATTGCAACGGCGGTTCTCGCCATGTTCGTCATTTTTGCTTTATTTTTCATCACCATGAATGATTAGCCCTTTATTTATAATGGTTAATGAAATGTTGCTGTTACGTAAAATTAACGTGAAATGTTACTTGAATTTTCATCTAATTCTTCCATGATTGACCTAACGTTAGTCAGGACAAAAAGACAGCAATGACTGTCAGCCTGAATGTGATTCAACATTTCTGGTCAAGGTGTCAATCATGAAGCCAGTTTCAGAGAGCAATGGTTATACTGAGCAGTTTATCCTCGGCGAAGGCGATCTGCGCTTCGCCGTCAAAGACACGCTGGATATCGCCGGATACCGCACCCAGGCGGGTTGCCCGGCGCTGGCAACGTCGCCTGTTGCACGCAGCCATGCCCGCGTGGTGTCACAGTTACTGGAAAACCGTTGCGTACTGACGGGCAAAACCACGCTGCATGAGCTGGCTTTCGGAGTCACGGGGATTAACCCGCGCTGCGGTACGCCGGTTAATCCCCGCTTCCCGGCACTGATCCCTGGCGGATCATCCAGCGGCTCGGCGGCGGTAGTGGCCTCCGGTGAGGTGGATTTTTCACTCGGCACCGATACCGGCGGCTCCGTGCGGATGCCTGCGGCCTGCTGCGGCGTGATGGGCCTTAAACCAGGCTATGGCGTGTTAAGCCGTCAGGGTGTCATGCCCGCCGAAAGCTCTCTCGATTGCGTGGGTGTATTCACCCGTGATGCCGCCGTGCTGCGCCAGGTCATGACGCGCCTGTCGGTGCCGGTTGACGCCCCACTGAATGCCCTGCCGCCGGTGGCGTTTGTGCTGGCGGCTGAGCCTGATATCGACGCCTGTATCCTGAACGCACTCTCTCAGGCCGAGGTTTCTGTACAGGAAATCACGCTGCCACTGCTGGAAGAGGCGCACCGTGCGGGGTTAACACTTATCAGCCATGAAAACTGGCTGGCATTAGGCCCGCTGCTGGCAAGCGGTGCCGTCTCGCCGGACGTAGCATCCCGTATTCGTGCTGGTGCGAACGTCAGCCGCGAAGCGCTGGAGCAGGCAGAAAAGGTCCGCGTGGCCTTTAGCGAACATCTTGATGCCGTGCTCGAACAGACGCCGCTGCTGGCGCTGGCCACGCTGCCAGAACTGCCGCCCACGTTACAGGAAGCACAAGATCCGCTCACTGTCGTCAACCTGACCCGACTGGTGCGCCCGTTCAACCTGAGCGGTCATCCTGCAATCACGTTACCGGTGGGTGAGATCGACGGCCGCCCTGTGGCCCTGCAACTGGTCGCCCGCAAAGGGCATGACGGCCTGCTGGTGCAGGCCGCCGAATGGCTCACGGCGCGACGACGCCACTAGCCAACCCCCTGTTTTCATTTTCCTGATTTCTCAGTGAGTACGACTCATTGCGGCCCCGTTCGCCTTAGCGACAGCCGCGGATAACTTTTCGGAGGTCGCTATGTCTGCTGTACAGGTTCGTGAAGAGCTGGTTTCGCTGCTGAATGATGTTGCCGCACGCAGCCCTGATTTTGAGCACCAGCGCCATATTTCTGACGATGTGATCGCCCGTTTCAGGGAAGTGGGCGTATACCGCGCACTGGTGCCGAAAATGTACGGCGGAGAGGAATGCTCTCCGGCGCAATTTTGCGAGCTGATAGAACAAATCTCTACCGCCGATGGCTCGGCCGGATGGGTGGCAAGCTTTGGCATGAGCCCGTTTTACCTGGGCGCACTGCCGCCGGATACCCTGAAAGAACTGTATCGCGACGGGCCGGACGTGGTTTTCGCGGGCGGCATTTTCCCTACCCAAAAAGCCACCCAGGCCGATGGGGGTTATCGCGTGAGCGGACGCTGGAGTTTTGCCAGCGGCAGCATGGGGGCCACGGTACTGGGCGTGGGCATTTTGCCGGAAGGCGAACAGGCTCTGCCGCGCATGGCGGTACTTCCACGTGAACGCGTACAGATCGATCCCGTCTGGGACACCGTCGGGCTGGCCGGGACCGGCAGCCATGACCTGGTGGTAAACGACGCCTTTGTTCCGAACGAATGGACCTTTATTCGCGGCGGCGCTCTGAACCTTGAAGGGCCTCTGTATCGCTATCCGGTGCTTTCTCTGGCGACCCAGGTGCTATCGGTGGTGGCGCTCGGCGTGGCGCGTGCTGCACTCAACGAGATCTACGCCATCGCCCATCGCCAGCAGTCCGTCACCGGCGCACCGCGTCTGGCCGACCGGCCGCAGGCACAGATGCAAATTGCCCGCTGCGAGGCGGAACTGCGCTCAGCGCGCGCCTGGTTCTACGACGCCATCGACGACGTGTGGCAGCGTCTGCTGGCGGGCGATGATGCCAGCTGCGAACAAATTAACGCGCTACGTCTTTCCTCAACGCACGTGACCCGCGTGGCCGCCGATGTGGCGCGTCAGGCGCTGGCGCTCAACGGGATGGGCGGCGTCACCATGCGTAGCCCGCTGCAACGCTACGTGCGCGACACGATGGTGATTACCCAACACGCCTTTATGGGCGACCTCTCGTACCTCAATGCCGGGACGGTCTTTTTCGGCGGCAAACCGCTGCCGGGTTACCTGTGATTTTTAACGAAAGGAGCAACACATGAGCCAGTCAACCACCTTACGCGTGCTGTTTTGTATTGGGGTGAATCAGAACTTTTTTGATGCCAGCGCGACCGAAGCCAAACAGGTCTGGGCGGCCTTTGGCGTGATGATGAAAGGCATCGACGAGACGCCGGGGATCCGGGTTATCGGCAACATGGATGACGACCAGCTGATGGTCGGGCCATCGACCACCGCCCCCTGGACCACCTACGTGCTGGCAGATGCCGAGCGCCTGGAAAACGTGGCGGCCGTCTGCAACCTGTTCCGCACCACGCCGGTAGGCGACAGCGGCAGCAAGTTGTGGAAGTACTGCAAAATCGAAGCCCGCGTGGGCCGCGAACTGATTATCCAGAACTAACGGAGCCCGCGATGAACGCCCAGGATGCGCTGCGTTTACAGCAGCTTGAAGACAGCCAGGCCGCCCGCGTCTGTATTAGCGACTACATGCGCCTGTGCGACAGCCTCGACAGCCCCGAAACCGTGCAGGCCATTGGCGCCTTGTTTACTGCCGATGCCTGCTGGGAGGGCATCGGTGAACCTTATGCCACACGTCTTGGGCGTCATCTGGGGCGCGAGGCCATCGTCACCATGATGGCCGGTTACGTGCGCCAACCAGCGCACTTTGCCATGAACGCCCATTTTTTGTGCTCTGAGGCGCTGTGGCATGAGCCGGACGGGCAGCTGCAGGGCCGCTGGCTGATGCTGCAAACCTCGGCGTTCAGTGCCGGCGGGGCACACCTGAATGCGGCGGAAATCCGCGTCACCTTCGTGCGCGATGAGCACGCCATGGTGATGGCCCATTTCACGACCCGCAATCTGTTCAGCAGGCCGGTTGATCACTGGCACGCGGCGGATGTGCTTCCCGTACCGGATAAAAAATAAGACTTGCAGGAGACTGGACATGCAATGCGATCACCTCATCAACGTGAAGAATATCGATACCACCACGCCAGCCACGCCGACGACGGCGGAGATTGCGGCGCTGGTGCAGCACGACCGGGTACACACCTCTCTGTACACCTCGGAGGATCTGTTCAGCATGGAGCTTGACAGGATCTTCAGCAAAACCTGGGTGTGGGTCGCCCACGCCAGTGAAATCCCGGACACCGGCAGTTTTAAAACCACCGAGATCGGCACACAGCCGGTGATCGTGGTGCGCGATCGCAAAGGCACGGTACACACCCTGCTGAACCGCTGTCGTCATCGCGCCGCGACCGTTTGCGAACACCGCAGCGGCAAAACCAACAGCTTTGTCTGCCCGTATCACGGCTGGGGCTACGCGCTGGACGGCAGCCTTCGTGGCGTGCCGCACCCGGAAAGCTACGCCGACCAGCTGGAAAAAGGCGAGCTGGGGCTGGTGTCGCTACGTACCGAACAGTACGCCGGGATGATTTTCGCCACCTTTAACGACCAGATTGAGCCGCTGGAGGATTTCCTCGGCGTGGCGAAAAAGTGGATGGATCTGTTTATGAAACAAGGGGCAGGTTACCCGATCAAAACCGGCCCGGCACACCGTTTCCGCTTCCCGGGCAACTGGAAAATCCAGCTCGAAAACACCACTGACGGCTACCACTTCCCGGTGGTCCACCGTTCGTTTTTAAGCTCGGTCGATAAGCAAACAGAAGAAATGCTGAATTTCGTGGATGGCAGCGGCTACGTCGAAGACTTAGGCAACGGCCACAGCGTGATGGTCATGATCCCGGAACTGGTGGATCTGGACGCTAACCTTGATGCGCCCATCCCGGAGCGCTTTAGCGAACTGGCAGACGCCCTGCGCGCAGACCACGACGAAGAACAGGTCCGCCGTATTGTGCGTGCGGTCGGCGGTTCCGGATTTAACCTCAATATCTTCCCGAACATTGCCTGCTCGATGGCGTTCTTCCGCGTGCTTCAGCCGGTGTCCGTCAACGAAACGGAAATTCACCATGCGGTGATCACCATGGATGGCGGCCCGGAAATTGCCAACCAGGCGCGTCTGCGTCTGCACGAACATTTCCAGGGGCCGATGGGCTTTGGCACGCCGGACGACTCCGAAGCCTGGGAGCGCGTTCAGCGCGGGGCCACCTCGGGCAACGATCTCTGGATCATGCTCAACCGTGGGCTGGCGGGGGAATACCGCACCGACGATGGTCGGCGCAGCGATGTGAGCGCCGAAACCGGGATGCGCGCCGCCTACCAGCAGTGGAAAAAGCTCATGACGGAGAACGCGCAATGATGACGCCTGATTCAGCACTCTTTACCGCCATGTCGGTAATCAATCTCGAAGGTGATTTGCTCGACCAGGGCGAATTCAACACCTGGCTTGAACTGTGGCAGCACGATGGCCTGTACGTGGTGCCAATTGATCCGGCCGAAACGGATTTCAAAAACACCCTCAACTACGCCTGTGACGATCACCACATGCGGGAAAAGCGCGTGAGACGTCTTTACAGCGGGGAGTCGATTTCCACTACGCCACGCGCCCGTACCTTACGCACTCTGTCGCGCTTTCGCGTGCTGGAATCCGCCGAGGACAGCATTGTGGTGCGCGGGGCGCAGTCCCTGTGGGAGCACCGTAAAGGTCACAGCCGCCACTATGCGGCGGATATCACCTGGCACCTGCAGCAGCAGGATGGCCGCTGGCTTATTCAGCAAAAGGTGATCCGCCTGGTGAACAGCGACGATGTGCTGCACAGCATCGGCTACATCCTCTGAGGAGCTGACCATGACGCAAACCGTATTAGTGACCGGTGCAGCCGCCGGTCTGGGACAGGTTATCGCCGCCACGCTGCTGGAGCAGGGTTATCAGGTGGTGCTGACCGACGTAGACGCCCGCCGCGCACAGCAGGCGGCAGATGAACTGGATAACGGCAAGGTGCTGGCGCTTGGGCTCGACATCCGCCAGCCGCAGGATTTTGCCCGCGCGCTTGATGCCACCCTCGCTCGCTTTGGCAGCCTGGAGGTGCTGGTGAACAACGCCGCGCTGACGCTGGCCACGCCGGTGATGGAGATCAACGTCGACGAATTCGACCGGGTGATCTCCACCAATCTGCGCGGCACCTTTGTCGGGTGTCAGACGATGGGGCGCTATTTCGCCGGCCGGGGCTATGGCCGAATCATCAACCTTGCGTCCCTGGCCGGGCAAAACGGGGGCACGGCATCCGGGGCGCACTATGCGGCGTCCAAGGGCGGCATTTTAACGCTGACCAAAGTCTTTGCACGCGAACTGAGCAAATCCGGCGTGACGGTGAATGCCATCGCACCGGGCCCGATGGATCTGCCCACCGTTCACGCGCTGGTCCCGGAAGAGAAGATGGCCGGGCTGCTGCAAATGATCCCGGTGGGCAAACTGGGTGAGGCGGAGTTTGTCGCCCAGGCCGTTGCGTTGCTGGCTTCACCTCAGGCGTCGTTTGTCACCGGGGCGACCTGGGACATCAACGGCGGTCTGTTTATGCGTTAAGGAGTGAACATGCTGACATTACAGGTTATCCGACGCGAGGTGCAGGGCGACGTGGTGTTGCTGACGCTGGCGCATTCAGAGGGCATCGCACTGCCGGCGTTTCGCGCGGGGGCTCATATCGACCTGCATCTCAGCGCCGAACTGGTCCGCCCGTACTCCCTTTGTGGCGATCCGCAGGACCGGCAGCACTATCAGCTGGGCATCCTGAAAGAAGGGCGCTCAAAGGGCGGATCCCTTGCAGTACATGCCCTGCGCGAAGGCGATGCCATTGCGGTTAGCGAGCCGCGCAATCTGTTTGAGCTGGAAGAGCGCGCGGCGCACACCCTGCTGATTGGCGGGGGAATTGGGGTCACGCCGATGCTGGCGATGGCCGCCGAGCTGCACGCCGCCGGGCGCTCCTTCACGCTGCACTACTGCGCCCGTTCGCGTGCGCAGGCGGCGTTTGTTCCACAGCTGGAACGTGCCCCTTATGCAGCGCAGGTGCAACTGCACTTTAGCAACGAACAACGCCTGGATCTGGCGGCGGTGCTGACCGATGTGCCTGCGGAAACCCACGTGTACGTGTGCGGTCCCACGCGGCTGATGGATGCCGTCACCGAGCAGGCGCAAACCCTGGGGTACTCGTCGGGCCAAATCCATCAGGAATGTTTTAGCGCTGAGGTGCAAACCGGCGGCTCAGCCTTTGATGTGGTGGCGGCCACCAGTGGGATCACCGTGAAGGTGCTGGAAAACCAGACCATTGTCGAAGCCCTGGCCCAGGCCGGGCTGAAGGTGAATGTCTCCTGCAAGCAGGGGATCTGCGGCAGCTGTTTAACCGATGTGCTGGAAGGGGATGTGGATCATCGTGACCACTATCTCACCGATGAAGAGAAAGCCGACGGCGATCAAATCCTGCTGTGTTGTTCCCGCGCGAAGTGCGGGCGTTTAGTTATCGATCTGTAAGGGGACACCCATGACTCTGCAAACTGAATTTCGTAATGCGATGGCACAGCTCGGCAGCGCGGTATCGGTGATCACCACCGACGGCCCGGCGGGCAAGTTTGGCTTCACCGCCTCTGCCGTCTGTAGCGTGACCGATCAGCCGCCAACCCTGCTGGTCTGTATGAACCGCAACTCTTACGCCCACGAACACTTTCGCCGCAACGGGGTGTTGTGCGTCAACGTGCTCTCCAGCAGCCATCAGGAGTTATCCGGCGTGTTTGCCAACGCCAGCCTGCGCTCGGACCAGCGTTTTCTGCATGACAGCTGGCAGGTGATGAGCAGCGGCGCGCCGGTGCTGAGTTCGTCGGTGGCAAGCTTTGACTGCCTGATAGCCGATTGCCATGAAGTCGGCAGTCACTCGGTCTTTTACTGCCAGGTGCAGGCCATTCGCATCAGCGAACAGCCGCGCGGGCTGGTCTATTTCAACCGTCGTTACCATGCCGTCGGGCATGACATTGAGGCTTAAGCCTTTTTCCCGAATACAGGGGAGTGCGTAATGAGCAATGTCGTCACAGAAAACAACATCACCACCGGGGTGAATCAGAATGCGGGCCAGATGCGCAAGCTGGTGATTGCCTCGGTACTGGGGAATGCGCTCGAGTGGTATGACTTTTTCCTCTATGGCACCGCAGCGGCGCTGGTCTTTGGGCCGCTGTTCTTCCCGGTCGGCGGCGATCCCCTTCAGGGGACGCTGCTGGCGTTTTCCGGTTTTGCGGTCGGCTTTCTGGCGCGTCCGCTGGGTGGCATCGTCTTTGGCCACCTGGGTGACCGCTACAGCCGCAAGATGACGCTGATCATGACCTTAACGCTGATGGGGGCGACCACGTTTGTGATTGGTCTGCTGCCGGTCTATAGCCAGGTTGGCATCTGGGCACCGCTGACGCTGATTATTCTGCGCTTTTTACAGGGTGTGGCCTCGGGCGGCGAGTGGGGCGGCGGCGTGCTGATGCTGAGCGAAAATGCCCCGGCATCGCGGCGGGGGTTCTACACCGCGTGGAGCCAGATGGGGGTCTCGGGCGGCTTTGTGCTGTCGGCATTTGCCTTCTGGCTGGTGCAAAAACTCCCGGAGTCCGACTTTATGTCCTGGGGCTGGCGCGTGCCGTTCCTGCTGAGCATCGTCATCTTTCTGGTCGGGGTGTACATCCGTAAAAACATCCGCGAAAGCAAGGCATTTACTCAGGCGAAGTCGCAAGAGAAACACGACAAAATTCCGCTTCTGGTCCTGGTGCGTGAACACCCGAAAGCGCTGCTACAGGCCATTGCTCTGCGTCTGCCGGAAAACGGCGCGTCGTACATTTTTTTCACCTTCTCCGTGGTGTATGCCAAACACATCGGCATCAGCACCGGGGACATTATCAGCGCCGTGACCCTGGCGATGCTGGTGGAATTTTTCTCCATTCTGTTCTGGGGTGCGTTGTCGGATCGCATCGGCCTCAAACCGGTCTATTACATCGGCGTGATAGGTCTGCTGGTGATGGCCTTTCCGTTCTTCTGGCTGCTTTCAACCGGGAGCTACGGCGCGATCATGCTGGCCATGTTCCTCGGCCTGCCGTTCTGCCACGGGGCGATGATCGGCACGCAGCCCTGCATCATGAGCGATCTTTTCCCGGTGCGGGTGCGCTACTCCGGGCTGGCGCTGGGGCATGAGGTGGGGTCGATTTTCTCCGGCGGATTAGGGCCGATGCTGGCGGTGGCGTTGCTTATCGAGTTCGACGCTGCCTGGCCGGTCTCCATTTTGCTGGTGGTCTACGCACTTCTGGCGTGGGTTGCGCTACGTAGCCTGCCGTCTCAACACGAGGAAAAACAATGATTGATAAAAGGATGACGGACATCGACAGCGCGGTGGCGGACGTGTTCGATGGTGCGGTGGTGATGGTGGGCGGCTTTGGCCCGGCGGGTCAACCGTCGGAGCTGCTGGACGCGCTGATCCGCCGTAAGCCACGCGGGCTGACGCTCATCAGTAATAACGCAGGTAATGGCGACTACGGCCTGGCGGCGCTGCTGAAAGCCGGCTGCGTGAAAAAGGTGATTTGCTCCTTCCCGCGCCAGGTGGACTCCTGGGTGTTCGATGACCTCTATCGTCGCGGGGAAGTGGCGCTTGAGCTGGTGCCGCAGGGCAACCTTGCGGCACGGATCCAGGCGGGTGGCTCGGGTCTGGGGGGCATTTTCACGCCAACCGGATTCGGCACGGAGCTGGCACAGGGCAAAGAGACTCGCCGTATCGACGGCAAAGATTATGTGTTCGAAACGCCCCTGAAAGCTGACTTTGCCCTGATCAAGGCGCTGAAGGCCGACCGCTGGGGCAATCTGGTGTTCGACAAAACCGGGCGCAACTTCGGCCCGATTATGGCCACCGCGGCGGCCTGCACCATTGCGCAGGTGAGTGAAACCGTTGCGCTTGGTGAGCTTGATCCCGAAGCCGTTGTTACGCCGGGGATTTTTGTGCAGCGCGTGGTATCGGTTGCGGCGGCGCTTAAGGAGTCTGCGTGAATAAATTAACCCATCAGCAGCTGGCGCAGCGTATTGCGCGTGATATCCCGGAAGGGGCGTACGTCAACCTCGGCATCGGGATGCCCACGCAAATTGCGAACTACCTTCCGCCCGACCGTGAAATATTCCTGCACAGCGAAAACGGCATTCTCGGCATGGGGCCTGCACCCGCGCAGGGAGAGGAAGATCCCGAACTCATCAACGCCGGAAAACAGCCCGTCACGCTGCTGGCGGGTGGCTGTTATTTCCACCATGGCGACTCCTTCACCATGATGCGCGGCGGCCATCTCGATATCTGCGTGCTGGGGGCGTATCAGGTGTCGGAACGTGGCGACCTGGCGAACTGGAGCACCGGTGAACCCTCATCCATTCCAGCCGTGGGCGGGGCGATGGATCTGGCGATAGGTGCAAAAAAAGTGTTTGTGATGACCGAACACCTGACCAAAAACGGCGCCTGCAAAATCGTCAAAACCTGTACCTACCCGCTCACCGGGATGGCCTGTATTGACCGCATTTATACCGACATGGCGGTAATGGATATCACCAACAGCGGTGTGGTGGTCCGCGAGCTGTTCGGCGATATCACTGCCGACTATCTGCAATCTGTCACGCACGTTGCACTGACGTTCGCGTTACAGACTGACGATGCCACGGCGTAACGGAGGGTGACGATGGATCTCGAATACCGACTGGATGGCGACAGCAATTTGCCGCTACTGGTGCTCTCGAACTCACTGGGCACCACATGGGAGATGTGGCAGGCGCAGCTGCCCGCCCTGACGCAGCACTTTCGCGTGCTGCGGTACAACACGCGCGGGCACGGCCATTCACCGTTAACGCAGCATGATCTCAGCCTGGCCACGCTTGGGCAGGATGTCATTTCACTGCTCAACCATCTTGGCGTGGAGCACGCCTTTTTCTGCGGCATATCCCTGGGCGGCTTGACCGGGCTGTGGCTCAACCGCCACGCGGGGGGGCGTTTTCATCGTCTGGTGGTGGCAAACACCGCCGCCAGAATCGGCGAAACAAACGGGTGGTTGCAGCGCGCAAACCTGGTGCGCGAGCAAGGTATGGCGCCCGTGGCCACCAGCGCTGCCGACCGCTGGTTTACGCCAGCGTTTCGTCAGGCTCATCCGGAAGTTGTGGAAAACCTGGTGACCACCCTGGCCCACACGCCCACAGAGGGTTACGCCGCCTGTTGTGAAGCATTGGCCCGCGCCGACCTGCGCAATGAGGTGCCCGCCATGCAGCGTCCGATGCTGGTGATTGCCGGAGAAGACGACCCGGTGACCACTACGCACGACGCCGAATGGCTGGTGGTGGAAGCCCCGCACGCACACTACCTGGCGCTGCCCGCCTCGCATCTTTCTAACGTCGCCTGCGCTGAGGCATTCAGCCAGCACGTCATCTCTTTCTTCACTGCCGGAGCAGAACATGAGCATCACGATTGAATCTATCGCCTGCTGGCTGGTGGATATCCCGACCATTCGGCCGCACAAGCTGTCGATGACCACTATGGGTTGCCAGACGCTCACCATCGTGCGCATGACCTGTGCGCAGGGCGTGGTGGGTTGGGGCGAAGCCACCACAATCGGCGGCCTGAGCTACGGGGCCGAAAGCCCGGAGGCGATTAAATCAGCCATTGAAACCTATCTGGCACCGCTGCTGTGCGGCCAAAGCTTCAGCGGCCCGGCGGCGCTGGCCGAAACCATGAACGCCAGCGTGAAGGGCAACACCTTTGCGAAGTCCGCCCTCGAAACTGCATTTCTTGATGCGCAGGGAAAAGCCCTTGGCGTGCCCGTCAGCACGTTGCTGGGTGGCGCGCTGTGCGAACGGCTGCCGGTGCTCTGGACGCTGGCGAGCGGTGATACCAACAAAGATATCGAAGAGGGCAAACGCTTGCTGGCGGAAGGCCGACACAACGCTTTCAAACTCAAAATTGGCGCCCGCGAACTGGCAACAGATGTTCGTCACACGCTGGCAATCAAGGCCGCGCTGGGGGATGAGGTCAGTATTCGGGTGGACGTGAATCAGGCCTGGGATCTCACCACCGCAATGAAGGGAATGCGCCAGTTGCAGGACGGGGGAATCGACCTCGTGGAGCAGCCGATCCCGCTGTGGGACACGCAGGGGTTAATCACTCTCAGCCAGCGCTTTGAGGTCCCGATTCTGGCGGACGAGGCGGTGGCCACGCGCCATGACGGTTACGCCCTGGCACGTGGCGGCTTCACGGGCGCTTATGCGCTGAAGATTGCCAAAGCGGGCGGCCCGGTGCAGGCGCTGAAGCTGGCTCAGGTGGCCCAGGCGGCAGGCGTGGCGCTCTATGGCGGCACCATGCTGGAAGGCTCGCTGGGAACGGTTGCCTCACTCCATGCCTGGTCAACGGTCAGGATGCAGTGGGGCACGGAGATGTTTGGCCCGCTGCTGCTGAAAGACGACATCGTGGTGCGCCCGCTCGATTTCAGCCAGGGGCAGGTGAGCGTACCGCAAGGCCCGGGGCTGGGTATTGAGATTGATGACGATAAATTGCGCCATTACGCGCGCCAGTAAGGGGTTCTTATGCTGTTTAAAGTGGAAATGACGGTCAACATTCCCGCCTCACTGCCAAAGGTGCAGGCGGATGAAATTAAAGCCAAAGAAAAAGCCTATTCGCAACGGTTACAGCGCGAAGGCAAATGGCTGCATATCTGGCGGGTGGTGGGGCAATACGCCAACGTCAGCATCTTTGACGTTGGCGACAATCAGGAGCTGCACACGCTGTTAACGGAATTACCGCTCTACCCGTATATGGACATCACCGTGCAGCCGTTATGCGCGCATCCGTCGTCGATTGATAACGAAAAAGAGTAAAAACCGTACCCTACAATAACGAGGAACATGCAATGTCCAAAAATCCTGCACATCAGTCTGAACTGGAAACCTTACTCGCCATCAGCAGCGGCCTGAACGCCGACGGCGGAAACGATCGTTTTAAGAACATCATGCACCAGCTCCTGAGCGACCTGTGCCAGACCATTAAAAAATTCGACATCACCGACGAAGAGTTCTGGGTGGCGGTGAACTACCTTAACGAACTGGGCGAACGCAAAGAAGCGGCGTTGCTGGCGGCAGGGTTAGGGCTTGAGCACTACCTGGATATGCGCGCCGATGAAAAAGAGGCCGCAGCCGGTACTGACGTGGGTACCCCACGCACAATCGAAGGGCCGCTGTATGTGGCCAATGCGCCACTGAGTGAAGGGTTTGCCCGCATGGATGACGGCCGCGAAAACGCCGAAACCATGTGGCTGCACGGCAGCGTGACTGACCTTGACGGTAAACCGGTTGCTGGGGCGATTGTCGACATCTGGCACGCCAATACGCTCGGCGGCTACTCGTTCTTCGACCCGTCACAAAGTGAGTACAACCTGCGCCGCCGGGTTAAAACCGGCGCGGACGGCCGCTACGCGGTGCGCAGCATTGTGCCATGCGGTTATGGCTGCCCTCCTGACGGCCCAACGCAAAAGCTGCTGACCGGCCTTGGCCGTCACGGCAATCGCCCGGCACACGTTCATTTCTTTGTCTCGGCACCAGGCTTCAAACACCTGACCACCCAGATCAACCTCAATGGCGATCAATACCTGTGGGACGACTTTGCCTTTGCAACCCGTGAAGAGCTGATTGCTGATCCGGTGAAAATTACCGACGGCACGCTCGCCCGCGAGCGTGATATCAACGTGCCGCATACGGAAGTGAGCTTTAACTTCTCGCTGGTGAAGGCCGCCGAAAATACCGAGGAGTCGAGAGGGAAACGCTCACGCGTGAAAGAGTAATACCGGCGGGCAGCATCCCGGTGCTGCCCCTGTTTTTCTGGCAAAGCATAGCGATTTAAGTTCTTTGTTATTTCAGGCGTTATCCCGGATCTTCATGCCATATTGTCACTGGCGGAAAGGGCGTCTGAAGGAATGGGTAAACGAAACTCCCTCTATTTACATCAACAACAACGAGAACATATTCACCAGCTTTCAACCAGCATCCTGTGGCGCAGCGAACTCCCGACCTGGATACTCATGATGGCCATTTATGGCGGCTGGTTTGCGACCCTGGTGAACTGGCAGGTGCTGGGTTTGTATCCCGCGACTTTGCTGCTTATCGGGTTTACCGCCTGGTACATGTCGCTTCAGCATGAATTGATCCACGGTCATCCCACGCGCTTTCCCCGGCTGAACCAGCTTTTCGGCACGCTGCCGCTGGCGGTCTGGTATCCGTATGGTCTGTACCGGGACTCCCATCTGGCGCATCACCGCAACGACCACCTGACCGTGCCGGTGGACGATCCTGAGTCGTATTACTTTAGCGATGAAAGCTGGGCGCGGTTTCGTCCGTGGCAGAAGCGGGTGATTCATCTGCGTAACACCTTCATCGGACGGCTGTTGCTGGCGCCGTTAATTGATATTGTGCTGACGCTGGGCAGTGCTGTGTCGGCCTTTCGCCGCTTACAGGTTGCCGCCATGCTGATGTGGATAATCCACGGGGCCTTACTGGCCGTGCTTTTGGTCTGGATGTCGCACCTTGGCTTCTCCCCGCTGTGGTTTGTTCTGGCGGTGAGTTATCCCGCGCTGGCGCTGACCAAAGTGCGATCTTTTCTTGAGCACCGGGCGGCGGACGATCCGCTGGCGCGGTCGGTTATCAACGAAGCCGGGCTGTTCTGGCGGGTCCTGTTTTTGAATCTTAACTATCATTCTGTACATCACGATCTGCCAGGTGTGCCCTGGTACGGGCTGAAGGCGGTTTACCTGCACAATCGCGATGCCTATCAGCAACGCAATCACGGTTTCCTGGTGAAGGGATACGGCGAATGGTTGCGCCATTTCTGGGGTAAACCGGTGGATGTGACGGTGCATCCGGGCATTCATAAAGGAGACAGCCATGAGTGATCCGCTGGCATTCCCGATGTATGCCGTGAACCGCCGTGACACCGATGCCCTGTGGCTGGCGGTGCAGGCGCTGCTGGTAGCCCGGGGCGTACCGGTGGGAAGTCTCACGCCCGTGTTGCCGCAGGAGAAGCTGGTGGAACACTGGCAAAACCCGCAACTGATCCTGAGCCAGACATGCGGTTACCCGCTGGTGACGCAGCTTTTGGATGTTCAGGTAGTTGGCTGTTTTCACTACACCACGCCGGGCTGCGAAAGCTTCTATTACCGCAGCGTGCTGGTGGTGCGTGAAGAGGATAAACAGCAAACCTTTGCTGATTTTCGCGACCGGACGGTAGTGTGCAATTCCACCGATTCGCAGTCAGGCTACAACGTACTGATGAAGATGGTGACGCCGTTGGCGGTAAACGGGCGGTTTTTCTCGCGCGTTGTCCTGAGCGGCAGCCATCGTCAGTCGCTGATCGACGTGAAGCGCGGGGAGGGGGATATCGCGGCTATCGACTGCGTAACCTGGGCGCTATTACAACGCCATGAACCCGCGTTACTGGACGGGCTGGCGATCATCGACCAAAGCCCGCTGGCACCGGGATTGCCGCTCATCACCGCAGGTGAAACCTCTTCCGACACGCTTGCAGCGCTGCGCGAGGCGCTGCATACGCTGGTGAGCGCGGCGGAATACCGGGAAATCTGTGCCGCGCTGCTGATTGGCGGGTTTAGCGAAGTGACGCGCCAGCCTTATTCGCAGTTGCTGGACTGGCGCAAGGCAGCGCAAACAGCCGGGATCGCCCGGCTGTAGCCATTCAGGCAAAGTGGTTTTGGGCCAGTGGAAGGCCCAGTTTTTCCCGCAGGGTGCCCGGCGCATATTCGGTTTTCATCACTCCTTTGGCTTTCAGAACAGGGACAACCTGTTCCGCGAAGCGATCAAAATCACCGGGCAGCAGCGGGAACATCAGGTTAAAGCCGTCTGCGGCCCCGGAAAGATAGATTTCCGCCAGCGTGTCGGCAACCTCCTGTGCAGTGCCAATCACCAGCCAGCTGTCGGAGCTTTGCAGCAACAGGCGACCCAGTTCCAGAATGGTCAGGGCGGGGTCGTAATCCCGGATGAGTTGCAGCGTGGTGCGAATACCGTCGAAGTTTGCTTCGTCCGGCAGCGGCGGCAGCGGTTCATCGTGCGGATACGGGCTCAGATCCAGCTTCAGATAGGCCGACAGCAGATCGATAGCCATCCGGTCGCTCATCAGCTCGGCGTTAAGCTGCTGACGCTCGGCTTTTTCGGTTTCTGAATTCACCACCACCGGCAGCACTCCGGCGATGATTTTAAAGTCTTCAGGCGAACGTCCTAGCGCGTTCAGGCGCTGATTCATCTCTTCGCGGTAGGCTTTTCCCTGCTCGATGGATTTGATAAACACGAAGTGCATATCCGCCCGGCTGGCCGCGAGCTGCTTACCGGCTTCGGAAGAGCCCGCCTGCACGAGTACCGGATGCCCCTGCGGCGGACGTGGCACGTTAAGCGGGCCGCGCACCTTAAAGAAATCACCACGATGGTTAAGATGGTGCACTTTGTCGGCATCGGCAAACAGGCCGCGCGGTTTATCAAACAGGAGCGCGCCATCGTCCCATGAGTCCCACAGACGGGTGACCACATCGATGAACTCCCCGGCGCGCTGGTAACGATTGCTATGTTGCGGGATCTGATCCAGCCCGAAATTGGCGGCTTCCTCTTCCAGCCAGGAGGTCACAATGTTCCAGCTTGCGCGCCCGTTACTCAGGAAATCGAGCGAGGCGAAATAGCGCGCCAGATTATAGGGCTCGGTATAAGAGGTTGAAGCCGTTGCCATCAGGCCAATATTGTCCGTCACGGCCGCCAGCGCCGAGAGTAGCGTCAGTGGTTCAAGCCGGGCATTGGCGTAGTGGGCAAGGCCGCTGTCCCAGATCCCGGTATGGTCGGCAATGAACAGGGCATCAAGCGTAGCGGCTTCGGCCTTGCGGGCAAGGGCGGTGTAGTAGCTGAGGGTGAAAACCTCGTGTTCGGGAGCGTCCGGGTGACGCCATGAGAACCGGTAATCACCCTGTGGATTGAAAAAGAACAGGTTCAGGATCATGGAGTTGTGCGACATTGTGGGCCTGTGTCAGGTTGTGGCCGATCCCTGGCCATTGAATAATGAAAAACGTTACAGGTTGGCGTTGACCCATTGTTCTGCCACGGCAGCAGGATCTTTGTGCTGGAGGTCAACCTGCTTGTTCAGCTCGACCAGGGCGGTGTTATCCAGCTTGTGAGACACCTGGTTGAGGATGCCATCGATTTTTGGCGTCAGAGCCGCTTTGCGTACCAGCGGAACAACGTTCTGGCTTGGCTGTTCGTGTTTGTCATCTTCCAGTACCACCCAGTCCTCTTTAGCGAGCGAACCCTGGGTGGAGACCACCGTTGCCACATCAATTTTGCCGGAGTTCAGTGCCAGGCGGGACAGCGGCCCGCCCATGTCGAGGGATTTCACCTCTTTAAACTCCAGGCCGTAGACGCGCTTCAGGCCCGGCAGGCCGAGGGCGCGAACCGGTAACTCCGGTGGGCCGCCGATCACCAGCTCGTGTGCCACAGGCGTCAGATCGGAGAGTTTGGTTAACCCATATTTTTTGGCCGTCTCGGCGCGAACGGCCCAGGCAGTGACTGAGCTGGCAGAAGAGGGGGTCAGCAGCGTGAATTCTGCCGGCAGCACTTTTGCCAGCCCGGCACTGACGTCGCTCTGGGTGGTTGCCAGCGTTTTCCCGTCATAATAATTCAGCAGTGCGCCGAGATATTCCGGCACAATATCTATTTCACCGCTTTTCAGCGCCGGAATAATAATCTCGCGGTTACCCAGATTAAGCCGCGTTTTAACGTCGATATTATTTTTCTTTAATGCGCTGGCGTAAATATTGGCAAGAATGGAGCTTTCGGTAAAATTCGCTCCTCCAATGGTGACGGTTTCCGCCAGAGTGGTAAAACTCAAGCTGAATAATCCTGCCGCCAGAAGGGATAATTTAAATCCACGGCGGTTAAACGCATGCCATAATGATTGCTTCATAATGCCTCTTTTATTTGCTGGTGGTTTTTATCATGATTCCGTTATTGCGGGTGCGTCCTGTGACTGAAATAACATGTTGTTGATAAGTGAAAATATCCCCTCGCAGGCAAGCGCCAGTAGTGTTACCACAAGGGAGCCGGAAATGACCTGCGGGATATCGCGCTGACCCAGACCATCAATCAGGAAGCGACCCAGTCCGCCGAGCCCGGCATAGGCGGCGACCACCGCCGTGGCGATGAGCTGCAACAACGCGGTGCGAACCCCGGCAAAGATCAGCGGCATCGCCAGCGGGATACGCACCTGCCACAGGCTCTGTATAGGCGTCATGCCTAGTGCGGTAGCAGCATCGCACAGGGTGCGGTCGGCGTGGTATATCCCCACCCAGGTATTGGTCAGGATCGGCGGGACAGACAACGCGATCAGCGCAACAAACACCGGCACATCGTTGAAACCAAAAAGAATAATGCACAGTAAAATCAGGCCCAGAGACGGGATTGCCCGGCCAATGTTGAACAGGTTGATGACCAGAAAAGCGCCTTTGCGCCAGTAGCCCAGCGCCACCCCCAGGGGTAGTGCAATGGCCGAAGCGATGACCATGCTCACCAGCACATACCAGAGATGCTCGCGTAAGCGCAGCAGGATCCCCGTCTCGCTGAGCCAGTGGTCTGGCTGAATTAACCAGTGCCAGGTTGCGGTTAAGATGTCCATTAGCGTGCCCAGGGTGTAACCCAATAGCCCACGCGCGCTATCAGAGAGTCAAAAAGAAACGACAGCACCAGGCTCAGCACCACGCTGACCACAATCGGCGTCAGGAAATCCTGGTTAAAGCCCGACAGCAGCAGTTGCCCCAGCCCGCCCTGAC
The DNA here is from genome assembly GCF_011752765.1 of Enterobacter sp. Tr-810. Lineage (NCBI taxonomy): Bacteria > Pseudomonadati > Pseudomonadota > Gammaproteobacteria > Enterobacterales > Enterobacteriaceae > Enterobacter > Enterobacter sp. Tr-810. Next base: position 591,113 of record NZ_VWWW01000001.1, on the reverse strand, counting down.
CAATCAGCGCCGTGACTGTGACCAGCCCAACCAGCGTGACCGAGGCAATACGCAGCCCGGCAAACAAAGACGGAATAATCAGGTGCAGTTCAACGTCAACAAAACGGTGCCAGCGGGTGTAACCCAGCGCACGGGCGGATTCCAGTACGTCGAACGGCAGTTTTTCGATCCCGGCGACCACGTTACGCAGCAGGATCAGCAGCGAATAGAGTGTTAAGCCGATCACTGACGTGGTGAGCGACAGGCCGGTAAACGGGATCAACAGAATAAACAGCGCCAGCGACGGAATGGTAAACAGCACCCCGCACAGGCCAAGCAGTGCCGGAGCCGATGCGGGCCAGCGCAGGGTCAGGCCAATCAACACCCCCGTGAGTGCCGTGCCGAAAAAGAGCGATACCGCCACCAGCAGCGTGTGCTGCCAGAGCAGGGCGGCAATCGGGCCCTGATTATCCACGATCCATTGCCAGTCAATCATAGCGGCGCACATCCACATGCCCGTCCAGCACGCGCTGGAGCAGCCCGTGGGAAATACTGCCTTGATACTGACCGTCTCCGTCGACGTGCACCAGCACGCCCTCCGGCGCATCCAGAAGTGCGCTGTAGGCGAAACGCAGGGAGTGAAGAGCCTTCAGGGTGAGTGAAACGGGCAGGGCGGTACGCCGCTCAGGGTCGAGCCAGTACAACGGGCGTAGCTGTTTGTCGAGCACCAGCCGCAGCGGGCTGGCAACCACCGGATGCTGGCTGGTTATCGGGATCAGCGCCTCGTCTACCAGGGGAACATCGTGGCGCGGAAGCTGCCCAACCTGAAGCCTGGCAAGGCGTTTTAAGTTGGGCTCAGGCCCGATGAATCGTGCCACGAACTCACTGGCAGGCTGGGCCAGGATATGATCCGGCGTATCAAACTGAGCCAGGACGCCACCTTCCTGGAAGATGGCGATTTTGTCGCCCAGGCGAATGGCTTCGTTAATATCATGGGTGACGAGCACGATAGTTTTATGCAGGCGCTGCTGGAGCTGCAACAGCTCGTCCTGGAGCTTTTCCCGCACCACCGGGTCGATGGCCGCAAAGGGCTCATCCATTAACAGAATAGGAGGATCGGCCGCCAGCGCACGGGCAATCGCCACCCGTCCTTGCTGCCCGCCCGAAAGCTGGTGGGGGTAGCGCGCAAGCAGGCTCGGGTCGAGGGACATGACCTCCACCAGTTCATCAATACGCGCCTGAATGTGCTTTTTATTCCAGCCAAGCAGACGCGGAACGGTTGCGATATTCTGGGCAACGGTCCGGTGCGGGAATAACGCAGCACTTTGCATCACAAAACCGATTTTTCGCCGCACCTGAATAATATCGGCATCGGCTATTTTAATACCCTGAACATAAACCGAACCGGTATCCGGGATATCCAGTTGATTAATCATACGTAACAGGGTGGTTTTCCCGCAGCCGCTGGGGCCAACGAATGTGCAAAATTCACCTTCATTGATAGTGATATTTAATTTACCGATCGCGGCGTGCGTACTACCAGGGTACGTTTTGTTTATGTTTTCGAGTCTGATCATATGAAACAATAGCGCCCTGAAATTATTGCGTTTATATCAAACACAAATTACAGAGGCGATCAAAAGGGCGCAAATATGATATTTGCATTTGTATTGCAGGTATTTGGATTTTGATAAAGGAGGATAGCGGGCAGTAATAACGCCCTCTCCATTTAGGGGAGAGGATTGGGGTGAGGGGGAACATACGGCCGAGGTGGTCATTCCGTTCACTTTATGTTCCTTGCTACTCAGTCACCACATTACCCGTGAACGTGCCAGGGTGGCTCACCGCCACCACCCTGGCGACCCGGGCTCCCGGCAAGAAAATCGCCGCTTCGCGGTGACCCTCAGCGTTTGCTCCAGGCTAATCGGGGACGGGCGGATGAAACGTCCCTGTAAAGCCGCCCTCGCCGCGCATCCATGCGCGTCGCCCCGGCCTTCCGTAAACGCTTCGGCGATTTTCAGCCGGACCGTGGAGCTGCGGTAAGTCTTTTATTTCAAAGGCGTAATATCATCGCTGAATAAAGACAACAATTACTGGGGAACCCTCTCGGAGAGGGGGAAACATCACATCAAAAAATAGCTCAGACCTGAAAACGCCACCATCCCCGCAAGCACCGTCGCGAAGAGGCTGCGCGTCACTATCCCGGCTAATGCAGCAACCGCCGCCGCCAGCAGCGAAATGCTGACCCCGGACGGCGTCAGCGCCGGTTTACCCAGCAGCTCGGCGGTGATAATGGCGGCCATAATGGCGGCAGGAATAAAGCTCAGCCACTGCTGCAACGCCGGTGCAAGACGAAAACGGGAAAGCAGCAGAATCGGCACGGTGCGCATCAGTGCGGTAACCAGCGCAGAGATGAAAATCGCCAGCAAGATATTGCGTTCCATCTTATTTCCCTCCTTTACTGAAGAATCGCAATCCCAGGGTAGCAAGCGTGGCCGATACCGATGCCGCGATAATCACCACCAGGCTGATGTCCATCTGGCGGGCGGTCAGCAGCGTAATCACCACAGCGGCAGCGATACTGAATGTTTCCAGCGCTTTTCGGTGGCTGGCAAACCACAGCATCAGCACCAGACCAATAAACATCGATACCAGGCTAAAGCTCAGGCCTTCCATCAGCGATGACGGAAGGGCCGAGGCCAGCCACGCGCCGACCACGCAGGCGAGGATCCAGTTAAGCCAGGCGGCGACGTTAAGCCCAAGCATCCAGGCAAACGGAACGGCACTGTGCTGGCTACCGCGCTGCACGGCAACGCCGAAGGTTTCATCGGTCAGTAACAGGCCGCTTACCAGTTTTTGCAGGGTACTGTGTTCGCGGAAGAATACGCTCATGGCAGAGCTCATCAGCAGGTAGCGTAAATTCACCAGGAAGACGCTGAACACCACCGAGGCCACTTCTGCCCCGGCCGCCCACAGTGAATAGAACAGAAATTGCGCCGAGCCGGTATATAACACGCTTGCCAGCAGCGCGGTTTGCAGGGTGGTAAACCCTGAAAGGGTGCCGATAGCGCCAGCGGCAAAACCAATACTCCAGTAACCGGGGATAGTGGGCAAACAGGCGGTGATCCCTGCCCGAAACTCCGCGCCTGCCTCATCTTTGTGTGAGGCCTTTGTTTTCATCAACATCAGTATTTCCTGTACCAGAGCATTAAGCCGGAATTGAGATAATCATTTGATCTATTGATATTTGTGAACATGAAACAGTGAGGTACAACTAACTTATCACGTCCTGGCCGAAGTGTTTCGATGAAAAAGAGTTCAATTTTTAGTGTGGCAGCAGGGCTGCCACAATTGTGGCAGTCGCGCATTCTGGGGCAGGTTGGAGATGCCAGTATTAAAGTTATCAGGATGGGGGGAGAGGGCATTCCCCCCGAAGTGCATGACGCTTTCGATGAATGGTTACTGGTGCTGGATGGTGAACTGCCGCTGGTGGTGGACAATCAATTGTTCACCCTGTCTGCCGGAGAGTATGTCGTTGTGCCACGTGGCAAAACGCACCATGTCCCTCCGGGGAGTGTCGGAACGCTGTTGCTGGTGGATATTAACGCGCCAACGGCGTAATGCCCACTCGCGTCCCGTTATTCATAACTCTCATTTTCCACCGTATAAATCTCCTGAGCGTCGGTAAAGCAGCGCAGTGCCAGGGATGACACGGGTTCCTGTTTGCGCATAATCAGGCCAATAGGGGCGTCGATGTTTGAGTCGGTTATCGGAGTTATCAAAAAATGGCTGTTTAAATTCTCAAGCCCATTATTCAGCGGCATAACGGCACAGCAGATGCCGCTTTCTACCGCCTGGATTATCTGAAAGGTTGAGTCGCTCTCAAATACATAGTCCGGGGTGATCCCGGCGGATTTAAAACTGACGTCCATATGATCGCGATAGTGCATCCCTTTGCTCAGGAACCCCAGAGGGAAATTCACCAGGTCCTGCCAGGTGAGCGTTGTCTTATCCAGCTGGAAACGGCGGGTGTCGTGCAGTAAGCCCATTTTGGTTTTCGGCAGCTGAATAACATCAAAAACGCTGGTGTTAATATTATTCAGATAGCAAATTCCCAATTCCAGCTGATTACTGTTTACCCCTTCGGCAATTTGTTCTGATGACATGGAATACAGACTAAATTTCAGTTCAGGGTATTTTTGCGTCAGCTGGCGAATAAAAATCATCGGGTCAACGCTTGCCAGCGGAACCATGCCAAGACGTAGTTCACCCACCACTTGCCCCTTACACAGGGCGGCTTCTGCCTGAAGCCCATCGTGTGCGGCAAGCAGCGCGCGCGCCCAGGCCAGGATCCGTTCTCCCTCAGGTGTAAAGCCCTCAAAGCGTTGCCCACGGACGATCAATACCAGGCCAAGCTCCTCTTCCAGGCTGCGAATACGCATGGAAAGCGTCGGCTGAGTGATATTGCATTGCGCTGCCGCCTTACCAAAGTGGCGGGTTTGATCCAGGGCGATCAAATATTTTAATTGTTTTATGTCCATTATTTTTCTCTGATCGGGCAGGTGCTACGAGTATTACATAAATGCGGAAGGAATTGATAAATCCCCCTTATTCATTGCCAGAGCGTTGAATAAGGAGGACTGGGATCAGAGCATTCGGATTTCTTTGGAACGCAGGGTCACGCGAACGGGCACGGACTTATAGGACGGAGTACCACTGTCTTTATCGAGGTAGTTAAGCGGCACCAGCACGTTCGCTTCCGGGTAGTAGGCGCCAACGGAACCCGACGCGATGCTGTAGGCCACCACGGTAATATCCTCGAGGCACTGAACACTTCCTGCCAGCGCGGTTTCGATATCCACGCGGTCGCCGTGCTCCAGACCCAGATTTTCCATATCGCCTTCATTCATAAACAGAATGTCCCGCCGGCCAAAGACGCCGCGATAGCGATCGTCCAGCGCATAGATGGTGGTGTTGTACTGGTCATGGCTGCGAAGGGTAATCAGGCGCAGAACATTGTCGCCTTCGCCTTTGGCATTCTCATCCACGCCATCGAACACGGAGAACATCGCTTTACCAGTAGCGGTAGGCCAGATGCGCTGGATTGGCGGCAGCGGCATTCGGAAGCCACCCGGTACACGAATGCGGTCGTTATAGTTGTCAAAACCGGGGATGGTTTGCTCGATCAACTCGCGGATCAGATCGTAGTCTGTCACCAGTTCCATCCAGTCCACTTTGGTCTGTTTCAGCGTTGCGCGGGCCATGCCCGCAACGATTGCCGGTTCAGAGCGAATCAGCGGGGAGGCGGGTTTCAGCTTGCCGGAAGAGGCATGAACCATCGACATGGAATCTTCCACGGTGATGGACTGACGCCCCGTCTGCTGCATATCCAGCTCGGTACGGCCAAGACACGGCAGGATATAGGTTTCTTTGCCCACCAGCAGGTGAGTACGGTTCAGTTTGGTGCCCACATGCACACTCAAATCCAGGGTATGCATGGCCGGGAATCCATTCTCGTGATCGGGCATCGCAACCGCAAAGTTACCGCCGAGGCAGATAAGGGCTTTCGCATGGCCGTCGATCATCGCCTGCGTGGCCTGTACGGCATCGTGGCCGTGTTTAGCCGGTGCGTCAAAGCCGAAGACATCCTTAAGGCGCTCAATAAACGCTGCCGTCGGTTTCTCGGTGATCCCCACAGTACGGTTGCCCTGCACGTTCGAGTGGCCACGAAGCGGACAAATCCCCGCACCTGGTTTGCCGATGTTGCCGCGCATGAGCAACACATCGGCAATCAGCCGCACGTTCGCCGTGCCCTTGTTATGCTGGGTGATCCCCATACCGTAGGTGATAATGGTGGCGTTCGATTTTGCATAGGCTTCAGCCACGCTTTTCAACGCGTCAGCGGTTAACCCGGACTCGCGTTCAATCGCCTCCCACGAGGTCTGCGCGATATCGTCCGCAAAGGCCGAAAACCCCTGGGTGTGTTCGGCAATAAATTCGCTATCCAGCACGCCTCCACGTTCCTGTTCCATTTGCAGAAGGTGTTTAGCGATCCCTTTCAAGGCTGCGGCATCGCCACCTGCTTTCACCTGGAAATAAGTAGAGGCGATATCGGTAGAGCTGTAGGTGGCCATTTCAATGACGCTTTGCGGATCGGCAAAACGTTCCAGGGCTCTTTCACGCAGCGGGTTAAAGACGATGATCGGCACGTTGCGGCGTGCCAGCTCGTGAAGCGTCCCCATCATGCGCGGGTGGTTTGTGCCCGGGTTGTGACCAATAGAGATAACCAGCTCTGTTTTGTCGAAATCATCCAGTGAAACGGTACCTTTCCCGATCCCGATAGAGCGCGGTAAGCCGACGCTGGTGGCTTCATGGCACATGTTGGAACAATCAGGAAAGTTGTTCGTACCGTATTCACGGGCAAACAGCTGGAACAGATAAGCCGCTTCGTTCGATGCTCTGCCCGAGGTATAAAATTCGACCTGGTCTGGTTCAAGCCCGCGCAGGACTTCGCCGATCCGCTCAAAGGCCTCTTCCCACTCAACAGGGCGGAACGTGTCGCTTGCCCGGTCGTAACGCAGCGGGCGGGTCAGACGGCCATAGCCTTCAAGTTCGTAATCGGATTTTGCCAGCAGGGAAGTAACAGTGTTTTTCGCCAGGAATTCCGGGGTGACGCGCTTGCTGGTGGCTTCCCACGTTACGGCTTTCGCGCCATTTTCACAGAACTGGAACGTGGATTTGTGTTCTTTATCCGGCCAGGCGCAGCCCGGGCAGTCAAACCCATCGGGCTGGTTGGTGCGCAGCAGCGTGACGGGAGCGTCCAGCGCATCCATTTGCGTGCGTACGGCTATCGCTGTCGCTTTTAAGGCACCCCAGCCACCGGCAGGCCCGTCATAATGTCTGATCCCGGGAACTGAACGTCTTTTCTTATTCATGCGAACTCCTGACTATTCTGGTCATGACAAAGCGCGGCCAGATTAACCATAAATAAATGATGGTTAATTGAAGGGGCCACTAAAGCAGTGGGTTGGGGTAATAAACAGAAGCAATGAATAATCGTTGTATAACTCATTACATAACCGATGATGAATTTCGTTTAAAACACACCGTTTGCAGCGGTTAACAAAATCAATGCCTTTGATTTAAAGAAATTATAACAGGAATTTATCATCTTCATAATAAATGTTATCTATCACTTATTAAATTTAACCTATTTGCACTTCGCAGAGGATTGTCTGGGTATTATTCAGCGCGCCAGGCCTCTCGCCGTAGTTGGGTTAAAATATTAATAAAATCAGCGTTAAGCGATAAATCAAGGGGGTGAAATGGCGCTGTTTCGCAAGCCAGGGAAGAGAACGATGGCGATGTCTCTACAGGAATGATTATGTGCAGGTGAATTTGTTAATTAATTTCAATGTCAGCGCTGAAATCTTACACTCTGACATATTTAAAATTCACCAGGCCGTGTTTATTAATAATTACACTTCCCATCCTGCACTGGAAAACCGTATTACCTGGCGTTTTTTAAGATTAAAAAATCAATAAGGCTTTGGACTCTTTTGGTTTTACCCGCGCTTTTAGGATAATAAAGAAACACCGGGGGATAGGTTTTCCAGTAAGGTTCCATCACCGGGATAAAACGGTCTTTATCGGCCTGTAACTGATACACCGGCTCGAAAAGACGCCCGATGCCCAATCCGCTGCGGATCCCGTCTGCCATCACGTCAATATCATTGCTGATAAGCTGGCCTTGCATATCAAGGGTTAACTGCTCACCGTTCTCCTCGAGCATTAACGGAAGGATACGGTTGTTGGTGATAAACCGATAGCCAATCAGCCGATGCCGCGAAAGATCTGCGGGGGTCACTGGAATACCAAATGCCTCAAGATAGGTGGCTGAGGCATACAAGCCCTCACGAAAGGGCGCCATCAGCTGACGCGCGACGACGCCGCCTTCAAGGATATCGCCAAACCTGATCCCCAGGTCATAGCGCTCATCGACAATGTTGATGGTTCCATCGTAAACGGATATCTCAAGCTGAATACCCGGATACTGAGCACAAAACTCGGCCATATGCGGTTTCAGGATCAACAGATACGCGAAACGGGACAAGGTGATCCTGACCAGCCCGGAAGGTGCCTGATGTGCGTCCTTGATGCCCTCCAGTGCATTTTCCAGTGACGTTACCGCCGCCTGCGTTTGCTGTAGCAGCTGTTGCCCGGCGTCCGTCAGCTCTATATGCCGCGTGGTGCGGACAAAAAGAGGATGCCCGATGTGCTGTTCCAGCAGTTTTAGCGCTTTGCTCACGGACGGGGGCGTAATTTCCAGCTTTCTGGCCGCTGCCGTGATGCTGCCCTCGCGCGCGATGCACTGAAAAATCCGTATCTGGTTGTAAATCACATTGTTCATTAGGCCATCCTGATGCAATCAGCGTGCTGATTATTAGCTATTGGCTAACTATCTTTGAATCAATGATGACCTAATCTTCCCGCGATCGCGAGCCTATACTGGCGGTGTCTTTTTACATTCACGCTATGTTCGGGTGGGGAAAACGAATGCAATACAGTCAGTTGGGTAACAGCGATTTACGCGTTTCCCGCATTTGTATGGGGTGCATGGGGTTTGGCGATCCTTCTTTGGGTCAACACAGCTGGACCCTGAACGAGCAGGAAAGCCGGGACATCATCCGCTACGGCCTTGAGCAAGGGATCAATTTCTTCGATACCGCCATTGCCTACCAGAATGGTTCCAGTGAACGTTTTGTCGGTAAAGCGCTTCGTGATATGGCGAGGCGAGATGAGGTGGTGCTGGCAACGAAATTTTTGCCCCGAACTGGGCAACAGATTGCCGCGGGGATCAGCGGCCAGCAGGCCATTACGCACACGCTTGACCAGAGCCTGCAAAACCTCGGCATGGAGTACATTGACCTTTATATCTACCACATCTGGGACTACAACACGCCAGTCCTGGACGTGTTGATCGCGCTGCACCAGGCGGTTCAGGCGGGAAAGTGCGTGCCGTTGGCATCTCAAATTGCTTTGCCTGGCAGCTGGCGAAAGCCAACGCGCTGGCGGAACGCGATGGCCTGACGCCTTTTGTCTCTGTCCAGAGTCATTACAACCTCATTATGCGCGAGGATGAACGCGAACTGGCGGGGCTCTGCGCGCAGGACAATATCGCCATGACGCCCTACAGCGCGTTGGCCAGTAGCCGTCTTTCTCGCATTGATAATGCTCAGACACGACGAGCAAGGGAAGACACTTATGCCAAAGGGAAATATGACAAAACGGCAGAGCAGGACGCAGAGATAATCTCTCGCGTGGCGGAGCTTGCCAGCCAGTACCAGGTGTCAATGACCGAGATTTCCCTGGCCTGGCTGTTAACCAAAGTGACGGCTCCGGTCGTGGGCGCAACGAAAAAGCAGCATGTCGAGGACGCGGTCAAGGCCGTGAATTTGCGGCTGAGCGAGGAGGATATCCGTTATCTGGAGGTCTGTTATCAGCCTAATGCATTGTCGGGGATCATGGCGCAAAACACCCCAGCCACGAAAGACCAGAAACAGGTCTGGACTCGCTAACGGCCCGGGGAATCAATAAGGTGAAAACACAATGAAAGTTAATGCATCCGTACTGTCTGACGCCGATATTCAGTCGGTATCACCCGCACTTGTCCGGTTTGGCAATGACGTTATCGCCAATGAACTGTGGCAGCGAAATGACCTGTCAGCGCGGGATCGCAGTATCGTCACGCTGGCCATCCTTATCGCCAGAAATCAGCCTGCCGAACTGAAACACTATGTGGAAGTGGCGCTCGAGTGCGGCGTAACCCCGGCTGAAATATCCGAAGTGATTACTCATCTGGCGTTTTATTCCGGCTGGCCGAATGCGATGGCGGCCATTGCGGTGACTAAAGATATTTTCCGCGCTCGCGGAGTAAGCCCTGATGCACTCCCGCAGGCGAAACCGCCGCTATTGCCCCTGAATGAGGAGGTTGAACGGCTGCGAGCTGAAACCGTGAAAAAGAACGTTGAACCCGTTTCGCCGGGGTTGGTGAAATTCACCGCCGATCCTCTTTTTCTTGAGCTGTGGCAACGGCCAGCGCTTGCCCCCCGCGACCGGAGCCTGGTTACCGTCAGCGCGCTGATTGCCTCCGGGCAGAGTGCGCAAATCGGCTATCACCTGAACCGGGCGATGGACAATGGGCTTACCGCGCAGGAAGCGGGTGAGATTGTGGCGCACGCCGCATTCTATGCCGGCTGGCCAAATGCTTTTTCAGCGGTGGGTGTGGTGGGGGAAGTATTGCAGGGAAGGAAAGCCTGACGCTGGGAGGCCAGAAAAAGAAAAATCCACGCATTGGCGTGGATTTTTTTTGAAGCAGAGAGGGGATTAGACGTTGAACAGGAAGTTCATCACATCGCCATCTTTAACGATGTAGTCTTTACCTTCTGCACGCATCTTGCCGGCTTCTTTTGCACCTTGCTCACCTTTGTAGGTGATGAAGTCTTCAAACGCGATAGTCTGCGCACGGATGAAGCCTTTCTCGAAGTCGGTGTGGATTTTACCCGCAGCCTGTGGCGCAGTGGCACCCACTGGGATGGTCCATGCGCGTACTTCTTTCACGCCAGCGGTGAAGTAAGTTTGCAGGTTCAGCAGTTCGTAGCCTGCGCGGATCACGCGGTTCAGACCCGGCTCTTCCAGACCCAGCTCAGCCATGAATTCTTCACGGTCTGCGTCGTCCAGTTCAGCGATATCAGACTCAACGGCTGCGCAAACGGCAACAACCACAGAACCTTCGCCAGCAGCGATTTCACGCACTTTATCCAGGTATGGGTTGTTTTCGAAACCGTCTTCGTTGACGTTAGCGATATACATGGTCGGCTTCAGCGTCAGGAAGCTCAGGTATTTGATCGCTGCCTTGTCTTCTTCAGTCAGGTTTTTCAGCGCACGCAACATGCCCGCGTTTTCCAGCTGTGGCAGACATTTTTCCAGTGCGGTCAGCTCGGCTTTAGCGTCTTTATCGCCGCCTTTAGCTTTCTTCTGCACGCGGTGAATGGCGCGTTCGCAGGTGTCCAGGTCAGATAACGCCAGCTCGGTATTGATAACGTCGATGTCGTCAGCCGGATCCACTTTATTGTTTACGTGGATGATGTTGTCGTTTTCAAAGCAACGGACAACGTGGCCGATGGCTTCGGTTTCGCGGATGTTGGTCAGGAACTGGTTACCCAGGCCTTCACCTTTAGATGCGCCTTTTACCAGGCCCGCGATATCCACGAATTCCATCGTCGTTGGCAGAATACGCTGCGGTTTAACGATTTCAGCGAGCTGATCCAGACGTGGATCGGGCATCGGTACAACACCGGTGTTTGGCTCGATGGTACAGAACGGGAAGTTCGCTGCTTCGATGCCCGCTTTGGTGAGCGCGTTAAACAGGGTGGATTTGCCAACGTTAGGCAGACCAACGATACCGCATTTGAATCCCATTTCTAAATCACCTTAATATCTTGATAATCAATCCGTTAGCGTTAACCGATTGAAGAAAAGTAAATAACTCTGCCTATTATACACGTAACCCGCACGCTGCGCGGCAAAAAAGCCGTAATGTGTGGATTATTGCGCTTTGAAGGCGTGCAAGCGATTTGTGGCTTTGGTTAAACCGTCTTTGAGCCAAATTTCGGTGCAACGCACCGCTTCGTCTACCGCTTCGTCAATCAGTTTCTGCTCAGAAACCGGAGGTTTACCCAGCACAAAACCGACAACTTTGTTTTTATCGCCCGGATGGCCAATTCCGACGCGCAAACGGTGGAAATTCGGGTTATTACCCAGTTTGCTGATAATATCTTTCAGACCGTTGTGGCCGCCATGACCGCCACCGAGTTTAAACTTTGCCACGCCCGGCGGCAGATCAAGCTCATCGTGGGCGACGAGAATTTCGTCAGGATTGATGCGATAGAACGTCGCCATTGCAGAAACCGCTTTACCACTCAGGTTCATAAAAGTGGTCGGGACAAGCAGCCGCACATCCGCCCCGGCAAGGTTAATACGTGAGGTATACCCGTAAAACTTCGGTTCCTCACGCAGAGGGGCACGTAACCGTTCGGCCAGTAAATCAACGTACCAGGCGCCCGCATTATGGCGAGTTGCTGCATACTCTGCGCCCGGGTTGGCAAGACCGACAATCAGTTTAATCGTCACGATGTAATTCCTAAAGGGTTCCAGATCTGGCGCGTAGTTTACTGTCTGGCGAGCCGGTTGACAAAATTCTGCGACAACAACAACGGAATACGAATAATTACTTATTTGAACAATTAGAATTTCAAGCTGTTCAGTTGCTTATTTGTAAACTTTTGTACCAATGGTAACCATTATTGTGATCGTTCACGCAACTCACAAAACGGGCGTTGTCTATACTTTACACACAAGGATTAGGGGCTTTTCCCCTTACAACCCAAAGTTCCGGAGGTGACATATGAAACGCAAAAACGCTTCGATGCTCGGTAACGTGCTAATGGGGTTGGGGCTGTTCGTGATGGTGGCCGGTGTGGGTTATTCTATTTTAAACCAGTTGCCACAGCTTGACCTTCCACAATACTTCGCACACGGTGCGGTGCTGAGTATCTTCCTCGGTGCGGTTTTGTGGCTGGCAGGTGCGCGTGTGAGCGGCCATGAACAGGTAAGTGACAGGTACTGGTGGGTGCGCCACTACGATAAACGCTGCCGCCGCGATCAGCATAAACACAGTTAGCGGTTAAACGGTTTTATAAGAACGGTTCCTTCTGGAGCCGTTTTTTTTTGCTTATTATCTTGACCCTCACGTAACGTAAGGTTCCAGAGTGGGGCAACTGGCAAAGAAAAGGAGCGGCTATGTTGATTCAGGTGGGGGAACTGGCAAAGCGTGCCGGGATCACCGTACGCACACTACATCACTACGAACAAACAGGGCTGTTGCTGCCTTCTGCCAGAAGCGAGGCAGGTTACCGGCTTTACAATCTGCGCGATGTTCAGCGTTTGCATATGATACAGGCGCTGGCAAAAGCGGGGCTGGAACTTGCTGAAATCAGGGACTTTCTGGAAAAGGAGTCGCTCTCACTGGCGGAATTGCTCGACGCACAAATCACGTTGCTGGAAAAACAGGCGCGCAGCATTACGACGCTGCGTGACAGGCTGGTGGATTTGCGTACCGGGCTTAGCGCAGATGAGGACCCCGATCTTGAGTCCTGGCTACAGACTCTGGAGTTGATGAACATGTACGATCGCTGGTTTAGCAAAGAAGAGTTGCAACAGTTGCCGTTCGCGGTACAGAAAGAGGAACTGGGCGCCATCTGGGCAGGGCTGGTTGCAGAGGCAAAAGTGCTGCTGGAACAACACGCCGACGTATCCGACCCACGCGCCATGGATCTGGCCACTCGCTGGATGGTGCGCCTGGAGCAGGATACAGCGGGAAAACCGGAGTTTCTGACCCGTCTTAACGAGATGCATAGCGTTGAGCCGCAGATGCGCCAGCAAACGGGGATCACTGCGGAAATGACGGACTACATTACCCAGGCATTTGCGGAAACAAAGCTTGTTATCTGGCAGAACTATCTGTCCCCAGACGAGATGGCATTCACTCGCGCGCACTATTTTGACCGCATGATGGAGTGGCCGCCGCTGGTGGCAAAACTGCATCAGGCACAGCGCGAGCGCCTGGAGCCCTCATCAGAAGAGGCGCAAAAACTGGCGGAGAACTGGCTGGCGCTGTTCCAGTCTTATGCCGGAACCGATCCGGCGACACAGCAGAAGTTTCGTGTTGCGATGCAGCAAGAACCGCATCTGATGAAAGGAACCTGGATGACGCCTGCCGTACTCGAATGGCTACAGCAGGCGATAGGGATCATGATGCAAAGACGAATGTCAGTGCAGGGTCGGTGACAGGTCAGCTAGCGCAGCGGTACGGTCAGGATAGAAGGCAAGGCGGCCAGGGATTGGCTGCACGCCAGCACGCGCCATCGTACGCAGCGGCTGAAACTCAAGATTACTCACTCGCAATTCACAGCCTTCCGGCAGTCGTTTCACAAAGCGCTGGAAGGCATCAAGACCGCCCGCATCCAGCACCGGCACCGCATCCCATTTCAGCACCACAATCCGTTTACCTGCGATACGTGACTCCAGATCGCTAAACAGACCTTCTGCGGCGGCAAAGAAAAGCGGGCCAATCACGCGCAGCACCAGCACATCGTCAGGGACGTCGACGTTGACCGGGGCCAGGCGGGTCATCCGCGCGATACGGCGCATAAACAGCAGGGAGGCCAGCACAATACCCACGCTGATGGCGATAACCATATCGAACAGCACGGTCAGCGACATGCAGATGAGCATCACGATAATGTCGTCTTTCGGCGCGCGACGAAGCAGGTTCACCACTTTATGCGCCTCGCTCATATTCCAGGCCACCATCAGCAGCAGGGCCGCCATTGCCGAGAGCGGCAGCCAGGAGAGCAGCGGGGCGAGGATCAGCAGGGCGAGGATCACCAGCACGGAGTGGATAACCGCCGATACAGGAGACGTCGCCCCCGCACGCACGTTAGCCGCAGAGCGGGCGATGGCCGCCGTGGCGGTAATACCGCCGAAGAACGGGGCGATGATATTCCCCAGTCCCTGGCCCACCAGTTCGCTGTTCGCTTTGTGTTTGGTGCCCGTCATGCCGTCCAGCACCACGGCGCACAGCAGAGACTCAATCGCCCCCAGCATCGCCATAGAAAAGGCGGCAGGAAGCAGGGCGCGCAGTGAATCCCAACTTAGGGTGAAGCTGGAGCCGGGCATATCCCACGGCAGCACCAGCTGCGGCAACAGCTGCGGGATCCCGTTTCCCTGAGAGCCGTCAGCCAGCGTGTAATGGAACTGAGAGCCAATCGTTGCCACATGGCCGCCAAGCATATTGACGATAGCCATCACCGCGCAACCCAACAGCAGTGCTGGTAAATGGCCTGGCAGACGAATACCTAAGCGCGGCCAGACAATCAGCGTACCTAGCGTGACAATCCCAATGGCGGCATCGCCCAGGTTCGCCGTCGGCAGCGCCATAATCAACGCGCCCAATTTTTGCAGGTAGTGTTCAGGAACGTGGGCCATTTGCAGACCGAGGAAATCCTTGATCTGCATTGTCCCGATGGTAATACCGATCCCGGAAGTGAACCCCAGCGTCACGGAAAGGGGGATATATTCGATTAACCGGCCAAAACGGGCCAGCCCGAACAAAATCAAAAAGACGCCGGACATTAGAGTCGCAACCAACAGGCCTGCCAGCCCAAACTGTTGAGATACCGGATAGAGAATGACCACAAACGCAGCCGTAGGGCCCGATACGCTAAAGCGCGAACCGCCGGTCAGCGCGATGACAATCCCGGCAACGGCCGAGGTGTACAGACCGTATTGTGGTGCCACGCCACTGCCAATAGCCAGTGCCATTGCCAGAGGAATGGCGATAATGCCAACGGTTATCCCGGCAATAACGTCGCGCAAAAAGCGTGACGAGGTGTATTTCTCTTTCCAGCAAGCGTCGATGAGGGCGCGAAAAGGCAGAACATGTGAGGAGGCTACATTTTTCACAATTATCTATCATCCGTGTGCGCATCATCTGTCATGTGAATGGCAGGTGAAGGAGGCATTAGTCATTGCTCGTCATACTTCGAGTTGCAGATGCGTTGGCTGCACTCATTCACCCCAGTCACTTACTTGAGTAAGCTCCTGGGGATTCATTCCCTTGCCGCCTTCCTGAAACTCGAATTATTTAGAGCATCAATAAATATCAGAGACAAAAAAACCCGCCGCAGCGGGTTTTTTGGCCGTGTTCGATTAGTGTTCGAACATTGCAGAGATGGATTCTTCGTTGCTGATACGACGAATCGCTTCGGCCAGCATCCCGGACAGGGTCAAAGTACGCACGTTTGGCAGTGCTTTGATTTCGTCACTCAGTGGGATGGTATCGCATACCACAACTTCGTCGATAACGGAGTTGCGGAGATTATTAACCGCATTACCGGAGAAGATCGGGTGAGTTGCGTATGCGAATACGCGCTTAGCACCACGCTCTTTAAGCGCTTCAGCTGCTTTACACAGCGTGCCGCCGGTATCGATCATGTCGTCAACCAGCACGCAGTCACGGCCAGCAACGTCACCGATGATGTGCATCACCTGAGAAACGTTAGCGCGTGGACGACGTTTGTCGATGATCGCCATGTCGGTGTCGTTCAGCAGTTTCGCGATAGCGCGAGCACGTACCACACCGCCGATGTCCGGAGAAACCACAATCGGGTTATCCAGGTTCAGTTGCAGCATGTCTTCCAGCAGGATTGGGCTGCCGAATACGTTATCAACCGGAACATCGAAGAAGCCCTGGATCTGCTCTGCGTGCAGGTCAACGGTGAGTACGCGGTCAACGCCTACGCTTGACAGGAAGTCAGCGACAACTTTGGCAGTGATTGGCACACGCGCGGAACGGACGCGACGGTCCTGGCGGGCATAACCAAAGTAAGGGATTACAGCAGTGATACGGCCTGCGGAAGCACGGCGCAGGGCATCGACCATAACAACCAATTCCATCAGGTTGTCGTTCGTTGGAGCACAGGTGGACTGGATGATGAAAATATCACCACCGCGTACATTTTCGTTAATTTGTACGCTGACTTCGCCGTCGCTAAAGCGACCTACAGCGGCGTCGCCGAGGGAAGTGTACAGGCGGTTGGCAATACGTTGTGCTAGTTCCGGGGTGGCGTTACCAGCAAAAAGCTTCATATCAGGCACGAGAAGAACCTCAGGCATGCGTCCAGTGGTGGATAACCTTCGCCAAAAACTGTGCGGGCCAGGCGAACGCTATCCAGGCGTGTATTAAAGAGCGCGATGCAACGTCTGGAACAGGGTGACGTTGTCACCGAAACTCAGTCTGCGCCAGAATGGTCTGCTGTAGGGGGGAGATGTTCATCCCGCGTGCTACAAAACCATGCAGCCAAACCGGCGCTTGCTCAAGCACCTGACGAGCAGCGGACTCGGTGTCAAATTCAGCAAAGACACAAGCCCCTGTACCAGTCAGGCGCGACGGCGCGTATTCTAACAGCCAGGAAAGCACCGCATCAACCTCGCGAAAACGTTTTCTTGCGATATCCTCGCAATCGTTGCTGAATTCACAATTTAATAACGTTTCTATTGACCGCACCGGGGTATTTCTTTTCAGGTCAGGATCTTTAAAGATGACCGGTGTCGGAATGCTGACTCCCGGGTGGGCAACCAGGTACCATTTTTCCGCTGGTTCTGCGGGCGAGAGGATTTCACCTACGCCTTCGGCAAACGCCGCATGGCCCCGCACAAACACAGGAACATCCGCGCCTAGCGTTAACCCTAAAGCGGCCAGTTCGTCTTGCGACAGCCCGCATCCCCAAAGATGATTGAGCGCGACCAGCACGGTAGCGGCATTGGATGAACCACCACCTAAACCGCCGCCCATCGGCAGACGTTTCTCAATGCTGATATCCGCACCGCTTCCAGCAGGCAAACGACCAGAGTCGGCGGCTGCCTTCATCAGCAGACGCGCGGCGCGCACAATCAGGTTGTCTTCGTGCGCCACACCCTCTACTGCGGTGAGCAGGTTAATCTGTCCATCGCTGCGCAGTTCAATCGAGATCGTGTCGCCATAATCGATAAACTGAAACAACGTCTGCAACGTGTGATACCCGTCAGCACGTTGCCCGGTAATGTATAAAAACAGATTCAGCTTCGCGGGTGAGGGCCATTGGGTCATCATTTAACGATCCAGTTGTCCATTTTCAGCTTGATACGCTGGCTACCCTGGGTCAGCTCCATGTTGGACGGCAGCGACGGTTTGGTGTTGCTGTCGTAGGCGCTGTAAACCACTTTCCAGGTTTTACCGTGCTGCGTGTAGTTGACCTGGCTCAGACGATACTGGTCGTCGAGCGTGTAGTCGGTCGCATCACCCGGCAGGCCAAGGATCCACTGACGCAGGCTGTTCAGCGGGATCGGCATCCCGGTCAGTTTGCCGATCATCTCTTCGGCATCGGTCGCGGTGTAGTGCTGGCCTTTGTTGTCGGTTATCTGTGCTTCACCCGGTTTGGCGATAAGCTCCAGCTCAGTGCTGCCCAGCGGGTTCAGCAACAACAGGCGGTAGCGATCCTGACCCGTCTGCTGCCAGAAGAATCGCGCATAAACCTTTTGTTCGTCAGACAGATAAGCAAACGCGCCACGCGTCTGGTACTGGCTCAAATTACGTACGTCCTGCTGGTGCTGACGCCATTGCGGGGAGTCCGGGCTTTTGCCTGGCCCTTTCGGTGGAGTAATCGAACACGCGGTCAGAACCAGCGCCGCCAGCGGCAGAAGGCGAATCAGTCGGGTCATGATAATGACAAATCCTTGAGATACATTGCAGTTATAACTGTTAATGCTAGCGTCACAGGGTGCCACCGTCTACGTTCAAATTATCTCAAAGAGTTGTATCTACCCTAAATAATGTGAGTTGCTTGACCGGGATAAGCTATTACTCCGAAAGGGTGCAGTCCCTTTTATTGATCTCGCGCATCCTGTATGATGCGACCTGCTAACCTTATTAACGCTGGTACTACTCCCGCTCATATGACCCTTTTAGCACTCGGTATTAACCACAAAACAGCCCCGGTTTCTCTGCGAGAACGCGTAACGTTTTCGCCGGATACGCTCGACCTGGCGCTGGACAGCCTGCTTGCACAGCCAATGGTGCAGGGCGGTGTGGTGTTGTCGACGTGCAACCGTACCGAGCTGTACTTAAGCGTGGAAGAGCAGGACAACCTGCACGAAGCGCTTATCCGCTGGTTATGCGACTACCACAATCTGAACGAAGAAGAGCTGCGTAAAAGCCTCTACTGGCATCAGGACAACGATGCCGTCAGCCATCTTATGCGCGTGGCCAGTGGTCTTGATTCACTTGTTCTGGGCGAACCGCAGATCCTGGGGCAGGTAAAAAAGGCCTTTGCTGATTCACAAAAAGGGCATCTTAAGGCCAGTGAACTGGAACGTATGTTCCAGAAATCCTTCTCTGTGGCGAAGCGAGTGCGAACCGAAACCGACATTGGTGCCAGTGCGGTTTCTGTTGCTTTCGCAGCCTGTACGCTTGCGCGTCAAATCTTTGAATCGCTCTCCACCGTTACGGTGCTGCTGGTCGGTGCGGGTGAAACCATCGAACTTGTGGCGCGTCATTTACGCGAACATAAAGTGAAAAAGATGATTATCGCCAACCGTACCCGTGAGCGTGCGCAGGTGCTGGCAGACGAAGTGGGCGCAGAAGTGATTGCGCTTAGCGACATCGATGAACGCCTGAAAGAGGCGGATATCATTATCAGCTCCACCGCCAGCCCGCTGCCGATTATCGGTAAAGGGATGGTTGAACGTGCCTTAAAATCCCGCCGTAATCAGCCAATGCTGCTGGTGGATATCGCCGTTCCGCGCGATGTTGAGCCAGAAGTCAGCAAACTGGCTAACGCCTATCTTTACAGCGTGGATGACCTGCAAAGCATCATTTCGCACAACCTGGCGCAGCGTAAAGCCGCGGCAGTTCAGGCAGAAACGATAGTCGAGCAGGAAACCAGTGAGTTTATGGCCTGGCTGCGCGCGCAAAGCGTCAGCGAGACTATCCGCGAGTATCGCGGGCAGGCAGAACAGGTGCGTGACGATCTGACTGCCAAAGCGCTGGCTGCCCTTGAACAAGGTGGCGACGCGCAAGCAATTATGCAGGATCTGGCCTGGAAACTGACCAATCGCCTGATCCATGCACCAACCAAATCTCTTCAGCAGGCAGCCCGAGACGGGGATGACGAACGCCTGACTATTCTGCGCAACAGCCTCGGGCTGGAATAGCGCCCTATACCCATTTTCTATTACAAGGTGCACTTACGCCTATGAAGCCTTCTATCGTCGCCAAACTGGAAGCTCTGCACGAGCGCCATGAAGAAGTCCAGGCGCTGCTCGGCGATGCCGGGACCATTGCAGACCAGGACCGTTTTCGCGCGCTGTCGCGTGAGTACGCGCAGTTAAGTGATGTTTCTAAATGCTTTACCGACTGGCGACAGGTCCAGGAAGATATCGAAACCGCGCAGATGATGCTCGACGATCCTGAAATGCGCGAAATGGCGCAGGAAGAGTTACAGGAAGCAAAAGCGCGTTCAGAAGAAATGGAGCAACAGCTCCAGGTTCTGCTGCTGCCAAAAGATCCGGATGATGAACGCAATGCCTTCGTGGAAGTGCGCGCCGGGACCGGCGGCGATGAAGCCGCGCTGTTTGCAGGCGATCTGTTCCGCATGTACAGCCGCTACGCGGAAACGCGCCGCTGGCGTGTCGAAATCATGAGCGCTAACGAAGGCGAGCATGGTGGTTTTAAAGAAGTGATCGCTAAAATCAGCGGTGACGGTGTATACGGGCGTCTCAAATTTGAATCCGGCGGCCACCGCGTGCAGCGCGTACCGGCTACCGAATCGCAGGGGCGTATCCACACCTCCGCCTGTACGGTTGCGGTGATGCCAGAGCTGCCGGAAGCAGAACTGCCGGACATCAACCCGGCCGACCTGCGTATCGACACCTTCCGTTCATCCGGTGCGGGTGGTCAGCACGTTAACACCACCGACTCTGCTATTCGTATCACTCACTTGCCAACCGGCATTGTGGTGGAGTGCCAGGACGAACGTTCCCAGCACAAAAACAAAGCCAAAGCGCTGTCTGTGCTGGGCGCGCGTATTCGTGCCGCGGAAGTGGCCAAACGCCAGCAGGCAGAAGCCTCGACCCGTCGTAACCTGCTGGGTAGCGGCGATCGCAGCGATCGTAACCGTACCTATAACTTCCCGCAGGGCCGCGTCACCGACCACCGTATCAACCTGACGCTGTACCGTCTGGACGAAGCGATGGAAGGGAAACTCGATATGCTGATTGAGCCTATCGTGCAGGAATACCAGGCCGACCAGTTGGCGGCATTGTCCGAGCAGGAATAATGGATTTTCAGCACTGGTTACGTCATGCCGTCAGCGCGCTTTCAGAAAGTGAAAGCCCGAAGCGTGATGCCGAAATATTGCTTGAGTTTGTGACGGGAAAACCCCGCACTTACCTGCTGGCTTTCGGCGAGACGATGCTCACTGCTGAACAGGAAACACAGCTCGCAGCGCTGCTTGCCCGCCGTAAAACCGGCGAGCCAGTAGCGCATCTGGTGGGGGAACGCGAGTTCTGGTCATTACCGCTGTACGTCTCAGCGGCCACGCTTATCCCGCGCCCCGACACCGAATGCCTGGTGGAGCAGGCGCTGGCGCGTTTACCGGCCACTCGCTGTAGCATTCTCGATCTTGGGACCGGCACCGGCGCGATTGCGCTGGCGCTTGCCAGCGAGCGCCCGGACTGCGACGTAACGGCGGTGGATGTGATGCCTGATGCCGTTGCGCTGGCGCAGCGTAACCAGCAACGCCTCGGGCTCAGCAACGTAACGGTATTGCAAAGCAGCTGGTTTAGCGCGCTGGCGAACCGCACGTTTGCCATGATTGTCAGTAATCCGCCCTATATCGACGAACACGATCCGCATCTGGCTCAGGGTGACGTGCGCTTTGAACCGCTGACGGCGCTGGTCGCCGCCAATGAAGGGCTGGCCGACCTCGTTCATATTGTGTCGACATCGCGCCAGCATTTGTTACCGGGTGGATGGCTGCTGGTCGAACACGGCTGGACACAGGGCGAAGCCGTTCGCGCGCTCTTTACTGCGGCAGGGTACACCGCGGTAGAAACCTGTCGCGACTATGGCGGCAATGACCGCCTGACGCTGGGACAGTGGTTATGAGCCTGTTTTCCGTTCTTATTACCGCCCACCTGGCGTCGGTTGCGCTGACCATCGGGTTTTTCATCGTCCGTTACTGGTGGCGTTACAGCAATAATCCGCTGATTGACGCGCGCTGGGTGCGCATTGCGCCGCACTGTATCGACACTGTGCTGTTCCTGTCTGGCGCCGGATTAATGTGGAAGACCGGCTATCTGCCATTTACTGATAAAGGCACATGGCTGACTGAGAAGCTGTTTGGCGTTATCATCTACATCGTTTTGGGTTTTATCGCGCTTGGGCGTCGTCGTCCGCGCAGCCAGCAGGTGGGGTTTATTGCCTTTCTGCTGGGTCTGGTGGTGCTGTACATCATCATTAAACTCGCCACCACAAGAATACCGTTACTGGGGTAAGTCATGAGGTCCTTAGCCGATTTCGAATTTAACAAAGTGCCGCTTTGCGATGGGATGGTCCAGATTTCTGAGATGATCCGCGACGATTTTTCGTCACGCTTTGTCTACGATGAGCTGGAAAGCCTGGTCAGCCTGGCGCGAGAAGAGATTAATCAGGCGCGTCCTCAGGACTGGCAGTTAGAGAAGCTGGTTGAGCTTTTCTATGGCGAATGGGGCTTTTGCGACACGCGCGGCGTGTACCGCCTTTCTGATGCGTTATGGCTGGATCAGGTTTTAAAAAATCGCCAGGGCAGCGCCGTTGCGCTGGGGGCTATTTTACTGTGGGTTGCCCACCGTCTGGATATTCCGCTGGTGCCGGTCATTTTCCCGACGCAGATGATCCTGCGTGCGGAGTGGCTGGACGGTGAGATGTGGTTAATTAACCCCTTCAACGGTGACACGCTGGATGAACACACGCTGGATGTCTGGCTGAAAGGCAACATTAGCCCGGTGGCTGAGCTCTTTAACGAAGATCTCGACGAAGCCGATAACTCAGAAGTTATCCGCAAACTGCTGGATACGCTGAAAGCCGCGCTGATGGAAGAGCGGCAGATGGAGCTGGCGCTGCGTGCCAGTGAAGTGTTGCTGCAATTTAACCCGGAAGATCCATACGAAATTCGCGATCGTGGTCTTATTTATGCCCAGCTCGACTGCGAGCATGTGGCGCTGAATGATTTGAGTTATTTCGTCGAGCAATGCCCGGAAGATCCGATTAGCGAAATGATTCGTGCGCAGATCAATTCGATCTCGCATAAACAAATTACACTGCATTAAATTTAATTCCGATTCACACCTGAATAAGGCGATCCTATGAAACAAAAAGTGGTTAGCATTGGTGATATCAAGGTAGCAAACGACCTGCCGTTCGTGCTGTTTGGCGGTATGAACGTGCTGGAATCCCGTGATCTCGCAATGCGCATCTGCGAGCACTACGTGACCGTGACCCAGAAGCTGGGCATCCCGTATGTGTTTAAAGCCTCTTTTGACAAAGCCAACCGCTCCTCTATCAACTCTTACCGTGGCCCAGGTCTGGAAGAGGGGATGAAGATTTTCCAGGAACTGAAACAGACCTTTGGCGTGAAAGTGATCACCGACGTGCATGAAGCCGCTCAGGCGCAGCCAGTGGCTGACGTGGTTGACGTTATCCAGCTTCCGGCCTTCCTGGCGCGCCAGACCGACCTGGTTGCCGCGATGGCGAAAACGGGTGCCGTGATCAACGTGAAGAAACCACAGTTCGTCAGCCCGGGCCAGATGGGTAACATCGTCGACAAGTTTATCGAAGGCGGTAACGACCAAATTATCCTGTGTGACCGTGGCGCAAACTTCGGTTACGACAACCTGGTTGTGGACATGCTGGGCTTCAGCGTAATGAAGAACGTGTCTAACCAGTCTCCGGTTATCTTTGACGTGACCCACGCCCTGCAATGCCGTGACCCGTTTGGCGCTGCGTCTGGCGGTCGTCGTGCGCAGGTTACCGAGCTGGCGCGTGCCGGTATGGCAACTGGCCTTGCTGGCCTGTTCATTGAAGCGCACCCGGATCCGGCTAACGCGAAATGCGACGGCCCATCCGCACTGCCGCTGGATAAGCTGGAGCCGTTCCTGAAACAGATCAAAGCGATTGACGATCTGGTGAAAAGCTTCGACGAGCTGGATACCAGCAACTAATAAAAAAACCCGCTTCGGCGGGTTTTTTTATGTTTTCTCCCTCTCCCTGTGGGAGAGGGTTGGGGTGAGGGCATCAGACCGCAGAGGATGAAAGCTACGCAAATATCGTCATCAGATACGCAATAAACAACGCCATATGCGCTGCACCGTTAAGCACGTTAGTGCGCCCGGTTGAGAACGAGATATGGCACAACACCAGCGACGCCACCATCACAATCATCTCTGGCGCGCCCAGCGCAAAGTTCAACTCGTTACCTGTCATAAAGGCAATCAGCGTCACCACCGGTACGGTAAGTGAAATCGTCGCCAGCACGGAACCAAAGAACAGGTTCATCGCGCGCTGTACCTGATTGTTCAGCACCGCTTTCAACGCCCCAAGGCCTTCCGGCGAAAGGATCAGCAGTGCAACCAGGAAACCGGTAAACGCCACCGGCGCGTTCAGTTCGGTCAGCAGCGTCTCCAGCGGGTTAGCGTTCATCTTGGTCACCGCAATAACCGCAATCAGATGTACGATCAGCCATACGGTATGCCACGCGCTGCTGTGTGCAGACGGTTTACCGTGATGCGGGTCGTCGTCGTCGCTGTCGTCTTCGTGCTCATAGACAAACAGGCTCTGGTGCGTTTTAGTCTGAATCAGCAGGAATACGCCGTACATGGCTGCGGAAATCAGCGCAACCAGCAATGCCTGGCCGGTGGTGAAGTTCGCACCCGGCAGCGCCATCGGGAACACCAGCACGATAATCGCCAGCGGGAAGAGGGCAATCAGGTACTGTTTAATCCCGAACAGATTCATATATTGGGTAGCGAATTTACGCCCGCCCAGTAGCAGAGAAAAACCGACCAGACCACCCGTTACAATCATAATGATGGAATAGAGCGTGTCGCGCATCAGCGTAGGCGCGGCGTCACCGGTTGCCATCAGGGCAGAAATCAGGCTGACCTCAAGAATGACGACGGAAAGGCTTAATATTAAGGAACCGTACGGCTCGCCCAGACGGTGAGCTAAAACATCAGCGTGGCGAACAACGCTGAATGCGCTGGTTAAAATACCAATAAGTGCAAGAATATTGATACCAACGACCACTGGCAGTGACTGACTGCTTCCCCAGAAGAGCAGCACAGCCAGTGCCAGAACCGGGAAAATGAGCGACGTCTCCTTGTGGCGGGTTTTTACCGCCTCGTGTGCTGCTGTCATGTGCTTCTCCATCAATGCAGGTGCTTGTAATTATAGATAGAATTTTGAGGTCATTAAACTAACAGATCTCTGTTAAATACCCTTTATTTTTTACTTAATTTTACCGTTTGCAATTACTTTGGATTGTGTTGATTGAAAACTTGTATCTTTTATAAATATTCATTAAATAACAAATAATTAATTAAAGCATAATCGCAATATAACTATCGCAGTGGCGCGATTGTAATGCATCGACCACACTTAACTCTTTAACAAAAAAGAGGTTAGTGATGCCATATAAAGCGAAACGCGAATTACCCGATAGTGTACAACACGTACTCCCCGCCCATGCGCAAGATATCTACAAAGAGGCCTTTAACAGCGCCTGGGAACAGTACAAAGATAAAGAGGATCGCCGGGATGATGCCAGCCGCGAAGAGACGGCGCACAAAGTCGCCTGGGCCGCAGTAAAACATGACTATGAGAAAGGAGACGATGATAAATGGCACAAAAAGAAATAGCGACCAAATAATATGCTGCCTTCATTTTGACTTTTCAGGCGGTTGAACTTTCGTTGTATTGCAACTGGCCCATGAATTGCTTATCGTTAATTAACTGCTGGCAAAATGACCAGTAAAAATAGCCGGGAAGGCGAATTACAGATGTCGCAAGGAAGCATGCAGTGGCGGAGGTGTAAAGTGTTAACGCGTGATTTCTTAATGAAGGCAGATTGTAAGACGGCATTTGGTGCTATTGAGGAATCGCTTCTCTGGTCGGCTGAACAACGTGCGGCATCGCTTGCTGCCACGCTTGCCTGCCGCCCGGATGATGGCCCGGTATGGATTTTTGGCTACGGCTCCCTGATGTGGAACCCGGCGCTTGAATTTGTAGAATCAGCAACAGGGACGCTCTCTGGCTGGCATCGCGCATTTTGTTTGCGTTTGACCGCCGGGCGAGGCAGCGCATGTCAGCCTGGACGAATGCTTGCACTGAAAGAGGGCGGACGCACCACGGGCGTGGCATACCGGTTGCCGGATGCGACCCTGGAAGATGAGCTGACGCTGCTCTGGAAGCGCGAAATGATCACCGGCTGCTATATGCCGAGCTGGTGCAAGCTTGAACTCGACGACGGTCGTACCGTCAATGCGCTGGTGTTTATTATGGACCCGCGCCATCCTCTGTACGAAGCCGATACCCGTACACAGGTTATTGCCCCGTTGATTGCCGCCGCCAGTGGGCCGCTTGGCACCAACGCCCAGTATCTCTTTTCACTGGATCAAGAACTGACTCGCCTCGGTATGAAAGACGATTGCCTGAATGAGCTGGTGATGAAGGTGAAAGCGTTGCTGGAAGGGAATCTGCTAAATAATCCGTTGCGCCCGGGTTTTGCCTGATAAAACGCCCGGTTGCCAGATGGCGAACCGGGCGTTCATTTATTACGCGGCAACGTAGCTTACGGAATGCTCAAGAGACTGACTGTGGCTGTCAATCAGCACATCCCAGGTGCCGGTGTAAGGCACGGTCAGCCACGCTTTATCATCCTGCACGGTCAGAATATCGGCCTGCGATTGTTTTTGCGCTTTAGAACTCATCAAATGAATGCGGCAGCGCTCAGAGCAACGCACCACAACAGTATCCCCGCCAAACAGTTTCAAACTTGTTTTTACCAGTGCCATTTTTAAACCCCGTAGTCTTAAACAACGCTCTCCTTGCAGCCAATCCTGAGCGTGATGTTGTTCACAATTCACTCATTGCATAACACCAAAGGGGAGGGCATGGGATGCTGATTTTGATCAAAAAATGGCATAACGTTTAAACAAAAATGACAAAACACCTGAAAACTTTTGGCCCGCGCGCATTTAGCCAGGTAAATGCGCGCGGGAGGAACATTAAATGCGGAAATGACCGGCTGTTTCAGCAAGGTCGCCCGCCTGGCTCTGCAATGCGCTGGCCGCTGCGGCCGATTGCACAACCAGTTCGGCGTTTTGTTGCACCATACGATCAAGATGTGTTACCGCATGGTTAATCTCATGAATCCCTTTCATCTGCTCGCTGGTCGCAATAGAGATTTCACGCATAATCCCCGACACGTTGCCGATGCTGGAGCGGATCTCATTCATGCTTTCACCCGCCAGATGCACATAGCGTGAGCCGGTTGCCACGCTGTCGGTGGTGGAATCAATCAGGGATTTGATCTCTTTCGCGGCCTGAGCGCTGCGGCTGGCAAGGTTACGCACCTCACCGGCTACCACCGCGAACCCGCGTCCCTGTTCCCCTGCACGGGCGGCTTCTACCGAGGCGTTCAGCGCCAGAATATTCGTCTGGAAGGCAATGCCGTCAATCACGCTGGTGATATCACCAATTTTTGCTGATGCCACTTCAATTGACTGCATGGTGCTGATGGCCTGAGACACCACGTCACCACCGCGCGAGGCGGCAGCAGAGGCTTTGCTGGCCTGGTCGTTGGCAACCGCCGCCGATTCGTTCGATTGAGTAACGGATGCGGTGATCTCCTCGACGGCGCTGGCGGTTTCGCGCAGGCTGGATGCCGCCTGTTCGGTACGCCTGGAAAGGTCGTGGTTGCCTGCGGCGATCTCCTGGGCCGCATTTTTCACCGAGGCGCTGGCATCACGCAGCTGCGCCATCACCACCGACAACTTATCGCTGAAGGCGTTAAATGCCTGCGCAATTTGCGCCACTTCATCGTCGCCACTATCTGGCAGACGCTGTGACAGGTCGTTGGTGCCGTTAGCAATGTTGTGCATGGCATCGCGAATATCAGACAGGCGCTTCAGCAGACGGGCAATCAGGAAGTGGACAATGGCGCCACTCAGCAGGGCAAGGATCACCAGCGACAGCGCAGAAGCCTTCAGTAGGGCGCGCATCCCGGAGGTTGCGTCGTTGTTGTCGAGCGCGACAATGAGCATCCAGTGCGTCCCGGTAACCGGGGTCGCCACGAAGGTCTTTTCTGTGCCATTAAAGGTGCCGTCAAGCGGGTTGCCGTTTTTCAGCGCCGCAAAATCCACGCCTTTAATGGTTTCAGCGAAGGGCTTCAGGGTCAGGGCCGGATCGTTGGCGGCGATAACCGTGCCATCGCTGTCCACCAGCAGCCCGCTGCTTGATGGTGTAGGGTGAATACCGCGCACGTTAGACACCACGCTATCCATCGCCACATCACCCGCAACAACGGCCTTCAGCGTCCCGTTGTCTTTCACCGGCACGGCAAAAGTCACCACCAGCTTCCCGGTGCCTGCGTCAACGTAAGGCGCGGTCACCACCGGCGCATCGGTGCTAACCACCTGCTGATACCACGGACGCACGGTAGGATCGTAATCCGCAGGCACACCCGCAGGATCAGAGAATTTCGCCGTCTTGCTGGCATAACCCACATAGACGTTGGTGAACCCGCCCGCCTGCGCCAGCTGTTTGAAGACTGGCACCGGATCATCGCTCAGGGCAACGGTTTGTGCGGAGGAGATAACGGTCATTTTGCTGTTTACCCAGTCAGCAATGGCCATGTTATGACTGGCGCTGGTGCTGGTCAGAATATCGCGCTGTGACTGCTGGTTATCCTGGCGGGTAACCTGGAAGTTAATAACGGTGTTAAGAATGAGGGCGACGATCAGACAACCTGTCGTCGCGGCAATAATGCGTGCACGAATGGACCTGAACATAAGTGAAATACCTGCTGTGTTGTTTCCATGCCTATCGGCAACCTCGCAGGTAAACTTGATGCTGAAACCGCGTCCATAAGAAAATAATATTTTTACGGGTTTATTATTAAAACGTTAATACTTTATCGGCGGTCAGAGTCCACTGCGCCAGCTCAACCAGCGTGCCAATCTCAACCCCGTCAATCAGCGGCAGCGCAGTAATGCCACGCCCGTCGGTGCAGGTTTTGCACAGCTTCACCGGGATGTTTTGCGCCGTCAGGATCTCCAGCATCTGCTGAATGTTGTAGCCTTCGGCAGGTTTTTGTCCCTTCAGCCCGGCAGTCACCGCATCTGACATTAAAAAAAGACGTAACTGGAGCTCGCTGTCCTGATCGCGCAGGGCAATGGCCAGGCGCAGGCTGTTGAAAAGAGATTCACTTCCGTATGCCGCACCGTTCGCGACGATCACAATCTTCTGCATGTTGACTCCTGTTCTTTGAAAAGGCACGAATTTTGCTTATTTCTGCGAATAGATCGTATCCGGGAGAATAAGTATGACGTTAATGGCTGGCAGTTCGCCCGGCGCAACCGAATGGTTCCAGCGCGCAAAGCAGATGCGTCAGTTGCAGCTCAGTAAACTCGCGCAGCTGGGCGAGCTGGTGAACGGCATCAGCCGACTGGTGCATATGCTACAGTGCGAGCGCGGTGCGTCAAACGTCTGGCTGTGTTCGCAGGGGCAACTTTACGCCCCTGAATGCAAGGCCAGCCGGGCGCTGGTGGACGAAAACCTCACCGCACTTCACCGGATGCTTAACCAGCAATCCCCGATGCCGGGCAGCGCCGTGTGCGAACGCATCGCCAGCGCGTTGCTAAGCCTGGAAGGACTTATCGCCCTGCGTGACGGGGTAAGCGGGCAACACATTGCCGCACCGATGGCGATGGAGCATTACAGCCGGATGCTGCGCCAGCTGCTCAGTATCGTACCGCAACTGAATGACAGTATTGATGATCCGCAAATCGCCGGGCGATTTGTCGCGCTCTATAGCCTGATGCAGGGCAAAGAGCTGGTGGGGCAAGAGCGGGCATTAGGGGCGATTGGCTTCACGCAGGGCTTTTTTAGCGATGATACCCGCCAAAAGCTGGTTGACCGGATTGATGGCCAGCAGGCCTGTTTTGAGGTCTTTTTGTCTCGCAGCGGCGATGACATCCGCCAGACATTTACCCTCAACTGTCAGCCGTGTCTGGAAACAGAGCAGCTGCGGCGCGTGGCCTGCACCCGCCAGCCTGCGGCGGATAATGGCCAGACGGCCCTCAACTGGTTTGCCCTACAAACGGCTCGTCTTGAGCATCTGCGCACGCTGGAAGAGATGGTCATCGCCGATCTGATGGTCGCCGTGGATGCGCGTATTAACAGTGACGATGATGTCACCCCCGCCGGGGACGAACACGACGACCCCCTTGTGCGTTACCCGGACAAACCCTTACTGCCTCTGGTACGCCAGCAGGCGCGGGAAATAGAGCTGTTGTCCCGCCAGCTGGCATCGCTTCGCGACACGCTGGAAGAGCGCAAAACCATTGATAAAGCCAAAAGCGTATTGATGACTCACCAGAATATGAACGAAGAACAGGCGTGGTATGCCCTGCGTAAAATGGCGATGGACAAGAATCAGCGCATGGTGGATATCGCCCGTGCGCTGCTCACCGTTAAGACTTTATGGCAGATAACTCCAAAGGAGTAGTTGCACAATCAGTGGGCATTTTCTGCCTGATTGAGGTGCGTAAAGGGGGCGGGAACCCCGCCAGGAGCCGAAAAACAGGGGCTTAAAAGCTGGCATTGAGTTTGCATTAACAGATTAACCATTTTTGACGATGCGCCAACGGCGGTGCAATCGTCTGCGGGATAAAGGCGTCCAGCGGTGCTTCGGCACTGTCGGGCGCTTTTTTTTGTCTTTTTTTCAGGAGTGGGTCATGGCGGATTTGTCGAGACGGCGGTTTTTGCAGGCCAGCATGTTGGCGAGCGGCGCAATGTTGTTACCGGGCGTTATGCAGGCCGCGTGGGCAGCAGGTTCGGATAAACCAGAGCAGGACACGGTGCGCATCGGGTTTATCCCCCTGACCGACTGCGCCCCGGTGGTGATCGCGGCGCTGAAAGGGTTTGATAAAAAATACGGCATCACCATTGTGCCCACCAAAGAGGCGAGCTGGGCTGCGGTGCGCGACAAACTGGTGGCCGGCGAGCTGGACGCCGCGCATATCCTCTACGGCCTGCTGTACGGGCTGGAGTTGGGCATCGCCGGTAAGCCGCAGCAGATGGCAAACCTGATGACCCTCAACCATAACGGCCAGGCGATTACGCTTTCAGCCGATCTGGCGGAGAAGGGCGTGCGCGATCTTGACGGGCTGAAAAAGCTGGTCGGGCAGCAGGCGCCAGGGACCTATACCTTTGCGCACACCTTCCCGACCGGGACACACGCCATGTGGCTGTACTACTGGCTGGCCAGTGCGGGCATCAATCCGTTCGATGACGTGCGTACCGTGGTGGTGCCGCCGCCGCAAATGGTGATGAACATGCGCATTGGCAACATGGTCGGCTTTTGTGTCGGTGAGCCGTGGAATGCGCGCGCCATTAACGACCGCATCGGTTTTACGGCCGCAACCTCGCAGTCCATCTGGCCGGAACATCCTGAAAAAATCCTCGGCACGCGTCGGGAGTGGGTAGAGAAAAACCCCAATACCGCCCGCGCGCTGGTGAGTGCCGTGCTGGAAGCGTCTCGCTGGATAGACGCCTCACCGGAAAACAAACGCGAAACCGCGCAGATCCTCTCGCGCCGCGCGTGGCTTAACACTAAAGAGCAGTACCTCACAGGGAGAATGCTCGGTGAATACGACAACGGTATAGGCAAGCGCTGGCAGGATGCCAACCCCATCCGCTTCTTCAACGACGGGGCGGTCAGCTATCCGTATCTGTCCGACGGGATGTGGTTCTTAACTCAGTTCCGCCGTTGGGGATTACTCAAAACCGCACCGGATTACGCGGCCATTGCCGCACGCATTAATCAGACCTCGGTCTGGCAGGACGCCGCCACGGCAGTGGGCGGGATCTCTGCACCATCATCACCTGTTCGTAGCAGCACCCTGATGGACGGCACCGTCTGGAACGGCACCGACCCGGAAGGTTACGCAAACCGCTTCGCCATTCATCGTAAAGGGGCCTGATTATGAAGCATCTGCAAAACACCAGACATGTTGAAGAGAAGCCACTGAGCGGGGAAGTGATCGCCCTGCCGCCCGTTCAGGTTCGCCGTCGTGCACCGGCACTGGCACGCAAGGTCAATGCACTTTTACAACGCATTATTCCGGCATTTCTGGGGCTGGGGTTGCTGGTGGTGCTCTGGCAACTGGCGGCGATTAACAGCAAAGGCTTTCCGACGCCGCTCAGCACCCTGGATTCCGCGTTAACGCTGTTCGCCGATCCGTTTTACCGCGACGGGCCAAACGACATGGGGATTGGCTGGAACGTACTGGCCTCGTTACAGCGCGTGGCGGTGGGCTTTGGCCTGGCGGCGCTGGCGGGTATTCCGCTGGGCTTCCTGATTGGCCGTTTCACCTTTTTCTCGCACATGTTTACGCCGCTGATTGCGTTGCTGCGCCCGGTCAGCCCGCTGGCGTGGCTACCTATCGGATTGCTGTTGTTCCAGAAAGCGGAGCCTGCCTCCAGCTGGACCATTTTTATCTGCTCTATCTGGCCGATGGTCATTAACACCGCCGAGGGCGTGCGCCGTATTCCGCAGGACTACCTCAACGTCGCCCGCGTATTGCAGCTTTCCGAGTGGACCATCATGCGCAAAATTCTGTTTCCGGCGGTGTTACCCGCTGTGCTGACCGGGGTGCGCCTTTCTATCGGGATCGCCTGGCTGGTGATTGTCGCCGCCGAAATGCTCACCGGGGGACTGGGGATCGGTTTCTGGATCTGGAATGAGTGGAACAACCTCAACGTCGAAAACATTCTCATCGCCATTGTGATCATTGGCGTGGTCGGGTTGCTGCTGGAGCAGGGGTTGATGCTGATCGCCCGTCGCTTTAGCTGGCAGGAAAAATAAGGAGTGACTATGAAACCGTTAATTCAGGTACAGGCCGTGAGCCAGCGTTTTTCCACCGCCAGCGGTGAGTTTCTGGCGCTGCAAAATGTCTCTTTCGATATTCACGAAGGCGAAACCGTGAGCCTGATTGGCCACTCCGGCTGTGGTAAGTCGACGCTGCTGAACCTTATCGCCGGGATCACCCTGCCGACAGAAGGCGGGCTGATTTGTGATAACCGCGAAATCGCAGGCCCCGGGCCAGAGCGTGCGGTGGTCTTCCAGAACCACTCTTTACTGCCGTGGCTAACCTGCTTCGACAACGTGGCGCTGGCGGTCGATCAGGTGTTCCGCCGCACCATGGGCAAGGCCGAGCGCAAGGAGTGGATTGAGCACAACCTTAATCGCGTGCAGATGGGCCACGCACTGCATAAGCGCCCGGGGGAGATCTCCGGTGGCATGAAGCAGCGTGTAGGCATTGCCCGCGCGCTGGCAATGAAGCCGAAAGTGCTGCTGATGGATGAACCTTTCGGTGCGCTGGATGCGCTGACCCGCGCCCATTTGCAGGACTCGGTAATGCAAATTCAGCAGGAGCTGAATACCACCATCGTACTGATTACCCACGATGTGGATGAAGCGGTGCTGCTTTCCGACCGGGTACTGATGATGACCAACGGCCCGGCGGCCACCGTCGGAGAGATCCTCTACGTTGATTTGCCGCGCCCGCGTAACCGGGTACAGCTTGCTGACGACAGTCGCTATCACCACATGCGCCAGCAGATCCTGCATTTCCTCTACGAAAAACAGCCGAAAGCGGCGTAACGAGGAGGCCACGATGCGTCTGGTCATTATCGGCAACGGCATGGCAGCAACACGACTGATCACCGCACTCTCGGAGCGCGCACCGGGCCGTTTTGTTATCACCGTCATCGGTGATGAGCCAGAACATGCCTATAACCGCATTCAGCTCTCTCCGGTGCTGGGTGGCGAGAAAGAGGCAGCGAAAATCCGTCTTCAGGATGACGAAAGTTATCGCGTACAGGGCGTGACGGTATTGCGGGGGGAAAAAGTCACAGCGGTGGATGTGGCAGGCCGTGAAATCCACACCCAGAGTCGGACGCTTCCGTGGGATGAGTTGGTTTTCGCTACCGGTTCCAGCCCCTTTGTGCCGCCGATCCCCGGTAACCAGGCGCCGCATGTTTTTACGTTTCGCACGTTGAAGGATACCCGCGCCATTCAGGGGATCGCAGGCCCGGCGGTGGTGTTGGGCGGTGGGGTGTTGGGCGTAGAGGCGGCCGCAGCGTTAGCGCTCTCAGGTGACAACGTCACGCTGGTGCATCGCGGGGAATGGCTGATGGAACAGCAACTGGATCAGCAGGCTGGGGTTCTTCTGGAAGAAGTGCTGGCAGAGCGAGGGGTTCGCTGTGAGCTGTCGTCCGGTATTACGGCGATTGCGGAGGATTCGGTCACGCTGGCGAATGGTCGTCAGATACCGGCGGCACGCGTGGTGATGGCCACCGGCGTTATCCCCAACAGCCGTCTTGCGAACGAGAGCGGTATTGCCTGCGCCAGAGGCATCCTGGTTAACCATCAAATGCGGACTTCCGTCCCACACGTCAGCGCGATTGGTGAGTGCTGCGAGATTGACGGCCAGACGTTTGGCCTGGTCGCCCCCTGCCTGGCGCAGGCGGATATTCTCGCCGCACGGCTGGCCGGGGAGACACCACCGGCATTGAGTCATCACGACAGCGGGATGCGTCTCAAAGTGACCGGCGTGGAGTTGTTCAGCGCCGGGCGCGCCCGGGCACTGCCGGAGGATGTGGTCTGGAGTTCGTGGGATCCGCTGACCCGCCATTATCGCCGTTTATTAATTCATCGCGGTGCCCTTGCAGGCGTGCTGCTGATGGGTGATTGCCGCAGCGCGGCAACATTTACCGATTTACTGGCAACGCCTGTTCCCGCGCACGTGGACTGGCTGTTCGATCGTTTCACTACGCAACCGCAGGTTGCAGGACAGAAAGCTATGACAAAACCTACTCTGGTGGTGGTTGGGCACGGTATGGTCGGCCATCATTTTCTTGAGGATTGCGTAAACCGCAATCTGCATCAGCAATACCAGATTATCGTCTTTGGTGAGGAGCGTTATGCCGCCTATGACCGCGTACATCTTTCCGAGTATTTTGGCGGGCGCAGCGCAGATTCCCTCTCACTGCTTGAGGGCGATTTCTTTGCCGACAACGGTATCGAACTGCGTTTATCCCAGCAGGTAACCGCTATCGACCGGGAGTCCCGGGTGGTGCGCACCGCCAGCGGGCATGAAACCCACTGGGACAAACTGGTGCTGGCGACCGGCTCTTATCCCTTCGTGCCACCTGTGCCGGGGAATGACCAGCTAGGGTGCTTTGTCTACCGTACGCTCGACGATCTGGACAATATCGCGGCTCATGCCACGGGTTCCCGCCGTGGGGTGGTGATCGGCGGCGGCCTGCTGGGGCTGGAAGCGGCAAATGCCCTGAAACAGCTCGGGCTTGAAACGCATGTGGTGGAGTTCGCCCCGAATCTGATGGCGGTCCAGCTCGACAACGACGGCGCGGCGATGCTGCGTAAAAAGATTGAAGCGCTTGGCGTGGGTGTGCATACCAGCAAAGCGACCACGGAAATCGCCGCGACCGATGCAGGGCTGGTGCTGCGCTTTGCCGATGGCGAACAGCTTGATACCGATATGGTGGTGTTCTCTGCGGGGATCCGCCCGCAGGATGCGCTGGCGCGCAGCAGTGGTCTGGCAGTAGGTGAGCGTGGGGGGATCTGCATTGATGCCCGGTGCCAGACCTCCGACGAAAACGTGTTTGCCATCGGGGAATGCGCTCTGTGGGAGGGCAAAATTTTTGGCCTGGTCGCCCCGGGGTACCAGATGGCGCGCATTGCCGCCGCCTGTCTGGCGGGAGAAGAGAAGACCTTTGCCGGTGCCGATATGAGCACCAAACTGAAGCTGCTCGGGGTGGATGTTGCTTCGTTTGGCGATGCGCACGGCCGCACGCCGGGGGCGTTGAGCTACCAGTGGACCCACGGCCCGCAGCAGATCTACAAAAAAATCGTCGTCAGCCACGACAGTAAAACGTTACTCGGCGGCGTGCTGGTGGGCGATGCCAGCGAATACGCCACCCTGGTGCAGATGATGCTGAACGGCGTCAGCCTGCCAAAAGAGCCGGAAACGCTGATTTTACCGGCCGTTGCCGGCAGTGCGCCTAAAGCGCTCGGTGTGGCGGCGCTGCCAGAGAGTGCGCAGATTTGCTCATGCCATAACGTCAGCAAAGGCGACATCTGCCAGGCCGTCAGCGCCGGGGCAACGGATATCGGTGCCATCAAGCAGTGCACCAAAGCGGCCACCGGCTGCGGCGGCTGTAGCGCGCTGGTCAAACAGGTGATGGAGTACCAGCTTGCCGAGCAGGGCGTGGAGGTGAAAAAGGACATTTGCGAACACTTCCCGTACTCGCGTCAGGAGATTTATCACCTGGTACGGGTTAACCACATCCACACGTTCGATCAGCTGATTAGCCGTTACGGGCAAGGACACGGGTGTGAAATCTGTAAGCCGCTGGTGGGCTCCGTGCTGGCGTCCTGCTGGAACGAGTATCTGCTTAAGCCTGCGCATTTGCCGCTTCAGGACACCAACGATCGCTACTTCGCCAATATCCAGAAGGACGGAACTTACTCCATCGTGCCGCGAATGCCAGCCGGTGAAGTCACCGCCGACGGGCTGATCGCCATTGGCCAGATTGCAAAACGCTATCAGCTGTACAGCAAAATTACCGGCGGGCAGCGAATTGACCTGTTTGGTGCCACCCTGGAGCAACTGCCGGAGATCTGGCAGGCGCTGGTGGAAGCGGGCTTTGAGACCGGGCACGCGTACGGCAAATCCCTGAGGACGGTGAAATCCTGCGTCGGCTCAACCTGGTGTCGTTACGGTGTGCAGGACTCCACGGGGCTCGCTGTCAGGCTGGAGCATCGCTACAAGGGGCTGCGCGCGCCGCATAAAATCAAAATGGCTGTGTCTGGCTGTACCCGCGAATGTGCGGAAGCCCAGAGCAAAGATGTCGGCGTTATCGCAACCGACAAAGGCTGGAATTTGTACCTGTGCGGCAACGGCGGCATGAAGCCTCGCCACGCTGACCTGTTCGCCAGCGATCTGGATGACGAGACGCTACTTCGCACGGTAGACCGTTTCCTGATGTTCTATATCCGCACTGCGGATCGTCTGCAACGTACCAGTACCTGGATGGATAACCTGGAAGGCGGCCTGGATTACCTTCGTGAGGTGATCCTGGACGACAGCCTGGGCATTGCCCACGAGCTCGAACAGGAGATGGCACGGGTCGTGGATACTTATCAGTGCGAATGGCAAACCACACTTAACGATCCCGATCGTCTGGCGCTGTTCCGCACGGCGGTGAACGGTACGCCTGCGGAGGAGAATAAACGCTGGCAGGAAATCTGCGGCATTGACGACATTCCTGAGCAGGCGGGCATTGGCGCGACACTTGGCCGCAAACACATTGCGTTGTTCCGCTTTGGCAAAACCGTCTATGCCCTTGACGATGTTGAGCCCGGCAGCTCAGCCCGCGTGCTTTCGCGCGGCATTCTGGGCGATGCGGGGGGCGAGCCTGTTGTGATTTCGCCGCTCTATAAGCAACGCATCCGTCTGCGCGACGGGCGCCAGGCTGAAAACGGTGAACCTGCCGTGCGCGCCTGGCCGGTGAAAATTGAAAACGGCAAGGTGTGGGTCGGAAACGAAGAGCTGGTGATACGTGCGGAGGCCTCATGAATGAAACCCGTACAACCTGTCCTTACTGCGGCGTAGGCTGCGGTGTCGTTGCCCGTGTAGAAGGCGAGACAGTGAGCGTGCGGGGGGATGAAACCCATCCTGCGAATCTGGGGCGGCTTTGTGTTAAAGGCTCGGCGCTGGGTGAAACCACAGGGTTAGCGGGGCGCTTGTTACGCCCTGTGGTGGATGGCGAAGAGACAACATGGCCGCAGGCGCTGGACGTAGCCGCTGAGCGCCTGCGGGAAATCATTGATACCTGGGGGCCGCAGGCGGTGGCATTTTATGCCTCCGGCCAGCTATTGACCGAGGATTACTATGCCGCCAATAAGCTGATGAAGGGATTTATCGGTGCGGCGAATATCGACACCAACTCCCGGCTGTGTATGTCGTCGGCGGTGGTGGGGTACAAACGTGCGTTTGGCGAAGATATCGTGCCGTGCAGTTACGAGGACGTAGAAAACAGCAATCTGGTGGTGCTGGTGGGCTCCAATGCGGCATGGACGCACCCGGTGCTCTATCAGCGGCTGGTAAAGGCGCGCCAGCAGAACCCGGCGATGAAAGTGGTGGTTATCGATCCGCGTAAGACGGCCACCTGCGATATCGCCGATTTGCATCTGCCGTTACTCCCCGGCAGCGATGCCGGCCTGTTTGTCGGCCTGCTGAATATGATTCAGGGGACAACGGCGTGGCCGCTCGCGCGGGTGGCAGAATTTTGCGGTTTACCGGCAGAGGATGTCGGTATGTTTTATGACTGGTTTATCACCGCGCCCCGGGCGATCACGCTCTACACCATGGGCATTAATCAATCCTCCAGCGGCAGCGATAAGTGCAACGCGATCATCAATGTCCATTTGGCCAGCGGGAAGTTCGCCCGGCCGGGCTGTGGCCCGTTTTCCCTGACCGGGCAACCCAACGCGATGGGGGGGCGAGAGGTGGGAGGGCTGGCGAATCAGCTGGCAGCGCATATGAATTTTGAACCGGATGACTTATCGCGCGTGGCACGCTTCTGGGGAACTGAACGGCTGGCGCAAACGCCGGGGCTGATGGCCGTCGAGCTGTTTGATGCCATCGCGCGCGGAGAGGTCAAAGCGGTGTGGATCATGGGGACGAACCCTGCCGTATCGCTGCCGGACAGCCACGCGGTGTGTCAGGCGCTGGCATCCTGCCCGCTGGTGATTGTCTCTGAGGTCATGCGTGACACGGACACCAGTCGCTTCGCCCATGTCCAGTTTCCGGCGCTCGGCTGGGGAGAAAAGAACGGCACTGTCACCAACTCTGAGCGGCGTATCTCGCGGCAGCGCGCTTTTCTGCCCACGCCCGGAGAAGCCCGACCGGACTGGTGGATAATTGCCCAGGTGGCAAAACAGCTTGGCTACGCAGAGGCGTTTTCCTGGCAGCATCCGCAGGAGATTTTTTGTGAACATGCGGCGCTCTCGGCGTTTGAGAATGACGGTTCGCGGGCCTTTAACCTTAAAGCGCTGGCCACGCTGAGCCGTGAAGAGTGGGATGCGCTGGCCCCGTACCAGTGGGCTACGGGGGATTTTCCGCGCCGGAAGATAATTCCCGTGGAGCCAGAAAAGCACGGTGCCACGGTGGATGCGCTTTATCCGCTGCTGCTGAACAGCGGGCGTATCCGCGATCAGTGGCACACCATGACCCGCACCGGCTATGTTCCCAGGCTGATGCAGCACATGGATGAGCCGCGCCTTGAAATAGGTGCAGAAGATGCTGCGCATTTTGCCCTGTGCGATGGCCAGCTGGCCCGCGTCAGTTCACCGCGTGGGGTGATGGTCGCCAGAGTGAAGATCAACAATGGTCAGCGGGCAGGTGAACTGTTTACCCCGATGCACTGGAACGGCTGTTTTGCCCGTCAGGGGAAGGTCAATGCTCTGGTGGAAGGGCGTTGCGATCCGCATTCAGGCCAGCCCGAAAGCAAGCAGACGGCGGTCAGAGTCATGCCCTGGCAGCCTGCCTGGCAGGGGGAGCTTTACGCCCGTGAACTGCCGGAGCTGCCGCCAGCGGCCTACTGGTGGCGCAAAGCCGCGCAGGATGTGCAGCGCATCACTGTGGCTGGAGATAAATCGCTGCTGGAGTGGGTCATGGCGCACTGCACCGGGCAGGGCTGGCAGCTGCAAATTGCGCAGACCGGTGAGCGCAGCAGCGTGCTGGCCTGGCAGCAGGGTGAGTTGATGCTCGGTTATTGGGAAGGAAAGACACAGCCGGAACTGGCGCTGGCGTTTATTGAGGAGGCTTTTCGCACCGCGCCCGTGGAGCTGGCAGAGCGACATGCGATCCTGAACGGGCAGCGTCCGGGCGAACGGGTGGATCCTGGGCGGATTATCTGTAGCTGCTTTAGCGTGGGTGAAAATGCGATACGTGAGGCGATTGCTGAAGGGTGTGATTCAGCGGCAGCGTTGGGAGCGAAGCTGCGCTGTGGCACCAACTGTGGCTCTTGCGTGCCGGAGCTGAAAGGGTTGTGTAAAGTGACGGTGTAACGGTGTCGGGTGGTGGCTTTGCCTTACCGACCTATAAATGCGCGCCGCCTGACGAAAATGTTCAGGATAATCCTGAAATTTAGGCTAAGACTGCATTTCACTGCTTATCGCGTTAACATAATAAGAGTTGATTCATAAACGCAGGTTCTTATTTACGACGTTGATGGCTGTATCGTCCCGCATTCGTTCGCTGTTTTTACTCCCCCTTATTTCGGCCGGAGCCGTTTACGGTGCGCCGAATTCCTTTATTCAGCAGGCACAAAATCCCTTTGATAACAACGGTGATGGGCTGCCCGACCTCGGTCTGGCGGCACCGTCGTCTGCAAGAGAAAAGCATCTGGCGGAGATGGCAAAAGCATTCGGTGAAGCGAGCATGACCGATAACGGCCTGACGACCGGCGAGCAGGCCCGTCAGTTCGCCTTTGGTCAGGTGCGTGATGCGTTAAGCGGTGAAGTGAATCAGCAAATTGAAACCTGGCTCTCTCCCTGGGGTAACGCCAGCGTGGATTTGCTGGTGGACGAGGAGGGGAATTTCACCGGCAGCAGCGGGAGATGGTTTGTGCCCTGGCAGGATAATAACCGCTACCTGAGCTGGAGCCAGCTTGGGCTGACTCAACAGACGGACGGGCTGGTCAGCAATGCCGGTATCGGCCAACGCTGGCTGGCCGGGACATGGCTGCTGGGCTACAACACCTTCTATGACAACCTGCTGGATGAAAACTTGCAGCGTGCGGGGCTGGGCGCCGAAGCCTGGGGTGAGAATTTACGCTTGTCGGCAAACTACTACCAGCCGTTTGCCAGCTGGCGCAACCACTCAGATGTCCAGGAGCAGCGCATGGCCCGTGGCTACGATGTCACGGCGAAAGCATGGCTACCGTGGTTCCATCACCTGAACACCAGCGTCAGTTTTGAACAGTATTTTGGCGATAGCGTGGATCTGTTTAACAGCGGAACTGGCTACCACAACCCGATGGCGGTAAACCTGGGGCTGGATTATACCCCCGTGCCGTTGCTGACGTTTTCTGCCGCCCATAAGCAGGGTGAGAGCGGCGTCAGCCAGAACAATCTGGGCCTTAAGGTCAATTATCGTTTCGGGGTTCCGCTGGTTAAGCAGCTCTCTGCCGGTGAAGTGGCCGCCACACGTTCGCTGCGCGGCAGTCGTTACGATTCGCCAGAGCGGGATAATCTGCCGGTGATGGAGTTCCGCCAGCGTAAAACCTTATCGGTGTATCTGGCGACGCCACCCTGGGATCTGAAAGGGGGTGAAACGGTGATGCTGAAGCTGCAAG
Source organism: Enterobacter sp. Tr-810 (assembly GCF_011752765.1). Lineage (NCBI taxonomy): Bacteria > Pseudomonadati > Pseudomonadota > Gammaproteobacteria > Enterobacterales > Enterobacteriaceae > Enterobacter > Enterobacter sp. Tr-810. The sequence goes on along the minus strand of NZ_VWWW01000001.1, from coordinate 549,706 downwards.
TGCGCAGTACCCACGGTATTCGCAAGCTGCACTGGCAGGGTGATACGCTGGCCCTGAGCCTGACGTCGCCGGCTAAAAATAACAGCAGCGATGGCTGGAGCGTCATTATGCCTGCCTGGAGCGAGCAGAGCGGCGCACGTAATAGCTGGAAATTATCGGTGGTGGTGGAAGATGAGGACGGGCAGCGTGTCTCTTCCAATGAGATCACGCTTGCTGTGGCACAACCGCTGGTGGCATTACCTAACGACGACCCACGCTGGAAGCTGCTGCCGGACGAATGAAATCAGAAGATACGTTCCTGATGTACCCAAACCGCTGCTTCAACGCGGGATTTTAATTTCATCTTCTTGAGCATATGTTTCACATGCACTTTGACCGTACTTTCGGTGATATCCAGACGGCGGGCGATCATTTTGTTTGGCAGACCCTGAGCAATCAGCTTGAGAATGTCACGCTCGCGCGGCGTTAGCTGGCTGACGTCGCGGTCAGAGGTGGCGCGGTTGGCGCGCAGGCTGGCGGCCAGCACTGGCGTTAAGGCTTCGCTCAGTACCATCTCACCGGCGGCGGCCTGTTGCAGCGCTTTGAGCAGATCTTCTGGCTCCATATCTTTCAGCAAATAGCCATCGGCACCCCGTTTCAGCGCGGTGACAACATCTTCTTCATGATTCGACACGCTGAATACCACCACCCGGCCAGACAGTGATTTTTCACGCAGTTTGTCGAGCGTTTCCAGACCGTTCATACCCGGCATATTGAGATCGAGCAGGATCAAATCAGGATCAAGCGATTCGGCAAGCTCAATACCCTGTTCGCCGTTGCTGGCTTCGCCAACCACCGTGATATCTGGCGCCATGCTGACAAGTTGCTTCACGCCTGTGCGCAGCATCGGATGGTCGTCAATCAACAGGATGGATGCCGGTTCCTGATTAGTCATGGTTTTCTCCTTGAGCAGTTATTTGGGGCTTTTCGGGAATAAAGGTGACCACTACCTCGGTGCCACCAGACTCTCCCCGGCGAACCTGGCAATCTCCGCGCAGGCTTTGTGCGCGATCTCGCATGATAATTAAACCATAGTGGTTACTTCTCTCGGCATTTTCCGGCACGCCGCAACCGTTATCCTGGACCGTAAGCTTCACCTGATTATTGTGCTGGCTGACGGTCACGGTTACTGCCGTCGCACCGGAATGTTTGAGCACGTTGCTCAGGGCTTCACGGGCGATTTGCAGTAAATGTATGGCCTGATGAGAGGGGACAAAACGCGGGGGAAGCTGGTAGTCAAGCTTCACCGGGAACCCCAGTCGGGCGCTAAATTCGTGGCAACTGGACTCAAGTGCCGGGCGCAGGCCAGGCTCGGTCAACTGCAAACGGAAGGTGGTCAGCAGTTCGCGAAGCTGTACCCAGGAGGTATTCAGCTCGTTGCGGATCTGGCTGAGAAGCTGTTTGCTGCTTTCCGGCAGTCCGTCGTCCTGCATTTGCAGGCAACTGACCTGCATCTTCATACAGGAGAGCGACTGGGCAATGGAGTCGTGAAGCTCGCGGGCAATGGTGGCGCGCTCTTCCATAACGATCAACTGCTGCTGTTTTTCCTGGTGGTGATCGAGCGCCAGTGTAGCGGCCAGCTGTTCAACCAGCGTGTCCACCAGCTGCTGCTGGTCATGGCTCAGGTGACGCCCCGCAGGCAGGGTGGCCAGCAAAATACCGTACTGCGTGTGGCCGTCCGTCAGACGCCATTTGAGCGTGGTCCCGCTGCCGGTCAGCGGGGGTAATCCGCGCGGGCAAAGGTGGCAACCTTTATCATCGCAGGACATGTCCGACTGACAGGTAAACTCCTGATGATTTTCTTCATCTTCGATGTCGTAAACCCGCAGCTCCAGATCGTGCAGCAGGGTTAAATTTTGCAGGCCGTTCAGCACCGGCGAGAGGCGTTCACACAGGGGAACCTGCATATGCAGACGGCGATTGGCCTGCCATAAAAACGAGAGAATTTCGTTTTTATGCTCAAGACCGGCCGTTTTCTCCTGGACGCGTTTTTCCAGCACCGCATAGCTTTCAGACAGCTCTTCCGACATTGTATTCAGCGCTTGTCCGAGCATCGCCATTTCATTGCGGCCGCTGATGTGGGTGCGCTGGGTAAAATCGCGTTGCGTGACCGCACGCGCCATCGCCAGCAGCTGTTTCCACGGGTTGAGCAACCGCGCACGCAGCCAGACGATGGTAAACACCAGCAGCAACGCCATAAATACCGCCATCACACGATGGACGACCACCACCCGGTCAATACGGTGTTCGGTGGTCTGGTCGAACGAGGAGACCAGCATATCGATGCGCGAGACAAAACCGGCGACGTCCTGTGATACGGTGTCTGCACGTTGGGCGCTTTTCAGGTTGGGTTTCAGCTGCGAGTGCCAGTAGCCCTGGAGCGCCTTAAGCTGCGACTCTTGTCCGTCGCGGGTGGCGGCTCTTTCCAGTTCAGGGCTGAACGCCGTGCGCTCCATTTCGTCGATCAACGGCTGATCGTCCAGTGAAAGGGGCACAGCTGCCAGCAGGCGGTAACTCTGCATACGTAGCGAGCCTGCCTCGTTAATGGCATGTGCATTACCCTGCACACCCTGTACCAGCGAGCCAGAGATAGCCATGCCGGTCACACCGATAGCGGTGGACAGCAAGACAATCAGTGCCAACTGGTTAACGAGTGTCAGCGGGGATAAACATCTTTTTAACATAGGGTTGCCGGGCTCCTGACGTGGCCTGCTTGCAGGAATGGCGCTATTTTCATGCATACCCTGGAGTATACCCATACCAATAAAGGATTACCTCTAAATTGCCAGGTGGGTGATGTCTGGGGGGAAGGGAGTACGGGGAACCGTCAGCACCGTGAAAAACCACACCTTTTTTACCGGAAAAGCCTACTCACTTAGAGTAATGACTTTTTTTTCGCCGCAAATCTGCCCACTTTTCCTTTGATTTATATCAACTTACCGTCGGCCTAAAACCCTAATGTTTGCAGCATCATTCGAGAATCAGAGGTGTCTATGAGTCACTCATCCGCCCCCGAAAGGGATAATGGTGCCGTAATTACAGAATGGCGTCCGGAAGATCCGGCGTTCTGGGAACAACGCGGCCACCGTGTAGCAAGTCGTAATCTGTGGATTTCTGTTCCGTGTCTGCTGTTGGCGTTTTGCGTATGGATGTTGTTTAGTGCGGTGGCGGTAAACCTGCCGAAAGTGGGTTTTACCTTCACAACCGATCAGCTGTTTATGTTGACCGCGCTGCCGTCGCTGTCGGGCGCGCTGCTGCGTGTTCCTTACGCGTTTATGGTGCCGGTGTTTGGCGGCCGTCGCTGGACAGCGTTCAGTACCGGGATCATGATCGTGCCGTGCGTGTGGCTCGGTTTTGCCGTGCAGGATACCTCTACACCGTTTAGCGTGTTCGTGATTATCTCTCTGCTGTGCGGTTTTGCTGGCGCAAACTTCGCCTCCAGTATGGCAAACATCAGTTTCTTCTTCCCGAAAGCGAAGCAGGGCGGTGCGCTGGGCATTAACGGCGGTCTGGGGAATATGGGCGTGAGCGTAATGCAGTTAATTGCACCGCTGGCGATCTCTGTTTCCATCTTTGCGGCGTTTGGCGGCGGCGGTGTGACGCAGCCTGATGGTTCCTCTCTCTTCCTGCAAAACGCGGCATGGATCTGGGTACCGTTCCTGGTGATATTCACCCTGGCATCCTGGTTCTTTATGAACGACCTGTCAGCGTCGAAGGCTTCTCTGAGCGAACAGCTTCCGGTTCTGAAGCGTGGGCACCTGTGGGTGATGGCGCTGCTGTACCTGGCAACCTTCGGTTCATTCATTGGTTTCTCCGCAGGCTTCGCGATGCTGTCGAAAACGCAGTTCCCTGAAATTCAGATCCTGCACTTCGCCTTCTTCGGCCCGTTCATTGGTGCGTTGGCCCGTTCTGTTGGCGGGATGATCTCTGACCGTCTGGGCGGAACGCGCGTGACGCTGGTGAACTTTGTGGTGATGGCTATCTTCTGTGCGCTGCTGTTCCTGACGCTGCCAACCAACGGCCAGGGCGGTAACTTTACTGCATTCTTCGGCGTGTTTATGGTGCTGTTCCTGACGGCCGGGCTGGGTAGTGCCTCTACCTTCCAGATGATTTCGGTCATCTTCCGTAAGCTGACGATGGACCGCGTGAAAGCGCAGGGTGGCAACGAAGCACAGGCCATGCGTGAAGCCGCGACCGATACCGCAGCGGCACTGGGCTTTATCTCTGCCATTGGCGCGATTGGTGGCTTCTTCATCCCGAAAGCGTTCGGTATTTCGCTTGACCTGACCGGCTCTCCGGCAGGGGCAATGAAAGTGTTCCTCGTATTCTATATCGCCTGCGTAGTGATTACGTGGCTGGTATATGGCCGTAATACCAAGAAAAATAAGTAAGTTTGATTATCCGTTTGCGCGGCCTTAGAGCCGCGCTTTTTTTTGGCTCCAAGTAGTTACAACATACTGATAGGGGATTTACCTGTCGCCGCGAGTAACACTGTGATCTTCATCGCTTTACAGCCGTTTCTACCCCTTAATACCTAATATGTTAAAAAAAGCCGTAGTGTTTGTACGATAAATCAATATTTATCTTTTAAATCAATAAGTTAAAAAATAGAAAATAATACCGCTTTGGTGGTATGTGCACTAATACCACCGCGCAGAGACCCCCTTTGCCTTGATCGTTATCAATTCCCGTCATCTATCAGAGCGTTACTTTCGCTGCAAATCAGCAATGTCGATTTAGAGAGCCACAGGCTCCACACAGGAGATACCCGATGAGCAAATTTTTGGACCGGTTTCGCTACTTCAAGCAGAAGGGCGAAACTTTTGCCGATGGGCACGGCCAGGTTCTGGAGACCAACCGGGACTGGGAAGACGGTTACCGCCAGCGTTGGCAGCATGACAAAGTCGTCCGTTCAACCCACGGCGTTAACTGTACTGGCTCGTGTAGCTGGAAGATTTTCGTAAAAAATGGTCTGGTGACCTGGGAAGTGCAGCAGACGGATTACCCGCGCACCCGCCCGGATTTGCCAAACCATGAACCGCGCGGCTGCCCGCGTGGCGCAAGCTACTCCTGGTATCTGTACAGTGCTAACCGCCTGAAATACCCGCTGATGCGCAAACGCCTGATGAAAATGTGGCGTGAAGCGAAAGTCCAGCACAGCGATCCGGTCGATGCCTGGGCCTCTATTATCGAAGACGCCGACAAAGCCAAAAGCTTCAAGCAGGCTCGCGGTCGCGGTGGCTTCGTGCGTTCCTCCTGGAAAGAAGTGAACGAGCTGATTGCCGCCTCAAACGTCTACACCGTCAAAACCTACGGCCCGGACCGCGTAGCGGGCTTCTCGCCAATCCCGGCGATGTCGATGGTGTCCTACGCTTCTGGCGCGCGCTACCTCTCTCTGATTGGCGGTACCTGCCTGAGCTTCTACGACTGGTACTGCGACCTGCCGCCTGCGTCTCCGCAGACATGGGGTGAGCAGACCGACGTTCCTGAATCGGCCGACTGGTATAACTCCAGCTACATTCTGGCGTGGGGTTCTAACGTTCCGCAGACCCGTACTCCGGATGCTCACTTCTTTACTGAAGTGCGTTACAAAGGCACCAAGACTGTCGCCATTACCCCTGACTATGCAGAAATCGCCAAACTGTGCGACCTGTGGTTAGCACCAAAACAGGGTACCGATTCCGCGATGGCGCTGGCGATGGGCCACGTCATGCTGCGTGAGTTCCACCTCGATAAACCGAGCCAGTACTTCACTGACTACGTGCGTCGCTACACCGACTTCCCGATGCTGGTCATGCTGGAAGAGCGCGACGGTTACTACGCGGCAGGCCGTATGCTGCGCGCCGCCGACCTCGTGGACGCACTCGGTCAGGAAAACAACCCACAATGGAAAACCGTTGCCTGTAACAGCAATGGCGAGCTGGTGGCACCAAACGGTTCTATCGGCTTCCGCTGGGGTGAAAAAGGGAAGTGGAACCTTGAGCAGCGTGATGGTACCTCCGGTGAAGAAACTGACCTGCGCCTGAGTATGCTGGGCAGCCAGGATGAGATCGCTGATGTCGGTTTCCCGTACTTCGGGGGCGAAGGTTCCGAGCACTTCAACAAAGTTGAGCTGCAAAACGTCTTAATGCACAAGCTGCCGGTCAAACGCCTGCAACTGGCGGATGGCTCCACGGCGCTGGTGACCACCGTTTACGACCTGACCATGGCCAACTACGGCCTGGAGCGCGGTCTGAATGATGAAAACTGCGCAACCAGCTATGACGAAGTAAAAGCGTACACCCCTGCCTGGGCAGAGCAGATTACTGGCGTACCTGCTGCACAGATCACCCGTATCGCACGCGAATTTGCGGAGAACGCCGACAAGACGCACGGTCGTTCGATGATCATCGTGGGTGCCGGTCTGAACCACTGGTATCACCTCGACATGAACTACCGCGGCCTGATCAACATGCTGATCTTCTGCGGTTGCGTCGGTCAGAGCGGCGGCGGTTGGGCACACTACGTGGGCCAGGAAAAACTGCGTCCACAGACGGGCTGGCAGCCACTGGCGTTTGCGCTTGACTGGCAGCGTCCGGCACGTCACATGAACAGCACCTCTTACTTCTATAACCATTCCAGCCAATGGCGCTACGAAACCGTGACCGCGCAGGAACTGCTGTCACCAATGGCGGATAAATCCCGCTACAGCGGTCATCTGATTGACTTCAACGTGCGTGCTGAACGTATGGGCTGGTTGCCGTCTGCTCCACAGCTGGGTACCAACCCGCTGCGTATCGCGGAAGAGGCGAAGAAAGCGGGCATGACGCCGGTGGATTACACCGTCAAATCTCTGAAAGAAGGCTCTATCCGGTTTGCGGCGGAACAGCCTGAAAACGGTAAAAACCATCCGCGTAACCTGTTCATCTGGCGCTCCAACCTGCTGGGTTCATCCGGTAAAGGCCATGAGTTCATGCTGAAGTATCTGCTCGGTACTGATCACGGTATTCAGGGGAAAGATCTCGGCAAGCAGGGCGGCGTGAAGCCTGAAGAAGTGGAATGGAAAGACAACGGTCTGGACGGCAAACTGGATCTGGTGGTGACGCTGGACTTCCGTCTGTCGAGCACCTGCCTGTACTCCGACATTGTGCTGCCAACCGCGACCTGGTACGAAAAAGACGACATGAATACCTCGGATATGCATCCGTTTATTCATCCACTGTCTGCGGCCGTTGACCCGGCATGGGAATCCAAAAGCGACTGGGAGATCTACAAAGGCATCGCTGAGAAATTCTCCGAAGTGTGCGTAGGTCATCTGGGCAAAGAAACCGACGTGGTTACGCTGCCAATTCAGCACGACTCCGCTGCTGAACTGGCGCAGCCGCTGGACGTGAAGGACTGGAAAAAAGGCGAGTGTGATCTGATCCCGGGCGTTACTGCTCCGCACATCATCCCGGTTGAACGTGACTACCCGGCTACCTATGAGCGTTTTACCTCTATCGGCCCGCTGATGGAAAAAATCGGTAACGGCGGTAAAGGGATTGCCTGGAATACCCAGAGCGAAATGGATCTGCTGCGCAAGCTCAATTACACCAAAGCAGACGGCCCGGCAAAAGGCCAGCCAATGCTGAACACGGCGATTGATGCGGCAGAGATGATCCTGACTCTGGCACCGGAAACCAACGGTCAGGTGGCCGTGAAAGCCTGGGCCGCACTGAGTGAGTTCACCGGTCGTGACCACAAGCATCTGGCGCTGAACAAAGAAGACGAGAAGATCCGCTTCCGCGATATTCAGGCACAGCCACGCAAAATTATCTCCAGCCCGACCTGGTCTGGCCTTGAAGATGAGCACGTGTCTTATAACGCCGGTTATACCAACGTTCACGAGCTGATCCCATGGCGCACCCTGACCGGTCGTCAGTCTCTGTATCAGGATCATCAGTGGATGCGCGATTTCGGTGAAAGCCTGCTGGTTTACCGCCCGCCAATCGACACCCGTTCGGTGAAAGCGGTGATGGGCGAGAAATCCAACGGTAACCCGGAAAAAGCGCTGAACTTCCTGACGCCGCACCAGAAGTGGGGTATCCACTCCACCTACAGCGACAACCTGCTGATGCTGACGCTGGGTCGAGGTGGGCCAATTGTGTGGATGAGTGAAGCCGATGCCAAAGACCTGGGGATCGTGGATAACGACTGGATTGAAGTGTTCAACACCAACGGTTCATTGACGGCGCGTGCCGTTGTCAGCCAGCGTGTGCCAGCTGGTATGACCATGATGTACCACGCGCAGGAACGCATTGTGAACATTCCTGGCTCTGAAATTACCGAGCAACGCGGCGGTATCCATAACTCGGTCACCCGTATTACGCCAAAACCAACCCATATGATTGGTGGCTATGCGCAGTTGGCCTACGGCTTTAACTACTACGGCACCGTGGGTTCTAACCGTGATGAGTTTGTGGTGGTTCGTAAGATGAAGAATATTAACTGGTTAGACGGCGAAGGTAATGACCAGGTACAGGAGAGCGTAAAATGAAAATTCGTTCACAAGTCGGCATGGTGCTGAATCTGGATAAGTGCATCGGCTGTCATACCTGCTCAGTCACCTGTAAAAACGTCTGGACCAGCCGTGAAGGTACCGAATACGCGTGGTTCAACAACGTTGAAACCAAGCCAGGTACCGGCTTCCCGACCAACTGGGAAGATCAGGAGAAATACAAGGGCGGATGGATCCGCAAAATCAACGGTAAGATCCAGCCGCGCATGGGTAACCGTGCCATGCTGCTGGGTAAAATCTTTGCTAACCCGCATCTGCCGGGCATTGATGATTACTACGAGCCGTTTGATTTTGACTACCAGAACCTGCATAACGCCGCGGAAGGTAAACATCAGCCGATCGCACGCCCTCGCTCGCTGATCACCGGTCAGCGGATGAACAAGATCGAAAAAGGCCCGAACTGGGAAGACGATCTGGGCGGTGAGTTTGAGAAGCTGTCGAAAGACAAAAACTTCGAAAACATGCAGAAGGCGATGTACGGCCAGTTCGAAAACACTTTCATGATGTACCTGCCTCGTCTGTGCGAACACTGTCTGAACCCGGCGTGCGTGGCGACCTGTCCGAGCGGCGCCATCTACAAGCGCGAAGAAGACGGTATCGTACTGATCGACCAGGACAAGTGCCGCGGCTGGCGCATGTGTATTACCGGTTGCCCGTATAAGAAAATCTACTTCAACTGGAAGAGCGGTAAGTCAGAGAAGTGTATTTTCTGTTATCCACGTATCGAAGCCGGTATGCCGACTGTCTGTTCCGAAAGCTGCGTAGGCCGTATTCGTTACCTCGGCGTGTTGCTGTATGACGCGGATGCCATTGAAAGCGCAGCGAGCACTGAACACGAGAAAGATCTGTACCAGCGTCAACTGGACGTGTTCCTCGATCCGAACGATCCGAAAGTGATTGAGCAGGCGTTGAAAGATGGCGTACCGCAGAGCATGATCGACGCCGCACAGCAGTCACCGGTGTACAAAATGGCGATGGACTGGAAGCTGGCTCTGCCGCTGCACCCGGAATACCGCACGCTGCCGATGGTGTGGTATGTGCCACCTCTGTCACCGATTCAGTCTGCTGCGGATGCCGGTGAACTGGGCAGCAATGGCATTCTGCCGGATGTCGAAAGCCTGCGTATCCCGGTTCAGTATCTGGCAAACCTGCTGACTGCGGGTGATACCCAGCCGGTGGTGCTGGCACTGAAACGTATGCTGGCAATGCGTCACTTTAAACGCACCGAAACCGTGGACGGCGTGATTGATACCCGTGCACTGGAAGAAGTGGGTCTGACCGAAGCGCAGGCGCAGGAAATGTACCGCTATCTGGCGATTGCTAACTACGAAGACCGTTTCGTGGTGCCAAGCAGCCACCGTGAACAGGCTCGTGAAGCCTTCCCGGAAAAAAGCGGTTGTGGCTTTACCTTCGGTGATGGTTGCCACGGTTCAGACACCAAATTTAACCTGTTCAACAGTCGTCGCATTGATGCCATGGATGTGACCAGCAAAACGGAGCCGCACCAATGATTGAACTCGTCATTGTTTCGCGTCTGCTCGAGTACCCGGATGCTGCGCTTGCGCAGCATCAACAGGAACTTTTCGATGCACTCGCGTCATCTGAAAACCTGGATAAAGAAGATGCCCAGAGCCTGGGCGTTTTCCTGCGCGATCTGTTAGCGCGCGATCTTCTGGATGCACAGGCTGACTACAGCCAGCTGTTTGACCGTGGCCGTGCCACTTCACTGCTGCTGTTTGAACATGTTCATGGTGAATCCCGTGACCGGGGTCAGGCGATGGTCGACCTGATGGCGCAATATGAGCAGCATGGTCTGCAACTCGACAGCCGCGAGCTGCCGGATCACCTGCCGCTGTACCTCGAATATCTGGCGCAGCTGCCAAAAGAAGAAGCGCTCGGCGGGTTGCAGGACATCGCCCCGATTCTGGCGCTGCTCAGTGCGCGTCTGCAACAGCGTGAGAGCCGTTATGCAGTGCTGTTCGACCTGCTGGTGAAACTGGCGAATGCGGCAGTCGATAGCGAAAAAGTGGCGGAAAAAATTGCCGATGAAGCTCGCGATGATACCCCGCAGGCGCTGGATGCGGTCTGGGAAGAAGAGCAGGTGAAATTCTTTGCTGACCAGAATTGCGGCGAGTCAGAAATCTCGGCTCACCAGCGTCGTTTTGCCGGAGCTGTTGCCCCGCAATATTTGAATATCTCTAACGGAGGACAGCAATAATGCACTTCCTGAATATGTTCTTCTTTGATATCTATCCGTATATTGCGGGCACCGTGTTCCTGGTGGGAAGCTGGCTGCGTTATGACTACGGTCAGTACACCTGGCGTGCGGCCTCCAGCCAGATGCTGGATCGCAAAGGGATGAACCTGGCTTCTAACCTGTTCCACATCGGGATCCTGGGCGTGATCGCAGGCCATGCATTCGGGATGTTGACGCCGCATTGGATGTACGAAGCCTGGTTGCCGCTGGAAGTGAAACAGAAGATGGCAATGTTTGGTGGTGGTGCTGCGGGCCTTATGTGTCTGGTTGGCGGCCTGTTGCTACTCAAACGCCGCCTCTTCAGTCCTCGCATTCGCGCTACGACAACCGCAGCAGATATTCTGGTGATGTCGGTACTGGTTATCCAGTGTGCGCTGGGTCTGCTGACCATTCCATTCTCTGCGCAGCATATGGACGGCAGCGAAATGATGAAGCTGGTTGGCTGGGCGCAGTCTGTCGTGACCTTCCACGGCGGTGCGTCTGAACACCTGGACGGCGTGGCGTTTATCTTCCGCATGCACCTGGTACTGGGCATGACCCTGTTTGTGCTGTTCCCGTTCTCCCGTCTGGTGCACATCTGGAGCGTGCCGGTGGAGTACCTGACGCGCAAATACCAGATTGTGCGTGCCCGCCGCTAATTAGCTGTTTTGATACCAACCCCGCACTCGCGGGGTTTTTTTTCGCCCCAGCCCAGGTTGTTGCCCGCGGCGGCAACCAGGATCAGCGCGCCACCCGCCAGCTGCGGTGCAGTCAGCGAATGCCCGAAGACCAGGTTATCAACCACAATCGCTACCACCGGGTAAATAAAGGAAAGGGAGCCGGTGACAGGGGTCGGGAGCTTCTGAATGGCGCTATAAAGCAGCTGATACATGATGCCAGTGTGCACAATCCCCAGCGTTAAGAGTATTCCCCACGGGAAATGCCCGGAAAGCGTTGGCATGTGCGCCAGCGGCAATAGCATAACCACCCCGGTTAATACCTGAATAAACGCAATATGTTGTGGCGCAATACTTCTGAGCTTGCGGGTGATAATGGCCGTCAGTGCATAAAAGAAGGCTGCACCAAGTGCCAGCGCAATACCGCTAAGCCAGCCGGCTTCGTGTTTGCCGGTCAGCTCGCCTGAGAGCAGAACCACCACGCCGCCGAATGCCAGCAGGAGCCATCCCCATTTTGCCAGACTCACGCGTTCACCCAGTAGCATCCCCATCATCACCAGCATAAACGGCTGTGTGTTGTAGACTACGGTCGACAGACCTATCGAGATGCGCGCGTAGGCGGCAAAAAGCAGCAGCCAGTTAACAACCAGCGCGATACCGCCGAGGATGGCCAGCCCCAGGGTAACTTTGGTTAACGGGCTAAAAGGTTGTTTGCTGATACGGATAAAAAGAAAGAGAGCAACGGCGCCGATGAGGCAGCGCCAGAACACGACTTCTGTGACCGGTAAACCGGAGAGTAAAACAAAAGCTCCGATTGAACCGGAAATAAGCATCGCCAGGCTCATTTGCCAGACGCCTTTTTGTCTATCACCCATAATGCACCTCCTGATTAATAGCTCTATTGTCGAAAAAGTGCGTTGGCTTTTACAGTAGTGATATAAGGTGAAATACAGTTATGGCGTTTTAAAATTAGGTGAATACTATGGATTACCTTCTCGATGATATCGACCGTCAGATATTAGCCTGTCTGGTGGAGGATGCGCGTGTGTCGTTGAAAGTGCTGAGTGGCCGTATCGGGCTGACATCGCCAAGCACCGCAGAGCGTCTGAAAAGACTGGAGGAGCGGGGCGTTATTCAAGGGTATGGTGCTCGCGTGAATTTAGCCGCGCTGGGGTATAGCTTGCAGGCGCTGGTGCGTGTGCGGCCGTTGCCGGGATTGTTGCATAAAGTGGATAAATACATTCAGGCCATGCCGGAGTGCATTGAGAGTGACAAGGTGACCGGTGAGGATTGTTTTGTTATCAGGCTGGTGGTGCGATCAATTGAGCAGCTTGATACGTTGCTGGATGGTCTCGCTGAACACGCCCAGTGTAATACGTCGATAGTGAAAAGCTCACCTGTGAAGCGCCGGTTGCCACCGATGTAGCTGTCTGTTGCCGGGTGGCGGCTGCGCCTTACCCGGCCTACAAGGGTGCAATCAGTTCGGTGATGTTTTTTTTGGATTTTTTCGGGAAATGATGGTGGTGGGGGAAGGATTACTCGGCGCGTTGCGCCTCGCCCTTCGGGTCGTTGCCTGCGGCAACGCATTCTCGCTACGCTCGAATCGAACCTTGGTCGAAGCTTCTCATCCTTCCCCGTTACGGAAATGCATGATGCCCGGTGCGAACAGAAGGTTTAGAGTCATTTGGAAATGATGGTGGTGGGGGAAGGATTCGAACCTTCGAAGTCGATGACGGCAGATTTACAGTCTGCTCCCTTTGGCCGCTCGGGAACCCCACCAGGGGTATTCATATTTTGAGGTAACGCTGAGATATGGTGGTGGGGGAAGGATTATTCGTCGCTTCGCTCCTCACCCTTCGGGCCGTTGCCTTTGGCAACGTTCTCTCGCTGTCGCGAGAGTCGAACCTTAATCGAAGGTTCTCACCCTTCCCGATAAGTGCAAACTTCACATTATCTTATCGGTGTTACCACATCGCTGTGGTGAATAATGGTGGTGGGGGAAGGATTCGAACCTTCGAAGTCGATGACGGCAGATTTACAGTCTGCTCCCTTTGGCCGCTCGGGAACCCCACCACGGGGTAATGCTATTTATTGGCCTGCTTCCTGTTGGAAGCGGGGCGCATCATATCAAATGAGACGCCCCTGTAAAGCGTTACCACGATAAAAATAAACTGGTTGGCTGAATTTTATGCGCAAAGACGCAAAGCTAACCAATTCATTTCTCAGTCGATTAAAGAATAATCGTCCGGTTACCGTAAACAAAGACGCGTTGACCCAGTACCTGATACAACGCGCGGCTTAATACATTCTTCTCTACGTCGCGCCCGGCACGCATCATGTCTTCTGCTGTGTAGGTGTGATCCACATGAATCACGTCCTGCATAATGATTGGGCCTTCGTCCAGGTTGTCATTCACGTAGTGCGCCGTTGCACCAATGATCTTCACACCACGCTCATACGCCTGGTGGTATGGACGAGCACCGATAAAGGCCGGCAGGAACGAGTGGTGGATGTTGATAATCTTGTTCGGGAAACGTGACACGAAGGTTGGGGTCAACACACGCATGTATTTTGCCAGCACTACGTAGTCCGGATTATGCGCTTCAATGGCCTGCGCCATTAAGTCGTCATGCTCTTCACGGGTATGACCTTCGTGGCTCACCAGTTCGAACGGAATATCAAAACGTTCAACCAGCGTACGCAGCGTGTCGTGGTTACCAATAACGGCGGCAATTTCCACATCCAGCCCACCGTAGTTCGCCTTCATCAGCAGATCGCCCAGGCAGTGTGCTTCTTTGGTGACCAGAATCACGATACGACGACGGCCAGCGGGCGTCAGCTCACGAACAGAACCTTCAGGTAATGCGCTATCCAGGTCGGCAAGCAGGGTGGTGTCGTTGAAAATACCTTCCAGCTCGGTACGCATAAAGAAGCGACCGGTACGGTGGTCAACGAACTCGTTGTTCTGCACGATATTCAGTTCATGTTTGTAACAAATGTTGGTAATTCGTGCGATCAGCCCTTTTTGATCGGGACAGATGGTGCGCAGAACTTTACGTTGTAATGATTGCATCGCCGGGAAATCCTGTTTGAGTATTTGCGAAATCTGAGTTGTCAGGCATTACTGCCCGCAACACTTTTTAAATTTTTTACCTGAACCACAAGGGCAGGGATCGTTACGACCGATTTGCGGGCGCGTACCGTCAATATAATACCACTGCCCGCTTTCCTTTAAGAAACGGGAACGTTCGATAATGGCAGACGTTTTATCGCGTTCGGTAAAGCGGGCAACAAAGCTGACGTAGCCTTCGTTGTCGTTGCTTCCGGCCGAGGCGTCAAAAACGGTCAGGCCAAGCCACTGCGTGTTGGCGAAACCAGTTTCGATGTCCTGACGAAAATCGGCGGCATGACAAGACGGGTGCCAGGTCTTAATCAGATAGTCTGCGTCTTTGATCACAAAAGCAGTATAACGCGAACGCATAAGGTGTGACGGGTCTGGTGCAACCTGCTCGCCAGTAAGATATCGCTGGCAACATAGGCTATAATCCAGAGCGCTACCACAGGGGCAGAGTTGAGACACGATTCTCTTCCTGGAACAAAAATTAAGGGCGTAAAACGCTTCGGGTAGCACCATGTTAACTGAGCAGTTGCGTTGACGCTATGTTGAGAATCCAGGGGAAGTAAATCAGGGCTAATGAGAAAGGTTAAAATTGGACTGGCGCTGGGCTCAGGTGCAGCTCGCGGCTGGTCACATATCGGCGTAATTAATGCCTTAAAAGAGATGGGCATTGAGATTGATATCGTTGCAGGGTGTTCTATCGGTTCGCTGGTCGGGTCTGCGTATGCCTGTGGGAAGCTCCCGGAGCTGGAAACATGGGTGCGTTCCTTCAGCTACTGGGATGTTCTACGCCTTATGGATCTCTCCTGGCAACGCGGCGGTTTACTGCGCGGCGAACGGGTGTTTAATCAGTTCCGCCAGATAATGCCTCTTGAAGACTTCAGCGATTGCCGGTTGCCTTTCGGCGCTGTAGCGACAAACCTCAGCACGGGCCGGGAACTCTGGTTTACCGAAGGCGATATTCATCTTGCCGTACGTGCCTCCTGTAGTATGCCGGGTTTAATGGCGCCCGTTCCGCATAACGGCTACTGGCTGGTCGATGGCGGCGTGGTGAACCCGATTCCTATCTCACTCACCCGCGCGATGGGCGCAGACATCGTGATAGCCGTCGATCTGCAACATGATGCACACCTGATGCAGCAGGAGCTTTTGCCCGTCAATCTACAAAGCGAGGATGCGGAAGGTGAAAAACTCGCCTGGCATGAACGCTTGCGTGGGCGAATCGGCCGGATGGCGGCGCGTCGTGCGGTAGCCGCACCGACGGCAATCGAAATCATGACGACCTCAATCCAGGTGCTTGAAAACCGCCTTAAACGTAACCGCATGGCGGGCGACCCACCTGACATCCTTATTCAACCGTATTGCCCGCAAATCGCGACCCTGGACTTCCATCGTTCCGAAGCCGCTATTACTGCGGGCTCGTTAGCCGTTGAGAAGAAAATGGATGAGCTGTTGCCGTTTGTGCGGACATCAGCCTGAGCACCCTTTTTTTGATTACTTCAGCAAAATCTGACAGGCGATAGTGCCGATCACATGCCACTATTTAGTAACTGTCAGCCAGGGGAGGAACCATGACGCAGCCATTGGCCGGAAAACACATTTTGATAGTTGAAGACGAGCCCGTTTTCCGTTCGCTGCTGGATTCGTGGTTATCCTCGTTAGGCGCGATGACATCGCTTGCCGAGGACGGTATTGATGCTCTGGAAAAAATGGTCACTATCACGCCTGATCTGATGATTTGTGACATTGCCATGCCGCGCATGAACGGACTCAAGCTGGTCGAGCATCTTCGAAACGAGGGTGACCAGATCCCGATTCTGGTAATTTCTGCCACCGAAAATATGGCTGATATTGCCCGGGCATTGCGTTTAGGTGTGCAGGATATTTTGTTAAAACCGGTCAAGGATTTGAATCGCCTGCGTGAAACGGTACTGGCTTGCCTGTATCCCAATATGTTTAATTCCCGGGTTGAGGAAGAAGAACGCCTTTTCCAGGACTGGGATGCGTTAGTCAGTAATCCGCTGGCGGCCTCAAAATTGTTGCAGGAACTCCAGCCACCGGTTCAACAGACTATTTCTCATTGCCGTATAAATTATCGCCAATTGGTCGCCGCGGACGAACCCGGGCTGGTGCTTGATATTGCACCTTTATCGGATTCCGACCTCGCGTTTTATTGTCTGGATGTTACGCGAGCAGGTGATAACGGTGTATTAGCTGCGCTGTTACTTCGGGCGCTATTTAACGGGCTCTTGCAGGAACAGTTATCCCATCAGGGTCAACGGCTTCCTGAATTAGGCAGTTTACTTAAGCAGGTTAATCATCTTTTTCGCCAGGCCAATTTGCCGGGGCAATTTCCGCTGCTGGTCGGTTATTACCACAGCGGTCTGAAAAACCTTATCCTCGTCTCTGCCGGACTAAACGCAACGCTCAATACGGGGGAGCATCATATTCAGGTAAGCAATGGCGTTCCTTTAGGGACATTAGGAACAGCTTATCTTAATCAAATTAGCCAACGCTGCTCCTCCTGGCAGTGCCAAATTTGGGGGGCAGGGGGACGGTTACGCTTAATGTTGTCCACGGAATAAGCAATTGACTTTTATTCGTCAGATTGCTTTTCCGGTGTTTTGCTGACAGTGCTACTATCACCGCCAGATTCATGCGTATTTATCCTAATTGATCGGCAACGCGTCCTTTTCAGACCCGGACTGTATGGTGAGGCTGATATACTCAACGCGTTATTTATTGAATAAGTTCAAAACTTGAACAGCTCAGGAGAATTTCAATGGCTGCCCTAAATTCGAAAGTCAGAAAGGCCGTTATCCCGGTAGCGGGATTGGGAACCAGGATGCTACCCGCAACGAAGGCAATCCCTAAAGAGATGCTGCCGTTGGTTGATAAGCCATTAATCCAGTATGTCGTTAATGAATGTATCGCTGCCGGAATTACCGAAATTGTGCTGGTTACGCATTCATCCAAAAACTCTATCGAAAACCATTTTGATACAAGTTTTGAACTTGAAGCCATGCTGGAAAAACGCGTTAAGCGTCAGCTGTTAGCGGAAGTTCAGTCTATTTGCCCACCGCATGTCACCATCATGCAGGTGCGTCAGGGTCTGGCGAAAGGCCTGGGCCATGCGGTGCTGTGTGCTCACCCTGTTGTGGGTGACGAGCCTGTGGCCGTTATTCTGCCAGACGTTATTCTGGATGAATTCGAATCCGATCTGTCCCAGGATAACCTGGCAGAGATGATTAAACGCTTCGATGAAACCGGCAGCAGCCAGATCATGGTTGAGCCTGTTGCGGATGTCACCGCATACGGCGTTGTAGACTGCAAAGGCGTTAATCTGGAGCCTGGCGAAAGCGTGCCGATGGTTGGCGTCGTTGAAAAGCCAAAAGCGGATGTTGCACCGTCTAATCTGGCCGTTGTGGGTCGTTACGTCCTGAGCGCAGAAATCTGGCCGCTGCTGGCGAAAACCCCTCCAGGAGCGGGTGATGAGATCCAGCTTACTGATGGCATTGATATGCTGATCGAGAAAGAAACCGTTGAAGCTTACCACATGAAAGGTAAGAGCCATGACTGCGGTAATAAACTCGGTTATATGCAGGCGTTTGTTGAATATGGCATTCGCCACAATACTCTGGGTGAAGAATTTAAATCCTGGCTCCAGGAGAGCATGGGTATTAAAAAATAATCTGTTTCCTGGATGAACTAAACCGGTGTGGCATTGCCCACCGGTTTTTTTATGCCCATAACCCGGGCGGGGTCACCTGAGCCGGATTGTAAGGGTTTTTAAATAGTGTCTTGTCGCTATATGACAGAGTGTAAGGGGATGTTCGGCGTGAATTACAGATACAAAAAATCCCGCATTTAGCGGGATTTTTTAGAATGCGTCCTGATTAATCCTTGATCAGGAAGTCATCCAGTTGTTTACCCTGCTCATCCATTGCTTTCTTGATAACAGCAGGAGTACGACCCTGGCCAGTCCAGGTTTTAGTTTCGCCGTTCTCATCAACATAGCTATATTTAGCAGGACGAGCAGCGCGTTTAGCTTTGGTGCCGGTTTTAGCAGCAGCCATGCTGTTCAGCAATTCATTTGGATCGATACCATCAGCAATCAGCATTTCACGATATTGCTGAAGTTTGCGAGTGCGTTCTTCGATTTCAGCAGCAGCTGCGCTTTCTTCTTCACGACGTTCATTAACTACAACTTCTAATTTTTCCAGCATTTCTTCAAGCGTTTCAAGGGTGCATTCTCTTGCCTGCGCACGAAGAGTACGGATGTTGTTCAGAATTTTAAGTGCTTCGCTCATTGTAGTAATCTCAAACTTATAATGGGGGGTGGTTTGTTGTCCTAATAATAGAGCCATAAATTGACTTGTGCAATAGGTGAGAATGTAAGGAATTCAAAAAATACTAAATATGAGACGCTATTATTAATTACGCTAACTTAAATTTCACCCCCTCCCAGAGATGCTTCTTATCACGTCATAGATCATAAGGTTGCCGAACACATGTTTGTTTTTGTGACATTTACCGCAGGAATTATAGTTGCGACGGATAAATATCAGCCTTTTGTATTACTCCAGAAAAGCAGAGTGTTGCCGACAATAGTTAATAAATAGTGAATTTTAATGAATGCTGAATCCAGTATAAAAAGAAGTGTTATCTATGACTAAACGCTTAACCAAACTTTGCAGAAAAATGCGTTTACTTCATGTTTTAACGGATTATTTTCATAATCTGCTTGCTGATGCCTTCCCCCTGAAACCCATACTCTGTGCGGCGTGTCGCTGATGGAGAGACAAATTATGGTACAATGAACCATCGGAAATATTACACATTGATTAGGGTTTTACGGCCAATGGCACAACTTTATTTCTACTATTCGGCAATGAATGCAGGGAAATCCACAGCGTTACTCCAGTCCTCCTACAATTACCAGGAAAGGGGGATGCATACGTTGGTTTACACAGCCGAAATTGACGATCGCTTTGGCGCAGGGAAAGTGAGTTCAAGGATAGGCCTTTCGTCTCCTGCGAAGCTGTATAACCCCGAGACTGACCTGTTAGCGGATATCCGTACAGAACATGCTTCACGGCCCGTACATTGCGTGCTGGTGGACGAGAGCCAGTTCCTGACGCGCCAGCAGGTACATGGCCTTTCAGAGGTCGTTGATGAGCTGGATATCCCGGTGCTCTGTTATGGCCTGCGCACAGATTTCCGTGGAGAGCTATTTGCCGGCAGCCAATATTTACTCGCGTGGTCAGATAAACTCGTCGAATTAAAAACAATCTGCTTCTGTGGTCGCAAAGCGAGCATGGTACTTCGCCTTGAGCAATCCGGAAAACCTTACGCCGATGGTGAGCAGGTGGTGATAGGGGGCAATGAACGCTATGTTTCGGTCTGCCGTAAACACTATAAAGAAGCGTTGGTCGTGGGCTCGCTGACGGCTATTCAGAGCGATAACCGGAAATAAGATAAGGTTTGTTCCTTTAATTGCCTGACCGGCAGACATAAAAAAACCCGCCAATGGCGGGTTTTTTATCAGGCTGTCAATTAAGCGCTTTTCTTCGCTTTTTTATCAGCTTTTGCCGCAGGAGCTGCTTCAACTTTAGCTGCTGCAACTTCACCTTCTTTGAACTCACGGCCGTAGTAGGTATCCAGCAGGATCTGTTTCAGCTCGGAGATCAGTGGGTAGCGCGGGTTAGCACCAGTACACTGGTCATCGAAGGCATCTTCAGACAGTTTATCTACGTGAGCGAGGAAGTCAGCTTCCTGAACGCCAGCTTCACGGATAGATTTAGGAATACCCAGTTCAGCTTTGATGCTTTCCAGCCATGCCAGCAGTTTCTCAATCTTCGCAGCAGTACGGTCACCCGCAGCGCTCAGACCCAGATGGTCTGCGATTTCAGCGTAACGACGACGTGCTTGTGGGCGGTCGTACTGGCTGAATGCAGTCTGTTTGGTTGGGTTGTCGTTCGCGTTATAACGGATAACGTTGCTGATCAACAGGGCGTTCGCCAGACCGTGAGGAATGTGGAACTGAGAACCCAGTTTGTGCGCCATTGAGTGACAAACACCCAGGAAGGCGTTAGCAAACGCGATACCCGCGATAGTTGCTGCACTGTGTACACGCTCACGTGCTACAGGGTTTTTAGACCCTTCGTTGTAGGACGCAGGCAGGTTTTCTTTCAGCAGTTTCAGCGCTTGCAGAGCCTGGCCGTCAGAGAACTCAGATGCCAGTACAGAAACGTAAGCTTCCAGGGCGTGAGTCACTGCATCCAGACCACCGAACGCACACAGTGACTTCGGCATATCCATTACCAGGTTGGCGTCAACAATGGCCATATCTGGAGTCAGTGCATAGTCAGCCAGTGGGTATTTCTGACCTGTTGCATCGTCGGTAACAACCGCAAACGGCGTCACTTCTGAACCGGTACCGGAAGTGGTCGTCACAGCGATCATTTTCGCTTTTACGCCCATTTTCGGGAACTTGTAGATACGTTTACGGATATCCATAAAGCGCAGCGCCAGTTCTTCGAAGTGCGTTTCTGGGTGCTCGTACATTACCCACATGATTTTCGCGGCGTCCATTGGGGAACCGCCACCCAGTGCGATGATCACATCTGGTTTGAAGGAGTTCGCCAGTTCAGCACCTTTGCGAACAACGCTCAGTGTTGGGTCAGCTTCAACTTCGAAGAAGACTTCAGTTTCGACGCCAGCAGCTTTCAGAACAGAGGTGATCTGGTCTGCATAGCCGTTGTTGAACAGGAAACGGTCGGTCACGATGAGCGCACGTTTGTGGCCATCAGTAATCACTTCATCCAGCGCGATTGGCAGGGAGCCACGGCGGAAGTAGATAGATTTCGGAAGTTTGTGCCACAACATGTTTTCAGCTCGCTTAGCAACGGTTTTCTTGTTGATCAGGTGTTTTGGACCAACGTTTTCAGAGATGGAGTTACCACCCCAGGAACCACAACCCAGAGTCAGGGAAGGTGCGAGTTTAAAGTTGTACAGGTCACCGATACCACCCTGAGAAGCAGGGGTGTTAATCAGGATACGTGCTGTTTTCATCATCTGACCGAAGTGAGCAACACGTTCTGGCTGGTTATCCTGGTCGGTATACAGACATGAGGTGTGACCGATACCACCCATGGCAACCAGTTTCTCGGCTTTTTCTACCGCGTCTTCGAAATCTTTCGCGCGGTACATTGCAAGCGTAGGTGACAGTTTTTCGTGAGCAAATGGTTCGCTCTCATCAACAACTTTCACTTCACCGATCAGGATCTTAGTGGTAGCCGGAACGGTGAAACCTGCGATTTCGGCGATTTTATACGCTGGCTGGCCAACGATAGCGGCGTTCAGCGCGCCATTTTTCAGGATGATGTCCTGAACGGCTTTCAGCTCTTTGCCTTGCAGCATGTAGCCGCCGTGGCTTGCGAAACGTTCACGAACCGCATCGTATACAGAATCAACAACAACAACGGACTGCTCAGACGCACAGATTACACCGTTATCGAAGGTTTTAGACATCAGTACAGAAGCAACAGCACGTTTGATATCCGCAGTTTCGTCGATAACGACAGGGGTGTTACCCGCGCCTACGCCGATGGCTGGTTTACCGGAGCTGTATGCTGCTTTAACCATACCAGGACCACCGGTCGCCAGGATCAGGTTAATGTCAGGGTGATGCATCAGCGCGTTGGACAGTTCAACAGAAGGTTGGTCAATCCAGCCGATCAGGTCTTTTGGTGCGCCCGCAGCGATAGCCGCCTGCAATACGATATCAGCAGCTTTGTTGGTTGCATCTTTAGCACGTGGGTGCGGGGAGAAGATGATTGCGTTACGGGTCTTCAGGCTGATCAGTGATTTGAAGATTGCGGTAGAAGTTGGGTTGGTGGTTGGAACGATACCGCAAATAATGCCGATAGGTTCAGCGATAGTGATAGTACCGAAGGTGTCGTCTTCAGACAGAACGCCACAGGTTTTCTCATCTTTATAGGCGTTGTAGATATACTCAGAAGCAAAGTGGTTTTTGATCACTTTATCTTCGATGATACCCATGCCAGATTCAGCAACGGCCATTTTAGCGAGAGGGATTCGAGCATCTGCAGCAGCCAGAGCGGCCGCGCGGAAGATTTTATCAACCTGTTCTTGGGTGAAATTGGCATATTCACGCTGGGCTTTTTTGACGCGCTCGACGAGTGCGTTCAGTTCAGCGATGTTAGTAACAGCCATAATGCTCTCCTGATAATGTTTAAACTCTATTAGTAAACCAGCGCTCGATACGAGAGACAGTATAGTCAGAGCCGTTAGTACTTGCGTAACACTTAGTAAAACAAAGGGTTACTCGCTGCTCTAACACACTAATTTACTAAAAGAGCCTTACCTTAGCATCATCCCTTTTTGATAGGTGATCTCCCTGGGGGCGTAATCAAGATTACTCACTTCTGAGTACGAAAATCATGATCTACGTCAATTTTACCCCAAGCTGATACCTTTCAGCAGGGTTATTTCTTTGAGATTTTTCCAGTGTTAAATAATTAAGTAACTATTGGAAGTGGCGCTATCATTGAGAACACAAATGTTTAACATCATGAAATGATAGCGTTTTGACATAGATTTCTGGTGAAGTGTGCTAATAAAAAGCGTATCTTCAGCGCGGATGTATCATGACACACTGTCAGTCCCTGGCCATGCTCATAGGCGGAGCTAAACGTGATCCAAACGCTCTTTGATTTTCCTACATATTTTAAGTTTTTTATTGGTTTGTTCGCCCTGGTCAACCCGGTGGGGATTATTCCTGTCTTCATTAGTATGACCAGTTACCAGACGGCAGCGGCCAGGAACAAAACCAACCTGACGGCCAACATGTCTGTTGCCATCATTCTGCTGACGTCACTGTACCTGGGCGACGGCATTTTGCAGATATTTGGCATTTCTATCGATTCATTCCGTATTGCGGGTGGGATCCTGGTTGTTACCATTGCCATGTCGATGATCAGCGGCAAATTAGGTGAAGATAAGCAAAACAAACAAGAGAAGTCAGAAACGTCTGTCCGTGAAAGTATCGGTGTCGTGCCACTGGCGTTGCCGCTGATGGCAGGTCCGGGGGCAATCAGTTCCACTATTGTATGGGGAACGCGTTACCACAACCTGATGCACCTTATTGGTTTCTCCGTTGCCATTGCGATTTTTGCGTTGTGTTGTTGGGGGGTGTTCCGCATGGCGCCCTGGCTGGTTCGCCTGCTCGGGCAAACCGGCATTAACGTGATTACCCGTATTATGGGTCTGCTGCTGATGGCGCTGGGGATTGAATTTATCGTGACCGGGATAAAGAGCATTTTCCCCGGACTATTGCACTGAAGTCTTCATATGAAAGAACGGAGCCTGTGGCTCCGTTTTTTTTACGTGATTATCAGCAAATCATATAAATAAAATTGAAAAGGCGATGCGTCATAATAAATTCTACTAATAATAGCCTTTTCTTAAATTTCAACAGGTTAGTTATTTCTTGTTGACCTGCCTGCGCAGAAACCATCCAAACGATCTGTTATTTTACTCACATGATACTCTGGGGCTTGCTGAGAGATAACTGAAATGATATTAGTAATTTCAACGTTCCCCTAGAGGAATGTGCTAAATAATAACCAGTTGTTAAATTTTCGTACAAAACCAGTCGATGATAGCGCAGCGACGCGCTTGCAGAGGAAAATTCCTCTATCACATTGAATGTCATATGCTTTTATTGATTTTCAGTGCCAGGCAGGGCTGCCCCCAAAGAAACGGTAATCACCGTAAAAGAGAATTGCTTAACAAATTTGCAAAATGTATTGGCGCGAGATTACGCCATTTGGTACTTTCCGGCCTTATATTTTGCACACTAAACAAGTAGATGAGAATTATTTTCATATAGTTTCCATCTCAGATATCAAACGCACGTCTCATAACAGGGGAGGCGTGTTAAGAATCGACGCAAGACGGCCATACGAGCGGTCAGTAATAAAGAAGTCGGTGATAGCAAGAAGTAAAAAAAGAACCTGACAGTAGCAAAAAAAACTCCTGCACTGTACAGGCCCCAACAGGGGATTACACAGCTGGCAAAGCCAGTAATTATAATGAGTGGAGTATCAACACAATGTCCATCATCACTAAAAAAAGTCTGATTGCCGCGGGAATCTTTACTGCGCTAATCGCGGGTAATATGGCAATGGCTGCCGATGTACCTGCTGGCGTTACGCTGGCAGAAAAGCAAACCATGATTCGTAACAACGGCGCTGAGCCGCAGTCTCTGGATCCGAACAAAATTGAAGGCGTACCTGAAGCAAACATCAGCCGCGACCTGTTCGAAGGTCTGCTGATTACGTCGACGAAAGACGGTCACCCAATTCCGGGTGTTGCTGAAAGCTGGGATAACAAAGACTTTAAAGTCTGGACATTCCACCTGCGTAAAGACGCAAAATGGTCCAACGGTGAACCTGTCACCGCACAAGATTTCGTATATAGCTGGCAGCGTCTGGTTGATCCAAAAACCGCTTCCCCATACGCCAGCTATCCGCAGTACGGTCACATCCTGAACGTTGATGAAATCATCGACGGTAAAAAAGCCCCATCAGAACTCGGCGTGAAAGCCATTGACGATCACACTCTGGAAGTCACCCTGAGTGAGCCAGTCCCGTATTTCTACAAACTGCTGGTGAACCCGGCAATGTCTCCGGTTAACAAGACCGCCATCGAAAAATTCGGTGAGAAGTGGACTCAGCCAGCTAACATCGTCACTAACGGTGCTTATAAACTGAAAGACTGGGTTGTTAACGAACGTATCGTGATGGAGCGTAATACCAACTATTGGGATAACGCGAAAACCGTCGTAGACCAGATTACCTATCTGCCGATCTCGTCTGAAGTAACAGACGTTAACCGCTACCGCAGCGGCGAGATCGACATGACCTATAACAACCTGCCGATCGAACTCTTCCAGAAACTGAAAAAAGAGATCCCGACTGAAGTTCACGTCGACCCGTACCTGTGTACTTATTACTATGAAATCAACAACCAGAAAGCACCGTTCACCGATGCTCGCGTTCGTACCGCGCTGAAACTGGGTCTGGACCGCGATATCATCGTAAATAAAGTGAAAGCACAGGGCGATCTGCCGGCATTCGGTTACACTCCGCCATACGCGGACGGTGCAAAACTGACCAAACCAGAGTGGTTCACCTGGACTCAGGAAAAACGTAACGAAGAAGCGAAGAAACTGCTGGCCGAAGCTGGTTACACCGCAGACAAACCGCTGACGTTTAACCTGCTGTACAACACCTCCGATCTGCACAAGAAACTGGCAATCGCTGCCGCATCCATCTGGAAGAAAAACCTGGGTGTGGATGTGAAACTGGTGAACCAGGAGTGGAAAACCTTCCTCGATACCCGTCACCAGGGTAACTACGACGTGGCACGTGCTGGCTGGTGTGCAGACTACAACGAACCAACGTCCTTCCTGAATACCATGCTGTCTGACAGCTCCATGAACACCGCGCATTATAAGAGCCCGGCGTTTGATGCGATCATGAAAGACACGCTGAAAGTGACTGATGAAGCGCAACGTACTGCCCTGTACGACAAAGCAGAACAGCAGTTAGGCAAAGATTCTGCGATTGTACCGGTTTACTACTACGTGAACGCGCGCCTGGTGAAACCTTGGGTTGGCGGTTATACCGGTAAAGACCCGATGGACAACATCTATACTAAAGATCTGTACATCATTAAGCATTAATGGCAATCCGTGGGGCAAAGTTATTTGCCCCACTGTGTCTTAACTCATCGCACCATATACACCCGAATTTTCAGGTTTCCTGAAAGCTCAGGTGTAAAAGGCACACGCCAGAAGGTACGGGCAATGTTGAAATTTATCCTACGTCGCTGTCTTGAAGCGATTCCGACGCTCTTTATTCTTATTACTATTTCATTCTTCATGATGCGTCTTGCTCCCGGTAGTCCATTTACCAGCGAGCGCGCGCTGCCGCCAGAAGTCATGGCGAATATCGAAGCGAAATACCATTTAAACGATCCTATCTCCACGCAGTACTTCAATTATCTGAAGCAGCTGGCGCATGGCGATTTTGGCCCGTCATTCAAATATAAAGACTATTCCGTTAACGACCTGGTGGCCTCGAGCTTCCCGGTATCGGCCAAATTAGGTGCTGCGGCATTTATCCTGGCCGTGGTTCTCGGAGTGGCAGCGGGTGTTATCGCCGCGCTTAAACAAAATACCAAATGGGATTATGCAGTAATGGGGGTCGCAATGACCGGGGTGGTTATCCCCAGTTTCGTTGTCGCGCCATTGCTGGTGATGATATTTGCCATCACGCTGAAATGGTTGCCTGGCGGCGGCTGGAACGGCGGGGCACTGAAGTTCATGATTCTGCCGATGGTGGCATTATCTCTGGCGTATATCGCCAGTATCGCGCGTATTACCCGTGGCTCGATGATTGAAGTTCTGCACTCAAACTTCATTCGTACTGCGCGTGCCAAAGGGTTACCTATGCGCCGCATTATTCTGCGCCATGCGCTTAAACCTGCGCTGTTACCGGTGCTGTCTTATATGGGGCCAGCTTTCGTCGGTATTATTACCGGTTCAATGGTTATCGAGACCATCTATGGTCTGCCGGGAATTGGTCAGCTGTTTGTTAACGGCGCGCTCAACCGCGACTATTCGCTGGTACTGAGTCTGACTATCCTTGTCGGTGCATTAACCATTCTCTTTAACGCAGTTGTCGATGTGCTGTATGCCGTTATCGACCCGAAAATCCGTTACTAACACTGGAGCACGCCATGATGTTGAGTAAGAAAAACAGCGAGGCGCTGGAAAACTTCAGTGAAAAACTGGAAGTGGAAGGACGTAGCCTCTGGCAAGACGCCCGCCGTCGCTTTATGCATAACCGCGCAGCCGTTGCCAGCCTGATTGTTCTGGTGATCATCGCGTTGTTCGTGACCTTTGCGCCAATGCTGTCGCAGTTCACCTACTTCGATACCGACTGGGGCATGATGTCCAGCGCGCCTGATATGGCGTCCGGGCACTATTTTGGTACCGACTCCTCTGGCCGCGACCTGCTGGTGCGTGTCGCTATCGGCGGTCGTATCTCGCTGATGGTGGGTATTGCGGCCGCGCTGGTGGCGGTGATCCTCGGGACGTTATACGGCTCACTTTCCGGCTACCTGGGCGGCAAAGTGGACTCGGTCATGATGCGTCTGCTGGAGATCTTAAACTCCTTCCCGTTCATGTTCTTCGTCATCCTGCTGGTGACCTTCTTCGGTCAGAACATCCTGCTTATCTTCGTGGCAATCGGGATGGTGTCCTGGCTGGATATGGCGCGTATCGTGCGTGGTCAAACGCTGAGTCTTAAACGTAAAGAGTTTATCGAAGCGGCACAGGTCGGCGGTGTTTCAACCGGCAATATTGTGGTTCGCCACATTGTTCCTAACGTGCTGGGCGTGGTGGTGGTGTATGCCTCTCTGCTGGTGCCAAGCATGATCCTGTTTGAATCTTTCCTGAGCTTCCTTGGCCTTGGTACGCAAGAGCCACTGAGTAGCTGGGGTGCGCTGCTGAGTGATGGCGCTAACTCCATGGAAGTTTCACCGTGGTTGCTGCTGTACCCGGCAGGATTCCTGGTTGTAACCCTGTTCTGTTTCAACTTTATCGGCGATGGCCTGCGTGATGCCCTCGACCCGAAAGATCGTTAAGGAGCGCCGTGATGACTATTATTGAAACGGCATCTGCGCCGGCGGCGCAAGCGCAGGGCAAAATCCTGCTGGATGTGAAAGACCTCCGCGTAACCTTTAAAACGCCAGATGGTGATGTGACGGCGGTAAACGACCTCAATTTCAACCTGCGCGCAGGTGAAACCCTGGGGATCGTTGGCGAGTCGGGGTCGGGCAAGTCGCAGACGGCGTTTGCACTGATGGGGCTTCTGGCCCAAAACGGCCGCATTGGCGGCTCGGCAACCTTCAACGGTAAAGAGATCCTGAACCTGCCTGAGCAGGAGCTGAACAAGCTGCGTGCTGAACAGATCTCCATGATCTTCCAGGACCCGATGACGTCTCTGAACCCGTACATGCGTGTGGGTGAGCAGCTGATGGAAGTACTGATGCTGCATAAAGGCATGGGCAAAGCCGAAGCCTTTGAAGAGTCTGTGAAAATGCTGGATGCGGTGAAAATGCCTGAAGCGCGTAAGCGTATGCGCATGTTCCCGCACGAATTCTCAGGCGGGATGCGTCAGCGCGTTATGATTGCAATGGCGCTGCTTTGCCGTCCTAAGCTGCTGATTGCCGACGAACCTACCACCGCGCTGGACGTTACCGTACAGGCGCAGATCATGACGCTACTGAACGAGCTTAAGCGCGAGTTCAATACCGCTATTATCATGATTACCCACGACCTTGGCGTGGTTGCTGGTATCTGTGACAAAGTGCTGGTGATGTATGCCGGTCGTACGATGGAATACGGTAAAGCCCGTGACGTGTTCTATAACCCGGCACATCCTTATTCCATTGGCCTGCTGAATGCCGTTCCGCGTCTTGATGCGGAAGGGGAATCGCTGCTGACCATCCCGGGTAACCCGCCGAACTTACTGCGTCTGCCAAAAGGTTGCCCGTTCCAGCCTCGCTGTCCACATGCGATGGAAATCTGTAACAGTGCTCCGCCACTGGAAGAGTTTGCACCAGGCCGCCTGCGCGCCTGCTTTAAGTCGCATGAGGAGCTGGTATGAACGCATTAGACGAAAAAAGAAATGTGCTGCTCGAAATTGCCGATCTGAAAGTGCATTTCGACATCAAAGATGGCAAGCAGTGGTTCTGGCAACCGCCTAAAACCCTTAAGGCCGTAGACGGCGTGACGCTGCGTCTGTATGAAGGGGAAACCCTGGGCGTGGTGGGCGAATCTGGCTGCGGTAAGTCAACCTTTGCCCGTGCGATTATCGGCCTGGTGAAAGCCACTGGCGGTAAAGTCGCCTGGCTGGGGAAAGATCTGCTGGGTATGAAGCCCGACGAGTGGCGCGACGTGCGTAGCGATATTCAGATGATTTTCCAGGATCCGCTGGCATCACTGAACCCGCGTATGACTATTGGCGAAATCATTGCTGAGCCGCTGCGTACCTATCATCCGAAAATGCCGCGCCAGGAAGTTCGCGACCGCGTAAAAGCGATGATGATGAAAGTGGGCCTGCTGCCTAACCTCATCAACCGCTATCCGCATGAGTTCTCGGGCGGCCAGTGTCAGCGTATTGGTATTGCGCGTGCGCTGATCCTTGAGCCGAAGCTGATTATCTGTGATGAGCCCGTCTCTGCACTGGACGTGTCGATTCAGGCACAGGTGGTTAACCTGTTGCAGAAATTGCAGCGCGAGATGGGGCTGTCCCTTATCTTCATCGCGCACGATCTGGCGGTGGTAAAACACATCTCTGATCGCGTTCTGGTGATGTATCTGGGCCATGCGGTTGAGCTTGGCACTTACGATGAGGTGTACCACAATCCGTTGCACCCTTATACGAAAGCGCTGATGTCGGCGGTGCCGGTTCCCGACCCGGATCTGGAAAAGAACAAAACTATCCAGCTTCTTGAGGGTGAACTGCCATCACCGATTAACCCGCCTTCAGGCTGTGTTTTCCGCACCCGCTGCCCGATGGCCGGGCCGGAATGCGCGCAAACGCGACCGGTACTGGAAGGCAGTTTCCGACATGCGGTTTCCTGCCTTAAAGTAGACCCGTTATAATCGCAAGGGCTGACATGATGTCAGCCCTTATTTTTTGCGAGGTTAATGTGTCGCGATTATCTATTTCTGCCCGTCAGCGGCTTTATCATTATTTGTTCGATCTTAAAACGCGCTCAGGCCGTCGATTCGAAGGGCTTTGCGGTTTATTTGCGCTGCTGAGCGTAATTATTATTTTTGTCGAATCAGGCGCCGGGACGCAGTACCACCTGACATTTGACGAATGGCACGTGTTTGTCTGGCTGGAACTCATTGTGACTCTGGTCTTTACCTGCGAGTATTTGCTGCGGGTTTTCTGCTGGCCGAATCCGGTAAAATATGTCTTCAGCTTCTGGGGATTTATTGATCTTGCGACGATCCTGCCGCTGTATGTGATGTGGCTGTGGCCTGAAATCAGCCTCGACTATGTTTTTGCCTGGCGCGCCATGCGAGCGATTCGGGTTTTGCGCATCCTCAAACTCTTGCGTTTTATGCCATCGCTACGGGTATTCTGGCAGGCGATAATAAGCGCACGTCATCAGCTGGCCCTTTTCTATTCGTTTATCGCCATCGTGATGATCGTTTTTGGCGCGCTGATGTATTTAATTGAGGGGCCGAAATATGGATTCACCACGCTAAACGCGTCTGTATATTGGGCCATTGTTACCGTCACGACGGTGGGGTACGGCGATATTACACCTCATACGCCACTTGGGCGAATTGTTGCGTCGGTGCTGATTTTGATTGGTTATTCGGTGATTGCGATCCCGACAGGGCTGATTACCACTCATATGAGTTCTGCATTTCAGAAGCGGCAATTTGAACGCCGGTGCCCGAATTGCCAGCAACGCGGCCATGAGAACAGCGCCCGGTATTGCAACCGGTGTGGTAACGAACTGCCGGACTAAATAAAAAAGGCTGCCATCGCAGCCTTTTTTATTATTCGCGCCAGAGAATATGGCACAGCTTGTGGTCTTTCTCGCGACACAGCAGCACGCGGGCGAAGATGTCGTTAATTTCACCGCCATCTTCATCAGCAAGCCCAATTACCACTTCGGCAAAGAAGTCCGGGTTGAGGTCGAAATCCACGTGCTCGGCCCAGTCTTCTGCCGGGTCGAATAACTCGGCACCGCCGCGCTCTTCAAATTGCAGATTAAAGAGGATCACGTCTGCGGGATCGAGGTTATCAACCGCCAGTTCGAGAAAAATGTCATAGGCCTGCTCGAGCGTTTCGTCTTCGGTCAGGCGATTGTTCAGATCCATTTCCATGATGACTACCTGTTTAACATCGTTGGGCACGTTTTACAGCAACGGACTAAAGAAGTAAAACAGTCGTTCAGCAATTCTCTGCCATAGCGGGCGTTTCACCCACAGTCGGGCATCCAGCAGGCGGGAACGGGAAATATAGTCATCCTGAACGGCCGCCAGATCGCCGCCAAACCCGGCATCGTCAATCACCAGCGTAATTTCAAAGTTGAGCCACAGGCTGCGCATATCCAGATTAACGGTGCCGACCAGGCTTAATTCACCGTCGACCAGCACGCTTTTCGTGTGCAGAAGACCGCCTTCAAACTGATAGATTTTTACCCCTGCAGCCAGCAGTTCAGTAAAGAAGGCGCGGCTGGCCCAGCCCACCAGAACCGAGTCGTTTTTACGCGGCATAATAATGCTAACATCCACGCCTCGCTGCGCGGCGGTACATATGGCGTGCAGCAGGTCATCGCTCGGAACGAAGTAAGGTGTGGTCATTATCAGGTACTCACGGGCGGAATAGGCCGCAGTGAGCAGAGCCTGGTGAATAAGATCTTCCGGGAAACCCGGGCCAGAGGCGATGGTATGGATGGTGTGCCCGCTGGCCTCTTCAAACGGCATGATGTTGACGTCTGGCGGCGGCGGAAGAATTCGTTTCCCGGTTTCTATTTCCCAGTCGCAGGAGTAGACAACCCCCATGGAGGTGGCGATCGGGCCTTCCATACGCGCCATCAGGTCAACCCACTGTCCAACGCCGGAATCCTGCTTGAAGAAGCGAGGATCAACCATGTTCATACTGCCGGTGTAAGCAATATAGTTATCAATCAAGATCATTTTACGGTGCTGGCGCAGATCCATACGGCGCAAGAACACACGCAGGAGATTAACCTTCAGCGCCTCGACCACTTCGATGCCCGCGTTACGCATCATCGCGGCCCACGGACTGCGGAAAAACGCCACGCTGCCAGCGGAGTCCAGCATCAGCCGGCAGTGAATGCCGCGACGGGCAGCCGCCATCAGTGATTCTGCAACCTGGTCTGCCATACCGCCGGGCTGCCAGATATAGAACACCATCTCGATATTATGGCGAGCCAGCTGGATATCGCGGATCAGCGCTTGCATCACATCATCTGAAGTGGTCAACAGCTGAAGCTGGTTGCCTTTTACACCAGCAATCCCCTGACGGCGCTCGCACAGCTTAAACAGTGAAGAGGCGACGCTACTGTTGTCTTCAGCAAAGATATGTTTGCAGGCTTTGAGGTCGTTCAGCCATTTCGCCGTAGAAGGCCACATGGCGCGGGCGCGTTCTGCCCGACGTTTGCCCAGATGCAGTTCACCGAAAGACAGATAAGCAATAATCCCGACCAGAGGCAGGATATAGATAATCAAAAGCCAGGCCATGGCAGAGGGTACGGCTCTGCGCTTCATCAGGATGCGTAACGTCACCCCCGCGATGACCAGCCAGTATCCCAGAATGACCAGCCAACTCACCACGGTGTAGAAGGTTGTCATAAATAAAAAATCCTTTTGAAAGCGTATTGTTATGAGTGTACGCATCAGGTTTCATCTGGCAAATAAAAACGGCAGATAAAAGCGCTGGTTTGCCGCAGGGTTGGGTTTATAATGGCCTTTCTTTTAGAGAAAAAGTGTTAGAGAAAGAGTTGTAGACATGAAGCGCAGTAGAACAGAAGTAGGGCGCTGGCGCATGTTGCGACAGGTGAGTCGTCGTAAGGCTCGTTGGCTGGAAGCACAATCCCGCCGCAATATGCGTATACACGCCATCAGAAAATGTGGGTTAAGCAAACACCGTAACGCGTTACTGTTTGCATTCCAGGAACTCTGAAAACCACGAGGGCACCGTTAAGGTGCCCGATGTTTATATAAGGCTATTAATTTTCGCAGTCTCCCCCGACGTGATTCCGCGATATACTACCCCTGTTTAACTTTATGAAATAAAAGATGAATCCATACCTCTGGGTATTTATTGTGCTTTTTGCGCTGGATGCGCTCAGAGAAAATTTAGGGCTGTCGTCATTTTCCTCGCTGGCAGATTTTATATTTGCCTGGGTGTCACAGTGGTTTTACTAAGGGATCAAGGGATGAACGGAAAAGTGGTTGCTGCTCTATTGAGCATTGCGGTGTTGAGCGGGTGTGCCAGTACCAAAACAGCACCGGAACGACATGCGTATTATTTCGTCTCACATAAATCGAGTTTCACTGGCGGGAATTTTGCCTCCAGCGTGCCCGAGAATTATCGTCTGAACGTACCGCAGTTTCGCGAGATGTACGCCAGCGGCAAAGCCGACCGCGCGGCCGGACACACAGAGGCCGAGGCCAATGCGTATGCGCAAAGTATTCGCGATCAGCTAAAGAAAAGTGCCGTGACAAAACAATCTTTCTCGGGCAATGCGAATGACCAATGGTCTTCAGATATGGACCTGAAAGATGCCGTGTTGTTTGGTAACGAATTAGCTGCGACTTATCTTGATGGCTTTAACGGCGTACAATAGGTTAATTCACTGTTGGGAATAGCGCCGTTGCAGTGCTATTCCCTTTGTTTTATAGCAAAAGGAGGGAGCTGTGTTTGCGGAGTTTGGTGTGCTTAATTTCTGGACCTATGTGGTAGGCGCATTTTTTATCGTCCTGGTTCCAGGGCCAAACACACTGTTTGTGCTGAAAACGGGTATTGGCCATGGCGTCAAAAAAGGATATCTGGCCGCGACCGGTGTCTTTATTGGTGATGCCGTACTGATGTTTCTGGCATGGGCAGGGGTCGCTGCGTTAATTCAGACCACACCTGTGTTATTTAATATTGTGCGTTATTTAGGCGCATTCTATTTGCTGTGGCTCGGCGGCAAAATGTTGTGGTCGGTTATCACCCGCAAGAACAATGGCCATGATGCCGGTACTGAACCAGCAAGTATGATCATGAAGCGCTCTCTGGTGTTAAGCCTGACGAACCCGAAGGCGATTCTGTTTTATGTGTCGTTCTTTGTGCAGTTCATTGATGTGCGTGCAGAAAACACCGGAACCTCTTTCCTGATCCTCGCCACCACGCTTGAGCTGATTAGCTTTACCTACATGAGTTTCCTGATTTTCTCTGGTGCGTTTGTCACTCGCTACCTGAAAACCAAGAAGAAACTGGCGAAGCTGGGAAATGGCCTGATAGGGCTGCTGTTTGTAGGATTTGCTGCGCGACTTGCGTCGCTGCACTGAGATGAGGCTCCTGAGGGAGCCTTTTTAATGTCTGGCGTAACTGGAAAGCCGCGCCAGACAAGGCTTCAAGTTTTACTACTAGCAGTCAAAAGCCATAAAAAGCGGCTAGGGTGTGGACACATTGTGGACACTCTGACCGCCATTAGCACCCTTCAACGGGTTGAGCGAAATCGCGTCCTGCAGATACTGAGGAGCGAAGTGCGCATAGACCATTGTCTGCGCAATTTTCGTATGACCTAAGATCCTCTGCAGTGTGATGATGTTGCCCCCGTTAATCATAAAGTGCGTGGCGAAAGAGTGTCGCAGCGCATGTGTCGCTTGCCCGGCCGGTAAATCTGGTTTAACCGCTTTGAGGATTCGCCTGAATTCAGCATAACTGGCCTCAGCAAACAGAAAGCCTCTTGTTTTACCGACTATGTAAGCCGCAACATCGTCAGAGATCGGAACCGTTCGCGGTATGTTGGTTTTCGTCTTAATGAAAGACACCCGGTTATGAATCACGTTCTCTGCTTTCAGCCTTGCAGCCTCTCCCCATCTTGCCCCGGTACTCAGGCACAAGACGGCAATTTTACGATTGTCTCCTGATAGAGCTGCCAGTAAGGCGTCAATTTCCTCAAGAGTGAGATAGCCCGTTTCGGCAGTCTGCTCCTTAAGTTTTTTGAACCCTCTAAACGGATGCTCGCCGTTATACATTTCTGACTCAATCAGGGTAGTAAACATCCCACCTAATGTAATCAGGTCGCGGTTGATGGTAGTTGGCTTAATACCTTCACCCCGGCGTTGAGCACAATATTGCGTTATCAGGCTCTTGGTGATCTGGAAAGCGCATGGGTTACCGGTCATCGTTTCGAAACGCTCAATTTTCTTGAGATACGATTGACCGTGTTCCTCGTGTTTACCTTTCAGCTTCCACCATAACTCTTTCAGTTCTGACAGTTGGCGTTTGTCCGTGGGTTTTGAAAGCCATTCCTTTGAGTGATGGTTATATTGAGTATGTTTTTCAAAAGCCATCGCCTCGCTTTTCTTGTCGAACTTCCGACGGATGCGTTTTCCGTTACGCCCGGTCGGTCTAATGTCCACTTCATATCGACCATCATCGAGCTTTTTAACAGACATAAAGCCTCCCGATGATGTTACTGCGTACTTCAATTTCCTGATTTAAATAGCAAAAACTCACTGTGCATTTACTGCACAAATAAGCGCCGTAAATGGTTAGCCAGTTTTCTGGTCTGAGTGGGGCGACGTTGTTGTCTGCTGCCCAAAGTGCGCGAGAGCCGGTGCAATCTGCCCAGCTTCGGGTGTTATTTGATCAGTCATAAACCACAAGGTGTATTTCGTGAAGCGTGGGTGCTGGAGGATTTTCATGATTTGTTCGACTCCCGGCTTCTTATCACCGGCTTCATAACTACAAAAAGAACCGTAAACGATTCCAGTTAACTCACTGAATTGTCTCCTATTTAACCTTTCTGACTCTCTTATCAGCTTGATTTTTTCATGGATCTGTATTGACATAAAATCACCTATAGTTGAACATTATCACCTATCGTAGATTTAATTTATCGATAGATGAATCACCTTTTAGAGCAACTAAACCCTATTTAGAGCAATTAATCACACTAAAGGAGAATCGTAGCAGATGACTAATCAGCTTGTAAGCAGAACAGATGCGGTTCCATACCAGGAATTTGCGCGTCTTATTGGCAAAACTCCTGCTGCAGTCAAAGGGATGATTGAGAAGGGCAAGCTGCCTGTGGTCGAGATGACCGATCCACAGTCAACAAGTGGTCGTGCAGGAGAATACTGGGTTTATCTGCCAGCGTGGAACAAGGGTATGAAGATGGCTTATGACAGCCGCCCGAAGGAAATTCGGGACGGTTGGCTGATGTGGCTCGGATTAGGGGAGCCAGTATGAAGGGTGAACCTCGCTGTATTGCGCAACTGCTTCGTAGAGAAAGCCCTAATCCGATTAACTTCACTATCACTCACGGTCGCGGCAAGAAGGGCATCATCATCCGAACCCGTAAGCAGGGTGTTATCGAGAAGCTTCGCCGGCTGGTAAAAAAGAGAGGGCTGTGGTTATGACCGTTATGACTCTTGATGTGATCCAGAAACAACCGGCAGCGCTTCGCGGTTTGGTTTGCAAGTATCTGGCTCAACCTCGTTGGCAAGACACTTGCGATTTTTACAATCAGATGATGGAACGGGAGCGGCTGACCGTCTGTTTTCATGCGCAATTAAAACAGCGCCATTCGGTAATGCGCCTTGAGGAAATGGAAGAAGCCGATCGCGAGCGTATTGTTTGCGCGCTTGATGAGTTGCGGTTTGCATTCACCCGATTCCGTCAGATTGGTTTCACCAAATCAACGTTTATCAACCGCCTGACCGTCAGCCAAAGGCGCTCACTGTTTCTTCATGCGGGACTGACTGAGCAGGAATTTATGATGCCGCACTGGCGTTTGAACGAGGAGGACTGTTATTGGCGTGACAAACTTTTCCGCGCTTTGCGAGAGTTGTTCAGCCTTTTTGAGTACGCGCCAACCATTTTAACCTCGGTAAAACCTGAGCAGTATTTACATTAATTAATCTGGATTCGTTTTATTACGCGCCTTACAGCGTGGGGACTCCTTTTGTCCGGAGATAGGCAAATGCAAAAGCAAAATACAGCGCAGCGGGGGATGTATTCGGCACTTCTGGCGCAGGCAGTAAGCGAGGCACAGCGCGACACGGCGACCCGTTTCTCTTCTCAGTTTGACGGGCTTATCGCGCACATCAGTAAGTCAGAACTTAATCGCACCGAGATTATCGAGTTATTAGGTCAGGAGTCGGAAAAGTTACACAACGCAATTTTCGGTAGAGCTGGCTAACCACTTTTGAAAGGAAGAAAAAAATGAGCATACGCATCGAGATAAATAACCAGTACGTCATTACCAGCGACCGCTATCAATTCATTTTGCAGGAAAAGAAAACCGCCACATCTGGTAAGAATGAAGGTAAAGAATGGCTGGATGTTGTCGGTTACTACCCAACCATTTCTAAGCTCGTTTCGGGTCTTGCCTTGCATGACCTTTTAACGGGAGACGCGACTTGTTTCTCTGCGCTTGAAACTCAGATTGAGCGCGTGTCAAAGCAATGTCTGGACGCCTTCACTCCTAATGGCCGGTGAACCTCGGGGGCGTATTGCCCCCTCGCCACCAACGCCTTTCCCAAAGCACACCGATGATACTTTTGTCGGTGCTTATCCCTGGAATAACGTCAACAAAGAGGCCATTGGCCGCGACAGACCCCTTACACGTGCCGAACTCCGGCAGGTGCAAGGTGTTTTAAACCGAATTGACCGCCTGCCATTTTTCCTGCAAACGCTGTTTACCTCGCGTTATAACTTCATACGCCGCACAAAGAGCCCGTTGGGTGGGCTGTATTTCCTCAAAAACACGTTTGAGCGCAAGCTGCTACCGCGCCTTGAGCGTGTTAACGAGTTGTGCGGGATGAATGAATCCACCTCAATTGGCTTTTTATCTGAGCGCGACCAGTACGCGCGCTTACCTGATATGAATGACAAAGAGCTCAGGAAATTCTCGGCCAGAATCGCCGCGCAACTCTGGAGTAAATACGAGGAACTGAGCGACGCCTGGGCGGATGCGCACGGCGGTAAAGAGACTCTTTTCACCGATGAGGCGCAGGCACATTTATACGGTCAGGTGGCTGGTGTTGCGCGCGCTTTCAATTTCACTCCGTTGCACTGGAAGAAATACCTTAAGGGTCAGATGACGAT
Source organism: Enterobacter sp. Tr-810 (assembly GCF_011752765.1). Lineage (NCBI taxonomy): Bacteria > Pseudomonadati > Pseudomonadota > Gammaproteobacteria > Enterobacterales > Enterobacteriaceae > Enterobacter > Enterobacter sp. Tr-810. The sequence goes on along the minus strand of NZ_VWWW01000001.1, from coordinate 511,119 downwards.
CCGCCAGGCATTTTCCGCTATTTCCCGTTTGATTAAAGATGAGTGGTGGGTTAACCAGCTCAAGGCTCAGCGTATGCGCTGGCGCGAGGCGCTGCTCATTGCTGCCGGTGAGGTCAATAAAGACCGTTCACCCTACGCAAGCAAAATGGCGATCCGTGATGTTCACGCGCGCCGCTTGGCTAATCTCGAATATCTGAAATCCTGCGAGCTGGAAAACAAAGTTACCGGCGAACGTATCGACCTCATCAGTAAGGTCATGGGGAGTATCTCAAATCCTGAAATACGCCGTATGGAGCTGATGAATACTATCGCCGGTGTTGAGCGCTACGCGGCCAGCGCGGGTGATGTGGGGATGTTCATCACGCTGACCACGCCGTCGAAGTATCACCCGACGCGTCAGGTCGGCAAGGGCGAAAACAAAACGGTACAGCTCAATCACGGCTGGAACGAAACCGCATTCACCCCCAAAGACGGCCAGCGTTATCTCTGCCGAATCTGGAGCCTGATACGCACCGCTTTCAAAGATAGAGATTTAGAGGTTTACGGGATGCGCGTTGTCGAACCGCACCACGACGGCACGCCACACTGGCACATGATGCTGTTTTGCAAACCCGATCAGCGTAATGCCATTAACGAAATTATGCGTCGTTACGCCCTCAAAGAGGACGGACACGAAAAGGGTGCGGCAAAACAGCGTTTTGAGTCACGTCACCTTAATCAGGGAGGCGCGGCGGGTTATATCGCTAAATACATTGCCAAAAATATCGACGGCTACGCGCTCGACGGCCAACTCGACCACGACACTGGCAAGCCCCTCAAAGATACGGCCGCAGCCGTCACCGCATGGGCGTCTACATGGCGCATCCCCCAATTTAAACCGATTGGCCTCCCGACGATGGGCGCTTACCGCGAGCTCCGCAAACTGCCGCGCGGGGTGAGTATTGCCAGCGAGTTTGACGACCGTGTCGAGGCTGCGCGAGCGGCTGCAGATGAGGGGGAGTTTGACCTGTATATCATCGCGCAGGGCGGGGCAAACATGCCGCGTGATGCTCAGGCCGTCAGGGTCGCCCGTAAGGTGACGGATGAGGTTAACGAGTACGAGGAAGATATCGAGAGGGTGGTAGGTATTTATGCCCCTCACCTTGGGGCTCACCGTGTCCATGTAACCCGTACAGCCGAATGGCGAATCGTTCCAAAGGTTTTGGCTGTTGAGCCTTTGACCTTAAAAAGCGGCTCTGCCGCGCCTCGGAGTCCTGTCAATAACTGTGGAAAGCTCACCGGCGGTGGCGATCCAGTTATGACACCCACACCGTCTGAGCAAGCCGCAGCGGTGTTAAATCTGATTGAGCGCGGGGTTATCGGCTGGAATGAGCCAGACGTCGTGAAAGTGCTTAACGACGCGTTAAAAGCTGGCGTGCCGCGTAAGAATCGCCAGCAAAGAAGCAATGCGCCGCTCAAAACGAGCGAGCAAGCGCCATCAGTCAGGATGACAAAACCCGAAAGGGATCGCGTTGCAAAAATTCGTTTCGATTTGGCTCAGGAAGGGATTACCCCGGAACGGTGGGAAATTGACGCGCTGGCGCGTGGGGCAACGGTGATTTATGGCGATAAAAAATTTAGATATCCTGCTGCTTATGAGTGGCCGGGAATTTTAAATCAAACGGAGTGAGCTTAATAAAGATTACATGATTCGATATGTACTTTACTCTTGCGTAGCAAGGACAGATGAAGATCTAAGCATACAGGTTATGCATCAGGTTTAAGTGTTGTAGCTTTGGACAGCGGTCATGGTAGTCGCCAGCATTCATTAAAGGTAAAAAGACTGTGAGAATGTACAGTTTTTAAGAAGTGGTTATGGCCGGTAAGATGTTGGTTTTCAGGTAGTTTATCGAGGTAAGTTTATGGAGTATTATTAGCCGGTCTTAGGTGTTTTTTACTGCGCCCTAAAAATGCTGCTGCGGAACTTGGCCAGCTTCACTTATGTTATTGTTTTTATAATTGAATTTGGCTATGCACTTATGATAAAAAAATGTTTATTATGACCATAAAGATTCAACAGAGGATGTGTTGATGAATCAAATAAAATCAATGAATATCAATAAGCTATTGTTAGATGTTGATAACCCTCGTTTTCCTACATCAGCAGAAAATCAGCGTGATGCTATAGCAAAAATGCTTGATCTACAGTATGACCGGATTTATCGCTTGGCCAAGGATATTGCTGCTAAGGGACTAGACCCATCAGAGAACATCTTAGTTTATCCTAGTGAAGAAGAGGATGGATTTTTCATTGTTGCTGAAGGTAATCGACGTGTTACCGCTTTGAAACTTTTATTATCCCCGAAATTAGCTTCGAGTGAAAAAGCGAGAAAAGCTTTTGAAAAACTAAAAATAACACAAGCTAAAGATATTAGAGTTATTGATAACTGTGTGCTCTTTGACGATGATGATTACGAACATTGGGTCAATCTCAAACATACAGGTCAGAATGGTGGAGTTGGCAGGGTTGAGTGGACTGCGCCAGAAAAAGCTAGGCATATGGCTCGCATGGGTAAGCAATCTTTTGGTAACCAAGTGCTTACTTTCTTAGATTTAAACTCTGATTACTATAAAGAAATAATTGACAAAAAGAAATTATTGAAAATTACAAACATAACTCGTCTTTTCGGAGATTTGAAAGTACGAGATTATTTTAACTTAAAAAGCATTAATGGAATTTTATATTCATTTCAACCTTACGACCGATTTAAAGATCAACTTAAAAATATTCTGAGTGTTATGGTTGAAGAGGATGAAAAAGGTAAGGCATGCTTTACTGTTAATAGAATCCGTAGTCAGGATGATAGAGTTACATTCATTATTGAACAAAAAATTAAAGCATCTGAGAAACTACTAAAAAAACCATGGAGTTTGCTCGACCCAAATCCGGCGACTTCTGAAGAAGATGATAATATAGATTTAGAAGAAGATGAGCCATCTAAGAAAAAAGGTGGTGGTTTTTCAGGTGGCAGCTCCTTTGGTGGGGAGGAGGGTAAAGATGAGGACTATTCTAAAGACAAGGATGAGTCAGATTCTGAACCTGAACCGAAACCTAAAACCAAAGCCAAGAATCCACCTAAGATGGATCGCAATAATTTGATCCCATCATATGTAAAACTAAATTTTAGAGGCCACAAAAAATGTTCTCGTATATACAACGAGCTTAAAACTCATTTGACCTTTGACTCGACTCCAAATGCAATATCAATTTTGTTACGTATATTCATTGATCTTTCTGTTAGTGCTTTCATTGAAGATAATAAATTAGAGGCTAAGGATTCAAATAGAAACCCTGGTCTTCATGACAAGGTCATAATGTGTGCGCAATATCTTCGTGATAATAAAAAAATGACAGGGAGTCAATGTACTGCTGTAATAACTTACTCAAGTCAAATAACTAAACATAATGGTTCTTTGCAACAATATGTTCATAATCCGCACTTAATCCTCTCAAAAGAGGCTGTAAATACCGAGTGGGATAATTTTGAGTTGCTACTCAGCCTTATCTGGAGTGACTGACGTTAAGTTGATTCTGGACAGGGATGTCCATGAGTTGATATACTATGGGATCAAGATTGAGAGGGACATATGAAATTTTATACTCCATTGAGATACCCCGGCGGGAAAGGTAAGCTATCTTACTTTTTGAAAGATGTCATTGAACAAAATTCGTTAAATGATGGGGCTTACGCTGAACCCTATGCTGGCGGTGCAGGAGTAGCTTTAGAATTGCTATTGGAAGAGTATGTCCGTAAAATCTACATTAATGATGCAGACTTGGCTGTCTATTCTTTTTGGTCATCTGTGGTTGATGATACAGATAATCTTTGCAGGCTTATTAATGACGCAAAAATAAATATGGATGAGTGGCGCCATCATCGCTATGTGATTTCAAACCCTTCAGAATTTACTAAGCTTGAAATTGGTTTTGCTGCCTTTTTTTTAAATAGAACTAATCGTTCTGGAATTCTAAAGGCTGGTGTTATTGGTGGTAAAGAGCAAAATGGCAAGTGGAAGATGGACGTGCGTTATAACAGGGGTGATTTGATATCAAGAATTGAAGGAATAGCTAATTACAATCAAAGAATAGTTGTTACAAATCTTGATGCATTAGATTTTCTTGATGCGTTAAGTTTCATGGATGGTGTGGGTAAGGCTGATAAAAATAAAACTCTTCTATACTTGGATCCTCCTTACTATATAAAAGGTCAAGGGCTGTATAGGAATTTCTATGAGCACGATGATCATGTGCTGGTGATGGAGAAACTTAGGGCGATAGATTTTCCTAAATGGCTTGTGTCTTACGATAATGCAAAAGAAATTAAAGACATCTACACCGAATTCACTCAAGTTGAATATTCGTTGCAATATACCGCGCAACAAAAGAAATCTGGGGAGGAAGTAATGATTTTCTCTTCGGAAATTGTTATTCCTGATACTCTTAAAGGTGTATCAATGCCAATCTCTGCATGAATTTCTTAATGTTAATTTCCTGTGCATTAGTAAGGTGCATGAATTTGCATTCGTTTTTGATTCAAGTGTATGACAACCGGCGTCAGCATGGGCGCGGCTCGGGACTCCTGATGCAATTGCATTAAAAGCGCCCCCTTAAGCGCGCAGGCGAGGCGGGGATAGCACTGCGCGCCAGACGTGGTGACAGCATTTATTTTGCGCGTCTGTGCGCGTCGTGGTGGTGCGCTGTGCTTTCGGGTCGGGCGATGAGGTGCGCGAGGGATTTCGTGGCGTCTGCGGCGTCTGTGCGCTTTGTGAAAGTGCCGCCCGAAGGCGGCATTATTGGCAAGGTTTACTCGGTGTCGATGCTGTAATCCTTAAAGCGGATCACCTTCATTCCTAACCAATCGTTTATTTCTTTGAAACGTTCCTGTAGCGGCGTCAACTCGTTACGCACAAACACCCGCGCCACCTTCTCAATATCCCCCATTGAGCCGATATTCTCAGGCTTACCGCCCATCAGTTGAAAGGGTACGCGGTGCGCATCGAGCAGGTCGGCGGCGCTTACTTTCTTGATGTTGAAAAAATCATCCTTTGTGGCGACTTCACTCAGCGGAACAATCTTGATGCCATCCGGTTTCCCGTTCGGGGCATAGAAAAACAGGTTTTTAAAATTCCCGAGTCCTTTCGAGTCACGCATCGCGGAACGCAGCGACTCGACATCGGTGCTGCTTTGCGCCGCGTCGGTCACGTACATGATGTAACCCGCGTGAGCGCCGTTCTGGTAATACTTGCGACGAAACAGCGTAGCGGATTCATTCAGCCAGGCGGAATTGAGCGCGCTCAGGTATTCCGGCATCCCGTAGAGCTCCTGATTGATATCCGGCTCAAGCAGATGGCACACCGAGCCGGGTGCGAACTGGTGCGGGTGGGTATAGCTCGACACGTACCAGTACACATCATCCTCGACACCCCGGCGGGTGTATTTTGCCGGGGAGGTTTCCAGTTTAAAAAGCTGACCGGTCACGCTAATGCGCTTTTCCAGATACCCGTTAGCAAAAACCAGATAATCGAGCACAAGGCGGCTGAAATCCTGACGTGACAGCAACGGGTGCGGGATGTAGGTACTCGTCAGGATGTTGCGCTTTACGTAAATCGGAGAGCTGTGGTGCACTGCGGCGCGCAGGCTTTTCGCCAGCCCGGAGAAGTTGACCGGCGGTTCGTACCATTTGCCGTTATTGATGCACTCGACATAGTCGAGAATGTCGCGGCGATCCAGGACAGGGGACGGCTCGCCAAAGGTGAACGCCTCCATTTTTTGCGGCGCGCTGGCGGTCATGGTGGTGGTTTTCTTATGGCGTTTTTTCATCTTAGTTAATATCCAGAATTGAGGTTGATTGCATACCGCTACCGGCGGAAAGCGGTTCGTTTAACAGGGCGTGCATGGTCGCCCACGCGATGTCCGCATGGCTGGCCTCTTCACTGCGGCTGGCTTCATAGGTGGCACTGCGGCCACTGCTGGTCATGGTTTTGCGGATAGCCATAAATGACTGAGTGATGTCGGTTGCACCGGCGTCATACTCCAGACACCCACGGCGAATCGTGTCTTTCGCCTTGAGCACCATTGCGGTTTTCATTTCCGGCGTGTAGCGGATGGCGCGCGCGGCCGGGAAGAATGAGCGCACAAGCTGGTAAACACCCTGGCCGATGCCGGTCGCATCGATGCCGATATAATCGACGGTGTATTTCTCGGTCAGTGCCCGGATGGCCTCGGCCTGCGCGGCAAAGTCCATGCCTTTCCACTGATGACGCTCAAGGATGCGGAACTTGCCACCGGCAACCAGTGGCGGAGCCAGTACTGCACAGCCTGCGCTGTCGCCGGTGTGTGACGGGTCGTAGCCAATCCAGACCGGCCGCCAGTTAAATGGACGGTCTGCAAACGGTTCAAAGTCTTCCCATTCCTCCATCGCATCGACCATGCAGCGCTGCAACTCCTCGAACGGGAATACCGACGCCTTATCGTCGACAAACTCGCACATAAACAGGTTACTGAAGTCATCCGCGCTGTTTTCCTGTTTAAGCTGGTCTAGGTTAAAGAGAGTGCAGCCACCGGCGAGCGCGTCCTCAATGGTGACAATCTGCCTCCACTGGCCGTCCGGGCAAAGCACGCCACCGGCAAGCGCCTTGTGACTGATATCGATGTCGACACGTTCGTCGCGGTTACTGCGGCCACGATTAAACAGCTCACCTGACCAGAACGGGTAAGCGCCATGCGCCAGCGTGGACGGGGTCGAAAAATAGGTGGTGCGCAGATGTGACTGCGAGGCCATGCCCGAGGCCACTTTGCGCAGCTTCTGGAAATTGGGTATCCAGAAAATTTCATCAACGTACAGGTCGCCGTTGTGGCTCTGCGCGGTGTTGGAATTCGTCCCGAGAAAAATCAGCTCAGCGCCGTTATTGCCGATGACAATAGGGTCGCCTGACAGGTCGACGTCGACCAGGCGTGCAAAGGCGATGATGTATTTTCGGAACACGTAAGCCTGCGTTTTACTGGCCGACAGAAATATCTGGTTTTGCCCGGTCTTGAGGGCGCGCAGTAGTGCCTCGCGCGCAAAGTAGAACGTTGCGCCAATCTGGCGCGATTTCAGTATGTGGCGAATGCGATGCGCGATGCCTGCCTTATGCCAGTTGAGCTGATACTCAAAGGACTGGTCGAAGAAAATCTCTTCCAGCTTCTCGATTGCCTCGTCGCTAAAATAATTACGTTTCGGCTTTTTGCGATCCCCTTTGTTACGGCTGGCTATATTTGGGTTTAAATCTGCCTCGTTTCCGGTCTGGCCGTAACGGTTCACGCGCGCGAGGCGCTCCATCTGGCGCGACAGAAAATCAGCGACTTTAAAATCATGTGCGGTCAGGTCAGGCTTTGCGTAAAGCTGGATGAGTCGCGCCTCTAACGTCGATTCAACGCGGTTAATCGGCGCGGTTTCCTCCCATCCATCACGCTGCTTCCAGCTTTGCACAGTCGGGCGCTTTATCTTCAGAGTCTCTGAGATTTGCGGTACAGAAAATCCCTGCCAGAACAACAGACGCGCCTGTCGTCGCGGGTCATTTAACAGTGAAAGGTCAGTCGAAATGGTCATGTTTGCCTCGTTTTGGTGTCACGAGGCAAGGCTAAGGAAATAGGCGGGCATTATCGCTAAACCCCTGTTGTGTCAGGGGTTGCACTTCTGTAACCGGTGGCTGATGCGGGGCTGAGTCGGGAAACTAACCCCGACCCGAAAACCCAACATCAGGACACCTGAACAATGGCAAAGAAAATTTCAAAATGGTTTCGCATCGGCGTAGAGGGTGACACCTGCGATGGCCGTGTCATCAGTGGCGATGATATTCAGGATATGGCCGACACGTTCGACCCGCGCGTTTATGGCTGTCGCATTAACCTCGAACACCTGCGCGGCATCCTGCCCGACAGCGTGCTCAAACGTTATGGCGACGTGACCGAAGTGAAAGCCGAAATCATCAGCGATGACTCTGCACTGAACGGCAAAAAAGCGCTGTTTGGCAAAATCGCACCGCTCGATGAGCTGGTCAGCATGGTGAAAGCTGGTCAGAAGGTATACACCTCAATGGAGATCCGCCCGAACTTTGCCAACAGCGGCAAATGTTACCTCGTGGGTCTGGCTGTCACCGATGATCCGGCAAGTCTCGGCACTGAATACCTGGAATTCTGCAGCCGTGCCACGCAGAACCCGCTCGCTGGTAAAAAAGCCCACCCTGACGACCTCTTTTCTGTGGCCTCACTGGCTGAGCTGGAATTTGAGGATGTTCCCGACACCATGCTTAATAGCCTGACCGACAAGGTCAAAGCCATTTTCAGCCGTAAGCAGGCCAGCGATGACGCGCGTTTTGCTGATGTGCATGAAGCGGTGACCACCGTCACCGAGCTGGTGCAAACCAACCTTACTGCCACCGACCAGCGCGTCACCGGGCTGGAGACAGCACTTGCGCAGCTTAAGCAGGCGAACGTAGAAAACGCACAGGCGTTTACCTCCCTCAAAAGCTCCCTCGATAACACCGAAAGCCAGCGCCAGCCTCGCCGCGAGCTTTCCAAAGGTGGTACGGGCGATGAGCTGCTGACCAACTGCTGACAACACGCCGGGCGTGCTGCCCTGCCTGAACTCCCTTTTTTAGAAAACAGGAAAAACAATGCGTAAAGATACCCGTTTCAAATTCAATGCCTACCTGTCCCGTGTTGCGGAGCTGAACGGCGTTTCCACCGACGATGTGGCGAAGAAATTCACCGTCGAGCCGTCGGTCACGCAAACCCTGATGAACACCCTGCAGATGTCATCCGCGTTTCTGACCAAAGTTAATATAGTTCCGGTCGACGAGCTGAAAGGCGAAAAAGTCGGGGTAGGTGTTAACGGTACGATTGCCAGCACTGCCGACACCGCCGGTGATGATGAGCGTAAAACAGCTGATTTCAGTGCACTTGAGTCCAACAAGTACGAGTGTGCACAGGTTAACTTTGACTTCCATATCCGCTACAAACAGCTTGACCTGTGGGCGCGTTTCCAGGACTTCCAGACCCGTATCCGTGACGCGATTATCAAGCGTCAGTCGCTCGATTTCATTATGGCCGGATTCAACGGTATCGAGCGCGCGGATACGTCAGACCGCAAAAAGAATCCGATGCTGCAGGACGTGGCTGTGGGCTGGCTGCAGAAGTACCGCAATGAAGCGCCAGCGCGCGTGATGTCAAAAATCACCGACGAGGAAGGTGCGGTTATTTCCGATGTGATCCGCGTGGGTAAAAACGGTGACTATGAAAATCTTGATGCTCTGGTCATGGATTCAACAAGCGAGCTGATTGACGAGATTTACCAGGATGACCCGGAGCTAGTCGTCATTACCGGCCGTAAGCTGATGGCGGATAAATATTTCCCGCTGGTTAACAAGTCTCAGGAAAACAGCGAATCGCTGGCCGCTGACATCATCATCAGCCAGAAGCGCATCGGCAACCTTCCAGCTGTGCGTGTGCCGTACTTCCCGGCCAATGCGCTGATGGTGACGCGTCTCGACAACCTGTCTATCTACTTCATGGATGACGCGCACCGTCGCAGCATCATCGAAAACCCGAAGAAAGACCGCATTGAAAACTACGAGTCAATGAACATTGACTATGTGGTCGAGGCTTACGCCGCCGGTTGCCTGATTGAAAACATCACGCTCGGTGACTTCACTCCATCTGCAGCACAGGAAGGTGGAGAGTAAGCCATGACGAGTCCCGCAGCGCGTCACATGATGCGGGTCTCGGCCTCTGAAACTGCGCAGCGGGTTGCTTCGCCGCTGCGCAATGCAACTGCTTATGAGCAGATGCTGGTTAAGCTGGCCGCAGACTGTCGCACACTAAAACAAATCCGCTCAAACGAGAATAAGGCCGACAAAAAGCGCGAGCTGCTGCCGTTCTATCTGCCGTGGGTGGCTGGCGTCCTCGAAAACGGCAAAGGTGCGCAGGATGACATCGTGATGACGGTCATGCTGTGGCGTCTCGATGCCAACGACATCGCCGGGGCGCTGGAGATTGCCCGTTACGCGATGACCTATGGCATGACCATGCCGACCGGGCGACGCCCGACGCCTTATCTGCTGACCGAAGAGGTGGCACTCGCCGCGCAGCGCCTGCGCGATGCAAAGCAGTCGGTTGAACTGGCGAACCTGCTCGACACCCTCGTATTGACTGAGCGTGCAGATATGCCCGATATCGTGCGTGCGAAGCTGCACAAAATCACCGGGTATGTGCTGCGAGACGCTGAGCAACTGCACGAGGCACTTGCGCACCTGCAGCGTGCGATCCAGTTAGAGCGCAGCATTGGGGTGAAAAAGGACATTGAGCAGTTAGAGCGCCAGCTCAGGCCAAAACCCGAACCTGCACCCAAAACCAAAACGACTCAACCACGCACGCGCAAAGCTGCCGCCAAACCGGCGGGACGGCGCGGGCGCCCACCAAAGGCGGCAAAAGCCGCAGGTTAACCGAGCGCTCCCCGAGCCGGGCGGCACGCCGGTCAATGCGGGTATCAATTGCCCTGACTGCGACCGGCGTCCACCGCCCACCTATTACCCGAGGTTGTCATGACGACGCTGATTATTGAGCAGAACAAAGAGCCGCAGGATGTGCCGGGCGTGGTGATACCGCCGCCGGGTGTGAGCGAGCCGGTAATCAAAAACACCCCGTTTTACCCTGATGTTGATCCGAAGCGTGTGCGCGAAGAAATGCGCCTTGAGCAGACCGTTTCCCCTGTGCGCCTGCGCCGGGCGATTAAAACCGCCATCGCGGAGACTAACGCGGAGCTGGGCGAGTGGCGCGAGCGTCAACTCGATGCCGGTTACGCCACGCTGGCTGATGTCCCGACCGACGAGCTCGACGGCGAGAGCGTGCGCGTTTTTCACTATTTCAACGCCGTGTGCTCAATGACGACCGCCACGCTGTATGAGCGTTTTCGCGGCGTGGATGCGACCGCCAAAGGCGATAAAAAGGCCGACAGTATCGACAGCACTATCGATGAGATGTGGCGGGACATGCGCTGGTCAGTCGCGCGCATCCAGGACAAGGCGCGCTGCATTGTGGGGCAAATCTGATGAAAGCCTATGCGCTGCAGGGCGACACCCTCGACGCGATTTGCGCGCGGTACTACGGGCGCACTGAGGGTGTGCTCGAAACCGTGCTGGAAGCGAATCCCGGACTGTCTGAGCTAGGCGTGATTCTGCCGCAGGGCACGGCGGTCGAACTGCCCGAGGCCGACAGCGCGGCCAGAACTAAAACGGTGAATTTATGGGACTGAGTATGGAGAAAATCACCACCTTTATTGCCTATTGGCTGGCCGTTGCGCTGGCCTATTTCGGGGCAATGTCACCCGAAAAGGTGGCGCTTTATGTGGGGGTCGGATGCGCCATTTTTACCGCGCTGACGAATTACTGGTTTAAACGAAAAACCTATCGCTACCTGACATCACTTGGACTCGATAAGGGGGCAATTCGTGGGCTCAATCATTAAACGATGCAGTGTGGCCACAGTGCTGGCGCTGGCGGTGCTGATGCCTGACTTTCGTCTGCTTAACACCTCGCCCGAGGGGTTGGCGCTGATTGCCGACCTCGAAGGATGTCGCCTGACACCTTACCAGTGCAGCGCGGGAGTGTGGACGTCAGGCATCGGCCACACTGCCGGGGTAGTACCGAAAGGGGAAATCACCGAGCGTCAGGCGGCGGCGAACCTCGTCGCGGATGTGCTGAACGTCGAGAGGCGTCTGGCGGTCTGCGTGCCGGTGGAAATGCCTCAGCGCATTTACGACACACTGGTCAGTTTCTCATTCAACGTGGGAACCGGCGCGGCCTGCCGGTCGACGCTGGTCTCGTATATAAAACGCCAGCAATGGTGGCAGGCGTGCGACCAGCTCACCCGATGGGTTTATGTGAACGGCTCTGTTAACAAAGGGCTGGAAAACCGACGCGCGCGTGAGCGTGCTTACTGCATCAGGGGCATTCCATGAAAGTGACGTTGTTTTTAGTGGCCGCACTGATTGCGGTTGTGCTGTGGCAACGCCACGAGAACGGCAACCTGACGCGCTCTTTTGAACGGGCGAACAAGGTCGCCACCGAACAAAAAACCGCGATCGGAATGCTGAAAAATCAGCTTTCAGTGTCGCAGGGAATTGCCAGGCGAAATGAAACCGCGCAGGTCAGTTTACGCGGTGAACTGATTGCCGCCGGTGCGATGGCCGTGCGACGTGAAGAAACTATTACGAGGCTGATAAATGAGAATGAAACGTTACGCCGCTGGTATAGCGCTGAGTTGCCTGATGTTGTGCGCAGGCTGCACACCCGCGCCGGTTGCGCCTCCGCCGGTCATTGTTTACAGCGCGTGTCCGAAAGTGAGCTATTGCCCGATGCCGGGAAGCAACCCGGCGACTAATGGCGACCTGAGCGCCGATATACGCAGGCTTGAGCACGCGCTTACCGCCTGCGCGCTGCAGGTTGAAACCGTCAAAGACTGTCAGGATAAACTCGATGAAGAAAGCACACAGCCTGCGCAAAGCGTTAACTGACGCCGTCCCGCAGTTAAAAACCAATCCCGAAATGATGCGCATCTTTGGCGATGAGGGGAATATCGATGCGCGTCTCGCGGCCTCGCTTTCACACGAAAAGATTTACACCCTGAATGTGATCGTGTGTGATTTTGTGGGCGACCCGGATCTGATATTCGTGCCGGTGGCCGCATGGCTCAGGGAAAACCAGCCGGATATCTGCACGCTCGATGAAGGACGAAAGAAGGGCTACCGTTTCCAGATGGATTTAAACGACGGGGACAGTGTCGACATCAGTATCAGCCTGCAGCTCACCGAACGCACCCTCATCAAAGAGGAAAACGGCGCGCTGCATGTGAGCTATGCCCCTGAGCCGCCATTGCCTGAGCCTGTCACCCGACCAAAAGAGCTCTATATCAACGGTGAACTGGTGAGCAAGTGGGATGAATGACTTTAAGCCCTTTGACGACCAGCTCGCCGGGCTGCTTGCTGCCCTGTCACCTGCAGGGCGCCGACGGCTTGCCGGTGAGATTGCAAAGGAGTTGCGCAAGTCGCAACAGCAACGTATCAAACAGCAAAAAGCCCCGGACGGTTCACCGTATAAGGCGCGAAAACGCCAGCCACTCAGGGCAAAGAAAGGGCGTATAAAACGGGCGATGTTTCAGACTCTGCGCACAAGCCGGTACATGAAAGCCAGCGGCCGCGAAAATAGCGCGGTGGTGGAATTTTCTAGCAACGTACAACGTATCGCGCGTGTCCATCAGTATGGCCTAAAAGACAAGCCCAACGCGGGCTTTCAGCATGTGCGGTATCCGGAGCGTCAGTTGCTTGGATTCAATGAACAGGATAAATATATTGTAGAATCTTTAATTCTTACATATTTTAAGAAAGCACCACTATGATTTTAGATTTCTAAAGTATAAATGCATTAAGTTTGCCTGCACGTTAATGCAGGCAAGCTTAAATGTTAGTTATGGCTGTTTATTTGTTGCTGTTTGTTTGAGGCTGTTTATAAGTGATGCTATTTGAGTTATTCCATCAAATGTTGACGGCATTTTTTCTTCGGATGCCATTATGTTTGAAAATATAATATCTTCAAATTTTCTTAAGAGATAATTGTTTTCGCCTTTGATTTCTTTTGCGTATTCGGCGTAGCTTTGAATGAAACAACATAAGCTTTTCCTTAGCTCAATTTGCACCTGTTGTGCTTTGATCGAATTGTAGTTGCTTATGGCAACTTTAAAATAATAGATAAATATAAGAGTGATTGAGGCTACAGGGATTAGTTTGTATAATTGAGCAGTGATTGGATGTGTGTCTTTTGAAAGTAACATATATGCCATTTCGAGTATCAAAGGGATTGGCATTAGTATGCTAATGCCAATTAGTATATTTTTTGCCCAGCGCATTTCGATTTTTTTAAGTTCTCCCAACCTAAAGAATCCATCGTATAACCCAACGAAATTGAAGTCTGCCTCTTGCCTTAAAATAGCATCATTCAATTTCTGAACTCTACTTTCCTTCTCTTCTATATCTTTTTTCCATTTAAGTATCATGCTCTCGGATTTGCTGACGTTTTCTATAAAGTCGCGGCATATTTTAACATCTTGAGCTACTGATAACCGTCTTACAATTCTACTTGGCATTACCATTAAACTTCTTTGTATGGATTGTTTTGCTGAAGGATCTAATTCGTCAATGTAATCTATGCAGAAGTCTTTAAATTCAAGTGTTATGTGGTCATTAAGATAGCTGTCAAACATCTCGGCTTCGAGAGCAAACTCAAAGCAAATAGCAAGCGTCTTGTCTATTTCATGGTTTGTCATATGGCAAGCGCTTATGCTGAACCCAAGTTGCCTGCCTTTGTTTTCTATTGAGTGCTCTGTTCTGGCATCCCATTCGACACACTGAGAAATAAAACTTTTAAGCAATTTTGAGAGTGTTTTGTGCCTTTTTTTTTCAAAATTGGTCTCCAGTTTTAGAGTGGAGAGTTCATTAATATATACCTGAAAGGATTCTTTCATTGTCTCGTCATCAAAATAATTCCTTGTCATCCTTTCCTCTATTTTCTGTGGTGTGTTGTATGGTTACTACCCCAACAAGGGCAAGTTTAACTTTCATGGGGTTCAATTCATTATGCAATTATGAAGACACAACTCAATGAAATTCTCAGGCAAGTACGCAACATACTACGCCTTGGCTATATCTCCGACGTCGACCTCGTTGAGGGGTTGTGCCGTGTCCAGACCGGAGGAATGCAAACCACCTGGCTGAACTGGCTCACCTGTCGCGCCGGTCGCTCGCGGGTGTGGTGGGCTCCCTCGGTCGGTGAGCAGGTGCTTTTGCTCGCTATAGGCGGCGAGCTCGACACGGCTTTTGTGCTGCCGGGCATCTTCTCTGATGACCATCCCGCGCCGTCGTCCTCACCTGATGCGTTTCACGTTGCCTTTCCTGACGGGGCGGTCATCGAGTACGAACCCGAAAGCGGGGCGCTTACCGTGACAGGTATCAAAACCGCCGACGTGACCGCGTCGGATTCTATTACGGCCACCGTGCCGGTGGTGCTGGTGAAAGCGGCAACCCGTATCACGCTCGATACACCCGAGGTGGTGTGCACCAACAAGCTGATAACCGGCTCGCTCGAAGTGCAGAAGGGCGGAACGATGAAAGGGAATATCACTCACACCGGCGGGAAACTAACCTCGAACGGGGTGCAGGTGGATGACCACGACCACGGCGGCGTCGAACGGGGCGGAAGCTGGACGGAGGGTATTAAATGACGGTGCGTTATCTGGGTATGAACAGCCAGACCGGGCTCAGTATCTCTGAGGTCGAGCATATCAGGCAAAGCGTGCGCGACATTCTGGTCACGCCGGTTGGATCGCGCGTCATGCGCCGGGAATACGGCTCGCTGTTATCAGCGTTGATTGACCAGCCGCAGACCCCGGCACTGCGTCTGCAGATTATGGCCGCGTGTTATTCCGCGCTCCAGAAGTGGGAGCCGCGCGTCAGCCTGACAACCATCACCTTTGAACGGTCAGACGCCGACGGCGGGCTGTATGTCGATATCACCGGCACGCGCTCGACATCGGGCCAGCCGTTTTCCATCACCATTCCACTGAGTTAAACGCTATGGCAATTGTTGACCTGAGCCAGCTCGCCGCGCCGGATGTCGTGGAAGAGCTGGACTATGAAACCATCCTCGCAGAACGTAAAGCGACGTTCGTCTCGCTTTACCCCGAAGACCAGCAGGAAGCGATTGCGCGCACGCTGACGCTTGAATCTGAGCCGATTGTGAAGCTGTTGCAGGAAAACGCCTATCGGGAAGTTATCTGGCGACAACGTGTCAACGAGGCCGCGCGTGCGGTGATGCTGGCTTATGCCGCCGGTGCAGACCTCGACCAGTTAGGGGCAAACGCCAGAGTCGAGCGCCTTGTGATTACCCCTGCTGATGACACCACTTTACCCCCGACGCCTGCCGAAATGGAGTCGGACACCGATTATCGTCTGCGCATCCAGCAAGCCCCGGAAGGTCTGAGCACCGCAGGTTCAACCGGTGCATATCAGTTTCATGGCCGCAGCGCCGACGGGCGTGTCGCGGATATTTCTGTTATCAGTCCAGAGCCCGCGTGTGTGACGGTCTCGGTGCTGTCCCGCGAAAATAACGGCGTGGCCTCTGACGAGTTGCTTGCCATCGTGCGTACTGCCCTGAACGATGAGGACGTGAGGCCGGTCGCTGACCGCGTGACCGTGCAGTCGGCAAGCATTGTCGACTATAAAATCACCGCATCGCTTTACCTTTACCCTGGCCCCGAAAGTGAGCCGGTGCTCAGTGCCGCGAAAACAAAGCTGCAGGCGTATATCACCGCACAGCACCGGCTCGGGCGTGATATCCGTAAATCAGCCATTTATGCCGCGCTCCATGTCGAGGGGGTGCAGCGTGTCGAGCTGGCCGAACCGGTAGCTGACATCGTGCTCGATGACACGCAGGCGTCATGGTGCAGCGAGTACAGCGTCACCATCGGGGGTAACGATGAATGATACCCGCCTGTTGCCGGTGGGCTCGTCGCCGCTTGAGGTGGCGGCGGCGCGTGCCTGCGCTGACATTGAAAAAGCGCCAATCCCACTGCGCCGACTCTGGAGCGCTGACGACTGCCCGGCAAATTTGCTGCCGTGGCTGGCGTGGGCGTTTTCTGTCGACCGGTGGGATGAGAACTGGCCGGAAGCCACCAAACGGGAGGTGATCCGCGCGGCGCGGTTTATCCATGAGCACAAAGGGACGATTGGGGCGGTGCGCCGTGTGGTGGAGCCGCTCGGCTACCTGATTAACGTTACTGAGTGGTGGGAAGCTAATGACCCGCCCGGCACGTTTCGGCTTGATATCGGGGTGCTTGAAACCGGCATCACTGAGGAAATGTATTTCGAAATGGAGCGGCTTATTGCGGATGCAAAGCCAGCCAGCCGCCATCTTATCGGCCTCACCATTATTCAGGATATTCCGGGCTATCTGTACACCGGATCCCTGACCTATGACGGCGACATCATCACGGTTTACCCCGGATAAGTGAGCATAAAAATGACAGTGAAATATAAAACGGTCATCACCAAAGCCGGTGCGGAAAAACTGGCCGCAGCAACCGTCCCGAACGGGAAAAAGGTGAATTTTACAGCGATGGCCGTCGGTGACGGTGGCGGAACGCTGCCGACCCCGAACGCCAGCCAGACAAAACTGGTGCGTGAGGTCTGGCGTCATACCCTGAACAAAGTCAGCCAGGACAATAAACATAAAAATTATGTCGTGGCTGAGCTGGTCATCCCCCCGGAAACTGGCGGTTTCTGGCTGCGGGAAATGGGGCTTTATGACGACACCGGCACGCTGATTGCGGTCGGCAATATGGCCGAAAGCTACAAGCCAGAACTGGCGGAAGGGTCAGGACGTGCGCAAACCCTACGAATGGTCATTATGGTGAGTGATATCGGGTCAGTCGAACTGACAATCGATACCACGCTGGTGATGGCTACGCAGGATTATGTCGATGATAAGCTCGCGGAGCATGAACAGTCACGCCGCCACCCCGACGCCTCGCTCACCGCAAAGGGTTTCACTCAGTTAAGCAGTGCGACCGACAGCACGTCTGAGACGCTCGCAGCGACACCGAAAGCGGTTAAGGCAGTGCGAGACATTGCTGACGGGAAATATACCGCTCAGGACGCCACCACGGCGAAAAAGGGTATCGTCCAGCTCAGCAGTGCGACCGACAGCACGTCTGAGACGCTCGCAGCGACACCGAAAGCGGTTAAGGCGGTGCGAGACATTGCTGACGGGAAATATACGGCTCAGGACGCTACCACGGCGAAAAAGGGTATTGTCCAGCTCAGCAGTGCAACCGACAGCACGTCTGAGGTGCTTGCAGCAACACCGAAAGCGGTTAAGGCGGCGAATGATAATGCGAACACGCGTTTTCCCATCGCCGGGGGGTGGTTGACGGGGAGCAGTGGTGTCAAAACCACGCTGGGGTCTATTACCTTTGGTGTGGGCAATACCGATGTTTATATCCAGAACGGCACTTCTAATAAATATCTTCAGCTTGGTCATGATGGCGTTCTGAAATATAGCGGGAGTTATATTTACCATGAAGGCCATAAGCCGACCGCCAGTGAAGTCGATGCGGTTTCTGCTGAGAATGGCGGAACGTTCAAAAAAGAAGTCGCATTCAGCGGTGGGTTGAATATACGCAGTGGAACCACAGGGATTTATCCCGGTAGTGATGCGGCAAGTTTTACCAGTGCCAATATGATTTTTAAATCATGGTACGGTATCGGTTTTTATTGCACGCTGCCAGATTCTGCCGGAGATGAAACGGGAATGACCGGGTTTATCAATACCCGGAATGGCCTGTTACAGATGAAAGGGCAAATTATTCCCGGCGATTATGCAAACTTTGACGGGCGTTTTATTAAGCTTGCCGGAAACCTGAATATCACTGGCACGCTTCGTAGCTCAGCAGAGTTTCAATCTACCTCTCAAAATAATTACAGAATCGTAAGCGGCAATTTTGGCACGTTCTGGCGCAATGATGGCTCAAACCTGTATTTGATGTTGACTAACTCAGGTGACCAGTACGGGGGTTACAGCAGCCTGCGTCCTTTTGCGATTAATCTCGCAACGGGTGACGCGACCATAAATAAGCTGGCTCTGGCTAATTATGCCAACTTTGATGCGCGCTATTACACAAAAACGTTAGCTGATGCCACATTCCAGCCAAAGGGCAGTTATGGTGCGCCTGATACCTCCGGGGTTAGCGGAAACGTCCTGTGGTGGAAAAATACGGCGACGGGTGTCATCACCATGATGGGGCAGACTGCAAACGTCGGGAACAGTGGCCGGGTGACCTTCCCGTTTGCATTCCCGACCAAATGTTATGGGGTTGTGCCAACCCGAAACAATGAAACCGGCAACGGTGCAGCAATGCAGCCTTACAGTGTTGATAATACCGGGTGGAATTTGCGAATCGCTGGCGGTGGTACTGAGACGGTAATGTGGATCGCAATGGGAAAATAAGACATGACTATGTATTTTAGCGCGGCAACCAATGGGTTTTATTCTGACCTCTGGAAAGGATCGTATGAAGAGGCGGGGACATGGCCTGCTGATGCGGTAGAAATTTCTGAGAACTGGCATGAGTATCTGGTCAGAAAGCAGGGCGACGGAAAGAACGTGACGGCTAATGAATACGGTCAGCCGGTTCTGGCTGACCAGCCTCCACCAACAACGGAAGAGTTAATCAGCCAGGCAGAAGAGACAAGAGCGACGCTGATGGCATCGGCAAGCGCGGTTATTTTGCCGCTGGAAGATGCGAGTGAGCTCGATATTGCCACCGAAGAGGAGGCGGAAACGCTTTTGCGCTGGAAGCGTTACCGGGTCATGCTGAGCCGACTCGATATCAGCGCTGCGCCATCGATAGAATGGCCTGAATTACCCACCTGACCTGAGCCCTCCACCCGGAGGGCTTTTTGTTTGTTGTGTTATCCCTCCACCAACGGCATTGAATCGCTCCCAGACTGCACACAACAGAAAATAGTTGCTCCACTTCACCACGGAGTTTAACGGATGGGCGACTATCATCACGGCGTCGAGGTCATCGAGATTAACGATGGCACGCGCACCATTTCCACGGTCTCGACGGCCATCATCGGCATGGTCTGCACGGCCAGCGATGCTGACGCAAAGACATTCCCGCTTAACGAGCCGGTGCTGATTACCAGTGTACAAACTGCAATCGGGAAAGCCGGTACAAAAGGGACGCTGGCAAAATCCCTGCAGGCCATCGCTGACCAGTGCAAACCGGTCATTGTGGTGGTGCGCGTTCCCGAAGGTGTCGAAGACCCGGAAGACCCGGAGGCGGCGCAAAAACAAACCATTTCCAACATCATCGGCACGACAGACGAAAACGGCAAATATACCGGGCTGAAAGCGCTGTTAACCGCAAAAACCGTCACCGGCGTTAAGCCGCGCATTCTCGGTGTGCCGGGGCTGGATTCTCAGGAAGTGGCGACCGCGCTCGCGTCGACCTGTCAGAGCCTGCGCGCATTTGGCTATATCAGCGCGTGGGACTGCAAGACCATTTCAGAAGCGATGGCCTATCGCGAGAATTTCAGCCAGCGTGAGCTGATGGTCATTCACCCTGATTTTCTGGCGTGGGACACCACGGCGAATGAAACCGATATTGCATGGGCGACCGCCCGCGCGCTCGGCCTGCGCGCCAAAATCGACCAGACAATTGGCTGGCACAAAACGCTGTCCAACGTCGGCGTGAATGGCGTCACCGGTGTCAGTGCCTCGGTCTCATGGGATTTGCAGGAACAGGCCACCGACGCCAACCTGCTCAATCAGGCCGGTGTGACAACACTTATCCGCAACGACGGCTTTAAATTCTGGGGCAACCGCACCTGCTCAGACGATCCGTTATTCGTGTTTGAGAACTACACCCGCACCGCGCAGGTGCTGGCCGACACGATGGCGGAAGCGCACGCGTGGGCGATGGATAAACCCGTCACCGCAACGCTTATCCGCGACATCGTCGCCGGTATCAATGCCAAATTCCGCGAGCTGAAAAACAACGGCTATATCGTTGACGGTACGTGCTGGTACGACCCGGAATCAAACAGCGTGGAAACGCTGAAAGTGGGGAAACTGTATATCGATTACGACTACACCCCCGTACCGCCGCTGGAAAACCTGACCCTGCGCCAGCGCATCACTGATACCTATCTGGCGAACCTGTCAGAGTCGGTTAACAGCTAAGGAGCCCGGAGCATGGCACTACCACGCAAACTGAAATACCTGAATATGTTTAACGACGGCCTCAGCTATATGGGCGTTGTTGAATCCGTCACCCTGCCAAAGCTGACCCGTAAGCTCGAAAAATACCGGGGTGGCGGGATGCCGGGCTCGGTGTCGATTGACCTCGGTCTCGATGACGATGCGCTGTCGCTGGAATGGACGCTCGGCGGTCTGCCTGATGTCGAGTTGTGGGCGCAGTACGCGTCACCGGGCGCGGATAGCGTGCCGCTGCGTTTCACCGGCTCTTATCAGCGCGATGACACCGGCGCGATTTCCGCCGTTGAGGTGGTCATGCGTGGCCGTCACAAAGAGTACGACGGCGGCGAAAATAAACAGGGGGAAAGCGGCTCGACCAAAATGTCGACCGAGTGCGCTTACTACCAGCTCACGATTGACGGCAAAGAGGTCATCGAGATTGACGTCATCAACATGGTGCTGAAAGTCGATGGCGTCGACCGTCTGGCAGAACACCGTAAGGCCATCGGCCTGTAACCCCTTAACCGGTCAGCCAGGCTGGCCGGTCATCCAACTTTGAAGAGAGCAACATCATGGAAAACATCACCGAAACTGAAAACCCGAACATTGTGATCCTCGATAATCCCGTCATGCGCGGTGAGCAAAAAATCGAACAGGTGACCGTGTTTAAACCCAATGCGGGAACCCTGCGCGGTGTGAGTCTCGCCGCACTGGCAAACTCTGATGTCGACGCGCTGATTAAGGTGCTGCCGCGCATGACTTATCCGGCACTCACCGAGCATGAAGTCACACGTCTGGAAGCATCAGACCTGATTTTATTTGCTGGTAAGGTGGTCGGTTTTTTGTCGCCATCTTCGGCTCGCTGAAATTTCCCGACAACCTGTCGGTCGATGACCTGATGGCGGATATCGCAGTGATTTTTCACTGGCCGCCATCAGAGCTGTATTCCCTGAGCGTGACCGAGCTCATCACATGGCGCGACAAGGCGCTGCAGCGAAGCGGAAACCACCATGAGCAATAACGTCAGACTTGAGGTGCTGCTTAACGCAGTAGACCGGGCAAGCCGACCGCTTAAAGCTATCCAGACCGCCAGCAAATCCCTTGCTGGCGACATCCGCACTTCACAAACCAGCCTGCGCGATCTCAATGCGCAGGCGTCCCGAATTGACGGATTCAGGAAAGCGAGCGCACAGCTTGCCGTGACCGGTCAGTCGCTTAACAAAGCGAAACAGGAGGCCGCTGCGCTGGCCGTCCAGTTTAAAAACACGGAAAACCCCACGAATGCGCAGGCGCGCGCGATGGAGGCGGCAAAGAAATCCGCTGCTGACCTGCAGCTCAAATATAACGGGCTCAGGCAGTCGGTACAGCGCCAGCGAACCGAGCTTGCGCAGGCCGGGATAAACACCCGCACGCTGTCGGCGGATGAGCGCCGTCTGAAATCAAGCATCAGCGAGACGACCGCGCAGCTTAACCGGCAACGTGATGCGCTGGCGCGCGTCAGCCAGCAACAGGCCAGACTCAGCGCGGTTAAACGTCGCTATGAATCCGGGCAACAGCTCGCCGCCGGTGCGCGTAATGCCGGTATGGTGGGTGTCGGGGTGGCGACCGCCGGGCTGTATGGTGCATCGCGCTTTATTGCACCGGGCATCGGTTTTGATAAACAGATGTCAGGCACGCAGGCGATCCTCGGTCTCGATAAAGGGGATGACAAGCTCGCGGCCATCCGCCAGCAGGCGCGCGATATCGGTGCGACAACCGCCTTTTCACCGGGTGACGTGGCACGCACGCAGACCACGCTCGCACGCTCAGGCTATAACGCCGATGACGTGCTGGCCGCGACCGGGTCAACCGTAAACCTGAGCCTCGCGGCTGACGTGGATATCGCCGAAGCCGCCGACATTATCACCAATATGCAGTCGGCCTTTAACCTGCCGACCACGGAGATTGAGCGGGTCGCGGATGTGATGACCAAAGGTTTTACGTCATCCAATACCGGCCTTGTCGAGCTGGGCGAGGCGATGAAGTATGTCGCGCCTATCGCGGAGGCCGCAGGGGCGAGCATTGAAAACACGACCGCCATGCTCGGCATTCTGGCTGATAACGGGATAAAGGGCTCGATGGCCGGTACGGGGGCGAGTGCCATTTTCAACCGCCTGCAGGCACCGATGGGTAAAGCCGTGGACGCCATTGCAGAGTTGGGCGTGAAAACCCGCGACAGCAAAGGGAACATGCTGCCGGTCGAGAAAATCCTCAAAGATATTAATAAGTCCTTCGTGAAAAATAAGCTCGGAACGGCTGAGCAGGGCGAATATCTGAAAGTGATTTTCGGCGAGGAAGCCATGAAGGGGGCGATTAAGCTGGTCGCCGCTGCCGGTGATGGCTCGCTCGATAATAAGCGCCAGCAAATCCGTGACTCGAAAGGCACAACTGAGCGCATTGCGAAAATCCAGACCGATAACCTCGACGGCGACCTGAAAAACCTGCAGTCGGCATGGGAAGACCTGCAGATTGAGGTTTTCGAAAAAGAGGATTCAGCACTGCGCCGCCTGACGGTTTCCGCGACTGAGTGGCTCGGCAAGGTCGCCGCCTGGGCGAAAGCTAACCCTGAGCTTACGCAAACCCTGTTTAACCTTGTCGCCGGTGGGATGGCGCTGATTGGGGTGCTCGGGGGTATTGGTCTGATAGCGTGGCCGGTAGTAACGGGTATCAACATGATTATCGCCGCTGCCGGTATTCTTGGAACAAATCTGGCCGCAATGGGCACGGCCATTGTCTCTGTCCTCGGTGCTATCACCTGGCCGGTTGTGGCCGTGGTTGCGGCATTTGTGGCAGGGGCGCTGCTGATACGTAAATACTGGGAGCCCATCAGCGCATTCTTTTCGGGGGTGGTGGAGGGGCTTAAAGCTGCCTTTGCACCGGTGGCGGAAATCTTTGCCCCACTCGCGCCGGTGTTTGATTCCATCATCGAAAAATTGCGCGGTGTCTGGCAGTGGTTCACTGACCTGATTGCGCCGGTTAAGGCAACGCAGGAAACGCTCGACCGCTGCAAAAATGTCGGGGTGGCGTTCGGTCAGGCGCTGGCTGATGCCCTGATGGCTCCACTCAATATCTTTAACAGCCTGAGCAGTAAGGTCGGCTGGCTGCTGGAGAAACTCGGGGTTATCAAAAAAGAGTCGGGCGACCTCGACCAGACTGCAGCGAAAGCCAGTGCAGCAGCCGGTGCACAAAATGGGTCTTATATCCCGGCAACGTCTGCCTATGGTGGTTATCAGGCTTATCAGCCTGTGACCGCACCTGCTGGCCGGTCTTATGTCGACCAGAGCAAAAGCGAGTATCACATCACCCTGCAGGGTGGCGTTGCGCCGGGTAGCGACCTTGAGCGACAGCTAAGTGACGCCGTCGAGACATTAGACCGGAAAAAAAGGGCGCGTCAGCGCTCAAGTATGCGCCACGACGAATGAGGGCTAAAGCATGTTAATGGTACTGGGTTTATTCGTGTTTGAGCACCGCACGCTGCCGCATCAGTCGATGCAGTATTCGAAGGATTACCGCTGGGCGTCAAACGACCGCGTCGGCAAACCACCGGCTTATCAGTTTCTCGGGGAGGGGGAAACCTCACGCACGCTGTCGGGTGTGCTGTACCCTGAAATCACCGGCGGTCGCCTGTCGCTGACGGCTATCGAACTGATAGCCGACGAGGGCAGGGCGTGGCCGCTGATTGACGGAACTGGCATGATCCACGGCATGTATGTCATCGACAAAGTGACCCACACGCACAGCGAATTATTCAGCGACGGCGCGGCCAGAAAAATCGAGTTTAGCCTGTCGCTAAAGCGGGTCGATGAGTCACTCGCCGCTATCTACGGCGACCTGAAAACGCAGGCCGACAATCTGGTGACGTCTGCCGGTAACTGGCTGGGAGGGCTGGCAGGATGATTACCGGAATGAAAGTACAGGCCGGGGCGCTCATTGCCCCGGCGTTTATGCTCACGCTGGATGGTGACGACATCACGCAGAATTTCAGCGACCGGCTTATCAGTCTGACGATGACGGATAATCGCGGGTTTGAGGCTGACCAGCTCGATATCGAGCTCGATGATACCGACGGGCTGGTCGAGCTGCCGCCGCGTGGTGCAAAGCTGACGCTGTGGTTAGGCTGGCAGGGCTCAGCCTTGCTGAATAAGGGGATTTTCACGGTCGACGAAATCGAACATCGTGGCGCGCCTGATACGCTGACCATCCGGGGGCGCAGTGCTGATTTTCGAGGAACGCTGAACTCACGCCGGGAACAGTCATGGCATGACACCACGCTCGGGGTCATAGTGGAGACCATCGCGGCGCGCAACAAACTGACCGCCAGCGTGGCCGACACGCTGAAAGCGATCCCCGTCCCTCACATCGACCAGACGCAGGAATCAGACGCGGTTTTTTTGTCCCGTCTGGCTGACCGCAACGGTGCAACGGTCTCGGTAAAAGCGGGAAAACTACTATTCCTCAAAGCCGGTAGCGCGATGACGGCCAGCGGCAAATCTATCCCACAAATGACGGTCGAGCGCGGCGACGGCGACCGGCATCAGTTCGCCATTGCCGACCGGGAGGCATACACCGGCGTGACGGCGAAATGGCTGCACACCAAAGACCCGAAACCGCAAAAGCAAAAAGTGAAACTGCAGCGTAAGCCGAAGGTGCAGCACCTGCGCGCGCTGCAGCACCCGAAATCGGCCAAAACCACGACCAAAACCAAAGCCAAAAAAGAGCAGGAAGCGCGCGAGGGTGAGTACATGGCCGGTGAGTCTGACAATGTGCTGGAGCTGACAACCATTTATGCGACAAAGGCGCAGGCCATGCGCGCCGCTCAGGCGAAGTGGGACAAAATACAGCGCGGAGTTGCGGAGTTTTCAATCTCGCTGGCGTTTGGCCGTGCGGATTTATTTCCTGAAACGCCGGTTGCGGTGAAAGGCTTTAAGCGCGTTATAGATGAACAGGCGTGGATAATCAGCCGGGTGGTGCATAACCTCAACGGGAACGGCTACACGACGGGCTTAGAGCTTGAGGTTAAGGTTTCGGATGTGGAGTACGAAAGCGAAGAGATAACACAATAAGGTGTGTTTATATAATTGATATGTAAGGGTTTAATGGTTAAAATTAGCGCATCAAAAACGTTCTGAGGTGCTCGCCATGTTCCACTGCCCAAAATGCCATTACGCTGCCCACGCTCGCACAAGTCGCTATTTTTCCGACACGACCAAAGAGCGCTATCATCAGTGCACAAACATCAATTGCAGTTGCACGTTTGTCACCACTGAGACGGTTGAGCGCTTTATCGTATCGCCGGGAGTAGTAGTACCAGCGGCACCGCACCCGACATTATCCGGTCAGCAACAAATTCACTGGCAGTGACAAAAAGAAAGCCCCGCAAGCGCGGGCCTTTTACTTATATAAAAACATGGAGTGATGTTTTGTATATCGATTATAATTTCGTGTAAATTTGTATTATGGGAAGATACATATCTTGGATAAGGGCAAAACGAGAAGTTAACTACTTAACTGTTACAACTAAGGCTTTAGGACCGATTAAACTTTTTGCGAAAATCGTTGTTTCAAATTTGAGCGCAAAACCACAAGGGCAATGACCTTATAAAAAGTTATTTGTTGATAAAAAGCCATTTAAAGGTTACTTTATTTACAGTTTGTAACTAAAGACTTAACTCGATATAAATTATGCGGGTTTATCTTTCTGTGAAATTTAGAAATTAATGGTGACCACGTGAGGTTAGAGTGTAATGCCTAGTTCTTTGATTCGTATGATAAGTAGACTAAACCCTTTGGGATACGCTTTATTATTTGCCGGTGTTGGTATTTATTCTATAAGATATGATTTAAGTAAATATTTTTATGTGAGTGATCGAATAACATTTTTATTCTCGGTTTCACTTATTGGGTACGGTGTCGCGATCCTGTTACTTAATTATTTGAAGGGTGACAAATATCAATCCGCAGAAAATAGCCTTTTAATGGATGAATTAAAAGTTTTACGGAATGAGTTAGTTCACTCTCAAACATCCAAGAGTGAACTAGAAGAGACTAAGAAAAAAATCCATGCCTTGGAAGATATCCTTAAATCGTTAAAGGAAGAAAAATATCAAATAACTTCAGATGAACGGCAAGAAATACTTGAGGGTTTAAGAAGTAATATACTTTCTGAATCATCAAGTGCTTTAATGAAAGAAATTGAACTTAAATATTCTGAGAGTATTAAGGCCGATAATCAATTAAATAGAGTTCGCGAGCAATTAGATGGTACAAGATTAAGGCTTAGAGGAGAAATTGCAGCACTAGGCCGTCGAGGGAATGTCAATCTTGTAATAGGCGTATTAACAACTATTGTTGCGGTTGGAATACTTGCCAATACAGTATTAAATCTTGAGTTGAAATTACCGAGCGAAACGTTAATAGCTCATCTAGCGCCTAGAATAACTCTTAGTCTATTCATTGAGGTCTTTTCTTTTTTCTTTCTGAAACTCTATAAATCTGGTCTTTCTGAAATCAAATATTTCCAAAACGAGTTAACTAACGTCGAGATGAAATTTATCTCACTAGATATTTGCTTGCGGAGTAAAAGTACGGAGTTAATTAGTGATGTCGTCTGTGAGTTTTCTAAAACAGAGAGGAACTTTATTTTAAACAAAGGCCAGACAACAGTGGAGATTGAACGTGGCAAGTTAGATAATGAAGTTATTAACAATGCTGTATCTTCTTTCTCCAAATTTGTTGAAGTAATAAAAAAATAAGCAATTCATAATTTTTACTGCTTACGTAGGATGTGCATTACAAAATTGACACTTCAAGCCCCGCATTGCGGGGCTTCTCATATCGATGTGGTCAATCTGTGGGCGTGAACTGAAATAAATCCTTTTATTTCAATGTGTTGAAGTATTTTAAAAAGCTCCTGAGGGAGCCTTTTTAACCTCTGCCACATCAACCATTAACTCCCTCTAACTGACCTGGCAAATCATCACACATCTCTTGTAACTCATTGAACAGTCGTGCCATATGGAAACCATCGCACACGGAATGGTGAATCTGCAGGGCGACTGGGAGCAATACTTTTCCGTTTTGTTCGTAGTATTTTCCCAGCGTAAACATCGGGGCGAAAAAGTTTTTCATGTCAGCAACGGTGATATTAAAACTGGTAAATGTTACCCAGGGAATGGCCGAGACGAAAAATATGTTCTCCCGCGACTCTTCCTTTGGCCAGTATGCAAGGTTATCGCCATAGCGTGCCATGTCTTCTGAATAAACGTTCTGGAAGTGATGAATATTGCCATCGTAGTGGCTCCATAAAGACGAAAAAGTCTCCGTTTCATTATGGAAAATCGTATAGTTTGGATGTACTTCATTCCAGATAACTAACTCATTGTTTTTCATCGCCATACGGAATTCGGTATGGCTGTTGACGATTTTAGACAGGAGGAAAATCACCGTAGGGTAAAATTTCCAGCCAGCTTGTTTGATATTTTTAAGCAGGGCAGTAATGTCTATCAGTACCGTCTGGTTAATAGTACTTTGAGCAAAGCCCTGAAATACTTCAAAATGTTCCTTCCTGGCCCAACGTGATAAGTCAACAGGGGTATATTCCGGGATTATTTTTTTCATTTCTTACCCTTTGATTAGCAATAACACATCAAATGTTAGCCTAAATTATTTCTCATGAATGATGTTACCCTAAAGGTCATGAGCCGTTTTGAACGTAAACGAGATTGCGAGATTAGCGCATCCTTATACAGGAAGGAAGTGGTGTTAACTATTTAATTTTTAAGATAATAAAAGTGGATTGCGTAATCTACAGATGTTTGCCTGACAAGCGAATGTCGTAGATTTCCCAAGCCAGGCAGACGTCGAAAATTAGCGCCTGTGTGAGGTTTTTCTTCACCCGCCGGAAAGCACGTCCTGCACAAGCCAGTCATGAAAAATTTTAACCTCACCGCGCATTACGGCGTGTTGCGGTGTGACGACATAATAAGACCATTTTAGCGGCCAGCGATGGGCGGGATGCAGTTGGACAAGCTGGCCGGTTTCAATCAGCTGTTTTACCAGCGCATGGCGGACAATCGCGACGCCACGGCCACTTAGCGCCGATAAAATCACCGCCGAGGTTGAGTTGATGTGCAGGCCGCTTTCCTGTGCCGCAGGCGCATTGACAGCCTTCAGCACATCATCCCAGGAGGGGAAGTCCGCGCCGGGGTGGGGCGTGTCGTCATGAATGAGTTTTTGTGTGGCAAGCCAGTCGCGACAGGCAACTTTTTCGGGGGGCACAAGACGCGGGCTGCACACGAGGATCGCCTCTTCATCCATCAGCCAGGTTTTGTCGACACCTTGCCAGTCTCCCAGACCACAACGGACGCCAATATCGGCCTCGCCGTGTGAGACATCCATCAGTTTCTCTGTCACGTTCAGACGCAGGTCGATGTGCTCATGGGTTTCCGAGAAACGATTTAAACGCTCCATGAGCCAGTTCATCACCAGCACCTGAGACGCCGTAATCACCACAACTGAACGGGCCCGGCGACCGCGCAGTTTGTTCAGCCCCATTTCCAGTTTATCCAGCCCCTGTGTGATGTCCTGTAGCGCATCACGGGCTTCATCAACCAGCGTCAGGCGCTCTTTGCCACTGCGTGTACGGTGCAGAAGTGGATGGCCGACCCAGTCCTCCAGGGAACGAACAAGCTGACCTACGGCGGCTGGCGTTACTCCCATTTCCTGAGCTGCGCCGGTAAAGCTGCCATGACGCGCAGTCGCTTCAAAAGCATGTAGCCATTTCAGTCGGTTAAGGGATCGCATGTATGATTCCTGGTAATCAGTTTTCCCGTTAGTATACGTCATCGACAAAGATTTTCTTTCTTGGAGGGCAATTTCTTCTCAGTCGTCAGTATCGCGCCGTACTGGCATTCTGGCCTCACCCGATGAGGCCTAACGCGTCTCATCAATACCATTCAATTGATTTCAAAGAGGTGAGCGATGAACGCATCTTTTTCCGGTAAAAAACTGTTAGTTGTCGGCGGGACAAGCGGTATGGGGTTTGAAACCGCGAAGCGTGTTCTGCAAGGCGGTGGCAGTGTGGTGCTGGTGGGTAATCGCCAGGATAAAGCCGAGCAGGCCCGCCAGGCGCTTTCAACGGCGGGCAACGTTTCAATTATCGTGGCAGATCTGATGACCGAATCAGGTATGAAACACGTGGTTGATAAGCTCAACGCCGAGCATAAAGATATCAGCCTGTTGGTGAATGCTGCGGGTGTCTTCTTTCCGAAACCCTTTACCGAACATGAGCTGCCCGATTACGACATGTATATGAGTATCAACCGGGCCACCTTTTTCATCACCCGCGATGTTGTGCGCAATATGATCGATGCCGGTATTAAAGGCGCTGTGGTAAATATTGGCTCTATGTGGGCGCAGCAGGCTATCGGCGCGACGCCGTCATCGGCCTATTCTATGGCGAAGGCAGGGCTTCATGCGCTGACGAAAAACCTGGCGATTGAACTCGGTGGTAACGGTATTCGGGTTAACGCTGTCTCACCTGCGGTGGTACATACGCCAATTTATGAAGGATTTATCCCTAAGGACGATGTTAAAGCGGTGATGAACAGCTTCGACAGTTTCCATCCGATTGGTCGGGTAGGGACGCCAGAGGATGTCGCTGAAACCGTTGCTTTCCTGCTCTCAGATAAAGCAGGCTGGGTGACCGGAGCCATCTGGGATGTCGATGGTGGTGTTATGGCAGGTCGAAACGCATAATTAAAAGGCTCCTTTTGGAGCCTTTGGTGCATCAGAACACTTTCTTAAACGGACGCACGGTGACTTTTGCGTAAACGCCAGCGGCCACATACGGGTCAGCGTCAGCCCAGGCTTTGGCGGCTTCAAGGGATTCGAACTCCGCAATAACGGTTGAACCGGTGAAACCTGCCGCGCCAGGATCGTTGCTGTCTACCGCGGGCATTGGGCCTGCGGTCAATAAGCGACCTTCATCGTGTAACAGCTGTAAACGCGCCAGATGGGCAGGGCGTACAGAAAGGCGTTTTTCCAGGGAATCAGCTACATCTTCTGCATAAATCACATAAAGCACGGCGGAGCTCCTTAACCAGTAAAAGTGGCAATTACGTTATGTGAAAGCACAATTGACTGCAATGTAAAGATAACAGCAATGTTAAAACCCTGATCTGAATGCGCCTTTTTTGGCCTCTTATGCGCTTAAATCGCGCGAAGATAAAGTGTCTTATTGAATATGATTGCTATTTGCATTTAAAATCAGGGTCTGGTTTTTTAACTCTGATGATTATGACTTCGATGACCCTAGATTTACCTCGCCGCTTTCCCTGGCCGACGTTGCTTTCTGTCGTTATTCACGGTGCTGTTGTGGCGGGTCTGCTCTACACCTCGGTTCATCAGGTTATTGAAATGCCAGCGCCCGCGCAGCCTATTTCTGTGACCATGGTAACGCCTGCGGAGCTTGAGCCGCAGGTCGTTACGCCGCCGCCACAACCGGTTGCTGAGCCGGAACCCGAGCCAGAGCCAGAAGTTGTCCCGGAGCCGCCGAAAGAAGCGCCGGTGGTGATCCACAAGCCTGAGCCGAAACCTAAACCCAAGCCGAAGCCAAAGCCGGTGAAAAAGGTTGAAGAGCGTCCAAAACGTGAAGAACGCCCTGTTGAGACGCGTACCACGCAGCCGGTTGAAAACGCTGCACCAACGCGTGCCGTGGTCAACAACACGCCAGCGGTAGCAAAACCAACGCCAGCCGCGCCAGCAGGCCCGCGCGCATTGAGCCGCAACCAGCCGCAGTATCCGCAGCGTGCCTGGGCATTGCGCATTGAAGGGCGTGTTCGTGTGAAGTTTGACGTTACGCCAGATGGCCGCCTTGATAACATCGAAGTCTTATCTGCGCAGCCTTCAAACATGTTCGAACGTGAAGTGAAAACCGCCATGCGTCAGTGGCGTTACGAACCGGGTAAACCGGGCAGCGGATTGATTGTGAATATTGTGTTCCGCCTGAACGGCGGGGCGAAAATGGAATAAAAAAAAGCCTCCGTATCGGAGGCTTTTTTTTGACTGGCATTAAATTGCAGGTAGCTGGCGGGGTTTCCCTTGGCTATCAACTGCCACATAAATAAACAGCGCTTCGGTAGCTTTATAACGCTGACCGATAGGCTCGGAAGAGACTTTTTTCACCCACACTTCAATGTTGATCGAAATTGAACTGTTCCCGCGCTTCACGCAGCGCGCATAACAGCAGACGACATCGCCCACGGCAACCGGGCGCAGGAACGTCATTCCGTCAACCCGAACGGTTACCACGCGCCCGTGAGCAATCTCTTTTGCCAGGATCGCGCCGCCCATGTCCATTTGTGCCATCAACCATCCACCAAAAATATCGCCATTGGCATTGGTGTCGGCGGGCATTGCCAGTGTGCGTAATACCATTTCGCCCTGAGGGGCGTCATTTGTTGTCATTGTTTTAACTCGTAACTGAAGACTTCAGGCGGGATGCTACTATGATTTTCGGCTGGTGAGAATAGACCAGAACGCCCGTGGGGTGAGCGTTCTGGTAAAAACTGTCAGTGCTTATCGTCCTGAGGCATGTGGCGGTAAATATAAACACCGCTTAAGAGCGTAAAAATAAGCGTCAGTGCGGTCAGCCCGAAGACTTTGAAGTTGACCCAGATATTCTGTGGCAGCCAGAAGGCGATGTAGATATTGGCCAGGCCACAAAGGATGAAGAACACCGCCCAGGCGATATTCAGTCGTGACCATACTTCCTGCGGGAGCGTCAGCTCTTTACCCAACATACGCTGGATCAACGGCTTTTTCATGACCCACTGGCTGATCAGCAGCGCGCCGGCAAACAGGGCATAAATGACCGTAACCTTCCATTTAATAAACTCATCGTTATGGAAGAACAGGGTTAACCCGCCAAACACGGCGACCAGAACGAACGTGATCAACGCCATTTTCTCAACTTTGCGATAACGCACCCAGCTGTAGATAAGCACGATAGCGGTCGCGACGATCAACGCCGTTGTGGCGGCATAAATGTCGTAAAGCTTATAAAACGCGAAAAACACGACAAGGGGTAAAAAATCAAGAAACTGCTTCATTCTGTGATTCCATCTTCTTCGTTGAGCCGGGTACAGCGACATACCCGGCCATCAGGATTACTGACGAATTAACATATACAGGCGGAACAGGTAGACCAGCAATACCGCTGATATCAGGTTGCTCAGCGTATTCGCCACTACCGCGCCAACGTTTGGCGTGAGTACGGCAAAGTTTGGTGCGAACAGCAGCAGAAGCGTTTTGGCCAGCAACCAGCCGATTACCGCTGGAGCCACCAGGCGCATATTAGACCATGCCAGTTTTATGCTGCTGCGCATAGCGACGAATATTCCCATTTTATCCTGCACAACCATCACCGGTGCGAAGGAAAGAACAATCGCCAGAAGTACGCCAGGCACAACAACCAGCATAATGCCAATCTGAACCAGCATCGTGGTTAAAAAGATAAGGATGAACAGCTTCGGTAAAACGGGTGCGCTGGCGCCGATAGCGCGCAGGGCGCTAACACGCTGTCCCGCAGACACCAGTTGGATCATCAGCAGAACCCCGCCGGCCAGAACGGCGTTGCCAATCAGGCCGGAGAAGGTTGATGCCGCAGAAGCCCGCAGCAGGATTTGCTGCTGTTCGGGAGTCATGTTTTGCACCAGCTCAAATAAGCCCACGCTGCCTGCAAGATTGTCACCCTGACTCAGGCTTGCAATCTGGTCATCACTGGGTGAAAACGCATGGCCAAGCACCACCGTGATAAATGCGCATAGCAACGCTATCAGTAAAAAGGTAATGAACTGATTGCGGAAAAAATTCCCCGTGTCACGGTAGACAGACTTCGCCGTGATAGACATGCACTCTCCTTGAGTATTGCAGGTGTTAATTAGCCGGCAATTGTACACCGGATAAGACTGCGGTGGCAGCATCAAGCCTTGTATGGAAAAGCATATCTTTGTAAAGCAGAGGTAATCCGTAGCGTGCCTTCGCCCGATTACAGGCCTCTTTGACCTTCCCATCCACCCTCGACATTGAACTTTCCCGGCAGGGTGTCGGCATACCTGCACATTAGAACGCATCAAATCAAATGCTGAGATAGCTAAACTATCCAGCTGCAGAAAAGAGAGCAAGAGGGGGAAAGCAGAATATTGTGTCACTGAGGAATGGCAAAAATTGACTTGGAAGCGTGTTACCCCTTTCTGATTAGTTATGAAAAATTAACTCAGATCAATGAATGTTAAATTACTGGTTTTTATGTGATCTGTGTTAGATCACTTATTACTCATTTGTGAGTATATTCTGCTCCGAAATAAAACCACAACGATGGAGCGGATATGAAAAAATTAGCGGTGGCAGCCCTTATCTTAAGCAGTATCTCTGGCGGCGCGTATGCGCATGAAGCAGGCGAATTCTTTATTCGCGCAGGTTCGGCAACGGTTCGACCAACGGAAGGTTCCGATAATGTGTTGGGTAAACTGGGTGGGTTTAACGTCAGTAACAACACCCAGTTGGGCCTGACGTTTACCTATATGGCGACCGACAATATCGGGGTAGAACTGTTAGCCGCAACGCCATTCCGTCATCACGTTGGCACCGGGCCTACCGGTAATATCGCCACGGTTAATCTGTTACCGCCAACCTTAATGGCGCAATGGTATTTTGGCGACTCCAGTAGCAAGGTGCGCCCTTATATTGGCGCGGGCGTAAACTACACAACGTTCTTTAATGAGAAATTTAACGATACCGGTAAAGATGCGGGCCTTTCCGATCTCAGCCTGAAAGATTCCTGGGGTGTGGCGGGACAGGCCGGGCTGGATTACCTGATTAACCGTGACTGGCTGATCAATATGTCCGTCTGGTATATGGATATCGATACGGACGTGCGCTTTAAAGCGGGCGGCGAACAGCAGAGCGTTAGTACCCGTCTGGATCCGTGGGTCTTTATGTTCTCGGCGGGTTATCGTTTCTGAGTATCACAACCACCTGCCTGGCAGGTGGTTGATTTACGCTTTGCAGCACAGCACTTCATCGAACAACCAGCACCGGACAGGTGGCGTGACGCACAACAACCGCCGCATTTGACCCTAAAAGGTAGGTCGAAATGTCAGGGCGATGAGAGGCAATAATAATCAAATCAGCACGGATTGAATCCGCCAGTTTCAGTATCTGATCTTTAGGTGAGCCAGAAATGGCATGGGTATGCACTTTGTCTGCGGGCAAGTTGAACTGTTTAACCACCTCATCCAGTTTCGCTAACGCGTGCTGCTGTATCTCCGCCAGTTTCGGCGTTTCAATCGAATAAGCCAGCCCCAGTGACGAGTAATAAGGTAAAGACGGGATAACCGTCAGAAAATGCACGCTGGCGTTGTCGATTGCTGCGTTCGCCTGAACATAGGGGATCACCTGATGAGTCAGGCGGCTTTCGGAAATATCAATAGGCACCAAAATAGAATGGAACATACCGCACCTCCTGTTTGTTTTTTGTCCGCTTTAAGTTTAGCCCCGGTGAAACATCACCGGCGAGATTCGCGCGCAAAATGGGAGCCAGGGCGTTTTTCAGGTGATGACTGGAACAGGTCAGTGCGCCCCTGAACGGGGCGCGACGGGATTATTTCTGAATCAGATAGCGAATGGTTGGCCCATCCTGCTGGATATCCAGCACCGTATATCCGTGGTTTCTGGCATCCAGAGGGATGTTGTTAATGGATTGCGGACAATCGCTCACCACTTCCAGAATTTCCCCCTTCTTAAGCTGAGGCAGGGCCTCAAGCGTGGCGACCGCCGGATAAGGGCAAGGCTCGCCCACCATATCCAGGCGGTAGTCAGGCACAATCTCTTTCATGCGATATTCTCCTGGGTTTGAGTTTTAGTGGCTGTACGGCGAAAGAAGCGCTTTTCCTGGGCGACAACCAGCAGAAATGCAATCAGCAGCAGGGCGTAGGTCACCAGCAGACCGCCGAGCGGGCCGAAGGTATTCAGCAGGTTAACCTTGTCCCAGTTGGTTGCCAGTACCGGGGATAAATCATCCCAGAAGTACGCCAGCACCGTAGAGCCAATCACGTTGCCCAGCCCAACCCACCAGTAATGCACCTGGCCTTCTACCGCACGATACATCCAGCCCGTTTCACATCCACCGGCCAGCACAATTCCGAAACCAAACAGCAAACCGCCGATCACCGCATTGGGGCCAGCCCACATGATTTTCGGTTCAACGCCGAGTTGCACGTAGCTGAAAATACCGATCGCACTGACCGCCATCCCGGCAATAATGGCTTTTGCCATCATCGTACGGCCGGTTATCCACATATCGCGAAACGCAGAGGTAAAGCAGATCTGCGCACGTTCTATCAGTAAGCCAAAGCCAACGCCGAACAGCATTGCCAGGCCCAGTTTCGGCTGGTTAAGCGCAGTGCATAATCCCCAGGCCAGCATGGCGAAAAAGACCAGCATCCCGAGTCGAAAGCGACGGCGCGCCTGATCGGGTTTTTGCGTCAGCGGCGAGGCGGCACTGACTTTGGTCATTTTCACCGGAATGCGGAAGAAGGGCAGTAGAGTAAAGCGCGCGCCAAAGTAAGAGCCAATGGCCGTTGCCACGGCAAAGAACCAGGCGTGAAGTGAAAACTGTGGAATACCGGTAAAGAAAGCGGCCAGGTTACAGCCCATCGCCAGGCGCGCGCCGAAGCCGGCGATAATACCGCCCGCGACGGCCTGCATAATGCGGATCCGGCTTTTCGGCATTCGTAGCTTTACGTTGTTTGCCCACAGCGCAGCGGCAAAACAGCCCCCGAACATGCCGATAATCATCATCCCGTCGATACGGGTCAGAGGCGTACCGTCCAGATGAATCAGCTTAAAATAGCCCCACTCTTCGGTATGCACGCCCGCAAGCTGTAATAATTGCCCACCCCAACGGGTAAACTCACCCGTTACCGCCCAGAAGGTGCCGGTGATCCCGAAATAGTAGGTAGAAAGAATGCCCGCGGCGATAACCGCCGGAACCGGTGACCAGAACTTAACCAGGTAAGTCTGTTTGAATTGATGCCATGTCATGATGATGCCTCTGAACTCAGAAGGTGTATGTGGATTTAACGGGCTGGAATATAGAGCTTTTGCGCTTTCTCAAAAACCTCTCCCAACCATTTCTCCAGAATACCTGCCATTTTAATGACCTCAGTCATCAAAAGTTCATGCTCAGTAGGAAAGCGATATACAAAAATTAAATGTTTACGGACAGCATTGATACATCCAGCCTAATGGGGCGTTTGTTACGATGTTGCCGTGTGGACTTTGTAAAAGAGTTTTCCGGTGGGTGGAAAATAACAGTTTACAGGCAGGCGTATCATTAAATGACTGCCTGCTGGTATTGAAAACTATCAAATAAAGACTAAGCCTCAAGCCACATATCAGCTTCTTCAAACATCTCCTGCACAACCCGGCTTATCTGTTCCTTCTCATGCTTGCTTGCATCAGTGTTGATCGCTGGCAGTGTCATCATCGGTTTAACTCGAACTTCTGCATCCGGGAAAACGCGGCCAATCCGCTTTGTCAACTCATCCAGAATGATGTTTTTTGCACCTGGCAGGCCTTCGAAATTGCGTTTGTCATAAACGAGCTCTACGAACATTACCTTTCCTTAGATTGTGAAATTAGTCTTAGCTTGATCTTTGGTTTTAAAAATACAACTGTATATGTATACAGTCAATGGGTGGGTGAGGGTGTAACTCATGTCACGTCCATACGAGATAAGGGCTGTATTCGTTGAGGCCATACAACTCAATCAGGCTATTGCAATGTCAGCACTGACAGCTTCATTGCGAGACGGCGGTGACAAGACCACTGACGACAGCGAAAACCGCTACTGGATCCTTCATAACATGGGGTGGGTAGTCTGATGTGATTATGTCAAAGCTAAGTTTAAATTTCCGGGATAGGGAAAAGCTGAAATGTCCGCTCTGTGCTGCGAGTTCCATGGGTCGATGCAACGCTATCCTTAATCAAGGGCAACGTCATGTGCACTTTTTGGATATTGCAAGGTACAGCAGATAGATTACGCCAACCGGTATGGCCACGACGAAAATCAGCATGAAGTAGAATGCGTACAACCCGTTCTTCATCGGCGTTTCAGTATAGAAACCTGTAGTCCACTGTTCGCGTGTTGAATATTTCAGGGCAATCCGTTCAATCGCTTTTTTTGCAAAGGGGAAAATCAACCCACTTAGCATAGCGAGTACCATAAATATCTTCATTGTGGTTGTTTGAAGTTCATCATGCCAGCCAAAGGCGATAATCCCGAACACGACCAAACCCCAACATAAGTTACCCAGATAGTATTTAAGTGTCATGCTTACCTTATAAATCTAAACAGCCCTGTTGAAATTTCGCCTGTTCTCCGCTTTCCCGCGTCTCACAATCATAGCCTGAATGCAAAAGAGAAGCTTAAACATCCGCCTGGTGGCCGCAGTTTCAACGCGTGCGTTTGCTCAGCAGCATAACTTTGGTGCTGGGCGCAACGTTGTCACGGCCAATCTATAGATAAGATCAATGACAAAGACTTCTCTGAACCGTCATAAAAGCGTTTTATAATATCGGGTTTGCTGGCTTTTTATTGAGGACTCTATGAACCAACAGGCTGTTCTTTTTCTGGCGATTGCCATTGTGATGGAAGTCATTGCCACCACGGCGCTTAAGCTTTCGGATAGCTTTACGCGTCTGTTACCGAGCGTTGTGGCCATTCTGGGGTACTGCATTGCCTTCTGGTGCCTGACCATCCCGATGAAAAGCATTCCTACGGGGATTATCTACGCTATCTGGTCCGGGGTGGGTATCGTCATGATCGGCGCGGTTGGCTGGCTGTTTCTGGGGCAAAAACTCGATTTCCCGGCCATGCTGGGGATGTTGATGATTATCGGTGGGGTGGTGGTCATTAATCTCTTTTCGAAAAGCGTGGCCCACTAAGGGATACCCGTCTGGCAGCGAGCCAGACGGGTGACACTGTTTACGCTTTACGTGTAGCGGCTTTCATCTCGGTGACGAAGGCTTTCAGTTCGGCCAGCATCTGTTCTGGCTTATCAACGTTCTTCTCGATGATTTTCACAATCGCGGAGCCGGAAATGGCCCCGGCAGCCTGGGCATCAATCGCCGCAGTCACCTGCTCTGGTGAGGAGATACCAAAGCCTTGCAGCGGAGGCGCTGCGTGGTATTGCGCCAGTTTTTCCACCAGATGATGCAGTGGCAGCGCCGCTTTATTCTCGGCTCCGGTTACGCCTGCACGGGAAAGCAGATAGGTATAACCACGGCCGTAAGAGGCAATCTGACGCAGCAGTTCGTCATCGGCGTTTGGCGGGCAGATGAAAATTGGCGCAACATTATGACGCATTGCCGCCTGGCGGAACGGGGCAGACTCTTCAATCGGCACATCCGCAACCAGCACGGAATCCACACCCACGCGTGCACATTCGGCATAGAACTCATCAATACCGCGGTTAAACACGAGGTTGGCATACATCAGCAGGCCAATCGGGATTGTCGGGTGTTTCTGACGAATGGCAGCCAGCATCTCAAAGCACTGGGTTGGCGTTACGCCCGCGGCAAAGGCGCGCAGGGTCGCATTCTGAATGGTTGGGCCATCTGCCAGCGGATCTGAGAACGGGATCCCCAGTTCCAGCGCATCGGCACCAGCTTCCACCAGGGTGTCGATGATTTTCAGCGACTGTTCCGGGCCAGGATCGCCAAGGGTGACGAAGGGAACGAACGCGCCTTCCTTGCGGGCTTTCAGTTGTGCAAATGCGTTATCGTAGCGTTCCATCAGATTTCCCCTCGTGCTTTCAGAATATCGTGAACGGTGAAGATATCTTTGTCACCGCGACCGGAAAGGTTAACCACCAACAGCTGCTCTTTTTCCGGGTTTTCTTTCATCATTTTCAGCGCGTGTGCCAGCGCATGAGAGGACTCTAGCGCCGGGATGATCCCTTCGTGGCGACACAATGTTTTAAATGCTTCCAGCGCTTCGTCATCGGTAATAGAGACATAATCCGCACGACCGATGCTGTTCAGATACGCGTGCTGTGGCCCAACGGACGGGAAATCAAGGCCCGCAGAGATAGAGTAAGACTCTTCAATCTGGCCCTCATCCGTTTGCATCATCGGGGATTTCATACCGAAGTAGATCCCAACGCGGCCATGCTTGAGCGGCGCGCCGTGTTCACCGGTTTCGATACCGTGCCCGGCAGGCTCAACGCCAATCAGCCCTACGCTGGTGTCGTCGATGAAATCTGCAAACATCCCAATGGCGTTAGAGCCACCGCCCACGCAGGCGATCACTGCATCAGGCAGGCGCCCCTCTTTGTCGAGGATCTGGGCTTTGGTCTCTTCGCCGATCATGCGCTGGAATTCACGTACGATAGTCGGGAACGGATGCGGACCTGCCGCGGTGCCCAGCATATAGTGCGCGGTGTCATAGCTGCCAGACCAGTCGCGCAGCGCTTCGTTACAGGCATCTTTCAGCGTGGCCGAGCCGCTGTGTACCGGGATCACTTCAGCACCCATCAGACGCATACGGAACACGTTCGGCGACTGGCGTTCAACGTCTTTCGCACCCATGTAGATGCGGCATTTCAGGCCGAGCAGGGCACTGGCAAGAGCCGACGCCACACCGTGTTGACCCGCACCGGTTTCGGCGATGATTTCGGTTTTGCCCATACGCTTGGCGAGCAGCGCCTGACCCAACACCTGGTTGGTTTTGTGCGCGCCGCCGTGCAGTAAATCTTCACGCTTAAGGTACAGCGTGGTTTTTGTACCTTCGGTCAGGTTACGGCACTTGGTCAGCGCGGTCGGGCGGCCAGCGTAGTTTTTCAGCAGGTCGGTAAATTCAGCCTGAAATGCCGGATCCTTTTGTGCACTCACGAACGCTTCTTCCAGCTGGCGCAGCGCAGGCATCAGGATTTGCGGTACGTACATACCACCGAACTCACCAAAATACGGGTTTAGTAATGTCGTCATCTTCTCTTCCTTAATATGCACGCAGAGTTTTAAACACCGAGGCCAGCTTGCTGGCATCTTTGATACCCGGTTGGGACTCTACGCCTGAATTGAAATCGAGGCCGGCACAGCCGGTTTTCGCCGCTTCTACACAGTTATCCGGGCTCAGCCCGCCTGCCAGCAGCACGTTGTCCAGCACTTCACCATTCAGCAATGACCAGTCAAAACGCTGGCCGGTGCCGCCCTGGCCGTTGTCGAGTACGTATTTATCAACATGATTAAGATTACGCGCGGGCAGGGTGTCGCCTACGCTCTGGGCTTTCCAGATTTGCACCTGTGGTGCCAAAACTTGACGTAGGGCGTCGATATACGCCTGGTCTTCGCTGCCGTGCAACTGGACTGCGCTAAGCGATAAGGTTTCGGCTTTCGCGGCAACATCAGCAATATCCGCGTTACGGAACACGCCCACGTAGCTAAGTGGTGCTGCCGCGATAATTCCACGTGCCCGCTCGACGGTAACGGCCCGAGGGGAGGTGTCGACGAAGATCAGCCCGCCGTAAATCGCACCGGCTTCACAGGCTGCCTGCGCGTCCTGTTCACGGGTTAAGCCGCAAACTTTGTTTTCCCCAAGCAGCACGCGGCGCACGGCAGCGTTGAGATCGTCATATGCCATCATGGCGGAACCAATCAGGAAGCCGTTGGCAAAATGGCTCAGCTCGCGCACCTGGGCATAAGTGTTAATGCCGGATTCGCTGATAACCGTCACGCCGGAACCGAGGCGCGGCGCAAGCTGGCGTGTACGGTTAAGGTCAATTGACAGGTCACGC
The DNA here is from genome assembly GCF_011752765.1 of Enterobacter sp. Tr-810. Lineage (NCBI taxonomy): Bacteria > Pseudomonadati > Pseudomonadota > Gammaproteobacteria > Enterobacterales > Enterobacteriaceae > Enterobacter > Enterobacter sp. Tr-810. Next base: position 469,330 of record NZ_VWWW01000001.1, on the reverse strand, counting down.
AGGTCGCGGTTGTTAATGCCAACCACTTTGGCTTTCAGCGCAATGGCGCGTTCCAGCTCTTCTTCGTTGCTCACTTCGGTCAGCACGCCCATGTTCAGGCTATGTGCCACGGCAGAGAGCTGGCGATACTGTTCGTCGTCAAGCACCGAGAGCATCAGCAGGCAGGCATCGGCCTGGTAAAACCGTGCCAGCCAGATTTGGTACGGATCGATAATAAAGTCTTTGCACAGGATTGGCTGCGGGGCGATGCCGCTGACAATCGGCAGAAAATCAAAACTGCCCTGGAAATATTTTTCATCTGTCAGCACGGAGATGGCTGACGCATGATGTTTGTAGACGCCTGCAATGCGTGCAGGATCAAAATCATCACGGATAACGCCTTTTGACGGAGAAGCTTTTTTACACTCCAGGATAAACGCGGTGCGCGTACCCTGAAGGGCATCGTAAAAACGGCGGCTGCTTGGTACGACATCATTCTGAAAACTGGCAAGCGGCTGCTGTTGTTTGCGTGCTTCTACCCAGATGGCCTTATCGGCAACAATTTTCGCTAAAACGGTCTGCATTCTTTACCCTCTCGCCGCAAGTGCGGTAACGCGATCGTATGCTGCGCCAGAGCGCAGTACGTCCAGAACTTTTTGTGCGTTGACCTTCAGGTCTTCTTCACCGTGTAAACGCATCAGCATGGCAACGTTGGCGGCAACGGCAGCCTCATGAGCGGACTCACCTTTACCTTGTAGTAAGCGCGTCAGAATGTCACGGTTTTCTTCCGGTGTGCCGCCTGCCAGCGCTTCCTGGCGATAGGGCACTAATCCAAAGTCTTCGGCTTCAAGCTGGTAGCTATGGATTTCGCCCTCGCGCAGCTCTGCAACCAGCGTTGGTGCATGAAGAGACACTTCATCCATACCGCCGCTGTGTACGACTGCGGCACGCTGATAACCCAGTACACGTAAGGTTTCGGCAATCGGCAGTACCAGTTCCGGGCTGTAAACGCCAATCAGCGCCAGCGGCGGATGCGCCGGGTTAATCAGTGGGCCCAGCACGTTAAACAGGGTGCGGGTTTTCAGCTGCTGTCGAACCGGCATCGCATGGCGGAAACCGGTGTGGTATTTCGGGGCAAACAGGAAACAGACACCCAAATCGTCCAGAGCTTCACGCGAGCGTTCTGCCTTCATGTCCAGGTTGATGCCAAAGGCCGCCAGTAAATCAGACGACCCCGAACGGCTGGATACGCTGCGGTTACCGTGTTTCGCCACTTTCATCCCACAGGCTGCTGCCACAAATGCGCTGGCCGTGGAGATATTGATGCTGTTGCTGCCGTCACCGCCGGTGCCGACGATATCGGCAAACGGATAATCAGGGCGCGGAAACGGTGCGGCGTTTTCCAGCAGTGCGGTTGCTGCGCCAGCTATCTCCTGCGGGCTTTCGCCGCGGACTTTCATGCTGACCAGCGCTGCTGCCAGCTGTTCAGGTTTCAGTTCACCGCGAACTACAGCGGAGAAGAGCTGGTGGCTTTCCTGCTGGCTCAGCGTCTTCGCCTGGTACAGTTTTTCCAGAATCGGCTGGAGCGTATTGGTTTGCTCCAGTTTCTGTAACGCCCAGTCGAGGGTCTGTTCCAGCAGACGCGCGCCGTTAGAGGTCAGAATAGATTCCGGGTGGAATTGTAGGCCGCAAACGCGATCGGCATCGTGGCGCACCGCCATCACCATGCCTTCGAACGAGGCGTTAATCGTCAGCCCCGCCGGGATATTGCTGCCAACCAGCGAGTGATAACGCGCAACCGGCAGTGGGTTTGGCAACCCGGCAAACATCGCCTGGCCGTCATGTTCAATGCTGGAGGCTTTACCGTGCAGAATTTCACCGGCCTGGCCGACATAGCCGCCGTAAGCTTCAACGATCGCCTGATGACCAAGGCAGATACCGATGATCGGCAGCTTACCGCGCATCCGGGTCAGCAGCTCTGGCATACAGCCCGCTTCGCTTGGTGCGCCAGGCCCAGGGGAGAGCATCAGCACCGGGTTTTGCATAGTGCCCAGACGCTCAATCAGGGTCTGCGCCGGAACATGGTTACGGTAAATAACAACGTTGTGGCCATTCGCACGCAGCTGATCTGCCAGGTTGTAAGTAAAGGAGTCGATATTATCGAGCAGCAGAATGTCAGCCATCAGAAAATCTCCTGTGCATGGTGTGCGGTAGCAATGGCGCGCAATACCGCGCGAGCTTTACTGCGAGTTTCGTCAGCTTCAGACTGCGGAACAGAATCCAGAACGATACCCGCACCCGCCTGGACGGTGGCAATGCCATCTTCCACATATGCAGAGCGGATAACGATGCAGGTATCGAGATCGCCGTGAGCGGTGAAATACCCTACTGCACCGCCGTAACTGCCGCGACGACGGCCTTCGGCTTCGGCGATAAGCTGCATGGCGCGAACTTTTGGCGCACCGCTCAGGGTACCCATGTTCATGCAGGCACGGTAGGCGTGAAGCACGTCCAGGTCGCTGCGCAGTTCACCGACCACGCGGGATACCAGGTGCATCACAAATGAATAACGGTCGACTTTGGTGAGGTCAGCGACGTAGCGGCTGCCTGGGGTACAAATTCGTGCCAGGTCGTTGCGCGCCAGGTCTACCAGCATCAGATGCTCGGACAGCTCTTTATGGTCGGTGCGCATTTCCAGCTCAATACGGCTGTCGAGATCGCGGTCAAGCGAGCCATCGGCACGGCGGCCACGCGGGCGTGTCCCGGCAATCGGGTAGATCTCAATCTGGCGGCTGGTGGCATCGTATTTCAGTGAGCTTTCCGGAGAGGCGCCAAACAGGGTGAAATCATTGTCCTGCATAAAGAACATGTACGGGCTCGGGTTGCTCTTTTTCAGCACATCGTAGGCGGCCAGCGGTGACGGGCAAGGCAGCGAGAAACGACGGGACGGAACTACCTGGAAAATTTCACCGGCGCGAATCGCTTTTTGCATCTGACGCACGACGGCACCGTACTGATCGTCAGTCTGATTAACATCGCATTGCATTTTTTCCACGCGCTGAACCGGCAGCACAGGGGGCTCTTCGGTCAATTGCTGCTGAAGTTGCGCGATGCGGTGATCAAGACGTTTCTTTTCCGATACCGACGGCGTGAACAGGCTTGCCTGAATGCGGGTGTATTTTTTCTGATGGTCGATCACCAGCAATGTTTCGGCCAGATAGAAGCAGTAGTCCGGGCAGCGGTTGCCTTGTTCGGTTTCCGGTAAATCTTCAAAACCTGCGACCAGGTCATACGCAAACAGCCCGCCAAAGAACATGGCTTCACGTTCATCTTCAGGCACTGAAACCAGATTTTGCAGCAGTCGGAAGGCATCGAATACAGACAGGGAGCACAGGCGGGCGTCTTCATCCAGCAGCTGACTGACCGGCGGGAAATGCAGCACACGCATCTCCGGGTGATGTTCATTCTCGATGCCAGCAGGCAGCGCGGCATCCAGCAGCGGCAGCAGGGATGCACCGTTGTCAGATAAGGCTTTAATTGTGACGGTGTCACCTAACGCGGTAATGCGCAGCGCGCTGTCGACCAGCAACAGGCTTTTGAGATCGTCTTTGCTGTCGATATCCGCTGATTCCAGCAGCAGGGTGGCCGGACGCGCACCGCACACCTGATGAAACAGCGCGGTAGGGTTATGGCGATAGGCCGCCTCGCAGGTCAGCAATTCGAGGTGTGGTTTGGCTGTTTGCATGATGTTCTTCTCATTTATTCTGTTCAAAAAAAAGCCCGCTTTAGCGCGGGCCTGGTATCTGTTTGCATTTCGCAGACGAGTGACACTGCCCGATAATCAGGAAGTGCGCCACCAACCGTGCAGAGTGAAATGTGCTGTCATTTTCAGATACCTTTCTCGTGTGAACTTGCGTACTAGTTAACTAGTTCGATGGCGTGTTGTCAACCCTTGATTTCAGAATTTTGCGGCAAGCCGTTATCATAGGCCTCTGAGATGTTATTAACCTGTGATGGGAAGTGTTTTGAGCGATACCACCTACGCCGTAATTTACGATTTACACAGCCATACTCAGGCTTCTGATGGCCTGCTGACGCCCGAAGCTCTCGTCCACCGTGCCGTCGAAATGCGCGTTGGCACGCTGGCGATAACCGATCACGATACAACGGATGCTATTCCTGCGGCGCGTGCCGAAATTGCCCGCTGCGGTTTACCGCTAAACCTGGTTGCTGGTGTGGAGATCTCAACCCTCTGGGAAAACCATGAAATTCATATCGTTGGCCTGAACATCGATATAGAACATCCTGCAATGTGCGCATTTTTGCAAGAACAAAAAACGCGTCGTAACCTTCGCGCAGAGATGATTGGCGAGCGTCTCGAAAAAGCCCATATCCCGGGGGCACTGGAAGGGGCTCAGAAGCTGGCGAACGGCGGTGCCGTTACGCGCGGTCATTTTGCCCGTTTTCTGGTTGAGGCCGGTAAAGCCACCACCATGGCCGACGTGTTTAAAAGATACCTGGCGCGCGGGAAAACCGGATACGTTCCGCCACAGTGGTGTACAATAGAACAAGCTATTGATGTGATTCATCATTCTGGTGGCAAGGCAGTGCTGGCCCATCCTGGGCGGTATAATCTTTCTGCTAAATGGCTGAAAAGGCTGTTGGCTCACTTCGCCGAGCGCGGAGGAGACGCGATGGAAGTCGCACAATGCCAGCAGGCACCCAATGAGCGTTCGCAGCTCGCGACCTATGCCCGCCAGTTTGGGCTTCTTACGTCACAGGGCTCTGATTTCCATCAGCCTTGTGCGTGGATAGAACTGGGTCGCAAACTCTGGCTCCCCGCAGGCGTAGAGCCTGTCTGGCAGCTCTGGGAACAGCCGAAGCAACTTGAAGAGAGGGAAGTATGAGTCAGTTTTTCTATATTCATCCAGATAACCCGCAACCCCGCCTGATCAATCAGGCCGTGGAGATTGTCCGCAAGGGGGGCGTTATCGTTTATCCGACCGACTCGGGTTACGCGCTGGGCTGCAAAATTGAAGACAAAGGGGCGATGGAGCGTATCTGTCGCATTCGCCAGCTGCCAGACGGCCATAACTTTACGTTGATGTGCCGCGATCTCTCTGAGCTGTCCACCTATGCTTATGTTGATAACGTGGCGTTTCGTCTGATCAAAAACAACACGCCGGGTAACTACACTTTTATCCTGAAAGGGACAAAAGAGGTTCCGCGCCGTCTGTTGCAGGAAAAACGTAAAACCATCGGGATGCGCGTTCCTTCGAACCCGATTGCACAGGCGCTGCTGGAGACTCTAGGTGAGCCGATGCTGTCGACGTCGCTCATGCTGCCTGGCAGCGAGTTTACCGAGTCCGACCCGGATGAAATCAAGGATCGACTGGAGAAGGTGGTAGACTTGGTTATTCACGGTGGATACCTCGGGCAGCAGCCGACTACCGTGGTTGATCTGACTGACGATGCGCCGGAAGTGATTCGCGAAGGCGTGGGTGATGTTAAACCTTTCTTGTAAAGGTGTAAGCAGCTATACTACGCGGCCATCAAAACGGGGCGCTGCCGTGTTTTGACCTGATTCGACGCCTGTGAAGGCGACACCTGAGGAAGCTCAATGAGCGAGAAGTTACAGAAAGTGCTGGCGCGCGCCGGCCACGGTTCACGCCGTGAAATCGAAGCTATTATTGAAGCAGGTCGCGTGAGTGTGGACGGTAAAGTCTCCACGCTGGGCGACCGCGTAGAAATTGTACCGGGGCTGAAGATCCGTATCGACGGTCATCTTATCTCGGTAAAAGAGTCCGCTGAACAGATCTGCCGCGTGCTGGCCTATTACAAGCCAGAAGGTGAGCTGTGTACCCGCAATGACCCGGAAGGTCGCCCGACAGTATTCGACCGCCTGCCTAAACTGCGCGGCGCTCGCTGGATTGCCGTGGGTCGTCTGGATGTGAACACCTGCGGTCTGCTGCTGTTTACCACTGACGGTGAGCTGGCAAACCGCCTGATGCACCCAAGCCGCGAAGTTGAACGTGAATACGCAGTGCGTGTATTCGGCCAGGTTGATGAGAACAAACTGCGCGACCTGTCGCGTGGCGTGCAACTGGAAGACGGCCCGGCGGCGTTCAAAACCATCAAATTTACCGGTGGTGAAGGGATTAACCAGTGGTACAACGTTACCCTGACAGAAGGCCGTAACCGCGAGGTTCGTCGTCTGTGGGAAGCGGTTGGTGTGCAGGTGAGCCGCCTGATCCGCGTACGTTATGGCGACATCCTGCTGCCGAAAGGTCTGCCGCGTGGTGGCTATACCGAGCTGGATTTAACCCAGACTAACTACCTGCGTGAACTGGTCGGCCTGACGCCGGAAACCACCTCTAAAGTGGCGGTTGAAAAAGATCGTCGTCGCATGAAAGCGAACCAGATCCGCCGTGCGGTAAAACGTCACAGCCAGGTGAGCAATAATCGCCGCTCTGGCAGCCGTAATAACAACGGTTAATCTTTAAAAGCCCGGTCTCATCAACCGGGCTTTTTTCTTAGTAATCAATCCCGATCTGGGCTTTGATACCTGCATCGAAAGCATGTTTAACCGGGCGTAATTCGCTGACGGTATCGGCTATTTCAAGAATATCCCGGTGGCATCCGCGTCCCGTTATAATCACCGTCTGGTGCGCCGGACGAGCCTGTAATGCAGCCAGTACAGCATCCAGCGGCAGATAGTCGTAGGCCACCATATAGGTGATTTCATCCAGCAGCACCATGTTCAGCGTGGGGTCTGCCAGCATTCTTTTCGCGTGTTCCCAGACGGCCAGACACGCGGCTGTATCGGTTTCACGGTTTTGTGTGTCCCAGGTAAATCCGGTCGCCATGACCTGAAATTCGACGCCGTGCGGCTCCAGCAGGTTACGCTCTCCGTTAGGCCATTCGCCTTTAATAAACTGAATAACACCCACTTTCTGACCATGGCCCACAGCGCGAGTGGCCGTGCCAAACGCGGCGGTGGTTTTACCTTTCCCGTTGCCGGTGAAAACAATAATAATGCCGCGCTCATCCTGGGCTGCGGCGACACGTGCATCGACCTGTTCTTTCAGACGTTGTTGGCGTTGCTGATGGCGTTCTTCACTCATTGCGAAATCCCTGGTTTACGGCCTGGCTGTGCGTCAAAGGTCATACCGGTTTTACGGCGGCTGTCATCACCCATGAGCCAAAGATAGAGCGGCATAATTTCGGCCGGAGTTTTCAGTTTTTGCGGATCTTCACCCGGGAACGCGCTGGCGCGCATTTTGGTGCGTGTTCCGCCCGGATTAATGCAATTTACGCGCAGATGGCGGCTCTGATACTCCTCGGCCAGCACCTGCATCATGCCTTCTGTGGCAAATTTTGATACCGCGTACGCTCCCCAGTTTGCACGTCCCTGACGCCCAACGCTTGACGATGTAAAGACCAGCGATCCTGAATCAGATTTGAGTAATAAAGGAAGCAATGCCTGTGTCAGGAAAAATGTCCCGTTGACGTTAACCTGCATCACCTGCTGCCAGAGCTCCGGCTTTTGTTCATCCATAGGGCGAACTTCCCCGAGCAACCCGGCGTTGTGCAATACGCCGTCGAGGCGCGGGTGGTGCGTTGCAATTCGCTGTGCAAGCTCCTGGCACGTCTCAGGCGTGCAGGTAAGTAAATCGAGCGTATACCAGGGGGCTAATGCGCCGCCTTCGTCTTCTATTTCTTGCGCCACGTCGCGCAGTTTGTCTTCGTTTCTGCCCACCAGGATGACGTGTGCCCCGTAGCGGGAGTAAGTCAGCGCAGCTTCACGACCAATCCCGTCGCTGGCACCGGTGACAAGAATGATGCGGTTTTGTAGTAAATCTTTTTGCGGTTGATAGTGCACGGTGACTCCTCTGGGCGCTGCACGTAGATCGCGCCTGCTTTTTATCACTTTTCGGCTTTATGCCCGAAATAGCATGAGAATTCAATCAGTCTACAGGACGCTTCTCTGTGAAATTAACAATTTGCAAATATTTCATCCAGTAACGGGGATTCCTGAAGGCGGCTCGCACAGGTATTGTCACGAGCAAGACGCCTGACAACGGCTGTTGTACACTGGCGGGGAAGAATCGTGGTTAAATCAAGGTGGAACACGTGGAATTACTTTCTGAATATGGGTTGTTTTTAGCCAAAATCGCGACGGTGGTGATTGCCATTGCGGTCATCGCGGTCTTGCTCGTTAACCTGACCCAGCGTAAACGTCAGCGTGGCGAATTGCGGATCACCCGCTTAAGCGAACAGTATAAGGAGATGCAGGAAGAGATGTCCCTTGCGCTGCTGGATAGCCATCAGCAGAAACAGTGGGTAAAAGTGCAAAAGAAAAAGCACAAGCAGGAAGCTAAAGCGGCCAAAGCGAAAGCAAAATCACAGCTCCCACAGAATGACGTTAAACCACGTGTTTATGTTCTCGATTTTAAAGGCAGTATGGATGCGCATGAAGTGACCTCCTTACGCGAAGAGGTAACGGCAGTGCTTGCAGTGGCGAAGCCTGCGGATCAGGTGGTATTACGTCTTGAAAGCCCTGGCGGTGTGGTGCATGGCTATGGCCTGGCAGCGTCTCAACTCCAGCGTCTGCGTGATAAACAGATTCCGTTGACCGTCGCCGTGGATAAAGTGGCCGCGAGCGGTGGCTACATGATGGCATGTGTGGCCGACAAAATTGTAGCTGCGCCGTTTTCAATCATTGGCTCTATTGGCGTTGTGGCGCAAATTCCGAATTTTAACCGCTTCCTGAAAAACAAAGAGATCGACATTGAGCTGCATACCGCCGGGCAGTACAAACGCACGCTGACGCTGCTGGGTGAAAACACCGAAGAGGGGCGTCAGAAGTTTCGTGAAGACCTTAATGAAACCCACCATCTCTTTAAAGACTTTGTGCAGCGTATGCGCCCAACCCTGGATATTGAGCAGGTTGCAACCGGGGAGCACTGGTACGGCACGCAGGCTCAGGAAAAAGGGCTGGTGGATGATGTCGGTACCAGTGACGATCTGCTGTTAGGGCTGATGGAAGGGCGTGAGCTGGTCGGCGTGCGCTTTGCGCAGCGTAAACGCCTGCTCGACCGGTTTACCAACAGCGCTGCGGAAAGTGCAGATCGCCTGCTGCTACGCTGGTTACAACGCGGACAAAAACCGCTGCTGTAAACGAAAACGCGAGGCATCTGCCTCGCGTTTTGCGTTAATCGACCAGGTGATATTTCTCAGATAGCGTATGCGCCAGGTATTTAAACATGTTAAACACCGCGGTGCTTTTCGGGGTGGGTAACCCTTGCTCATCAAGGAAATATTCACCGCTGAACACCAGCACGCCATTTCGTTGCTCTACGCCGGTCGCTTCGATGCCAGCGAGAGTATCTTCATGGTTGCGAATCAGTTTGTTCGCTTCAATAAGAAGAGATGCTCGGTCAATTGGTTGGGTTGTATTCTGCATAATCCACTCCTTAAACAGTGACAATAGTCTACGCCGGAGGGGCTTTGGGGGCAAATTTTCCCTGTTATCAGAGGGGGTAAGCACGGTTCCGGCGGCTGGCGGGAATCGCTATTACATGCTAATAAAGTTGCGTAACGAATTTTATCAGGTACAGTGTGCGCTTTCGTCATTCTGGCAACAGAATTGCTTGACATTCGAGCGGGAATTCGTCACGAATTAACGTCTATCTGAGAAAAATACCCGATAACTCAATCACCTGGACGTCATCTTTCTGACGCAGGGTAAGACAAAGGGGTTGATATCCCCTGACGCAGTCTCAATATCAAGAGCTCGTCGTCAGCGGAAGGGAAATCAACGTGCGGCGTATTCCTGGAAGAATTAAATTAGGTAAAGGTGAATATGGGTAAAGCTCTCGTTATCGTTGAGTCCCCGGCAAAAGCCAAAACGATCAATAAGTATCTGGGTAATGACTACGTGGTTAAATCCAGCGTTGGTCACATCCGCGATTTGCCGACCAGTGGCTCAGCCAGCAAAAAGAGCGCAGACTCTACCTCCACCAAAGGGGCTAAAAAGCCTAAAAAGGATGAACGTAGCGCGCTTGTCAACCGCATGGGTGTTAACCCGTGGCACAACTGGGATGCACAATATGAAGTGCTGCCAGGAAAAGAAAAGGTCGTTAATGAGCTGAAGCAGCTCGCTGAAAAAGCCGACCACATCTATCTCGCAACCGACCTTGACCGCGAAGGGGAAGCCATTGCATGGCACCTGCGGGAAGTGATCGGTGGCGACAACAAACGCTACAGCCGTGTAGTGTTTAACGAAATTACGAAAAATGCGATTCGCCAGGCGTTTGAAAAGCCTGGTGAGCTGAATATCGACCGCGTTAATGCTCAGCAAGCACGTCGCTTTATGGACCGTGTTGTGGGCTATATGGTTTCTCCGCTTCTGTGGAAAAAGATTGCCCGTGGCCTGTCAGCAGGGCGCGTTCAGTCCGTAGCGGTACGTCTGGTTGTTGAACGTGAGCGCGAAATCAAAGCGTTTGTACCAGAAGAGTACTGGGAAGTAGACGCCAACGTCACCACACCAGGTGGTGACGCGCTGCCGTTGCAGGTAAGCCATCATAACGACAAGCCGTTCCGTTCTGAAAATCGCGAGCAGACAATGGCTGCCGTCGCGTTGCTGGAAAAAGCACGCTATCAGGTTCTGGAGCGCGAAGATAAACCGACCAGCAGTAAGCCTGGCGCACCTTTTATTACGTCCACACTGCAACAGGCGGCGAGCACGCGTCTGAGCTATGGCGTGAAGAAAACCATGATGATGGCGCAGCGCTTGTATGAAGCGGGCTACATCACCTATATGCGTACTGACTCAACCAACCTGAGCCAGGATGCCGTCAACATGGTGCGCGGTTATATCAGCGACAACTTTGGTAAAAAATACCTGCCAGAAAGTGCTAACCAGTTCGCCAGCAAAGAGAATTCTCAGGAAGCGCACGAAGCGATTCGTCCTTCTGATGTCTCTGTGTTGGCTGAATCGCTGAAAGATATGGAAGCCGACGCGCAGAAACTGTATCAGCTGATCTGGCGTCAGTTTGTGGCGTGTCAGATGACGCCAGCCCAGTACGACTCCACCACGCTGACCGTGGGGGCAGGTGATTTCCGCCTGAAAGCGCGTGGACGTATCCTGCGCTTTGATGGCTGGACAAAAGTGATGCCTGCGCTGCGTAAAGGTGATGAAGACAGAACCCTGCCTGCGGTAAACAAGGGCGATGCACTGTCTCTGGTCGACCTGGTTCCGGCACAGCACTTCACCAAACCGCCTGCGCGTTTCAGTGAAGCGTCACTGGTTAAAGAGCTGGAAAAACGTGGTATTGGTCGTCCGTCAACGTACGCATCAATTATCTCGACTATCCAGGATCGCGGTTACGTTCGCGTTGAAAGCCGTCGTTTCTATGCAGAAAAGATGGGTGAGATTGTTACCGACCGTCTGGAAGCTAACTTCCGCGAGCTGATGAACTACGATTTCACCGCGCAGATGGAGGACAGCCTTGACCAGGTGGCCAGCCATCAGGCTGAGTGGAAAAAGGTACTCGACAGCTTCTTTAGCGACTTTACCCAACAACTGGATAAAGCCGAGAAAGATCCGGAAGAAGGCGGGATGCTGCCGAACCAGATGGTGCTGACCAGTATCGACTGCCCAACCTGCGGTCGTAAGATGGGTATCCGTACTGCCACGACCGGCGTCTTCCTGGGCTGTTCTGGCTACGCGCTTTCACCGAAAGAGCGTTGCAAAACCACCATTAACCTGGTGCCAGAGAACGAAGTGCTCAACATTCTTGAAGGCGACGATGCCGAAACGAACGCCTTGCGTGCGAAGCGTCGTTGTAAGAAATGTGGCACTGCGATGGACAGTTATCTGATCGATCCTAAACGCAAACTGCACGTCTGCGGTAATAACCCAACCTGTGATGGGTATGAGATCGAAGAGGGTGAGTTCCGCATTAAGGGCTACGACGGCCCAATCGTTGAGTGTGAAAAATGTGGCTCCGAAATGCACCTGAAAATGGGACGTTTTGGTAAATACATGGCCTGCACTAACGACGAGTGTAAGAACACCCGTAAGATCCTGCGTAACGGTGAAGTTGCACCACCGAAGGAAGATCCGGTTCCGCTGCCAGAGTTGCCGTGTGAGAAATCAGACGCCTACTTCGTGCTGCGTGACGGCGCCGCCGGGGTCTTCCTGGCCGCCAATACCTTCCCGAAATCGCGTGAAACTCGTGCGCCGCTGGTGGAAGAGTTGTATCGCTTCCGCGATCGTCTGCCGGAGAAACTGCGTTATCTGGCCGATGCGCCGCAGCAGGATCCAGAAGGTAACAAGACGGTTGTGCGTTTTAGCCGTAAAACCAAACAGCAGTATGTTGCCGCAGAGAAAGAGGGTAAAGCGACAGGGTGGTCAGCCTTCTTTGTTGACGGTAAATGGGCTGAAGGCAAAAAATAATCTGCACTTACCGTAACTTACCTGTAAAAGGGCCGGTCTTCCGGCCCTTTTTTATTACGTCGTTATTATTTTTTGTTCCGTACTATACAGTCAGGCTATAAATGATATAGTGGTTATAGTTAACCCTTTTCTTATTATCAAATCGTCTTAAGCGATTGACCGCGTGCGCTAAATCGGATGGTCTGGCATGAAACTACAGCAGCTTCGCTATATCGTTGAGGTGGTAAATCACAACCTTAACGTCTCTTCTACCGCTGAAGGTCTATATACCTCTCAACCCGGCATCAGTAAGCAAGTTCGAATGCTGGAGGATGAACTCGGTATTCAGATCTTTGCCCGTAGCGGTAAACACCTCACTCAGGTTACGCCGGCGGGGCAGGAGATAATCCGTATCGCCCGGGAAGTGCTTTCTAAAGTCGATGCGATTAAATCGGTGGCAGGAGAGCACACCTGGCCTGACAAAGGCTCGTTGTACATTGCCACCACCCATACTCAGGCGCGTTATGCCCTGCCTGGGGTGATTAAAGGCTTTATCGAACGTTACCCGCGCGTATCGTTGCATATGCACCAGGGATCACCGACGCAAATCGCTGAAGCGGTATCCAAGGGCAACGCAGATTTCGCCATTGCCACAGAAGCGCTGCATCTGTACGACGACCTGGTGATGCTGCCATGCTATCACTGGAACCGCTCGATTGTGGTTACACCCGATCACCCGCTTGCCGGGAAGGGGTCGGTGACTATTGAAGAGCTGGCGCAATATCCGCTGGTAACCTATACCTTCGGCTTCACCGGCCGTTCTGAGCTGGACACCGCATTTAACCGTGCAGGTTTAACGCCGCGGATTGTCTTTACTGCAACAGACGCAGACGTGATTAAAACCTATGTCCGGCTGGGGCTTGGGGTAGGGGTCATTGCCAGCATGGCGGTTGATCCGGTATCCGACCCGGATTTAGTCCGTCTCGATGCGCATGATATTTTCAGCCATAGCACAACCAAAATTGGTTTCCGCCGTAGCACCTTCCTGCGCAGCTATATGTATGATTTTATTCAGCGCTTTGCGCCGCATTTAACGCGCGATGTCGTAGATACCGCCGTAGCTCTGCGCTCCAATGAAGACATCGAAGAGATGTTTAAAGACATTAAACTCCCTGCCAAATAATCACTCCCGGTATCTTTCCATTACGGAAAGATACCGATATATCCGCCTAAACCTAAATCATAATTATCATCATCTGCACTTCGCTGACATATAATGTCATAATCCATTTTATTTATAGGGTTTTACTGTCGTGAATTTGCGACAAAAGTAGAAAGTAAATTCCGACTGCGCAAATAATTCTTTTCAATTATTTATTTCTGGTCAAAAGATTGAATATTTAATCTGGACCACAGCGTAAATTCACTGGCTTTTCAGCTAAAGTTTCTTTAGGATTTATCTCAACTGATAATTACTTGTACCAATTGTTTGGTATCAAAATGATAAGCGATGTCGATTGTATGAGGTTAGCAATGCCGTCAGGAAGTGAAGAACCGCAAAGGGACCCTGCGCTTAAACGCAAAGCCTGGATGACGGTCTTTGTTGTCTCTGCCCTGTTTTGGGTGGTGGTTGCTCTCCTGGCCTGGAAATATTGGGGTTAACTATGACAGTGACGGTACGTACAGAATCGGTCAAACAGATGTGTCAGCATCGTGACAGTAGCCACAAAGCGCGTAAAGAGCCGGCTACCAGTGTTCCAGCCTCATGGAAACTCACGCCGCAGCAGAAGGCCTTTATTGATATCTTCGCTGAAGACGAACCTAAAAAACAATAATTTAGTTTTGAGCGTTATTACGCGAATAGTCTGAAGAATGTCTTTGCGCTTTTGTACTCTTTTATAAATACACATCAGCAATATTGTACTGAGGAACTGACTCAGGATCGCTAATTAATAAAGTCTGGTGTTGCTATGATGAATAACGTGACAACTCTCAAATACTGGTCGTGGATAGGCGCTTTTTCGCTGTCGATTCTCTTCTGGTGTCAGCTTGTCTGGCTGACAATTTTTTAATTGGTAAAACCTCGCTACGGCGGGGTTTTTTGTTTTATACCCGCCGTCTTCGCCCGCAAGAATTTATCAATTTGGGTTGTTATCAAAACGTTACATCCACCATGTGTTATCTTTAATTACAGCCCTGGAGTTAATCAGGGTATCCCTGTAATTAAGGAGGAGCTTATGTCGTTAACCCTACGCGAAGCCAGTAAGGACACGTTACAGGCAGAAAACAAAACCTGGCATTACTACAGTTTGCCGCTGGCTGCCAAAAGCCTTGGGGACATTTCGCGGTTACCCAAGTCGCTGAAAGTTTTACTGGAAAATCTCTTACGCTGGCAGGATGGCGATTCTGTCACTGCTGATGATATTCACGCGCTGGCCGGATGGCTAAAACATGCCCACGCGGACCGGGAAATTGCCTACCGGCCCGCCAGGGTGCTGATGCAGGACTTCACGGGCGTACCTGCCGTGGTTGATTTAGCCGCCATGCGGGAAGCCGTAAAACGTCTCGGTGGTGACACGGCGAAAGTCAACCCGCTCTCCCCGGTGGATCTGGTTATTGACCACTCCGTTACCGTCGACCGCTTTGGTGACGAAGACGCGTTCGATGAGAACGTGCGTCTGGAAATGGAGCGCAATCACGAACGCTATGTCTTTCTGAAGTGGGGACAACAGGCGTTCAGCCGGTTCAGCGTCGTGCCACCCGGCACCGGTATTTGCCACCAGGTTAATCTCGAATATCTGGGGAAAGCCGTCTGGAGCGAATTACAGGGTAAAGAGTGGGTCGCTTATCCTGACACGCTGGTGGGCACCGATTCCCATACTACTATGATCAATGGCCTTGGCGTGCTGGGATGGGGCGTGGGTGGGATTGAAGCCGAAGCCGCGATGCTCGGGCAGCCGGTTTCAATGCTGATACCCGATGTCGTGGGTTTTAAACTCAACGGTAAGCTCTCTGAAGGCATTACTGCCACTGACCTGGTGCTGACCGTCACCCAGATGCTGCGCCAGCATGGTGTGGTGGGCAAATTTGTTGAGTTCTATGGTGATGGCCTTGATTCTCTCCCGCTTGCGGACCGCGCCACTATTGCCAATATGTCGCCAGAGTATGGTGCAACCTGCGGCTTTTTCCCGGTCGATAATGTCACACTTGACTATTTACGCCTGAGTGGGCGTTCAGAAGAGCAGGTGGCTCTCGTAGAGGCGTACACCAAAGCGCAGGGAATGTGGCGTAACCCGGGTGACGAGCCGGTCTTTACCAGCACCCTGGAGCTTGATATGGGCACCGTTGAGGCAAGCCTCGCAGGGCCAAAACGTCCGCAGGATCGGGTGGCGCTACAAAACGTCCCCAAAGCCTTTGTGGCCAGTAATGAGCTGGAACTTAACGCGGCACAAAAAGATCATCGCCCGGTAGATTATGTGCTGAACGGACAAACCTGGCAGCTGCCGGAAGGCGCGGTTGTCATTGCGGCCATTACCTCCTGTACCAATACCTCTAACCCGAGCGTGCTAATGGCGGCGGGCCTGCTGGCGAAAAAAGCCGTAGAGCTTGGGTTAAAACCGCAGCCGTGGGTGAAAGCATCGTTAGCTCCGGGGTCGAAAGTGGTATCCGATTACCTGGCAAAGGCAAAACTCACACCGTATCTGGACGAACTTGGATTTAATCTTGTGGGGTACGGATGTACCACCTGTATCGGGAACTCAGGGCCTTTGCCTGAGCCTATTGAGCAGGCGATTAAACAAGGTGATCTCACGGTTGGCGCTGTTTTGTCTGGTAACCGCAATTTCGAAGGACGTATTCACCCGCTGGTGAAAACGAACTGGCTGGCATCACCGCCGTTGGTTGTGGCCTATGCGCTGGCCGGCAACATGAACGTCAATCTGGTTTCCGACCCTATTGGGCAAGACCGTAATAACCAGCCGGTTTACCTCAAAGATATCTGGCCGACATCGCAGGAAATTGCGCGCGCGGTTGAGCAGGTTTCTACCGAAATGTTCCATAAAGAGTACTCAGAAGTGTTTGAAGGTACGCCTGAATGGAAAACCATTGCAGTCGAGGGGTCTGACACCTACGCCTGGCAGGATGATTCGACTTATATCCGCCTGTCGCCTTTCTTTGATGAGATGCAGGCGCAACCCGTGCCGCTGAAAGATATCCAGGGCGCGCGCGTGCTGGCCATGTTGGGCGACTCTGTGACCACGGACCATATCTCCCCGGCAGGCAGCATCAAAGCCGACAGCCCGGCAGGGCGTTATTTGCAGGGCCGTGGTGTGGAGCGGCGGGACTTTAACTCATACGGTTCACGACGTGGTAACCATGAAGTCATGATGCGCGGTACGTTTGCCAATATCCGTATCCGCAATGAAATGGTGCCGGGTGTGGAAGGGGGCATGACTCGCTACCTGCCAGGAACGGAAGTGGTGTCGATTTATGATGCGGCGGTCAGTTATCAGCAGGCGGGGATCCCACTCGCGGTTATTGCCGGTAAAGAGTACGGTTCCGGCTCCAGCCGTGACTGGGCGGCAAAAGGGCCGCGTTTGCTGGGTGTCCGGGTGGTTATTGCCGAGTCATTTGAACGTATTCACCGTTCGAATCTGATTGGTATGGGGATTTTGCCGCTTGAGTTCCCGCAGGGCGTGACGCGCAAAACGCTGGGATTGACCGGGGAGGAGCAGATAGACATCAGTGGATTGCAAAACCTGCAACCGGGTAAAACGGTGCCGGTGAAGCTTACGCGTGCTGACGGTAAAACAGAAATGCTTGATTGCCGGTGCCGCATTGATACCGCAACAGAGCTGACGTATTACCAGAACGACGGCATCCTGCACTATGTAATTCGTAAGATGCTGGATTGATGGAATGTGCCCGGCGCACATTACCGCACCGGGCTTATAGCCATTATTCGTTTAACAGATGGCCCATTTTCGCGGCTTTAGTGTCGAGATAGTGGGCATTTTTCGGGTTACGCCCCACAATCAACGGTACACGTTCAACAATGTTGATGCCGGCTTCCGTCAGGATCTCAACTTTACGTGGGTTGTTCGTCAGCAGACGCACTTCATCCACGCCCAGCAGCTTGAACATATCTGCGCACAGGGTGAAATCACGCTCATCGGCGGCAAAACCAAGCTGATGGTTAGCTTCGACCGTATCGTAACCCTGATCCTGAAGGGCATAAGCGCGGATTTTATTCAGCAGACCGATATTACGGCCTTCCTGGCGGTGATAGAGCAGAACCCCACGACCTTCTTCCGCGATGTGCGTCAGGGCCGCTTCCAGCTGGAAACCGCAGTCGCAGCGCAGGCTGAACAAGGCATCGCCCGTCAGACACTCCGAATGGACGCGAGACAACACCGGCGTCTGCCCTGAAATGTCGCCAAACACTAAGGCGACGTGATCTTGTCCGGTTGCCAGTTCTTCAAATCCCACCATCAGGAAATCGCCCCATGGGGTTGGCAGTTTGGCTTCTGCCACACGTTTAAGCTGCATGTGATTCTCCAGAGTATGCTGACACGTTTCGTGTCTTTCGCCTGTTTGGCTTTCTGTATCTGTTCATTTTGCCACAAGCTCAGCAACTTCGCCTAATCGCCACCATGCTATACGAACGTTAAACGCACGATCCGACATATCCACCTGTCGGGCGAAATTCAGTTATGATTGTGACGCTTAGCGAACAAGGAGAAGACATGCTTTCAATTGCCCGACGAACGGCAGCAGGTGCGGCCATCTTACTTATTATGCCTCTGGCCGTGTGGATTTCCGGCTGGACATGGCAGCCCGGTCAACATACCGCGTGGCTTAAACCGCTGTACTGGGTAACAGAAACGGTTTCTCAACCCTGGGGGATCATTACCCATGTACTACTATGTGCATGGTTCCTGTGGTGTCTGCGTTTTCGCCTGCGTCCGGCGGTGATGTTATTTGCCATTCTTGCGGCGGCGATTGTCGTCGGGCAGGGGGTGAAGTCCTGGGTGAAAGATCATGTGCAGGAGCCGCGTCCGTTCGTTATCTGGCTGGAAAAAACGCACCATATCCCGGTGGATGAGTTCTACAATTTAAAGCGTAAAGACCGTGGCGCGCTGGTCAAAGAGCAACTTTCGGAACAACAGGATATTCCCAAGTTTTTGCGTAAGCACTGGCAGAAAGAAGCTGGCTTCGCATTTCCTTCGGGGCATACGATGTTTGCTGCCAGCTGGGCGTTGCTTGGCGTGGGATTACTCTGGCCACGTCGTAGGACGGTGACGATAGCCGTGCTGCTGGTGTGGGCGACAGCCGTGATGGGAAGCCGTCTGCTGCTGGGAATGCACTGGCCACGTGATTTGGTTGTTGCCACACTGATCTCGTGGGTGCTGGTGACCTTCGCTACCTGGCTTGCCCAGAGACTGTGTGGGCCGCTGACACCGCCGCCGGAAGAGAAGAAAGAAATCGCGGAAAGAGAGCAAAGCGGGGTCTGACGGTTGATATTCTGCGTTTAGCCCATAAATCCCATACTGGCGCGTTACTTTTTCCGTATCGCGCCCGTCACTAAAATGGTAGTTTATAAGGCTGATTGCGGTAAGTTGAACACACTTTATTCGCTTGAACCACATAACGGGAAGTAATGTGAAATATTTACTCATTTTCTTACTGGTATTGGCGATTTTTGTCATTTCGGTCACATTGGGTGCGCAGAACGACCAACAGGTGACGTTTAACTATCTGCTGGCACAAGGTGAATACCGGGTATCAAGCCTGCTTGCGGTGTTATTTGCTGCGGGATTTATCATCGGCTGGCTGGTTTGCGGCCTGTTCTGGCTTAAAGTTCGTGTTTCTCTTGCGCGCGCTGAACGTAAAATCAAACGCCTTGAACTTCAAATTGCGCCCGCGACTGACATTCCAGAGCGTTCTGGTGTGCCGGTAGCCAAGGAATAATCGAATATGCTGGAGTTGTTGTTTCTGCTTTTGCCTGTAGCCGCAGCCTATGGCTGGTATATGGGCCGCAGAAGTGCGCAACAAACAAAGCAGGATGAAGCTAACCGACTCTCCCGTGACTATGTTGCGGGGGTGAACTTCCTGCTGAGCAACCAACAGGATAAAGCGGTAGACCTGTTCCTCGACATGCTTAAAGAGGACACCGGTACCGTTGAAGCCCATCTCACCCTCGGAAACCTGTTCCGCTCGCGTGGCGAAGTTGACCGCGCTATCCGTATTCACCAGACCCTCATGGAAAGCGCGTCGCTGACGTACGATCAGCGCCTGCTCGCGGTTCAGCAACTGGGGCGTGACTACATGGCCGCCGGTCTGTACGACCGCGCCGAAGACATGTTTACGCAACTGGTCGATGAAACTGATTTTCGAATCAGCGCGTTGCAGCAGCTGTTGCAGATTTACCAGGCGACAAGCGACTGGCAAAAGGCGATTGATACCGCTGAGCGTCTGGTGAAGCTGGGCAAAGACAAACAGCGCGTTGAGATAGCCCATTTCTACTGTGAACTCGCATTGCAACAGATGGGCAGCGATGACATGGATAAAGCCATGACACTGCTGAAAAAAGGTGCTGCGGCTGACCGTAATAGCGCGCGCATTTCCATCATGATGGGGCGCGTCTTTATGGCAAACGGTGAGTTTGCCAAGGCAGTGGAGTGCTTGCTGCGGGTGATTGACCAGGATAAAGAGCTGGTCAGCGAAACGCTGGAAATGCTGCAAACCTGCTACCAGCAGTTGAATAAGCAGGATGAATGGGTCACCTTCCTGCGTCGTTGTGTTGAAGAAAACACTGGCGCAACAGCCGAGCTGATGTTGTCAGACATCGTTGAACAACACGAAGGCAGTGACACGGCGCAGGTATATATTACGCGCCAGCTTCAGCGCCATCCAACGATGCGTGTTTTCCATAAGCTGATGGATTATCACCTGAATGATGCGGAAGAAGGGCGCGCCAAAGAGAGCCTGATGGTGCTGCGCGACATGGTCGGTGAACAGGTGCGCAGTAAGCCACGCTATCGCTGCCAGAAGTGCGGTTTTACCGCTTATACGCTGTACTGGCACTGTCCTTCGTGCCGCGCCTGGTCCACAATTAAGCCTATTCGCGGCCTGGACGGGCAGTAATTTTTTAAAACACATTATTTTAGTTACAACATACTAATGTGTTTTTCTCCATCTGATGGCACCGTGCGGCCATTGGCCTAGCAGGAAAGGAAATCGATTCTGTTCATTTGTGGCGCTGACAGGTAGAATGCTGGCCGTTTATCTGTTCCGCGCCGCTGCGCGCCCATAGACGAAAAGGGCTGGTCATGACGTCTGTTACTTCCTCCGCTTCCCGCGTAGTTACTGATTCTCCTGTTGTTGTTGCTCTCGATTACAATAACCGCGATGCTGCACTTGCCTTCGTCGATGGCATTGATCCACGTGACTGCCGCCTGAAAGTCGGCAAAGAAATGTTCACGCTGTTTGGGCCACAAATTGTGCGTGATCTGCAACAGCGTGGCTTTGAAATCTTCCTCGACCTAAAGTTTCACGATATCCCCAACACCACGGCACATGCCGTTGCTGCTGCTGCTGAGCTGGGCGTATGGATGGTAAACGTCCACGCATCGGGCGGGGCGCGTATGATGACCGCCGCGCGTGAAGCGCTTGTACCTTTTGGCAAAGACGCACCATTACTGATTGCCGTAACGGTTCTGACCAGCATGGACGAAAGCGACCTGCGCGATCTCGGCGTGACGTTGTCACCAGCTGAACACGCCGAACGCCTTGCGCGCCTGACTCAAAACTGTGGTCTGGACGGTGTGGTTTGTTCTGCGCAGGAAGCCGTACGCTTCAAATCAGAATTGGGCCAGGCGTTCAAACTGGTTACACCGGGTATTCGTCCGGCGGGCAGTGACGTGGGCGATCAGCGCCGTATCATGACGCCTGAGCAGGCGCTGGCGGCGGGTGTTGACTATATGGTTATCGGTCGCCCGGTAACGCAATCGGCTGACCCGGCTCAAACCCTGAAGGCTATCAATGCCTCACTGAAGAAGGGCGCGTAATGAGCGATTCTAACAGCCGCCTGGTGTATTCCACCGAAACCGGGCGCATCGATGAACCCAAGGCCGCTGTAGAGCGTCCGAAAGGTGATGGTGTGGTGCGCATTCAGCGTCAGACCAGTGGCAGAAAGGGTAAAGGTGTATGCCTTATTACCGGCATTGATGCCGACGATGCTGAGCTGGCGAAACTGGCAGCCGAGCTTAAAAAGAAATGCGGATGTGGCGGCGCTGTGAAAGACGGAATTATTGAAATTCAGGGCGACAAACGAGATTTAATTAAATCACTGCTCGAAGCCAAAGGCATGAAAGTAAAACTGGCAGGCGGTTAAAATAAGTGAGCCACGGCAAATACCGTGGCTCTATTTTTACGTGCGTAAGTCAGACCTGAAATATATTCAAAACTATCTTTATACCGGTGGTTGCCGTTATGGAGATTATTTGCCCACCTGGTGACCGATAATACCGCCGACAGCAGCACCACCTAAAGTACCCAGCGTACTACCGTCAGTTAAGACCGCACCACCGAGTGCACCGGCACCGGCACCAATGGCTGTGTTACGGTCGCGTTTTGACCAGTTGGAACATGCGCTCAGGGACATTGCTAAAGCAACAGCCAGAACAGCTGCGGTTAATTTTTTGCTGGTTAAAGACATAATACTTTCTCCTGAATTATCGATTCACGGAAAGAAATACACTTTAAGTATAGACCATTGGCATACTTAAATTCCGTTTCCCGTGAAAGCTGGTCGCGCAGGCGTTACGTAATCACGCAGGTGATAGTCACTTCCTGTTATATCGCTAATACTAATTTTACGAGTTTAACGCCGGTTAAACAGGTAAAAAGTCTTAAAGGGAGACCAGGAATTCTCTCAGAGATGAAATTGCCTGCGCCCGGAGGAGTCGGGCGCAGAAAAGATATTATGCGGGGTGTTTGACAATATCGACCGTCAGGCCAGTTTGTTCGAGTTGCTGGCGATGATCATTACTTAACCGATCATCGGTAATTACGCGGCTGAAACGGGAAATCGGGCCCATCATATAAGGGTGAACCGCGCCAAATTTTGAACTGTCGGTAAGAACAATGGCCTCACACTCTTTTTCAAGTACTGCGTTAACCACATCTGAACGCATCATGTCCCGGCCGGTAAAACCTGTCTCTGCCTGCCAGCCGTCGATACCGATAAACGCTTTACTGAAGTGAACCTGCTGAACATATTGCCGGGTCAGTGGCCCAACCATGCTCTCACTTTTTTTCTGATAAATCCCCCCGAGCAGAATCACTTCGCAGCGGGTTTCTTTAAGCAGGTGAGCGATATAGCTGCTGACGGTGATGATAGTGATGTCTTTCTGGTCGGCGAGCGTACGCGCCAGTAGCGCGTTACTGCTGCCGTTCTCGATAAACACTGTCTCACCGTTATTCACCAAAGACGCGGCAAATTCTGCCAGCTCACGTTTCAGCGCATAGTTGTTCATCATGCGGGTTTCGACGTCTTCGCTATCCAGCGGAACGGCGTACCCGTGCGCACGGCGCAGGTAACTCTGTTTTTCCAGCAGATTAAGATCCTGACGGATTGTGACTTCAGATACGCCAGTGGTTTTAGCGAGGTCGACCACGCTCACGCGTCCCTGATCGATGACCATCTGTAAAATGAGTTGTTGTCGGGAATTCATAGCATCCATTTAAAAAAAGCTGAACGAGGTCGGAAACGTGGTGGTTACACTTCCCACGGGGCTTTAGGTTGCGCGCTTTCTGGTGCGGTGTCGGCGCCATTCTGTGCCAGCAATTCGGATTTTAAGATCTCAAGATTACGGATAGCAGAGTGATAATCGCCCGCAACCAGGATATCCAGCACAGTATCAATACGTTGTGCCACGGTCAGTGCATCAATGTTGGACATAATTTCACCCCTGGAGCGAAAAGTTAATATTTTCAATGATGCAGAAAATAGGGTCAAAAGAGAAGGGAAAAAATGCAATAAGGAAATTACATAAATGAAAGTGATAAATTTATCCCTCCTCATGCAGTGAGTTGAATGTGTGGATTAGGCTAATTCTGCGCGCAAGGCGCTTTTTTATATGAGGAATTAGACTATGACAGTTATCAATCAAGCTACTTGCACACTGTTCACTGATGCTGAACGCTTTACCCAACTTGCTGCGTATTATGAGGAGGAACGTCACACCGTCTGGATGATGTTGCGGTCTCAGCCACGGCCTTGCTTCAACCATGCATTGATTGAAGAAATCATGAACTTGTCCTGGCTGGTGCGGCAGTCTGGTTTTGTTGTCGACTTCTGGGTCACCGGATCGCTGGTTCCTGATATGTACAACACGGGGGGTGATTTGAAGTTCTTTGTCGAGTGCATCCAAAACGGCCGCCGCGAAGCATTACGTGCCTATGCTCGCGCCTGTGTCGATTGCGTACACGCCGCCTCACGTGGTTTTGATACCGGCGCCATCACACTGGCGATGGTTGAAGGCAGCGCCTTAGGTGGCGGATTTGAGGCGGCCCTGGCGCACCATTTTGTTCTTGGTCAGCGCGATGCACGTCTGGGATTTCCTGAAATTGCCTTCAACTTGTTCCCCGGTATGGGTGGGTATTCGCTGGTTGCACGCCGTTCAGGCATGAAACTGGCGGAGGAACTTATCTACAAAGGGGAGTCGCATACTGCGGAGTGGTACGAACAGCACGGGTTAGTGGATGTCCTGTTTGAGCCAGGACAAAGCTATATGGCGGTGCGTACATTTATCGACACATTACAGCCGAAGATGAATGGCGTAAGAGCAATGCTGCGCGCCCGTACACGCGTGCTGCAACTTCCGCGTAGCGAGTTGATGGACATTACAGAAGATTGGGTCGACGCTGCGTTTTGCCTCGAACCCAAAGATATTGCCTATATGGAGCGTCTGGTTATGTTGCAGGACCGCCACCACGCGGCGGGGTTACGCAAAGCCAGTTAGCGCATTTTTCGCGCCTGATAACGCTTTAGCCATCGCTCGAATGCGGCAGCGGGCATAGGTTTAGCAAAGAGATAACCTTGCCGTTCGTTGACGCCGTTCTTAGTCAGAAAGGCGTCTTCTTTCGCGCTTTCTACCCCTTCCGCAATGACCTGTAAATTGAGCGCCTGCGCCACCGCAACGATCGCGCGCACCAGCGATTGCGATATCGATTGTTTATGAATATCCCGAACGAATGACTGATCGAGTTTAATCGCATCGATTGGGAAACGCGCTAATTGCGAAAGCGAAGAGTACCCGGTACCAAAGTCATCCAGGTGGATTTGCGCCCCAAGCTGGCTGAACTGCTGGATAACAGAAAGCGCGAGATCTTCATTTTCAATCAGGCAGCTTTCGGTTAATTCCACATCGATAGGGCAGTACTCAAAGTTCAAATCCTTCAGCGCCTGTTTTAAATCGCTGAAAATGGTCTGATCGGCGAGCTGACGCGCCGAGACGTTAACCGCGACGCGAAGATTAATGCCTTTGTCGCGCCATTTGGCAACCTGACGTACCACGTCGAGCATAACCCAGCGCCCAAGCGGCACAATCAGCCCCGATTCTTCGGCATAGGAGATAAACTCCAGCGGCGGGATCAGACCACGTTCAGGGGACTGCCAGCGGACCAGCGCTTCCAGGCTTCTGATTTCGCCACGCCAGGTCATTTTCGGCTGATAGTGAATCAGCAGCTGATCGTTATCCAGCGCCTTCCGCAGGTTGGTATCCAGCCAGAGGTACTCGAACACACGCTGGTTCATCTCTGGTGAGAAGACGCAGAACTTACCGCGGCCACTCTCTTTGGCGGTATACATCGCCGTATCCGCGTTACGAATCACGCTTTCACGGTCGATACCGTGCTGAGGCGCAAGTGCGATACCCAGTGAGCAGCCGGTATAAATCTCAATCAGTCCGATGCGGAATGGCTGGCGTAAGCGGGTGAGGATCCGCGAGGCCATCGCTTCCAGCGAACCTTGCGAGGTGTCCGTCGCCAGCACAATAAATTCATCGCCACCGAGACGGGCGAGGATTTGTCCTTCTTCCAGACAACTGAGGATCGCCAGCGCGACCGCCTGCAATAACTGATCGCCAAACATGTGCCCGTAGGCATCGTTCACTTTTTTGAAGTTATCCAGATCGAGATACACCACGCCGACCTGGGTTTCTCCGCGCGTCTCTATGGCGTCGGATATCAGTTCGTGGATGGCATTCCGGTTAGGCAACCCGGTGATGGTATCGGTATTTGCCATCACGCGCAGGCGTTCCTGAGCGCGGCGTTCCTCAGTGATATCGGTTCCTGAACAGATGAGGTAAATTTCATTCTTACCGCTGCCGCTGTGAACAAATTTGTTTCTGAACAGAAACAATCTTTGTCCCTTGCGCGTCTTGATCCAGCGTTCGACTTCGTAGGAACTGCCGTTACGAAAAAAACCGGTAATGTTGCGTTTGGATGCAGCGGCTTCACTGCGGCTCATGAACAGCTTGAAGACGTTCTGGCCGATCACTTCCTGTTCTTTCAGGCCGGTATACTCTTCGCTAAGGCGATTGAAGCGCTGAATATTCCCGTTTTGATCGAGGATAACAATGACAGAGTTAGCTTCGGAGACAACTTGCTCTGCAAATGAGAGTCCCTGTGCCAGATCGCGGGCAACAGAAGGGGTATCGTTCCAGGCAGATGCTGTGCCAGCCCACTCTTTTTTATTGATTTTACGGCCGACCAAATGAACCGGGACATCAGTACCGTACAGTGATAACGTCATCGTAATGCTGGAGGTGATAACCGTAAGTTGACGAATGAGATCGGCCTGCTCATCGCTCAGCGCCGCAACCTGAATAACATCGGCACTTTCGCTGGCGGCCAGATGCAGAGCATTGCTATCGGCTGTCAGTCGCCACCAGGGACTGTGCGTACCCATGTAACGAAACAGCAAATTCTGCTCCAGATCATCCATCATGTTTTCTCCTGCGGCTGCTCATTAGCGCAAAAAATATTCAATAGCAGTCGACTTTTCCGTAGTGAGACAGCGGCAAAACCGAAGTGAACTTATTGTTTTTCCCAGTTTTATTATATTAAAACGAGTCGCGCCAAAAAGGATACGTGCTGTATAAAAATTCACGTAACCGAATATGACGGCTCTCTTTTAATGTAGATAATTCTGGCAAGTTTTGGCGGTATGAAGAGGAAAATAATAAGAAAAAATGATGATTTGGCGAAATAAGAGGCGTTGAGGAAATGTCGGCCTTTCCTAAAAGGAAATGACCGACATTTTAATAAGTTATCAGGCGGCTGGACGCGCGATAATGCTGCGGGTTTCCATGCGAACTTCAGCGATAGTTACGTCAATCACGTCTGTGACTTTATAAACCGTTTCGCCTTTGATTTGCACAGTACCGTTTTCCTGGCTACAAACCAGTTCATCACGAACGGCGTGCAGGAATGGCGCAGGGATAAAGGCTACCGCGCCATTATCAACCAGGCGTACACGCATCCCACCACGGCTGATATCGATGATTTCCGCCGGGAAACGGGTGTCAGTACCCGCTTTGTCGTTCAGGAAGCGCGCATACAGCCAGTCACCGACATCGCGTTCAGCCATGCGGTTCAGGCGGCGACGTTCCGCCATCTGTACCGTGGTATCGTCCTGAGGACGCGCAATGGATTCGCCTTTGATAATCGCTTTCAGCAGGCGATGGTTAACCATATCGCCATATTTACGGATTGGAGAAGTCCAGGTTGCGTAAGCTTCAAGACCCAGACCAAAGTGCGGACCTGGCTCAGTGCTGATCTCAGCGAAGGACTGGAAACGACGAATACGGCTGTCCAGGAAACCGGATGGCTGTGCATCAAGTTCGCGACGCAGTTTGCAGAAGCCGTTCAGCGTCAGCACTTCTTCTGGATCAACGTGTACATCGTGGTTTTTCAGCAGGGCAGCCAGCGCTTCGGTGTTTGCCGGATCAAAACCAGTGTGCACGTTGTAAATGCCAAAGCCTAATTTGTCGCGCAGCACACGTGCGGCACAAATATTGGCGGAAATCATGGCTTCTTCAACAATGCGGTTAGCGATGCGACGCGGCTCAGCAACGATATTCAGCACTTCGCCTTTTTCACCGAGAACAAAGCGGTAATCAGGACGATCTTTAAATACCAGCGCGTGAGTGGTACGCCATTGGCTACGGCTCAGGCAGATGCGATGCAACAGACGGATCTGCGCGGCAATCGCCTCGCTTTCTGGTTTCCAGCTGCCGGTGTTTTCCAGCCAGTCAGAAACGTCGTCATAGGCCAGTTTGGCTTTTGATTCGATTGTGGCGGCAAAGAATTCGATATCGTCTTCAATGGTGCCGTCAGCGGCAATGATCATGCGGCAGGCGAGCACTGGACGAATTTCGTTCGCGCGCAGCGAGCAGAGATCGTCGGACAGTTCACGTGGCAGCATCGGGATGTTGAAGCCCGGCAGGTAGTTGGTGAATGCGCGAATTTTCGCGGCATCGTCCAGCTTGCTGCCTTCAACGATCCAGGCCGTTGGATCGGCAATCGCCACGGTCAGATGCATTTTGCCGTCAGCTGACTCTTCAGCAAACAGGGCATCATCCATATCTTCAGTGCTTGCACTGTCGATAGTAACAAAATCCAGAGCAGTCAGGTCACGACGTACCAGACCTTCATCCTGCATTTCAGTTGCTACGCCGTCTGGCGCTTCTTTTTCAAGATTGTGGCGTGCCAGCGTTACCCACCATGGGACGAAATGATCGTCGCCAAAGGTAATGAACTGGGTCAGTTCCGCATAGAAACCGCGGTCGCCTTTCAGAGGATGACGGCGCATTTCAGCAACGGCCCAGTCACCTTGTTTAAAATCATGCTCAACACCACGTGCAGCGCGGCACGGAATGGCATCTTTCAGCAGGGGATGGTCCGGTACAATAGACAGACGGTCGTCTTTTTTATGTACCTTACCCACGAAACGGGTCAGGAAAGGTTCGATCAGTTCTTCCGGCTCGGCGGATTCACGTTCTTTCTCGGTGTGAATGACGGCCGTGACGCGATCGCCGTGCATCACTTTCTTCATCTGCGGAGGCGGAATGAAGTAGCTTTTCTGCGCATCAACTTCAAGGAAGCCAAAGCCCTTTTCCGTGGCTTTTACGACCCCTTCTGCACGCGGCGTCTGGGAATGCAGTTGCTGTTTAAGCTGCGCTAGCAGCGGGTTGTCCTGAAACATAATGTTCTATTTTCGTAGCCATTGAGCGGCTGACAGTTTTACGCGATTCTCACTGCTACAGCAAGCGCTCTTTAGGTAATTAGTATGGTTATTCCCCTTTGCCGAGGGCGATTCCCAAACGGTCAAGCCAGCCGTTAAAAGCACTCCAGGTGAGCAGATTAATTGCCTGTACTTCGCTCAGACCACTCTGGGTGAGCGGCGTAAATTGCGCGGCGCTGAACCGGTCCGGGGAGGCGTTGAGCAATGCGATTGCGCCAGCCAGTGCCACAGAGGATGCATCATTGGCAGACGAACGAATACCGCCAGTCAGGATCTCTCCGGTGAGGGCAAGCAGGGCCGGTTCATGACACAGCACCGGCGTCAGCGCCTGGAGTTCAGGTTGTGCCTGCCAGCGGGCGAGCAATTCAAGCTGCTGGGCACTGGCATAGCGCAATTCGACAACGGGCAGGATGGATTCCCATTCCCCCGGAACCCTGCGCGTGGCACTGATTAGCGCATGAGGCTGGATATGATGCCCCGGCAGCCAGCGTACGGGATGCCCCTGGAAGGCCTGAAACGCTGCCACTACGCGCGCCTGGAATCCAGTGAACCCGATTATCTGACTGATCAGCACAATGTCGTAGGTTGTCAGGCCGACTTCATCGAGTTGTTGCTGCGCTTTATCGTCGATCACGTCAGGAGAGCTGGCAAGCTGGCGGGCGTACTGGGTAATTTGGGCAAGGCGGCGATTACTTTCTCGTGAGGAATCAGGGCCGGGAAGCGGGGCGAGAAGGGCAGCGTAGTGATTACAGAGCCGTTGAACGCCGCACGCCTGAGCAACGGTCAACGCAGTGCTCAGCCTGTCGTACGCGCTAAGTGTCCGCAGACGACTCACAGCAACATTGAGCGGAAACAGTTGGTGACAGAGCGCTCTGGCAGGGGCTAGCCAGCTTTCGCATCCGGCGACAATTTCTTCGGGAAGGGCTAAATCGAGCAAAAAACGATCGTCAACGTAAGCGGCTTCGGGTACCAGAGGCAGAACATCCGTCTGCGAATGATTTGACTGGGTTTCATGATACCAGTGGCCTTTGCCAGAAAAACGGCGTTGTTCCATGGGCGTTCCTTGATCTCAAAATGGCGATCAATATCCTGGCGTAAGGCGGATGAGGGGAAAAATATTGTTAGGTGATAACAAATAGCAGAACGGAATAACGAAAGGTCTTGCAGGGAGAGGGAAAACTCTCTTCCCGGGCGGGAAGAGAGTGACAACTTATTTGATTTCCAGCTCGTTCATTGCAGCGATGTTGAAGCCGCCGTCAACGTGAACCACTTCGCCGGAGATACCCGCGGAAAGGTCAGAGCACAGGAATGCTGCGGAGTTACCCACATCTTCAATGGTAACGGTACGGCGAATCGGGGTAACCGCTTCGCAGTGTGCCAGCATTTTACGGAAGTCTTTGATGCCAGACGCCGCCAGGGTACGGATTGGGCCAGCAGAGATACCGTTAACACGCACACCTTCTGGACCCATCGCGTTCGCCATGTAGCGCACGTTTGCTTCCAGAGAGGCTTTTGCCAGACCCATAACGTTGTAGTTAGGGATTGCACGCTCTGCACCCAGGTAGGACAGGGTCAGCAGTGCAGCGCCCGGGTTCAGCATGGTGCGGCAAGATTTAGCCATCGCCACGAAGCTGTAAGAGCTGATGTCGTGAGCGATTTTGAAGCCTTCACGGGTAACCGCGTTCACGTAGTCGCCGTCCAGCTGGTCGCCAGGAGCGAAGCCGATGGAGTGAACGAAACCGTCGAATTTCTCCCACGTTTTTGCCAGTTCAGCGAACATGCCATCGATGCTTTCATCTTGTGCAACGTCACATTCCAGAACAATGCTGGAACCCAGCTGCGCGGCAAACTCTTCAACACGGCCTTTCAGCTTGTCGTTCTGGTAGGTGAACGCCAGCTCAGCGCCTTCGCGATGCATAGCCTGTGCGATGCCGTATGCGATGGACAGTTTGCTGGCAACGCCGGTCACCAGAATGCGCTTACCGGAAAGAAAACCCATAGCTTTAATCCTTATATTCATTGTTGTGGCGATCGTCATCTTCTTGGGACAATCGTCGTTAAAACGCGGCGATAATATCACGTGTCGCGTGCTTAGTTAATCCGACCACTCTTTTGACGCGCGGTTAACGGTCTTTTCGCCATGCATCGGCGGTTAATGCTTCACCAAAATGCCCGGCAATCAGTCTTTTCGTCAGCTCATGAAGCGGGGAAGCCATCACATCCGCTGTGCTTCCGCGTTCGACCACTTCGCCCTGATGCATCACCAGCACCTGATCGCTAATGTGCTTCATCATGCCAAGATGCTGCGTCACATAGATATAAGAGATACCCTGTTTTTCCTGCAATTCCAGCATCAGGTTAATTAACTGCGAACGCATCGACATATCAAGTGACGCCAGCGCTTCGTCGGCGATAATGACTTTCGGGCGCAAAATTAACGCGCGCGCCAGACCCAGACGCTGTTTCTGTCCCGGGGCCAGCATATGCGGGTAATAACTCTCGTGGTCAGGCAGCAGACCAACCATGCGCAGGGTTTCGACAATCCGCTTGCGGCGCTCTTCCGGCTCCAGCTCCGTGTTTAATCGAAGCGGGAAGTCCAGAATCTGCGAAATACGCTGGCGCGGGTTGAGGGATGTCGACGGATCCTGAAAAATCATACGGATGCGCTGACTGCGAAACGAGTAATCACCAAATTCCAGCGGATGATCGTCAATCAGCACTTCACCTGCGGTGGGTTCAACCATGCCGGCGAGCATTTTCGCCAGTGTGGATTTCCCGGAACCGTTCTCACCGATAATGGCCAGCGTCTGTTTTTCCCGAAGCGTAAAGCTCAGGGGTTTAACCGCTTCTACAGTCTGGCGATGAAATAACCCTGTCCGGTAGCGAAAGGTCTTACTCAGGTTGCGAACTTCCAGCAAAGTTTCGACCATTTCACTCTCTCTCCATGTTCAACGGGAAATGACAGGCATAAAGATGGTTTTTAGCCCCCGACAGCCGTGGTGTTTCAATGCATTTACGCTGAGCGTAAGGACAGCGCGGGCCAAGGCGGCAGCCAATAGGCAGTGATTCCAGCAACGGAATGGCCCCAGGCAAGGTATTCAGGCGGCTTTTGTGTGGCATGGCGCTGCCAAAGTCTGGGATCGCGCGGATCAGCGCCTGGGTATACGGATGATGCGGGGTGTTCACCAGCTCTTCGCTGACAGCCGTTTCTACCGTCTGGCCGCAGTACATCACATCAATTTTATCTGCCCATTTGCTCAGCATTTGCAGGTCATGGCTGATCAGCAAAATGGTGGTGTTGTTGTTCTGATTAAGACGCGTCAGCAGGCGGAAGATCTGTGCCTGTGTGGTGGGCTCCATCGCGTTTGTTGGTTCATCGGCAATCAGCAGACGCGGTTGGTTCGCCAGCGCGATGGCAATCATCACTTTCTGGCATTCGCCGTCGGTCAGCTCGTAAGGGAAACTGCGCATCGCATCTTTATGATCTTTGATCCCGACCCGGTGCAGCAGCTCAATGGCACGGCGCTTACGCCAGCCAACGCGTTGCCACCAGCGGCCTTTGTACGTCCAGCCGGGGATGTTCTGCATCAGCTGTTTACCCACGCGCTCGGAGGGATCAAGACAGGATTGTGGCTCCTGAAATATCATCGACACGTTATGACCCACCAGCTTACGGCGCTCACGCGGAGAAAGGCGCAGCAGGTCAATATCATCAAAACGCATACGGTCAGCAGTCACGCGCCAGTTGTCTTTCGCAACACCACAGATGGCCTTGGCTATCAGGCTTTTACCGGAGCCGGATTCACCCACCAGCCCGCGGATTTCACCTTCTGCAAGCGTGATGCTGATACGGTCAACGGCTTTCACCCAGCCTTCGCCGGTCTTGAATTCAATCGTCAGGTTGCGGATATCGAGTAACGGCATTATTGCACTCCCGCATTAATTGCCCGGCGAATACCATCCCCAAGCAGGTTGATCAGCAACACGCTGACCATAATCGCAGCCCCGGGCAGCATAACGGTCCAGGGAGCGACATAGATAAGTTCCAGCGCGTCGCCCAGCATGGCTCCCCATTCGGGAGACGGAAGCTGAGCACCAAGATCGAGGAAGCCCAGCGCGGCGATATCCAGAATCGCCATCGACAGGGCACGAGTGATCTCGGTGACCAGCCCGGACGCAATGTTTGGCAACACGGCAAACCACAGGATATTGAACGTGGTGGCGCCATCCAGACGTGCGGCAACCACATACTCTTTTTCCAGCTCGTCATGCACCATGCTATAGACCGAACGCACCAGACGCGGAAGGATCGCCAGCCAGACGGCAAACATGGCATGGGACAAATGCGGGCCCGCAAAGGCCACGACAATAATGGCCAGCAGCAGGGAAGGAATAGAGAGCAGCGTATCCAGAATGTGATTCATCACAGCGGAGCGCAGGCCGTGGGTTGAACCGGCAAAAATCCCCAGCGCCAGGCCACAAATGGTGGCAGCCAGCGTAACCACAAACGCACCACCCACCGTTGGCGCTGCACCGCTCAGCAGGCGACTTAAGACATCGCGGCCCAGATCGTCAGTGCCTAAAAAGAAGGACACTTCACCATAACGTGACCAGGAAGGCGGTAAAAGCTGATAACCGAGAAACTGCTGGTCGATCCCGTAAGGCGCAAACCACGAACCCAAAATGCACAACACCGCCAGTGCACCACAGCCATACAGGCCAATCATCGCCGTGGTGTCACCATAGAATTTACGCCACACGGTACGCAGCACACCGGGTGTGCGCTTTTCGCTGTATACGTTATCGTAAGGCATACCATTCCTTATGCTTCAGTGGGTTAGCCATAGCACCCAAAATATCGGAAATCACGTTAACGATGATGACCAGCGAGCCAATCACCATGACCCCTGCGGAAATCGCTGCATAGTCTTGCTGACGAATGGCGTTAATCAGCCAGCGACCAAGCCCGGGCCAGCTAAACACCATTTCCGTGATCATCGCCAGGGTCAGCATGGTTGAAAATTGCAGCCCAAGGCGCGGGATGACCGGCGGCAGGGCGTTGTGCAGTACGTGACGGCGCAGGATCGTCAGCCGGGACAGCCCGCGTGTGGCCGCCGCTTTCACGTAGTTTTGATCAAATACTTCGATGGTGCTGATACGCATAAGGCGGATCACTTCGGTTGTGGGTGCAACGGCCAGCGTCAACACCGGCAACACCATATGGCGCAGGGCACTGATGATCATTTCATGGCGCCAGACCGAATCTGAAAGCCAGGCGTCAATAATCGCAAACCCGGTCACCGTTTTTACCGTGTACAGCAGGTCAAAACGACCCGACACTGGCAGCCACCCCAGGGTTAGCGAGAAGAACAGGGTCAGCAGCAGCGCCAGCCAGAAGATAGGGATCGAGAAGCCGAGCAGGGCGAGGGCACTGATAAATTTGTCCTGCCATTTATTGCGATAAATCCCCGCCAGCATCCCCACCGGAATACCGACCAGCAGAGCAAATCCGAAGGCCAGAATACACAGCTCCATGGTGGCCGGGAAAA
Source organism: Enterobacter sp. Tr-810 (assembly GCF_011752765.1). Classification (NCBI taxonomy): domain Bacteria; kingdom Pseudomonadati; phylum Pseudomonadota; class Gammaproteobacteria; order Enterobacterales; family Enterobacteriaceae; genus Enterobacter; species Enterobacter sp. Tr-810. The sequence goes on along the minus strand of NZ_VWWW01000001.1, from coordinate 435,048 downwards.
CTTCTTTCAGCTGTTCGGAGATCAACTGCCCGTTGATGCTGGACACGCCAAAGTCCCAGTGCAGCACGCCGTTAAACCAGAACAGCCAGGCATCCCACAGCGACGAACCCTGAAGCGGCGCGTGCGGCGTGAAATAGCTCAGGCTAAAGCCGACAAAGGTCAGGAAGAAGAGGGTTACCAGCAGCAGTAACAGGCGACGCAAGGTAAAAATAATCACGGTTTTTTCACCTCTTGTTCTTTTTCACGCGAGACGCCCGCGAAGGAGGCGTTACCAAACGGACTCAGCACCAGCCCTTTGATGTCATAGCGATAGGCCTGAAGGCGCAGGGACGAGGCAAGCGGCAACACCGGCAGTTCTTTTGCCAGAATGTTTTGCGCTTCATCGTAGGCGTCGATACGGGAGGCCAGCTGTTGTGAGGCGAGGGCTTTTTGCAGCACGGCATCAAATTCGCGGTTACACCAGTGGGCGTAGTTGGTTTGCGAGTTGATCGCCGCACAGCTCAGGAGCGGGCGGAAGAAGCTATCCGGGTCATTACTGTCGGTCGCCCAGCCTGCCAGGGTTAAATCATGGTTCATGTCCATCAGACGCGCCTCCTGGAAACGCCCCTCGACCGGCACGATCACCACTTTGACGCCCACCTGAGCCATATCGGCCTGGAGCAGTTCAGCGGTTTTCAGCGGGCTTGGGTTCCAGGCTTGCGAACTGGTCGGTACCCAGAGCTGGAGCGTCAGGTTTTCTACGCCCAGCGCTTTTAGCTGCTCACGCGCTTTTGCCGGATTGTATTCCGTAACTTTAGCTTCGCCATCATAGGCCCAGGAGGCTCGAGGCAAAATAGAGGCGGCGGTTTCTGCTGTCCCGTAGTAAATCGACTGCATCAGGCGCTGGTTGTTAATCGCTAAGGCCAGCGCATGGCGAACGGCTGGGTTGTTGAGTGGTGGTTTATCCGTATTAAAGGCCAGATAGGCGATATTCATGCCCGGACGCAGGGTCAGACGCAAACGTGGATCGTCACGCAGAATGGTTAACTGGCTGGCGGCAGGCCACGCGAGCACGTCGCACTCACCTGTCAGCAGTTTAGAGAGTCGGCCGGTGCCACCAGAGCCGAGATCCACCACCACCTGCGGCATCAGCGGTGTGCCGCGCCAGAAGTGTTCGTGACGTTGCAGGCGAATGTACTGGCCTGAACGGTACTCCGCCATCTGGAACGGACCTGTGCCGACGGGCTGCCTGTCGAGTAGCTCCTGGCGATCCTGGCTGGTCAGTTTCGCTGCGTATTCCGCCGACATCACCGAGGCATAGTGGGTCGCCAGATGCCATAAGAAAGAGGCATCCGGACGCGTCAGGCTAAATTCAACCGTTCTGTTGTCGAGTTTACGCACGCTTTTGACGGTATCGGCAAACTGCAAACTGTCGAAATAGGGGAAGCTCCCGCCATTCACGTTATGCCACGGATGATTGCGGTTAAAGATACGCTGGAAGGTAAAGACCACATCATCCGCATTCAGTTTGCGGGTTGGCGTAAACCAGGGCGTGCGCTGGAAAGAGACATCGTCACGCAGGTGGAAGCGGTAGGTCGCGCCATTATCAAGCACTTCCCAGCTCTCGGCCAGCTCCGGCACCAGGCGATAGGTATAAGGGTCGACATCCAGCAGGCGGTCGTAAAGCTGTGCGGCAAGGGTGTCAACAATCAGGCCGCTGCCCGCTTTTTGCGGGTTAAAGGTGTCAACTTGCCCGCTGACACAATAGACAAAGCCGCTATCGCGAATATCAGGAAGCGCAGCACGCTCAGGCGCAGCAAAGACCGTATTGCTGAACAGACCGAGCGCAAACAGGGACGATAAAACCAGACGCATAATTTTTAAGGTTTTTAGGTTCGATCTGCAAAGTGTATCGCACTTACGCCTGCTTCGTAAAAATGTCTGCGGGTAAGTGCTGATATTGTCAGCGCATTTGATGCTTTTTGAGCAATGCCCTTAATTGATGGTAGGTCAGACCCAGCAGTTCGGCCGCTCGTTTCTGGTTATATTTTGCCTGTTTCAGGCTCTGTTCCAGCAGCTGTTGTTCCTGATGATGCTGGAACTGACGCAGGTCCAGCGGCAGCGTCGGGGACTTGTTGCTGGTGGCGGGCGTTACGTGTGCCGGCTCCGCGCGCTGGAAAGGATCGAGAATGATGTTATCCAGCTCCATGTCACTGCTTCCATGGCGATAAACTGACCGTTCCACCACGTTTTTCAGCTCACGAATATTCCCCGGCCAGTGGTATCCAAGAAGCGTTTCCCGGGCGTAATCGCTAAAACCGGGGAACAGCGGCAACCCAAGTTCACGACACATCTGTATGGCGAATTGTTCAGCCAGCAACATGATGTCGCTTTGGCGTTCACGCAGTGGCGGCAACTGCACAACGTCAAACGCCAGCCTGTCCAGCAGGTCGGCGCGGAATTTGTCCTGTGCAACCATCTGTGGCAGGTCGGCATTGGTGGCACAAACCAGACGCACGTTGACCTGCAATGGCTGGCTGCCGCCAACGCGCTCCAGTTCACCGTATTCAATCACGCGCAGCAGTTTTTCCTGTACCAGCATTGGTGCGGTGGCTAGCTCATCCAGAAACAGCGTGCCACCATCAGCACGTTCAAAACGGCCGGGATGGCGCTTTTGCGCGCCGGTAAATGCCCCGGCTTCATGGCCGAACAGCTCTGAATCCAGCAGGTTTTCATTCAACGCGGCGCAGTTCAGGGAGATAAATGGGCCGTCCCAGCGGCCGGATAAAAAGTGTAAGCGGTTGGCGATAAGCTCTTTACCGGTTCCGCGCTCACCGATGATGAGCACCGGTTTATTGAGTGGCGCCAGTCGCGATACCTGCTCCAGGACCTCCAGAAAGCTGTTTGCTTCACCAAGGAGATTATCTTTAAATTCGGCCATAGTTAAATTCACCACTCGTTAGCGATATTCACCAGGTGAGAGTAGAGTGTTGTTGGTTTAAAATCAAACAGAATCAGGTAAATCAACAAGATAAAAAGTTGGCATGAGATTTGTATTATCTGTTCAGCAGGGCATTGCCCGATAACAGAACTATGAGGATCGAATTATGGGTATTTTTTCTCGTTTTGCCGACATCGTGAACGCCAACATCAACTCTCTGCTGGAGAAAGCGGAAGATCCACAGAAGCTGGTGCGCCTGATGATTCAGGAAATGGAAGACACGCTGGTGGAAGTCCGTTCAACGTCGGCGCGTGCGCTGGCAGAGAAAAAACAGCTGACACGCCGTATTGAGCAGGCCACCGCGCAGCTCAATGAATGGCAGGAAAAAGCCGAGCTGGCGCTGCGTAAAGATAAAGAAGATCTGGCCCGCGCCGCGCTGATTGAAAAGCAGAAGCTGGCCGATCTCATCACCGCGCTTGAGCATGAAGCGACTCTGGTGGACGACACGCTTACGCGTATGAAGAAAGAGATCGGCGAGCTTGAGAACAAGCTCAGCGAAACTCGTGCTCGCCAGCAGGCGCTGACGTTACGCCACCAGGCGGCCAGTTCATCACGTGACGTGCGCCGCCAACTGGACAGTGGCAAGCTGGATGAAGCCATGGCCCGCTTTGAATCCTTCGAACGTCGTATCGACCAGATGGAAGCGGAAGCCGAAAGTCACGGCATTGGCAAACAAAAGACGCTGGACCAGCAGTTTGCAGATTTGAAAGCGGATGACGAAATCAGCGAGCAACTCGCGGCGCTTAAAGCCAAAATGAAGCAAGACAATCAATAATAAAGGGTGCGGCACATGAGTGTGCCGCCACGCATCGTAAAACAAGGAGTACCTATGAGCGCGCTTTTTCTGGCCATTCCCCTGACGATTTTCGTGCTGTTCGTTCTGCCGATTTGGTTATGGCTGCACTACAGTAATCGTTCTTCTCGCGGTGAGCTTTCCCAGAGTGAACAACAGCGTCTGGTGCAGCTTTCCGCAGACGCCAACAAAATGGGTGAGCGTATTCAGGCGCTGGAAGCGATCCTTGATGCGGAACATCCAAACTGGAGGGATCGCTAATGTCCGGGCTGAATCTGAATAAAAAACTGTGGCGGATCCCCCAGCAGGGCATGGTTCGCGGTGTATGTGCCGGGTTGGCTCATTATCTCGATGTACCGGTGAAACTGGTGCGTGTGGTAACGGTGCTGTCGATTTTCTTTGGTCTGGCGTTTATTACGCTGGTGGCGTACATCATTTTATCGTTTGTGCTTGACCCGATGCCTGAAGGTGAACTGGCGAGCGAAAATGCGCCGACCACCAACGATTTGCTCAATGCGGTGGATGCCCAACTGGCCGCCGGTGAGACGCGCTTGCGCGAGATGGAGCGCTATGTCACGTCTGATACCTTTACGTTACGAAGCCGTTTTCGTCAGCTTTAAGAGAGAATACGAATGAATCACTCCTGGCAACGGGCGGGGCAAAAGGTGAAACCCTGCCTGAAGTTAGCAGGGAAGCTGGTTTTGTTTACCGCCTTACGTTACGGTCCGGCAGGTGTGGCTGGCTGGGCGGTGAAGTCCGTCGCCCGCAGACCGGTCAAAATGTTACTGGCCGTGGCGCTGGAGCCGTTGCTGAGAAAATTAGCCGGGCGGCTCTCGGGAAAACTAAAATAATCTCCAAACGGCACGCTGACTGGCGTGTCGTTTTGCTTTAAGGTTTTATTCCTTTCATTTTGTCCCCATGTCATATTTTTAAGAATACAAACGCCTTCAGGCAAAAAGGACGGCGATGAAGCGACTTAAAAACGAACTCAATTCTCTGGTGAACCGTGGCGTTGACCGTCATCTGCGTCTTGCGGTGACGGGCCTGAGCCGCAGCGGCAAGACGGCCTTTATCACAGCGATGGTAAACCAGCTGCTTAACCTGCATGCGGGGGCACGGTTGCCGCTGCTCAGTGCGGTTCGGGAAGAGCGATTGCTGGGCGTGAAACGTGTTCCGCAGCGAGATTTTGGTATCCCGCGCTTTACTTATGACGAAGGGCTGGCGCAGTTGTACGGCGACCCTCCTGCCTGGCCAACGCCCACGCGTGGGGTCAGTGAAATTCGTCTCGCGCTGCGTTTTCGTTCTAATGATTCCCTGATGCGCCATTTTAAGGATACTTCCACGCTGTATCTCGAAATTGTGGACTATCCGGGCGAGTGGCTGCTGGATTTACCCATGCTGGCTCAGGATTACCTGAGCTGGTCACGACAAATGACCGGTTTGTTACAGGGTCACCGCGCGGAGTGGTCGGCGAAATGGCGGCAGCTGTGCGAAGGGCTCGACCCTCTGGCGCCTGCGGATGAAAACCGCCTGGCGGCAATTGCTGAAGCCTGGACCGATTATCTGCATCAGTGTAAGCAGGAAGGGCTGCATTTTATTCAGCCAGGGCGTTTTGTCCTGCCGGGCGATCTGGCGGGTGCGCCAGCGTTGCAGTTTTTCCCGTGGCCGGACGTCGACGCAATCGGAGAGTCAAAACTGGCGCAGGCGGATAAACACACCAATGCCGGGATGCTGCGCGAGCGTTACAACTACTACTGCGAAAAAGTGGTGAAAGGTTTTTATAAAAACCACTTTTTGCGTTTCGACCGCCAGATTGTGCTGGTGGATTGTCTTCAGCCACTGAACAGCGGGCCGCAGGCATTTAATGATATGCGCCTGGCGCTGACGCAACTGATGCAAAGTTTCCATTACGGGCAACGCACGTTGTTCCGTCGGTTGTTCTCACCGGTTATCGACAAACTGCTGTTCGCTGCCACCAAGGCCGATCATGTCACTGTCGATCAGCACGCTAATATGGTGTCGCTGTTGCAGCAGCTGGTTCAGGATGCGTGGCAAAATGCGGCGTTTGAAGGGATCAGCATGGACTGCCTGGGGCTTGCGTCGGTGCAGGCGACCCAGAGCGGATTGATTGAAGTGAATGGCGAGAAGATCCCGGCGCTGCGCGGTAACCGCTTAAGCGATGGCGAGCCGCTGACGGTCTATCCCGGCGAAGTGCCTGCACGCTTGCCAGGCCAGGCGTTCTGGCAAAACCAGGGATTCCAGTTTGAAGCGTTTCGCCCGCAGGTAATGAATGTTGACCAGCCATTACCGCATATTCGTCTTGATGCGGCGCTGGAATTTTTGATTGGAGATAAATTGCGATGACGGAACCGTTAAAGCCGCGCATTGATTTTACGGGCCCGCTTGAGAAAGAGCCGCTCGACGCGTTCAGGACCGCGCAAACATTCAGCGGGACACAGGCCGATAATTTTGCGCCTGTGCTGTCGGAAGAGCCGCTTGCTGATGAAGGGCAGGCAGAAGCGGTCGTTGAATCCGCGCTGCGTCCTAAACGCAGCCTGTGGCGTAAAATGGTGACCGCCGGGCTGGCACTGTTTGGTGTCAGTGTGGTTGGGCAGGGTGTCCAGTGGGCGGTAAATGCCTGGCAAACCCAGGACTGGGTGGCGATGGGCGGCTGCGCTGCGGGAGCGCTGATCATCGGTGCGGGCGTCGGCTCGCTGGCAACTGAGTGGCGGCGTCTGTGGCGTTTGCGCCAGCGCGCGCATGAACGTGATGAGGCGCGGGATCTGCTGCACAGCCATGCCACCGGTAAAGGTCGTGCATTCTGTGAAAAACTGGCAAGCCAGGCGGGTATCGATCAGTCACATCCGGCGCTTCAGCGCTGGTACGCCGCTATCCATGAAACGCAAAACGATCGGGAAGTGGTCACGCTCTATTCACATATGGTGCAACCGGTACTGGATGCACAGGCGCGCCGTGAAATTAGCCGTTCAGCGGCAGAATCCACACTGATGATTGCGGTTAGTCCGCTGGCGCTGGTGGATATGGCGTTTATTGCGTGGCGCAATTTGCGCCTGATTAACCGTATTGCCACGCTGTATGGTATTGAGCTTGGGTATTACAGTCGTTTACGCTTATTCCGCCTGGTCTTGCTGAATATCGCTTTTGCTGGTGCCAGTGAGCTGGTGCGGGAAGTCGGCATGGACTGGATGTCTCAGGATCTGGCCGCGCGCTTGTCGGCGCGAGCCGCTCAGGGGCTGGGAGCCGGTTTATTGACGGCACGTCTGGGGATCAAAGCGATGGAAATTTGCCGTCCGCTGCCGTGGATAGACGGCGACAAACCCCGGTTGGGTGATTTCCGCCGCGAGTTAATTGGCCAGCTTAAAGACACGCTGAGCAAAAAAGCGTAATTGGCTAACATCATCGTCTAATTAACCATCAGGCTGTCAATATTTGTTGACAGCCATCTTCCCGATCACCGCTTTCTGACATATTATTTTAATGTTATTGGCTTAAACGGTGAATTTCCCATGCGTCTGGAAGTCTTTTGTGAAGACCGACTCGGTCTGACCCGCGAATTACTCGATCTGCTTGTTTTACGTAGTATTGATCTGCGTGGCATTGAGATCGATCCTATCGGGCGAATTTACCTCAACTTTGCCGAAATTGAATTCAATACCTTCAGCAGCCTTATGGCTGAGATCCGCCGTATCGCTGGCGTTACGGATGTACGAACCATTCCGTGGATGCCATCAGAGCGTGAACACCTGGCACTGAGCGCACTGCTTGAAGCGATGCCAGAGCCGTTCTTATCCCTGGACCTGAAAAGTAAAGTCGAACGTGTAAACCTGGCCAGCTGTCAGCTGTTTGCACAGAGCCAGGAGAAGCTGAGCACTCAACATGCAACGCAGCTGATCCCCGGTGTTAACTTCCAGCGCTGGCTGGAAAGCAGCCCGCAAAACACGCACAGTGAACACGTGGTGATCCACGGGCAGAACTTCCTGATGGAAATCACGCCTGTGTACCTCAAAGGGGAAAATGATGCCCGCGTGCTGACCGGCGCGGTGATCATGCTGCGTTCTACCGTACGTATGGGGCGTCAGCTGCAAAACCTCTCCAGTCAGGATGTTGGTGCCTTTAGCCAGATAATCGCCGTCAGCCCGAAAATGCGCCATGTGGTTGATCAGGCGCGTAAGCTTGCCAATCTGACGGCTCCGCTGCTGATCACCGGTGATACCGGTACCGGGAAAGACCTGCTGGCTCATGCCGTGCATCTGTCCAGCCCGCGCGCGGCAAAACCGTATCTGGCGCTGAACTGTGCCTCAATTCCGGAAGATGCAGTTGAGAGCGAGCTGTTCGGCCATGCGCCTGAAGGAAAAAAAGGCTTCTTCGAGCAGGCAAATGGCGGCTCGGTTCTGCTGGATGAAATCGGCGAAATGTCGCCACGGATGCAGGCTAAACTGCTGCGTTTCCTCAATGACGGAACCTTCCGTCGTGTAGGGGAAGATCATGAAGTCCATGTGGATGTTCGTGTGATTTGCGCCACGCAGAAAAACCTGGTGGAGCTGGTGCAGAAAGGGGTGTTCCGCGAGGATCTCTACTATCGCCTGAACGTGCTGACGCTCAATATTCCGCCGCTGCGGGATTGCCCTCAGGACATCATGCCGCTGACCGAGTTGTTTGTGGCACGCTTCGCCGATGAACAAGGCGTCCCGCGCCCGAAACTGTCCGCTGACCTGGGGACAGTGCTCACGCGTTACGGCTGGCCGGGTAACATTCGCCAGCTTAAGAACGCCGTTTATCGTGCGCTGACTCAGCTGGAAGGGTACGAACTGCGTCCGCAGGATATCTTATTACCGGATTACGATGCCGGGACGGTATCGGTGGGTGAAGAGGCGATGGAAGGCTCGCTGGATGATATTACCAGCCGTTTCGAGCGCTCGGTGCTGACGCAGCTTTATCGTAGTTATCCGAGTACACGTAAGCTGGCGAAGCGTCTTGGTGTGTCTCATACTGCGATTGCGAATAAACTGCGTGAATATGGTTTAAATCAGAAAAAGGGCGACGAATAAGGTTAATTTCGTATTCGTTATCCGGATAAGTAAATAGAAAACCCCGTCATCGCGATGGGGTTTTTTATTTGCGAGAAATAAAATATTACATTTTAATAAGGCTGGCTTTTATATTCTTTCGCCATAAATAATAACGGCCGAAATTTTAATTTATTCCTGATTAGACACGATTAGTGTATAAAAATACTCTCTTGAGAGTATTTTAACCGACATAACAGAATAGATTTCGGCGGAAACAAGAAAATTGATGTGTATCAATATAAACGGCAAGCCAGTGCGAAAGGGTAAATGTTGACTTATATCAAATTTTTGAAGCGAATTACGTAGCATTTTATGCGCCACTTTTAATTCACAGGTGATGTATGGAATTCGTTATAAAAATAGAAAGAATATTCAATCGACCCTCAACGTTATGGGGTTGGTTAATGTGCAGTGCTATCAATGGGATAGCAATCATCATTGTCTTCGCAGCTATCAGTTATCTTATCGGCATTCGAGAGTTTGTCTGGCATATGGTGGTGACAGTGGCGCTGTTAATTTCTGTTATTTACAGCGCGAATTATTTTTCCGCATTAGAAGCTCGCCACGATCATCGCCGCTTTCTGCTGGTCGTCTGGGTCTTTTTTACCGTTGGGCTGAATCTGATCCACATCTGGAATTGATAATAAAACACCACAATATCATTTGGGGATAGATAATGACGCTCGCAATGCTACTCATTCTGCTTAAAACCAATAAATGGCTGGCACTTTTATTGATAGTAATCATTGCCTTATTGTTTATGGCAATAAAACCCTTAATCAAACGATTACTCAATAATATTGCCGAAAGTGAAAAATAACCTAACACTTGAAAAAAGCCCCACCAGGGTGGGCAGGGCTTTGACATTCTGCTCATATTGAGAAATGAACAGAAATAAATCCTTTTATTTCATTACTTTGCTAAGCTATAAACGCTAAGCTAAGTGATTACGCTTTCAGCACATCCAGGGCAGCGGTGTAATCGGGTTCGGTGGTGATTTCGTTAACCAGTTCGCTGAAGACGATGTTGTCATTCTCATCGATAACCAGCACAGCGCGTGCTGCCAGGCCTTTCAGGGCACCTTCAGAGATACCCACGCCGTATTTCTCGAGGAAATCCGGGCTACGCAGCGTAGAAAGGGTGATGACATTGCTCAGACCTTCTGCACCGCAGAAGCGAGACTGGGCAAACGGCAGGTCCGCAGAAATGCACAGCACAACGGTGTTGTCCATTTCAGTTGCCAGTTGGTTGAATTTGCGCACAGATGCGGCACAAACACCGGTATCGATGCTTGGGAAAATGTTCAGGACTTTACGTTTGCCTGCGAACTGGCCCAGCGTGACGTCAGACAGATCTTTAGCCACCAGAGTGAATGCCTGTGCTTTGCTACCAGCCTGCGGAATGGAACCTGCAACAGCAACCGGGTTGCCCTGGAAATGAACGAGTTGTGACATAGATATCTTCCTGTTTACATATAGTTAACGTCAGGGCTAGTGTATGCCAACTGCGGACAGCACGGCAAACCAATTTTATCGCCTCACCGGGCCGAAAGGAGACAGTCAATGAGAAGCGTGAAAGTCTATGAAGAAGCCTGGCCATTGCATTCCCCGTTCGTTATTTCGCGCGGCAGTCGTAGCGAAGCCTGCGTTGTGGTGGTTGAAATAGAAGAAGACGGAGTGAAGGGCGTGGGGGAATGTACCCCGTATCCGCGTTATGGAGAAAGCCTTGCCTCAGTGATGGCTCAGATTATGGCGCTGGTGCCTGAGCTGCAAAAAGGGCTTACCCGGGCTACATTGCCACAGCACCTGGCGGCAGGGGCTGCGCGTAACGCGATTGATTGTGCGCTCTGGAACCTGGAAGCCGCTCAACAGCACCGCACTTTACCATCGCTTCTGGATATCACGTTGCCGGCGTCGGTTGTCACTGCGCAAACGGTGGTGATTGGTGAGCCAGAACAGATGGCTGCCAGCGCAAAAGCGCTGTTTGCCTCCGGGGCAACCTTATTAAAGGTGAAGCTTGATGACCGGTTAATCAGCGAGCGCATGGTTGCGATCCGCGCTGCCGTGCCGGACGCCACGCTGATTGTCGATGCTAACGAATCCTGGCACAGTGAAGGGCTGGCCGCCCGCTGTCAACTGCTGGCGGATCTGGGGGTGGCCATGCTGGAACAACCGTTACCGGCAGAAGATGACGCAGCGCTGGAGAACTTTATCCATCCGTTGCCCGTGTGCGCCGATGAAAGCTGCCATACCCGCGAAAGCCTTGTCGGGCTAAAAGGCCGCTATGAGATGGTTAATATTAAACTCGATAAAACGGGCGGGCTAACCGAAGCGCTGGCGCTGGCGAAAGCGGCGCGGGCGCAGGGTTTCTCGCTGATGCTGGGTTGTATGCTCTGTACGTCCCGGGCGATTAGTGCCGCGTTACCGTTGATTCAGCAGGTGAGTTTTGCCGATCTGGATGGCCCGACATGGCTGGCGGTAGACGTCTCGCCAGCCCTGCATTTCACCACCGGCACGCTTCATCTCTGAGGTTGCCAGCGCAGAAGCCCGACCATCGCTTTAAGGTACTTTTCGCTCGCTTCGTCGGATGAGATTGGAGGGAACTCTGCGGTGATGCAGTGTAACCCCAGATCGGCACACCAGCTCCCGAACGAGCCGGGCGTCTCGTAACCCACACTAGTGACCAGCGGAAGGGTAAAGGCATCTGCCAGCCACTGTCCGAGCGCGGTGTGATGGGGATCTTCGATGCAGGCTAGCGGGTCGTGAAACGAAACGACCCAGGCAGGATGTAGTCGATGAATCAACTGACACAGCGCGTGTGTTTCCGGTTCTGAACCCGGCTTTTCTCCCGTCAGTAACACCACGTCACGCTCTTCTGCGGAGCTGTTCCAGCGATAGACCGTTTCACCCGCGCGCCAGTTCGCTGACGGGAAATTACGATTTAAGTCGATGCCTCGCGCATTTGCCCGAAGCCCAAGCTGACAGCCGTCCGGGTTGACTGTCAAAATGACGTGATGACGGCGTAATTCAGGCGCCAGGGTACGTAGCGCACAGGATAACGTCACAATTGAGGAGTTCTCGTCACCATGCGTGCCGGCGATGATTAGCCCGCTGTTACGGTCGGCCTCCGGGGCGGGAAACCAGATTAACGGCGCGCCTAAAAATGAATGGCCATAATGTTCGGTTCCTGGCGGGAAAGCGCCACGTTCCGTTCTTGGTCGGGTGAGTGACATAGGAAATCCTGATAACGAAGTCTCTACTGGCAGTGTTGTGCAAAACTCGCGGTTAATCAAATAGTTTCCATCGCTGCGGAAAATTGCCAGATATCAACTTTCCGATTTAAGGTATTTGCATTTCTCCGTTTCGAAACAAATAATTACGCATCTGTTTTACCTGACATCTTAAGGGGATCTCATGAAGCATCCTGTTTCGCTGCTTTGTTCTGCACTCTGGCTGTGCGGACTTTCTTCACTTTCTTATGCTGCGGACATCCCAAAGGGAACCGTTCTGGCACAAAAGCAGGAACTTGTACGTCACATAAAAGACGAACCCGCCTCGCTTGATCCGGCAAAAGCCGTGGGGTTGCCCGAAATTCAGGTGATTCGCGATCTCTTTGAAGGGCTGGTCAATCAGAATGAAAAAGGGGAGTTAGCGCCGGGTGTCGCGACACGCTGGCAAAGTAACGATAACCGCGTCTGGACGTTCAGCTTGCGTGATAATGCAAAATGGTCGGATGGCTCCCCTGTTACCGCACAGGATTTTGTCTATAGCTGGCAGCGTCTGGTAGATCCGAAAACCACATCGCCTTTCGCGTGGTTCGCGGCCCTGGCGGGTATTAATAATGCCCAGGCCATTATAGATGGGAAAGCAGCGCCCGATACGCTCGGCGTAACGGCCGTCGATGATAAAACCCTGCGCGTTCAGCTGGATAAACCGCTGCCGTGGTTTGCCAGCCTGACGGCGAGCTTTGCGTTTTATCCGGTGCAAAAAGCCAATGTTGAAAGCGGGAAAGAGTGGACTCGGCCAGGTGCTCTGGTGGGTAACGGTGCCTATGTCCTGAAAGACCGCGTGGTGAATGAAAAGCTGGTTGTTGAACCTAATACGCACTACTGGGATAACGCCAAAACGGTATTGAAAAAAGTCACCTTTGTGCCAATTAATCAGGAGTCTTCCGCGACCAAGCGCTACCTGGCCGGTGATATTGATATCACTGAATCTTTCCCGAAAAACATGTACCAGAAACTGCTGAAAGATATTCCGGGACAGGTTTACACACCACCTCAACTCGGGACTTACTATTACGCCTTTAATACCCAAAAAGGGCCAACCGCAGATGCGCGCGTGCGTCTGGCGTTGAGTATGACCATCGATCGCCGCATCATGGCGGAAAAAGTGCTGGGCACGGGTGAGAAACCGGCATGGCATTTCACGCCTGACGTGACCGCCGGGTTTACTCCGGAAGCGTCCGTGTTTGAACAGATGTCGCAGCAGGAACTGAATGCGCAGGCGAAGATGTTGTTGCAGGCGGCAGGTTATGGCCCTCAGCGCCCTCTGACCCTGAATCTGCTGTACAATACCTCAGAGAACCATCAGAAGATCGCGATCGCCGTGGCGTCGATGTGGAAGAAAAATCTGGGCGTTGACGTCAAACTGCAAAACCAGGAGTGGAAGACGTACATCGATAGCCGAAACACCGGCAATTTCGACGTGATCCGCGCGTCCTGGGTTGGGGACTACAATGAGCCGTCCACTTTCCTGTCGCTCCTGACCTCTACGCACAGCGGCAATATCTCCCGGTTTAACGATCCGGCGTACGATAAGATAATCAATCAGGCGTCGCTTGAAACAACCGAGAAAGCGCGGAATGTGGATTACAATAAAGCCGAGAAGATCCTCGCCGAAAAAGCCCCAATTGCGCCGATTTACCAGTACACCAATGGACGTCTGATCAAACCGTGGGTTAAAGGCTATCCTGTTAATAATCCGGAAGATGTCGCTTACAGCCGTACGATGTATATTGAGAAGCACTAATTGTGACGGGTCGGAACTTAACCAAAATTAATGTTCTGGTCCGTAAAAAAGAAATAAAAAAAGCCCGTCAGAGAACGGGCGAAATAAGCAAATGATTTATTGATTCGTTACCCGCCATCACGGAGGCTAACAGCGCGTATATTACGCGTCCGTTCAGTTGGCGTGTAGCTGACAAATTCGGTAGGTGAAACAAGGGATTAAACGTGCGTTACGGGGCTTCGATGGACGGGTACACGCTGTTTTCAAGATATTCGACTAGCTGCCAAATCTCACCGCTGAAGATAAACCAATAGCCAAAAATAATAAGGCTTAAAATAATTAAGATGAGTATTAATTCTGTCTTTCCCATTGCTGGATACTACCCACCTGAAGTCTGTTTCTTCGAGGTGGGCATTGTAGCGAGGCTTGATTAAATACTCCAGTTTCACGCAGCCAGTACCTTATTGCGCCCGTTGTTCTTGGCGCGGTACAGCGCATCATCAACCCGTTTAAACAGGTCATCGATACTCTCTCCCTGATTATGGCGTGCAACGCCAATACTGACCGTAAAACGCGGAAGACCAGGGATAGTAATGTGCGCAACGGCGGCGCGAATCGTTTCGGCAACCTGCATGGCGGCATCGAGCGACGTTCTGGGCAACAAAATCACAAACTCTTCACCGCCCCAGCGAAAAACAAAATCGTCTTTACGGCTACAGGCCTCCAGCGTGCGGGAGAGGGAGATAAGCACTTCGTCGCCTTTGAGATGGCCAAAGACATCGTTGATATTTTTAAAATGATCGGTATCCACCAGCAGCAGGCTGAACTGCTCCTGAGCGGGCAGGTGAGCAGGATTTGTTTGTTCGGTGATGATGTAAAACTGCCGACGATTAAGCAGGCCTGTCATGGAATCTCGCAGGGCCGCATGTTCCAGCTCCTGTTCTAACCGCTTTTGCTCTGTAATATCGTGAATGATGCATAGCATCAGCTTATCGCCGTATATTTCAATTGGCCCGGCATAAGTCTGTACATGGCGGGTTGAGCCATCGGCGAGTCGGTGGACAAAGTTAAGCGGTTTATGCCCGCCTGGCAGGCTCGCTATCTCTGTCATTACCGGTATGATGTCACGACCGAGTGTATTAATTTCCCAGGTATGTTTGTTGCACAATTCGTCGTGCTGATAACCGTAAAAATTCAGTGCTGCCAGGTTAGCATCCACAATTTGACCATCTCGCGCCGGGTCGATGAGCAGCATCGGTGCGCTGTTGGTCAGAAAAAATCGAGCGTAAAAGCCCTGTTTTTTTCGCTGATAGGTTGCCGAACGACTGGCTTTAAGGCCCGATGTGGTTTGCTGGGCGATCCCCTCAAAAATGATGACATCACCGTGAGGCTCACACTGGGTGAGTGTCAGGCGGCAGGTTAACGTTGATTCTTGCTCATTACGCCAGACCGTCCAGATTTCGATTATTTCCTGGTCGGCTTTCAGGTCCGGAACATACATGGAGAGTGCGGATTGCGCATTAGCGGAGTAGATCCCCGTACGCATTTCAATAACTGTTTTATTCCGCATAACATCGGTAGCGGCGGTGTTTGCAAATATAATGTGTTCTGAGACAGGTGAAATCAGCCAGACAGGTGTTTTGATGTAATTCAGTGCATCGAAGCAAGTTAGCGGCATTGGGAATTCCTATCCATCGACACTGCGTGTCTGACGATCACGGCGGAATTGACTCGCGTGGGCTTCTTTGAAACATACTCTACTTCACCACATCAGGCATGATTTTTTTGTGAAACAAATGGGGATTCCGTATGAATTTTACCAATTGGTATAATCTGTTTGTCGGACTTTTTTTGTAACAACAACCAGGGGACTTGTTCGGCAGGTAACGGGCGAGAGAAAAGGAAACCCTGAAGGAAATCACAGCCTAAATCGGTAAGAACGGCCTGCTGTTGTTCTGTTTCAATGCCTTCGGCCACGACATTCATCTCCATCGTGCGCGCGATATTGATAATGGTTTCCACCAGTTTCCGGCTTTTCTCGTTTTCCAGCATTGAGCTTACAAAGCTTTTATCGATTTTAAGTTCTTTCGCAGGAAGCACGCTGAGCATCAGCAGGTTTGAATAGCCTGTGCCGAAGTCATCGATGGATACCGTTATCCCGGCATGGTTAAAGGCGGTGAGTAACTCAATACTGCGATCGAGATTTTTGAGCGCAGTGCTTTCGGTGACTTCAAGAATCAATCTGGATGGCGATAAATTGTATTTTTCCAGCATGGACGAAACAACCTGGAATATATCCTGTTGCTCAAACTGGATGGGCGACAGGTTGAAGGATAACGTCCACTGACTGAAGCCTTGTTCCGTCCAGAAATTGAGCTGACGGCACGCCGCTTCAATTGCCCAGTTGCCCACCGGAATAATTAAACCGGTTTGCTCAAGAGAAGGTAAAAACACATTAGGCAGTAAAACGCCTTGTTCCGGGTGGCGCCAGCGGATCAGCGCCTCAAAACCGTGAATGGTGTTTTCCTCGGCGATATAGGTTGGCTGATACCAAAGCTCAAACTGATCGCGTTCGAGTGCCTGGGACAACTCCTGCAAGAAACCCGGTTCCGCCGGCGCGGTGGTGGACATCTCCGTGCGGTAAACTGCCCAGTCGTTGCGTCCTTCCTGCTTAACGTACTGCATGGCGGCATCGGCCTTAAGCTTAAGCTCATGCAATGTTTCACCGTGTTGGGGATAGAGACTAACACCTGCGCTGAGGGTAGTGCTCAGCGCGTGCCCACAGATGGGCTGGCGACGCCGCATATCTTCAGTCAGTGTCGAAAGCAGGGTGTTTAATTTATCATCATCGCATTCCGGGACCAGCAACATAAACGAATCGCCACCCAGTCTCGCCAGCGTCATTTCGCGTGTCAGCCTGGCCGTAATACGCTGGGCAACGTTAATCAGCAGCTCATCACCCACCTGATGTCCCCAGGTGTCGTTCACCCGCCTGAAGTGATCGACATCGAAGAAGATCAGCGCAAATTGCTTCTTGTTCAGTAATGAGTTGTGTAGACAATCCTGTAAGCGGATATCCATCTGATGCCGGTTAGCAAGCCCGGTGAGGATGTCAAAACGCGCCTGCAATTCCAGCTGGCGGTTAAGCTGGCGCAGATTGTCGGTCAGCCGGGTTGTACGCCAGTGGGAGTCCACCAGCGAGATAATAAGCATCAGACCAAGCAGGCACAGGGTTGTGACCGACACCCAAATCGACAGCCCCAGCTCACTGACTCCGCCTGACCGGGTTTGCTCCATTTCATGAATATGGGCGGCGCTCATCCCGGTGTAGTGCATGGCACAAATAGCGACGGCCATCACCACCGCGGCCATTACGCGATTAATAAAGATACCTTTGCGATTTTCCCGCAGGTGGAATGCTAACCACAGGGCAACACCGGAGGCGATAACGGCAATCACTACGGACAGCAGAACAATACGATGATCCCAGAGAATACCGTCTTCAAGCATCAATGCGGCCATGCCGATATAGTGCATGGAGGCCACGCCTGCGCTCAGAATGAGCGTGGCAAGGATCAGCCGGAAAGGGGAAAGGGTTTTAGCGGTGACGGCAATATAGATAGCAATGGTAGAAGCCAGAACGGCAGCACCCAGTGAGGCGAGTGTAAGCCCCAGGTCATAGCTCATGGTCATCGGCATTTCCATCGACAACATGCCAATGAAGTGCATTGACCAGACCCCGATACCCAGAGTTACGCCTCCGGCAATCCGCCAGAATAACGCGGCTTTGCGGCTGGAAAGGGGGATCTTACCCGCACTGTCCAGTGCAACAAATGAGGCGATAAACGCCACCAGAAAAGAGATGGCAATTAACACTGGGTCCCACGATACATTGAGCATTATGCAATCCCACGCCAAAAAGTGACTGAGGTCGCCTGCTGACGCCCTGCATCAGCGAGCCGCGAACTCGTTCAAACAATATTAGTTATTAATCGCGAAAAAAGACCAGGCGCATTACTTTTTTTCACTCAGATTAAAGAACAGAATATATTCTTTCATTAATTAGTTAAGTTTCGCTAAACAACGAAGCTGTAGAGCAATACTGTTCCTTAAAATATGAGTGCGATCGTATTAGTTCACAAAAGAAGATGCTATCGCTTAAGTGTCATAAAAACCAGTGTTCCGGGATGAAGCGCATAACATTTATCATAATATGGTATTTTGTATCTACTTAAGTGAAATCATGGGATGCAAAATGCGAAACGAAAGGAGTTGCGGGATAGTGAGGAAAAAGCGCTGAGGCAATGCTATATATTTTAACGCCGACCAAAATATCAAGCAGTGGGACAAATCATGCTAAAAAATATTAGTGTCAGAACTTTCATTATGTATTTTCTGGTGACCGCTTTTTTGTTAATTGATGGTTTGATTGCTTTGTTATCTCGCAGCGCAACTCTTTTTGTTTCTGTAACTGTTGTTAATTTAATTGCCTTGTTTTTACTTTGGGGCTACATGACAAAATATCTTGTGACGCCCATCAACACTGTGAAAAAAAGTATTGAAGAAGTGACGTCGGGCAATCTTGCCGTCTCTATTCCCGAGTTTGGCAATAACTGTGCCGGGCGACTGATCCCAGGCATTAATACCTTATCGAGTAACATCGCAACGCTGGTGCGGGAGATTCGGGCATCATCCGAATCGGCGATGACCTTGTCCGGGCAGCTTTCTGAACGAAGCGCACAGCTTTCTGTGAAAACGGAACAGCAGTCAGCCTCGCTGGTGCAAACCGCAGCCAGCATGGAACAGATGGCCGCCAGTACGAAAAACAACGCCGATAACACCCGTTTAGCCAGCGAACAGGCGAATGCTGCCACGTTGCAGGCGCGAAAGGGGGGCGAGTTGATGGGGCAGGTTGCCCACAATATGCAATCCATCACCGAATGCGCCCAGCAAATGAAAGAAATTATCACAATGATTGACGGTATCGCGTTCCAGACCAATATCCTGGCCCTGAATGCCGCCGTTGAAGCAGCACGCGCAGGTGAGCATGGCAAAGGTTTCGCCGTGGTGGCCGGAGAAGTCAGAAATCTGGCGCATCGAAGTGCAGAGGCCGCGAAAAACATAAAATCCCTGATCGACGAGACCAGCTCTAACGTCACGCAGGGCGTTACCGTGGTTGCTCAGGCGGAAAAAAACATGCACGAAATTGTGGCGGGTTCGGGCCAGGTCAGCAGGTTAATGGACGATATCTCTTCATCAACGTCAGAGCAGGAGAAAGGGATATCGCAAATTACGCTGGCGCTTTCTGAGCTTGAACGGGTTACCCAGAGTAACGTTGTGATGGTGGAAGAGTTGAGCGGTTCGTCAGATGTACTTAAGAATCAGGTCATTGAATTACAGGCCCGGACGCGCAATTTCAGGCTTGAAGAGGGTTTCCAGAAACCGCTGAATGCGTCGCCACATCACCATTCCCTGATGTTCGCGCAGCACGCCAAACACTCCCTCTGAGGGTAAAAAAGAGCCTGCACCCAGGCTCTTTTTTTACGCCTGCACCCAGCGATTTCGTCCTTGCTGCTTTGCGCTGTAGAGCGCCTTGTCAGCCCGGGCAATGACCGACTGGGCCGTTTGCCCAACTTCCCATGTTGCTAACCCCTGGCTTACGGTAACGAGAGGGTTGACCGGGGAAAGGGCATGAGCCTGTGCCTGAGATTGCAATGTACTGGCTATCGCCGCCGCTGTGCTCTGCAACTGGCCGGGATCGGGCAATAGCACGATAAACTCTTCGCCGCCAAAGCGCCCGACAACGCCGTGGTTATCCCGCGTGGCGCTTTCAAGTACGCGGGCAATCATCATCAGGCAGCGGTCACCGCCCTGGTGGCCATAGTAGTCGTTGTAAAGCTTGAAATGATCGACATCGAGCATAATCAGCCCGAATTCGGTGCCTTCACGCTGGTGGCTGATAATTTCCTGATCCATGCGCGTTTCAAATGTGCGGCGGTTTGCGATGCCGGTTAACGGGTCTTTGCTGGCAAGCTGCCCCAGTTGTTGAATAAGGTCCGCATTTTCCTGCTCACGACGTAGCGCAAGGATGAACCAGCTGTTGAGGATCCGGCGACCGGATTCAATCATCCCGGCCAGCAGTATCCACAACAATGCGTTCAGCACGGTAAGATTAGAAGGATAAAAAAGACTAGTGACCAGGATGGTTAGCCACACCGGCGCGATAAAGCTCAACAACACTTTCGGGTCGAAATAGAGCGAAATAAGTGCGGTAAAAAGCAGCAGGGCAGCAAACGGAAAAATTAAACGCATGTCACCGCTGGCAATTAGCACGTAAAAACAGACCGACCAACAAAGGCTTATCCCGACGACCACCCCTTTTGCCAGACTCCGGAGCCAGGATGCGTTCTGGAGTGGCGCCATACGCAGGATAAACAAAACCCCGGCTGAAAGCGTCAGGTCGATAACCATCATGGTTTCCAGCAATCCGGCGGGATTAAGAGGCGCGGTTAAGGTATCAACCGTAGAAAAATAGCGCCGTCCCAGCAGGAACAACGAGAATAAAATGTTCACCCACAGGAACCAGGTCATGCTGGTTTTGATGGCAATTGCGCGCATTTCCGCCAGGCGAAAATCGAATGCAGCACAGGGCTTTTTTGTTGTCACCAGCTCACTCCGGGATACATTTAGATCAAAACGGCAGCATTTCATTAACTCTAACGATTTACCTGTACCTGTCTACTTAAACCTGAAGGATAATGTGCAATTCCTGAGCTAATTCAGCGCGATGCTGGACATATTTATTGCTTAACGTTAAGTGAAAGCTAGACTGACAACCAAAGAGTCAAAAAGGTGGAGGTGCTGTGGATAGCATTAAAGGGTCTGAGGTTAACGTTCCTGACGCGGTTTTTGCGTGGCTGCTCGATGGTCGCGGCGGCGCGAGGCCGCTGGAAAACGGTGATGACATCGACAATCAACATCCTTGCTGGCTGCACCTGAACTACACCCACCCGGATAGCGCTCAGTGGCTGGCCACAACCCCGCTGTTGCCAAACAATGTTCGGGATGCGCTTTCGGGAGAGAGCCTGCGTCCACGAGTCAGCAGGATGGGGGACGGTACGCTGATTACGCTGCGCTGCATTAACGGCAGTACCGATGAACGTCCCGACCAGCTGGTGGCGATGCGCGTGTATATGGATGAACGAATGATTGTCTCTACACGTCAGCGCAAAGTGCTGGCGCTGGATGACGTGGTTAACGATCTAAAAGAGGGCACCGGGCCGGCGGATTGCGGCGGATGGCTGGTGGATGTCTGCGACGCTCTGACCGATCACGCCAGTGAGTTTATCGAGGAACTGCACGATAAAATTATCGACCTGGAAGATAATTTGCTCGATCAGCAGATCCCCCCGCGCGGTTTTCTCGCGCTGCTGCGAAAGCAGTTGATTGTGATGCGTCGCTACATGACGCCCCAGCGCGATGTCTACGCGCGTCTGGCCAGTGAGCGCCTTAACTGGATGAACGATGATCAGCGCCGCAGGATGCAGGATATCGCCGACAGGTTAGGGCGAGGTCTGGACGAAATTGACTCCTGTATCGCCAGAACGGCTGTGATGGCCGATGAAATCGCGCAGGTGATGCAAGAATCCCTGGCGAGAAGAACCTATACGATGTCGCTGATGGCGATGGTCTTTTTGCCGAGCACCTTCCTGACCGGGCTGTTTGGTGTGAACCTGGGCGGGATCCCCGGTGGTGCCTACCGGTATGGATTCATTTCCTTTTGCATCATGTTAGTCGTTTTGATAGGTGGTGTTGCGTGGTGGTTGCATCGTAGTAAATGGTTGTAAAATTACGTTTTTTGGCTTCGATGAGAGCCTCAAAACGCTATTTTACTTGAGCGAAGTCAATAAACACATACCCCGTAAGGTGCAATATTACTCCCGCAGGTGAATGCAACGTCAAGCGATGGGCGTTGCGCTCCATATTGTCTTACTTCCTTTTTTGAATTACTGCATAGCACAATTGATTCGTACGACGCCGACTTAATAGTCGGCTTTTTTTTGCCTCCTGTTCTTCAGCGTCTACCCTAAAAAGGGAGAGCGCCCAACCCTGGAGGGAAAGATGAGCATCCTGGCCACTCTTCAACGAGTAAATTCCATTCCGATTGGTCCTGAACCTAACGATCCTGTACCGATGCCGGACCCCATCCCGCGTCCGCAACCGATGCCCGACCCGCCACCCGATGAAGAACCGATTAAAATGTCGCATCAAACCCCGAGATCTGCGAGGATACGCGCCATCTGACTGCAAAGATGACCGCGAGAGTATATTGTGACCGCATTTTCTACCCTGAATGTTCTGCCCGCTGCCCAACTCGATAACCTTAACGAGTTGGGTTACCTCACTATGACCCCTGTTCAGGCGGCTGCGCTGCCCGCCATTCTTGAAGGCCGTGATGTACGCGTACAGGCAAAAACGGGCAGTGGAAAAACGGCTGCATTTGGTCTTGGGCTGTTGCAGCATATAGATGTCGCACTTTTTAAGACCCAGTCTTTAGTGCTGTGCCCGACCCGTGAACTGGCGGAGCAAGTCGCCGGTGAACTGCGTCGACTGGCGCGTTTTCTGCCGAACACCAAAATTCTGACGCTGTGCGGCGGACAACCGTTCGGTGCACAGCGCGATTCACTCCAGCACGCTCCGCACATTATTGTGGCAACCCCGGGGCGTTTACTGGATCACCTGCAAAAAGGCACTGTATCTCTTGATGCGCTGCAAACGCTGGTTATGGATGAAGCAGACCGAATGCTGGATATGGGCTTTAGCGACGCCATCGACGAAGTCATCCGCTTTGCACCTGCCGATCGTCAGACGTTGCTGTTTTCTGCAACCTGGCCTGAAGCCATTGCGGCAATCAGCGGCCGGGTACAGAAAAACCCATTAACCATCGAGATTGATACCGTCGATGCGTTGCCTGCCATTGAGCAACAGTTCTTCGAAACCTCACAACAGGGCAAAATTACGCTGCTGCAAAAGCTGCTGAGCCAGCATAAACCTGCGTCCTGCGTGGTGTTCTGTAATACCAAAAAAGATTGTCAGTCCGTATGCGATGCGCTGAATGCTGCCGGGCAGAGCGCGTTATCACTGCATGGCGATCTTGAGCAGCGCGACCGCGATCAAACGCTGGTGCGTTTTGCCAATGGCAGTGCGCGCGTGCTGGTGGCAACCGACGTTGCGGCACGTGGTCTGGATATCAAATCGCTGGAGCTGGTGGTTAACTTTGAGCTGGCCTGGGATCCCGAAGTGCATGTGCACCGTATCGGACGTACCGCCCGCGCCGGGAATAGTGGTCTGGCAATCAGTTTCTGCGCGCCGGAAGAGGCGCAACGAGCCAATATTCTGTCTGAAATGCTGCAACTTAAGCTGAACTGGGTCAGCGCGCCGGGTAATGTCAACATTGTGCCGCTGGATGCAGAAATGGCGACGCTGTGTATTGATGGCGGTAAAAAAGCCAAAATGCGTCCGGGTGATGTGTTGGGTGCATTGACCGGCGATATTGGTCTGGACGGGGCGGATATCGGGAAGATTGCCGTGCATCCGGCACACGTTTATGTTGCTGTTCGCCAGTCAGTGGCGCAGAAAGCATGGAAGCAGTTGCAGAACGGCAAAATTAAAGGCAAAGCCTGCCGGGTTCGCCTGCTTAAGTAAGCGGCAGGAAGGTAGCGTCCCGAAGCCAGTTCGGGACGCTAACGGATTACTTCACTTCAACGACGTTCAGACGCAGTTCATCAAGCTGGGCGTCATCTTCTTCCGGTTGCCAGCCAGTCGGCTGCATTGGGATCTCTTCACGATCAAACGCCAGATCGCCGCCGTTCACCACTTCTGAGTCGTGGTTAATCCCTTTAAAGTCAAACAGCTCTACGTCCGCCAGATGCGAAGGCACAACGTTCTGCATGGCACTGAACATGGTTTCGATACGGCCCGGATAGCGTTTGTCCCAGTCACGCAACATATCGCCAATCACCTGACGTTGCAGGTTTGGCTGCGAACCACACAGGTTGCAAGGAATGATTGGGAAGCCTTTCGCCTGAGAGAAACGCTCGATGTCCTTCTCGCGGCAGTACGCGAGAGGGCGGATAACGATGTGCTTTCCGTCATCGCTCATCAGTTTTGGTGGCATCCCTTTCATTTTGCCGCCGTAGAACATATTCAGGAACAGCGTTTGCAGGATGTCATCGCGGTGATGGCCCAGCGCAATTTTGGTTGCGCCCAGTTCGGTTGCCGTACGGTAAAGGATGCCGCGGCGCAGACGCGAGCACAGAGAGCAAGTGGTTTTGCCCTCAGGGATCTTCTCTTTCACGATACCGTAGGTATTTTCTTCGACGATTTTATACTCAACGCCGAGCTTCTCCAGATACTCAGGAAGAATATGCTCCGGGAAACCTGGCTGCTTCTGGTCGAGGTTTACCGCCACCAGTGAAAAATTCACCGGCGCGCTCTGCTGAAGGTTGCGCAGGATCTCCAGCATGGTGTAACTGTCTTTCCCCCCGGAGAGGCAAACCATGATGCGATCGCCTTCTTCAATCATGTTGAAGTCAGCAATTGCTTCGCCCACGTTACGGCGCAGACGCTTTTGTAATTTGTTCAGGTTGTATTGTTCTTTCTTGTTAATATCTTGATTTTGTTGCATTTATTACTACCTATGGAACCAAAAGGGGCATTTATTCAATTCTTTGATCTACGCATTGCAGACGTCATAAACCATTTGCGCGTTTTCATGCCCCATCTGGCTCACGATGAAAGAGGGGTTAGCGCCAGCGGATAAAAGCCAGCAGGCAAAAGTATGTCGCGTATGGTACGGATTCCGGCGACGAATTCCAGCACGTTTTACAGCGGCGTTTGATCTGGCATCGGTACTTGATAAAGCGTAGTCGGCTTTTAACGCGCCTTGCGTAGTGCAGGCGCAGAAACCGAAGGCACTTTTTGATACTCCGCCGCAGGACTGACTATGCCGTATTACCCTTCACGCTTGGGTGGTGTAGCGGGGGCGGCATACCAGTTTTCTTGCGCGACCATGATGTTCCCTTCAGGCTGCATGACAAAATTCGGCGACATGATCTGAACGTTGAATTCATTGAACACATCCTGAATGTTGCTGTACAACGCGTTGCGCGCGATGGCCAGGGACTGACCGGGCAACAGTCTCACCTGGAGCTCATAGGCTATGTACCAGTCCATCAGTTCCAGCTGGCGCACCAGTGGCGGGTGCGTCAGGTCAACACAGCTTGCCCGTTTGGCTGCCAGCTCAAGCATGGCGTGAACCTGCCGCCACGGGGTGTCGTACCCAATGGTCACGCCGACGGTTAAGTTGATGCTGCCATCTTTATTGTGCGCACTGAGGTTAACAATCTTGCCACTCACCACAACCGCATTGGGCACGGTCACCACGTAGTTTTCACGCGTGATGATTTTGGTGGCGAGCATCCCGATTTCGCTGACTTCGCCTTCGTTATCTGCCACCCGAATGACATCTCCTTTTCGCAGTGCTCGCGAGTAGATAAGAACCAGGCCACTCATGGCGTGATTCATTACGCCAGCCGAGCCGAGCGTTAACATCAGACCAAAGAAGACGCTAATGCCTTTAAAGGCCAGTGAATTTGCGCCGGGCAGGAAAGGGTACGCGGCGGAAAGGGCAAATAACCACACTATCACGGAGATAAGTTTACGCGTTGCCCCGACGGTCTCAGGGTGAAGCCCCGGAAACTGTAAACGACCGGCTTCAACCTGGCGGAGTACCATTTTGAGCAACTTCAGAATAAAGGCGGTGATAATGAAAATAATCAAAACTATCATCAGGCCCGGTAATGCAGAGACGATGGACAGGGCTATCTGACGTACGACTCGCAGTGACCAGTCACCCAGCGACGTGGCCCAGACCCGTGTCCAGGGGAATAAACTTAATGCCCAGCTTAACCAGCCGTAAAAAGCCACAATCCCCAGCAATATCATCAGTAAGCCATACAGACGCGCTTCAATTGCTCCTGTATAACGGCGCCAGCTTTTGGGGATCCAGCCCCGGTTTTCAGCAATCTGGCGGCGATAATATTGCCGTACCCAACGCCATGAGCGCCACGCGCCATAGCCAACGAGCAGAAATAGAGCCAGACCTGCAACCGTCTTAACCGCAGAAAGGACAAGCCAGCCAGTATTGAATTGATCGCGAAGTGCAGTTCGCTGTGCTTCCAGGCGCACCAGCACGCGTTGTGCAGCCTGGTCCAGAGTCAGATCGTCTCCCTCATCCAGATCTGCCTGCGCCAGCAGCATCAAAGGTTTGCCATTCATCACGAACAGTCTTCCCGGCTGGTTATAGCGGGTGACAGGGACGATTTCCAGGGGGTCGAGAAGATCCGCATGTTCGAAATGGCGCAGCGTGTTGCGGATGCGTAGCACGCGCTCTTCTGGTGTAGTGAGCCCGAATTTTGCCTGAAGCATAACAATGGGGTGATGGAAGATATAAACCGTGCGGGCTTGCTCCTGGTCAGTTGGCTCCTGACGGGGTTCTGCCGCAAAAGAACAGAAGGCGAAAAGCGATACCACACACGTCAGAAATGCGAGCACTCTCTTATTCATACCCACCACCCGATAACACGAAATTATCATTATTTTCAGGCAGCCAGCTAACCGGCAGGCATGAACTTTCTGAGCATAGACCAGTTGCCCGGTTGTGCAACATTCACCTTAAGCAAGGCGATGGCTGCCGGGATGTTCATCAACAATGATGCAGGAGGGTAAGAGTGGATTAATAGCTGTCTAAATGGTTCAGAAAGTCGCCAAGATGGCTAACGATACCGCCAATATCGAAAATCAATGCCATCCACATGAATGCAAGAAGGGCGAGTACAACCACGGAGATACGACTAAACAATGCGAATGTCCTTATTCATGCTGAAAGGTCCGGTTCAATATACTTTGACCTCTTTAAACTTACCTTTAACGACGCCGTCATAAAAGCGGCCTTTAGACACTACGCTCAGGAAATCCCGAAAAATGCGAGCGGGGACACGTTGATACTGGAAAGCAGAGCGATCATGAAACCGTATCTCGAGGGTAGCACTGTTTTCGTCGTAGGCAATCGATGAGATGCGTGATGATCTGACTGGATGGTGGTTCATGATGGGCTCTCCCTGACGGCGTAACGGGGAGATTCATCATCCACCATTACAGGTGCAGCACGCAATAAGTAAATTCAAATCAGTTATGCAAAGAATCAGATATCAGGTGAAATAAGAAAGGGTATTGAAGAAGGGGCTTTAATTTCAGTTAAACAGTTAACGATAATAAATTAATAGCCCGCGTGTGCACGCGGGCCAGAAGAATTAGAACTGGTAAACCAGGCCTAACGCTACGATATCATCTGTACCGATACCGTTGTTTTTGTAGAATGCGTCATCTTCGTCCAGCAGGTTGATTTTATAATCAACATAGGTGGACATGTTTTTGTTGAAGTAATAGGTTGCGCCTACGTCAGCATATTTAACCAGATCTTTATCACCTTCGCCGTTACCCAGGTCTTTCCCTTTGGATTGCAGGTAAGAAATGGCCGGACGCAGACCGAAATCAAACTGGTATTGCGCAGTGACTTCGAAGTTCTGCGTTTTATTCGCAACCGCGTCGTCGTTGTCACCGTAAGGAGTCATATTGCGGGTTTCGGAATACATGGTTGCCAGGTAGATATTGTTGGCATCATATTTCAGGCCAGCAGTCCAGGCATCGGCTTTATCGCCGCCCGCAGTGGTGTTGCGAACCTGGTCATTTGAACGGTCAGAAGAGGCGTAAGCTGCACCGGCGCTGATACCCATGCCGAAATCATAGGTGGTGGAGATACCGAAACCGTCGCCGTTCTCATGACGCGTATCGCGACCGTTGTTGGTTCCTTCCTGATTGTTGCTGGCGCTTTCATTTTTGCCCTGGTACTGCAAGGCAAAGTTCAGACCCTGCACCAGGCCGTAGAAGTCGGTATTACGGTAGGTTGCAACACCGTTAGCACGGCCAGTCATGAAGTTGTCTGCTTTGGTGTAAGAATCGCCACCGAACTCTGGCAGCATATCGGTCCAGCCTTCCACGTCGTACAGCACGCCGTAGTTACGACCATAATCGAATGAACCGTAGTCGCCAACTTTGACACCCGCGAACGCCAGACGCGTCCAGGACTGGTTGTCAGAGCCTTCAGTATTGTTGGCCTGAACGTTGTATTCCCACTGTGCGTAGCCGGTCATCGTGTTGTTAATCTGGGTTTCACCCTTGAAGCCCAGACGCATGTAGGTTTGATCGCCATCCGCGCCTTTATCGTCAGAAAAGTAATGCAGACCATCTACTTTTCCGTACAGATCTAATTTGTTGCCATCTTTGTTGTAAATTTCAGCTGCATTCGCTGCGCCAGCGACTAAAAGAGCCGGAATCATAAGAGCCAGTACTTTTCTTTGCATTGTGATATTCCTTTGCAGTTGTTTTTATTTAATTACTGATTGAACTTTCCTGACTGGAAAGATGTCCCATGCTAAATCACTCCAATATGAGAGTAATAAAATATAATTGTTACCGATTAAGTAAAATCTCAACAGAATGATGCTGCTGAAATGATGATAAGTTTCATGAATGTATAACTACAAAGTATACAGAATAAAAATTATTAATGTGGCGGTAAAGAGGATAGGCTCTACGCCGTTATATGCCTTTAAGATATTTGTTCATTATTCCGGTGAATCTTATTTAATTAAATAAAGAGTTTTCGGGGATAAACTGAATGCGCCCGATGCGAATGCATCGGGCATTTTTTTGCCCAGAATAAAAAAAGCCCGGACATGCCGGGCCTGAGTGATTATTCGTTGGTGGATTTTTCCGCTTTACCTGCCATTTGGGCCAGGAAGTCATAGCGCTTTTGCAGGTCGGCCGCCGCATCTTTCCAGAGCTGCTCAGCTACCTCAGGCTGCTGCGCATTCAGGCGACGGAAACGCTGTTCCTGCATTAATGTCTCGGCCAGCGCATCTGACGGTGGACGCGAATCCAGCGCCAGAGGCAATTTGCCTTCATCAGCACGACGCGGATCGAAGCGATACAGTGGCCAGAACCCGGTAGCGGTGAGCTGGCGCATCTGATCGTGGCTGAGCGCCAGATCGTAACCATGCTCTTCACAAGGGCTGTAGGCGATAATCAGCGACGGGCCCGGATAGGCCTCCGCTTCCTGAATGGCTTTCACCGTCTGGTTAAGCTGAGCTCCCAGTGAAATCTGCGCGACATAGACGTGGCCATACATCATCATGCTGACGCCCAGATCTTTACGCGCTTTGCGTTTCCCGTGCTCACCAAACTTCGTGACCGCACCCAGCGGGGTAGCTTTTGAGGCCTGGCCACCGGTGTTGGAATAACACTGCGTATCCAGCACCAGAATATTGACGTTTTCGGTCAGGCTCAGCACATGATCCAGACCGCCGAAGCCAATATCATAAGCCCAGCCATCACCACCAATCAGCCAGATAGATTTCTCAACCAGCGCATCGGCATCGGTTAGCAACTGCTCTGCGCCGTCCACGCCCTGGAGCGCACTGCGCAGCGCCGCCACCTGCTCGCGGCGCACTTCTGGTGTTGCATCGGAGTGCAGGGCATCGTTCAGCTCAGCCGGGATCTTATCGGCAAACTGGTCCAGCAGGCGGATCACGCGGGCACGATGCTGATCGACCGTAAGACGGAACCCCAGGCCGAATTCTGCGTTATCTTCAAACAGGGAGTTTGCCCATGCCGGGCCGCGCCCGTTGGCATCGGTGGTGTACGGTGTTGATGGCAGGTTGCCGCCGTATATAGATGAACAGCCGGTGGCATTGGCTATCAACATGCGATCACCATACAACTGGGTCAGCAGCTTGATATACGGGGTTTCACCGCAGCCAGAGCAGGCACCGGAGTACTCAAACAGCGGGGTAATCAACTGCGACGTACGGATGTCGATACGTTCCAGTTTGCTGCGGTCGATTTCTGGCAGATCCAGGAAGAAGTCATA
Source organism: Enterobacter sp. Tr-810 (assembly GCF_011752765.1). Taxonomy (NCBI): domain Bacteria; kingdom Pseudomonadati; phylum Pseudomonadota; class Gammaproteobacteria; order Enterobacterales; family Enterobacteriaceae; genus Enterobacter; species Enterobacter sp. Tr-810. Next base: position 405,125 of record NZ_VWWW01000001.1, on the reverse strand, counting down.
ATTCACTTTCTCCTCTTCAACGTGCTCCAGACGCGACATCATATTGATGGCTTTAATTTCCGGGTTCTGACGATCTTTCGCCGGGCAAACTTCCACGCACAGGTTACAGCCGGTGCAATCTTCCGGTGCGACCTGGAGAACATATTTCTGTCCGCGCATATCGCGGGATTTTACATCCAACGAGTGCAGGCTGGTTGGGGCATTTTCCATCGCCTCCGGTGACACTACTTTGGCGCGAATGGCAGAGTGCGGGCAGGCAGCAACGCAGTGATTACACTGAGTACACAGCTCTTCTTTCCAGATTGGGATCTCTTCGGCAATGTTGCGTTTTTCCCAGCGAGTGGTACCCATCGGCCAGGTTCCGTCTGGCGGCAGCGCCGAAACAGGAAGGGCATCACCCAGGCCTGCCAGCATTGCAGCGGTCACGGTTTTGACAAAGTCAGGGGCAGCTTCAGAAACCACTGGCGGACGGTTCGGGCTGGCGGCATTCACCTGCTGTAAAGGCACTTCGAATAAGGATTCGCGTGCCAGCGCCAGAGCCTGCCAGTTACGTTCAACCAGCTCCTGACCTTTGCTGCTGTAGCTTTTGGCAATCGCACCCTGCAACTCCGCCAGCGCGCTGTCGCCCGGCAGAATGTTGGTCAGGTGGAAGAAAGCCATCTGCATGACGGTGTTAATACGGGCAGCAAGCCCGCACTCACGCGCAATTTTTGCCGCGTTGACCACAAAGAAGCGTGCTTTTTTCTGATTGAGAACCGCCTGCACTTCCTGCGGCAGGCGCGACCAGACTTCCTCTGCGCTGTACGGCGTATTGAGCAGGAAAATACCGCCGGGTTTCAGGCGTTCGGCCATCTGGTATTTGTCGATAAACTGCAACTGATGACAGCCGACAAAATCTGCCTGCGACACCAGGTATGCAGAACGGATCGGGTGCTCGCTGACGCGCAGGTGAGAAACGGTCAGACCACCGGCTTTTTTCGAGTCATACACGAAATAACCCTGCGCATACCACGGCGTCGAGTTACCGATGATCTTGATGTTGTTCTTGGTTGCCGAGACGCTACCATCACTGCCTAATCCGTAGAACAGTGCTTCAAGCTTCGCTTTGGATGGCAGCGTGTTTTCCGGTAACACCAGAGAAAGATTGGTGACGTCATCATAAATGCCGACCGTAAAGCGCGGCTTTGGCTTCGCTTCAGCCAGTTCATTAAACACCGCGAACACGCAGTCCGGGCCAAACTCTTTGGAGGAAAGACCGTACCGGCCGCCAATGACACGCGGTAAGGTTTCGCGCTCACCGCTGTTGAAGGCTTCCGCCAGGGCGGTCATCACGTCCAGATATAACGGCTCGGCATGTGCGCCTGGCTCTTTGGTTCGGTCGAGCACGGCAACACTACGGGCGCTTTCAGGCAGGGCAGAGAGCAGGTGTTTTGCCGAGAACGGGCGATAAAGGCGCACTTTCAGCACACCGACTTTTTCGCCTCGGGTCAGAAGTTCATCCACCACCTCTTCACAGGTGCCAATTGCGGATCCCATCAGCACGATGACGCGTTCCGCCTGCGGGTGACCGTAGTATTCAAACGGCTTATATTCACGCCCGGTCGCGGTGGCAAAGTCGTTCATCGCTTGTTCAACGTGGTCGTAAACGGCGTTGTACCACGGGTTTGTTGCTTCACGTGACTGGAAGTAGGTGTCCGGGTTGGCTGACGTGCCGCGAATAACCGGATGTTCCGGATTCAGGGCGCGGGCGCGATGGGCGTCAATCTCTGCCTGCGGCAGCAGGTTCAGGATAGTGTCATCCGCCAGGGGAACAATTTTGTTGATTTCATGCGAGGTGCGGAAACCATCAAAGAAATGAATAAACGGTACGCGGCTCTTGAGGGTGGCGATATGGGAAATCAGCGCGAAGTCCTGGGCTTCCTGAACGCTGCTGGCACAGAGCATGGCACAGCCGGTCTGGCGTACGGCCATGACGTCAGAGTGATCGCCAAAAATCGAGAGCGCGTGGGTGGCAACGGTGCGCGCCGCCACGTGCAATACAAAGGGAGTCAGTTGTCCTGCCAGCTTGTACAGCGTCGGGATCATCAACAGCAATCCCTGGGAAGAGGTGAATGACGTGGAAAGGGCACCGGTCTGAAGCGCACCATGCACGGCAGCAATGGCCCCGGCTTCTGACTGCATTTCGACTACTCTGGGAACATCGCCCCAGACGTTTTTTAACCCGTTTCCCGCCCAGGCATCTGCCTGCTCAGCCATGGTTGAACTTGGCGTAATTGGGTAGATGGCGATAACTTCGCTGGTACGGAACGCGACTGACGCGACAGCACCATTACCGTCAATAGTTTGCATAAGACGACACCCTTACATTGCGCAAAAAAGGGGACCCGTGAAACCGCTACGGATCCTGATAATTATTCCCTTATTATAGGCCGCGCTCCTATTCCATTGAAGTTATAAGGCTTTCGAGTGCACAAATTGATCCAAGGGGCACACCGGGGGCAAGGCATCAGGTAAGTTTTGATTAATGATATCCACCTGATTTTTACTCATTTCTCCAATCCACTTCCCGTAAACCTCATAAACCATTTTTGCGTTTTCATGACCCATCTGGCTGGCGATGAATGACGGATTGGCACCTGCTGACAGTGACCAGCAAGCATAAGTATGGCGCGACTGGTATGGATCACGAGCGCGGACACCAGCTTTTTTCAGCCCATTCTCCCAGGAGTAAGCAAGGGAGTTTCGCGCGTAATGACCTTTATTTTTTCCACCGCGTTTTGGTGGAACAAATACAAAGCGCAGTCCAAGTGGTTCAGTCCGCCCAGGCTCCCGGTGGTGCAGGATGATTTGCTTTCTGGCCATAGCGCCGGTGCTCCGGAATTGCTCACGTAAAGCCTCAAGCGCTGGCTTGAGCAAGGAGACGGTTCGGATACCAGCATCCGTTTTAGGCAGCACAAAAATATTTTTATTGGTGAGGTTTCGCCTGACATTAATCTCGCCTTTCTGGAGATCAACGTCTTCCCATGCAAGAGCCGCCAGTTCTCCGTGACGCAAACCAGTGTGAATGGCGATAGTCCAGAGCAGTACCGCATAACGTGACCGTGTCAGAGAAGATATAAACGCAAGATATTCGCCAGGTAGAAGCGGATCCGGTGGCTCTTTGGTTTTCTTCAACCACCTCAGACCTTCATAAGGGGTATGCTTGATGAAGTTACTGCGATAGGCAAGCTTGAGAATGGTGCTCAGTGCGCTCATCATCCCGTTAACTGTGGAAGCAGCTCTCCCGGACTTATTGAGCGAAGAATGGAGCGGATGAACAACATTGCCCGTGAGCAAGTCATTGCGATAGCGCAGTAAATCAGAGTGCTGGATATCGATTATCAAGGTGGCATCCCCAACCACACGCCGAAGTGTTTTTACAACTGACGTGAGAGAATCGAAAGTTGCTGCGGAGATTTCGTATCGCTTGGCCTCCATAAACAGGTCGCAAAGCTCACCAAAAGCTGTGATTTTCTTCGTTGAAGAGAATTTTTTTAAAGCCTTTGACTCAGGGAATCGCTCTGCATATTCGAAAGTACCAAGCTGAATTTCACTTACGATGACTGCGCGAAGGTTGCCAGCTTTGCGCAAATTACCACTCGTGACAACCCAACCCTGAAGTACCTCCCGGCACCGAATACCACGATAAATGAAGGAGATTCGTATCTTTCCGTTGTGTAATTCAACGCCGGTTGGAAAATTCATCAGAGTTCCTGCACTAACTGGTTAATCTTGGGTAAGTTGTACCAGAGCAATCCTTTAGAATTGTCTGTTTGCCCCTGGGCGGTAAGGCGTTTGAAGTGAACTCCCTCCACCCAGAGTTTCAGACGATAGTTTTTGATTTGCCCTTCATTAAGGCCCGTTCTTTCTGTTAGCCTGGCCTCAACAACCCACTCTTCGTTAAAAATCACCTGTGCCATCGTTCACCTCAGGTAACCGGCATAAGTATATGTATGCCGGTTTTTAGTCGTTGATATTTCGGTTTCAGCCTGCCTGGCCGGGCAGGGAGCGCAGACGACGCATTCCGGTCATTGCAGTGGCCACGTAACTGGCTTTACGGTTTACCACCTCCACCCAGACCTTCACGCCTTCCACTCTGACCGTATATGTCTCTTTCATCTTGCTTCGTCCGTAGTCGCCATAGCGTTGCTGGTGGGTTGCCAGGGCGATGTCGCAGGCCTGGCGCGCTAACGGTGACTGCTTGCTACCGCGGTTAATCAGTTTCACGCTGCACGCTCCGCCTGTTGTGATGCTGGGTTGAGCCATAGGCATTCAGTGCGGACCTTGGTACCTCTTCCGGCGCTAATGCGGGATGATTTTTCCTTTTTCGTCCAACCAACGAGCATGTCGTTGTACACATCAGTGTCGTAGCCGCTGATCATCACCATTCCGGACATTGTTCTGGATACTGCGAGCAATTGCTCATGTCCCTCTACAGTCATTTCGTGGCTGTAATAACGATTACCCTGTACGCGGGTCGCCGGTAGATAAGGTGGATCGATGTAATGCAGGGTGGTTTCAGTGTCATGGGCGCGCATTACTGCCAGGGCATCTTTGTTTTCGATAATGACTCCCTGGAGACGCTGGCATAGTGCAGCCAGATTTTCCGGATAACGCTCCCATAGATGCGAAGCTGTCGCATATTTCCTTTTGCTGTCGCTACGGAAGCCGGAATTACCGCCTATTCCTGCTGCTGACCCAAAGCCCATGCTGGCTCGAACGACCATGCGTCTTGCCCGCTCAATAGGTTCATCGGTTGCTTCCTTTGCTGCGCAAAATTCATCGCGAGAATATGGCGTGAGCACGCACGCATCCTTTAGACGCTGGTTCATCTCGGCATCGCGCAGTACGCGGAACAGGTTTACCACCTCACCATCCAAATCGTTATAAACTTCCGCGTAACTGCGTGGCTTTTGCAGCAGTACGCCAGCTGCGCCACCGAACGGTTCCACGTAACAGATGTGTTCAGGCATCTGAGGGATAATCCATGATGCCAGGCGGAATTTACCGCCGTGGTAACGGATCGCCGGGTGCTTAACAGATTCTTCTCTTAACATCTCATTACCGGGAGGGCGAACCCTCCCGCCTCCATTAGCCCACGTATTCCGGTTTCATGTCGGCCAGGGTGATGCTGAACTGATCATGCAGTTCATCTCCCAGGTGACGTTTTGCTGATGCCAGTACGCGCTCAGCTTCCTCAAATCGCGATGCGGCGCCGGGTTCATCCGGAGACGGGAGGGAGTTGATCGCGGCCTCCACTTTGTTGCGGGAATCCACCAAGTAATAACGCTTCACGGCTTTGTTTTTCAGCTCTGTGAACAGGGCGGTACCCAGTGTTGCTTTGGCGCTCTCAATGTCAGCCCGTACCGCTTTGGCGTTATCTACATCTTGGGCACCCTCAATGCGATCCCGGAATTCGTCAGCCAGAACATCGATGTTGGTTGCTGCTTCCTGCGCGCTTTGTGTAGTTGTTACGTTGTCACCTGAAATGTCAGAGAGGGAGACGTGCTTCGGCGCCGGGTTAATTTCCTTTTCAGTACGCGGTTCAACTTCGTCCGGGCTGTATACGCCAAGAATGACCTCAGGACAGTACAGGCGCGCCCAGTACTTAACTGCGAGATAGGCGATCTGTTGTTTTGGCGCTGTCTTCCACAATGGCGAGTTACGGGTGGTGATGTCAGCCAGGTAGATGTTCTCTCCCCAGGTGATATCCGCTTCTCCGCGCAGAACCGCGCCGACTCGAATAAAGAGACCTAACTCGTCACGCCCTTCTTTCTGGCCTGCGATTCTTTCCCAGTCACCGCCGTACTCGTAATGGAACCGGCCAACGATGGCACTGGAACTGGAGATCACCGCATTCACAAGCTGCGCTTCATAACCCAGCACGCCGTTAACCAGGTGTGTTTTTTGGGCTACTGCATACGGATTCATCCCCCACTGCATAGCCTGCATGACAATCGCCATACAGTCGGCGGGTTTCCCCGCGAGGTGTTTGGGGACAGTGACGAGTGACTGCGCCATCAGTTCTGCGAATGCGGTTAACTGGCCCAGAGCTTGCACGTTGAACACCGCGTTGCTGGCAGAAATTGTGGTTGGAGTCTGATCCGTCGTAATGATGTTGGTATTTTGCATGGTCATTTCCTCCATTAAGCCTGGCGCAGCGCTTCAAGACGGCGCATGTCAAAGTCGTTCAGTTCATCGGTGTAGTCTTCGGTGATCGGAGCTGGCCAGCAGTCGGTGTCATAGGCCTGAGCCAAGGCGCGCATCGTCTTCTGGTACTCTTGCAGACCAAGCGCTAACAGGTCTTCCGACGCCTCAATAACTGCCACCCAGTGATATCCCTCATCCTTGTTAACGAAGATCCAGAAGAACTGGTCAAAGTCAGCAACGTCGCAGTACATACCAGCGCTTACGTGGTAATCACGATCGATGATTTCGCGGTGCAGTTTTGCGCGAAGGCCTTCCTGTTTAACCCGGCCCATGCTGATGGTTTTAAGGTCAACAGCAATACGAACGCCACTGGCTTCGACCTCAAGGTCAGGACGCACGCGAACTTCTAAGCCTGTCTCGTCGTCAAATCCGAAATAGCTTGTTTCTACGGCGCGGGAAGGGTGGTGGAGAAGTTTCCCGGCTGATTCATGATTGAGGAGTGCCTGCTGAATTGCTGTGGCTAGTTGCAGTTGTTCTTTGGAAAGAATGGTCTTCCCTGCAACGCTGTCGCGCCATTGCTGCTCGAATTCTTCAGCGAAGATGGCCTCTGGTTTCACTGAGCGGATCGCTTCTTGTAACTCTTCTTTCTTGCCAGTTAGTTTCAGCTGTTCAGCCTTCGGTTTGTCCGAGTTAAATTCGCGAATGAAAGCTTTCAGTGAGTCTGTCGTGGTGAAGGCTTCGGCCGGAATGCCCGGGAATACCGCGAATTCTTCATGAAGCTTCTCTGGTTCGAGGGCAAGCGTGTGCGCCAGACTACCGAACGTCAGTGCGTCACTGCTTTCTCGGCGAATAGTCCTGGCTACATGGCGGCCGTGATAGAACATCAGGCTGACGCGGGCATCCTTCACCTGTGTGGAGCTGATCCCGTTAGCTGCGTGATAAACATTATTGGGCAGACCTTCATATCGGCCAGGTTCGAAGTCTACAGGGAACACCACATCTGGATTCGATTCCTGAAAGTCATTTGTGGTTTCTTGCAAACTGACCGTTTCTACGCAATCTGTTTGCGGATTAGCATCATCAGTGCCTTTGCTCGGTTGTACTGCTTCATCAGATGTACCTTTTTCAGGAGGTGCCGCTTCCTTCTGCGCATCGCTGGTGGTCTCCCCATTAACCGGTGAACGGTCATCGTTTTCTGGTTGTTTTTCGTTCATCAGGCCATCAATGGAGAACATGCCGCCACCGAGATTTTCAACCTGTGGCTGCAATTCGTCTTTAACCCACTTTGGATCCGCCGGGTCGCTGATACCTTCGACGAATTCACCGCGTTCGGTAGCCAGCTGCTTGTCAGTTTCTTCACGGGATACTTCTGGTGCTGGCAGCGATACCAGATCGACAGCAGCATTGAACTCAGCGGTCATCGTCTGGTTAACAAACTCAAGATGTGCTGCCGGAGTGTGGTGTATGTTTTCAGGTGCGATGCGTACCAGGTTGAAAATGGCTGCGCGGTTTACCGACAGAACACCGGGCTGATTACGCAGGATGGCGCTCCATGATTTCCACGGCTCTTCTTTTTTGGCCACGATCTCTTTGGCACGCCGGTGAATACTGCCCGGAATTTCGCGGTGGTTGAAGTCCATCGGCAACAGGGCGCAGGCAATCTCCATATCGAGAGTGTCCAAGGTGTGACGCGCACCTTCACCGCGGTCAGTGACATAGCCTCCATCTGCATTGGTACCGGAATCTGTGCGCTGAACATTGCTAATGCGATTGCCAGCAGCCCACTCGCGAACCAGGATGCCGCGATCGATGTGCTCTGTGTTAAACCAGATCCGGATGAACCGCATGACAAGAGACAGCTCAGTCCGTTTCCCTTCAACCGGGAAGACGGTTTTCAGAGCGGCTACAATCCGTGAGATGTCTATCTCAGAAGCATTCTTGAAGAATTCCACGTTCTCAGCAGCTAGCAGCAGGTTCTGCACATAGCTGTTATCAACATCCAGCTCGAGTTCCTGGATGGTTTTCTTCTGTTTTGCATCGATGTGATATGCATATTCATCAGAAATAAACTGGGCAAGAATGCGCTGGCGCAGGGGGAGGGTTGCCACGGTAATAAGCACAGGTGCGGTTGCGGATGGGGCGCTTTCACCCTTAACAACAACTTCCGGCTCTTTATCAAAAAGCCATTTGTGAGTGGTGAGGGTTCTGTGTTCAGGCGCGCTGGCCCATTCGGTCATAAACTCTTCGAATGAACTGACGGTATAAACCTGGTCACGCTGGAACACTTGTTTAATTGCACTAACAAGGTTCCACTCAACATGGGCGGAAAGCTCCTTGATATCAGGAACGTTAGATGCTGCCAGTAACAGATTCTGCACGTACTGGTTGCTATCATCGCTTTCCATCTGCCCGATCTGGATGTGCTGCTCTTCGCTGATTTCCTTTACTTCAGTGTCATTAATCAGGTGCGCGATGAGGCGTTGCGGGAGGCGCAGGCGCGATACTGGGCGGAGTAATGCCTGTTTTTCTTCCTCGATGCTGCTGTCTTTACCCGTCGCAACATCAGGCTGTGCGGTTGCATCCTGCTGCCAGTCACCCGCCAGCAGTTTAATTTTCCAGGTACGTTGGTCTTCGTCCAGTTCGTAGCGTTTACACCATGAATAATCCACGGTGCCTTCATCAGGAAGATCGTTATATACCGGGAAATCGGTACGAACCGGCTTCTGATAGTCCTTGCCACGGCCAGTTTCAATACCGCCATCTTCCAGCTCTACATCGAGCTGTAAGTTCGCGCGGGCTTCAGATTTAGCAGTGAACCAGATTACGGCATCTTCTTTGCCGGATTTCTGCGTAGCCTTAACTACATAGAAAAATTCCATGTGAGATCCTCTTTTTTGGATGTAAGATCCCCGGGCCAGAGATAGCGCCCATTGGGTGTTGTTTTGGTTTGGTAAAAAATCCGGTGGAACTTTGGTCGGTGTCACCGGGCGTACAGGCCGCCTTGCGCGGCTTTTACGTTAGCTTTCGTGGGCCATCTGATCGTACGAAGCACAACGTTCAGAGCAGTATTCTTTTTCTTTACGTGCCAGCTGTGCGCCGTTGCGATAGAGAAGGATACTTTTGACTACTTCCTCCGGTTTTACCGGTTTACCGCAGTACCTGCATTTCGTTGAGTTACACATCTGGATTCCCCTTTTGCGCCAGCAGGTAGCACAAGCGGCGAAGAATCACCTCAAAGAAGTTCAATTTAACGGCTTGCTGCCGTCCTGGTTTGCGTGCGAAATCAATCATTCTCACCCTCGTTTGCCTTATCGCCGGCTAGCGGAACATTTACACCTGATGCGCGTTAATCTCTCCACCTCATCCGACTATTCATATGCCGTCGGCGGCTACTTCGTGGGCTCCATGCCTGGGTGGTTCGTAGTGCGTCTTGGTGATATCAGTAAATCACTACTTTACTAATAGGTCAAGCGCTGGGGTTCTAAAAAGTACAGCATTGCTTTACCATGGTTGTTTGGAGTATGAAAATGCGTGATAGGGGACAAAAAAATCCCGACGCTAAGGTCGGGATTGGAGTAAGGATCAGGCATTTAGTATTTACATTCTCGGTGCTAATCTTTCTAAGGGCATAGCGGAGTAAACCGATGAAGAACAAAGACGAACAAACTGGGTTGGTTGGATTGGCGATCGGCGCAGCGGTGATTGGCTTGGTATCAGCTCAAAAAACCATAAATCGGGAGAGCATCATTGACGAACTGGTGAGACTGGGGAGACAGAAGGGCGATGGCGTACAGGATGAAGTGTTTGAGAAGGCGGCAAAACTGGTGAGCAAGGGGATATAAAAAAACCGGCTCGGTGGCCGGATTATTTGTGGAAGAAGATTTCCAATATTTTAGGTATCGCCGGGATAAGCTGTGCGAAGACGACAGCTCCAACTACCCAAAGAATAATCGAATTTTTTGCGTCACTAACATCAGTTTTTGTTGCGTAATTTGAACGCATGACCGCAATGTCGGTTTTCATCTGCTGGACGTCTTTTTCGAGGTCCTTAACTCTTTGCAGCATATCATCGCCTCCACCATTACCTCCGCCATATTTACTATCTTGGCTCAGATCGTTAGCGGCTTCAATATGCGCATTAGGTAATGGTATAACCTTACGCTCAGCCATCGATTTTGTTTCTCCATTCCTTAGAGACTGCAAAGAAAGATTTCTTTACATCAATGACTTCCCATTCAGAATTTGGAGTAGGCAGCTTAAAAAGAAGAGATGCTTCAAGGGTATAATAGCCAGGCCCTTTTGCAATGAAGGATTGAATAACTGACATCGTAGCTACATATTCGCCGCTGCTACCCCACTGAGGTTGGTACTGAAAAATTTCTTTAAGATCCGACTCAATAGAAACAGTTTCACCATCGTAGAAAATTTCGATTTCTAATGAATAATTATCAACACCGTTAAAGTCAATGACGCCAAAATTAACAGATAAAAGTTGCTCTGATGGAAAATCGTTGCATGATATTGCAATACCTGGAGTAGGGTCCCCAACTTTTATTCCTGGAGCTATAAGCCCTGAATAAACAAAAGCAATTTTGGCCTGCTCTACTTTAGACATTTTATTCACCCTGCGATCGAATGTGCCCCTTCATGTACTTCTCAAACAACTCATCCAGCTCCTTCAGGCGAAGCGCGCAGATGCTGATAATGTTCAGTTGCTCATCTCACGGCAACTGGCGAACGATCTAACTTTCACATCAACACCATCACTGTAACCACTACGAACGCTATAAAAAGCACTGCCATAGCAATGACCGCAAAAGTTGTTGAGTCATTAAAGTACGTTTTATCCTGCCCATTCACAGGACCAATGAGTACGATCCAGATGAAAAGGAAGGTGAAACAAAGAACGGCGATAGAAATTAAAAATAGACCAGTTTTCAATCGTGTCCCTCGTCGTTTGCATCAGATGCTTACTACTCAGAGTCGCCCTTGATTCGTCTGCTCATGTATTTTTCATACAACTCATCCAGCTCCTTCAGGCGGAGCGCGAAGATGCGAAGCATGTTTTGCTGCTCTTCTTCCGGGAGTTGGCGATAGAGCTCCAGTAGGCGCTGTTCGTCAGGCTTGAGTCCATCTTTCTCTCCAACATCCTCACCGAGTAACCATGGCACTGATACGCCAGCAGCGTCAGCAACAGCCAATGCTGATTCTTTGCTGATTTTACCTGTTCTAAACCACCCGGTTACCGCCTGCTTACTGACATTAGCAACCTTGGCCATCTCTGTTTTTGAGAAGCCTTTACTGTTCAGTTCAGTCAGCCTGGAAATAAGGCTCTGGTTAGGATCTTTTTTATTCATGCATGGATTGTAAACAATAGCTTTACCAGTAGATAGGCAGGCGTTTATTGACTCATTGGTAAATTGGTGCTTTACTTCACTCACTTAAGGAGGTCCTATGACTGGTATTGAAAATGCAATTCTCCGATCAGGTTCCGCCAGTGCGCTTGGTACTTTGATCGGTGTTTCAAAAATGGCTGTTTCGCTGTGGCGCCGCAAAGGCATTCCCGCCGAGCGAGTGTTGCCAGTATTTGAGGCTACAGGTGTAACACCCCATGAACTGCGTCCTGATCTCTACCCAAACCCCAGTGATGGTTTACCTAAACAGGAGCCTTAACCATGCAAACACTTTCTTTTCAACAGAGTAACAGAGCACCCACAGAACGCCTGATATTCAACTGTCATCAGGAACCTAAGGCAAAGCAACCCGTCGATCACCACGCAATCTGTTCGGCTGTTCGCGCATGGGCTGCGGCAGAGGGGCGTTTGGTTGCTGCTCTGCAAATCCAGGAGTCGGCTGAAGAGTTGCATCTGAAAGGCGTTGACTTTACCGGCCAACCTGAAGTCTGGAACGTGAAGCTGTTTCGCTGGCTGGATAACAAAGAGGACTCAGCAGTTTACCGGGACAACGTTAAGCAGTTGGCGCCGGCAATTATGGCTGCATTGCCTTTGGCGTACCGGGATCGACTGATTAAGCATGACGATATTACGGTCCGCATTGCCCGGTCGGTGAAAGAGGATGCAGAAGCACTTCAGGCTGTCGTTCTGAATGCACCGAAGCAGGTGCGACTGAAGGAAATCAGCGAAAAAATAGTTGCCAGTTTCTACCTGGACGGACCGGACTCTGTGGCGCCATTGATGGCCATGGTTACAACGATGCTGGGGGCAATGTGAAGACTTCAGAAAAGGCGAAAGCCGGTCTGCGCGAACAGAACCGACTTTCAGGTGCAAAAACGGAAAGGTAATTGCGAGTTCATTATGACAAATACATGTACAAAACACCAGGTGAAAGGGGCATAGCTATGTCGAATGTCGCTTACGCTGATTTCTCGGCACGTAGTGCCGTCAGGAGCAACCGGATGGAGAACCAGAAGACCGGATTCATCCCGTTGTACCGGAGTGTATTGAAGAAGCCCTGGGCGAAAGATGTCTTCCTGCGCACATTGTGGGAAAACCTTCTGTTGGGCGCTGCCCGTCAGCCTTATACGGCGAACTTTAAAGGCCATCAGTGGCCTCTGCAACCGGGACAACTGGTGACCACCTCAGCCGATCTTGGCCTGAAATTATGTGACCGGGCAGGGGAGCCAACAAGTCGCCACGCGGTGGATCGGATGCTGGCTATTTTCGAGAAAGAGGGGATGATTTCGACTGCCGGAGAGAAGAGAAAAGGCACTGTGATAACCATCACAAATTACATGCTTTATGCTCAAAAAATGGACGATTTGCCCGCGCATTTGGCCGCGCATTACCCCGAGCATAGCGCCGCGCATGACGAAGCCAGTAATGGCGGGGCTTTCGGAGGTGATGCCGCGCATTCTCCCGCTCATAAGGCCGCGCATTTCCCCGCGCATCATGAACAAGAAGGTAATAACAACAATATAAATAATAAGATCTCTTCGTCTCGGAATTCTGAAGAATCCCGAAACGAGGCGACTCAAAAATTCCTCATTCGTCACCCAGAAGCTGCTGATGGAATCTTCACCCCGGCAGGTAAGTCATGGGGTACTGCTGACGATCTCAAAGCCGCTCGCTGGATTCACGCCATGCGTCTGACGGTCAATGCAAGTCTCAACGAACCCAAATGGGTTGAATGGGCTAACACTATCCGCCTGATGCGCCTCCAGGACAACCGTACCCATTTTGAGATTTGCGACCTGTTCAAGTGGGCTAACAGGAATGATTTCTGGAAAGACAACATCCTGAGTCCCTCAAGCCTGCGAAAACAGTGGGACCAACTGGCGACCAAGCGCAAGCGTAGTGACGAAAATGCCGCAGCGACAGGAGTGAAGGGCAAAGTCGACTTCAACAACACAGACTGGATCAACGGGGTGTTCGATGGAAAGTCTTTCTGAGCAAATGATCAATTTTGACCGGGAAAACTTCGGTCGCGTAGCGAACGGGTTGCCAGAGCTTAAAGCTGCTCAGGCAGAGCAGACAGCAGAAATTTTCAACACCCTGTTCAGTGCTCTTCGCGCCGCATTTCCAGCCAGCTTGCATAGCTTCAACGATCAGGCCGAGTTCAACGAACTACGCCGCCAGTGGGCCCTGGCATTCTACGAAAACGGGGTTACAACCATGGAACAGGTCAACGCTGGGCTGCGGGTTGCGCGCCGTCAGGAAAGACCGTTTCTGCCTTCCCCTGGCCAATTTGTCGCCTGGTGTCGCGAAGGACGCTGTGTGCTCGGTATCACCGTGTCTGACGTCATGACTGAGTACTGGAAATGGCAGAAGCTTGTTTTCCGCTACCCGTCCAGCGAGCAATACCCATGGGCGAAGCCGGTTCTGTATCACATTTGCATCGAACTTCGTCACCGGAGCACTGAAGGCCAACTGAGCCGCCAGGAGCTCGAGCGTGAAGCCATTGATGTGCTGGATAAGTGGGAAAGACGCGTCATATCCGGCAAGCCAGTTCCCCCAATCCGCCGCGCGATTGCGGCGCCGTTAAAAGCGAGTGGCCCCACACCAGCAGAAATGCTGATGGCTAAATACAAACAACGCAAAGACTCTGGTCTGATTTAACAGGAGAACTCATGGAAACCGTAATTCAAGCGCTGGAGAAAATGGGCCGGGCAACTTACCGCGAAGTGGCCGCACGTCTGGATATCGAGCCTGTTGAAGCGTTGAACATGTTGCGCGAACAGCGCGATCAGGGGTTGTGTGATTTTGCTGATGGCGGCTGGTTCCTTGGGTCCGTAACTGATGCGAAGCGTGTAGCTACCGTGCCACCGGAAAATCCTGTTCTGCATGGTGAAGCGCGAGAGCCTGTTGACCCGGCTGTGATTCGTAGCCTCCTGGCGAAGAATGGCGCCATGGATACTGCTTCACTGGCAAAAGAGGTGAACCGCAACGGTCGCGGTATGACCTCAGTAATGCGCGCGCTAGAACGCCAGGGCATGGTGGTGAAGAACGGGCAGGGCAAGGGCGTTACCTGGTCGCTGCCGGTAACTACGGAAATTGCTGAAGCATCAGAAGGTCCAGCCACACCATTAGTAATCGCAGCACCTGAAGTGGCGGAGCCAATTCAGCCTAAGGATATCGCGAAGATTGTCAGTGAGATCCCGTCTTTCACTGAAAGGTGCGTAACCGCCCAGTCTGTTCCAACAGTCCGTGTTATCTCCCGCGAAATCCGCCGCGCTAAGAGCAAGCTGGCGAACCTGGAGAGATTGCGTGATGCCGTGCGCGTAGTTGGCCGTCATAAACATCTCGTGCAACAGCTGGTAACTGCGGAGGTTGATAATGGCAAGGCCTAAGACCAACCAGGAACGCAGCTTGTTCATCGCCTGGATTATCGAGATGGTGAAAAAACATGGCCGCGCAACGACCAAAGATATCGTGGAAATGTTTGGCCTACATCGCTCTACCGCCGAGAAGTACATCCGGGTAGCCATCAAACAGGGTGAACTTATCCGGCATGGCCGTTGCGGCATTTTCCGCGACCAGCGCGCAGTTATCGACTTTGACATGGAACGTTTCACGCACCGGGGAGCAGCAGAATGACCGATTCACTGAACAACAAAGAGCTGATCGTAGTTGGGCATGAGTTCGCGCGCACGCTGAGCAGCAACACGCCAATCATCGACATTGCGAAGATGTTCACGCGCCTGGCTGAACGGTTGGACTGCACAACGGCAGCGCTAAGGGAGAAAGGGAAACAGTGTGATGCCCTGGCTGCGGAGAATGCGGCGCTGAAGGCGGTTGTTTCTGAAATCAGAAATGAGCTATACGGTAATGGATTTCAAGTTTCCGGCTGGCATCTGAATGGCGCGCTTGAGCCACTCGATTCTTGGTTTGAAGAAAACAACTGGAACCCAGAAACCCCATCGACAGACGCTTTTCTGGCTGAAGCGCTGGCGCAAGGTGTGGATGCTGCTATCGAACACCTGCTTAACAAATTCGAAGGCACAGGTCACATTGGCGTTCCAGTAATGGCGCTTGAGTGGTTGGCGCAGGAACTTCGCAAAGGAGTGCAGTCATGAGCGCAATTCAAGCAGTGAAATCATTTTTCGGGATTGGAGATTCCTGTCAGTTCCCAGTGGTACACAGGATGCACGAGAAAAAGCGGAGTCTCTTCGACATGATCGTATTCCCTTACATTGACCTCTCAGATCCCATGCAAGCCACTCTTTTCATGAAGGCTGCAAGGGAAATGCAAGAGCACATGACCGGGCATTACTACCGGGTGGATATTTGCCCGATAAACGAAATCATCCAGCTTGTAGGTATGACGTTATGGGGAAGGTCAGCTGAAGCTTATGAGTGGCTGCATAAACTCCACTGCGTTCGGTTTAAGGATATGCACCCTGATATAGCGATGCAGGTTCCTCACCGTATCAATATGGTCTTTGCAAATGGCGATTATCAATACCCATGGGAGGCAGCCCAATGAGCACTTCGACAAACAGGCGCTGCGTGAAGCGGCGGAGAAGGCAACTCAGGGTGAGTGGTGGTCTGATGTTGTAGAGACTGACGGAGAATATGGCGAGGGCGAAGATAGGGTATCTGGCTACCACTCATACGCGTTCTACGTTGGACATGAGTCATTGCTCGACATGACCAATTCAACCGCTGCGTGCATCCACACTGAATGGGATCATGATTACCACATGGCATGGGATGAAACGGCTAAGCGTAACGCTGAATTCATCGCCGCAGCCAACCCAGACACCGTGCTGGCGCTGCTGGTTGAGCTGGAAGCCGCAGAGAAGCAGATTGCTGGCCAGAGGGAGATTATGCGTCAGGCCGCCAGTGATATCGCTTACGCAATTTTCAACCTGACAGGGTCTGATTTGAGCAGACTGAAACCTGGCGTTGTTGAAACTACAGACCCGACTGATACAGCCTTAATCGCAGAGCGAAACTTGCGCGCCGCAGCCGGTAAAGGAGAGTGAGCATGGCTGACAAATGCCTCCGCTGTGTAACTGGGATGATCGGAGCGACGAAGATTTATTAGGGCGACTGGGAACAAAGTGCGGCCCTGTTTGAAAAGAAAATTGCTGACTGGAATGAGCGCACACGTCGTTACGCGATTCCTCACCCCGGTTATGCCAATAAATTTAACCATTGCCCAATGTGCGGCAACAAGGTTGAGGACTAACCCATGAGCACAATTACCAGAGAATTTACCACAGAGAAGTTAATCGCAATCATTGCAGCAGTGGACGACCTGAACGAGGCGCTGGAGGAAGTCCGGAAATCCGACCTCATAAACGGCAAGGTTGTGGCGAGATGGGATTTTCTAAACGACCACGCCCCGCCGTCGGAAGTTGTAAAGCGCCTAGCCGAAATCGCGCTGGCATCGCTCGAAGCGGAGCCTATGGCGTTCAGGTCTAAATTAAAACCACCTTCTGCGATAGGCAGTGAACGCTGGGATTATACAGATCATCGCCAGCCAGACGCCTTCGAACTTGAGAACTGCGTGATTGAGCGCTTATTCATAGCCCAGCCTGTGCCGGAAGTGCTTGAGCGTTTGCGCTACATAGTCGCTGACCCGCGCGCATTACCTCGCCGAAAAGAATGGATTAGCGGCCAGCAATAATTACGTACTTCTCGAAAACGTAGAAACTATGGTTGATGAAGCCTGCCGCGCCGCCGTGCGCCAGGGTAAAGCCGATCCCCTGAACAGCGAAGAACGAAAAGAGCTCGAACGCCTGCGCAGAGAAGACGCTCAACGCCGCGTGGCCTGGGCGCAACAGATGCAGCATGATCCGACGTTCGGCGGAATTCTTCCAAAACTATGAATCCGCTTAGGCGGGTTTTTTATTGCTTCTATTTCAGGGCATTTGCACCATAACTGGTGATGACTGGACAGCCACAGAAAACTGAAGATTTTGTTTTTTTTGCCGATACTTATAGAAGTAGTCTGATTGCTCGCCTTTGTTTTTACGTTGTTAATGCTGTAATGGCGTCTGGGAGTTTTCTATCCTTTGGTTTGAAAGTTAGAATCCTAAAGTGTGCTATCAGACAAACTTTTCAACAAAATTTAGTAGCTTAGATCAAGTGGATTTGTGATACTGCGTCTACTAAAATTATTAATGTCAAGTAATTACGCCACCAACTTAAGGATTTATTATGAAATTCACAGGGTTACAGTCTTCAGCACTGCCCGATACCTCTGATTCAGTGAAAGAGTGTGTGAATCTCGGGCAATGGATGCTCTTTAAATCTTCCTCTGCAGATGCACTGGGCATCTGTTTTTTCTTAAAAACAGGTAAAGAAATCTATGCTCTAAATGAAAGAGGAAAGGTCTTAACATCCACTCCATTAAAAGCTAATTTAGAAATGAGTGAGCTGTTTTATTTTTCAGATCTACCAAAACCCGAATCTTTAAGTAATGCGGTTTTTCCTTTTTAACTAAGTTTTTATTGGAAATAAAATGAGCTTAAGGTCAGAGCGAACAAAATGGGTCATGTTTCTGCCATGTTCAAGTGCCGAGGTGGATACGCGGCATATTTTCGATTTGGTTTATGGGGTTTTCTGTCTGGAACGAGCTGGTATCTCACCGCAAGATATATTCGTTTATATAGATAGTCCTTCTTTAAATTATGATTCCTTTTTTAGTTTCGCATCAACTACTCCTTATGTGTCAAAAACCACACAGGATTTTTTTTCTGATATAGAAGAAAATACGTACGAGAACATAGTTATGTTCGTTACAGGCCACGGAAGCCCATTTGGCCTTGATGGTATCTCTAATATTTCTCCTAATAAATTAATTACTTCATTAAAAAACACTCCAAATCTTAAAAATGCTATAATTTATTTAGGTCAATGTTACGCTGGTACATTTAACTACGTCAATGCTGGGAAATCCCGCGATGAGGTTGTGGATATAATTATAGTTGGTGCGACTAATCTTAACCAAAGTTTAAGTTCTACTACAGCAGAAGATTTTCTTCCTCCTGGTCTTAAAATTCCTTGGGTTGCCAACGTATTTCTTTTGTATGTATTTAAATGGATGTCTTCGCCTCGAGATATTGATGGAGACGGAGTTAATACAATCATGGATTCATACAAATATGCTGGAGTATGTTCAAATGAAGCGAATAAGCAGTCGAAAACAAAGGGATTTGTTAATGTCATGGATTTGCTTCAAGACTATGTAAAAGCTAGGGATTTACTTAAGGAAAAATTGGAAGCTCAAGCACAGGCCGCACCTGAAGCCGAAGCCGCACCTGAAGCCGAAGCCGCACCTGAAGCCGCACCTGAAGCCGCACCTGAAGCCGAAGCCGAAGCCGATGATGATTTAGATGATGAAGTGGATTGTAAGGCAAAAGAAGATATTTATTTAGGCCAACTTGCTCTACATCATGTGCATCAGGAATGTTGGATCTTAAACTCAAGGCCAGCTCAAACGATAGAGTTTTGACCATTACCTAAACCCGCTCCGGCGGGTTTTTTGTCTCAGCCCGTTGTGGCAGCGCAGTATCGTCATCCTTCGCAGAGGCGTTAGTGAGGGCTGATCCCCCGGAATGTGCCAACTAAAAGAGATTGCAGCTAAGTTAACTTACAATCTTTGAACACATAGGGGCTTCCACGACAAAAGAGAGCCACTTCAATGCCAAATTACTTTTATGACATGGGGTAGATAATGAGTGAGGGAATTGCAGAGCCAAAGAATCCGAAAGCAGCTGATTATAAAATTTATGCACGTCTTGATGGCGGAGAATCGCTGGAAAGCATCATTGCTAACCCGCCGTCAACGAAGTTCGGTAAGCTCACCAGCGAGAGTAATATCAGGCAAGAATACGGTTTCTGGCTGCGATGGAGGAAGGGAAACCCCAAGCCATAGTCGTTAGGTTATATCACCCCATTTCTGTCAGGGCCAAGATTTCTAAACTTAAAAAATCCCACCAATTCAACCCGATATATGCGGTTTTTTCTTTCTGGCGGAAAGTTGCGTTAATGAAGTGCCATCACCTTTTGCTGAGGCTCTAATGAGGGCTAACTTGCCAGAGTTGTGTGGGGTACCAGAAGACGTTGCTTGATATACTTCCGACATGGCTCGAAATTACTACGGGTTAATAACTATCTTCATTTTATAGGAGAGTTAGAATGAATGTTGATTATCTGATGATTGGTTACGGACGGGATGGAGAGATAAAACAGGAAGAATGTAACAGTGGAGACATTCTCGCGCCCGCTCTGACATTTGCTCCAGCAAATACTTCTTCCCGGCAATATCCAGTGCAAACGTTCGATGTCAAAGTCATACATCATCTCGGTAACAGGTATGCTGTTGCGATAGCTCTGGAAGAAGGTGAGGTAATTCCTGCGTCAAGAATTAACTCCCTGATTGAGACCTCAGGCGTTAAGCCTGTACCTGATGAGATTTATGGGGACATCTAACAGAATTTTGGTTATTGCAACCTCAATCCCGACAGTACCTTATAGCAATCAATGGCCTCTCCAGAGGCCTTTTAATCGTCGCTCGGTTAATCGGGTAATACACACCTGAGCATGATCGGGGAAAACGTTCGATATGTAAAAATCGAACTATTAAAGCGATTATAAAACGGGCAATAAAACAGAAATAGCAACATGACAGGTAGTGTCAGTAGGGAAAAATATAATTCGTTGGGGTTCTGGGGCTCTCAATACGCAGGTAATTGCCAGCCCTGGTATTTGCGAACCCACCAGGCAGTTAGGCAATGGCAGATAGAAATAAAGCGTTAGCTTACGCGTTAAAATGGCAATAAAATACAACCAAATCAATATGATGCGCGTTGTTGCCTGTGACCGGTCAGCACCAGCATACTTAACCAAATTGAATAAATGCTGTTTATGCATACAGTATTTTGTTGTATGGTTTAGACGCTACAGTAAAAAACTGATTTTTTCTTCCGGCGAACCTATTAGGAAAATTGCGGCATTTGATATTTTGGTTGTGCCAAGGGGACTTCTCCCCGCCGGAAGAGTGTATTTGTGGATAGCGAAGAAGGGGTATGTGTGTGAACGAAAGTCAGGAACAAGCAGACTGGTACGATATTATTCGGCGCTCGGACGGGAGGCTTATGGGATCTATGCCTCTTGAGCGCCGATACCTCGTTTACTGTCAAAATGGAATGGTGTCATGCCGTCCGTTAATGGAGGATGAAGGTATTTTTAATTTGTCTTCAGGAACCAGATTTCTTCGTCGCCTTGGCTACCGTATAACGCAACCCTCTGATATCATAATTTCAACGGACTGAACACCCGTTAACCTGATGCGCCACGGAGAACACCATGGCGCAGTTACAACTCATCAAGCAATCATCAGGAATCCTGATCCCCGCCACGCCGGAGACCAGTGAATTACTGCAATCAAAAATCAAGCTCGGCGCCGTACTGGTGGCCGACTTCAAACAGGTCCGTAACCCGGCATTTCACCGCCGTTTCTTCGCACTGCTGAATCTCGGTTTCGAATACTGGGAACCAACCGGCGGCGCTATCTCTTCCAACGAACGCAAGCTGGTTACTGGCTACGCCAAATTCCTCGCTTCATACGGCGGGAACGAAGGTGCGCTGCTGGATGCTGCTGAGCAATACCTCGATCGCATCGCCGATAAGCGGACTGGCAGTGTAAGCGCCTGTAAATCCTTCGATGCCTACCGCGCATGGGTGACAGTTGAATCCGGTCATTACGATGCCATCCAGCTGCCGGACGATACTCTTCGCAAACACCCCCGCAGTATTGCTTTCGCCAATATGGACGAAACCGAGTTCCAGCAACTCTACAAAGCGGCGCTTGATGTCCTATGGCGCTGGATTTTGTCCAGGGCATTCAGAGATCAGCGTGAAGTAGAAAACGCAGCCGCGCAACTGATGAACTTCGCAGGGTGACGGCGATGAAAGAAACTTGGTTCCAGTACCCAGAGTGCACCACACAGCAGGCCGATGAGCTAATGGCTCAATACCGGCGCCGCGGAGTTCCCGTCGAGCGCAGCCTTAACAACGATTTCATCACATGGACGGTTAGTGCCCGGCTGCCGGAAAGTAACCATCCGCCGCGCGCCGATCGCCGCTGGCAAAACCGGATGTGGGGGTGAGCGTGGCTATTTATCGCAACAAAAAATGGCTCGCTGCTGTTGGGCAGATCGAGCGTTGTGTTCTTTGTGGGGCATGGGGTACTCAGGTGGCACACCGAAACGAAGGGAAAGGTATGGGGTTAAAAACGGATGATTGTGCGACAGCTGCGCTCTGTGTTTGCTGTCATGACAACATTGATAACGGTAATAAGCTGAACAGGGAAGAACGCCGGCAGTTAATGGAGCGCGCGATTGTGCTTACAGTGATCGAAGTTGCCCGTCGTGGGCTGGTGGTTCCCGCATGAAAATTTTCGAAATTAAGCCGATTGGCAAACCCCGAATGACCCAGCGAGATCGGTGGCATAAGCGCCCAGCTACAGCAGCGTACTGGGCATTTAAAGAGCAGGTCCGGTTGCTTGGGATCAGCCTGCCGGAATCCGGTTATCACGTCACTTTTGTTATTCCCATGCCAAAGAGCTGGAGCCAGAAGAAGCGCGCACAACTGAACGGGCAGGCTCATCAAAATAAACCGGACAAAGACAACCTGGAAAAGGCGTTACTCGATGCCATCTTCGAAGACGACAGCCGCGTCTGGGATGGACGAGTCACAAAAGTTTGGGGTGAAAAAGGGCAAATCATCATCGGGGATTGCGCGAAGTGAACAGAGAACAAATTGAGCATTACCAGTCAGAAAGCGTTAAGCGCGCAAATATGCCGCCGATTGCAAAACACGGGCAGAACAAGCAGACCAAACAGCCAGAGAGGGCAGCAGCATGAATCTTGAAAACACAGTGAAATACCACTTCGCTAAATCCACGCTGATTAGCGACTCTCCGCGCGCTACTGCGTCAGACTCATTAACCGGTACTGATATCATGGCTGCAATGGGTATGACACAGGAGCGAGCTGCAATGGGGTACAGCGCGTTCCTCGGAAAGATGGGCATCAGCCAGAATGACCGGGAGAGGGCGATCGAACTTCTGGCTGAATACGCCCTGACCAAATGCGATAAGGTGGCAGCGCTCCGCAAACTGGATACCGCGGTTAAACCGTTGGTGATGCGCCAGCTGGCTGCCTTCGCTTTTCAAGATTACTCGCGCAGCGCCGCCAGCACGAAAAAGTGTGATTGTTGCGATGGTGAGGGGTTCATTGAGGCTGATGTGTTCACAATGAAATCGCACTACACCATGAAGCTCCCGCAGTGGGCAAAAGACCTTAAGCAATCGCCGGGCGATTTCGAGGTCAAGCGGCAGGTGAAAGAGGTGGCTCGGATACTGTGCTCAGCCTGTAAGGGGAAGAAGGTAATCAGCTGCGCCTGCAATGACTGCCACGGGCGCGGGAAAGCGGTGAATAAGGAGCTCACTGAGAAGCAGGGTGTACCGGTTCAGGCTGACTGTAAGCGCTGCGGTGGTCGCGGGTATGAACGCATTCCATCGACCGAAGCATACGCAGCTGTTTGCCAGATAACAGATGCCATATCTCTGGATAACTGGAAAAAGTCAGTGAAACCGTTCTACGACCAGTTGATCACCAAATTCGACATGGAAGAAGCGTGGGCCGAATCACAGCTGAGAGCAATAACTCGATAGCGACATAAATAATTGTGCACAATTTTATTGTAAGCTATTTACTTTTCCCGAATCTGTGTTAATTTCTCTCTAACGATGGATTACTGCCTTCGTTTAAAGCCCTGCGGATAACACCTCGGGGCTTTTTGCTTAATAAAGATTTAAGAATTTCTAAAACCATCAAATCTGTAGCCTCTTATAATTTCCTCATCAACTTTCGGGAGGGGATATGGAAGAGGGTTTTTATTGGATACAGCACAACGGCATCAGACAGGTCGCTTACTACACCCACGGTGTAACTGAAGACCTGGAAACAGGCCAATCCATAACAGGGGTCTGGCATCTGACGCAGGGCGATGACATCTGCAACAATGGCGAAGCAGAAGTTTTACAGGGGCCTCTTTCCCCGCCAGCCATCAAATAAGATATATTCTACTGAATTTATTGTACTTCTTACCTTTTCAACTAATCTTTTTAGCATCCGGTGGAATGGATATGGAAGTGCTTGTACTTAGTGCTTTTAACTAACGGCGTGCATGCTGTTAGTCTCTGATTGCCTGCTCTGTGAGTAGGCTTTTTTTTGTTCAAAGATAAGTTATTGACCACAGGAATGAATGGAGCGTAAATTATTTCTGTGGTGAATCCTTTCTAAGCGAAAGGGCGTTCCAGTCGACTGCTATCAGCAGGTATGCGCGCGGCTTTGCTGGCCAGGGGCAGAGTCACCGGGAGGCACCCGGCACCAAAACACAAATAACAACGATGCTTTAATTCCTTGAGAGCCTGCCGTAAACAGCAGGCTTTTTTTTATGGCTTTGTTTACAGCTGCTACGCTTTGAGTTGTGGGAAGTTCCTGAATGCCCGGTGGTTCTCCTGAACCTTGTGTGAATCAGCCGATACAGCGTCACCCGGGATGC
Source organism: Enterobacter sp. Tr-810 (assembly GCF_011752765.1). NCBI lineage: Bacteria > Pseudomonadati > Pseudomonadota > Gammaproteobacteria > Enterobacterales > Enterobacteriaceae > Enterobacter > Enterobacter sp. Tr-810. Next base: position 380,895 of record NZ_VWWW01000001.1, on the reverse strand, counting down.
AAGATCAACACACACCTACCATACAAATAGTCAACTCATTGGCCCGCTTCATAAGAGCGGGCTTTTTTTATTTCTCCGCACAGCACCCGCACACAGCGAGGTGAGAGACGATGAAAATGCATAACGATCCCCACTCCTGGACGGAGGTTATCGAACTGCTCCACAGCTGGTGGCGCGGTGAAACGCCGATGGGTGCCGTATTGCTATCGGTAGTCATGGCTGCCATGAGGATCGCCTACGGCGGTGGCGGCTGGAAAAAAATGATTCTGGAGGGCTCCATTTGCGGAGCGCTAACTCTAACAGCTGTATCAGCTCTCGATTACTTTAACCTTCCGCAGTCTCTGTCAATTGCTATCGGCGGCGCGCTCGGGTTTGTTGGCGTAGAACAGGTTAAGGTTATGGCTGGCAGAGTGTTTAACTCTCGCTTTGGAGGCGGTGATGCAAACCAGTGATAAGGGTATCTCCCTGATCAAAGAGTTCGAAGGCTGCAAACTCACCGCCTACCAGGACAGCGTTGGCGTCTGGACGATCGGCTATGGCTGGACTCAGCCTGTAGATGGGAAACCAATCCGCGCCGGAATGACCATTAAGCAGGAGACGGCAGAACGCCTGCTGAAGACCGGCCTGTTAAGCTATGAAAGTGATGTTTCTCGCCTGGTTAAAGTGGAACTTACTCAGGGCCAGTTCGATGCCCTGGTGTCGTTCACGTATAACCTCGGCTCTCGCTCATTGTCGACTTCGACACTGCTTCGGAAACTCAACGCCGGTAATTACGCTTGTGCTGCTGAAGAGTTCCTGCGCTGGAATAAAGCTGGCGGCAAAGTCCTGAATGGGCTGACCCGTCGGCGTGAGGCAGAGCGCGCTCTGTTCCTGTCGTGATTGGCGCACTGGTAAGGCGTTACTGGCCTCAACTGCTTGTGGTGGCGTTAATCGGCGTGCTGGCGCTCCTCGTGAACCACTACCGCGACAACGCCATCACCTACAAAGAGCAGCGTGATAAAGCGACCAGTGCGCTGACACTGGCTAATGACACCATCACCGACATGCAGACGCGGCAGCGTGACGTAGCTGCGCTCGATGAGAAATACACGAAGGAACTAGTTGATGCGAAAAAGCAGCTTGATGATCTGCAGCGTTGTGTTCGCACTGGCAAGTGCGGGCTGCACGTCAACGCCAGATGTCCCGCGAACGGAACGACCAACACCGGCGGCCTGGGCGATGCTACCGGCCCCCGACTTACTGACTCCGCTGAACGGGATTATTTCACCCTTAGAGAGCGAATCGTCACAGTGACGAAGCAGATCAGCTATCTGCAGGAGTACATCAAAGAACAGTGCATGAAATAAAAATGAAGATAGGGCATTGAAAGCGATGAGATTAATCCCAATTAAAATATTGCACATTCTCGTGCTCATTATCAGGGGTTAGCCATGAGCTACATTGTTTATCTTGAGAATTCCGGTGAGGCTTTTTTCACCATTGATGCCGATGAGGCAAAAGAAGAAGGCGGTCAGGTTGTGTTCTACAAAGATGGAACTGTTGTTTCACGCATCGACACGAGCGATGTTCGTACCTATTTGCCTAACGGCTAATAAATTTCTCGCCTAAATTGGGGCGTGGTACCATCTCAAAGGTCACCTTCGGGTGGCTTTTTTTATGTCTGCATCCAAAAAAACGGATAAAGAGGCCCTCAATGTCCGACATCTATCAAATCACGCTAACCACCCAAACAGGCGAAACCTTTACTGGCAAGATGTCACGACGTCAGCCTGAGCTGGTTAACGGCTTTGTACCGCTGGCGACTGAGATGGGCGAGTGGCTGTATTTCGCTCCTGACGATGTGAAGCGCGTGCAGTTCACGCCAGTAGCTGAAGAGGTCTCTGTATAAAAACGAATGGAGCAGTTGAACGTTGAGATCTTTGATACAAATAGAAATGCATGAACTGATCTAAGAAAAGCCATCTCCGCTTGGTTTAACGGAGATGGGATAGGATTTCGATTACTCAGTTGTGTTTAAAATGTCTTCACGTAACTGTATTAGCCTATCTCTTATTGTCAATCCGCCATTTTTGTTGGGGCTATATGAAGTGCGAATTACATCTGAAGGAGAGGATTCTAACAGGACGTTGTTAACAGCAGAACTAACTCCTTTCGCTTGTGGAATCCATAATGCAACGTCAGCTTCATAGTTAAATGGTTTCGATGTTGAAAATGCATTTCTCGTCATGTTGCTGCTGCCGATCAAGGAGAATACGGGGCCGTTTTTAGTACTTGCTATAAATACTTTTGCATGCCATTTATAGCCCTTAACTTTTCTCACAGTCAGATTTACGCCTGCAGAAGTCAGCGAATTATTGAAGTCATCAAAAGAGAATCTCCATTGAGGATTATGTATCCCAACAGTGATTACTTCTGCATTTGAAGTGGCAAGCTTTTGTGCAAGGTTACCTTCTGTCGAGGCGCAATAAGCCGATTTAAAGTTATCTTGAAAGAAGCCGCTGCATATGATTACCTCTTTTATATCAGGGAGTTGCACTGTGCTGAGTAGTAAATTCCGAAAGACGTTAGGCACTTGCTGATTTCTTAAGAGTATTGCGATGCTCATAGTTGCTCCTTATTATGCAAATATTTTTTGTTATCGGTCATATTCTCACCATCTTTATTTAAAAATAACTCCAAAAAATGGTGTCTCAGTCCCGAGTAAGGAGATTGAAAATGGATTATCGGCCATACCCGCCAGTTAACTTCATCGACTCCGACAACTGGCAGCCATACACCAGGCTGATTCCTGCAAACGAAGTGCATGAGTGGATAAACCACCAAATCCTGAGCGATACAGGCAGCATCCATAACCCTGACCACGAACACCTGCTTGATGCTGACCTCTGCTTTATGTGGGCGTCTGACTCATTCGCGAAGAAAGGGCGCTACGTCCTCGGCCAGGCCGAACAGGTAATGCTCCGCGCCGGTGGTTGGCAGAAAGCCAGAATGGAACAGCAGATGCATGAATGGTTCGGGCGCGTCCCGAAGTACATCATCACACTGGCAGCTGACTACTGCTCACAATGCAGTGACCTAGAATTCTGCGCGCTGGTAGAGCATGAGCTTTACCACATCGCCCAGGCAACCGATGATTTCGACGCTCCGAAGTCCAACAAAGGTACCGGGCAGCACTGATAACACTGTTATCGAATACCGGGAGATACTCCGCCGTGAAAAAACCTGTGATCTGCTTGTTCTTGCTGATGTTGCTGGTGGGTTGCTCGAATACGCGAACCGTTTACGTGCCAGCGCAATGCACCCCGATACCAGCAACGCTGACGCAGCCAATGATAGTGCCACTGCCTCCGGCTCAATGACGTACTGCCAGGCTGTTTTGCGGATTAAGCCGCTGCTGGCCACCATTGAGAAGGGGAACAACCAACTGACTGGAATCAGAAAAATTGAGTTGGAACGTAAATAACTAGGACAAATTATGGAGTTAAAAGCCAGAGAAGTTAAGGTTGTAAATTTTTTAAATGAATATGAATGCGATAAATGTAAGTTGGGTAAAATGGTTTTCAGCCCTGAATCACGTAATGGTATGTATCTCAATAATCATATTGTTTTTTATAGACATATTTGTAATAAGTGTGGGTTTGAAGGGTACCTTAATAAAAAATACCCTTTTCTGTCTAATGTTTACAAACAATAATTTTTATTCTATTGAAGGAAGTTACGAGCCCTAAGAAAGTTTTGAGCAATCAGGTCGCCAATCGGATTTAAAACATAGGAATTAAAGTCATTTATGGTTGATACACCAAATGCATCTAGAGTTAACTTTAAGGCAGGAAATGTTTCAAAGAACATCTCATCGCTCTCAAAGCCGGTGATTCCAGTCCTTTTTCCAAGTAGGTCTTGATAGTTTGTGATGTAGTGCTTGTCTGTAAAGATAACGCCTTTTAAGCCGAGGAGATCAATGTTTATTTTTCTCAAAGACTCCATTTTATCTAAAAATTTAATGTAATCAACATCATAGTTCGCATGGTATTCTTTGTGGACTGAATGGTTTTGCTCTACAGTGAAGCCAATTAATCCAAAGTGAGTTTCATTTTTTTCAGCGAGAGCTGTTATGTTAATACCGTTTCGTATCTTATGTATGCTTCTGAGGTAATATATTAGAGATAGGAATTTAATGTCGTTTGTTGTTAATTTAGATGTCGCTTCAAGAGCGTGATCTATAACTATGCTATCCTCTTCTTCTTCAGTTTGAATTTTCGAAACGATTAGCTCTTTAAGTAACTCCGATTTTTCATCAAATCCTTTTCGAGCCACCTGAATTACAGCTTGGTTCATTGAGTATTGAATGTCAGGGTCGGATAATTTCTCTTTTAATTTATCGTCAAGATCACTAGAAAGCTTAGCTGCAATCTGATTACCAAATTCTGTCGCTCGTTGGTTTACAAGTTTATAAGCATCCTCTTTTAAAGAAGCCATTTGTGCTCGAATTACTAATTCACAGATAGTAACTACTTCAGTAGTAGTATTACCAATGATAGCATCACCGGTTACTTGGATTGCGGTAGAACCATCTCCGACATGTTGACCTGACTTATTATCGAAAAGACTCATTTTTTGTCCTTTTCATTAATGGTTAAGTTACCACCGACTTGTATTCCTGAAGAGTTATTCCCAATCACCTGGCTTATAGAGGATGACTTCTTCTTCTCACTTATTAAGTTGGCTACAGCAGTTAGAAAAGCCCCGAAGCTGACTAAGAAAGCCAGTAGTGAGGCCAGTCCATGATGCTGGTATGCCTGATATCCGAATCCGCATGTTGCAACGAACGCAATTAGACAGATTAACTTTCTCACGCGTCATATTCCTCTGTAGGTTAAATGGCACTATAAGTAACGCAGGATATGCTTTGCCCTGAACACATCATTGATTCATATTACTAATATCTATTAATTAAAAGATAAAAACTAGTGGATTTATGGCACAACCGGACTGGGGCGTGCTTCAGCAACGGTTAACTGTTGTAGCTTAAACTCGTTTTCCGCCAACTGAAACACTTGCCTGAGCTGAACTATTTGGTATGTAAATTTTGACTTTTGATCCACTTTCGGTAATCACCTCAATCGTCAAAGATGTCGGTGGTGCGCCAGTGTCATCGCCTGTGAAGGCAGTAACGATTTCTTCAGAGGTTCTATCCTCAATGATTGGCATACGGTCGCCGTTAACCAAACCAGCGTAAATTTTTACGTTGCCCATCAGCATCTCCCAAAGGTATTAAAATGGCACTCACCGACAAGCAAGAGATGTTTTGTCGCGAGTACCTCATCGATTTAAATGCCACGCAAGCGGCTATTCGGGCGGGGTACAGCGTCAAAACTGCGAATCGTACCGCATCCGAGAACCTGTCAAAACCTGTCATCCAAAACAGAATTGCCGAACTCAAAACGAAGCGCAATGAAGATGTGGGTATTAATGCAGATTATGTGCTACGGCGTTTGGTTGAAATCGACCAGATGGACGTGCTGGATATTCTGAACGACGATGGCAGCCTGAAAGCGATCAGTATATGGCCTAAGTCGTGGCGAACCACTCTTACCGGGCTTGATATCAGTACCACTATCCAGAACTTCGACGAGGAGACGGCGGAAACCATCCTCAAGAAGATCAAGTGGCCGGATAAGGTCAAGAACCTCGAGTTGCTAGGCAAACACGTTCGTGTGCAGGCATTCAAAGAGCAGGTTGAGCAAAAGGTCACAGCAACCCACAACGTAATGCTGGTACCGACCAGTGACAGTGTAGATGACTGGGAAGCGGCGGCGCAGAAACAACAGGATGGGGTGCTCGGTGGATGAATTACAAAGCCGTCTGGAAACCTTTACCGGGATCGCAATCGCTCTCCCTGAGTTGCCCATGTAACGAAATTCTGTACGAGGGGACGCGCGGCCCGGGGAAAACTGCTGCGCAGCTGGCACGCTTTCGCCGCCTCGTTGGTCTGGGCTATGGCTCGTTCTGGCGTGGCGTTATTTTCGATACCGAGTATAAAAACCTCAACGACATCATCACCCAGTCGAAGCGTATGTACCGCTTGTTTAACGACGGTGCACGCTATCTGGCATCCGCCAGTGAATTACGTTGGGTGTGGCCGACTGGCGAAGAGCTGCTGTTCCGTTTTGGAAAGGAAGAGAGTGATTACTGGGACTACCACGGTCAAGAGTTCCCCTTTATCGGATTCAACGAGCTGACCAAACAGCAGTCTGCTGAGTTCTATGAAATGATGTTCTCCTGCCGGCGCTCGTCGTTCCGGCCCGAGAACTACCCACTGGATAACGGTTCGCTGCTTAAGCCGATTCCACTCGAAACGTTCAGTACAACGAATCCGTTCGGCATCGGCCATACCTGGGTAAAGAAACGCTTCATCGAACCAGCACCACGCGGAACCGTCATCCGCGAAACGCAGAAAGTGTTTAACCCGCAGACTGAACGCGAAGAAGATGTGACGCTGACTCGCGTGGCGATTCACGGCTCCTTCAAAGAAAACCCTTATTTGGATCCGCAGTACATCGCGACACTGATGGCTATCAAGGACCCAAACCGGCGCAAAGCGTGGGTAGAAGGCTCCTGGGATGTCACCAGCGGCGGGCGATTTGACCATCTGTGGAATGCCTCCCATCATGTCATCAAGCCGTTCCGTATCCCGGATAGCTGGACGGTTGACCGCTCCCATGACTGGGGTGAGTCGAAGCCGTTCTCTAACCTCTGGTGGGCACGCGCCGACGGTACCGCCGCAGAGCTCTCTGATGGTCGTCATTTCTGCCCGCCTGCCGGGTCGCTGATCCTGATTGGTGAGTGGTACGGCTGCCCGCCGGACGAGCTCAACAAGGGTCTGAACATGTCATCCACCAACGTTGCCAAGGGCGTAGCGTGGGCTGATAAGCGGCTGGTGGGCGTAGAGCTTGCTGAGCCTGAAGAGATAAAACTCAACGGGGTAACTCAGGGGCAACTCAATATCATGCCCGGCATCTGTAAGAGGGTTCTCCCTGGCCCGGCTGACGGGGCGATCTACAACACTGGTGATGATGAGTTATCCATTGCTCAGAAGATGGAATCTCAGGACGTTAAGTGGGTGCCATCCAACAAAAAACCGGGATCGCGTGTGAACGGTGCGGCCCTGTTTGCTGACATGCTTGAGGCCGTTGTCGAAGGTAAGAAACTTGAATCCGGCATCCCAGAGAAACCTGCATTTTATGTTTTCGACTACTGCCGTGGCTGGATAAGCCGTGTGCCGGTACTCGTGCGCGACAGCAAAAATCCTGACGATGTAGATACCCAGCAGGAAGACCACGACTGGGATGCTACCCGATATGCCGTTCTGCATTCACCACCGAAGAAAGTCGGCAAAGTCACCAACCTGAGGCTCTAACTCCATGCCTGATATTTCAACACCCAATCTGGACTATGGGAACATGGTGCAGGCGTGGGACGTTAACGACGCCCTGATGGGCGGCACGCTGTATATGCGTCAGCTTGGCGAAGCATTCATGCCACGCTGGCCGAAAGAAGACAAAGAGGACTATAAGAAGCGCCTCGACGTGGCCACGCTATTGCCAGCCTACGAAGAGACGATTAACCAGAATGTTGGGCGTGTTTTTGCTGAGCCCATCCATCTTGGTGAAAACGTACCGGGTGCGCTGCGTGAATTTGCAAAGGATGTGGATCTGGAAGGTACTCGCCTTGATGTCTGGGCGCAGGCCTTCTTCAGCTTGGCGATGCAGTATGGCCTTTCTCATGCGCTGGTGGATTTTCCGCGCGTGGACGCAGAACAGGTGAAGACCAAGGCAGATGAAAAAGCCACCGGCGCGCGACCCTACGTAACCATGCTCAATCCCCGCCAGGTAATTGGCTGGAAGTCGAAGATGGTCGGCGGTAAGGTTCAGCTCGCAGCATTGCGCATCAAAGAGGTTGTGGTTGAAGATGGTGACGACTTCGGGCAGAAGAAAGTCGAGCAGATCCGCTATCTGACTCCAGGGAAAGTTGAGATTTACCGCAAGTCTACTGCCGCTGAGGGCTCGGCAACCTGGGCACTGCATGAGGAATGGGAAACTTCCCGCAAGGACATCACGCTGGTCACGCTTTACACCAAGCGCACCGGTTTTATGTGCGGCTCTCCGCCGCTGCTCAACATGGCGTTGCTTAACATCAAGCACTGGCAGAGCCAGAGTGAGCAGGACAACATCCTGCACGTCGCCAGGGTGCCAATACTGACAGTTTTCGGTCTCGAGGAGGGGCAGGAGCTGACGATCGGATCATCATCAGCAGCTTCATTCACCGATCGGCAGAAGCAGGGGCTCGAATACGTCGAGCACACAGGTTCCTCCATTGGCGCTGGCAAAGAGTCGCTGGCTGAGCTGATAGAGCAAATGCGCCAGGCTGGCGCGAAGTTGCTACGCACCGATAACACCTCAACCAAGTCAGTAGACCAGACCTCGGAAGAGAAGATGCAGGAGCAGTCGCCGCTCTACACCATGGCAACCAGCCTGGAAGACGCGATCGACAACATTCTGCAAATCATGGCTGAGTACATAGGCGAGAAGGAAGGTGGCAACGTAGATGTCCGCACCGAACTGGATGTTGAATCGAAAGAGTTCAATCCTCCAGCGGCGATGGCCATTCAGTCCCTGCGGCAGGGCGGCGACCTTCGTCGCATCGATGCCATAAAGGCCCTGCAAAAACTCAATCTGATTGATGCTGATGCGGATCCGGAGAAGGTTCTGGATGAGTTGCTGGCCGAGTCTGCGTCGCTGACCGAACCGCCGCCGGAAGAGGTGTGATATGGCCCGCTCTGTTAACGATCGCCTACAGGACGAGACGATAGCGCACGGACTGTATGTGAGCCGCTACGGTACTGGCGTCGCCCGGCGCATGGTGGTTCTACTCGATAAGCTGGATTCCGAACTGGCTGCAAAGCTGATGGTGTTGCTGGATGGTAAGCGTGCAGACACCTATAGTGCCCGCCGCCTGGCATCGCTGCTGGCTGGTGTACGGGACCTCAACCAACAGGCCTACGAATCGGTTAATACCGCGTTGACCCGCGAACTGACGCGCTACGTTGATTATGAAGCCGGATATCAGATGGACCTGTTCAGCAGCGTAATCCCTCAGCAAATACTGAAACATGTCCCGCTTCAGAGCATCGCGCCAGAGCAGGTTTATGCCGGAGCTGTGGCGCAGCCGTTCCAGGGGCGGTTGCTGAAAGAGTGGGGGAAGAAACTCGAAACCGATCGGCTGGACAAGATTACCAATGCCGTTCGCTCCGGGTTCCTCCAGGGGGAAACGGTAGAGCAAATTGTTAAGCGTGTCGCCGGAACACCGCAGCGCAACCGTGAAGATGGGGTGATCAACACTGCCCGTCGTGACCTGGCGGTAGTGACACGTACCGCGGTGAATCACATGGCCGCCACAGCGCGCCATGAGTTCGCCCAGGCCAATAGCGATATCGTGAAGGCCAAGCAGTGGTCCTCAACACTCGACACGCATACCAGCCAGTGGTGCATTATCCGCGACCGCAAACTCTACACGCTCGACGGCAAGCCGCTGGGGCATGTAGTTCCTTATCTGCGCGGACCTGGCAAAATCCACTTCTGCTGTCGGTCCAGCGAAATCCTAATCACGAAATCGTGGGAGGAATTGCAGATACCACTTGGCGAACTGAGCAACGCTACACGCGCCTCGATGGACGGGCAGGTACCAGCGAATACCAGTTATGCCGAATGGCTTACCCGACAGCCATACGCGCGACAGGAGCAGGTACTAGGCGTTACCCGCGCGATGATGCTGCGTGACGGCAAAATCACTGTGCCGCAGATGTTCAACGATGCCGGGGAGTTTCTCACTCTGGATGCACTACGACGACTCGATGCTGCTGCATTTGAATAACACAAACCAAATTAATCTCAGGCTGCCTTCGGGTGGCCTTTTTTATTGCCATAAGCCGGATGGCGAGTGGTGCAACGGTCGGATGACCTCGAAAAGGTATAAACATGAAACTGAAGACAGTAGAAGTGAACGGCAAACAGTATGCGGAAGTTGATGCTGGTGGTCTGCCCGTCTATGTCCATGAGGATGGGCAGGAAGTTGGCTTTGATGCTGTTCAGGCCGTTGGAAAGATTTCTGCGTTGAATGGTGAAGCAAAATCTCACCGTGAAGCGAAAGAGTCTGCTGAAGCCAGTCTGGCCAAATTTGCCAAAATTGGTGACCCGGCTAAGGCGATTGAAGCACTGGATATGATGACCAAAATTGACCAGAAAAAACTGATCGACGCGGGCGCAGTTGACCAGGTCAAAGCGGATATCACTAAATCATTCCAGAGCCAGCTTGATGAGGCTACACAACGAGCAACGACTCTGGAAGGTCAGCTTTACCAGGAGATGATCGGCGGGCGATTCTCCGGTTCTAAGTTCATCGCAGATAAAGTGGCCATTCCATCAGATATGCTTCAAGCCCGTTTCGGCCAGTCATTCAAAGTTGAGGATGGCAAAGTCGTCGCATACGACGGCGCCGGCAACAAGATTTATTCCCGCTCTAAACCTGGCGAGCTGGCTTCCTTTGATGAGGCGCTGGAATTCATGGTGGAGCAGTACCCTCAGAAAGACCACATCCTGAAAGCCAGCGGCAATCAGGGGACAGGTTCACGCCAGACCCAACACACTTCCGGTCAAAAGACCATGAAGCGTGACGCGTTCACCACCTTGAGTCCGGTAGAGCAACAATCGACCCTCAAAGACGGTATCACCATCGTCGACTAACCCCTTTACCAGTGGCCGGATGGCGGCTGGTGCCAGAGCTGGATAGCTCAACCAACCCTAATTAATTATCTCGAAGGAAACCATAAACATGGCTGGAAATACACTTACCGGGTTGATCCCGACTATCTTTACGGCTCTGGATACCGTATCACGTGAACAGGTCGGGTTTATTCCCTCTGTATCGCGTAATGCGAAAGCTGATGCGGCAGCGAAGGGGCAATCTGTCACTGCGCCGGTCGCACCACCTGCAACGACGGTCGATATCGAACCCGGAGCTACAGCGCCAGATGACGGCAACCAGAATATCGGCAACATCGAAGTTAAGATCACCAAGTCCAAAATGGCGCCGGTCAAATGGAATGGTGAAGAACAGCTGGCGCTTGGCCCTGCTGGTACATATAACACCATCCTGGCCGATCAGTTTAAGCAGGCATTCCGCGCACTAGCTAATGAGATGGATGCCGATCTCGCCGCCTTGTATTACGCCTCCTCACGTGCTGTCGGCACCGCCGGCAAAGCTCCATTCGGTACAGCTGGCGATTTATCTGATGCTGCCAATGCGCGTCAGGTTCTGTCTGATAATGGCTCTCCAACGACTGATTTACAGATGGTGCTTGGATCTTCAGCCATTGCTAACCTTCGCGGTAAGCAGTCGGTCCTGTTTAAAGTTAACGAGTCGGGAACCGATTCTCTGCTGCGAGAGGGCATCGTAGGTCGCCTCGAAGGCTTCAATATCCACGAATCAGCGCATGTTAAAAAACGTGCGGCTTCTGCAGCTGCGGGTTATCTGGCTAATGGCACAAAGGAAGAAGGCGATGTCCTGATTTCGATTGATACCGGCACGGGGGCTTTTGCTGCCGGCGATGTTGTTACGTTTGCTGGTGATAGCAACAAGTACCTGCTCGCCGCGGCTACTGCCACGGTTATTACCCTGGCTTCTCCAGGCCTGCGTCAGGCACTGCCAGATAATACCGAAATTACCGCCGTTGACTCCTTTACCGCCAACATGGCGTTTGACCGTAATGCCTTCCTGCTGGCATCTCGTACTCCTGCCATGCCTCAGGGCGGTGATACCGCGGATGACGTGATGAACGTTACAGACCCGGTTTCTGGCATCACTTACCAGGTGGCTCTGTACCGTCAGTACCGCCAGGTGCGCTATGAGGTCGGTTTGTCATGGGGCGTCGCTCCAGTCAAAACAGAGCACTCTGTTTTGCTGTTGGGTTAACCATAAGGGGGCTCTGGCCCCTTTGTTTTTCAGGAGGCCCAATGGCCGGATTAACCAAAGAGCAGCGTGCGCAGCGTGAGGCTGAAAAACTTGCAGCGCAGAACGGTGCTGAACAAACTCCTGCGCAGCAGGAACAGCAGCAGGAACAGCAGCAGGAACAGCAGCAGGAACAGCAGCAGGAACAGCAGCAGGAACAGCAGCAGGAACAGCAGCAGGAACAGCAGCAGGAACAGCAGCAGGAACAGCAGGGTATTGAGCTGGTGTTCATGGTGCGTGATTTTCCTGAGTTCCCTGGCGGCCCGCTGAGCGCGGGAGTTCACCCTGACGAAGTTGATAACTGGCTGGCGCTTGACTGGCGCCTGGAGGACTAACCATGCTGGTTACCGATCCCCATTCGCCTGACTTCAACACCTACGCCAGCGTTGATAACCTGCGCGCGTTCGCAGCTGGGCGGGGATATACCATTCCCTCCGATGATGGTGAGTGTGGGCAGCTGCTGATGCAGGCGATGGATTATCTGGAAGGTAAGTCATGGCGTGGGCAGCGCTCTCACACCTCACAACCACTATCGTGGCCGCGTACAGGCGTGCGCTTCGATGGTGTTGACCTGCCTGATGACGCTATCCCGCAGCGTCTGGTTGATGCTCAATGCCGCCTGGCCGTCGAATCGCAGGAGATAAACCTCACGCCTTCGGTTGCTGGTGGCGGGGCAGTGACGATGGAGCGCGTCGAGGGTGCGGTAACCGTCCAGTACGAGCCCGGGACCAACAAGGCATCACCTTCATTCCCCTGGTTCTATTCATCGATGCGCGGACTGGTGGTGGGCGGCAATCAGATCCGCGTCGAAAGGGGCTGATATGGCAATCAACTACCTCCGTATGCGTGCGACCGCGACACGGCTGCTAACCGAGAACGGAAGGACCTACCCGCTGACCCGCGGCGGCAGCACTACTCGCGATCAGTTCGGTAAAGAAGTCACCACGCCGGTGACCACTGCGATCGTCACCGGAGTTATCACCGAATATTCCTCCCGAGAAATTGATGGTTCGCTGATCGCCACCGGCGATAAGAAGCTGGCAGCCACATTCGAAACGGAAGTGCATATCGATGACCGCATTGAAATTGACGGCAAAAAATGGCGTGTGGTGCAGCCGAACCCGGTTAAGCCTGCTGATGTACTTATCTCGTACAACATCCAGTTGAGGGCGTGATTATGGCCAGCAATACAAACCAGCCTTTTTTGGCTGCCATTCAGTTGTTCGTGGATAGCTCAAAAGAGGAGATGGATGAGGTGGTACGCAGGACGGGTATTAAAATCCTTGGTCGCCTTATTGAAATGTCTCCGGTTGGTCAACCAGAAACATGGGAGGTGAATCAGACGGCATCTGCTTACAACATCGCCGTTCGTGAGCATAACGCGGCTCTGCGTGATGACCCGGCCAACCTGACTAAATCAGGGCGGCTTAAGCGCGGTCTGCGTGTCCACGACTCGATGGATATCAAAAAGCCTGAGGGGTATGTCGGTGGGCGCTTCAAAAACAACTGGTATGTCGGTTTTGATAACAAACCTACAGAATCGAACGATACTCCTGATGCATCCGGGCAAGGATCTAACTCTCGCGGGCTGGCAGTGCTTGAGGTTTTCCAGGTTGGGCAGGTAAGCACGATTTATTTCACCAATAATTTGCCATATGCGCAGGCGCTGGAGAATGGGCATTCGAACCAGGCTCCAGGTGGAATGGTTGGCCTGACTGCGATTGATGCTGCTCAGTATTTCAGGGAAGCAATGAGCGAGGTACGCAATGGCCAGTGATCAGTCAATGCGAATAGCTGACCTGCTGGAGGGGCGCATTGCAGTTATCTGCACTTCGCTCGCTCTGCCAGTGGCCTGGCCGAACATCGCTTTCACACCTCCTGATAATGAGCCTTACGGGCGTGTTTATGTTTTACCGGCGCAAACCGTAGGACAGGATCTTGAAGGCCAATTGCGCACTTACCAGGGCATTCTCCAGCTCAATATCATTGCGCCAGCAGGTAGCGGGGTGACGCAGGCCAGAGGGCTGGCTAAGTCTGTCGCTGATGCTTTTCCCGAAGGGCTGCCGCTGGTGGATGGCGACTTGACCGTCTACATCAACGGCCCGCCTCAGGTTCGGCAGCCAATACAGGATCGTCCCACCTCAGCACCCAACGGTAGTAGTGGCTCCATCACCTATACCACCCCCATCAGTATGCAGTATCGCGCTGATTACTAACCCGCCGTATGGCGGGTTTTTTATTCCCTAAATTCAGGAGAATGAAATGTCATTCGCAATCCCTAACGGGTCACGTGTGCACGTGGCCAAGGCCTATCTTGCGCCGATTATTTTCACTGCGGCATCCAATGCGACGGAATGCGAACTGACCGTTGCATCCGCCGCCGGCATCCTGGCTGGCGATGTTGTCCAAGTCACCTCTGGCTGGCTTAAGCTCGACAACATGGTACTGCGCGTTAAGTCTGTTGCCGGCACTAAAATTGTGCTGGAAGCGTTTGATACCACCGACACCATGAAATTCCCTGCGGGTACCGGAGCAGGCACGATTCGTAAAATCGATTCGTGGATCACCATGCCTCAGGTTATGACTTTGTCTACCGAAGGAGGCGATCAGCAGACCATCAGCGTGCAGTTCTTGGAAGATGATAAGGCCCGAACCATCCCGACGTTTAAAAATGCCGTAGTTCAGGTCTACACCTTCGCACATGACCCGCTTTTGGCTATCTACAAACGACTCATTGAACTGGATGAGTCGAGCGATACAACCGCAATTTGGTTCCACAACCAGCGCGGCAAGGCTGACCGTTACTATTCTGCGAAAGTATCGTTCCAGAAGGTTCCAAAGACCGAAATCAACGCAGTCGAAAGCAATGAAGCGCGCATGAACTTCGAATCGGATATGCAGATTTACCCGATCGCTGACGCCTCTGCGGTGCCGCTGGCGTTCCTGACAGATCTGTCCCCAACCAAATCTGTTGCCACTGGCGCAGCGTTGGATCTGGCTGTGGTTATGCAGGGCGGTTCCGCGCCATACACCTACGTCTGGAAGAAAGCGGGCACAGCCATTCCGGGCAAAACGGCCTCGACGTTCAACATCCCGTCTGTGGAATCCGGCGATGCTGGCTCTTACACCTGCGAAGTCACTGACGCCGCTGGCAAGACCATCACGTCTGCTGTGTGCGCCGTCACTATCAGCTAACCAATTATGCCCGGTTCGCCGGGCCATTCTGAGATAAATCCATGACCAAATTCTCTCTGATCCCGAATCCTACCTTTTCCGTAACCGCCAGCATCCCACGCGCCGGCGCTGAAGACGGCAAACTGACCTTCACTTTCCGCCATAAAACGCTGGAGGAACTGCGTGCTATGGACGAGAAACTGCACAAAGCAGCCGAAGGGAAAAAAGCCCCTACTGAGCCACAGGCCGACTACCTGATGGAAATTGTTGAAGGTTGGGCGCTCCCTGACGAATTCACCCGCGATAACATGATCACACTGCTGAAGAACTACCCGCGGGCATTTGACAGCATCGGCCTGGCCTACACCAAAGAGCTGATGGGTATCCGCGAAAAAAACTGAGGCAGGTCGCCGCAGCGATGTATACGCCGGGGCCGACGCTTGCGGAGTTGAGCGCTTTTGGTTTAACGCCTGAAGATGTTGAGGAAGAGGTGGGGATCCTGCCATCGGTATGGGAAACCTTCACCATCTTCTCCACG
This sequence comes from Enterobacter sp. Tr-810, assembly GCF_011752765.1. NCBI lineage: Bacteria > Pseudomonadati > Pseudomonadota > Gammaproteobacteria > Enterobacterales > Enterobacteriaceae > Enterobacter > Enterobacter sp. Tr-810. The sequence continues at coordinate 365,120 of NZ_VWWW01000001.1, read as the reverse complement.
CTGGCGACCCAATGGCGCGTCGGCGCGAGTGGCGCTATCGGGCTTGATTACAACGTTCTCCCTTGGGTGTTTCAGTTGCACGGGGTGGAGGATGCGGCGGCCTGCATGGCTGATCTTCAGATTATGGAAAGTGAGGCTCTCAAGGTAATGCATAAGGAGACGAGAAAATGACAGACCAGATCGCCTCGATTACCTTGAAGGCTGATGTCACTGACCTGAAAACAGCCAGCAACGAACTGGATAAACTCGGTGAAGCGGCAGCAGGCGCCGTCGAGAAAGCGGATGACCTTAACAGTGTATTCCGTGCCGGTGCAGAGTCTGCAAAACAGGGTAGCGCTGGTATCAAAGAGCAGCAGGCTGCGCTGAAAGGCCTGCTGGAGAATATCGACCCGGTAAACAAGGCACTGAACCGGCTGGATGAACAACAGGCAGCGCTGCGTAACTTCCAGACCAAAGGCTTTCTGGATACTGAAGATTTTCAACACTACAACAAGATCCTCGATGATACACGCTTAAAACTGACGGACACCGGGGAAGTCGCAGCGAAGGCTCAGGCAGAACTAGCAGTAACCCAGGCTGCCGAGAAGCAATCCGCCGCGCTGAAGAATCTGCTGGGCTCTATCGACCCGACCATTCGCGCATTCTCTTCGCTTGATGAACAACATGCGCAACTGGTGGCACATTTCGAAGCGGGGCGTATTAACAGCACCCAGTTCGAACACTTCAACACCATCCTCAACCAGACGCGTGAGCGTCTGTCTGGCGTCGCTGACGTACTGCCTGAGGCGTTATCACGTCAGGAAGCTGCCGCGCGTCGTGCTGGCATTTCTGTGGGCCAGTACAGTGCAGCGATGCGTACGCTTCCGGCTCAGTTCACGGATATCGCCACGCAGTTAGCTGGTGGGCAGTCGCCATTTCTTATCCTGCTCCAGCAGGGCGGGCAGATTAAAGACCAGTTCGGCTCAGTGCAGGGTGCTCTGTCGGGTGTGGGTGAATACATTCGCAGCATGGTCGGGATCATCAACCCAACCACGATTGCTCTGGGTGGGCTGATTGGCACTGTGGGCTTACTGGCCGCGGCAGCATACAATTCATCTGAACAGTTCGATCAGGTGGCCCGGTCAGTCATCATGATGGGTGGCGCCGGCTTTGCCTCGATGCAGCAGCTTAATCAGGCAGCTGAAGAGGTTGCTGGTAAGACGAACACATCGATCAGCTCTACTGTCGATACGCTGGTTACGCTGAATGACACTGGCAAATATACCGCCAGCCAGATGAAGCAGATTGCCACATCCATCACCCTGATGGGCAAGGCTGGCAGTGACACCAAAACGGCGATGGCCGACTTCGGCAAGATTGTCAGTGACCCTGTGAAAGGGCTGGCAAGCCTGAATGAACAGTATGGTTTTGTTGATGAAGCCATGATGAAGCACATCATCCAGTTGCGTAAGCAGAAGGGTGAACAGGCGGCAGTTACCGAAGCCATTGAGCTATTCGCAGGCGTAATGACAAAGCGCGCAGAAGAGACCAACAAGGCCACCGACAATATCGGGCAATCGTGGCAGTGGTTGAAGAAAACAGCATCTGACACCTTCGATGATATAGGTATTACCGTACGCGCCTGGGGTAATCAGATAATCGATATCTTTGATTTGGTGAAGGCCTCGATCAAAGACCTGTTCCTCAATATCACTTCACTGGACTCCAAATTCACCGGCACCATCGCTGGCTGGGCTGAAAAAATACCTGGCGGCGGTGCGTTGGCTAATTTCCTCGGTATGGATGTCGAGGCTATGAAAAAGGCGGGAGTGGAAGCTGATAAAGAAATTGAGGCTAATAAAAAACGGTATAACGAACTTTGGAAGCGTGTAACTGACCCTAATGCCCAGGCAAATTACGAAGCTGAAGCCAGAGGAGCTGAAGTATCTGGTGAGGGTGGATCCAGTCGCGAATCGAGAGACGCAGTCTCGAAGCTTGCAGAAGACTCTGCGAAAAAAACCAAAGAGGCAAGAGCTACGCTGGATGCTGGCGATCGCACCCTGGAGAACTACCGCGCTCAGGCCAGAACCTTAACGGAAACCCTCGAAGCCCTACGACAAACCGGCGAAACTCACGCTAAAAATACCGAGTTTAGCAAACAGCAATCTCGCTTTGCTGAATTGGATGAGGCAGCCAAAACTCGCGCGCTGACCACTCAGGAGAAATCCCTGCTATCAAGCCGGGAAGCGATCCTCAACGCTGCTAAAGTGGTGGATCAGAAAAATAAGGAAGTTGAGGCCCAGCAGAGGATTAACGGGCTGGCGCAGCAGGCGAACAAGTACGTCACACAGATGGCGGAAAAAACCGATGCATTACGTGATAGCGCCGGGTTAAGTAGTCGCCAAACGCAGCGTCTGATGGAAGAGGCGCAACTTCGTCAAGGATGGCTGAATGGTGGCGGCAAGCTTGAAGATGCAGGCTATGCGAAAGAGCTGGCAGCGCTTCGGAATTACTATGCTGAAGAAGACAAACTGCGCGGCGACTGGAAGGCTGGCGCAGTAAGCGGCTGGAATGAGTATCTTGATGCCGCCACGAACACCTATGACGCTGTTAAGAACGTAGCCAGTTCTACGTTAACCGGATTATCTGACATGCTCACCGAACTAATGACAACCGGTACCGCTTCGGTTAAAGAGTTCGGCAAATCAATGCTTAAGATGATCCTTGAGGTGACAAATCGCCTTATGGTTGCTTATGCGGTTCAGGCGGCGATGGGCTGGATAAGTGGTGGAAGTAGCGGCGGCAGTACTCCTGGTGGGGCATATGCTAACGCTGCTGCTGGCGTAACGTTCAATGCCAAAGGCGGCGTGTACGAGTCATCCGGGTTAAGTAAGTATGTGAATGGCGTCTACGATTCTCCTCAATACTTCACGTTCCAGGGGGCGTCGAAGTTTGCCAAAGGTGGCGTCTTTGCTGAGGCAGGTGCAGAGGCAATCATGCCACTGACGAGGGATTCCGCTGGGCGACTGGGTGTTCGTGCTCAGGGCGGTGGCAGTATGGCCCCGGTTATTAATACCACCGTTAATGTCGATGCTGGTGGTTCGGTAACAACCCAAACATCCAGTTCTGGTGATGCCATGGGGCGCGCACTTGCTGATGAAATGCAGAATGCTGCGTTGCAAGTGATACAAAAACATCTCAAACCAGGCGGGATAATCTACAACTTCAGCAAAGGTAGATAGCCCGCTTCGGCGGGTTTTTCCGCTGAGTGAATGCTGTTAGGATTAGTCCGGATTTTTACTGAGGGGATAGGGAAATGAAGAAAGCTCTCGTTGTTTTATTGGTGTCATTTTTCTCATTGGCCGCAACGGCAGCAAACAAACCATGCTCAGGTAAGAAAGGCGGGATATCGCATTGCTCGGGTGAAAAGTTTGTTTGTAATGATGGCACTATCAGCAAGTCAAAGAAGGTTTGTCAGAAATAACCGTCGATAATTAGAACTCACAATCAATATTAAACCCAGCTCCGGCTGGGTTTTTTTATGGAGTAAATATGGCCGTTGAGACATATAGCTGGCGCTCTCAACTCGGTGCTGGCGCGATTGAATATAGTCAGACCGTAAGGTCAGCGCAGTTCGGTGATGGGTATGAGCAGGTTGCTGAGAATGGAATTAACTCCAACGCTATTCAGGTGCCGATGAAGCATACAGGTACCGAGAAGGAGGTGGATACTATTCGTGATTTCCTCCTGGCCCATACCGTAAAAGCTTTCATCATTACGCCGCCTGGTGAAGAGAAGGGGCTTTACCGCGTCGTAGCCGATTCGGTTCGCAAAACTCAGATCAGCAGCAAATTCGCTGAGCTGACATTCACTATCAAACGGGCTTACGGAGTCTATGCATAATGGCATTAGTCGATCAGGCGGCGATGCTGGCACCGGGTGGCAGAGTCCGCCTGGTTGAAGTCGACGCCTCAGAGTTTAGTGGTGGGATTCACCGTTTTCATTATGCACCTTTCCCTCATACACCGGCCGAGATAGAGGCAGCGAATGGAGATGAGAATAAGCTCGGTCCCAAGCCCGTCATCTGGGCAGGTAATACCTTCGATTTCTGGCCGTTTCAGATTACCGACCTGGCGGTTTCAACCGAGCAGGCCGCAGAACCAAAGCTCAGCGTTTCTAACCTCGACGGCCACATCACAGCACTTTGCCTCCAGTTTAAGGATATGGTGAATGCGAAGGTGAGCATCATCGACACCTACGCTGTTTACCTCGATGCTGTGAACTTCCCTGGTGGCACAAATCCGACCGCAGACCCGACAATGTTCACGCTACAGACTTTCTGGCTGGACACAAAAACATCTGAAGATGATGAAGTGGTGACCTGGTCACTTAGCAGTCCAGCCGACCTGCAAGGGTTGCTGATCCCCACCCGGCAGATAACGTCTCTTTGTGAGTGGACGCTGCGCGGGCAATACCGAAGCGGCGACGGCTGCACCTACAACGGCACAGCTTATTTCGATGCTAAAGGCAATGCGGTCGCTGACCCGGCGCTGGATGTATGCGGGGGATGTCTAAGTGACTGCCGTAAACGCTTCGGTGCAGGGCTCGCTGAGCCTAATGCTGCTGTTCTGGATTTTGGCGGCTTCCCGGCGGCCGTTCTCATCTCACGATAAACGGACATCCAAATGAATAAAACAATCATGGCGGCTATCCGCGCTCATGCAGTGGAGGAGTCCCCGCGCGAGTGCTGCGGCTTTGTAATTCAGTCTGGCCGACGCCAGCGCTACTTTCCGGTGCCCAATACCCACGAAAATCCGACAGAGCACTTCCGTATCGATGGTGAGCACTGGGCGAACGCTGAGGATACCGGAACAATTGTCAGAGTCATCCACTCACATCCTGGAGATGGTGCGCGGCCTATCCCGTCAGACCTCGATCGCCAGCAGTGCAATAACTCGGGAGTGGTCTGGGGCATCTACGCGCCGGACTGTGACGAGTACGCTGAGATAACGCCTGAGTCCATCCCGCTTATTGGTCGTCCATTCATTCTGGGCTCTCACGACTGCTGGGGGCTTATTATGGACTGGCACGCAACTCAAGGCGTGATGCTTAACGATTTCCGCGTCGATTATCCATGGTGGGAAAGCCAGTACCCGGACAACCTTTATTTCGATAACTGGGAGCGGGAAGGGTTCATTGAATGTGACCCGATGCCCGGCTGCATGGTCATCATGCAGGTTGAATCCGGTAAGTGGAATCATGCGGGGATCATTACCGAAGAAGGTGAGCTGCTACACCACCTTTACGGCCAGCCATCCTGCATCACGCCCTACGCGCGCGGTTACTTCAAAGACCGGACGATGATCAGCGTTCGTCACAAAGACCTGGCACAGGAGATAAATCCATGGCGCGTTTAACCACTATTCGGCTCTATGGCGTGCTTGGTGCCAGGTTTGGCCGAGTGCACCGGCTGGCGGTACAAACCTCAGCAGAGGCCGTAAAGGCGTTGTGCATCAACTTCGACGGGCTGGAAGACTACCTAATGAGTGCCAAGAAAAACGGCATGACTTTCGCCGTGTTCCGTGGAAAACGCAATATCGGCGCGCAGGACTTTCAGGAGTTGGCAGGCGACAGTGATATCCGTATTGCACCAGTGATGGAAGGGGCGAAGAAGGCTGGCATGTTCCAAACTATCCTCGGTGCTGTGATGGTTGTTGCAGGTTTGGCTTTGGGCCCTGTTGGCTGGGGTGTTGTGGGCGCAGGTTTCGCTAATGGGCTCATCATCGGCGGCATCACTTCTATGGCTGGCGGGATTTATCAGATGTTATCGCCACAACCCAAAGGCTTACAAATGCGCGACGATCCGGACAACAAACCATCCTATGCCTTCGGTGGCGCGGTCAACACTACCGCGATGGGCAATCCGGTCGCGTTGCTATATGGCGAACGTGAAATTGGCGGCGCGATAATCAGTGCGGGGATCGTTGCGGAAGACATTTAAGTTTCAGTAACGTAGCTCGGGTTTATCATGCGCAGTGTTATGCTTCCTTCATAAGCATTTCACTATAGGGAAAACACAATGCCAGCTGTAAAGATAGTTGCTGAATGGTCGAAAGAAGAAAATGATCTTCGTATGGAATCTACTTTAGAGTTTGTCGCAGCTATTGATTTAAAAGGACATATCAAACCTGAACAAAGGGTATTTGGCCTAATTACGGGATATGACTATGGTTCTCTCCCTCCCGGGGATTATCCATTCACAGGTAAAGAAAGCGATCAAGAATTACTGAAAATGGACTGGGGCAGGGACTACCAGAAATTCAATTCGACGATTAACGTCCTCGGGAGACGACTGAAGCCAGGAGACATCATCACTCATGTGGAAAAACCCGGGATAGAGAATACTTACGATTACAAAATATTGTTTGTCACATACTTTTAGTGATTAGGCTTAGTAAACCCAACCCGCTTCGGCGGGTTTTTTTATGGACGCAATATGGCAACGATCACTGGTGCAAAGGGTGGCAGCCAGAAGCAGCACACACCTGTAGAGCAGCCCGATTCGGCGCAGTCAATGGCGCGCTGCCGTATGTTGCTGGCGCTGGGGGAAGGTGAGTTTGCTGGTGGTCTGGATGCGACCCGAATTTTCCTGGACGGCACGCCGCTGGGCAATACCGACGGCTCGATGAACTTTGAGAATGTATCCTGGGAATTTCGCCCCGGCACTCAGGCTCAGACACCTATCCAGGGCTTTCCCGCGGTCGAGAACGAAACTACGGTTGGCGTAACGCTGACAAAGGCTACGCCCTGGACGCGAGCTATCAGCAATACCCAGATTGATGCTGTCCTTGTTCGTATTGGTATTCCACAACTACAGCAGCAGGAGCGCGACGGCGATATTGTTGGTGCCAGCGTTAAATACCACATTGATTTGTCCGTTGATGGTGGTGCTTCTGCCACAGTGCTGACCAAGACGGTGACTGAAAAGCTTGGTGCGCTGTATGAACTGACGCACCGCATTAATCTGCCAAAGGCTAATACCAGCTGGCAGATTCGTGTTGTGCGTGACACTGACGACAGCACCAGCCAGCTGTTACAGAACAAGACGCAAGTGCAGGCAATCACTGAGGTGATCGACGCCCGCCTGCGCTATCCCCTCACGGCGCTGCTGTATGTCTCGTTTAACGCGAAGTCATTCAACAACATCCCAAAGATTTCCTGTAAACCGAAAGGGCGCATTATCCGCATCCCCGCGAATTACGATCCAATAGCCCGAACCTATTCTGGCGCCTGGGACGGAACGTTTAAATGGGGCTGGACGAACAATCCTGCGTGGATTTGGTTTGATGTTCTTACGGTGCCGCGTTTCGGCCTTGGGCGCCGCGTGAAACCTGAAATGCTCGACAAGTGGGAACTCTATCGCATCGCCCAGCGCTGCGACCAGAAGGTACCCGACGGGAAAGGCGGAAGCGGTACCGAGCCGCGCTTCATGTTTGACGTTTACATCCAGTCGCAGGCCGATGCCTGGCAGGTAATCAAGGACATCGCCGCGGGGTTCAATGGCATGACGTTCTGGGGCAACAACATGTTCAATGTTGTCTCGGACATGCCGGCGGACACGTCGAAGCTGCAAATCCTTACCCGGGCTTCGGTGGTGGGCAAGCCGGTTTACTCGAGCGGCAGTGAAAAGACCCGCTTCTCCAGTGCGTTGATTAACTTCAGCGACCCTGACAATCACTATCAAGACCGCACAACAGCGGTGATGTTCCCGGATCTGGTTAAGCAGTTCAAGTTTAAGCAGACGCAGATCACTGCGATTGGCTGCACACGTGAAAGCGAAGCGCAGCGCCGGGGGGGCTGGGCTGTCTTTTCCAACTCCCTGGATCGCATTATCACGGTTTCGACCGGGCTTGATGGGTTTGTTTACGTCCCGGGCACGGTGTTTGCGTTCGCCGATGAACGCCTTTCCGGGCGAGTATACGGTGGGCGCATTACCGGCTACAACGCAGGGCTTAAGACTGTTACCACCGATCGGGGAACCAGTGCCATTGCGGGCGATACGTTGATGATCCGCACACAGGGCGGTACCGTTGAAAATCGGGTAATCCAGGCCGTAAATGGTACGCAACTGGTGGTGACCACGCCGTTTACAGCTGCGCCGTTACCGAACGCCGTTTTCGTTATTGATGCTGGACAGCTTCGTCTCCAGTACTTCCGGGTAACGAACCTGAAATTCGATGATGAGGAAAACACCGTCACTATTACCGGCGCTGAATATAACGCGTCAAAATATGACGCCGTTGACAACAATGCGCGTCTGGATACACCGCCAATCAGCCTGATCCCGACCGGGATTGTGAATCAGCCGACTAATATCGCGGTGTCGAGCTATGACTCGGTTCGACAAGGACAACGTGTGGCCACGCTAACCGCCACCTGGAATGCGCCGTTGGATAAAAACGGCAAGCCTCAGGCAGATGTAATTGCCTATCGGGTGCAGTGGAAGCGCGGAGATAATGAATGGATTAACTTGCCTGATACTGGCCTGCGCAATATCGAAGTGCCCGGTATCTTCGAGGGCGACTACCTTGTCAGGGTCAGGGCAATTAACTCTGGGGGGGCCTCAAGTCTATGGACAACTTCAGCACTCACGCATCTGAAAGGACGCACTGGTGATGTACCTAAACCGGTTGGTCTTGCTGCAACGGATGATGTCGTTTTCGGCATCAATGTAACCTGGGGATTCCCTGCTGATTCCGGCGATACGCTTAATACAGAACTGCAATACAGCCTGACCTCTGATGGTCCGAGCCCAATGCTTCTGGCTGATGTTCCGTATCCTCAGAAACTCTATCAGCAGATGGGACTGAAGGCGGGTCAGGAGTTCTGGTACCGGGCGCGGCTGGTTGACCGTATCGGTAATCAGAGTGAATGGACTGACTTTGTGCGCGGCCAGGCAAGCATCGATGTTTCCGATATCACTGATGCCATCCTGGAGGACATCAAAAGCTCTGAAGTCTTCAAGGACCTGATCGAGGATGCAGTGGCCAGCAGTGACAAACTGGCTGAACTGTCTGATGCGATTAAGGAGAATGCTGATGGCCTGGCGGCTGCGGTTGGCTCGAATAAGCAGACAGCGGAAGCCATTATCGGCAACGCGCTGGCCATTGCTGATGTCGTTGTCCGTCAGACTGCGCAGCAGGGAGCTAACACTGCCACCTTCGAGCAGCTCAGGGAAGTGATTGCCACGGAAACTGAAGCGCGCGTTACTGACGTCACCCGGCTGGAAGCGGAAACGGCAGACAATGCTGCCGGCATTACGGAGGTCAGGCAAGCTCTGTCGGACGAAACGCAGGCCAGGGCCACCGCAGTTGACCAGCTAACTGCCGCCACCCAGGTGATTTCTGACAAAGCGGATGCTGCGGGGCAGGCCAGCTCGCAGAACAGCGCTGATATCACCAGTTTGCAGCAGGTTGTAACGGATACTACTTCGTCTATGGCATCCCGCCTGGATGAGCTGGGAGCCAGAACCGATACGGCAAATGGTGGCATCCAGAACAACGCGATAGCGCTTATCACCAGTACCCTTGCTCAGGTGAATCAGCGAATGACCCAGAGCGTGCAGTACGGTGACAACAAAGCCAGTATTGAACGCGTTGATAATGTCATGGCTGATGCCAGTAAGGCCGTTGCCGAATCGCTCAAAACGCTGGACTCAAGTGCTGGCGGGAACACCGCGAACGTGACGGATTTCGCCAAAACCATGGCGGACTTCTCTCAGGCATCAGCCATGCAGATCAACTCGCTTAAGGTCACGGTAAACGGTCAGCAGGCCGCTATTGTCCAGAACGCGCAGGTGTCGGCAGATATCAATAACAACCTGAATGCGATGTACAGCATTAAGGTCGCTGTTGACTCTAATGGTAACCAGTACGCGGCAGGGATGGGGATTGGCGTTCAGAACACACCAGCGGGGATGCAGTCGCAGGTGCTGTTCCTGGCTGACCGCTTCGCTGTGATGACCCAGGCCGGTGGCGCTGTGACTCTGCCGTTTGTTATCCAGAACGGACAGACGTTTATCCGCGATACCTTTATCCAGGATGGGACTATCACCAACGCGAAGATCGGAAGTTTCATTCAATCGAGTAACTACGTTGCAGGTTCAGTTGGGTGGAAGCTGGATAAGTCCGGGACTTTCGAAAATTACGGCTCAACTGCTGGCGAGGGCTCGATGAAGCAAACAAATCAGACAATCAGCGTCAGGGATTCCAGTAATGTGCTGAGGGTACAGATCGGGAGGATTACCGGTACATGGTAAACATGGGGCCTCATATGAGGCCCTGATTTTTAGGGTGAAAAGTATGGCTGAATACGGTGTTCAAACATGGGACGCATCCGGCAAGATTAACAACTACGGCATCAAACCAGTCAGCGTGAGTGGTACTCTCCAGCTGGCCGTTAACCAGAAAACAGGCTCTTATTCTGTGCCACTTCCCCCTGGCTGCAAGCTGACTTATTTCCAGATCATGAATGATGATCAGTGGGGAACGGGGCGGCGAAAGATCACCATCTCAGGTGGTACCGCAACTGTTTCGGCGGCCAGTGATACCGACTACTCAGCTGGAACGGAGCCCGCGGCTGCGGCTTATTTAATTTTCCAGATAGAGAAGGCTTAAATGGCGCAGTATGGAGTTTTACTGGCGACAACAAGCGGTGAAGTGTGGGTGACATCAAACAGCACACCCATCGCATTACAGGCTCGCAAAACGGCTGCTTTGCAAGGTACATCAGGATTTAACACTCAGGTTACGCATACTTTCAACGCAGGTCAGCCGGTTGTGGCTTTTGTCCATTGCACGGTAGAAGTGGAGATCACCCAGAAGATTAGCGGAAACACAATCACCGTTGATTTTCTCAGACCTGGCGGTACCGGTACGGCCTATGTGTATTTTTTCTCGATCTTCCCACAGACAAAGCCGGATTATGGCTTGGCCGTCTGGGATGCTTCAGGGACGCTGATTTTAACAAACGAGACACGCACACTGAGTGACGTAGTTACTCTCGGAACCGCGGGGGTAGATGCCAGTTCAGGCTATAACATCAATACAACCAGGGCGGGGAAATGGGCCTGTATGCCGGTGATGCTCGGGCTGATCACTGGGGTAATTTCATCGGGAGGGCAGCCCCTGCCGTACGCAGCAATATACAAGAGCATGGCAAAACTTGAAGGCAGCAATACGCGTATTTACGCCCGACCGCAGACGACACCCACTGGAAGTCTTCAAAATGTCGCGTACTCAAACATGAGAAACGTGATTATGGCCATCAACTGCGCAAACTATGATTGATCGTTTTAAACGATCGATAACTGATAATTGATCTACCGAATCAATTATATCCCTCTGATTCATATTGCTATTGTGTCTCTTCATGAATACCTCTGGGATATCATAAATATGAAAAATCTAATTTTCTGTCTGACGGCAGTTATCTTGCTGTCCGGCTGCACTGGCGTACTCGAGAGACAGCAACCCGTATGCACAGGAACGGCCATGATTGGCGGGCAGGAAAATACCGTGCAGATTTACGGCGTCCGAAAGCAAAATAATCAGACGCAGTATCGTGCAGGATACCCTTTCAACTGGAACTGGATGAGTTCCAACACGTTCACCAGTACCACCTGTAAATAAACCATTCTGATTAATATCAACCCCGCCCCGGCGGGGTTTTTTATTGCGTGGAGAAAATATGATTTACACAACAGGCACGATTGCAATCAGCGGCAATACGCTAACCGGAACGGGGACAAACTTTACTGCTGCGGGCTCACTCATCCGCAACGGATGTACTGTCATCGCGCTGACCAGCCCCGCCCAGGTATTCCAGATTACCGCTATCGGTGGGGCTACCAGTCTCACCGTGACACCTGCGGCAAACCCTGTAATCCCTGTGGGGACGAAGTATTCGATTTTGCTGAGCGACAGCCTGAGTGTGGATGGCCTAGCGCAGGACATTGCTGAAACGTTCACGATGTACCAGCGTTACATGAGCGGTTTCGCTGATGTGATGAACGGCACGACAGACGTCACCATCACGATTAACGGCGTGGTCGTCACGGTACCGGGTCAGAAATCGCTGGCGAAGAAAGGGGCAAACAAAGACATCTCCAGCCTTTCCGGGCTGACTACGGCGCTCAGCGTTGACCAGGGCGGAACCGGTGCAAAAACCAAGGAAGACGCTCGCACAAACCTTGGTTTAGGAAGTGCCGCAACGGTTGATGTCCAGACAAGTACATCAGACAACTCTTCCGGCAAGGCAATGTTGAATGGTGCATTCGGGGTGGGAGGCGATAGTCTTGCTTATCCCATGGATGATACGGCAAGTCATACAAGACCAAGTGGATTTTATAACGTTGTAAGTGGCTACATGCCACAGATTGGCCTTACCGCAGATTTTACTTACCTCACCATTCAGCGAGGTCAGCGGGCAACAAGGATTTTGCAGTCTTATATCACCCGAAGAACGTTCTTCAGTTACAGCAACGGAGCGTCCTGGACCTACCATGAAGCGTACACCACGGGTAATACCACAAAGGCCAGTGATGGCACGCTCAAGGCAGCATCACCGGTCGCCCGTATTGTGATGTCACAGGAAGAAAATCAGCGTACTGATATCGCCGAAGACGGATTCTCCTGGTGCGGTTGCGCCACGGCGAACGAGGAAGCTGAAGGCGTTCACGTCAGTCGCCTCGATGTTGGTGTTTATACGCTGACTGGCTCTGCCGGTCTGGCATCCTCTGGCTGGCAGCTCTTGCCGCCTATGGACCCGGGCGGAATGGGGGAACTCGGTATTGTAGAGGCTGAGCAAGGCGATAACGGGGATCTGATAATCCGCCTGTTTAAGCGTAAATACATCTTAAGTGAAGATGGAGAAATGGTGAAAACGAAGGGGGCTCCAATCGACGTTCCGCTGAACAGCTGGATCGATGTGCGTCTTGATATGCCTGAAGGTAGCATCTGGAAGATGAAGGTGAATGCTGCCTCGCAGGCCGCAACCGGGGATTAATGACTTGTACTAGCGCAGACTTGATCTGACGGCTTCATTAACAGCACACAATCAAGTCTGACAGTCTGCTTTAAGCGAACAGCGGACATTAACTAACTGTTTGGACGTTTTAAAAAAGGGCGCAGGTCTGTTTGGGTTTGATTTAAACATGTCGACTCAGCATCCCGTTCTGACTAATTAGGACAAAGTCCTGTCGGGGCTTTTTTCGGGCCACACTCATCAAAGCCATACACTTTATATCCCTTCTCCTTCATGCAACTCAGGATGTGACCGCGCCTGGCATCAAAATGCTCGCTTGTTTCTCCTGGCTCAATACCATTCAAACTCCAGTTTTTACCGTCAAGGTTTGCCCTAGGGTTAACACCGCAGGCATACAGATCGGTTTTACGCTGTGCAATATTGGTTAGCCCAGTAGACTCAGGCTTCTGGAATACCTGAACCCAGGGGACATAGTCATAGTTGGAGGAGTCCATATCGGCGACCACGCAGCCTGTTAACATCACTACACCGGCTAATATCACTCTGTTAATTTTCAAAAAATACTCCCTGAGGTGAAATCGTCATCGGATATCCAGTTAACACGATGTAAAAGGGCCTGGCAAATTTCGACTGGCACGGGGGGGACAGACTACCTATGCAGAAGGTCTACAGTGAGCGAAAAGCGGACATCTAAATCATGGCTACAGGGGACTTCTGCTAAATTAAGCATACTAACCTTATAAGGAGTCCTGGCGGGTAATCGAAGAAAGCCAGGATACCTTCTGTTTAAAAACGAAAATAGATATTTAAATCAAGTAATCATATCAACGACGTGTAGATAAAAAATCCTAGAGCGGTCATCAGAACCGAGCCCATGACATGTACCAGTATTGAAGTGAATGCCCAAAGATAATTACCGCATTGCAGAAATGAAAACACTTCCAGCGAAAACGTTGAGAACGTTGTCATGCCGCCACACAGACCTGTCATCAAAAGTAATTTCCATGCCGGGTCAAGATCTGGATAACGCAGGGACCATCCTAACCCCATACCAATGATCAAGCCTCCGGCAAGATTCACAATCAACGTGCCCGGTGGCAGGCTGGGAAAAAGGCTGTTCAGACGAACGGCTAGAAGCCAGCGAATAATACAGCCTACAGAGCCGCCAATAATAACTGCAAGGAGTGGTTTCAAGGGAGTGCCTCTTGTGAAAGAGGGAGTATGTGACTTAGTCATTCAAGACGTCCTGACATACTCCCAGTTAATTGGAAGTTATATCAGGCGTCATCAGCTTCTCGCTGGAAGCGGTTGGATAAGGTGGAACGCCATCACCTTGGCGTAAGAATGGCCTAACTCACAGGCTTTATCAAGTAGTTAACGTTGCAAACTATTCACCACCACATCTTCGCCGAATCTGGACAAAACTTCATCACAACCATCTTATCGAACAATTTCGTTGACAGGTTTCAGCAATGCGATCAAAACTAAACTGTACAGTTCAAATGTGCGCAAATTTGATGCTTCTTGCTGAGGGCATGGCGGTACGCGCGGCCCTAACCAAAACGAAAGGATGTATTCATGAAGATGTTAAGACAGGTCAGTGGGCTGGTGGGAGTCAGCGTTGCTTTACTGCTGGCGGGCTGTGCGGGTGATCAACCTGTGCGCTACAGCGGCATCGATTCTGCTGCAAAACTTTCTGCAAACACCGATGATAATTCCGAACGCATGCCGTGGCGGTATTCACCACAGGTCGACTGGCGCAAGTACGACAGCATCATCATTGACCCGGTGAAGATTTATCAGGGTACCGATGGGCAGTTTGACGACATAGCTCAGGCCGATCGGCAGGCTCTTGCTACTCACATGCAGGATGCGTTCAGCAAATCATTAAGCGCGCGCTTTAAAGCGGTCAACACGCCTGCGACCGGAACTTTGCGCCTGAAACTGACGCTGACGGGCGTGGACACTACGCCACAGGTGGTGGGTACCGTCACCAAGTTCGATCTTGCGGGTGGCCCCTACAACATTGTGCAGTCCGTGCGTGGTGGGAGAGGTCTGATGAGTGGTTCGGTTGATTACGTTGTTGAAATTTATGACGCCAGCAGTCACGAACTGCTGAAGGCTTACGTTGCTCACCAGTACCCGAATGCCATGAACATCTCTGCCAGTATCGGCTCGCTGAGTGCCGCCGAAGTGGGTATTGAAAAAGGGGCGGAAGAACTGGCGGAGATGCTCCAGTAGCTGTCGTCAACTGCTTACAGCCGGATGCCTTAACCGGTACCGGCTGTGATTTTACTCGTGCATCACTTTCTGGCGAACCGGCTTTATGAAAACATTCCCGCATATGACTATCTGCCCACATTGCGACAGTGTTTACCAGACGTTGTCCTGCGTGCCGGGCGATATCGCGCTCTGTCAAAGGTGCTACGCCGTGTTATGGCGGGGTCATCATCGGGTGCCCGGTCATGTGCTCCCCCTGATATTGACGGCGGCCATTACTTTGTTCCTCGCCTGTATCTTTCCGATAATGTCCGTTGAATTTTACGGCATGGCGAATGACATCACTCTCTGGAATGCAGCATGGGCGCTGGCAACAAAAGATGGCAACTCTGTGATGGCGATCTGTACCGTATTCCTGCTCATTCTCGCCCCTTTTCTGAAGATAATACTAACGGCCTGGCTGCTGAGCTTTGCACATTTCGGGCGTGCGGCACCGGCGTTTGTCTTCATCATGAAAGTGCTTAAATCGCTTCATCCCTGGAGCATGGTCGAAGTGGGCGTGCTGGGGTTTCTCGTGGCGGGGATAAAACTCTCGTCACTACTGGACGTTTCTGTGGGACCTGGCGGTTGGGCGCTGGCCATTTCCTGCGTGCTGGTTGTTCTCATTAACAGTCACGATTTACGCCCGCTGTGGGATCTGCTTCCTGTTGTGGGGGACGGGCCGTGACTATTGATGTTCCGTTTGCCCGTGAGATGCAAGTGTGTCGCTGTCCCTTATGTGGGCTGGTGTGTTCCGACGACAAGGCGGCCGATTCGGGGAGGAAATGCCCACGCTGCCATACGGTCTTGCCCCATCGCCAGCATAGCCGTACGCAGCTGAGCTGGGCGCTGCTGTTCACCGCGATGATACTGTATGTGCCCGCCAATCTGTTCCCGGTGATGTCCACCACGCTGCTCGGTCAGGATAGTGACAGCACCATTCTTTCCGGTGTCCTGGTCTTCTGGCGAAGTGGGTCGTGGGGCATAGCGGCGATCATCTTTGTTGCCAGCGTGGTGGTTCCTTGTCTGAAGTTTCTCTCACTCAGTGTGCTGCTTTTTTCAACGGGCCGTAAGAGCTGCTGGGCCAGACGCGAACGAGCCCGGCTGTACCGCGTAGTGGACTGGATTGGATGTTGGTCAATGCTGGATGTCGTGGTGGTGGCTGTGCTGTGTGGCCTGCTTCAGTTTCATACGATTAGTGAGGCTGAACCCCGGGCCGGAATTTTTTACTTCGGCTTTATGGTCATCCTGACCATGCTCTGCACGCTGAGTTTTGAACCAAAAACATTATGGGAAGATAAGTAATGATGCGTCCTGTTTCGGGTATTCCTCTTTTACATCAAGGGCGCTGGCGCAATGCCGTCATCTGGCTACTGCCGGTTGTCGCGCTGGTGATTGCGTTATCGATGGTCATCCAGGCGCGTTTATCCGTCGGGCCGGAAGTGGTTATAGCGTTTCGCAGCTCCGCAGGTCTTGAAGCTGGGAAAACCGCCGTGAAATACAAAGATGTCAATGTCGGACTCGTAAAGGAGATCACCCTCAGCCCCGATAACACGCAGGTACTGGTACGGGTTTCGCTTGCCAAAAGCGCGCAGAATCTGGCACGCCGCGACACTCGATTTTGGGTGGTCAGGCCGCGAGTGGGAATGAACGGCGTCAGTGGTATCGATACGCTGCTGTCCGGTGCGTACATTGGCGTGGACAGAGGGCTGTCTGATGAGAGCCAGTACCGGTTCACCGGCCTGGAAACGCCTCCGCCCATCGTTAACGATATGGAAGGCAGCCAGTTTCTGCTGGAAGCGGACGACCTCGGTTCCCTGGATATTAACTCGCCGGTTTACTTTCGCCGCATCCCGGTTGGGCGGATCACCTCTTATCAGCTACGTAAAGACGGCAGGGGAATCGATGTGGACATCTTTATTGATGCACCTTATGACCGTCTGGTCACCGCAGATTCACGGTTCTGGAATGTAAGTGGCGTGGATCTTTCAGTTGGCAGCGACGGTTTTCAACTAAAAACCCAGACCGTTGCTGCCATCATGGCCGGGGGGATTGCGTTCTCCACGCCGGAGGGATCCTCTGATGGTCTGCTCTATAAGCAAACACGATATAAACTGGCACCGGATGAAGAGAGCGCGATGGCTCCTGTGGACGGCCCACCTGTGCGATTTCAGTTGCGTTTTGAAAACACCCTGCATGGCCTGAATGTGGGGGCACCCGTAGAGTTTTCCAGCGTGCGTATTGGGCGTGTTGCGTCCATTGAGCTTGACTACAATGCTGAAGGGTATCGCTTTCCAATTGTGGTAGGCATCGATGTTTACCCATCGCGAATGGGCAACGTTCTTGAAAAGCTTCCGAAACCGACGGGGGACGTTGATCTCAACACAGCTATTTTCACTCGCGAGATGATCGCTAATGGATTACGGGCACAGGCCACATCCAGTAACCTGCTGACAGGGCAATTGTACATCTCTCTCGATTTCATACCGGATGCGCCCAAAGTGAAATTTGATTTGACTAAACGCCCATTCGAAATCCCGACTATTAATGGTGGGCTGTCCATCCTCCAGGATCAACTCACAGATATCACCCGTAAAATCAACAAAATGCCGCTCGATGAAATTGGGATCAACATGAATACTTCGCTGGTAGAACTGACTAAAACGCTACGCATGGTCAACTCCCGGACGCTGCCCGCTGCTAACCGCCTGATGCAACAGACGCAGCAGACAACACAGGACGTGCAAAACCTGCTGGCGGAAGATTCCCCGCTGATGGTGGCCCTTCTGCAGTCTTTACAGGAAGCAACGCGAACACTTCGGAGCGTGCGCAGCCTGACAAACCAGTTGGACAGACACCCGGAATCATTAATACAGGGGCGAGCAGCGGATGCGGCGCTGGATAATGGTTTTCCACTTAAGCAAGGAGAACAACCATGAAAGTTATTTCATCGCTTATTCTCTGCATCACCAGTGTGCTGGCTGGGTGTACCTCACCGCATGTGCGTTACCACACCCTGGTCAGTTCTGACCCCGTTTCCCATATGGTTGCGCCACCGGAGTTTGCGATCGACCTTCTGCCTGTTGGTGTTCCGGCACAACTGGATACCCAACAGGTGGTGGTCCGCCAGAGCAACAGTCGTATGGTAGTTCTGGATAACGATCGATGGGTAAGTCCATTAGGTGATGAGCTGCAAAACGCACTGTCTCTGGGCATGACGCAACAGCTCAACACTGTGGATGTGGCAGGGCTTGCGCAGGATAATAGCAAACCGGTAGTACGGGTGCTTATACAGGTTAGGCGTTTTGACAACTGGCCCGGCAACGCCGTCAGTCTCTATGCTGAGTGGAGCTTATCCGTTCAGCAAGAAGGAAAAAACCGGCGACTGGTGTGCAGAAGCAACATTACACAGCCGATTGGCGAAGATCCTGCGCAGATGTTTAGAGCCGGGCAGCAGGTTGTGACGAGCCTGTCAAACCAGATAGGGCAGGTCGCAACTGACTGGGTGACGAAGGGTAAGGATGTGTGTCACCTTAACTGACCTGAAGTAAATAAACCGGGTTCGATGTGGCGAATCCGGTTTTTCATACCCTTTTTATATGATGGTTATTCCGTTTTTTTCACTGCACCATTCAGAAAGAGTTGCAGGCCATTGGCAACCATTTCACTGATTTTTTCCTGCGTGAAATGAGGCAGTTCGCGCAGGAAAAACAGGACCTCGGTTTCCGCTTTAACAAGCGTCGTAAACTGAATGGCGCGGAGCATCGGGTTCGCTGGTGCCAGTTCACCCCGTTCCATTGCGGCACTCATTTCCTGCGCCAGCGACTCCATGCTCTGCCGGATCCCGGATTCCAGGAACAGTTGCCCGATATCAGAATGTCCGGATTCCCCCAGCACCACGCGGTAAATCTGTAATGCCTGGTTGTCAGATGCCACCACCCGCAGCATATCTTCGCCAAAACGGGTGAGCTTTTGTTCCAGTGTCAGGTCCCGGTTTTCCGGTTGTGCTAACCCGTTCGCTGCTTCGGTGAGGAACCGGGCGCTGTAATTGCGCACCACCGTTTCAAACATCGTTTCTTTGGAGGAGAAGTATTTATAGAGTGTGGCCTTGGAACCACCGGCGCGTCTGGCCACTTCATCCATGGAGGCACGTTCGTACCCAATTTCAAGGAACACCTCAGCGGCGGCAGCCACGATTGCGTCACGGCGCGCCTGCGTTAGTACTTTCATGTTGACCCCTTCGCTGGTTAAAAAGTCATGCCAAAACATAACTATACCGTACGGTACTCACGTTATTATGCCACAATAGCAGCCTTAAAGGTGGGATGAATATCGATTGATAAGCAGCGGTAAATGAAGTTGTATCAGGACCTGAGTTTTAGTGCATATACCGCAGTCGTCTTGTCCCGGAATGCCAGCCAGGATGCATCTACGGCTTATAATACTTATCACAACAGCGTTGCCAGACCGGTCAACATTAAGTCCTGCTGACTAAGCAGGACATCGGTTCTGTGGCAAGCGGGGTCAGTCGAGAGGCAAACTGGCCACAGATAAAGCCGCCAGCTTGAAAAAATAAGCGGCACAGTGGCAAACAGGCTAGTACTAAAAAAACTACTCAAGGCCTTCAATGAGGGGGACACACTGGTGGTATGGAAACTGGATCGACTCGGTCGCAGTATTCGGAATTTGGTGCTGCTGGTGTACGAACTCGTCAGCACGGCATCCACTTTAAGAACCTCATGGACAGCATAGATACTTCAATCCCAATGGGGCGTTTCATATTTCATATCATGTCAGCCTTGGCGGAAATGGAAAGGGAGCTAATAGTGGAACGCACCCGGGCTGGATTGGCGGCGGCGAGGGAAAAAGGGCGCATCGGAGGAATACGGCCGAAATTAGCACCTGAACAATGGGCGCAGGCCGGGAGGCTGATTGCCAACGGCCTGGACAGAAAAAAGGTGGCGCTCATTTACGATGTTGCAGTTTGTACTTTGTACAAGAAATTTCCGGTGAGCGGAAAATAACAGTATACAGGCAGGCATATCATCAGATGACTGCCTGCTGGTATTGAAGACCATTGAGTGAAGACTAAGCTTCAAGCCACATATCAACTTCTTCAAACATCTCTTGCACAACCCGGCTTATCTGTTCCTTCTCATGCTTGCTCGCATCAGTGTTGATCGCCGGCAGAGTCATCATTGGTTTAACCCGAACATCAGCATCTGGAAAAATATGGCGCACTCTTTTGCTTAATTCGCCAAGAATGATGTCTCTGGCGCCAGGCAAACCATCAAAATTCCTTTTGTCATAAACGAGTTCCACAAACATGCCTTAACTCCTCTTTACTGGGTGTAACCTCAGTATATACTGTATGCATATCCAGTATCAATGTAAGTGAGTTTATTATGCGGTTTTATTCACCAACCGATCTGCGTCAAATTGTGACGATTCCGCTATTCAGCGATGTGGTTCAGTGTGGGTTCCCATCGCCAGCTGCCGACTATGTTGAACAACGTATCGACCTGAATGAGTTATTGATTGCGCACCCGAGCGCCACTTATTTTGTGAAAGCCAGTGGTGACTCGATGATTGACGGAGGGATCGGTGACGGCGATCTGCTCGTTGTCGACAGTTCACGCACCGCCGGACATGGAGACATCGTTATAGCTGCCGTCGAAGGCGAATTCACTGTTAAGCGGCTTCAACTTCGTCCAACCATCCAGCTTAACCCGATGAATGGCGCCTATAGCCCGATTATTGTTGGTAGTGAAGATATTCTGGATATCTTCGGTGTCGTGACATTCATCGTCAAATCAGCGAGCTGATAATGTTTGCGCTCTGTGATGTGAACTCATTTTATGCTTCATGCGAGACCGTATTCAGGCCGGATCTGAAAGGGCGACCAGTGGTTGTTCTTTCAAATAACGATGGCTGTGTAATTGCACGAAGTGCAGAAGCAAAGCAGTTGGTTGTTATGGGTGAACCATATTTCAAGCAGAAGGACGCTTTCAGGCGGCATGGCATTACTGCATTTAGCAGCAACTACGAGCTTTATGCTGATATGTCGAACCGGGTAATGACGACGCTGGAGGGAATGTGCCCTCGCGTCGAAATTTACAGCATCGACGAAGCTTTTTGCGACCTGACAGGTGTTCGCAACTGCCGGGACCTGACGGATTTCGGCAAAGAGATCCGCGCTACAGTTCTGAAGCGTACGCACCTGACTGTCGGTGTAGGTATAGCTCAGACAAAAACACTCGCAAAGCTTGCCAACCACGCCGCAAAGAAATGGCAGCGGCAGACGGGCGGTGTAGTGGACTTGTCAAATGCCGATCGGCAGCGCCGACTCCTTGCCATGGTACCAGTTGAGGACGTATGGGGCATCGGCAGGCGCATCAGTAAGAAGCTAAACGCCATGGGCATCAAAACGGCTCTGGACCTCTCAGAACAAAGTACATGGATTATCCGTAAACATTTTAACGTGGTGCTCGAGCGAACGGTTCGGGAGTTACGCGGAGAACCATGCCTTAATCTGGAAGAGTTTGCACCAGCAAAGCAGGAAATTGTCTGCAGCAGGTCGTTCGGTGAACGCGTTACTGAGTATGAACAGATGCGCCAGGCTATCTGCAGTTATGCGGCCCGTGGTGCTGAAAAGCTACGCGGCGAGCATCAGTATTGCCGTTTTATCTCGGCGTTCGTTAAGACCTCTCCCTTTGCGCTTAACGAACCGTATTACGGTAATAGTGCTTCAATGAAGCTTCTCACCCCTACACAGGATTCCCGCGACATAATCAACGCCGCGGTAAAGTGCCTGGACAAAATCTGGAAGGATGGTCACCGGTACCAGAAAGCCGGCATTATGCTTGGGGACTTCTTTAGCCAGGGAGTGGCCCAGTTCAACCTGTTCGACGAGAACTCGCCGCGGGCAGGTAGCGAGAGGTTGATGGAGGTTCTCGATCATCTCAACGCGAAAGACGGGAAAGGCACGCTCTACTTTGCTGGGCAGGGCACACAGCAGCAGTGGCAGATGAGACGTGACATGCTCTCACCTCGCTACACAACTTGTTATGCCGATTTATTGACGGTCAGATAGGCCGCCATGGGATTGAGATACCTCGACAGGCGAACACGTAAAAGGATAAGTAAAAGTTTTGTTGCTGCCATTAAGTTCGACGTATTGGATGACTAAAGTACAGTTTTTTGGTACATCGTCTTTGGAACTTAAAATCGTCTGAATTTCATAGGGAAGAGGGGAAGGTATAGGTGCCCCGTTTGAGGCATTAAGTACTTTAGCTTGCCCTGGTTCAAGGAGTGTGCCATCAAGCTGATTATCGAGGTACCATGTACCTATCCCGAAACTCATCTTGCTGTCAATTTCAATAGAAGTAATTGCTGCCGGCTGGTTGCCGTTATTGGCGATCATAAAATGAAGCTTATTTGACTCGCCAGATATGATAGAGGTAACTATTTCTGCCTGTTTAGATTGAAAAACACCATTAATAAATGGAATTGTCCATATTGAAAGCAGTGTCAGAAAGAAGCCAGTAAACAGAGCAAACGTATTGAGGTGACGGATCCAGTTCTGATAGCTTCCACAGTGGTGACATTTTTTAGCTCCGTGGTGTATTGGATTTCTACAATCACGACAGTTATTCATAAGGCATTCCCTGCTTATACCATGAACAATATTAGTGAATACATAGTACTAGAGCGAGACTGGTTCTAATAGATCATGTCCTTGGTTTTTCACATTCCCCACGGCGCGCGTTACTGCATGCCATGTAAATTTGCTTGCCGGCACGGCACCGCCGACAGCTATCTCTTCCGCTTCTTTCCCTCCAACGTCCTGGCGCATCCATTCCCGGGCCGCTTCTGGCGATAGAACAAGCGGCCGGCGGTCGTGAATGTCGACCAGACCTTTATCAGCTGCTGACGTCACTATCAGAAAGCCTTCTTCTTCCTCGCTCTCAAACGGCGTGCTGCCGATCGCCGCCATGAATATGGGGTGGCCGTCGGCTCGGTGGATGAAGTAGGGCTGTTTCTTGTCGCCTTCCTTTCTCCACTCAACCAGCCATCGGTAAAGCAGATAGCACGTCCATGCTGCCAGAGGGGCTTAAACATCGCAGTTTCGCCACGTGCGTTTATCAGCGGTGGCTTGTCCCACCACCCGGGTGCATAGCCCCAGAATTCCGGGTCAAGATGCAGTTGTTCGTCGCGTTCACTCAGCAACAGAACTTTGATACCGGGCGCAACGTTGTAACGACCAATTGGTTCGGCGTTGTATGGTATGTCCTCCTCGGCTTCGTCAGCCAGGATAGCCAGGTACTGCTCGCGGGTCATTGATTGCGAAAAACCGCCACACATAGAAACCTCCAGTCAGTCAGACTGAAAGATAGGGTAGGGGGAACATGAGGTGCGCACCGAAAACGTTATGATGGAGGTATTATGTGGTTGGTTAAAGCTGGGGGTGAGTCACTGGAAGCAGCTGCGCAAAAGATGTGATTTTTTGGGGGCAAATTTGGGGGCAAA
Organism: Enterobacter sp. Tr-810; assembly: GCF_011752765.1. Taxonomy (NCBI): domain Bacteria; kingdom Pseudomonadati; phylum Pseudomonadota; class Gammaproteobacteria; order Enterobacterales; family Enterobacteriaceae; genus Enterobacter; species Enterobacter sp. Tr-810. Next base: position 341,309 of record NZ_VWWW01000001.1, on the reverse strand, counting down.
GTTGCTCAAAGGGGCACTAAAAGGGGCGGTAAAATAGCCGTTATTACCTGACATAATCTGATGGTGATTGTTCGTAATGCATTGATAAATAATCAAGTTATTGCATTTTAATGGTTTTCGGGAAATCTTATATAATTATTCCCTTATTTTAGCAAAGGTCGGGTTTTTCGATTTTCGCTTTTGTGTCCTCGGTATTCTCTGCATCAATGAGTAGATCAACTTTTTGGCAAAAAAAGCGTGAGCATTTGTTTCCTGAGTGCATAAATACGCATTCTGGCACTCGACGCAGCGCGGTGGGATGCCTATTATGCTTAAGTTTCGTTACCGTTGATGGGGAAAAAAGTATGCGTTTAGCGTTATGGGTGGGGTGTGCCGCATTATTGTTGTCGGCCTGTAGCAGTGAACCTGTGCAGCAAGCAACTGCCGCACACGTTACGCCAGGGATGAAAGCGGCAATGACCAGCTCAGGTCAGGCCAATTGTGCGATGATTGGCGGCTCGCTATCCGTTGCCCGTCAGCTTGACGGCTCCGCGATTGGGATGTGCGCACTGCCAAACGGCAAACGTTGCAGTGAACAGTCGCTTGCCGTAGGAACCTGCGGAAACTACTGATTACTCAGCCCGTTTAAAGGTCAGCGTTTTCTCCGCGGTTGCCAGCGTTAACTGGTCTTCAGTCAGGTCGACCTGCGCCCCTTTGCGCAGCATATTGCCGATCGCCTGATCCAGCTCGTTAAGCTGCGGCTCTGTACATAATTTGCGGGTCATGGCCAGCGTCTTAACCTTAAGCTCGCCTTCGGACAATTTCCCCTCGCCGCTAAAGCGATTACACATCACGCCGGAAACGGTAATGTTTTTGATCAGACTAATATCTGACTGCGCACCACTGAAGCTAATTTCAGGCCGCGTTGCGGTGGTTGTCACGGCTTTACCGTCCACATTTTCCAGAATGAAGCGATGGTTCTGGAGTTGATCTGCCTGAACGGATGCTTTGCCGGGATTAACGCAGCCGGCGAGCACCAGGCTGAACAAACTTAACGCAACGAGCTTTTTCATATTTCTTCTCAAACTATAAATTCCGTGAATCAATTACAGTGTAACGATACTCCTGCGTGAGTTAATGGGGTTTATCTGAAAGTGCGAGAAGACACCGGGCCGCCTGATGCAGCCCGGTTTGTCGGTTAGTGAGATTTAAACCCAGCGGCAGCCATCAGCAGGCGAAAGACCATACTCACACCCGCCAGAGCCAGGACGCTGCCACCCCAGATGAGGGCCAGCCATATCAGGCGTTTCCAGACCGGTTGTTGCATCAGTGATAACCCTCCCCATGCTGTACTTTTCCGCGAAAGACGTAGTAGCTCCAGAATGTGTAGACCAAAATAACCGGAATAATCAGCAGCGCGCCCACCAGCATAAAGCCCTGGCTTTGCGCCGGCGCTGCGGCCTGCCACAGGGTAATCGACGGCGGAATAATGTGCGGCCAGATGCTGATCCCAAGCCCGCTAAAGCCGAGGAAAATCAGCCCCAGCGTCAGAACAAACGGCAGATTATGACTCGCCGGGTTATTCAGACTGCGCCACTGGAACAGACTAAACACCACAACCAGCACCGGTACAGGCAACAGGAAGAACAGGTTCGGCAGCGTAAACCAGCGCGCGGCAATGGCGGAGTGCGTCAGTGGAGTCCAGGCACTGATCGCGGCGATAATCACCAGCAGCATCAGCAGCAGGCGCTTTGACACATGGCGCATCCGCTGCTGAAGGGCGTTCTCACTTTTCATTACCAGCCACGTTGAACCGAGCAGAGCATACGCCACCACCAGACCCACGCCGCAGAACAGATTAAACGCCGTAAACCAGTCGAATGGCCCGCCCGTGTAAGTGCGCCCGGTCACCGTAAACCCATTGATCACCGCACCCACCGTCACCCCCTGAGTGAAGGTTGCCAGAAACGACCCGCCAATAAAGGCTTTATCCCAGAAAGGACGGTGCGCCGGCGTAGCCTTAAAACGAAACTCAAAGGCAACGCCGCGGAATATAAGTCCGATCAGCATTAATGTCAGCGGAATGGTCAGGGCATCAATAATCACCGCATAGGCCAGCGGGAAAGCGCCAAACAATGCCGCGCCGCCAAGCACCAGCCAGGTTTCGTTGCCATCCCAGACCGGCGCAACGCTGTTGACCATTACATCGCGATCGTCGGCGTTTTGCGTTGCCGGGAACAGAATGCCAATCCCCAGATCAAAGCCGTCCATCACGATATACATCAGCGTGGCAAAGACGATGATGACAAACCAGATAACGGAAAGATCGATACCCATTATGGTTTCTCCTTCAGTTCAGTAACGGCAGAAAGCGGGCGCGCAGGGCGGCCATCGGATTCTGTGGCAAAGGTTTCATGTGCCTGAGGGCCTTTCTTAATCAGCCGCACCATATAGCTGTATCCCACGCCAAAGACGGAGGTGTAGACCACAAAGAACGCCAGCAAACTGACGCTCATATGCAAGTCGCCGTGCGCCGATACGGCATCTTTTGTGCGTTGTAACCCATACACCACCCACGGCTGGCGGCCCACTTCAGTGGTCACCCAGCCCGCCAGAATGGCAATCAGCCCGGACGGCCCCATCAGCAGGGCAAACCACAGGAAAGGGCGTGAGGAATAAACGCGTTTCTTGTAACGCAGCCAGACGGCCACCACCCCGAGCAGCAGCATCAACATGCCCAGCCCGGCCATAATGCGGAATGACCAGAACACGATGGTGGAATTTGGGCGATCTTCTTTCGGGAACTCTTTCAGCGCCGGAACCTGTTTATCCAGGCTGTGCGTGAGGATAAGGCTGCCCATGGCCGGGATCTCAAGCCCAAAGCGCGTGCGCTCCTGCTCCATATCCGGCAGGCCAAACAGTAATAACGGTGTCGGCTCGCCAGGCGGATTTTCCCAGTGACCTTCAATGGCGGCGATTTTCGCTGGCTGATGCTTAAGGGTATTCAGACCGTGCATATCACCAATCATCGCCTGAATGGGGGCAACAATCAGGGTCATCCACAGCGCCATCGAGAACATGGCGCGGATAGCAGGCGTATTGTTGCCGCGCAGTAAATGCCAGGCCGCAGACGCGCCGACAAAGAGTGCGCTACTCAGGAATGCCGCTATCGACATGTGCAGCAGGCGATACGGGAAGGAGGGGTTAAACACCACGGCAAACCAGTCGACGGGTACAACCTGGCCGTTGACGATTTCATAACCCTGCGGGGTTTGCATCCAGCTGTTCGAGGCCAGGATCCAGAAGGTTGAGATGATCGTCCCGAGCGCCACCATACAGGTTGAAAAGAAGTGCAATCCCGGCCCGACTTTGTTCCAGCCGAACAGCATTACCCCGAGGAAACCCGCTTCCAGGAAGAAGGCGGTTAATACTTCGTAGGTGAGCAGGGGGCCGGTAATACTCCCGGCGAACTGGGAGAATCCGCTCCAGTTGGTGCCGAACTGGTAGGCCATCACCAGGCCTGAAACCACCCCCATGCCAAAGTTAACGGCAAAGATTTTTGACCAGAAATGGTAAAGCGAACGCCATACCGGATTTTTCGTTTTCAACCACAACCCTTCCAGCACGGCGAGGTAGCTCGCCAGGCCGATGGTGATCGCCGGGAAAATAATGTGAAAGGATACGGTAAATGCGAATTGTATCCTCGCAAGATGAAAAGCATCTAAACCAAACATGCACAGCCTCAATGTCAAACGGTGTGCTGTTATGGTATGGGGTCGCAAAGCGCAGTATCAGACGCAGAAAAATGAAATTTATGTATAACAGTTTGCTAAAGGCATGTTTTTTCGGCATCTGATATAGCTGGTTTTGCCTGGAAGCATCAACAGAGAAGACATAATTCGATGGATTATAAAAAGATTATTCTTATGCATTTTATTTATTAATTCGCTTGCTTTATGGTCATCGCCGTGCGTTAATGTCCTTCTGGTTTTGATTTCAAATAAATATCTGACGTAGTTTTATAAAGCAGTTCTCATCACGTTGTGCCTCTCCGCAGCCTCTCTTGGGTCTTTTTCTACACTCCGATAAGTTTTGTTTCATACCACTATCGCCTGAATGGCCCATTAGCAATTTACGTTTTTTACGTTTACAGGAGAATCTTATGACTTCTTATATCCATTTCCGCTGCCCATGCTGTCATGGCTCACAGTACCGCACTTCAGTTTTTGATGTGTCAGAAAAAAATCCACACGGTGCGAAATGCATTTTCTGCAAATCGTCGATGATTACGCTCGATCATTTAGCCGCTGCCCGCTTTGCCCAAAGCGCAGTGACTGAGTTCCGCAAGTAATCACACCGTTAAACCATAACAGTTAGCAAAATCTTCTCTTTTTCTTCTTCTGATATACACTATTGGTCAGCAAGGAGAATCTGATGAAAAAATACCAGCGTCTGGCGCAACAAATTATCTCGCAAATTGAGCTTGGCGCATGGCTGCCAGGCGATAAGCTGCCTTCCCTGCGTGAGCAGGTTGCGAGCAGCGGCATGAGTTTCATGACCGTTGGCCATGCCTATCAGATGCTGGAAAGCCAGGGAAGGATTGTCGCAAGACCGCAGTCGGGCTATTACGTTGCCTCGCGCCCGACCACGCAACAACCTTTGCCGCCCGCCCAGGTGATGCGCGATGAAGTGGTGGATATCAACACCTATATCTTCGACGTGTTGCAGGCCAGCCGCGATCCTTCTGTGGTGCCTTTTGCTTCGGCGTTTCCTGATCCCCGGCTCTTTCCGCTCCAGCAACTCAACCGCTCACTTGCTAACGTCAGTAAAACAGCCACCGCCATGAGCGTGATTGAAAACCTGCCGCCGGGTAACGTCGATTTACGTCATGCCATTGCCCGCCGTTACGCCCAGCAGGGGATGAACATCTCGCCGGAAGAAATTGTCATCACCGCCGGAGCGCTTGAGGCGCTCAACCTCAGTTTGCAGGCGGTGACCGAGCCAGGCGACTGGGTGATTGTCGAAAACCCCTGTTTTTACGGCGCACTTCAGGCGCTCGAACGCCTGAAATTAAAAGCACTGTCGATTGCCACTGACGTCCGCGACGGGATCGATCTGAACGCGCTTGAACATGCGCTGAATGAATATCCGGTCAAAGCCTGCTGGCTGATGACCAACAGCCAGAACCCGCTTGGATTTACGCTAAGTGCGGAGAAAAAAGCGCATTTGGTGGCGCTGTTGACCCGTTACAACGTCACTCTGATTGAAGATGATGTTTACAGCGAGCTCTATTTTGGCCGTGAAAAACCGCTTCCGGCCAAAGCGTGGGACACCCAGGACATGACGCTGCACTGCTCGTCATTTTCAAAGTGTCTGGTGGCTGGATTTCGTATCGGCTGGGTGGCCGCCGGGAAACATGCCCGACGCATTCAGCAGTTACAGCTGATGAGCACGCTATCCACCAGTTCGCCCATGCAGCTGGCGCTGGTGGATTATCTGGCGACAAAACGCTATGACGCTCATCTTCGCCGCTTGCGGCGCACGCTGGCCGAACGTAAGCAGTTGGCGTGGCAGTCGCTTTTGCGCCATATGCCTGCGGGGGTGAAAATCCATCACAACGACAGCGGCTACTTCTTATGGCTGGAACTGCCCGCGCCGCTGGATGCCGGGTTGCTGAGCGAAAAAGCGCTGGAGCACCACATCAGCATCGCGCCGGGCAAAATGTTTTCAACCTCCGACGCCTGGACTCCGTTCTTCCGTTTTAATACCTCCTGGGCGTGGGACGAACGAGAGGAGCAGGCGGTCAGTCAGTTAGGGAAATTAATAAGCACGATGATGGAATAATAATTATCGCCAGATTTCCGGGGCGTAATGTCCCTTTAAAAATAAACAATCCTTATCTCAGATAAAGCACTGCGAATATCCAGTGGTGCTTTTTCTTTTGCATCATAGGAAATCCGCATACCGCCTCTCAGCGCTAACCCCTTGTCTATAATCCAGTTAACGGGGAATGCGCCCTCGGTCACAACCTGATGAAATTTCCTTAAGCCGCAGGGTGCGGCCCATTTGCGCGGTCTACGTTTAATTAGGGAGATATTTTTACGGCACGGCTGCCGCCAAATTTCATTGCGACAGGAGTAAATCTAATGAGCAAAAAATTTGCCCGCAGCAGCCTGTGCGCGCTCGGTATGACTATCATGACAGCGCAAGCCGCTGAGCCACCAAAGGCGATTGGCGAAGGTGAAGGTCGACTGGATATTATTGCCTGGCCGGGGTATATCGAGCGCGGTCAGACCGATAAAAACTATGACTGGGTAACGCAATTCGAAAAAGACACCGGATGCGCGGTGAATGTCAAAACCGCCGCCACTTCCGATGAAATGGTCAGCCTGATGGCAAAAGGCGGTTATGACCTGGTAACCGCCTCTGGTGATGCGTCCCTGCGTTTGATTGCGGGTAAACGCGTTCAGCCAATTAATCCTGATTTGATTCCCAACTGGAAAACCATCGATCCGCGCATTGTTAAAGGGGCTTGGTTTAACGTAGGCGGTAAGGTTTACGGCACGCCGTATCAGTGGGGGCCGAACCTGCTGATGTACAACACCAAAACCTTCCCGACGCCGCCTGACAGCTGGAAAGTGGTCTTTGTGAAACAAGACCTGCCGGACGGCAAAACTAACCAGGGCCGCGTTCAGGCCTATGATGGTCCGATTTACATTGCTGATGCGGCGCTGTTTGTGAAAGCCACTCAGCCGGCATTGGGGATCTCCGACCCGTATCAGTTGACGGAAAAACAGTATGCTGCGGTCCTGAAAGTTCTGCGCGAACAACATGCGCTTATCCACCGCTACTGGCATGACACAACCGTTCAGATGAGCGACTTCAAAAACGAAGGCGTAGTGGCCTCCAGCGCCTGGCCATACCAGGCGAACGCCCTCAAAGCAGATAACCAGCCTATCGCCACCGTCTTCCCGAAAGAGGGTGTGACCGGATGGGCAGACACCACCATGCTTCATGCGGAAGCTAAACACCCGATGTGCGCCTACAAATGGATGAACTGGTCACTGACGCCAAAATTGCAGGGGGATCTGGCGGCATGGTTTGGCTCGTTACCGGTTGTTGCTGAAGGCTGTAAGGCCAGCACACTGCTGGGCGACAAAGGCTGCGAAACCAACGGCTATAACTACTTCGACAAAATTATGTTCTGGAAAACGCCGATTGCAGAAGGGGGCAAATATGTTTCGTACAGCCGCTGGACGCAGGATTACATCGCCATCATGGGCGGCCGTTAATCGCCCGGGAGCAGAACATGACGTACGCAGTAGAGTTCAATGATGTTTCCCGTCTGTACGGTGACGTACGGGCGGTGGATGGTGTCACCATTGGTATCCGTGACGGGGAGTTTTTCTCCATGCTGGGGCCTTCGGGCTCCGGCAAAACCACCTGCCTGCGTCTGATCGCGGGGTTTGAGCAGTTAAGCGGTGGCGCGATAAAAATCTTCGGTAAAGAGGCCAGCGAACTGCCCCCGTGGGAGCGCGATGTGAACACGGTATTCCAGGATTACGCGCTGTTCCCGCATATGTCTATTCTCGACAACGTCGCTTACGGCCTGATGGTCAAAGGTGTCGATAAGAAAAAACGTCACGCTCAGGCGCGTGAAGCGCTGGACAAAGTCGGGTTGAGTTTTGCCGTCGCCCGTAAACCTTCGCAACTGTCCGGCGGGCAGCGTCAGCGCGTGGCGATTGCACGCGCGCTGGTCAATGAGCCGCGCGTACTGCTGCTGGATGAACCCTTAGGTGCGCTCGATCTCAAATTGCGCGAACAGATGCAGTTCGAACTCAAAAAGCTCCAGCAAGAACTGGGTATCACCTTTATTTTCGTCACCCACGATCAGGGCGAAGCCCTGTCGATGTCTGACCGTGTGGCGGTCTTCAATAACGGCCGTATCGAGCAGGTCGATACCCCGCGTGAGCTGTACATGCGCCCGCGTACGCCATTCGTGGCGAGTTTTGTCGGCACCTCAAATGTATTTGATGCCGGGATCGCGCACCGCGTTTGCGGCATGGAAGGCATGTATTCGCTACGCCCGGAACATATTCGCCTGAATGAAAGCGGTGAAGTTCAGGTGCAGGGGGTGGTGCAGGCGGTGCAGTATCAGGGGGCGGCAACACGTTTTGAACTCAAACTGGCCGACGGTGAGAAACTGCTGGTGAGTCAGGCAAATCTAAGTGGTGCAACGGTGCCTGCGGGCGTGGAGCCGGGGCAGCAGGTACTGGCATCGTGGTCACGCGAGGCTATGGTCCTGCTGCATGAGGAGAGGTGAAATGGATATGAGCGTTTCACACACTCCGTCACACCACGGCAGGTTAAGTCGCATTACCGCGCTGTTCTGGCGCAAACCGTCGCTCGGGCTGTTCCTGCTGCTGATTGCGCCGTTAATGTGGTTTGGTATCGTCTATCTGGGATCGCTCCTGACGTTGCTGTGGCAGGGGTTTTATACCTTTGACGACTTCACCATGTCGGTCACGCCGGATCTCACTTTTGCGAACATCCAGGCACTTTTCAACCCGGCCAATTACGACATCATTGTGCGAACGCTGGTCATGGCGATCGCGGTCACCCTTGCCAGCGCCGTGCTGGCGTTCCCGATGGCCTGGTATATGGCCCGTTACACCAGCGGTAAGTGGAAGGCGTTTTTCTATATCGCCGTGATGCTGCCGATGTGGGCGAGCTACATCGTGAAGGCCTACGCGTGGACGCTGTTGCTGGCGAAAGACGGGGTGGCGCAGTGGTTTCTCAGCCATATGGGGCTGGAGCCGATTTTAACTTCGATCCTCACGCTGCCTGCAATTGGCGGAAATACGCTTTCGACCTCCGGGCTTGGGCGTTTTCTGGTGTTCGTCTACATCTGGCTGCCGTTTATGATCCTGCCGGTGCAGGCGGCGCTGGAACGGCTACCTGCTTCTTTATTGCAGGCGTCTGCCGATCTGGGTGCCCGGCCGCGCCAGACCTTCCGCTATGTGGTGTTGCCGCTGGCGATCCCGGGCATCGCCGCAGGGTCGATTTTCACCTTCTCACTGACGCTGGGTGACTTTATCGTGCCGCAGCTGGTGGGGCCTCCGGGCTACTTTATTGGCAATATGGTCTATTCCCAGCAAGGGGCGATCGGCAATATGCCAATGGCCGCCGCGTTCACGCTGGTTCCTATTGTTCTTATTTCACTCTATCTGGCGTTCGTGAAACGTCTGGGAGCGTTCGATGCACTCTGAACGCGCACCATTGTTCCTGAAAGTGGCAGCCTGGGGCGGGGTTATTTTCCTGCACTTCCCGCTGCTGATTATCGCGACCTATGCGTTTAATACCGAAGATGCTGCGTTTAGCTTTCCCCCGAAGGGGCTAACGCTGAAGTGGTTTAGCATCGCGGCCGCGCGTGGGGATATCATCGACTCAGTGACGTTGTCACTTCAGATCGCGGCGTTATCGACGGGTATCGCGCTGATACTTGGCACGCTTGCTGCTGCGGCGTTATGGCGCAGTGAGTTTTTTGGCAAGAATGCCATCTCGCTGTTACTGCTGCTGCCAATAGCGCTGCCGGGGATCATTACCGGCCTGGCGCTGCTGACCGCATTTAAAACCATCAATCTTGAACCGGGCTTTTTCACTATTGTTGTCGGGCACGCCACTTTCTGCGTGGTGGTGGTCTTTAACAACGTGATTGCCCGTTTCCGTCGTACCTCCTGGAGCCTGGTGGAAGCGTCGATGGACTTAGGAGCAGATGGCTGGCAAACCTTCCGTTATGTGGTGCTGCCCAATCTTGGGTCGGCCCTGCTGGCGGGGGGCATGTTGGCGTTTGCGCTGTCGTTTGACGAAATCATCGTCACGACATTTACGGCGGGACACGAGCGCACGTTACCGCTGTGGTTGTTGAACCAGCTTGGGCGTCCGCGTGACGTACCGGTTACCAACGTGGTAGCACTGTTGGTGATGCTGGTGACAACCATTCCTATTCTGGGAGCCTGGTGGCTAACCCGCGACGGCGAAAATATTGCCGGCAGCGGGAAATAACTTCGATTTCAACAGGACAACGCTATGCAAAATCAACTGCTCATTAATGGTGAACTGATTACGGGCGAAGGCGAGAAACAGCCCGTGTTTAATCCCGCCACCGGAGAGGTACTGCTGGAAATCGCTGAAGCCTCTGCCGCACAGGTTGATGCAGCCGTGCAGGCAGCCGATCGTGCGTTTGCTGAATGGGGGCAAACTACCCCGAAAACCCGTTCAGAGTGTTTGCTGAAACTTGCTGACGTTATTGAAGAACATGCCGAAACCTTCGCTAAGCTGGAATCCCTTAACTGCGGGAAACCGCTGCACTGCGTGGCGGGGGATGAGATCCCTGCGGTGGTTGACGTGTTCCGCTTCTTTGCCGGTGCGGCGCGCTGCCTGAACGGTCTGGCCGCCGGAGAGTATCTTGATGGCCACACCTCAATGATCCGTCGTGACCCGGTGGGTGTCGTGGCGTCTATTGCACCGTGGAACTACCCGCTGATGATGGCCGCATGGAAACTGGCGCCTGCACTGGCGGCAGGGAACTGTGTGGTTATCAAACCCTCGGAAATCACCCCGCTGACGGCGCTTAAGCTGGCCGAACTGGCAAAAGATATCTTCCCGGCAGGCGTTCTGAACGTGCTGTTCGGGCGCGGTAAAACCGTGGGTGATCCGCTAACCGGGCATGAAAAGGTGCGCATGGTGTCACTGACCGGCTCAATTGCCACCGGGGAACATATCATCGGCCATACGGCATCATCGATTAAGCGGACCCATATGGAGCTGGGTGGCAAAGCACCGGTTATCGTTTTTGATGATGCTGACCTGGATGCGGTCGTGGAGGGCGTGCGTACCTTTGGTTTTTACAACGCCGGTCAGGACTGCACTGCTGCCTGCCGCATCTATGCTCAGAAGGGAATTTACGCCGCGCTGGTGGAAAAACTCGGTGCCGCAGTTGCCACCCTGACTATGGGTGCCCCGGAGGATGAATCTACAGAGCTTGGCCCGCTGAGCTCAGCTGCGCATCTGTCACGCGTCTGTAAGGCGGTAGACGAGGCAAAATCCCAGAGCCATATCCGCGTAGTCACCGGCGGCAGTAAAAAAGAGGGGGCAGGATATTACTTCCAGCCAACCCTGTTGGCGGGGGCAAAACAGGACGATGCGATTGTTCAGCGCGAAGTTTTTGGCCCGGTCGTCAGCGTGACCGAATTTGACGACGAAGCGCAGGTGCTGGGCTGGGCGAACGACTCTCAGTATGGGCTGGCGTCATCCGTGTGGACCAAAGACGTGGGGCGCGCCCACCGTCTCAGCGCCCGTTTGCAGTATGGCTGCACCTGGGTCAACACCCACTTTATGCTGGTCAGCGAAATGCCGCACGGGGGGATGAAGCTGTCAGGCTACGGGAAAGATATGTCGGTGTATGGGCTGGAGGATTATACGGTCGTGCGACACGTCATGATTAAACACTAAAAGTCTGATATTCGGGATTTTGCGTGTTGCGTGGTGACCGTGCTGTAGATGGGTGCCAGCTTGAATGATATGATTTTGGAAACTATCAGGCTGGCACTTTTTAATGAGAAACAACACTTTAGATTTCGCTAAATTTTTTGCGAGCTTTTTTGTTATCGTCGTGCATTCCGGGTCTTACCCTGAAATGTCACCGGCAAATGCTGACTTATTCCGTGCTGCGTCGCGCTGGGCTGTCCCGTTTTTCTTTTTGGCCTCCGGGTATTTAATGGGGGGGGTGGGAAACATCGATGTTGGTAAAAAACTAAATAAATTATTCGGAATTTTATTTTATTCATCATTGCTGTACGTTCCGATAATTTACCTCAGTGCTAATAGCGATATTACGACGCTATTTATCCGTGTTTTTTCGTTTGACACCTTACGGTCAGGAACCTTTTTCCATCTGTGGTTTATCACGGCGCTTATGTCAGGCGTAATGCTCACCAATTACATGATTAAGAATGTAAAAACAGCAACGGGGCTGGTGATTGCGCTGTTGCTTTTAGCCGGGTACTGGCTCAGTGATATTGGGCAGGCGTTCAACATCCCGGCCGAGAGAAACTACATGTTCTATGTGTTCAGAAGCCTGTTGGGTATTCCGCTAGTGTACATGGGATACCTGCTCGCAAAAGAGGGACTACTGAGTAAGATAAGCAACACAATGGCATGGACTCTGTTCATTGCGGGGATAATGCTGATGATGCTTGAGGTCCCACTGTGCCAATGGTTCATTGACGGGTATGCACGTGAAAGGCAATTCCCTCTGTTCAGCGTACCTGTAGCAGTGGCTCTGCTGGCGATTTGTGCGAATACCTCAACCAAAGAAAACCTGATTTCCAGAGCTGGGAGAGATTTTTCATTGGGTATTTATCTCATCCATCCATTCCTGCTTTATTTCATCGTTCCCTGGCTTGAATCGAAGGGGGTGAAAGTATCAACGGTGAATCTGGTTTCAGCTTTTATTTTGTCATGGTTCATTTTTGCCATCATGAAAAAATGGCTGCCGGCGCTGTACGGTAAATTTAACGGCGCGGGTATTAAATAATGCGAAGAAAATCTGGCCGGGCTGTTCACCCGGCCAACAAACTACCAGCCACACACCTCGTGCTCATTTTCCGTATCGTAAGCACGTACGGTATTCACCAGGTCTTTAACCACGTCTGCGGCGACATCCGGAATTAAGAGCTCCATCGGGGCTTGCGTTTCATAGTCCACCGAGACACCGTTGCTATTGTTGGTGACCGTGACGGTATAGGTTGCTTTGCCCATGATGTTACTCCTTATGCGTGTTAACCACTTTTCCGATGCCTGCGCCCTGGAGGGTGACATCCGGGTCGGCGAAAAAGTCGATATTAAACCAGGTATCGTCGGTCAAAAGCTCAATACGATGCCATTTTTCTGGCGGGGAAATACCAAATGAACCGGCTTCAATCACCAGCTCCAGATCCGGTTCGGTGGCGTTACCATCCGGGAAGCCGAAATAGCGCACGGCACCCTGCATCACAGATAAACGGCCGTATACACCTGCTTTAGTATTGTGATGAGTAAAGAGCGCTTTTGGTGCTGTCTCATGGTTCCAGAACGGCGTTGCGCGAGTATGAACAAAATTCTCAGGAATACGTAACATAATGGTTTCCTTATCAGTGTCAGACACTTAAAGAGACTTCAGCACATCAGGCTCGACAAAAAAGTCGATATTGAACAGGGTGTCGTCGCTCATCACCTCGATATGGTGCCAGCGTTCCGGGGGGAAGACACCGAAGTGGCCTGCGTGAATAATGAGTTCGCTATCCGGTTCTGGTGTGAATTCATCAGCATAGCCTAAATAACGTACTGCACCCTGCGAAACGGACAGGCGAGGGTAAATGCCCGGGCGTGTGCCCTTATCAAGATGACGCTGAAAAATCCCTGCGGGGGCAGTCTCTTTGTTCCAGAAAGGGGTGGAACGGGTATGAATACAACTTTGCGGAATGCGTAGCATGTTTCCTCCCTCTAAAGTCTGGCTTTATTAGAGCGCTTTCTGCGAGTGAGAATTTATCAAAAAGTGCATTTATAATGCATGTTATCAAAAAAGGTGATCCCCCATCCTCATGAGATGTAACGCAAAATACCTAATTGTTATTACCCGTTATTTTTAAGTGGTTATTGTGTAACGAAAAAACTTGATCTGTATCAACATATGACGCATATTGCGTGCGGTTATTTTTGACAGTTTGGGTAAGCAGGATGACGTTGTATCAAAAAATGTTGGTTTTTTACGCAATCATGGCAACCATCAGCGCGTTCATTACCTGGTTCCTGTCTAAAGACCGTAAACGCATCCGCCTGCTGAGCGCTTTCCTTGTGGGTTCTACCTGGCCGATGAGCTTTCCTGTCGCGTTGCTGATATCGCTTTTCTGAAGCACGCTTCCAGTTTTAAAAGATGAACATAGCATTCCGCCATTGATGCCTGTATAAATAAACAGTGCATCGAAAAAGGAGTGCTCATGAACAGTTTCTACTCTCGGCGCGCGGGTTGCAGTGTGCGCTGGCAAGACCTCCCTGGTTCTGGTGATCCCGTCGTGTTTATCCACGGCCTGGGGTGCGCCTCGTCCTATGAATATCCGCGTGTTGTCTGTGACCCGAATTTTGGTGCGCGCAGGGCCATTCTTATTGATCTCCCCGGCAGTGGATACAGCGACAAACCCGAGCACTACAGCTATAAAACGGGCGATCAGGCCCGGGTGGTTGCTGAATTGCTCGACAATATTGGCGTCAAAACCTTCTGGCTTTATGGGCACAGTATGGGCGGCAGCATTGCCATCGAAACTGCGGTGTTGATGCAGGCACGCCTCAACGGCTTAATCGTCTCTGAACCTAATTTTCATGCCGGTGGCGGCATGTTCAGCCGTAGCATTGCCGCGCAGTCTGAACCGCAATTTATTGACCACGGCTATGCTCAGTTGCTTGCCGCTGAAACCTCTGCGTGGGCGGGTAGCCTGCAAAGTAACGCGCCTTTTGCGGTGTGGCGTGGTGCCACAAGCCTGGTTGAGGGCGCCAGCCCTGACTGGGAAGCGCAGTTCTTGTCATTAAGCTGCCCGATTACGCTTATTTTTGGGGAAATCTCACTGCCTGATAAGGATGTGGATTCGCTAAAAGGCAAAGGAGTTGCGGTGAAAATCATCCCTGCGGCGGGTCACTCGATGTCGTGGGAAAACCCTTCGGCACTGGCTCAGGCGTTATCTGATTGTATGACGGGTAAAAAGCAGCCCGCATGACTGCGGGCTGACATGGGCTAGCGCAAAATAGCCTGTAAGGCCTGGCGGGCGCTGGGCTGGACATCGTACGGGCCCTGGTAATCGATGTTCTCGGTAGCCCGGCTGTACAGCGCAACCAGCCAGTCGTAAACGTAGACGGTTGCAGCGTGAACAGGTTGTTCACCCAGATGCGTCAGACGGGGTGTCGCGCTGTTAACCACCGGGGTGACAAAGATAGGCTGGCCTTTGCGCACCCGGCTGGCTGGGCGGTCTGTAACAGGTGTCTGTTCGTAACCCAGCCAGCCGATGAAATTCCCCATCACGGCATGTAACTGCGCCGCACTGCTTTTATCTGCTTCGACAATACGCTGAAGTTGTTGCGCCAGATCCAGACGATAGCTGCTGGTGACCAGGACATCCGCAATTTGCTGTAACACCGCTGGCTCCAGGCCTAAGCGGGCGGCGGCGGCTTCATTTCGGCTCCACTGGCGCAGGTGATTGATCCACACCTTGTGTGCCAACCTGGCTTTGTCTTTTGTCTGGAACGGGCTGCTATTCTCCTGGGCATTTTCCGCGAACAGGTCAATCACATCGGTAAACAACCCGTTGACCTGCTCCTCACGCGGTTGCTGAACGGCTAACAGCGTTTCGAAGGCTTTAAGCGGCGGGAGAAGGCCTTCCAGCAACTCGCCGTGTCGCGCAGCACTGGCCTGGAGCATTCGGACCATGTTTTCGGCCTGAGCACGTCTTGCGCCTGGTTCCAGCGTCGCAGGTGCCAGATAGCTTTGCATCAGGGCGGATAATTCCTTCTGCAACAACGTTTTCAGGGTACGAAGACGGGTCTGGCGCTGTGCTGACAGCGTTGCCTGAGACAACCACTCAACCACGCGCTGCATACTGTGGCTATCCAGTGCTTGTAATGTGCCCCAGCGTTGGCCGGGTTTGCCAAGCAATTGCTGGACTGCTTCGTCGAGGTTTTGTTTGGTGGTAAAGCGGGCATCATGTGGGGTAATCGCCCAGACCAGCCCCGGCAGGGCAGAATCAACGGACGGCTGCGTCTCCTTAACCCAGTTAAGAAGCACTTTTGCGATTTTTGCCGTCTGCTCATGTTGCGCTGTAGCGTTACAGATAACCAGCACATCCGGCTGAAGCTGCTGGCGATAATGCTCCAGCAGCCACAAACATTTTGCCTGGGTCAGCAGCGGACTACTGCTGTCTGAGAACGCCGGAATATCAATGATATCCACGTTATCCAGAACTGCGTTTTCAACCGGGAGCACCAGTTCGCGGGTCAGGAAGGCCAGCACATCCACAGGAATACTGATGGCGTTGAGCATCTCACCGTTGTTAAGCGGGTGAAGCAACGTTTCCTGTGACTCAGGTGACGTCAACGCGCCGTGAGTCAGAAAACCTTCGCTCGGCAGACCGAAGTTATCCACCAGCAGGCTGAGCGGTGCGGCAAGTTCGCTGGCATGGCTCGTCTGATGCAGGACATGAGCCAGCTTCAGCCACTGTTGGGTCAGTTCTTGTTGTTCTCCCCACAGCAATGACCAGACGCTTGCGCGGGTGCTTAAATCAAGAGATGGCACCAGAAGGGCAAACTGATGCCAGAGCGCATCATCCATTTGTTGTTTAGCGCCTGGCACCGTGCTTTGCCAGAAGCGTGCAATGGCACCTACTTCCTGAGCGGTAATGCCCGGCACGCCCTGAGGCTGGCGAAGTGCGCGCCATTTTTCCAGGCGCGTCTCAATCACGGATTTATCAACCGGGCGGATCTGCGGATGCAGCGTGGTGCGGGCAATAAACAGCTGTACCAGCTCTGCCTCCGTCACCAGACTCAGACGCAACGGAAACGCCTCATCGGCGATATCGCGACTTTCTCGGGTGAATCGCACGGCCATATTGGTCAGCGCGTGGCCAGGGTTGATATGTGAAAAATAATCAAAAGTGCGTTGCCCCGGGACGACATTCAGGCGGGCGTTGCCGCTACCGCACAGGGAGGCCAGCAGATGCGCTTTTGCCGCCTGAGAATGTCCGTAAAGCCCGATACTGCTGCGGCTTGCCAGTGCACGATCGATAGCCTGCTCGCGTGCCTGGGCGGCATTGACCCGTGCCAGCAGTGCGTCAGCGTCGTTATCCAGAACTGGAGCGTGCTGGCGCGTGTCGTTGATCCACTCGATTATGGCCTGAGTGGTGGCAGTCATCGCAGTCATTTCAGGTATACGCTCCCGCTGTCGATCCAGTAGTGGCTTCCGCTGTGACGGCGATCGGCCAGGGTATTCAGTTTAAACGTTAAGGCATCAGCCGGAACCGGGGTGCCATCCTGGAGCCAGGCGTCGCTAAGCTCAAAGGATTCTGGCCCTTCGTGCTTACTCCCGCCGCTAAGTTTCAGGCGCACATTCAGCACGCCATCTCCGGCAATGGCTTTTGCCAGCTCGGCAGAGTTGATGCTCAGGGTGTACAGCGGTGTCGCCGGCCAGCGTGCGTTCGCCAGCTGACGGAAGCCCAGGGTCACATTTCCGCGCAACGGGAAGTGCAGGCGAGCGTCAAGTTTTGCCCCTGGTTTGTCGAGATCGATATCCTGATACCAGACGTTGTCCTCGCGTAGCGTGTTCACTGTGTTATCCAGCACACCCAGATAACGCACGGTGGAGTACGCGCCAATATCGGCGGCTTTAAAATTAAAGCGTGGCAAGCGCAGGTCAAGCGCCAGGCTGCACAGCATCGCACCCACTGCGGCAGTGGATTTCGGATTGCCAATACGTCCCTGCTGGCTGAACGGATACCATTCATGTACCTGATATTTATCCAGCCAGACAATGCGGTTGACCGGTACAGGTTGCAGGTGGCGAATCAACGCCTGAACACCCGGCAGGCAGCCAGGACGGCCCGTGATCAGCAAAATATCGCAGCTGTAATGTGAAATCGCTTCGCAAACGGCATGGAGCGGGGCCGCCAGCGTAAACTGGCCTGCCAGCATCGCGTCCTGCATTTCGCGGAAATTCACGTGCAGCGGCACTGCGAACAGATCAAATTCCGCCGAGCCCGCAGGCAGGGCGTGGTCAATGGCCTGTTGCAGATAACCCATCACGTTACGGGTGGGTTTCTGGTTCAGCAAATCACCAAAGGTTGCGTGCAGTCCGGCAAGTGGATCGTCGATATCGCTGCTCTCCCAGGCGGCAAGAATAGCGTGGCCGATTGGCATAAACAGCTGGAGCGCGGTTTGCTGGCGTAACACCGCCTGCGTGTCGATACGCCCGGAATCACCAAACAGCGACGCCATCAGCATTGATGCATCGGCAATGCCGGATTTCTGAAGCTGAGTTTGCAGGGCTGGTAAGACATAACGCTGGATCACGTCCAGCAGGGTGTCATCACCCGCTACCTTAAAGCCTTCGCGGAACAGCAGTTGTGGCGTGATTTTGACGTTGTTACCCGAGCCATCGTCCAGCGCATAATGCGTGATCGCCATATCCGTGGTGCCGCCGCCAATATCAATGGACGCAACGCGTAGGGAACGAGCGGGGTTCACCCCTGGCTCTGGCGCTCTGTCCGGGCGAGCAAGAGAGGCGAAGAACGCTTCAGTCTGCCCGCCGAAATGGGAGATAGCTTCGTTGTAAAGCCACACTAGCTGGCCGCAGCTGGCTTCGTCCCACTCCATCTGGATCTCAGGTACCGGAACGACGCTCTTTTCCTGCTGCTTACGGCTGGCAAAATCTTCATCCTGCGGGTGCCAGCCCATGGCTTTCCAGACAATCGCGATGGCTTCAAACATGCGGCGGCGGAAAATCTCGCGCTCCTGTTTTGGCATGGCGGAAGGCAGCGTCAGGATCAGGGTGCGCAGCTGGCGAGGTGAAGCAGGGAACCCCAGGCGCAGACGCGTTGCCACGCTGTTGATCTGCCCCAGAGCCTGGGCCAGCAGTTCGCACAGCATGTGCGTCATCAGGGTGCTGCGGCTGTACTGCGGTGAAAACACAGGCAGACGCTCATCCTGTGGCAGAGTAAAGAGCGGCTCGCCGTCGTCGTTCATCAGGTTCATCAGCGGGAAGGCAGTCGCTAACGGCTCACGCTGGGTTTTGCTGTTCATCTGGCTGAAACGCCAGTCCTGCACCACTGGGGTTTCGTCCCACAGGTAGCGACGTGGGCTGGAGATCCCGCTATTGCCCTCGGTTCCCAGGCGCTGCATCGCCAGCTTGCGGGCTTCATCGCCCACTCGCACGATAGAAGGCCAGACAAAAGCATCTTCACGGCCGCTTTCAACCGAGAAATGCTGCTTGCCAAAACGCGCTTCAGAAAACTCAAGGCGGCTGGTGAAAAGCGGCTCATTAAGGAACTGCGGTTCACTCAGGGAGCGCACCTGGAGCTCAGCCGTCTGACGCAGTCCGTCGTTGGCATCGCCGTGATCTTCGATGATCACGCCGCAGGTATGGGTGTTACCGACGTCGAGGATGAGGTCGACTGGAATGGCTGGCGTGCTGAGCGTGTGGGTAACAAACTTCACCTCTGGCACGGTGAGCTGCTCACCGAGCATGGTCAGCATGTTCAGCCAGTGGGCCTGGTATTCAAAGCTGCGCATCGCCTGTTGCAGGTCGCGTTCAGAACGGTTTTCCACGCCTGTCGCGAACTGGCTGAATGCTTCACGCAGCCAGCCGTCAATCCAGGTCTGGTCAAGGAAACTGTCCACTTCGTCATCGCGCCAGGCCAGCGCAAAGCGCGTGCCGTTCAGGATATCGTTTCCGACGGGCGAAAGGGCGGATGTGGCGTGTTCGGCAATCTGGCTGTCGAGCGCAAACGTTACCCGGTGGGTATTACCGGCGCTGTCTGGCTCATCAAGCTTACGTACCTGAACGCGAGCCCAGTTATCCGGGCCATCGACAAAGGTGCGCGGCGGGTTAAAGCGCAAGAAAGGCACCGGAAGCCACACGCCATCCAGAACCGTCAGGGACTGATGCAGTGGGATCGTACTTTCCGGCTTAACCACTTCGGGCTGCGCGCCCCCGGTGCCTGGCAGCGTGTAGCGCCCATTAACCAAATCGAAGTCCAGACGCAGCAGCGGGCCATTGGCCGTTTTTCGGACAAACCGACCATTGCTGGCGGTGTCCTGCGGGGTCAGACCAAAATCAAGGAATTGCACGCCGCTATTGGCAATAAGCGTAACGCTTTGTTTATAGTCGCAAAGATTTACCAGCATAGGGTCATGCACCTGCTTTCTTGAACGTCAATGGAACGATGGTTTTGGCATCGTAACGTGCGCTGCATTCCGCCACATCGCTGGTTCCGGCTTTACAGGCGATCTCAGGCATCGGATAGCGCGAGCCATCGGTGCAGCGCGCGTTGCCACGACTTTTGATCATCAGCTCGCCATTGCTGTGTAACCCGGAAAATACGTCGGTCCGACACACAATATTGTCGCCGTGTACCACGCGGGCAAAGCCCTTGTTGTTCTGGATCTGGAAGCGTAATGACGGTGGTTTGCCCGTGACCGGATCTTTTACATCCAGAATGGCGCGCCAGCTGCCGTTGAGGAAACGGGTTGAACCGGCTTTCACCTGGTTTGCGTCCATCACCATGGCATCTTTCGGGATAGCGGCAATCACCACCGTGGCTTGCACCGGAGCAGGCTCTGGCTCTTTAACCTTTGCCACCAGCACTTCAGCCTGATGCAGAGGCAGATTCATTGGCAGCGGTTCAACAGTTTTCACCGGCTGTGGGGCAATAGCCACAGGCGTCGGCGCAGGAGCGGGGTCAACTGGTTGGGATGGCGCTTGTTTTGGCCACAGCAGCGGAGCGGCAACCGCGGCAACCAGCACCGCCGCAACAGGGAGGGACCAAAGCGGGACACGACGCTTTTTGCGCACGATTTCCGGTGCCGGCTGGGCTTCCTCGACGGGAGGAATGACAACGGGTGCTGGCTCCGGCTCATACAGATCTTCTGGCGTAATACGCACCACCGTCGCCGGTGTCATCAGCGGTTCGTCGGCCTGTTCAAACGTGATGACCGGAGCGGGTTCCGGTTCGGGTTCTGGATCTTCAATCACCACGGGCGCAGGTTCAGGAATAAGCGACTCGCGCAGGCATTCAAGAACGTCATCGCGGGCGTTCTCGTTAAGATTCACAAAGCCCCAGAACGTGATAACCGGTTTGCCATCAAGCAAAAACAGGAAGTTTTCACCAGGAAACTGAAAGGCTTTAGATAGCAGGGAGCCAAAAAGTTGTTGCGCAGTTTTAGGCGACTGGAGGCACTTTTTACTCAGCGATTCAACGCTCGCGAGGGTGTTTTCCAGATAGCGCAGGGCGCGGAAGCGGGTATCTTCGTCGGCAGCTTTCCAGCTGGTGACCATCCCGTCAACCGGTGAATACCAGTCTACGCGGTCGCCACCATCATTGACCTGAGGGATAGCCAGACAATCGACAATGGCCTGCTGTTTTCGCAGGCGAAGTGCTTCACGGATTTGCAACGCTGATTCAAAAACGGCCTGTCCGCCGCCGCCAACGGCCTGAAAGTCATCCAGATTACCGCTGCGTAAAAGAGTTTTTGCCACGATTTGGTCCCATTTACTTCTTCACACCGTTACTTTAACGAAACTGCTCATCAAGCAAACGGAGGAAGAGAGGCTAAAAGGGGGGATTTCTTGCGGCATTGATCGTGACGGTTGTGCTTGACGAATAATGGCACTTAAGGCAAATCAATTTCAGAGTCACTGGCTGTAAAACCAGCGAAAAGCACTGCTTTAGAATAACCTGATAGTGTTTCGTTATTTGCCAGTCCATCCGGGCTGTGCTGTTATTACTGTCCTATATAATAAAACCGAAAGGGTTATAACCATGTCTACAGGGAAAACGCTGCTCGCGCTTGCGCTGAGCACTCTTTTACCGGCAAGTGCCGCATGGGCGGCGAACAACGACACCATTATTTACTGTTCTGAAGCCTCGCCTGAGTCATTCAACCCACAGATTGCCAGCTCCGGCCCCTCTTTTGTCGCCAGCTCTCAGGTACTGTACAACCGCCTGATTAACTTTGACCCGGTAAAAAATACCCCGGTTCCGTCGCTGGCGGAGTCATGGACCATTTCCCCGGACGGCAAGACCTATACCTTTACGCTGCGTAAAGGGGTCAAGTTCAACAGCAATAAATACTTCAAACCGACCCGTGATTTTAATGCCGATGACGTTATTTTCTCCGTCATGCGTCAGAAAGACCCTAAACACCCGTATCACGATGTATCGAAGGGCAATTACGAATACTTTAACGACGTAGGCCTGGATAAGCTGATTCAGGACGTTAAAAAGATTGATGATTACCATGTCCAGTTCACCCTGAGCGAACCGAATGCCGCATTTCTGGCCGACTGGGGGATGGATTTCGCCTCTATTCTGTCTGCGGAATATGCGGATGTGATGCTGAAAAAGGGAACGCCAGAGAACGTGGATACCTGGCCGATTGGTACCGGGCCATATGTGCTCCAGCAGTACAAAGTGGATTCGCTGATCCGCTACATCGCGAACCCGAACTACTGGGATGGCGCGGTGCCGACCAAACACCTGATTTTCTCCATCACGCCGAACGTGGAAACGCGTCTGGCGAAGCTGCAAACCAACGAATGCCAGATTATCCCTGCGCCATCTCCGGTGCAGTTTGATGTTATCAAAAACAACAAAGATCTGACCCTGCATTCCGTGGATGCGCTGAACGTGGGCTATCTGGCGTTTAACACCGAGAAAAAACCGTTTGATAACGTGCTGGTTCGCCAGGCGCTTAACTATGCGACCGACAAAAAAGCGATCGTTAACGCAGTCTTTATGGGCTCCGGTACAGTGGCAAAATCACCTATTCCGCCAAATATGATGGGCTTTAATAAGGATCTGAAAGATTACAGTTACGATCCTGAGAAAGCGAAGGCGCTGCTGAAGCAGGCCGGACTGGAGAAGGGCGCAGAGGTAACGCTGTGGTCGATGCCGGTGCAGCGTCCGTATAACCCGAACTCTCGCCGTATTGCGGAGATGATCCAGGCCGACTGGGCGAAAGTGGGCGTGACGGCGAAAATCGTCTCTTACGAGTGGGGCGAGTACCTCTCCGGAATGCGTAAAGGCGAGCACGATTCTGCGCTGTTTGGCTGGATGTCGGATAACGGTGACCCGGATAATTTTGCCGACGTGCTGCTGGGTTGCAACAGCATCAAGACCGGTTCAAACGCCGCGCGCTGGTGCGACAAGGGTTATGATGGCCTGGTACAGAAAGCCAAGCTTACCAGCAACCCGGCCGAGCGCGCGAAACTCTACAGCCAGGCGCAGGAGATCTTCTACCAGCAGGCGCCGTGGATTGCGCTGGCAAACGGGAAGACGTTCTATGCTACCCGTAGTAATATTACGGGATACAGCGTGAGCCTGATGGGAAGCGATTTCTCGAAAGCGAAGCTGAACTGATCTTATGCCCGGTGGCGCTTCGCTTACCGGGCCTACGGTTCCCCCTGTAGGCCAGGTAAGTCGTAGCCGTCACCCGGCAATTCTCAAGGAGTGACAATGTCACATTTAAACGAAGTGACTGCCCGTGTGGACGCCGCGCTTGAAGAGAGCGTTATAACTCACATGAATGAACTGCTTATCGAACTGAGCGATGATGCTGAGCTGAGTCGCGAAGAGCGCTTTACCCAGCAGCAGCGACTGCGTACCGCGATTGCGCATCACGGTAAGCAGCACAAAGAAGAGATGGAAGCACGCCAGGAGCACCTGACTAAGGGCGGCACCATCCTTTAAAATTGCCGCCTTGCCACCAGCCAGGCTCCCACGACCAGCATCACTGCGCCGCATCCTGGGCCAATCAGTGCGCGCAGTGGGATGCCGTTACTTCTCAGTACATCCATCACCAGCCCACCAATAAGCTGGCTTGCGACCAGCACGGCAATGGTGGTGGCAGCGCCCACGTTCTGATACCCACTGATACTGGCAAACACAAAAAACGAGCCCAGCAAACCGGGGATCAGCGTCCACCAGCGTACGGTAGATGCCAGTTCGCTAAATCCGGCTGTACCTTGCTTAATCAGTAAGATGCTGACGAACAGGACAATCCCTACCAGTGAGTTCAGCAACATCGCGATGAGGATCGTGGAGGAGGTCTGGGTGATGCGCACCATTAAGGTGTTCTGCACCACCAGGCCAATACCCGCCGCCACCAGAAATGCCAGCGTCAGTGATTGATTCATGAAATGGCGTCCGGGTCGGTGCGCTCGTCCAGCTGCAACTGCATAAAGGTTAAATCCAGCCAGCGGCCAAACTTGGTGCCGACCTGCGGCATTTGTCCGGTAGTGACAAAGCCAAGTGTCTCGTGCAGATGAATAGACGCATGGTTTTGCGCTTCTATTCCGGCCACCATCACATGCTTGCCAATATTACGTGCTTCAACGATCAGGGCTTTCATCAGCTGGCGGCCAATACCTTTACCCTGGTGTTCCGGGTGAACGTAGACCGAGTGTTCAACCGTATGGCGGAAGCCATCGAAGGCGCGCCAGTCGCCGAATGAGGCATACCCAGTCACCACGCCGTTTTCTTCACTGACCAGCACCGGGTAGCCCACCAGAATACGCGCTTCATACCAGGCGATACGGTTATCGGTATCTACGGTTTTATCGTTCCAGATTGCTGCGGTATGCACTACCGCGTGGTTGTAGATCTCACCGATGGCGGCGCAGTCTTCTTTGCTGGCGTGGCGAATTATCATGATTGAACCTCTGAATGTGTTGTTCACTATAGTAGTACGTGTTTGACACGATATTACACAACTGTCGCATCAAATCGCTACGGCATAAGCCATATTTTTTTGTTATGAAAACACCATTGAATTGCCGTTCATACACTATAGTATGACGTCATGAACACTATTACAGACAATATGAATCAACGGATTAGCGCACGAATTCGCATTGAACGCGAGTCGCGCGGTTGGTCTCTGAGCGAGCTTGCCGACCGGGCAGGCGTCTCGCGCGCCATGATCCATAAGATTGAACGTGGGGACAGTAGCCCAACGGCGACCTTGCTTGCCCGTTTATCCGGCGCGTTTGGAATCAGCATGTCCACATTGATTGCCAGAGCCGAAATGCAGGAAGGAAAACTGCTGCGCCTGGCGAATCAGCCGGTCTGGCGCGATCCGCAAAGCCACTATCTTCGCCGCCACGTTTCACCGAGAACCGATCTTCCTATCGACCTGGTACAAGTGGAATTGCCTGCGGGCAGTGATGTCCCCATGCCCGCTTCGTCCTATGCGCTGGCTCGTCAGCTTATCTGGTTACAGGAAGGCGAACTGGTATTTCAGGAAGGCGATACCCGCCACGAAATGAAAGCCGGAGACTGCCTGGAGCTGGGGCCGCCCAACGACTGCCGTTTTATCAATGAAACCGAAAATTCCTGTATTTATCTGGTCGTTCGGCTTAATCAGTCAGGCTCGTAATGCTAAAGCGGCCTGCAACATAAGGGGCTAGTCTCTAATGACATTTGCACAATAAGGAACACGATATGAGTCAATCGCCACTGCAAAATCGTCGCTGGGTTCTGGCCTCTCGTCCACATGGCGCGCCGGTCGCTGAGAATTTCCGTTCAGAAGCGCAGCCAGTCCCGACACCTGCTGCGGGGCAGATAGTGCTGCGCACCGAGTGGTTGTCTCTTGACCCCTATATGCGTGGTCGCATGAGCGATGCCCCGTCTTATTCGCCGCCGGTAGAAATTGGCGCGGTGATGGTGGGCGGTACCGTCAGCCGCGTTGAGCAGTCAAATCATCCGGATTTCAAACCGGGTGAGTGGGTGCTGGGTTACAGCGGCTGGCAGGAGTATGAGCTGTCCGACGGCAGCGGTCTGGTGAAACTGGGTGAAAACCCGGCGCATCCTTCCTGGGCACTTGGCGTGCTGGGGATGCCAGGTTTTACCGCCTATATGGGGTTACTGGACATCGGGCAGCCAAAAGCGGGAGAAACGCTGGTGGTTGCCGCGGCCACCGGGCCGGTGGGTGCCACGGTTGGGCAAATCGGTAAAATTAAAGGTTGCCGGGTCATTGGCGTTGCGGGTGGAGCAGAGAAATGCCGCTATGCCACCGAGATTTTAGGTTTTGATCTTTGCCTGGATCACTATGCGGACGACTTCGCGGCGCAGCTGGCGAAAGCTTGTCCGAACGGGATTGATGTGTATTACGAAAACGTCGGAGGCAAAGTCTTTGATGCCGTGCTGCCGTTACTGAATACCTCGGCGCGCGTGCCGGTGTGTGGCCTGGTGAGTGGTTATAACGCCACCGGATTGCCGGATGGCCCGGACCGTTTATCGCTGTTAATGGCGACTATCCTCAAAAAACGCATCCGGATGCAGGGTTTTATCATCGGGCAAGATTACGGTCACCGCGTCCTGGAGTTCCAGGCGGAAATGGGACGTTGGGTGCAGGAAGGTAAAATCCACTATCGTGAACAGGTTATTGATGGGCTGGAAAATGCGCCCAAGGCGCTGATTGGCCTGCTTGAAGGGAAAAACTTCGGCAAAGTCGTGATACGTGTCGCGACTGAAAACAAATAAATCCGATTATGGCGGGAATACCCGCCATAAATATTTGTGAAGATACGATATATTGTCTTTAATTAAACCAGCACATCCTCTTCACCCTCAGCATCGCTGAGCGGGGAGAGTAAAAAAACAAAATGTGTAATATTTGCGTTTTAAGCGCATTTCCCAATACCAGGCACCATGATACAGGATATATCTAGCGGCGTCGTATTTTCACGGACGCTGAAAAATAGCATTTTGTTTTGGCTACGGGAATTGAACATGCTTGATTTGGATAATTTAGAAAAGGCACAGCGCGTCAGTCTTACCATGCAGGTCGAAATCAGTCTGAAAGGGGCATTAATTACCGGTTCGTTGAAACCGGGAGCCAGGCTGATTACTAAAGAGATTGCCGATAAATTAGGCACCAGTATTACTCCGGTCCGCGAGGCGTTGTTGCGATTGGTGTCAGCTGGCGCGCTTCATGCGACACCGGCTCAGGCGTTCCTTGTGCCTGAAGTGACGCTGGAACGCTATAACGAAATTAACGCCATCAGAAAACAACTTGAGCCTATGGCTGTCGCCGCGGCCTGTGAGCGCATGTCTGATGCGAAGCTTGCGGCATTGCGCGAGCTGTCGGATCTTTTCCATCAGGCCATGCGCAATGGAAATGTTCAGCAGGCGCTAAATGCCAACCGTATTTTCCGTTTCACACTTTATCAATATGCCGACATGCCAACGCTCAGCGCACTTATTGAGCAGCTGTGGGTGCGAATTGGGCCGTGTATCAACTACCTGCATGAGGGGCTGAACGACATCACTGCCTCGCCGTATCACTATGCTGAGCTGCTGTCTGCACTCGAAAGAAGAGATGTGGAAGCCAGCCAGGAAGCGATTGATACTCTGATTGATGAAGCGAATGTACTTTTACAACGGCAATATTTTAGTTAAGGAATTATTTACTACAGGTCGCATCTTTTAATTTCAAATATTCATTATATAAATAATTTCCTGGTGGCACGATGTCACCGGGAACGTTATTTCATTTTTCTACAGGTAAGACCAACGCCGCTATGAAATAACCCCACATCCTGCCGATAACGGGTAAAGGCACATTTGCCTTTTAAGGAGCCCAGGATGTTTAGTATTAGCCTTCGATTACGTAATATAAAAATGAGCAAAAAGCTTTCAGCGGGTTTTGGTGTGGTATTGCTGCTGGTGGCGGTTTCAACCGCCATGAGTGTGCTGCGCTTCAAAGAAATCCGCGATGTATATCAACAGACCAACCTTATCTACAATATCAATATTGAAGTATTCCAGGCGAAGATTAACCGACTCAAGTACCTCTATAACGGGGATGAAAAATCGGGTCAGCTTCTGGCCGGGTATGTGAAACATGCCGAAGAATTAACGGCTGAAGCCAAAAAACTGAGCTGGACGGCAAAAGAAGCCCCAATCGTTGACGCGATTGCCGAACACCTGGCGCAGTTTGGCACGGGTGTGCAAGACATGCAGACCGCAATGGCCGCTGTAAAAGCCAATAAGGGTGATGCGACGGCAGAGCAGGCGCTGAAAACAGCCGAAGATAACGTCAAAACCGCTGGCGATAACAGCAGTGCCGCCATCCGGGATATTATCGCTCTGGTAAAAGCCCACAATGATGCACTGGCCTACAGCTCCAGCACCATTACGGCGATTGTCGGCGTGATTGCCATCCTCTTTGGCATCCTGGTGTCATGGTGGGTGACTCGCCAAATCACCCGACCGGTAAAACATAACCTGTTACTGGCTGAACGTATCGCCAGTGGCGACCTCAGTTCTGATATCCGCGCGCAGGGCAACGACGAGCTGGGCAAACTCACCGGGGCAATGGGGCGCATGAACGACACGCTGCGTTCGATGATTGGTGATGTGCGTAACAGCGTGGCGCAGGTTTCTCAGGCGGCGAGCGATATCGCCGAAGGGAATACCGATCTTTCTTCGCGCACTGAACAGCAGGCCGCAGCAGTAGTAGAAACTGCAGCCAGCATGGAAGAGTTAACCGCTACGGTGAAAAACAACGCCGATAACGCCCGTCATGCCAGCCAGCTGGCAGCGGAAGCCTCGCAGACCGCCACCCACGGCGGGCGCGTGATGCGCGATGTGGTCAACACCATGAACGATATCAACACCAGTTCGCAAAAAATTGCCGACATCACTGCGGTTATCAACAGCATCGCGTTCCAGACGAATATTCTGGCGCTGAACGCTGCGGTGGAAGCGGCGCGGGCGGGTGAGCAGGGGCGTGGATTTGCGGTGGTGGCCAGCGAAGTGCGTAGCCTTTCCCAGCGCAGTTCGCAGGCGGCGAAGGATATCGAACTGCTGATCAGTGAATCGGTTAACCGCATCACCACAGGCAGCGACCTGGTGGTGAAGGCCGGGCAGACGATGGAGCAGGTGGTGGAATCGGTCACCCGGGTGAATGACATCATGGGTGAAATCTCGTCCGCGTCTGAGGAACAGAGCCGCGGGATCGAACAGATTTCACGGGCGGTGATGGAGCTGGATACCACCACGCAACAAAATGCCTCGCTGGTGGGGGCATCGTCCACGGCGGCAGGGGCGCTGGAAGATCAGGCGCGCGTACTGGAAGAGCTGGTGGCGGCGTTCCGTCTTGAACAGAGCGCGCAGGCTGCGTAATAAACAACCCGGCAGCAGGACGCTGCCGGGTGTTTGCTTACTCGAAGCGGTAGGAGACTGACATCCCAACACCGTAGTTACGGCCAGGTGCCGGTTCGTAATACCGCCCGTTAGATTCGTTCACAATCACTGAGCCGACATACTCTTTGTCGAACAGGTTATCAACGCGACCAAACACGTCCATTCCCCAGTTACCGTAATTGAATTTATACCCGGTATTCAGGCCTACAACCGTGTAAGACGGGGCTTTCGCCGTGTTTTCGTCGTCGGCCATGATATCGCTCATGTAGCGCACATCGGTACCGGCATACCAGCCTTCTTCAGGCTGCCAGCCAAAGGATGCGTAACCCATGTTGCGGGCAATGCCCGGCATCCGGTTACCGTTACAGTCGGCATCGCTACAGACGTTGGTGCGGTAGGTGGCGTCCAGATACGTCCACGCCATCTTCAGCTTCCAGTTCTCGGCAAACTGCTGATCGAGGGAAACTTCCACACCCTGACGACGCGTTTTACCGGCGTTTTTATAGCTGGTGCGCCCGCCAGAGCTCGCATCCACCACAATTTCGTCATCAGTGTCGGTACGGAACAATGCGGCCGTCAGCAGGCCATTGCCGATACGCGTTTTGCTGCCCACTTCATAGGTGTTGTTGGTCGACGGCTTCAGGCCGATATTCAGCCCGCCTTTATCATCTGAACGGTAAGAGAGCTCGTTAATGGTCGGCGTTTCAAACCCACGTCCCGCTGCGGCATACAGATTCCATGCATCGGTCAGCGCATATTTTACCGAACCGGCCGGAAGCCACTTGTGATAGCTCGCATCGCCGCTGTCATCACCATTCCCCGGGGTAACGTAATGGTCGTTAGAGTCAAACCACACGGAGCTGTAGCGCACACCCGCATCCACCGAGAGCTTCTGTGTCAGCTGCCAGCTGGTTTGCAGATAAGGGTCAACGTTCCACATCAGGTTACGTTCATCGCGGCGTTTTTCGCCTTTGACGCCGTAGTCTGGGACGCCGTTATTCATGACGAAGTTCTGATAACCCCGGCGATCTTCGCTCATGTTTTCGTAGTTCAGCCCGGTGGTAAAGGTAACCGGAACCAGCAACTCGCCTTTGTGCGTCCAGCGAGTATCAATGCCCTGATAATGGCGCTGCATGTCAATCACACCACCGGAGTGGGTGGCTTTCAGCTGCGGCTGATACGGAATGGACTGATACTGCGTCATTTCACGTTCACCCGCGTACATCATCACGCTGAGGTCGTCCTGGGCGCTTAACTGACGGTCATAGCGCAGCCCGGCCTGCGTCTGCTTGATGGTTTTACGGGTGTTGTACTGATCCCCGCGCGGCGACTGACGCGGATTGTCTCGCCACTCCTGGTAGTCCAGGCCGCCCGGATCGTTGGCTTTCATGTCCACGCTGTTAAACATCAGCGTCAGCTTGCTGACATCATCAATACGCACGCCCAGTTTGGCGTTGGCGAGGTTTTTGCGCGCGCCGCTGTGGTCACGGTAGCCTTTGGTGGTGAAGCGGGTTGTCGATACCGTGTAATCCACATCGCCCGCGTGCGTGCCATCACCCATTGCACCGGTGGCTTTCATACCATAGCGCCAGGTGCCGTAGCTGCCGTAATAGCTGCTGGCTTCAATGGTTGGCGGCTGTTGCCCGGTCTGGGTGTTGATGTTGATAACGCCGCCAGACGCATTGCCGTAGAGCGCTGAGAACGGCCCGCGCAACACTTCAACGGTGTCCACACTGGTGAGGTCAATGTTGGACGTCTGGCCCTGGCCGTCAGGCATGGTTGCCGGGATACCGTCCACATACATACGGATCCCGCGCACGCCGAAGGTTGAACGTGCGCCGAAGCCACGCATGGATAACTGTAAATCCTGCGCATAGTTCTGGCGGTTCTGGATTTGCAGACCCGGCACACTGCCGAGGGATTCCGAAAGGTTGATGCGCGGAGCCGCCTGGCGCATATCGTCCCCGTTGACGACGCTAACCGCCGCTGGAGTATCGAGTTCCGATACGGTTTGCGGGGTGGCGCTGACGATCATGGTCTGTTCTTCTGCGGCCATCGAGACGGCAGGGGCGAAAACAACAGGAACCAGCAGCAGCGGAAAGGTTGCCTTAGAGGCAGAAAAGATTTTCATGGAGTAAACCGCTTGAGGAAAAAAAACGAACCAAATGGAACATGTGCATACATGTTAAATCTTTTGTAAATCTTTTGAAAACTATAACCGCACATTGCGTTAATGAAAGGTGGCCTGGGAAAGAAAAACTCCACATTCAACGGATTAATGATTACTATTCTCATTAATATGACGGCGAAGCCATGACTTTGCCTGCCGGAAGCGATGTCAGCAGTACACCACCTCTTTTAAAAAGGAATTGTTATGTCTTTACGTCACCTGTGCTCGCCGCGCCTGCGGAGTTCTCTGCTGTTAGGCTCCTTACTCTTTGCCGGAACTTTCCAGGTTCATGCCGCCGAAGAGATGCTGCGTAAAGCCGTCGGCAAGGGCGCATATGAGATGGCCGTAAGCCAGCAGGAGAATGCGCTGTGGGTTGCGACAACATTAAGCCGTAAAACCGATAAAGGCGGCGTGGTTTATCGCCTGGACCCGGTGACGCTGGAAGTGACGCAAGCGATCCATAACGATCTCAAACCGTTTGGGGCAACGATCGATAACGCCACCCAGACGCTGTGGTTTGGCAATACCACCAGCAGCGCGGTAACGGCCATTGACGCGAAAACAGGTGAGGTGAAAGGGCGCCTGGTGCTGGACGAGCGCAAGCGCAGCGAAACGGTGAAACCGTTACAGCCACGCCAGCTGGTCGCGGATGACACCACCAATACCGTTTACATCACCGGGATTGGCAAAGAGAGTGTTATCTGGGTGATTGATGGTGCAACGCTGAAATTGAAAGATACCATTGCCAACACAGGTACGTTCAGCACCGGTCTGGCGCTGGATGCGAAGGCCAAACGCCTGTACACCACCAACGCAGATGGCGAACTGGTGACGATTGATACAGCCACCCATAAAATCCTCAGCCGTAAGAAAGTGCAGGATGACGGGAAAGAGCATTTCTACCTGAATCTGAGCCTGGACACTGCCGGACAGCGCGCATTCCTGACCGATTCAAAACAGCCGGAAGTGTTGGTGGTTAGCCTGAAAGATGGCAGCGTTATCGAGAAAATTGCCGCGCCTGAATCGCTGGCCGTGCTGTTCAACCCGGCGCGTAACGAAGCCTACGTCACACATCGCGAAGCGGGCAAGGTGAGCGTAATTGACACTAAGACCTATAAAGTCACTAAAACGTACGATACCCCGGTCTATCCGAACAGCCTGGCGCTCTCTGCCGACGGTAAAACCCTTTACGTGACGGTGAAGCAAAAATCCACCCGTCAACAGGAAGCGACACAGCCGGACGACGTGATTCGTATCGTTTTGTAACGCGGATGTCAAAGTAGGCCCGGGCAAGCGTAGCGCCGCCGGGCAAAAAAAAGGGAAGGCTAAATGCCTTCCCTTTTTTCATGACCGCCATGCGGTATTAACGCGATGTCTCTTCAATCAGCGGGCCGTCCTGCTTTTCATCATCAGGATGAACAGGCGCGGTGCTGTGAATTTCGTGAACGCGTTTACGCACGCCAAACCAGCCTGCAATCAGCAGCACAGCCAGCAGTGGAATGGTGGCGATGGTATAAGTGCCGTTCGGGTAATCGAACGCCATCAGCACCAGCACGCTGAACAGGAACAGCAGGGTCAGCCAGGAGGTTACCGGCGCGCCAGGCAGCTTAAAGCTGACTTCTGCGGCTTTACCTTCTTTAATCGCTTTGCGCAGACGCATCTGGCAAACCACGATAAAGGCCCAGGAGGCGATAATGCCCAGTGCAGCCACGTTCAGGACGATCTCAAACACCTGAGACGGCACCAGATAGTTCAGGAACACGCCAAAGACATAGACCACCAGCGTGGCGAGAATACCCGCGTAAGGCACCTGCTGCTTACTCATTTTCGACATGAATTTCGGTGCAGAGCCACCCATCGACATCGAGCGCAAAATACGGCCGGTGGAGTACAGACCAGAGTTCAGGCTTGAGAGCGCCGCGGTCAGTACCACGATGTTCATAATGCTGCCAACATAAGGCACGCCGAGTTTAGAGAAGAAGGTCACAAACGGGCTCTGACCTGCCTGGTATGCCGTCCACGGCAGAAGCAGTACCAGCAGTACCACAGAACCCACGTAGAACAGACCAATACGCCAGATAACGCTGTTAATCGCTTTTGGCACCATGGTCTGCGGATCTTTACATTCGCCTGCCGCCGTACCGACCAGCTCGATAGAGGCAAACGCGAACACCACACCCTGTACCAGCACCAGCGCAGGCAGCAGACCATGCGGGAAGAAACCGCCGTTATCGGTTATCAGGTGGAAGCCCGTGGCACTACCATCCAGCGGTTTACCGCTGCCGAGGAACACCGTACCGACCACCAGGAACACCACAATCGCCAGAACTTTTACCAACGCAAACCAGAATTCCATTTCGGCGAACCACTTCACACCGATCATGTTCATGGTCCCGACAATGGCCAGGGCGCCAAGGGCAAACACCCACTGTGGTACATCACCAAACGCCCCCCAGTAATGCATATACAGCGCAACGGCGGTGATATCGACAATACCGGTCATCGCCCAGTTGACGAAGTACATCCAGCCCGCAACGTAGGCTGCTTTTTCGCCGAGGAATTCACGGGCATAAGAGACAAAACTGCCGCTGGAAGGGCGATGTAAAACCAGTTCGCCGAGCGCGCGAAGAATAAAGAAAGAGAAGATGCCGCACACCAGATACACCAGTGCGAGAGCCGGACCCGCCATTTGCAGACGTGCGCCTGCACCTAAGAACAAACCCGTACCGATAGCGCCGCCGATGGCGATCATTTGAACCTGACGGTTACCCATCGCTTTGTGGTAGCCCTCTTCATGAGAGTTCAACCAGCGACGTTTCGCAGCGTGATGATCGGCTGCGCTTTTATTGCTTGTTTTCATTGAGTTACCTGTTTGCCTGTCTGAACCATTGTCGTGATAGTTGTATCTGGCAGGTGGCAATACAAACGATTGCCTGTGCACAGACACATGTCGCCTTTCCAGTCTTTCTGCGTATGGATAAGGCGAACATGGCGACGCATCCTACCCGCAATTGATAAGCGACGCAAAATATAACCGCGCCGAAAGTGATGTCTGTCGAAGGAAATTGTGTGGTCAGAGCAGACGGGGATCACAACGCGCTGAATCGTGGCGAATTTCCAGGCAAACCAGTAAGTGTAGTGGTGCTTTAATCATCAGATTTGCTTAATAGTTACCCGTTGGTATTGATGAATTGAGTTCATAGAGACAAGCAGATATGCGCTGTAGTGCTCATAAAAAAATGCGCCTAGAGTAAAACACTCGAAAAGACGCGTGAGGTGAACGATGCAACAGCGACAATTAGGGCAAAATGGATTGACGGTTTCGGCATTAGGGCTGGGGTGCATGGGGTTGAGCTTTGGTTATGGCCCGGCGACCGATAAGCAGCAGGCCATTTCCCTTATCCGTGCAGCGGTAGAAAAAGGGGTAACGTTCTTCGATACCGCTGAGATCTACGGTCCTTTTGTGAATGAAGAAGTGGTTGGCGAAGCGTTAGCTCCTGTGCGTGATAAGGTTGTGATCGCCACGAAATTTGGTTTTGACTGCGAGCAACCCGGCCAGGTGCTCAACAGTCGCCCGGAACATATTCGGGCAGCGGTCGAAGGCTCACTGGCACGTCTGAAAACGGATTACATCGACCTTTATTATCAGCACCGCGTTGACCCGGACGTTCCCGTGGAGGACGTGGCAGGCACCGTTGCCGATTTAATTGCCGAAGGCAAGGTCAAACATTTTGGGCTGTCGGAAGCGGGTGTCGGGACTATCCGTCGTGCTCACGCCGTGTGCCCAGTGGCGGCTCTACAGAGTGAATATTCTCTGTGGTGGCGTCAGCCTGAGCAGGAGATCCTGCCACTACTGGCAGAACTGAATATCGGTTTTGTCCCCTTTAGCCCACTGGGTAAAGGCTTTTTGACGGGGGCGATTGACGCCACAACCACTTTTGAAAGCGGTGATTTCCGCAACATTGTTCCGCGTTTCAGCGAAGAGTCTCGTCAGGCGAACCAGCAGCTTGTGGATATCGTAAAAGGCCTTGCCACAGAGCAGGGGGTAACACCTGCGCAAATCGCGCTGGCCTGGTTGCTGGCTAAAGCGCCGTGGATTGTCCCCATCCCGGGCACGACCAAACTTCACCGTCTGGAGGAGAATCTGGGCGCGGAAAGCGTGACGTTGTCACCTGTAGCGTTAAGCCACATCAACGCTGCTCTGGAACAAATTGATGTGGTGGGCGATCGTTATCCGAAGCATTTACAGGCGCGGGTCGGGAAGTAATTCACGCGCTGCGCAAGGCATCGACAAGTAATGCGAAAGCGGTGGTGTGCTGGCGGCGGCTGGGATAGTACAGATGATAGCCGTCAAAGGCCGGGCACCACTCTTTAAGCACCTGAATCAACCGTCCCTGAGCGATGGCCTCCTGGACGGTATCGTCCGGTACATACGCCAGGCCAAGACCCGACTCTGCGGCATCGATACGCTGTGGCAGGTTGTTCAGCGTCAGTTGGCCCTCAACGCGCACCCGCAACTCGCGACCGTCACGTTCAAATTCCCAGGCATATAAGCCTCCCCGCGTGGGCAGACGCATATTGATGCAGTTGTGCTGCGCAAGCTGCTCTGGCTCTTCCGGAACACCAAAGCGTGCAAGATAGTCCGGTGAACCGACCACCGCCATACGCATATCGGGCGCAATGCGTACGGCAATCATATCTTTGGCGACCTGCTCACCCAGGCGCACACCGGCATCAAACCGCCCGTCAACAATGTCCGTGAGGCCGTTATCCACGGTCACTTCAACATGGATGTCAGGATATTTCTCCATGAAGGGTTTTAGTACCGGCCACAGCACGCAGGTCATGGCGTGTTCTCCGGCGGTGATGCGAATATTTCCGGCGGGCGTGTCACGCGTGTCACGTAGCGCGGTAAGTTCCTGTTCAATTTCCAGCAAGTGTGGACTCAGACGCATGAAGAGTTGCTCACCGGCTTCAGTCGGTGCAACGCTCCGTGTGGTGCGGGTCAGCAATCGCACATCCAGCCGCGCCTCCAGATTACGCATCGCGTGGCTCAATGCCGACTGTGAAACACCCAACTGGGCGGCCGCGCGGGTAAAACTGCGTTCGCGGGCGACTACCATAAAAGAGAGCAGGTCGTTGAAATTGTCTTTTAACATCGTCAGTTACCCGATTCATGAATTACGTTCATGGTTCCTTTCTGATTATGCAGTCTAATGCTCCACACACCTTTGCGCTACTGTTACACAACAGCAAACGAGGAGTACAACATGAAAATTATCCGTAGCGGTTCGTTACCTTCCATCCGAGGTCCGGAAGACTGGTTTACCGGCACTGTTCGTATTGATGCGCCTTTCCAGGCGACTGAGCCCGCCGCTGTGGGTGGCGCAACGGTGACCTTTGAACCCGGCGCGCGTACCGCCTGGCACACACATCCACTGGGACAAACGCTTATCGTGACTCAGGGGCGCGGCTGGTTACAGGAGTGGGGTAAAGAGGCAGAGCCGCTGAATCAGGGCGATATCGCGTGGATCCCGCCAGGCGTGAAACACTGGCATGGGGCCAGCGCGCAAACGGCGATGACCCATATTGCCATCGCCGAATCGGTGAACGGTAGCCCGGTCGAGTGGATGGAAAAAGTCACCGACGAGCAGTACCAGAGCAGCTAGCCGCCAAACACCGCTATCGCCTGTTGCAGACGCGTGGTGCGCTGCGTCAGGTGATTGGCGGCATTGGCGACATTATCGACCATCCCGGTGTTGTTGCTGGTCATTACGCCAATACGAGAGATGGATTCGTTAATCAGCGAAAGCGCCTGCGTTTGTTCCTGTGTGGCATGGCCGATCTCTTTAATCAGGGAGGTCATCTGCAACACATTACCGATCATCACCGTCAGATGCGTTTCGGTCTGTTCAACCATTTCCACACCGTTATTCACGCTGGCGACGTTCTTCTCGATCAGCGTTTTGATCTCTTTGGCCGCCGTGGCAGAGTGTTGCGCCAGGTTGCGTACCTCAGCCGCCACGACCGCAAAACCGCGCCCGGCTTCACCCGCGCGTGCTGCTTCAACGGCGGCGTTCAGTGCCAATATATTGGTCTGGAAGGCAATACGGTCAATCACGCCGATGATATCGACAATCTGGCTATTATCCTGCGATACCGACTGCATCATGCCGATGGTCTGTTTCATCATCGCTTCGCCGCTGTGGGCGCTGGCGCTGGTCCGGTCCGCCATCTGAATGGCTTCTTTTGCAGTTTCTGCCGTCTGCTGCACAGCACTGGCAATTTCTTCTACCGCCGCAGCGGTTTGCTGCAAATCGTCTGCCGTCTCTTCGGAACGCGCCTGTAGGGCCGCGCCTTCTTTCGCCACCTGCTGACTGATATTGCCGATACCGCCAATCTGGGTACCAACATCATCCACCAGCGAATTCAGGTTTAAACCCGACTGATTCACGAGTCGCATCATCAGGCCAATTTCGTCGACCCGATCAAAATGGCAATAGTCTGTTTTGCGCCCGGAAACCACGCGCTGCATCTGGCTGACAATGGTTTTTAATGGCCGTGATATTTGTGCATTAAGGTATAATGCCAGGATAATTAACGGAAGAATTACGCCACTCAGTTGACTAATACCTTTGGGTAATATCAGAAAAAGTAAACAAGAGAACAGGGCGGTTAGGGTAATGCCGATATTAACGCGTCGGGTAATGCTCAGCCGCTTAAAAACAGAGGTAAAAGAGAAAAGTCCGCGGCGAACTAACAACCCTTTATAAAAACGGTGATGTTTTAATTCGTTATTTCGCACTTTCTCATAGAGTTTTTCACTGGCTTCGATCTCTTCACGAGCGGGAATATTACGCACAGAGATATAACCGGTTAATGTGTCATTCTGGTAAACCGGCGTAACGTTGGCGCGCACCCAGTAGTGATCCCCGTTGTGGCGGCGGTTCTTGACAAGCCCTGTCCAGCTCTCTCCCTGCTGTAACGTAAACCACATGTCACCAAATGCCTCGGCCGGCATATCCGGGTGGCGAATAACATTATGGGGTTCACCCAGAAGATTTTCTTCTTTATATCCACTGGCTTCAATAAAGGCTGAATTCGCATAGGTAATATGACTATGCGTATTGGTTGTCGACATTAACGTCGAACCTTCGTTAAGTAAATACTCGTTTTGTGTAACGGGTGTGTTACGCCTCATGAGTAACTCCATAGTGATGTATATGTAAAAGAGAAGCCGCCCGATAAAGACACAGGCAAGAGATAAACTTTTATTCTTTGTTTTACAGCGAGCGTATTCTCCCTGAAAGTAAAGGTATTCGGAACACCCTAAGTTAACTATTTTTTACCTGTTTAATTTTGGCTGTGTAATAAAAATGAAAATATTTACAGGTTCAGAATAACGTACCCCTGCAAATAAATGACTTAAGCCAAATAAACAGCGGTACGTAGACTCTCCGGGTAAACTGATAATCCGAAATAGCGTTTTATTAACAGGATTTAAACGCTATGATTTGCTCAGTTTTTCTTCTTACAGGCCCGGAGGGAGAGTGAAAATCAATATAATTGGTACCAGCGGGAGCGGAAAAAGCACGCTTGCCAGGCGGATCGCCGCCGAGTTTGCTATCCCTTATATCGAAATGGACCAGCTTTACTGGCGGCCGAACTGGCAGGGAACAGAAGACGACGCGCTGTGGTCCAGGCTTGAAAACACGTTAGCTGCCACGGAGGACTGGGTGCTAGACGGCAACTATAACCGTACGCGCCCTGTTAAGTGGCGCAATGTGGATCTGGTGGTGTGGGTGGATTACGGTTTTGCCCGTACCCTGTATCAGGCCGTGTGCCGGGCATTCAGGCGTGCGTGGCATAAACAGGAGCTGTGGCCCGGCACGGGAAATTGTGAAAGCTTTCGTCGATCGTTTTTCAGCCGTGAGTCCATCATCATCTGGACAATCAAAACCTGGCGCAGTAACCGCGAACGTTACGAAGCTGATATGCGAAACCCGCAATATGACCATATCCGTTTTGTGCGCATCACCCGGCGACAGGACGCGGAAACGCTGATTGCTTCGCTAAAGGCACAGTATGAAAAGGGTTTTGCATTCCCAGTTTCCGGCAATCCAAATGTAAATTAATTGTTTCTCAGTGGTGAAATCCGCCTTTAATAATGACGACATGTTAAGTCAAACGAGATAACAACATGTCCTGGCGAATCAGCATTCTTGATAAAAGCCCTGTAGCCGAAAATGAATCGGCCGCCGATGCGCTGGCGCGCACCTTAAGCCTGGCCCAACAGGCAGAAACCCTGGGTTATCACCGCTTCTGGATTGCCGAACACCACAATACCCCTCAACTGGCCAGCCCATCGCCGGAGCTGTTGATTGCCTGGATCCTCGGGCAAACAAAGCGCATTCGCGTCGGCTCTGGTGGCGTGATGCTCCAGCATTATAGCCCGTACAAAGTGGCGGAAAACTTCAACGTTCTGGCGGCCATTGCTCCCGGGCGTGTGGATCTGGGCGTCGGTAAAGCGCCCGGCGGTCTGCCGCTCTCTACGCGTGCGTTACAGCAGGGTCAGAACCCGCAACAAAAGGGCAGTTTTGCCGATCAACTGACGCAGCTGGATGGCTGGTTACGCAATGAAACTCCGTCGCAGGACGATGCTGTACGTGCCACGCCGATGCCACCGGTCCCGGCTCAGGGTTTCCTGCTGGGAGCGAGTACCGAAAGCGCGCTGTTGGCGGCAAAACTCGACTGGCATTTTGTCTTTGCCGCGCACCTGAACGGTGCCCCCGACCTGCTGCGCGAGGTGATTGCAACCTGGCGTGCTAACAGCGCCCGTGAAGTCATCGTTGCGGTACAGGTGATTGTTGCCTCTTCGCAGGCCCAGGCCGATTCCCTGGCGCAAAAAGTGGAAGTGTGGGGCGTTGAGCTGGCAAACGGGCAGCGAGTGACCGTGGCAAGCGAAGAGCAGGCCTATGCTTTTGCCCGTCAGGCCGGGAGCGAGCCGGTGCGTATTGCCCGTCGCGCGCAGTCTCTGCTGGCGGGGACGGCGGAGTCGGTACTGGAACAACTTAACGCACTGCACCAGCAGTGGGGCATTGACGAATTCATTATTGATACACCGGTTGCGGATGGCGCAACGCGTATTCAGTCCCTGCGTCTGCTGGCACAGGCACGACTCAACAAGGAGGTTACAGCATGAGTTTTGGTGAACAACTGATTGCCTGGCGCCGCGAGCTGCACCAGAACCCGGAACTGTCAGGGCAGGAAGTGGAAACCACCGCCCGTTTACGCCAGTGGTTAACCCGCGCAGGCATCACGCCGCTGCCTTACGAGCTGTCGACGGGGCTGGTGGCAGAAATTGGTACGGGTAAAAAGTTGATTGCCCTGCGGGCAGATATTGATGCCTTGCCGATCGAGGAGCGCAGCGGTGTGCCATTTAGCTCACAGCGTGCGGGCGTTATGCACGCCTGCGGACACGATATCCACACCAGCGTGATCCTGGGGGCCGCGCTGAAGCTGAAAGAGCGTGAAGACGCGCTGAACGGGCGCGTACGGATCCTGTTCCAGCCAGCGGAGGAGAATTTTGGTGGGGCAAAAAGCATGGTGCGCGCCGGGGCCTTACATGATGTCAGCGCCATCTTCGGGATGCATAACGAGCCAGGGCTGCCGGTCGGTGAATTCGCCACCCGCGGCGGGCCGTTTTATGCCAACGTCGACCGGTTTGTGATTCGCATTACCGGAAAAGGGGCGCACGCCGCACGTCCGCACGAAGGAAATGATGCCATTGTGCTGGCCAGCCAGTTGGTGACGGCGTTGCAAAGCGTGGCCAGCCGTAACGTTAATACGCTGGATTCCGTGGTACTCAGCGTCACGCGTATCGCCGGAGGGAATACCTGGAATGTCCTGCCGGAAAGCGTAGAGCTGGAAGGGACGCTGCGGACTCACCGCACCCAGGTGCAGCAAAATGTCAAAGCACGGGTAGGTGAGATCGCAGCCGGGTTTGCCAGCGCTTTTAGCGCCCAGATTGATATTACCTGGTACGCCGGGCCAACGGCGCTGGTGAACGACGAACGCTGGGTGGAATTCGCCACTTCGGTTGCGCGGGAAGCGGGTTATGAAACCCGTCACGCAGAGCTGCATATGGGCGGGGAAGATTTTGCCGTTTATCTCCAGCATATTCCGGGCGCATTTGTCAGTATTGGCAGCGCCAGCCCCTTTGGTTTACACCATCCGGCATTTAACCCTGATGAAGCATTAATCGAGCCCGCTGCCCGCTATTTTGCACAGCTTGCGGAAAAAGCACTGCAACACGTTTAAACAATAAGAGGTGAATATGTCTGCAACCCGACAATTGCGGCTGGGAACCATATTGCATGGTGCATCCGGGAATATGTCTGCGTGGCGTCATCCGGCGGCTGCCGCAGATGCCAGTATTAATTTTAATTTCGTTAAAGAGACGGCATTAAAAGCGGAAGAGGGTAAGCTCGATTTTTTATTTGTCGCCGATGGTCTTTATATTAATGAAAAATCCATTCCGCATTTTTTAAATCGATTTGAACCGCTCACCGTATTATCCGCGCTGGCGAGCATCACCACGCGTCTGGGGCTGGTGGGAACATTATCCACCTCGTACAGTGAACCCTTCACCGTGGCGCGCCAGTTTGCCAGTCTGGATCATCTGAGTAACGGCCGCGCGGGCTGGAACGTGGTAACCTCGCCGCTGGAAGGCTCGGCGAAGAATTTCTCCCGCGAAAAACACCCGGAACACGCGCTGCGTTATCGCATTGCCGATGAATATCTGGACGTGGTGAAAGGGTTGTGGGACTCCTGGGAAGGTGATGCGTTTGTGCGTAACAAAGAGACGGGGCAGTTCTTTGATTCTGAAAAGCTGCATACCCTGGATCACCACGGTGATTTCTTTAAGGTCGCCGGGCCGCTGAATATTGGTCGCACGCCACAAGGTCGACCGATTGTATTTCAGGCTGGCGCTTCCGATGACGGGAAAAAACTGGCGGCAAAACATGCGGATGCCATATTTACCCATCACGAATCGTTAGAAGAGGCGCAAGCCTTTTATTCCGATGTGAAACAACAGCTGGAAATTAACGGTCGCCTCGCTGCGGACTTACATATATTCCAGGGCGTCAGTGTTATTGTCGGAAAAGATGCTGATGATGTGGAAAACCAATATCAAACCACCGCCGCGCTGGTTTCTGTTAAAGACGCCCTGAATTATCTCGGCCGTTATTTTGAACATCATGATTTCAGCCAATATCCGCTCGATGAACCTTTCCCGGATATTGGCGATTTAGGTAAAAACAGTTTCCGCAGTACCACGGATGAAATTAAGCGTAATGCCCGGGAGCGCAACTTAACCCTGCGCCAGGTGGCGCTGGAAGCCGCCTCGCCGCGCCCGCGCTTCTCCGGTACCCCGGAACAGGTGGCAGACGGGCTTCAGGCGTGGTTCGATGGTTTTGCTGCTGACGGATTCATCATTCAGGGCGGCACGCCGGATACCTTCCCACGCTTTGTTGAGCAGGTCGTGCCGGTACTCCAGGCGCGCGGTATTTTCCGCACGGAATACCCTGGCACCACGCTTCGCGAGAGCCTGGGATTAGTACAACCTGAAAATCAGTTTACACAACAATAAAAGAGAACCCGCTATGCAGAAAACATCGCTTATTCTGGCGCTTGCGCTGGCCTTTACCCCTGCCGTCTGGGCAGAAAATGTGAATATTAACGGCACGGGTGTGAGCCTGGAAGCCAATAAAACCCCGGTCAATACGGCGAAAAACAGCGCTGCCGTGGCACAGTTGCCAAAAGATTATCGCTTCGCCGTGCCGGGTAAATTTACCGTGGCGGTGGCTGCGCTTAACTCGCCGCCGCTGACGGTTTTCTCTGACGACAACAAAACCCTGCTCGGCAGTGAAGTGGACGTGGCGCGGCTGGTGGCCGACAGTCTGGGGCTGGAACTGAACGTGGTGCCAACCTCCTGGGAAGACTGGCCGCTGGGCGTGGCATCTGGCAAATACGATGCGGCAATCAGCAACATCACCGTCACGAAAGAGCGCAAAGAGAAGTTTGATTTTGCGACTTACAGGAAAGACTCGCTGGGCTTCTACGTGAAATCCACCAGCCCGATTAAGTCTATCGAGAAAGCGGAAGATATTGCCGGGCTGCGCATTATTGTCGGCTCTGGCACCAATCAGGAATCGATCCTGCTGGCATGGAACGCTGA
Source organism: Enterobacter sp. Tr-810 (assembly GCF_011752765.1). NCBI lineage: Bacteria > Pseudomonadati > Pseudomonadota > Gammaproteobacteria > Enterobacterales > Enterobacteriaceae > Enterobacter > Enterobacter sp. Tr-810. The sequence goes on along the minus strand of NZ_VWWW01000001.1, from coordinate 297,916 downwards.
AAACCTCAAAAAAGGCCTTAAGCCTTTCACCCCGGTGTACACCAAAGACGATGCGGCGCAAACCCTGGCGATTCAGTCCGGGCGGGCTGATGCCTTCTTCGGGCCGAACGTGATCGGCGCCTGGAAAGCGGCATTAACCGGGAAAACCAAACTGGTGGGCAGCGTGGACGGCGGATGGCCGAAGGCCGCGCATATCGCGGTCACGCTGAAAAAAGGCAGTGGTCTCGCGGAGCCGGTGCAGACCGCGCTTAACGGCGTGATTAAAAACGGCGACTACGACAAAGTGCTGAACCGCTGGGGCGAAGGGGTTGAGCGTATCCCGCAATCAGAAGTGAACCCGGCAGGTCTGGGTGACTAAGGAGGCTGTATGAGCGAACTATTTCGTGATGTTTCGCCGGAAGACGCCGATCTTCAGCCCATCATTGATGGGTTGTTCGGCGAATACGCCGCCCGCTACGGGGACTATTTCTCAAAAGACGCGGAAGTGGAACTGACGCAGTGGTACTTAGCGCCGCAGGGTCTGTTTATCGTGCTGGAGCGTGACGGCGAGATCATCGCCACCGGGGCCTACAAACCCTTTGATGAACGCACCGCCGAGATCAAACGCATCTGGACCAATAAGGCGCTACGCCAGCAGGGACTGGCTGCCCGTGTGGTACAGGAGCTGGAGCGCAGGGCGGTGCTGGCGGGGTACAGCCAGATTTACCTCACCACCGGTTTTCGTCAGCCGGAGGCTGTCAGGCTCTATATCAGCCAGGGCTATCAGCCGCAGTTCGATCTTAACCGTGACCCGGAAGAGTACAGCCAGCCCCCGTTTGACGGGCGGCTGCGATTCACCAAAACGCTGGTACGCGAAGCGTTCAGTAAAACCGCATGAGGAACGACGATGAGAAACGTTGAAACCATTAAGGTGGTCCCGGCGCGTTACCCGCTGCGCGCCGTCGGTGCTGTGGCGGCGCTGTTTGTGCTGGCCGTGGTTATTCAGTCCGTGGCTTTTAACCCGCGCTGGGAATGGGCGGTGTTTGCCCGCTGGTTCTTTGATCCGGTTATCCTGGAAGGGTTAGGCCAGACGCTACTGTTGACGCTGATTGGCACCGTCTTAAGCGTAGTCATCGGCGGGATGCTGGCGCTGGCACGCCTGTCATCTTCATGGCTCTTAAGCAGCCTGGCCTGGGGCTATATCTGGCTGTTCCGTTCGCTGCCGCTGATTGTGGTGCTGATCATCCTTTATAACTTCTCGTATCTCTACGACACGCTTTCCCTCGGCGTGCCCTTTACCGGCATTACCTGGGGAAGTTTTGAAACCATCAACGTGCTCGGGCAGTTTTCCACCGCCGTGGTGGGGCTGACGCTGGTCCAGAGTGCTTACACCGCGGAAATTATTCGCGGTGGCTTCCTCGGGGTCGATCACGGTCAGTATGAAGCGGCCGCCGCACTGGGATTACCCGCATGGCGCCGTACCCTGCGCATTATCCTGCCTCAGGCGTTGCGCACCATTCTTCCTGCTGGGTTCAACGAAATCATCAGCCTCGCGAAGGGCACCGCAATGGTTTACGTGCTGGCGATGCCGGAGCTGTTCTACACCATTCAGATGATCTACAACCGCACCCAGGAGGTGATCCCACTGCTGATGGTTGGCGCAGTGTGGTATCTGGTGATCACCACGGTGTTGTCCGCCATTCAGCATTTAGTGGAACGCGGCCTTGCCCGTAGCGAACGCCGTTCGGCAGTTAATCAGAACCGTGCCAGTAGCCGTACCCGTTCCGTGACCACCACTCAAGTACAGGAGCCTGTCCATGCAAGCCTCTCCTGAAGGACACATTTCGATTACCGGCGTCAGTAAGTTCTTTGGCCGCCATAAAGCGCTGGATAACGTCTCGCTCGAGATCCCACCCGGTTCCGTCACGGTGATCCTCGGGCCATCCGGCTCCGGGAAATCCACGCTGCTGCGCACCATTAATCATCTGGAGCGGGTGGATGAGGGCTTTATCCAGATAGACGGGGACTACATTGGTTACCGCCGTCAGGGGGATAAGCTGTATGAACTCAAGGAAAAAGAGATCCTTAAGCAGCGTGTCAACGTAGGTTATGTGTTCCAGAACTTTAATCTGTTCCCGCATCTCACGGTGCTGGAAAACCTGATTGAAGCCCCGATAGCCCACAAACAACTGAGCCGCAAAGAGGCCATTGAAAGGGCGCACGGGCTGCTGGACGTGGTGGGACTGCGCGATAAAGCCGATGCCTGGTCGCGCCATCTCTCCGGTGGCCAGCAGCAACGCATTGCCATTGCCCGCGCGCTGGCGCTGCGACCACGGGTGATGTTGTTTGATGAGCCCACTTCTGCGCTCGACCCTGAGCTGGTGGGCGAAGTGCTCGACGTTATCAAAAAGCTGGCCCGTTCCGGGACAACGCTGGTGGTGGTAACCCACGAGATCGGTTTTGCCCGCGAAGTGGCGGATCAGGTGGTGTTTATGGTCGATGGCAAAATTGTCGAGCAGGGCAGCAGCGATGAAGTATTAAACCACCCGTCCCACGCGCGAACGCGCCAGTTCCTGTCAAAAGTGCTGTAAGGAGTGCAGATGAAATATGGAGTTCTGGCTGGCCTGGTGTTGACCACGGCGAGCCACGCCAGCATTGATTTAAAAGCCAATGAGCAGCCTCTGCCGGTCACGGTGGATCAACAGGCGGTGGCAAAGATCCCAAAAGGCTATCAGTTTGTCGAGCCGGGCACGCTGACGGTGGCTATTTCCGCGCTCAATTCACCGCCGCTTGCGCTGCTTGCCAGTGATAACCGCACGCGTATCGGCAGCGACCCCGATATCGCACGGCTGCTGGCGGGCAGCCTGGGGCTAAAACTGAAGCTCGTACCCACCGCCTGGGAAGACTGGCCGCTGGGGATCACTTCCGGGCGTTATGACGTGGCGCTGGTGAATATCGCCGTGACCGAACAGCGCAAAGAGAAGTTTGATTTTGCCACCTACCGTGTTGACTCTCTGGCCTTTTCGGTGAAATCCACCAGTGATATTCAGTCGATAAAAAGCGCTGGCGATCTGGCGGGCAAAAAGGTGATTGTCGGCTCCGGGACCAACCAGGAGCGTATTTTGCTCGGCTGGAATGAAGAGAACAAACGCGCCGGGCGTGAAACTGCGTTGCCGGTGTATCTGACCGATGATGCTTCGGGCAATCTGTACATTCAGTCCGGCAGAGCGGATGTCTTTTTTGGCCCGCAGTCCGTGTCGGCGTATAAAGCCGCGTTAACCGGCAAAACCCGCGTAGTGGGCTTAGGGCCGAAGAAAGCCTATGTCGCCACTACCACCAAAAAAGGCAACGAGCTGGTGTATGCGCTACAGGCGGCGCTGGACGGCGCCATTCAGCGCGGTGAGTACCAGAAGGTGCTGGCGCGCTGGGGCGAGCAGGGCGAAGCGGTGGCGCAATCAGAGGTGAATCCGCCGGGGATAACGTACTAATGCTGCTCTACACTTAGGGTTTTATTCCTGAGGGGCAACACGATGAAACTCTATGGCGTACCCGGTTGGGGCTCGGCAATCAGTGAAGTGATGCTGACCCTGGCCAACATTCCTTATCAGTTCGTCAATGTGGACGGTTTTGATGCACCCGGGCCTCAGCGTTCTTTACTCGAAACGCTTAACCCGTTGTGCCAGGTACCAACGCTGGTGCTGGAGCACGGGGAGGTAATGACTGAAACAGCGGCCATCGCCCTGATGGTGCTCGACAGATGTCCGGATCTCGCGCCGCCTGTGGGCCAGCCTGAACGCCGCCAGTTTCAGCGCCTGCTTATCTGGCTGGTGGCCAACGTCTATCCGACCTTCACCTACGCCGATTATCCTGAACGCTGGGTTCCTGATGCGCCGGAACAGCTCAAGGAGAACTGCCTTGAATACCGGAAGTCACTCTGGCTGTGGCTGGAAGAACAGCTCAATCCTGCGCCCTATACCTTTGGCGAACAGCTAACGTTGATTGATGTGTATCTTGCGGTGATGCGTTCCTGGGGGCCGCGCCACGCGTGGTTTGCCGCCAACACGCCAAAGATCACCGCCGTTGCCGATACCGTGTGTGCGCTGCCAGAACTGCACAAGGTGTTAAAGGCGAACGAAATTATCTGATAACGTGGAACGCTAACTCACAACTGGAAGCCTGCACATGCCACACGTAGATATCAAATGTTTCCCTCGCGATTTGAACGATGAACAAAAAGCCGCGCTGGCGGAGGATATTGCTCAGGTGATTATTCTCCATTTAGACAGCAAAGACAGCTCAGTGTCTGTGGCCCTGAATCAGGTACAGCCGGAAGACTGGAAAGCACAGGTCTGGGACACGGAAATTGGCCCGAAGATGGATGAGTTGATTAAGAAACCCGGCTATTCGATGTAAGTTTTGTTGCCGGGCAGGCATGAGAGCCACCCGGCGATAACGTTACAGCGCCGAGCGACGATACGGGGCGTAATCCGCCTGCCACCAGGTCTTCTCAATACGCGCCATCAATTCGTCATCCGAGACGGCGGGTGCAACCCCCTGGTCAATAGCCGTGCGCGCAACGGCAAACGCAATGGTGCGGGAAACCGACTCAATCTGATCCACCGGAGGCAGCAGACCCCCTTTTTCGGTGGTGACCAGCGGCGACTGCGCGGCCAGCGTGCAGCTGGCGGTCATCAGCATCTCTTCCGTAACCCGGCGGGCGTTACAGGCCATGATGCCTAAACCGAGGCCCGGGAAGATATACGCGTTGTTGCACTGGGCAATTTCATACTGCTCGTTTTGATAGAACACCGGTGCGAACGGACTGCCGGTGGCGATCAGGGCGGCACCCTGCGTCCACTCAATCAGATCCTGCGGCTGTGCTTCGGCACGCGATGTCGGGTTAGACAGCGGCATGATAATCGGGCGCGGGCAGTGACGATGCATCTCTTTGACGATTTCTTCACTGAACAGCCCTGGCTGCCCTGAAACCCCAATCATCACCGTTGGTCTGGCATTTTTCACCACCTCCAGCAGCGAAATATTATTCGATTCAACCTGCCAGTTCTGGATGTTTTCCCGCGCCGTAAGCAGGTTTTTCTGGAAGTCGAGCAGGTTGGTCATGTCATCCGTCAACAGACCAAAACGATCGACCATAAAGATCCTGCTGCGGGCTTCGGTCTCGGTCAGGCCGTCTTCCACCATCAGCGCCACGATTTTTTCCGCGATGCCACATCCCGCCGAGCCGCTGCCTAAAAAGACGACGCACTGATCGCGAATGCGGGTTCCCGCGGCGTGAGCGGCGGCAATCAGCGTGCCGGAAGTCACTGCTGCCGTGCCCTGGATGTCGTCATTGAAACAGCAAAGCTGGTCGCGATAGCGCTGGAGCAGTTTGGTCGCGTTCTTTTGGGCAAAATCCTCGAACTGGAGCAGCACATCCGGCCAGCGCGCTTTAACGGTGCTGATAAACATGTCCATAAATTCCGCGTACTGGTCATCGCTGATACGCGGATGGCGCCAGCCCATATACATCGGGTCGTCCAGGTGCTGCTGATTATTGGTACCAACATCCAGCATAATCGGTAGCGTAGAGGCCGGGTGCACGCCGCCACAGGCGGTATACAAAGACAGCTTGCCAATCGGGATCCCCATGCCGCCGATCCCCTGATCCCCAAGGCCCAGAATACGTTCGCCGTCGGTGACCACAATGACGCGGATATCATTGCGGGAAAAACTCTGGAGCATCTCGTCAATACGGTGGCGGTTAGGCCATGAAATAAATAAACCACGCGCACGGCGATAAATGGTAGAGAAGTGTTCGCACGCTTCACCTACGGTTGGTGTATAGATAATGGGTAAGGTTTCTTTAAGGTGCGAGCGCAACAGGTTGTAAAATAATGTCTCGTTAGTGTCCTGAATATTTCTCAGATACACGTGGCGGGAAATATCACTCTTGAAATGACAGAATTGCACCCAGGCGCGTTCGGTCTGTTCCTCGATAGTTTCTACATTGTGCGGTAATAAACCGTGCAGGTTAAAATTGTCACGTTCTTCTTTAATAAATGCCAGCCCCTTGTTTAACAGCGGATTTTCCAGCAAAACGGCTCCGTTATACGGTGTGTAAAGCACTTCTTTGCGAGACATGGGTAACTCCTGAAAGAATGTAAATTAAAACAGATTAAGAAATTAAATAAATCATAATGCCTTCTGTCAGCACACCCACGGCAGTACCAATCAATATCGAAGAAGAGGCCGTGTCAATATAGGTGTCGCTGCGCAATGCAAACATTCCCGCGGCTATTGCTGAAGGTGTGGCGCCAATAATAACGACCTGCTGCAATAACGTATGGCTGAGCCCAAATGCCAGACCGGCGGCTGCCATCATGGCTGGCTGAATAAGATTTTTAATGCTGATATTGGTAAATGTCTGTACGTTAAGTTTTGGACGTTCACCGTAGAAAAGAAGCCCAAGGGCAAACAGAGAAAGCCCGCCAGACACTTTGCCAACCATTTCAATCGGCATACTGAGAATATGCGGTATTTGCACCCCGGCCAGGCTTAGCAATACGCCCGAAACAGGGATCCAGACGATGGGGTTGCGGGCTGCTTTAATCAGATTTTGCAGCACCATCGCACCCGGATGCAGCGCGTTGAGGCTCTCATCACCACTTTTATCTCCCATACGAATCAGTACGATAGTCAATGGGATCATGATGACGCTGGTAATGATGTTGCCAATCAGCACGCCGATAAATCCTTCCGGGCCAATCAATACCGCCAGAACCGGGGCACCAAAATAGGCCATATCCGGGAAGGCGCACACCAGTGACTGAATGGCGCTGGTTTTAATATCATGACGAAAAACAAAGCGTGAAATAAACAATGTCAACAAATAAGAACCCATCAGGCCAACAACCAGCACGGCCATAAATGTCAGGTTCTTAATTTTATTGGGGTCAGTATTTAATGCGCCAATAAAAAGATGAAAAGGAAGGGCGAAGCGAATGACTACCGTTGCCAGAACGTTAGCATCTTCACGCCGGGTATAACCAAGTTTTCCGCTTAACCACCCTAATAGCATAATAAAGACGAGTGGAAACAGGGACTGTAATAATAATGAGGGCATAAGATATCCTGTCGAGTACATTTTATGGGTATTGTTGATGCGCTAATCTAGCGGTTAGCAAACAGGGCAGGAGTGATAACGGTCACACTCTATCTGGTTTTATTAATTTCAAAATGGTTGTTTTAGTTTGATAAGGCTGTGTGCATTCATATATTGATGAATGACAAGAAAAACGCAGTAATTTATAAAAAACAGAATCGTCAGTAACTTTAGTTACGTAATGATGATTTAAGTTATTTAAAATGGAATTACCATGCTGCTCACATTTCCATCAATCATGTTGTCAGGCGATCTGTTTTACTGAATTTGCCCATGATATTTTCACCCTGAGCCTGGTTTATAAAAGGCCTTTATACATTTTTTCTTTTTAGAACGTTTTAAATCTGATGAATAACATCACGTTATTCTTTTTCTCTGTTTATCCGAACTGACTAATCAGGTGATTATATGAAAGATAATCCTGTACATCCTTCTCCGGCGGCATCACCGCGTTTTACCTTCAGCCTGAACAATGCTGAGGTTGGGGCTGTGCCGTTGATCTTGTTTGTGGGCATCGCCTCTATCGTGGCCATTTCCGCGTGGGCGGGCCTGTTACCTAAAAATATGATTGGCGGGCTGGCGGTGATCATGACGCTCGGTTTCGCGTTTGCCAAAATCGGCCGCCAAATCCCGGTGCTGAAAGATATCGGTGGCCCGGCGATCCTGTGCCTGATGGTGCCATCGATACTGGTTTATTTCGGGGTGTTCCAGAAACATACGCTGGATACCGTACACCTGCTGATGAAAGAGGCGAACCTGCTCTATTTTGTGATCGCCTGTCTGGTGGTGGGCAGCATTCTGGGGATGAACCGTATTCTGCTGATCCAGGGGATGATCCGCATGTTCGTTCCGCTGGTGGTCGGCACAATGATGGCGGTACTGAGCGGTTTAATCGTCGGTTCATTGTTTGGTTTTACGCCGTATCACACGTTCTTTTTCATCATCGTTCCGATTATCGGCGGCGGGATTGGCGAGGGGATTTTGCCGCTGTCACTGGCGTATTCGGCAATACTGGGGCAAACACCGGATGTCTATGTTGCGCAGCTGGCACCGGCTGCGGTGGTGGGGAATATCTTTGCGATTATCTGCGCAGGCGTCTTTGCGCGTCTGGGGGCGAAACGGCCCTCGCTCTCTGGGAATGGCATGTTAACCCGTGGCAAAAGTGAGGATAACCTGTTCGCTGGCGCGCAGCACGTGCAGCCGACCGATTTTCACCTGATGGGCGGCGGCCTGCTGATGGTATGCGCATTCTTCATTGTGGGGGGATTGTTTGAAAAGCTGGTGCATATTCCAGGCCCGGTGCTGATGATCCTGATTGCCGTGCTGTGCAAGTACTTCCGGCTGATCCCGGACTCCATGGAGCAGGGGGCGCACAGTTGCTATAAGTTTGTGTCCGCAGCGCTGGTGTGGCCGCTGATGATTGGTCTGGGCATGTTGTATGTTCCGCTGGAAAGCGTGGTGTCGGTCTTTTCCGTGGGATACGTGGTCGTGTGCGGCTCGATTGTGATTGCGATGGCGTTAAGCGGGTATTTTATTGCTTCGCGGCTGAACATGTACCCGGTTGAAGCGGCAATTGTGACCTGCTGCCACAGCGGCCTGGGCGGAACAGGGGATGTGGCGATCTTGTCCGCCTCTAACCGTATGTCGCTCATGCCGTTCGCTCAGATTGCCACCCGTATTGGCGGCGCATCGACGGTGATTTTCGCCACGCTGCTGCTGGGATGGATAATGTAGTGTTGACGAAGGTAAGCCGGGTAGACACCCGGCTTGCTGAACTGAAATCAACGATGGCGGATTTGCAGTGTCGCAGGCAGGTAGCGCTGTAGCGGCTCTGGCGTATTGCCATCAATCAGCTGGGTTATCAGGTCGTAGCAGTGCCAGGCCAGCTGGCGGTTGTCCTGCTGCACGGTATCAATACGCAGCGACAGCGAATCGTAGAGATAGTGATCGTCGAAGCTCGCCAGATGAATATCGGAATCGAGCAAATTGTGCTGGCTCATATAGCGTAGCACCCCTTCCAGCAGCCCACAGGCGGCGGTAAACAGCGCCTTTGGCGGTCGGCCGAGACGGGCGCAAAGGGCGGCGAACATCTCGTAGCCGGAGCTGGGATGATAGTTACCGTTGATCACCCATTCCGGGTGCAGTTCGATACCCGCCTGGGCCAGACCCTGCGTAAACCCAGCCAGTCGGTCGCGTGACGGCGATAGCCGCGGTTGGCCGCCTAAAAACCAGAACTCATCGCTATGGGAAGGCGCGATACGGGAAATCAGATCTGCCGTCGGGGTAATCGAATCGGTCATGACCAGTGGCAGGGCGCTTTCATTAGGGCAGCGGTCAAACAGCACCACCGGCAGCTGGTTGCTGAGCTTCAGATAGTCGGCATCATTATGCATACAGGAGGCGACGATCAGCCCGTCAACCTGACGGGCAATCATATTGTTCACCACCATGTTCTCCTGACTGGGGTTTTCATCAGTACAGGAGATAAGCAGCTGAACCCCGGCCTCGCGGCACAGCGTTTCAAGCTCGTGGGAAAAGACGGCAAAACCGTAGTTGGTGATCTCCGGCACCACCAGCCCGACGGTGTGGCTGCGGTTATCGCGCAACGAGCGGGCATGAATGCTCGGCTGATAATGATGCTCACGGGCAATCGCCAGCACGCGCTCACGAGTTTCCTGCGCCACGCGCAACTCCTTGCCACGCCCGCTCATCACCAGGCTGGCGGTTGCTTTGGACACGCCAGCCAATTCGGCAATATCTTTAATGGTTACGCGTTTGGTTTTCATTACGACGCCATGAGCCTGAAATCAAAACGCTTATTCTACCATGCATCGTCGCAGCGGCCAGTAGCAGAATGCTTCAGGCGTGATCCCGGAGAGCATTAGCTGTGCCGGATAGTCCGGGAAGTAGCGGCTGCTCATGACTCCTTCACCGTCGTTGATGAAGATTTCCACGCTCGACTGGTCGATAAAAATCCGCAGCGAGCGAACCTCGCCGCGCCAGTAGCGATAGTGTGTTTCGTCTTTAGCAAGGCTGCGTCGCGCCAGGCGAATGCCGCTGGCATCGCGCTCGAGGGTGAGCGCGCCACCAAAATCGATGTGTAACGCGTTGTCACGGGCGGTTTCCAGGGATATCTCCATCGGTTCCAGCGGCAGGGCACTGTCCTGCCAGCTGTGCGCGTCGCCACGCAGGGCGGTGAGTTCGCGCAGCGGACGCTGCCAGAGCTGACCGTCGATAAACTCCAGCTCGCGCAGGCAGGTCATCTGATGGATCCAGCCGTTAGCCAGCGTCGGCTGAAGCATCTCTTCGCCGTCCGGCACGCCCATCCAGCCGACCAGCAGGCGGCGACCGTCGCTGGCCTGCATGGTTTGTGGGGCGTAAAACTCAAACCCGGCGTCCAGTTCGTGCAGTTCGCCGTGTTTGAAAGCTGCACATTCGTAGTCGAAATCGCCGCTCATCCACACTGCCGGGTAGGTGTTGAGAAAACGCTCCTTCTCGCGGGTAATCCCCTGCGGGCAGCAAATCAGGATATGCTGGTCACCGAGCGCAAACAGGTCCGGGCACTCCCACATATAGCCCGCGTCGTCCAGGCCGTTGATAGCGTAACCGGCGATTTCGCCTTCATTATTCCACTGATGCAGGTCAGCAGAGCTGAATAACAGCACCTTGCCGCGCTTTTGCAGATCCTGTGCGCCCAGCACCATGTACCAGCGACCTTCATGCTGCCAGACTTTCGGGTCGCGCACGTGGCCGGTATAGCCTTCCGGCAGCGGTAATACCGGGCCGAGTTTGGTAAAGGTGCCGTCGGCATTTTCTGTCGCCAGGCACTGCCACGCGGTTCGGCTGCCGTCGTCAAACTTGACGTTGCCGGTATAGCACAGGGTGAGGGTGCCGCAGTTATCCACGGCGCTGCCGGAGTAGCAGCCGTTGCGGTCATACTCTTCATCCGGCATGAGTGCGATAGGCTCATGTTGCCAGTGCAGCAGGTCAGCAGAGCTCCAGTGCCCCCAGCACTTGAACTTATGATCGCAGGCGAGCGGGTTCCACTGATAGAACAGGTGATAACGTCCGGCGAATTCAACAAAGCCGTTGGGATCGTTCATCAGCCCGGTCACCGGCGCATGATGCCAGCGGGGATAGTGGCTGTCGGCCAGCGCGCGCGGCTGGCCCTGCATAACGGCCTGCAAAATCGCAGGCAGGCGTGATGGAAGTGACATTATTCAGCGTCCGTTTTGTATTTCAGTACCAGGGAGACGACAAAGGCGACGCCAAAGGCGATAACCATCCCGATAATGTAGTTCAGTAGCGAGCTGGCCTGCACGATAGCCATGCCAGGGATAGCCGTCAGGCCTACCGCGGTCATGTAAACATGCATGGATACCACCCACGCGCCGCCCACCGCGCCGCCAATCAGGGCGGCGATAAACGGTTTTACAAAGCGTAAGTTAATACCAAAAATCGCTGCTTCGGTGATGCCCAGCATCGCAGAGAACGCTGAGGGCAGGGTAATGGCTTTGATTTTTGCATCTTTCGTTTTAAACCACACCGCCAGACAGGCTCCGCCCTGGGCAACGTTGGCCATCGCCCAAATCGGCAGCAGGAAGTTAACCCCGATGGACGGGTTGCCAAGCAGTCCAGCTTCGATGGCATGGAAGCTGTGGTGAATACCGGTAATGACGATAACCGAATAGAGGCCGCCAAACAGCAGTCCGGCCAGCCAACCGGCGTGGGTTATCAGGGTGCTGAGGACGAACGAAATACCGTCGCCAAGCGCGCGACCGGCCGGGCCGATAATCAGCAGGGCGATAAAACCGGAAATGATCACCGTCAGGAATGGCGTCAGGATCAGATCCAGCGCATCGGGGATCACTCGACGCAGCTGTTTCTCAACGATGCTCATAAACCACACTGCCAGCAGCACCGGGAACACCGTGCCCTGATAGCCGATCATCGCAATCTCAAGGCCGAAAAAGTTCATGGTATGGAAACCGGCAGCCACGCCCCAGGCGTTGGTCAGCGCCGGGTGGGTCAGGATGCCGCCAAGCGTCGCACCAAGATAAGGATTACCGCCGAATTCGCGGGCGGCGGTGAAGCCAATCAGGATCGGCAGAATAATAAACGCCGCCGAGCTGCACATATCCAGCATGATGTAGATGGCGTTACCCGGGTCGACCCAGCCGTATGTTTTGACCATCCCCAGCAGGCCCATCAACAGGCCGGAGGCGACGATAGCCGGGATGATTGGCACAAAAATGTTCGATAACAGGCGGGCGATGCGCTGGAAAGGATTCAGTTTTTTCGCCGCAATGTCGGCAGCTTCCGATTTGCTGGATTCGCCAATCCCTGCCACCTGGATAAAGGCGGCGTAGACTTTGTTCACCACCCCTGTGCCGAAGATAATCTGCATCTGTCCGGCGTTACGGAAACAGCCCTTAACCCCATCAATTTTGCCGATGGCCTGCTGATCGGCCAGTGAATCATCGACCAACACCAGGCGCAGGCGTGTGGCGCAGTGCGCGGCGCTGGCGATATTATCCTTGCCTCCCAAAAGCGGAAGTAGCGAGTGGGAAATTTGTTCAAAATCCATAGTACCCTCTGAATGCGTATTGTTTTTCGAGTTGTCGTCCCGTGATAAGGGGGCGCAGTCTCTTCGTCGTTATTGTGTCCGGGGCGACGAAAGGCACGTAGTTGCCCCGGTGGTGACTGTCGTCAGATATTAACCGTCAAAACCAGGTTTCCATCTGCATACCGAACGACCATTCGCCGCCCGATTTAAAACCACTGCTGCCCAGCGCGTCATCGCTGGCGTAATTATTGAGTTTTTTGCTCCAGTCCATCCATGAGGTGTAAAGGCGGATTTCAGGACGACTGAAGAAATCACCGATGTCGCCAACCTTAAAGGTTGGGGCGAAGGTAAGCTTGTAGAAGCTACCGTTTACCGCATGGCGATCGTTATAACCTTCCGGTTTGAGATCCATATACTGGTAGCTGCCTTCATAAGCGAGAGCGAAATTCTGATTGATCTCCTGGATCAGGCGCATGTTGAGCGTTGCCCACTGATAGCTATCGCCATCGGCATAACGGTCTTTACTGCTTTGCGCCAGTATCGCCGGGGCAATGAACCAGTTTTTGCTAAGCGGCGTGGTGCCGTAGCTGGCGAAACGCCAGGTGTTGGCACCCGAGCGAAGTGCGCCGTCAGACCCGATACCTTTCACTTCTGCACCCAGGCCGTGACCGTAGAGCAGGGCGGTTTTGCTGCTACCTTCACGCAGGCCGTAGAAACTATCGTTGTGCAACCCTAGCAGGGTATGCACACCGGTATTTGCCGCATCGCCTTTGACCGGATTACCGTTGGTGTCCAGACGTTCATCGTTATCTTTTGCCCGCATCCCGCTGACCATCACCTGCACCGGGCCGATGAAGTTGTTCATGCTGACGATGTAGTTCTGCACGCTGTTGCTCGAATCAGCGATATCGCCGAAGTTACGCCCGTAAAGAGAGAAGTTACTCCGGATGCTGTCGTTCCACCTGACGTCGTAAATACCGCCGCCGGTACCGGCGAGGAACACGACATCCGAGTCGATCCAGTGAATGTCAAAGTTATCCCGGTCAAAGCGTTTCCCGGCCCACAGGGTGGAGCCTTTAAACGGCCCGTCGAAGGTGGGCAAGTTGCCCAGTTCAACAAAGGCCTGACGAACGTTCAAATCACTGGTGCTTGCCGTCCAGTCGTTATAAGTGGTTTGACCGTCGGCGACCATGACTTTGAAGCGGGTCGTCGCCCCGTTATCCAGGGTCTGCTTATGTTCAAGATTCATTTCAACATAGGTATCGGCCTGGTTTCCCAGACGGCCAATAGCCCCGCCGGTTTCCCCTGCTGGCGTCATGTAGGCTCCGGATTTGGTGCTGGCACCGGAGTCATTCATTATCACGCCGGAGCGGGCATAGCCGTGGAACTCAAACCCGCTTTTTTCATCGGCTTTTTTCTCCAGTTTGGCGGTACGCTGAGCCACTTCCTGGGTGCTGTTCTGGGTTTTTTGTTGCTGTGTCGTGAGCAGTTGTACTTTTTTCTCTGCCGACTCTGCGCGGGTTTCTGCCGTTTGTGCCCTGTTTTCTGCATCCTGAAGGCGTTTTTCCAGCGCAATTAAACGGGCTTCGATACTGCTGAGATCCGTTTGTGCATGGGCTGAGGCGGCGCCGGTTAGCAAAGCGATAAGAACCGCAAGTGTGCTTTTTCTGAACATATTGATTGCATCCCAAAAGGAAAATTTAAAATTGTGTGTTTTTGCTAAACCGGTTTAGTTGCTATGTTAAGCACGACATTTAACATTTTGAAATTGATTTTGCTAAACCGGTTTAATAAGTGTGATGGATGCAACAAAGTGGACCGCGCACAGCGGTATTTAGGATCAAATCTGGCGTTGTAGATCGCGCTGGTATGGAAGGGCAGTCATCGCGCCTTTCGCCAGGGTTGCCAGGGCGCCGCAGGTTTGCGCCAGAGTGAGCGTTGGCTCCAGGGCATTGATATCCGCCGGCATCCCGTTGGCTGCAAGGCTGGCGAGCAGTCCAGCGACAAAAGCATCGCCCGCGCCTGTGGTGTCCACGCTGACAACCGACTTAGCACTGAAATGGGTGAATTTCTGCTGGAATGCGGCGATGACGCCCGCTTTGCCCTGTGTCACCAGCAGTAATTCAGGCTGATAACGCTCAGTGACGCTGGCGATCCCCTGCGCGATATCATTACTGCCGCTGATAAGTACCAGCTCTTCTTCGGACAGTTTTACCACGTTTGCCAGGCGCAGGGCGCGGTCGAGACAGGTGTGCAGCAGGTTCTGATCTTGCCAGAGATCCAGGCGGATATTAGGGTCAAAGCTCACCCGGCCACCGGCATGTTTGATTTTTTCCATTGCGGCAAACGTCGTACTGCGGCTGGGTTCGGCGCTAAGAGCAATAGAGCAGACGTGCAGCCACTGATTGGCGGCAAACGCCGGCAGGTCTTCTTCTTCCAGGTACAAATCCGCGCTGGGACGCACCATAAAGGTAAAGTTTCGCTCGCCCTGGTCGTCAAGGTCGACAACGACGGTGGAGGTGCGATGCTGCCCATCAAGGCGCATGTGGCTGATGTCGACCTGCTCCTGCTGCAGGGTATGGCGCATAAAACGACCAAAGGGATCGTCGCCGACGCGCCCGATAAACCCGCTGTTGCCGCCAAGGCGAGCAACGCCTACCGCCACGTTAGCCGGTGCGCCGCCGGGACACTGTAGTAGTCGGCCCTCGCTTTCCGGCAGCAGGTCTACCACCGCATCGCCCAGAACCCAAACTTTTGCATTCATGTTGGTATTTCCCCTCTCATTGCTAAACTTAATTAAACCGGTTTAGCTTATTAAAGCACAGGGGTAAAGTAAGTGAAATGCCACGATCCGAAAAGTGCGGGGTCAGGGGCAAAAATGAACCTTTGACTTGCCGCCTGATTCTCAGGTGAGATAAGACGCAAAAAAGCCCCCGAGGGGGCTAAAGGGTTCTGCTGCTGCGAGAGTAAAGGTGACCCTCTTATTTGGTCAGTTCAGCCGTCATATGAACACGATTATTGAACTGAGCACTGGTAATTTTGTACGACGCACCCTGTTCAGCCGCCTGTGCGGCAATTTTGGCTTCTGCACGATCCAGGGTGGAAGCGCTGGCGCTGATGCTCTGCGCGAAAGCACCGAAAGACATCAGAGAAAGAGCGGAAACTACAACTAAAGTTTTGATGGTTTTCATGGTCGTATTCCTTAAGTTATTTTGTTCTGTATGGGGCTGTGTTGCCCTGATGTGATAAATAATAGGACGAGCATGAGGTGATTAAAATCGAAACAATTTGCTTACATTGTTCAAAAAAATAGAATAACTAAGGCGGTTCGTGAACTCCGCGCGTATCTGATTTTCGTAACTGCCTGCTTTGAGTGAAAAAAAACACCTTTCGGGGGTTTGACTGTGTAATGATGAAGTGGCGCTGCCTCATTGATTCCAGGACCAATAATGAAAAGACGTTATGCCATTGCTGATGTATTTACGGACACCCCTTTTCTCGGTAATCCCGTTGCCGTTGTTTTAGATGCTGAAGGTATGAGTACCGAACAGATGCAACGGATTGCGGTTGAGTTTGGCTACAGCGAAACAACGTTCGTTTTGCCTCCCGATAAGGCAGAAAACACTGCGCGAGTCAGGATTTTTACCCCCTCGCGCGAGATTCCTTTTGCCGGGCATCCCAACGTCGGCACCGCCTATGTGCTGGCACAATATGCCGTTCTGGCGGGTGATGTGGTGCCTGACACCCTGCGGTTCGAAGAGATTGCCGGACTGGTCCCGATTACGATCCTGAAAGAAGACGGCAAGGTTACCGGTGCTGAACTGCTTGTGCCCGAAGCATTATCCTGCCGCTCTGAGGTGAGTCCAGCAAAAGTCGCTGCCTGCCTGTCTCTGGGCGTAGAGGAGATCAGCACGAAAACGCATAACCCGCTTGTCGCCTCGGTGGGGTTGCCATTCCTGGTGGTGGAGCTGGCATCGCGCGAGGCGTTGCGCCAGTGTGTGCCAAATTTACAGGGATTTCGGGATATCCTGCCGCTTGATGGGGCGGTCTCTGTTTATGCCTGGGTCGCAGAAACCGATCCTGACGCGCAATGCGATCTTCACGCGCGGATGTTTACCCCGCGTATGACCGAAGATCCGGCGACGGGCAGTGCGTCCGCAGCTGTAACGGCTCTGCTGGCAACGCTTCAGAATAAAACGACGCTCGCTCTGCATATCCACCAGGGTGTGGATATGGGGCGCGCAAGCTCGCTGTATACCCACTACGATGCGACGTCCGGCAAGCCGCTGGTCAGAGTGGGTGGCAAGAGCGTCATTACCATGGAAGGGACGTTTAGCCTCTGACCTAAACAGGCTACTTCAGATCTAACAACGTTATTACGTCGGCAATCTCTGCAATATCGCCGGCGGATAATGGCTGAAGCGGGCGAGGCAGGCAGTCAACATCAGTCAGCCCCAGAACGCCCGCCGCAGCGGCCATCACGCGGATACTGCCACCATGTTTGCGATAAAGCGCCCACAAGGACTCCAGGCGCGCAGCCAGGGCGGTAACCCGGGCATGATCTTTCATCGCCGCCGCCTGGGTGATCTGTTTTGCGGTTTCGGGGAATAGCCCTGCGCACACGGAATACCAAATCTCACACCCTGCATTGAGACCCAGGCCTGCAAAAGCATCCCCGCTGATACCGATGGTCACACCCGGTTTGAGCTGACTGCGTAAGTTCCCGACGCGTTCAGCAGCCGCTTGTGCCGTATCAGGTACGCCTGGGATTTTGACCGAGCCAACGCCATCCAGCGATGACAAACGGCCGTGCAGTTCATCTGAAAACGTAAAATGCGTTGTGCCGGGATTGTCATACACGCATATCGGCAGTGACGTGTGGCGGATCACCGTTTCAAAGAGGCTGAACACCTCGTCATCCCTTAGCGACTGGTAACTGACTGCGGGCAGAAGCAGTGCATCCGCACCCGCCTGCTGGGCATCTTCCGTCAGACGCAGAATGGCATCGGTACTGACGGCACCGACACAGACCATTATCGGAATATCCCCGGCCAGTTCACGGGCAAGGAGAGCAACACGTTTGCGTTGTTCCCGTGTCAGGTAGGCATAACTTCCTGTCGAGCCCAGAATCCCAAGAGAGTCGACCCGCGCGGTGGTGAGACGCGACAGGATCTTCCTGAAGCCAGCTTCATCAACATCGTTGCCGGTGAAAGGGGTTAACGGGAAAGCGCACAAACCAGTGAACATAGTGTTTCTCCGGCTAAAAATTGAGTGTTATTCCGTAAGAAGTGTCACGTCAAACCACAGGCCTGGCATCATTTTTTCAAGGCCATCCGTCAGCATTCTTCCGGCTTCATGAAGTTGTTCCAGCGGCATTTGTGGCAGGCTTTCCAGAATAAACCACATTTGCCGGGCTTCCACATCTAAACGTGTCCTGATTCCTTGCCTCCAGTTCCAGCGGCGGCAGGTCACGCCTGTGTCGTCCCGCCAGATAATTTCCCCAGCGGAAGGGGACTCAATGGCAGGCTCGCCATCTTTCACCGTATCAAAAGGTTCGGTGCCTTCTGAAATTGTCAGACAAGGGGCACCCTGGTAGGCCGCAATATTCTCACCGCCGACGGGAATAGCGTAACGGAGGCTCACGGCGTTATACAGATCAACAACAGGATCGAGCGCCGGCATCATTCCATCACGCAGTACGCGCTTGCGTAATGCCTGCGCGGAACATGGTGTCCGCTTTGGTTTGGCGCCAAACTTCTGAAAAACATCTGCCCATGCCGCCAGATGAGATTCCGCCCATTCGGGCCCGCCTGCAAGTACGGCTTCACAGGCTTCGCGTAGCGCTATCTCTCCAGCGCCAGGGTTCACTACCGGCGCGGCTTTTACGCTAATACTTAGTGCCCGAAAACCAGGCGCAATACGATAAATTTCAGGGGCAATTGACGGAGATACTGTTAGCACGGGATAATCCTGTAATGACCAATTTATTCCATGATAATGACCGATGACCAAAAAAGTCAATTTAATGACCGATGCAGATTCCATTGTCAGCACCGTAAATGAAGCGGTATCTCAGCGCATTAAGCTTTATCGCAAGCAAAAGAAAATGTCCCTCGATGAGCTGTCTCGTCGGGCCGGGGTCAGCAAAGGCGCACTGGTTGAAATCGAAGGGTGTAAGGCGAACCCGAGTATTGCGCTGTTATGCCGCCTGGCAGCGGCGATGGGTGTTTCAGTGGCTGATTTTGTCGATGTCAGCTCAAAACCGACTGTGCATCTTATCGCGGAAGATGAAATTCCTGAGCTCTGGAAAGGTGAGAACGGCGGAAGGGCGCGGCTTCTTGCGGGGTCCGGCGGCCCCGATATGACGGAGCTCTGGATGTGGGAAATGCAGCCGGGAGAAAAGTTCACGTCACCAGGGCACCCAGAAGGAACCCTTGAACTGTTTTATGTGCAAACAGGGACGCTTACGCTTGGGGTACAGGATCATCTGTACGTGGTGAATACCGGTTGTTCGGCAACCGCCAGGACCGATGTCCCTCATTTCTACGAAAACCAGGGCGAGCACCCACTGAAATTCATCATGACGGTAAATGAAAAAGCAACCTGAGTGATGATGGGTAGATTTCACCCGTTCTGTTCTTTCAGCCATTCCTGCTGCGAAATGGAATACAGCAGGCTAGGGGGCGCATTTTTAACATCATGAATATCACGGACGTATTTCAGCCCCGATTTTTCCAGCACCTTTTGCGATGCCAGGTGATTTCCTCTGACCACGGCGGCGATCTCCAGTAATTTCAGCGCGTTAAATCCGTATCTCACTGCGCCTTCAGCGAATTCCGTGGCCAGCCCTTTTCCCCATGCTTCAGTGGCGAAACGGTATCCGAGATTATTTATCGTGATGCCGTCATAGCTAAGAATGCTCAGCCCGCCGAAGCCGATAATGCTTGTTGGAGTATCGAGAAGTGAAATGGCCCAGTTGCCAAATCCGTGCTGTTCACGGTGGTGTATCCAGCGTTTCAGCACCGTTTCTGCATGATGAAGATCAGGATAGGGGCCAGACGGGTTAAAGGTATTGGTAGCCGGATCGCCGTAAATGCGGAACAGGGCGTCTGCATCGGATGCCACAACGGGGCGAAGGTACAGGCGTTTCGTTTCAACGGGCAAACTGGGCTCCTTATCGACAAATGGCTACGCGGGGTTCACTTCACCTGCAACAGTATCGCCATCAGCCCCGGAAAGCGGGCGTCAAGATCGTCTCTTCGCAAGGAAATCATATTTTCTCGCCCCTGAGGGCGCTGCCAGATCACACCGCTGTCGCGTAAAACGCGCCAGTGATGGGTCATGGTGGACTTCACCACGTCTTCTGGCCGCAGGGCATTACAGCTCAGTTCTTCGCCATCGGCAAGACGGCGGATTATCGATAAGCGTAGCGGGTTGCCGAGGGCAAACAACACATTTTCCAGCAGTATTTGTTCAGGTTCCGGATGGTTTGGGATCATAGTTTTCCTGCGTCAGGCATCAGATTGAGCTATATCAACAATAGGTCAATCATCAAAAAATAGTTCGATAATACTCGTACAATGGGACTATTATAGCAAACGAATGAATACGCGGCCATCCTGGCCTTCACAACACAGTCTTTGAGACTTAAGGAAATATCATGCCCCGACCCATCCCGCTCGAACGTTATCGCAACATCGGTATCTCCGCGCATATCGATGCCGGTAAAACGACCACCACTGAACGCATCCTGTTTTACACCGGGATGAGTCACAAACTGGGTGAAGTACACGATGGCGCGGCAACCACTGACTGGATGGCGCAGGAGCAAGAGCGCGGAATAACGATTACCTCCGCAGCCGTTAGCTGCTTCTGGCCGGGTATGGACAGAGGGTTTGAGCCGCACCGGATAAATATCATCGACACCCCAGGGCACGTGGATTTCACCATTGAAGTGGAACGATCCATGCGTGTGCTGGATGGCGCGGTGATGGTGTATGACTCCGTGGGTGGCGTACAGCCGCAGTCGGAAACCGTCTGGCGTCAGGCGAATAAATACCATGTGCCGCGCCTGGCGTTCGTCAACAAAATGGACCGCCCGGGGGCTGATTTCTTCCGCGTGGTGCAGATGATGCACGATCGCCTGAAAGCCAATCCGGTGCCGATTGTGATCCCGGTTGGCGCCGAGGATCACTTCAGCGGCGTGGTCGATCTCATCAAGATGCGCACAATCGTCTGGGACGATGCCACGCAGGGCATGGTGTTTACCTATGCGCCAGTGCCTGATGACTTGCTGAGTACCGCCCAGGAATGGCGGGAAAAAATGGTGTCAGCGGCGGCGGAAGCCAGCGATGAGCTGATGGATAAATACCTTGAAACCGGTGAGCTTGATGAGGCCGATATTATCCGTGGCCTGCGTAAACGCACCATTTCAGGGGAGATCCAGCCGATGCTGTGCGGCAGCGCCTTTAAAAATAAAGGGGTGCAGCGAATGCTGGATGCCATTGTCGAGCTGATGCCATCGCCGCTGGACGTCCCGGCCATTGATGGTGTGG
Source organism: Enterobacter sp. Tr-810 (assembly GCF_011752765.1). NCBI lineage: Bacteria > Pseudomonadati > Pseudomonadota > Gammaproteobacteria > Enterobacterales > Enterobacteriaceae > Enterobacter > Enterobacter sp. Tr-810. The sequence goes on along the minus strand of NZ_VWWW01000001.1, from coordinate 276,654 downwards.
ATGAAAAAGGGCAACACGCAGAACGCCATCCAAGCGATGAAGAACCGTTCTCAGCACTGGCGTTCAAACTGATGAGCGACCCGTATGTTGGGCAGTTGACCTTTATCCGCGTTTACTCGGGTGTGCTGAGAAAAGGCGATGCGGTCTATAACCCGGTGAAAGGTAAAAAAGAGCGCATCGGGCGTATTGTGCTGATGCACGCCAACGACCGGCACGAAGTGGATGAACTGCGGACGGGTGACATCGCGGCCTGTGTTGGCCTGAAAGATGTGACAACCGGCGACACGCTGACTGACCCGAATGCGGTGATCACGCTTGAACGTATGGAATTCCCGGACCCGGTGATCTCGCTTGCGATCGAGCCGAAAACCAAAGCGGATCAGGAAAAAATGGGTATCGCGTTGCAGCGCCTGGCGGCGGAAGATCCGTCGTTCCGTTTGCACACTGACGAAGAGTCCGGGCAGACGATTATCTCCGGGATGGGTGAGTTGCATCTGGAAATTATCGTCGACCGTATGAAACGTGAGTTTGGCGTAGAGGCGAACATCGGCCGCCCGCAGGTAACTTACCGCGAAACTCTGCGCAAAGCAGTGAAAGATATCGAAGGCAAGTTTGTACGCCAGTCTGGTGGTAAAGGTCAGTACGGCCATGTGGTGCTGAGCCTTGAACCATTAGCGCCGGGAAGTGGTTTCAAATTTGAAGATGCCACAAAAGGCGGCGTGGTACCGCGCGAGTACATTCCTTCAGTGGAAAAAGGGCTGCGCGAAGCCATGAACACCGGTGTGCTGGCGGGTTATCCGGTAGTGGATGTGAAAGCGACCCTGACGTTTGGTTCGTATCACGATGTCGACTCCTCGGAGATGGCATTCCGCATGGCGGCAATCCTCGGCTTCAAAGACGGGGCGCGTAAAGCGGATCCGGTGATCCTTGAGCCGGTGATGCACGTCGAAGTGGAAACGCCGGAAGATTACGCCGGGAATATCATGGGGGATTTATCTTCCCGCCGCGGTATGGTGCAGGGCATGGAAGAGCAGTACGGCAGCCAGATTATTCGTGCTGACGTGCCGCTCGCCGAGATGTTTGGTTATGCCACCACGCTGCGTTCGATGTCGCAGGGCCGTGCGACCTACACGATGGAATTCCATCATTATGCGGAAGCCCCGCGTAATGTGGCGGATGAAATCATTGCAGGGCGTACGAAGTAAGGTTGACTGGGGTGAGGGGACAAATTTGTTCACTCACCCCTTTTTTTAATCCGGCGCTTTCACCATCTTCCCGCTGGTCACAAACGTTCCCGCGCCCAAATGGTGCAGCGTATTCAGCTTATCCCCGTCAAACTGCCAGCGTCCGGCCACAAATGCGCGCTCATCCGCTGCGGCGGAAACCACTTCCCCAAACAGGGTGTCGTATTTTTCAGCAGCAGAGGTTACCGGCAATAACCGGCACTCCATCCACGCCAGGCACTTCTCTTCAATGACGGGCAGACCAAGCACCGGGCCGTTCACAACCGGGATGCCGTAGCAGTTGAATTTATCTTCATCGCGACCGCTTACGCTGCCAACCGCATACGTCCAGTTGGCAGCCGCCACACCCGGGATCACGATGCCAAATTTACCGCTGCGCTCGATTAACTCGCGTGACCAGGCGCTTTTATCCACCACGATGGCAATGCGCGGCGGTTCGAACTCGACGGGCATCGACCAGGCGGCAGCCATCACGTTGCGGCGATCGATAGATTCATCACGGCTGGTGATCAACACCGTAGGACCGTGATTCAGCAGGCGGCTGGCGTGCTTTAACTCAACAGGGCGAAACGCGCTCATAGATTTTCCTCTCAACGTGGCTACCGGCATTAAACGACTGAAGCGCATAAGAAATCAAGACGCAACATTAGCGTCATGTTTTCGTCACACTCGCTCCCTACAGTGGCCGACAGTAAATCCCAAAGAGGATAACAATATGCTCACTTCCATAACGCTCAAAAGCGTGTCGTACGCTTTTGGCGCGAATACTGTATTGAATCAGATAGATCTGCACATTGAGGCAGGCAGCGTGGTTGCGCTGTTAGGGCCATCAGGGTGCGGCAAAAGTACGTTGCTCCGTTTGCTCGCCGGGCTGACACAGCCTGCCTCGGGCGAACTCCTGTTTGGTGATCGCCTGGTGGCGAAAGCAGGGTGGTCATTACCGCCTGACGCCCGCGACATCGGTATGGTCTTCCAGGACTATGCCCTGTGGCCGCACATGACCGTGGCGCAGAATGTCGCCTTCCCGTTAAAGATGCGCAATATCCCTCGCCCGGAATGTGAATCCCGCGTTGCGAAGGCCTTGTCGCGCGTGGGGCTGGGGGATTTTGCCGGGCGTAAACCGGCAGGATTATCGGGCGGCCAGCAGCAGCGTGTAGCGCTTGCCCGTGCCATTGTCGCGGAACCCCGTGTGCTGCTCTTCGATGAGCCGCTCTCCAACCTCGATAGCGAACTGCGTGAATCACTGTGTCAGGAGATGGCCACGCTACTGCGCCAGCTCGGGACGACTGCCGTGTACGTTACCCACGACCGCCGGGAGGCTGAAATCCTGGCCGATCGCATCGTGCATTTATCTGCTGGCAGCGTTGCTGCCGATCGTTTGATTTCATCCTCAGGGGAGTTTGCATGAAAGCCACAATGTCCGTGAAAAAAGGAGTTCTGCTCGCAATGGCGTTATCGTCCGTCATGATGTCCAGCGCCCACGCGCTGACTGTCTATACCGCAGGCCCGGGATCGCTTGCTAAGAATCTGGCAACGGGATTTGAAAAGAAAACCGGCGTGAAAGTCGACATCTTCCAGGCCACGACCGGCAAGGTGATGGCACGTCTGGAAGCAGAACAAGCCAACCCGCAGGCGGATATTTTGATCTCCGCCTCCTGGGATACCGCAGAAGATCTGCATACCCGCGGCTGGCTGCTGCCATACCAGAGCGCCAATGCGGAAAAAGTCCCGGCGGACCTCAAATCTACCGACTTCGTGGCGCAAGGAGTGTCGGCGCTCGGGATCGTCTGGAACACCAAAAGCGGAACGCCAGAGCCGAAAGAGTGGCAGGATCTGACCACCGACGCCTTTAAAGACAAAGTCACCACGCCAGACCCGGCGCTGTCCGGTGCGTCGCTGGATTTGCTGATCGGTCTGCAAAACGGGATGGGCGATAAAGCCTGGGCGTTGTTTGATGAGCTGAAAAAGAACGGCATGGTGGTAAGCGGCCCGAACGCGCAGGCCGTCACGCCGGTGATGCAGGGCGCGAAGGCGGCCGTGTTCGGCGCGGTGGATTATGTCTCTTATGGCAACATCAGCCAGGGGGAATCCCTGAAGGTCATCTTCCCGGCCAGCGGTACGGTGATTGCGCCGCGTCCGATGATGATCCTTAAATCGACGCAACACGCCGACGATGCGAAAGCCTTTGTGGATTACGTGCTGTCGCCAGAAGGTCAGGCGATGGTGGCCGACGCCTGGCTGATGCCTGCCCGCGATGATGTGAAAGCGAAACGTCCGCTGTTAGGCGAGCTGAAAGTGCTGCCAACCAAAAGCGATGGCTCCAGCGCGCGCGGCGATATTCTCAAGCGTTTCAACGCCATTTTCGCCCTGTAATCCACCTGACGGGGGCAACCCCGTCTTCAGGAACCTCTCGTGAATCAACGACTCTTGTCTGCGATGACGCTGACGCTGCTGGTTATCCTGGTGGCGTTTCCGTTGTCGTTTATCGCTTTACAGGCGGTGTTCCCTCAATTTAACGCAGGTGACTTTAGCGGTGCCTTTAGCGGCGTTCGCACGCTGCTGGCTGAGCCACAACTGCCCGTGATGCTTGGCGGAACGCTTCAGATTGCCATCGGCGTTGCGCTGGTGAGCGCCTTAATTGGTTTTCCGCTTGGGGTTGCGCGGGGGCTGTTGAACCTGCCTGCACCACGGCTGTGGGATTTGCTTTTTCTGATCCCGTTCTTAACGCCACCCTATATTGCGGCGCTGTCGTGGATGCTGGTATTGCAAACCAACGGCTATCTTCAGCAGATAACCGGCATCAATCTCAACGATGTGCTGTTCAGTAAAACCGGCATCGTGCTGGTGATGGCGCTGAACATTTTCCCGGTGGTCTATTTTGCGGTGTCGCGCAGCCTGCTGGCGAGCGGGCAGCGTCTGGCGCTGGTGGCCCGCGTTCATGGCGCGAGTGCCGCCAGAGCTTTCTGGCATATCACCTTGCCGATGTTGTCTCCGGCGCTGGCGGCAGGAATGCTGCTGGCGTTTACCCTGGCCATTGAAGAGTTTGGTGTACCTGCGGCGCTGGGCACCCGCGCGGGCGTGCTGATGCTAACCACGGATATCGAAAAGAAACTGGCAGACTGGCCGGTGGATCTCTCTGGGGCGTCGATGCTTTCTGTGGTGCTGGTGGTTATCGCCCTGTCGGCGTGGGGGTTACAGAAAAAGCTGACCGGACATCATGATGTCACCAGCGTGACCGGCAAACCAACGGAAAATAGCGGGGCGAACGCGGGCGTATTTACGCTGCCGATAGTGGTGTTGATGGCGCTTGTGGGCGGTATTGCAGTGATCCTGCCGGGCGCGTCGATGGCATTATCCGGTGTATTAGGAACGTTGTCCGGCGGGGTGACATGGTCTAACGTGACAATGTCACATTATATGGCACTGTTTAGCCAGCAGGGTGACGCGCTCCCTGCGCTGGGCACCAGTCTGTCGCTGGCGTTGGGTGCCGCCTGTATCACCGGGATGCTGGGGCTGCTGGCCTCCTGGCTGGTGGTTGTGCAGAAGATAAAAGGGCGCGCGGCGCTGGATGCGCTGTCGCTGATGCCTGCTGCGTTGCCGGGGATTGTGGTGGGGGTCGGGCTTATCCTTCTGTGGAATCAGCGCTTCTGGCCCGTTTCTCCCTATAACACCTGGGTCATCTTACTCCTGTCGTACTGTTGTTTGCTCCTGCCGTGGCCGGTGCGTTATGTGGGCAGTGCCTTACGCCAGCTTGGTGGCAATCTGGAGCCAGCTGCGCGGGTACACGGGGCTTCGGCGTTTCAGGCGTTACGTTTTATCGTGATGCCGCTGGTGTCGCCTGCGCTGCTGGCGGCGATGCTGATGGTGTTCGCTATCGCCTCGCGTGAGCTGGTGACATCGTTATTACTCGCGCCTGCGGGAACGCAGACGGTGTCGGTCTTTATCTGGCGGCAGTTCGAACAGGGCTCAGTTGGACAAGGAATGGCGATGGCAACGCTGACGCTGATCACCGGGCTGATTTTGATGCTGAGTGCGCTTGGCATCATGCAGCGCAATAGCCAAAGATAAAAAGCACTTTTGCACCAGTGGGCAGACAAAAATAGTTTATAAACAGGGAATCACTGAACAAGGAACCTCTGACATGTCTCCATTTCTGAGTGCGTATTTTGCGCGATCAGGCTGGCAACAGCCTGTATCGGTTGATATCGACACCCTGCGTGCGCTGCATTTGCAGCATAACTGCACCATCCCGTTTGAAAATATCGACGTCGTGCTGCCACGTGAAATCCATCTTGAGGATCAGTGCCTGGTCGACAAGCTGGTGACGGCGCGCCGCGGCGGTTACTGCTTTGAGCAAAACGGCCTGTTCGAGCGCGTATTGCGTGAAATCGGCTTTACGGTGCGCAGCGTACTGGGTCGCGTGGTGCTATCTAATCCGCCGCAAATGCCGCCGCGCACGCACCGTCTGCTGCTGGTTGAGCTGAACGGCGAGCGCTGGATTGCTGACGTAGGTTTTGGCGGGCAGACGCTGACGGCACCGATTCGCTTAATTGCCAATGAAGAGCAAGCCACGCCGCACGGGCTGTATCGGCTGCTCAGTGAAGGCAACGACTGGGTGCTCCAGTTCCGCCATCACGAGCACTGGCAGTCGATGTACCATTTTGACCTGACGGCGCAGTATTTCAGTGATTATGTCATGGGGAATTTCTGGTCAGCGCACTGGCCGCAATCGCATTTCCGCCATCACCTGCTGATGTGTCGCCATCTGCCGGACGGCGGGAAACTGACGCTGACCAACTTTAACTTTACCCACTGGCAGAACGGACATGTGGAAGAGCAGATCCATTTAGCGGATGCAGAAGCACTGTATACGTTGATGGCAGAACGGTTTGGCCTGGGCGTTGACGATCCGAAACACGGTTTTTCGCTGGCAGAACTGACGGCGGTAATGGCCGGGTTTGAAACACATCCGCAGGCCGGAAAATAGCCCGGTGGCGCTAACGCTTACCGGGCCTGGAAAACCCCTGAAGGTAGGCCGGGTAAGGCACAGCCGCCACCCGGCATAAACGTAACCTCAGCGTATCAGGACCGTTTTCCCTTCACCGTCAACCGAGCGTGTTGGCATGGAGTAGCGATCCGTGCCAATTAACGTATAGAAAAGATCCCGAGTAAAAATCTTATTGCCGAAATACCAGGAGTGGGTTGGCATTCCTACTATCCCATAAGGTTCATCTTGTTTTAAAACCTCAGGGTCATTATCTAATTGCTCATAATACTGCGTACAGTCGATATTAATGGCGAGTGAAGGGGCGTTATCCGGAAGACCAATACGTCCAACGCGTGGGGCGACACCCACCCGTTTCACGTTTGATATATCCAGTGCCTGGTCGCGGCGGCTTGAATAATTAGTCAGGCGAATGCAGTGACGGTAGATAGAATCACTGCGAGGATCGGGATTGGACATCACGCTGCTCGATACATCTCCGGCAACAAAAATGATTTGGCTAACTTTCCAGGCGCTATTTGGCAGGTTGCTATCATCGGCATCGTCAAATGCTTCAGTGAGAACATAAGCCCCGGTTGAATGCCCCAGCACATGGATATTAACTGGACAGTCCGGTTTTTGTTTCTCTGAGACATAGGCAATGCCTTCCGTCATCAGGCGCATGGCAGTGAGCTTTGCCTTGTGGCGATCGGCCAGGTAGGCGAGTGCTTTATCATCGCTCGGCCAGTCAAAGGAGACGACCATACCTTTAAAGCCAATGTCGGCCAATCCGTTTGCAAGCAGCCGGTGTCGCTCAATCACTTCGCTTTCGCTCATATTGTAGCCATGAGCGGCAAACAGCAGATCTCCGCGTTTTTGCCCTTTGTCATTTGTCCACTTAGCGCCATTCGTCACCTTATCAAACCACTCCTGTGCGGGTATGGCATGGCTGGGGCTTGGATCCGTGCCATCAGGAACAACCAGATAACTGGTGTTGCCGATGTCAGCGGTAAATTGACCTCTTGATACTTTACGAACAGACATAACGTATGAAGGCATGTTAACTCCCACGATGAAAAACATATTCATGGCATGAATTAAATAATAAGCGGGATAATAAAAAGCCTGTTGTAAACAACAGGCTCTGGAACGTTATCGCCGCTACCTTCTCGATCTCACCACCTGATACCTGCGCGTCAGATACTCCACCGGCGCGCTCCACACGTGCACCAGACGCGTGAACGGGAATAGCAGGAAGATGGTCATCCCCAGCACCAGATGAACGCGGAAGATAAACGCCACGCCATCAAGATGCGCAGATGCACCACCGCGGAAGGTGACGACCGCCTGCGCCCAGTCCACCAGTTTCAGCATTTCACTGCCGTCCGGGTGTTGAGCGGAGAACGGGATCGTGGTCAGACCAAGAATACACTGCACCAGCAGCACGCAGAGGATCAGGATATCGGCAGTGGATGATGTCGCCCGGATACGCGGATTGGTCAAACGCCGCACCAGCAGACCCGCGCCGCCTACCAGCGTCAGCACACCGCACACGCCACCGGCAATCATCGCCATCAGCTGCTTTTGCGACATCGGCAGGAACCAGGAATAAACCCAGTGCGGCGTCAGCATCCCGAACAGGTGGCCGAAGAAGATCCCCAGAATGCCGATATGGAATAAGTTCGACCACAGCACCATCCCGCGTTTATCCAGCATCTGACTCGATGAAGCTCGCCAGGTGTACTGCCCGTAGTCGTAGCGCAGCCAGCTTCCCACCAGAAAAACCGTGCCGCACAGGTAAGGATAGATATCGTAGAAAAAGACGTTCAGATACTGGATCATTTTTGGCCTCCGGCGCTGACGTCGACATACTGCGGGGCGACGTCCTGGCTAAAGCGTCGTTGATATTGCTGCATCGGCGAGCTGTCGCACGATGTGGCGTTGTCCTCAATAAACTTGACTTGTTCCTCTTCCCAGACCGCATCCAGCGCCTGACGGGTGTCATCCCGTTTTTCACCGGAAACCTGTTTTGCCACGCTGTCGCTGGTAAGGCGGCTGCCGGCAAGCGACAGCAGGGCATCGAACAGCTGGTAATGCGCCACACCGCGCTGTTTCAGACGTCCGCCAATCAGCGCCAAAATCGGCGCAACGTTTTGCAACCCTTCGCGTGCCTCGGCATCGGTGACGATGCTGAGGTATTCCAGATACAGCGGCAGATAATCTGGCAGTTCGCGGCAGTCCAGCTGGAGCCCGGCTTTCTCATACTGCCCCATGAGATCAACCATTGCCTGGCCGCGATCGCGAGATTCCGCATGAACATGTTCAAACAACAGCAGCGAGGTTGCGCGGCCTCGCTCGAACACTTCGCACCACTCAGCCTGTTTATCCAGCAGGGTTGCTCCCAGGTGCTGCCGGGCAAACGGCAGCAGCACGGGCGCATCCTGCGCAATCAGCGAGAGCGCCTCGTCACGGCTCTCCCACAGCGCGTCATCGGGGTATTCGATCAGCAGCGCGATGATTTTGAGGATCTGCATTATTCTCCCTCCCCATGTTCGCGCACCTCGGAGATGTTGATGGCATCAATACGGTGGCTGTTGAAGAGGTTGAATTTGGTGTCGGAGCCGTGGCAGCCGTCGCCAAAGGTAAAGCCGCAGCCGTTTTTCTCCGGGAAGGCGTCCTGCGCCATTTCGCGGTGGCTGGTTGGGATCACAAAGCGATCTTCGTAGTTGGCAATCGCCAGGTAGCGGTACATCTCCTCAACCTGTTCCACGCTCAGGCCCACTTCCTCGATGGCGCGGGTGTCGGTCACGCCCTCAACGGTCTGGGAGCGTTTGTAATGGCGCATTGCCATCATGCGTTTCAGGGCGCGCAGCACCGGGCCGGTATCACCTGCGCTGAGCATATTCGCCAGGTACTGCACCGGAATACGCAGGTTTTCTACCGCAGGAAGCACGCCGTCGTTCATCGGCAGGCCGCCCGCGTCGGCGTAAGACTGGATGGGTGACAGCGGCGGCACGTACCAGACCATTGGCAGGGTGCGATATTCCGGATGCAGCGGCAGAGCCAGCTTCCAGTCCATCGCCATTTTATAGACAGGGGACTTTTGCGCGGCGTCAATCACGTTTGCCGGAATGCCTTGTTTCAGCGCTTCTTCGATCACCGCCGGATCGTGCGGGTTGAGGAACACGTCGCACTGGCGTTCGTAGAGATCCGTTTCATGCTCGGTGCTTGCCGCTTCTTCGATGCGGTCTGCGTCATACAGCAGTACACCAAGGTAACGAATACGCCCGACGCAGGTTTCCGAGCAGACGGTCGGCTGGCCGGATTCAATACGTGGATAACAGAAAATGCATTTTTCTGACTTGCCACTCTTCCAGTTGAAGTAGATTTTTTTGTACGGACAGCCACTGATACACATGCGCCAGCCACGACATTTGTCCTGGTCGATCAGCACAATGCCGTCCTCTTCACGCTTGTAGATAGCCCCGCTTGGGCAGGTGGCAACACAGCTCGGGTTGAGGCAGTGTTCGCACAGGCGCGGCAGATACATCATGAAGGTGTTTTCAAACTGGCCGTACATCTCTTTTTGAATTTTCTGGAAGTTGCGGTCACGGGCGCGTTTTTCGAACTCACCGCCGAGCAACTCTTCCCAGTTCGGGCCGCCAACGATTTTGTCCATCCGTTTACCGCTAATCAGCGAACGCGGGCGGGCGGTGGGCAGGTGATCCCCCTCCGGGGCGCGGTGCAGATCCTGATAGTCGAAGGTGAAAGGTTCGTAATAATCGTCGATACCCGGCAGGGACGGGTTGGCGAAGATTTTCGACAGCACGCCCACGCGGCTACCGAGGCGTGGTGTTAGCTTACCGGTAATGCCGCGCACCCAACCGCCTTGCCACTCCTCCTGGTCTTCCCAGTTTTTCGGGTAGCCGATACCCGGCTTAGTTTCGACGTTGTTGAACCACGCATATTCCATGCCTTCACGCCCGGTCCAGACGTTCTTACAGGTGACCGAGCAGGTGTGGCAGCCAATGCATTTATCGAGATTCAGTACCATTCCAACCTGTGAGCGTATTTTCATTTTTTCGCCTCCTGTACCTGATCCCGACCTTCGCCATCCAGCCAGTTAATGTTTTTCATTTTGCGGATCATGATGAATTCGTCGCGGTTGGAGCCGACGGTACCGTAATAGTTGAAGCTGTACGCCAGTTGCGCGTAACCGCCGATCATGTGCGTCGGTTTCGGGCAGATGCGGGTGACGGAGTTATGAATGCCACCACGGCGCCCGGTCACTTCTGAACCCGGAATGTTCAGGATGCGCTCCTGAGCGTGGTACATCATGGTCATGCCTGGCGGCACACGCTGGCTGACCACCGCACGGGCGGTGAGGGCGCCGTTAGCGTTGAAGGCTTCGATCCAGTCGTTATCCTCAATGCCTAATTCTTTGGCGTCCGCTTCGCTTATCCAGACAATCGGCCCACCGCGCGACAGGGTCTGCATCAGCAGGTTTTCGCTGTAGGTGGAGTGAATGCCCCATTTCTGGTGCGGCGTGAGGAAGTTCAGCGCTTTCTCCGGGAAGCCGTTCGGTGGGATCTCCCGCATATGGGTGACGCTGCGGGTATCAATCGGCGGACGATAGGCCACCAGACTCTCGCCAAACGCACGCATCCATGCGTGATCCTGGTACAGCTGCTGGCGCCCGGAAATCGTCCGCCACGGGATCAGCTCATGCACGTTGGTGTAACCCGCGTTATATGAAACATGCTCGCTCTCAAGCCCTGACCACGTCGGGCTGGAGATGATTTTGCGCGGCTGGGCCTGGATATCACGGAAGCGAATTTTCTCGTCTTCTTTGTTGATGGCCAGGTGAGTGTGATCGCGCCCGGTCAGTTGCCCGAGCGCTTCCCAGGCTTTTACCGCCACCTGTCCATTGGTTTCAGGTGCCAGGGCGAGGATCACTTCGGACGCATCAATCGCCGTTTCAATCAGTGGACGACCTTTTGCCGGGCCGTCAAGCTTGACGTAGTTCAGTTTGCCGAGGAAATCGACCTCGTTTTGGGTGTTCCACGAAATGCCTTTCCCGCCGTTGCCAAGTTTATCCATCAGCGGGCCGAGGGCCGTGAAACGTTCATACGTTTCGGGGTAGTTTCGTTCCACCACCGCAATACTCGGGGCGGTTTTACCGGGGATCAAATCGCACTCGCCTTTGCGCCAGTCCAGGATATCAAACGGCTGCGATAGCTCCGCCGGGGAGTCGTGTTGTAGCGGTTGCAGCACCACGTCCGTTTCAGTACCCAGATGGCCGACGCACACCTCAGAGAAGACTTTGGCGATGCCTTTGTAGATCTCCCAGTCGCTACGGGATTCCCATGCCGGGTCAACGGCGGCAGAAAGTGGGTGAATAAACGGATGCATATCCGAGGTATTCATGTCGTCTTTTTCATACCAGGTGGCGGTCGGCAGGACGATATCCGAGAACAGGCAGGTGCTCGACATGCGGAAATCGAGCGTCACCAGCAGGTCGAGCTTGCCTTCGATGGCTTTGGTCTGCCATTCCACCTCTTCGGGTTTGACGTCATCGGTTGAGCCTAAATCCTCGCCCTGAATCCCGCTTTCGGTGCCCAGCAGGTATTTGAGCATGTACTCGTGACCTTTACCGGATGAGCCAAGCAGGTTCGAACGCCAGACAAACAGGTTGCGCGGGTGGTTTTTTCCGTTGTCAGGTTGTTCGCAGGCGAAACGGATATCGCCCGATTTTAACGCCTGCACGGTGTACTCCTGCGGCGTAATCCCGGCGGCATCTGAGCGAGCCTTGATGTGCAGTGGATTGAGGTTGAGCTGTGGCGCAGACGGCAGCCAGCCCATGCGTTCTGCGCGCACGTTGAAGTCGATCAGGTGCCCGGTGAATTTAGAGGCATCCGCCAGAGGGGAGAGCAGCTCCTGTGCGGTCAGTTTTTCGTAGCGCCACTGGCTGGCATGGTTATAGAAATACGAGGTGCTGTTCATCTGACGGGGCGGGCGGTTCCAGTCCAGCGCGAAGGCCAGCGGCAGCCAGCCGGTTTGTGGGCGTAGCTTTTCCTGGCCGACGTAGTGCGACCAGCCGCCGCCGCTTTGCCCGACGCAGCCGCAGAAGACCAACATGTTGATCATCCCGCGGTAGTTCATGTCCATGTGATACCAGTGGTTCACGCCTGCGCCGAGGATGATCATCGAACGGCCGTGGGTTTTGTGTGCCGTGTCGGCAAACTCACGGGCAATTTTTTCAATCAGATACGCCGGTACACCCGTAATCTGCGCACCCCAGGCAGGGGTGTAGGCTTTGATTTCGGCGTAATCTTTCGCTGCGTTGGTATCCTCCAGACCGCGATCAAGCCCGTAGTTTGCCAGTACCAGATCATAAACGCTGACCACGCGTTTCTGGCTGCCATCGGCCAGCGTCAGGGTTTTGCTGGGCACGCGGCGAACCAGAACCGGTTCTTGCTTCACGCTGCGGAAATGCGGGTTCTCGTTGCCACCGAAATAGGGGAAGGCGACATCGGCGATGCTGTCGTGGGTGATCAGCAAAGAGAGTGTAAGCTCGGTTTCATGACCGGCCGCCAGCGGTTCGAGGTTCCATTTGCCTTTTTCACCCCAGCGAAAACCAATCGAGCCATTCGGCGCAACCAGGTTGCCGGCAATATCAAAGGCGATGGTTTTCCATTCCGGGTTATTGGCCTCGCCAAGCCCGTCGGCCAGGTCCGAAGCGCGCAGCATACGACCAGGAACAACATGGCCATCGTCCCGCTCATCCAGCAGAACCAGCATCGGCATGTCCGTATAACGGCGGCAGTAGTTCAGGAAATAGTCGCTTGGGTTGTTGAGATGGAATTCTTTGAGGATCACATGGCCCATCGCCATGGCTAGCGCGCTGTCAGTGCCTTGTTTTGGCGCCAGCCACTGGTCACTGAGCTTCGCCACTTCAGAGAAATCAGGGGTAATGGCAACGGTTTTGGTGCCTTTGTAACGCACTTCGGTAAAGAAGTGGGCATCGGGCGTGCGGGTCTGCGGCACGTTAGAGCCCCAGGCGATGATATAGCTGGAGTTGTACCAGTCGGCCGATTCCGGCACGTCGGTCTGCTCGCCCCAGGTCATCGGCGATGCCGGCGGTAAATCGCAGTACCAGTCATAGAAGCTCAGGCAGGTTCCGCCTAGCAGAGAGAGATAGCGCGTCCCGGCGGCGTAAGAGACCATCGACATCGCCGGAATAGGCGAGAAACCGGCCACGCGATCCGGGCCAAAATTCTTGATGGTCCAGACGTTGGCAGCAGCAATCAGTTGGTTCAGCTCTTTCCAGTTCGAGCGGATAAATCCGCCGCGCCCACGCGCCTGCTTATAGCTCTGGCTCTTTTGTGGGTCACTCTGGATGGCGTCCCACGCCAGCACCGGATCGTTATGCTGCGCCAGCGCGTCGCGCCACAGTTCGATCAACTTACGGCGCACCAGCGGGTATTTCAGGCGGTTGGCGCTGTACAGATACCAGGAGTAGCTTGCGCCACGCGGGCAGCCGCGCGGTTCGTGGTTCGGTAAATCCGGACGGGTGCGGGGGTAGTCGGTTTGCTGCGTTTCCCAGGTCACTAACCCGTTTTTGACATAGATCTTCCAGCTACAGGAACCGGTACAGTTCACGCCGTGGGTGGATCGCACAATTTTGTCGAACTGCCAGCGCTGGCGGTAGCTGTCCTCCCAGTCACGGTTGGTGTTATACACCTGGCCGTGTCCATCGGCGAAGGTGTCGCCTTTTTGTTTAAAATAGCGAAAGCGATCCAACAGTTTACTCATGACATTTCTCCTGCTCCGATAACATTGCCGGAAAGCGCTGCACCGCTCGCCGGCGAAAGGCTATTTGTTATTTTTGTGAGGATTTACGGCCATAAACCAGCCAGGTGACGAATACGCAGACGATGTAAAACACGAGGAAAACTTTCATGGCGCCAACCGGCGAGCCGGTCATGGCCAGCGAGGTGCCAAAGGCTTTAGGGATAAAGAACCCGCCCACCGCGCCAATGGCCGAGATAAAGCCCAGTGCCGCCGCGGTTTCAGTAACGGCTTCATGCTGGGCCTGTTCGTTAGTGCCGCCTCGTTGCTTCACGCGGGCAATGGTTATCTGACGGAAGATGATCGCAATCATCTGGAAGGTTGAGCCGCTGCCCAGTCCGGCGGTCAGGAACAGGCCCATAAACACCAGATAGAACGCGACAAAGCTGCCGGAACCTGAACCGGGTAGCGTCAGGAACAGCAGGGCGCTGAAAATCGCCATAAACACGAAGTTAATCAGCGTAACGCGCACCCCGCCCAGACGGTCAGAGATCATCCCGCCCGCCGAACGCGCCAGCGCACCAATTAAGGGGCCAAAGAACGCAAGATGCAGGATGTTTACGTCTGGAAACTGGGTTTTCGACAGCATGGCAAAGCCTGCGGAGAAACCGATAAATGAGCCAAAAGTCGCCAGGTAAAGCAGGCTCAACAGCCAGAGGTGAAAGCGCTTCAGCACCGGAAGCTGGCTGGCGATAGAGGCCTTAGAACTGGCGATATCGTTCATACCAAAGAAGGCGGCGATGGTGGCCAGCAGCAGAAGCGGCGCCCATATCCAGGCGGCGTTAGCCAGCCACATCGTCGAGCCATCATCCTGAGGCACGCCATTCACGCCGAGAAACGTATACATCGGCAGGAAAATCACCAGCGGCGCGACCAGCTGCATCACGCTGACGCCCAGATTCCCCAGCCCACCGTTGATACCCAGCGCGCTGCCCTGTTTTGCTTTCGGGAAGAAGAAGCTGATGTTACCCATGCTGGAAGCAAAGTTTGCCCCGGCAAAGCCGCACAGCAGGGCGATCACAATAAAGATCCAGTAGGGTGTGGCCGTGTTCTGTACGGCGATACCCAGCCAGACGCAGGGAACAATCAAAATGACGGTGCTTAATACCGTCCAGTAACGGCCGCCAAATATCGGCACCATAAAGGAATAGGGGACGCGTAATATGGCACCCGAAAGCGAAGGTAATGCGGTTAACATGAACAGCTGGTCGGTGGTGAAATTAAATCCGACTTTATTAAGATTCACCGTAATGGCGCTAAATAACATCCATACACAAAAGGCTAAAAGCAGACAAGCGACAGAAATTACAAGGTTTCTTCGGGCAATACCTTTGCCTTTGTTCTCCCAAAAATCGCTGTTTTCCGGTTTCCAGTTACTGAGTAGATAATGATTATTCTTCTCACTTTGTTGTGACATATCGCCCTCTTGCTTACGCACAATGATCAGAAAAGTGAATATAAAACAAACAGATATCTAACGTAGTGTTGTACGGGGTTTTTGGAATAATGGGATGCAATTGAAAGGATAGATAAAAAAGCGAACCCCCGACCCGGGAATAGAATAGTGGCTCCGCTTTATGTGTTACTAATTGTAACTTTTACCGGATTTTAATACTCCATAGTGGGTATTAAAACAATTCGAGGGTGATTAATTTATCAAGATGCTTATTAAATGCGGCATTGTCCATTTCAGGCATATTTAAAACGTATATCCCGTCCAGACCGCAGACCAACCCAATCAGACGCCAGGCAATATTTTCTGCCCGGTCTGTCAGGGTAAATTCTTTTGCTTCAGCGCCGCCCCGGATAATGGCTACCGTTTCCTGGTGCCACATTTCCATCGTCAGGATGTAGGCGCTTTTGATTTCCGGATCACGGCTGGCGAGGATTTGCGCTTCACGCCATAGCCTGATGTACGGCTCAAATCCACCATCATCGCTGCCCAGCATCCCGTGCAGGCGTTCCCGCCAGCTGGCGTTTTCAGCAAGGACATCCGCATCCAGCAGGGCTCGGATCAGCCGGACAAAGGCTAATGATTTTAACTCGCCGCCAGAGGCAAAATGGTGGTGAACCTGCCCGGTGGCAACGCCCGCTTCGGTAGCGATGCGTCTTACCGTCATCGCGGCCAGCCCTTCGGCTAGCGCCACGCGCATGGCCGCCTGAAGAATATCTTCCCGCCGTTCGTCCTTGCTCAGATAACGCATTTTTACTCACTCTTAATGGAGATGAAACGAGTGTAACAAAGAGCTGGACATGCGTTCAACTTTACGTAGGATCGCATTCTGGACATGTGTCCAGGTTTGAAATGAAAAGGACATTTATGTTTCGTCAGTGGTTAGCGTTAGTGATTATCGTGCTGGTCTATATTCCGGTGGCGATTGACGCAACGGTGCTGCACGTGGCGGCGCCGACATTGAGCATGACGCTTGGCGCAAGCGGCAATGAATTGCTGTGGATTATTGATATTTACTCGCTGGTGATGGCGGGGATGGTACTGCCGATGGGCGCACTGGGTGACCGCATCGGCTTTAAGCGCCTGCTGATGATCGGCAGCACGCTGTTTGGCCTCTCGTCTCTGGCGGCGGCGTTTGCGCCCTCTGCGGGCTGGCTGATTGCCGCGCGGGCTTCTCTGGCGATTGGCGCGGCGATGATCATTCCGGCGACGCTTGCCGGGATCCGCACGCTATTTATTGATGCCCGGCATCGCAATATCGCGCTGGGGGTATGGGCAGCCGTCGGTTCAGGCGGCGCTGCGTTTGGGCCGCTTATCGGCGGGATGCTGCTTGAGCATTTTTACTGGGGTTCGGTCTTTTTGATCAACGTACCGATCGTGGTGGTGGTGGTTTCACTGGCGGCGCGATTTGTCCCGGCACAACAAGGACGACCGGAGCAACCGCTGAATATCAGCCATGCCATCATGTTGATCGTCGCCATCTTGCTGCTGGTGTATAGCGCAAAAACGGCGCTGAAAGGCGCGCTTGCCCCGTGGATGGTGGCGTGTACGCTTATGACCGGTGCGGTAATGTTGTTTGTTTTTGTGCGCATTCAGTTGCGCGCCCGTGTACCAATGATCGACATGCGTTTGTTTTGCCATCGTATCATCTTAAGCGGTGTGGTGATGGCAATGACCGCCATGATTGCGCTGGTGGGGTTCGAGCTGCTGATGGCTCAGGAGCTCCAGTTCGTTCACGGTTTTACGCCGTTTGAGGCCGGGATGTTTATGCTGCCGCTGATGGTAGCCAGCGGGTTCAGCGGCCCCATTGCCGGGGTGTTGGTCGGGCGTCTGGGGCTGCGGATTGTGGCTGCCGGAGGCATGGGACTGAGCGCGATAAGTTTTATTGGGCTGTCGTTGCTCGATTTCAGCACCCAGCAGTGGCAGGCGTGGAGCCTGATGGTGTTGCTGGGGTTCAGTGCCGCCAGCGCGCTGCTGGCGTCTACGTCCGCCATTATGGCTGCTGCGCCGAAAGAGAAGGCCGCTGCCGCAGGGGCCATCGAAACCATGTCCTATGAACTGGGTGCCGGGCTGGGGATTGCCATCTTCGGTCTGCTGCTAACCCGTAGTTTTTCGGCATCGATTACCCTGCCGGACGGCTTAACCCCGGCGCTGACCGACAAAGCCTCATCGTCAATTGGTGAAGCAGTGAAGGTGGCCCAGGAGCTGACGCCTGCACTGGGAGATTCCGTGATCGAGGCGGCGAAAACGGCGTTTATTACTTCACACAGCGTGGCGCTGGGCAGTGCTGGCGGTATGTTGCTGTTGCTTGCCATTGGGATCTGGTTCAGCCTCGCAAAGGTGAACCCGAACTCGTAGCGTGTTGGCGTGAAAAGGGGATGTGGGCTATGATTTTTAAAGGATTATCAAACCCACGCTGGATTATATGAACCTGCTCAGCAGCAGTGAAACATCGTCCGCATCCCCTCGGGTTGTGTTGCTTGCGGGCAGTGCGCTTGGTGTGGTGTTCGGTGATATCGGCACCAGCCCGCTCTATACCTTCAAAACGGTGCTGTCGTTGTCCGGGCATGACCCGACGCCCCCGGTCATTTTAGGCTTGCTTTCGCTGATTACCTGGACGCTTATCCTGGTTACCTCGGTTAAATATGCTGCGTTCGCCATGCGCATTGATAACCACGGCGAGGGCGGCATCATGGCATTAATGTCATTGCTGGTTGAAAAGGGAAAAGGCGGGCGCTGGGTGATCTTCGCGGCGCTGATTGGCGCGGCATTAATTTACGGTGACGGGGCGATCACTCCGGCCATCTCCGTGCTCTCTGCGCTTGAAGGCTTAGAGATTGTGATCCCGGAGTCTAAACCTTTTATCCTGCCTGCAACGGTTGCCATTTTACTGGCACTCTTTTTTATTCAGCCCTTTGGCACCGCCAGAATTGGCAAAATTTTTGGCCCGATCATGGCGTTGTGGTTTTTCACCATCGCTGCGCTGGGCGTATGGGGCATAGTGCAGCATCCGGCGGTTTTGCTGGCCCTGAATCCGTACTACGGCATCACCTTTTTACTCTCTAATGGCTTTACCAGTTTTCTGGTGTTAGGCGGAGTATTTCTCTGTGTCACCGGTGCGGAAGCCCTGTATGCGGATATGGGCCATTTTGGTAAAAAACCCATCTGGCTGGCCTGGTACGGGGTGGTCTTCCCCGCGCTGCTGCTCAATTATGCCGGGCAATCGGCGCTGATCCTGGCGGGTGCAGACAGCACCAAAAACGTCTTCTTTATTCTGTGCCCCGGCGCGCTCCAGGTTCCGCTGATCGTTCTTGCGGCACTGGCGACCATTATTGCCAGCCAGGCGATTATTACCGGCGCCTTCTCTATGACCCGCCAGGCGATCCAACTGGGCTGGCTGCCGCGCTTGCGGATCAAACAGACTGCCGCCGAAAGCTACGGGCAGATTTATATCGGTGCGATCAACTGGCTGCTGATGGTGGTAACCATCGGGCTGGTCGTGTTCTTTGAGTCGTCCGACAAACTTGCTGCCGCCTATGGCATCGCCGTGTCGTTAACCATGCTGATGACCACCGGCCTGTTGTTTGTGGCCATGCGTGAAATATGGCGCTGGAGCCTGTTCAGCAGTGCAGCGATCGCCATGGTGTTTGTCGTCATCGATACCAGTTTCTTATTCGCCAATATGATTAAAGTCCTTGAAGGGGGTTATATCCCGCTGCTGCTGGCCGCAGCCATCTGCACCGTTATGCTGATCTGGAATCGCGGGATTAAGGCGGTAGCAAAGGCAATTGGCGAGAAAGGGATCAGTGTCGATGGTTTCTTTTCGGCGCTTGTGCAAAAAGAGGTGCCCAGAGTGGCGGGTTCGGCCATCTTTTTAACGCGCACCCGGGATAACATCCCGCCCGTGATGCGCTGGCATGTGGCACGAAACCGCGCCTTGCAGCGCGAGGTGCTGTCCCTGACGATTGATATTCTTAATGTGCCTTACGTGGATGATGAACAGCGAATCGAAGTGATGCAACGCGCCCCGGGATACTGGCATGGTATCGCGCAATACGGTTTTATGGAGCACCCGGATATCCCGCATTTGCTGCAAGGGATAAGTGAAATCAACGCGATATTTGCAACCGATAATGCCACCTGGTACGTCGGGCATGAAACCATTGTCGCGGGTGAGGGCTCTGCGGGGATGGCGGTCTGGCAACGCCACATCTTTGCCTTTATGAAGCGCAACTGTACGCATGTTATCAATCACTACCATCTGCCGAGTGACCGGGTGGTCGAAATCAGCCGACGCGTGGCGATCTAGGTTCTGGCGAAAGCAGAGCGTATCTGCTTTCGCACAGTGTTATTGCTCCTGAGCCGCCGCCAGCACGCTGTGCAACAGCACATTCGTCCCTTTCTCTGACCATTCTGGCAGGATCTTTTCTGCTTCGTTATGGCTGATGCCTTTGACGCATGGGATGAAAATCATGCTCGCCGGAGCAATTTTGCTGACATAACAGGTGTCATGCCCCGCGCCGGATACCATCGGTTTTGATGAATAACCCAGTGCCGTCACGGCCTGCTCAGTACGGGCCAGACACTGCGGGTTAAAGGCAATTGGCGCGTAGTCAAAAATGCGTTCAACGGTAGCGGTAACGTCGCGTGCAGTCAGCGATTCCGCAGCCTGATGCAGTGCCGATTCCATCGCTTCAAGCGCATCCTGCACCGGGTGGCGAAACTCCACGCTGCACACCACGCGAGACGGCACCACGTTGCGCGAGTTCGGCGTGACCTGCGCCATACCGATCGTGGCGCGGCCATCTGGCTGATGCTGATAGCCAATCTCTTCCACCTTTAATGCCAGTTCGGCAAAGGCGGTTAATGCATCGCGTCGGCTGTGCATCGGGGTCGTACCCGCATGAGCGGCAAAACCGTCCAGGGTAATGGTAAACCAGCGCTGGCCCATTGCGGCCCGCACCAGCCCGATATCAATGGCTTCATCTTCCAGAATTGGCCCCTGTTCGATGTGCAGCTCGTAACAGGCGTGAACCGGAAATGCCTGTGCAGGTTGCTCACCGCGATAGCCGATAGCGTCAAGCGCTTCACCAACGGTTACCCCCGCGTTATCGGCCAGGGCGTGGGCATATGTTTCGCTGAACTGCCCGGTCCAGACACCGGATGAGAGCATCGCCGGAGCAAAGCGCGCGCCTTCTTCGTTGGTCCAGTTCACCAGTACAATATCGCGCTCGGTTTCCACCTGGTTATCGTTCAGGGTACGCAGCAGCTCAAGCCCGGCGAGCACGCCGTAAATCCCGTCGTAGTTCCCACCAAGCGGTTGAGAATCAACGTGCGATCCGGTCATCACCGGAGCCAGAGCCCGGTTTTTCCCGGCGCGGCGGATAAACATGTTGCCCATGCTGTCCACATCACAGGTAAAACCGGCGTCCAGCGCCCAGTCGCGCAGCAAATTGCGTGCGATCCGGTCTTCTTCGCTTAACGCCAGACGGGTGACGCCACCGGCGGGCGTACCGCCGATTTGCGCCATCATTTCCAGCGTGGCCCACAAGCGCTCTGCGTTTACACGGATCATGCTTTGTCCTTTGTGCTGCGATAGCGGAAGTCGCAACATGAACCTCCCTGCATGATGGTGGACGTGCGGGTCAGCTCCACATCCGGCGCGTAACCCACAATGAATTTCTCATCGCGGGCGCAGGAGAGCAGATGCCCGATTTCGCCTAGACCCATCTCGTGGTACATCTCGGCGTAGCGGCAACGGGTCACGTTGTAGTTGTACTGCTGATCGTCGGCGTCGATCACTTTGACGTCCAGCGCGTTGTCTTTCTCCCACAGATATTGCAGGGCGATAAAACTTTTCACATTCGCGCCGTTGGGCTCTTTGCTGGCGAATTCTTTACCTGCATCGATAGCGGCCTGTTCAATAGCCTCGCCAATCACCGCCTGGGCGCGGGTTTTCCCTATCTCGCGCACCAGGATTTCATAAATTGGCTTAATAATTTCTGCTTCAATTTTACGGCGGGCGAGAATGCCCAGCTCATTATTATCACTCATCACATTGCCTCACTGCGTTACTTCGCTTTGGTGCCGCCCAGTACGGTCTGCGGCTGCCATTTGCCATCCACCACTTTGTAAACGGTGAAGGACGGCGCTTTCAGGTTACCTTCGTTATCAAACGCAATCTGTCCGGTGACGCCAGAGTAGTTAATGGCACGAAGGGCGGGCAGGTATTCAGACGGGTCAACGGAGTTGGCTTTTTCCATCGCGGCAACCAGCACTCGGGTAGCGTCATAGGCGAACGGCGCGTGCAGCTCGATGTGGGTGTGGTAACGGGACTGATATGCCTGCTCGAACGCTTTACCGCCCGGCATCTGATCAACCGGCAGACCTGGCTCCAGCGCCACAACGCCTTCGCCTTCTTTCTGTGCCAGTTGCAGGAAGGTCTGGCTGACGAATCCGCCAGCGCCCATCAGGGTGGCATTCATGCCGAGCTGTTTGATACGTCGCGCCAGCGGTGCGGCCTGGCTGTCAACGCCGCCGAAGAAGATCAGGTCAGCGTTTTTGCTGCGGATCGCGGTCAGAACGGCGCTGAAATCCACGGTTTTGTCATCAACGTACTGACGGTCAACAATCTTCACGCCCTGGGCTTCCAGCGATTTAATGAATTCGTCGGCCAGACCCTGACCAAACGCGGTACGGTCGTCGATCACCGCAATGCGTTTCGCCTTCAGGGTGTTTACCGCGTACTGCCCGGCAAACTGGCCGCCGTCATCATCATGGCCCATCACGCGGAAACTGGTGTCGAAACCCTGTTTGGTATAGGCGTGACCGGTGGCAACAGGGGCAACTTGCGCGATACCGGCATCGTGATACACGCGCGCGGCCGGAATACTGGTGCCGGTGTTCCAGTGGCCCACCACACCTGCCACGCCGCTGTCGACCAGACGCTGCGCGACCGCTACGGCGGTACGTGGGTCAGACTGATCGTCTTCGGATTGCAGTTTGAATGTGACAGCTTTGCCGCCGATGGTCGGATGCTGTTTGTTGATATCGTCGATAGCCAGTTGCGCGCCGTTTTCCAGATCCTTACCGATACGGGCAGACGGACCGGTTAACGGGCCTGCCAGGCCAATAACAACGGTTTCGCTATCCGCTGCCCATGCTCCCGTTGAGGCAAAACCACTGAGCAGAATGGCGGCGCTGAGCGCACTGATTTTTACTGTTTTCATTGTTTTCCCTGATGTTGGTTGGTGTGTTAAACGGGCATTTCGCCCAAATAAATCTGTGCAATCTGGTCGTCGTCCAGCATGGCTTTCGACGCGCCGTGATGAACGATGCTGCCGCTGTCCATGACCCACGCGTTGTCGGTCACTTCCAATGCCAGGCGCGCGTTTTGTTCAATGAGCAGCAGGGCCACGCCGCGTTCACGCAGCCCGGAAATGACGGCAAAAATGTTCTCTACCATTTTCGGTGCCAGCCCCATCGACGGTTCATCGAGGATCAGCAGGCGCGGGCGGCTGAGCAGGGCGCGGTTAAGTGCCAGCAGCTGTTGTTCCCCGCCGGAAAGCAACCCCGCCAGCTGGTGCTGGCGTTCGCCAAGGCGCGGGAAGCGTTCAAATATCGCGTTCATTTCATGTTTAACTGTGACAGTGTCACGCCTTAACCAGGCACCCATCTGCAAGTTTTCCAGTACCGTCATACGGGCGAAAATGCCGCGCCCTTCGGGAACCATCACCAGCCCGTCACGCAGCAGGGTCTCTGGCTTGTGTTTACGCACGTTTTTGCCGCTGAAGGTGATGCTGCCGGTGAAACTTTCCAGCCCGGTAATGGCACGCACGGTGGAGCTTTTCCCTGCGCCGTTGGCGCCGATCAGCGTGGCCTGCTCGCCTTCGTGCAGGGTAAAGGAGACATCGCGTACTGCCTGAATGCCGCCGTAATGCACGTCAAGACGTTCAACCTTTAATAACTCAGACATGCGCGTTGCCTCCAAGCCAGGCGGCGATCACGGCCGGATCGCGACGTACGCTGTCCGGCGTGCCGCAGGCGAGCGTTTTGCCATAATCAAGAACCGTCAGACGGTCGCAGATCCCCATCACCAGTTTGACGTCATGCTCGATCATCAGCAGGGTTTTACCGTCGTCACGAATGCGGGTAAGCAGTTCGCCGAGTGCTACTTTCTCTGCGGCGTTCATCCCGGCAGCCGGTTCGTCGAGCGCCAGCAGCAGCGGATCGGTGGCCAGCGCACGGGCGATCTCCAGCCGACGCTGGTGGCCGTAAGCCAGGTCGCAGGCGCGATAGTGGGCGAATTTTGCAATGCCGGTATATTCCAGCCAGTGCCAGGCTTGCTCGCGGGTGTCGGTTTCCTCTGCCCGCGCGCGCTTGTGGCGGCTCAGGGCAGCCCACAGACCGTTGCGGGTGCGTACATGGCGGCCGACCATCACGTTTTCCAGCACCGACATCTGGTTGAACAGACGCACGTTCTGGAAGGTGCGTGCGATCCCGGCGGCAGTCACTCTCTCGATCTGCTTCGGGAAATAGGGTTTGTCGGCAATCAGGAATTCGCCGCTGTCGGCCGGGTATAACCCGGTTATCAGGTTAAAACAGGTGGTTTTTCCCGCGCCGTTAGGGCCAATCAGACCGTAAATCTCACCCTTGTTGATGGAGAGTGATACATCGTCCACGGCGGTCAGGCCGCCGAAGCGTTTGGACATGTTGCGAACGGTGAGCAGACTCATGCTTTTACCTCCTTGTGGCGCACCGGCCAGATCCCGGACGGACGAAGGAGCATCACCAGCACCAGCGCCAGGCCGTAAAACAACTGACGGAGAATTTCCGGGTCAATCAGTACCGTGCCGAACAGTGCCTGCTGTACAGGGGCTGCCTGGCTGCGCAGCAGTTCTGGCAGGGCGGTCAGCAGCACCGCACCGAGGATAACGCCGGGGATGTGTCCCATACCGCCCAGCACCACCATTGCCAGTACGGCAATAGACTCCTGCAAGGTAAAGGATTCCGGCGAGACGAAGCCCTGGAACGCGCCAAACAGCGCGCCCGCCACGCCGCCAAAAGAAGCCCCCATGGCAAAGGCCAGCAGCTTATAGTTGCGCACGTTTATCCCCATCGCGCGGGCCACGTCTTCATCTTCACGGATGGCGTGCCAGGCGCGGCCAATGCGGGAGTGTTGCAGGCGCAGGCAAACGAAAATGATCGCCACAATCACCAGCATCAGCAGGTAGTACCACAACCACAGTGCAGGCACCTTAAAGCCAAACCAGTGATACACACCGCTGAACTTCAGGCCGAACAGGTTCAGCGTATCCACACCGGTAATGCCTTTCGCGCCGTTGGTGATATTGACCGGGCGGTCGAGGTTACGCATCAGGATGCGGATAATCTCGCCAAAGCCCAGCGTTACGATCGCCAGATAATCTCCGCGCAGCTTCAGCGTCGGTGCGCCGAGCACAATCCCACACACCGCAGCAACGAGGGCGGCGAGCGGAATAATCAGCAGATACGACGTGTGCAGCCCGTCCGGGAACCAGACGGCGAGGATTGGGAAAACCTCAAGCAGATGCGGTGAGGCCAGCAGGGCGGCCAGATACGCCCCCACGGCGTAAAAGGCGATAAAGCCCATATCCAGCAGCCCGGTGTAGCCGACCACGATGTTCAGCCCCAGCGCCAGCATGATGTAGAGCAGAGCGAAGTCGATCACCCGCACCCAGTAGTTACCGCCAAGCTGGCTGGCAACAATTGGGGCAAGCAACAGGGCGAGGCAAAACAGGGTCATTCCGGACCAAAATTTGCGGGTTGCGACAGGAGTCTGTAATTGTACGGTTGTCATAGTGTTCCTTACGCCCTGTGCGCCACACGTTCGCCGAGCAGGCCCGCCGGACGGAAGACCAGCACCAGGATCAGCACCATGAACGCAAACACGTCCTGGTAGTTACTGCCGAATACGCCGTTGGTGAGTTCACCGAGATAGCCCGCGCCCAGCGCTTCGATGATGCCGAGTAAAATCCCGCCGACCATCGCGCCACGGATATTGCCGATACCGCCCAGCACGGCGGCCGTGAAAGCTTTGATCCCCGGTAAAAATCCCATCGCGAAACTGGCATTGCCATAGTTGCTGGCCATCATCACGCCCGCCAGTGCGGCAAACACGCCACCAATGGCGAAGGTCAGGGTGATAATCGCGTTAGGGTTAACGCCCATCAGCGTGGCAACGCGGGGATTTTCGGCAACCGCACGCATCCCGCGTCCAAGACGGGTGTATTCAACCAGCAGCCACAGTGCAGTCATGACGACCAGCGCCAGCACCACGGTCACAATACCGGTTACGGTGACAATGGCTGGAGGATGGGCTTCGCTGCCTGCGGTGACGGCAATCGGGTCCATCGGCAGGATCTGCGGGAACATCAGCGGATTGCGCGTCCAGACGATCATCGCCACGGTTTGCAGCAATACCGAAACGCCAATCCCGGAGATCAGCGGAGCCAGACGCGGTGCGTTACGCAGGCGGCGGTAGGCAAATCGTTCAACTGCCATTGCCAGCAGGGCGCAGACAGCCATCGCGATCACCAGCGCGCAGCCCAACTGAAGCAGCAGCGGCATATGCGGGAAAGTGTTATTCAGGACGTTAATGGCAGAAAGCGTGGTGAGCGCGCCAACCATCAGAATATCGCCGTGGGCAAAGTTAATAATGCGCAAGATGCCATACACCATGGTATAGCCCAGCGCGATCAGTGCGTAGATGCTTCCCAGCATCACACCGTTGATCAGTTGTTGTATGAGTGTATCCAACGTTCGTACCCGACAAATTGCTCTTTCAGCGGCTACCATCTAATAATTGAATTAAATTGTAAAATACACATATATTATTTCTTATGATAAACCGGTATCGTTTTATCTTTATGATTTATATAAGATTAACAAAGTCATTCGATCGGGTGAACGGTCTAAAGAAATCAACATATGAATAAAACAGAACAATCGACAGGCCAGTCTCTGTTTGCTGAAACCCGTCTTGCTAACGATCCCCCCCTGCGGGCCGTGCGCGCGTTTGAAGCCATTGCCAGGCTCGGCAGCGTGACGCTGGCCGCCCAGGAACTGGCGATTTCACCATCCGCCGTGAGTCATCAACTCAAGGTGCTGGAAGGGTATCTGCAAATGCCGCTTACGGAGCGTCAGGGGCGCAGACTGGTGTTGAGCCAGCAAGGGCGCGATTATTACCGCTCGATCCGGGCCGCGTTTAATGTGCTGCGCCAGGCCACGGAACATCTGGTGGAACAGTCGCAGACGCGGCAGGTCACCATCAGCCTGATCCCGCTGTTTGGCATGGGCTGGTTTATCCCGCGCCTGCCTGCCTTTATGCGCGCGAACCCGCAGACTGAAATTAACGTGGTGTATGCCAACCACCGCAACTACCTGAGCGATGCCTCGGATATGTCGATTCGTTTTGGGAATGGGCAGTGGGCGGGCTACCAGAGTGAAAAGCTGATTTCCGGGCAGATGGTACCGGTGTGCAGCCGGGCTTTTTTGCGTATTCACGGGCACATCGACACGCCGGAACAACTGTTGCAAATGCCGTTATTGCATGATGAGGAGCGCAGTACCTGGCAGCAGTGGTTTATGTTACAGGGGGTAAAGCGCCCGCCACGACGAAGCGGCCCGATGTTTGAAGATGGCCTGTTGACGCTGGCGGGTGTTCAGGCCGGGCTGGGCTGTGCGCTGATGCGCGAACCGCTCATCGCGCCGTATCTTGAAAGTGGGGAACTGGTGAAAGTTTTCGATTTGCCTATCGATGACGGTCGCGACTATTACCTGTGCGTACGCTCAGATACAGAAATGACCGAGGACGGTAAGCTCCTGCAAAACTGGCTACGCCGTGCGGCGGGCAGTGAACAACCTACGGCGTAAGCAGACAGCTTTTATCCTGTGCTTCAATTTCCGCCCCACTAAAGCGCGCGTATTGCCCGGTTAATCCCCAGAATGCGGGCTGGGTTTCAGTATAAATTTCGGCGGCCAGCACCAGGCGACGACGTTCGTCTTCGCTCATCTCCAGCAGTGTCCAGGGAATGAAGTAGCGTGCGGATGAGGTTAATTCAAACCACAGTGGGCAGCCGCAGCCCGGGCAGAACCAGCGTTCGCCGCGTGGAGAAGACGAAAAATGAGAAGGGGCGATGGAATCGTCCTCGACCAGAGGATGGCCTTGCGCTTCCAGATACATGGCGATACCGCCGGACCACTTCTGGCACAACGTACAATGGCAGGCATACACGTCGAAATTAGTGAGACTTACGCTGAACTGACTCATCCCACATAAACAGCGTCCTTTGAATATGTGCATGGCGTACTCCTTTATCACGCCAGTAAAACCGGATAAAAAAAGCCAGCCACGAGGGCTGGCCTTTTTATACTGACAAATCTTAGAACTGGTAGGTCAGACCCAGTGCAACGATGTTGTCGGTAGAAACACCAGCAGCTTTGGTGAAGCTGTTGTCGTCAACCAGGTTGATTTTGTAATCAACATAGGTAGACATGTTTTTGTTGAAGTAGTAGGTCGCACCCAGGTCTACGTATTCAACCAGATCCTGGTCGCCGTAAGAACCGATGTCTTTACCTTTGGATTTCAGGTAAGCGATGGATGGACGCAGACCGAAATCGAACTGGTACTGAGCAACAACTTCGAAGTTCTGTGCTTTGTTCGCGATAAAACCGTCACCGAAGTTGGTCATGTTGCGAGTTTCGGAGTAGGTGGTTGCCAGGTAGATGTTGTTCGCATCGTATTTCAGGCCTGCAGCCCAAACTTCTGCGTTCTCACCGCCAGCATTGATGGTGCCCGCTACACGGCCAGCGTTTACTTGGTCGTTAGTACGGTCAGATTTCGCATAGGTCGCACCTACACCGAAACCGTCCATTTCATAGGTAGAAGACAGACCCCAGCCGTCACCGTTTGCTTCGGCGATGTCACGGTTGTCGTTTTTACCCTGGTACTGAGCAGCGAAGTTCAGACCGTCAACCAGACCGAAGAAGTCGGTGTTACGGTAGGTTGCAACGCCAGTGGTACGGCCAGTCATAAAGCCATCAGTCTGGGTCCAGGTATCACCACCGAATTCTGGCAGAACGTCAGTCCATGCGCCGATGTCGTAAGCAACACCGTAGTTACGACCGTAGTCGAAAGAACCGAATTCGTTGAATTTCAGACCTGCGAATGCCAGACGGGTTTTGTTGCCGTCAGAACCTTCTGATTCAGAGCGGTTGCCCTTGAACTCATATTCCCACTGGCCGTAACCGCTCATCTGGTCGTTGATCTGAGTTTCACCTTTGAAGCCCAGACGAACGTAGGTTTTGTCACCGTCGTTGCCGGAATCATCAGAGAAATAGTGCAGACCTGTTACTTTACCGTACAGATCCAGCTTGTTACCGTCTTTGTTATAAACTTCAGCCGCGTTTACAACGCCCGCCGCCAACATGGAAGTCACTGCCACTGCAACTAATTTAAGTTTCATCTTAAATAATCCTTATAATTTTCTTTAGGTATTCCTGAGCCAAATTGAACGATTTCTAAACGAGGCTGTTCGTCAATGGCATGTTATTTTTAAAAATCTTGTAGCTTCGTTTCAATAATAAGTTTCAAATTATTAGCGATAATTTCAATTAGTGTGATCCTGATCTGAAAAATTGCCGTTAATCGGGGTGTTTTGACCAATTAATACACAGGAAAGCACTATTTTCAGCCGCGAATAATTGCCATGAGTATAGTTTTATAGGGTTCCTATTTTTCGAGGTAATTACTGGTTGCTACTCGGAAAATATTTGAGGTGATGTGTATTTGTTGACGTTAAAACAGCGGGTTATGGTATTTGTTGCGTAATTGTTGTTCGAAAATTGATGAAACATCCAGAAATAAACTATTGCAATAAGTGCTATATACAAGGTGAATATTTGCAGGGAATTAGTTACGTGACGTTGTCAATTAATGTCAATAAAGCGTGAGGAGGAATTTACGAAGGGAGATAAATATAAACAAAATCTAAACCTATTAACTACGCGTCGAGTAAATATTTTGAGGCGCGATCACGTTTTATTTTCACAGGATTTGCGCCGGGCTGAGAGATTGCCCGGCAGAGCGCTGTCAGGCTTTATTTCGTGTGGCATACCAGCACAGCAACGAGCCTGCGCAGACCATCAGTGCGCCTTGCCAGAAGGCGAAAGAGAGCGGTGCGTTGAGCAGTGTTGCTGCCAGTGCGGCCGATAACACGGGAGTAAAATAGGATACTGCAGCAAGCACCGTGACATTTCCGTGCAAAATGCCGATATTCCACGAGGCATAGCCAAACCCAAGCGCAACGCCACACATTAATAGTTTTACCACCACCGGAACGCTGAACACCATTTCCGGCTGGCTGCTCAGGGCATATTTCACCCACAGACTCAGGGCGGTGAGCAATACGAAGAGGGTGATGCCATTTTGCCCTTTGGCAAATTTACTGGTGACAGTGCAGTAGGCAGCCCAGATAAATGCCCCGGCAAAGGCCAGCGCATAGCTCAGCGGGCTGGAGACAATATTGCTGATGATTTCATCAATATGCAGGCCCTGTTCGCCTCCTAATACCCAACACACACCCAGCAGCGAGATAGCTAATCCCGGGATCACCCACAGGTTTGTTTTTTGACCATTAAACAAAATCGCAAACACAATGGTCAGGCTGGGCCAGAGATAATTGACCATCCCGACTTCAATCGCCTGCGGCCGCGTTGCCGCATAGCCTAAAGACAGCGCCAGGCAAATTTCATAACTGACAAACAGAACACTGCCTGCAATAAGGTATCGGGTTGAGAAACGTCTAATATCAGGAAAACCCACCGTCACCAGACACAGTAATCCGCTGATGGTATAAATCATCGCCGCGCCGCCCACCGGGCCCAGCCCTTCACTGACACTGCGAATAAGCCCGACCATCGTGCTCCATAACAGGATTGCCGCCAGCCCAATGAGCGTTGCTCTTTTTCTGTCCATTACCTTGCCATTACTCTCAAATATAAAGGAAAAATTTATAGCATTATTCCACGGTTTACCGCGAATAATTCTGTTAAGCGCTTAACCCAAAAGGATTATTCAATTTCGTCAGTCGCGACTATTAAGGGGGCGATGCCGTTCGACATTGATTTGACGCAAAAAAATCAGGGGCTTTGCTGTTAGTTTGCGGCACGAAGTCTTATCAGAAAAAGAGGACAGCAATGGACGTCAGCCGCAGACAATTTTTCAAAATCTGCGCGGGCGGTATGGCCGGAACAACAGCGGCGATGTTGGGATTTGCTCCCAAAATGGCACTGGCTCAGGCACGCAACTATAAACTGCTGCGCGCCAAAGAGATCCGTAACACCTGCACATACTGCTCCGTGGGATGCGGGCTATTAATGTTTAGCCTGGGCGATGGCGCGAAGAACGCCAAAGAAGCGATTTATCATATTGAAGGTGATCCGGATCATCCGGTAAGCCGTGGGGCGCTGTGTCCTAAAGGGGCCGGGCTGCTGGATTATGTTCACAGTGAAAACCGTCTGCGTTACCCGGAATACCGCGCGCCGGGTTCCGATAAATGGCAGCGTATCTCGTGGGATGAAGCTTTCTCACGTATTGCAAAACACATGAAAGCCGACCGCGACGCCAATTTCATTGAAAAAAACGCGCAGGGCGTTACCGTCAACCGTTGGCTTTCCACCGGGATGTTGTGTGCCTCTGCGGCAAGTAATGAAACCGGGATGCTGACGCAAAAATTTGTGCGTTCGCTCGGGATGCTGGCGGTAGATAACCAGGCGCGCGTCTGACACGGACCAACGGTAGCAAGTCTTGCTCCAACATTTGGTCGCGGTGCGATGACCAACCACTGGGTTGATATCAAAAACGCTAACGTCGTCATGGTGATGGGCGGTAACGCCGCTGAAGCACATCCGGTGGGATTCCGCTGGGCGATGGAAGCGAAAAACAACAACGATGCGACGCTTATCGTTGTCGATCCGCGCTTTACGCGTACGGCATCGGTGGCGGATATTTATGCGCCTATTCGCTCCGGTACGGACATTACGTTCCTGTCTGGGGTGCTGCTGTACCTGATTGAAAACAACAAAATTAATGCTGAGTACGTCAAACACTACACCAACGCTAACCTGCTGGTGCGGGATGACTTTGCCTTTGATGACGGGCTGTTCAGCGGTTATGACGCGGAAAAACGGCAATACGATAAGTCGTCCTGGAACTACCAGTTCGATGAAAACGGCTATGCGAAACGCGATGAGACACTGACCGATCCACGTTGTGTGTGGAATCTGCTGAAACAGCACGTTTCCCGCTATACGCCGGACGTTGTCGAAAACATCTGCGGAACGCCAAAAGCAGATTTCCTGAAAGTGTGTGAAGTACTGGCGTCTACCAGTGCGGCCGACAGAACCACCACGTTCCTGTATGCGCTGGGCTGGACACAGCACACTGTGGGTGCGCAGAACATCCGCACCATGGCGATGATTCAGCTGCTGCTGGGCAACATGGGCATGGCGGGTGGCGGCGTGAACGCATTGCGTGGTCACTCGAACATTCAGGGCTTAACCGATCTCGGTTTGCTCTCCACCAGCCTGACGGGTTATCTGACGCTGCCGTCGGATAAACAGCCGGATCTGCAAACCTATCTGGCTGCCAGCACGCCAAAAGCCACGCTGCCTGACCAGGTCAACTACTGGAGCAACTATCCAAAATTCTTCGTCAGCCTGATGAAATCCTTCTACGGCGATGCGGCGCAGAAAGAGAACGACTGGGGCTTTGAGTGGCTGCCGAAATGGGACCAGGCCTACGATGTCATCAAGTATTTCAACATGATGGATAAGGGCAACGTCACGGGTTATATCTGCCAGGGCTTTAACCCGGTGGCCTCTTTCCCGGACAAAAATAAGGTCGTTCGCAGCCTGAGCAAGCTGAAGTACATGGTGGTTATCGATCCACTGGTGACGGAAACCTCGAACTTCTGGCAAAACCACGGCGAGATGAACGACGTGGATACCGCGTCGATTCAGACCGAAGTATTCCGCCTGCCATCAACCTGCTTTGCTGAAGAAGATGGCTCGATTGCCAACTCGGGCCGCTGGTTACAGTGGCACTGGAAAGGGCAGGATGCACCGGGTGAAGCGCGTAATGACGGCGAAATCCTGGCCGGTATCTACCATCGCCTGCGCGAGATGTACCGCACTGAAGGCGGCAAGGGCGTTGAGCCACTGCTGAAGATGAGCTGGGACTATAAACAGCCGGATCACCCTGAATCTGAAGAAGTGGCGAAAGAGAACAACGGCGTTGCGCTGGCAGATCTCTATGACGCAACCGGCAACCTGGTGGCGAAGAAAGGGCAACTGTTGAGCAGTTTCGCGCTGCTACGTGACGACGGCACCACTGCGTCTTCCTGCTGGATTTATGCCGGTAGCTGGACGGAGCAGGGCAACCAGATGGCCAACCGCGATAACGCCGACCCTTCAGGGCTAGGCAATACGCTGGGCTGGGCCTGGGCGTGGCCGCTGAACCGCCGCGTGCTGTACAACCGCGCATCGGCGGATATCAACGGTAAGCCCTGGGATCCCAAACGGATGCTCATCCAGTGGAACGGGTCGAAGTGGACGGGTAACGACATCCCGGACTTCAACACTGCGCCGCCGGGTAGTGCAACGGGACCGTTCATCATGCAGCAGGAGGGCTTAGGCCGACTCTTTGCGCTCGATAAACTGGCTGAAGGTCCGTTCCCGGAACACTACGAGCCGATGGAAACGCCGCTGGGCACCAACCCTCTGCACCCGAACGTGGTTTCAAGCCCGGTTGTGCGTATCTACGAGGATGATGTGCTGCGCTTAGGTAAGAAGGACAAATTCCCATACGTGGGGACAACCTACCGTTTGACCGAGCATTTCCACACCTGGACCAAGCACGCGCGGCTTAACGCCATCGCGCAGCCGGAACAGTTTGTGGAGATAAGTGAAACGCTGGCGAAAACGAAAGGCATTGCCAATGGCGATCGCGTGACGGTCAGCAGCAAGCGCGGGTTTATTCGCGCCGTGGCGGTGGTGACACGCCGCCTGCAATCGTTAAACGTGCATGGTCAGCAGGTGGAAACCGTCGGTATTCCTCTGCACTGGGGCTTTGAAGGTGTGGCGCAGAAAGGTTATATCGCCAACACCCTGACGCCGAACGTTGGCGATTCCAACTCGCAAACGCCTGAGTACAAAGCGTTTCTGGTCAACATCGAGAAAGCGTAAGGAGCGAATAAATGGCGATGGAAACACAAGACATTATTAAACGCTCCGCGACTAACTCCATGACTCCCGCGCCGCGCGCGCGGGATTACAAGGCAGAAGTCGCAAAGCTTATCGATGTCTCTTCCTGCGTGGGCTGTAAAGCCTGCCAGGTGGCCTGTTCAGAATGGAACGATATCCGCGATGAAGTGGGGCACTGCGTTGGGGTCTACGATAATCCCGCCGATCTGAGCGCAAAATCCTGGACGGTAATGCGCTTTAGCGAAACCGACCAGAACGGCAAGCTGGAGTGGCTAATCCGTAAAGACGGCTGTATGCACTGTGAAGATCCGGGCTGCCTCAAGGCATGTCCGTCTGCCGGAGCAATCATTCAGTACGCCAACGGGATCGTCGATTTTCAGCAGGACAACTGTATCGGCTGCGGTTACTGCATTGCTGGCTGTCCGTTTAATATTCCGCGTCTCAACAAAGAGGATAACCGGGTTTACAAATGCACCCTGTGCGTGGACCGCGTCAGCGTCGGGCAGGAGCCTGCCTGCGTGAAAACCTGTCCTACGGGCGCCATCCACTTCGGCACCAAGAAAGAGATGCTCGAAGTGGCGCAACAGCGCGTGGACAAGCTAAAAGCGCGCGGTTACGAAAATGCGGGTATTTATAACCCGCAGGGCGTGGGCGGTACGCACGTCATGTACGTGCTGCACCACAACGACCAGCCGGAGCTGTACCACAATCTGCCGAAAGATCCGGCGATCGATACCTCGATCAACCTGTGGAAAGGGGCGCTTAAGCCTCTCTCGGCGGCGGGCTTCATCGCCACCTTTGCCGGGCTGATTTATCACTACATCGGTATTGGGCCGAACAAAGAGGTGGATGACGACGAGGAGGAGCATCATGAGTAAGTCGAAGATGATTGTGCGCACGAAGTTTATTGACCGCGCCTGTCACTGGACGGTGGTGATCTGCTTCTTCCTGGTGGCGGTATCGGGGATTTCGTTCTTCTTCCCAACGCTACAGTGGCTGACTGAAACCTTCGGCACACCGCAGATGGGGCGTATTTTGCACCCGTTCTTTGGGGTACTGATTTTCATCGTGCTGATGTTTATGTTCGTGCGCTTTGTGCACCACAACATCCCGGATAAGCAAGATATTCCGTGGGTGAAGGGGATTGTTGAAGTCCTGAAAGGTAACGAGCATAAAGTCGCGAGAGTGGGAAAATACAACGCCGGGCAGAAAATGATGTTCTGGACCATCATGAGCATGATTTTCGTGCTGCTGGTGACCGGGGTGATCATCTGGCGTCCGTATTTTGCGCACTACTTCCCGATTCAGGCCGTTCGCTATGCGCTGCTGATCCACGCAACGTCAGCCATCATCCTGATCCACGCCATCCTGATCCATATGTATATGGCATTCTGGGTGAAAGGGTCGATTAAAGGGATGATTGAAGGCAAGGTCAGTCGTCGCTGGGCGCAAAAGCATCATCCGCGCTGGTATCGGGATGTTGAACGCCTGGAAGCGAAGAAAGAGAGTACGGAAGGGATGAAGTAAGCGTTAGCGCCGTCGGCGTGGGTCGGCGGCGTTTAACAATTGCCAGTGATTTAGAAAATGCAGGCCAGGTAGGCTGAAAGTCTCAATCCTGGTCAGGTATTGGTTAACAGCCTGTCAATGGCTGCAATAACATCATGGCGTGAATCGCGTAAATTACAGATGTAATCTTTACTGTTAATTTTATTATTATTGATATTGGTGATCATTGGTGCATAAATAAGGAATGATTCAAATTCTATATTTACACCTGGCGCAAGAGGACTATGCCATAATGGTAACTGATGATTTCTCACTAAGGGCACAATTACACGTGTTGTCAGATCCTCATAGCAATCATCCTGAATAAGCATGTAATAAGGCAATTTTTCTCGGGTTACCGTTGAGGGATTACGGTAGACATTAAATTGTTTTAGCATCAAAGCACCCTGAAAAATTCATCATCGGTAATAGTTCCATTCTTTTCGACAAAATCATTCATTGCTTGTATAAATTGCCGGTCATGCTCTGATAGTTTGCGCTGGCCGTTTGAGCGCCTGTGAGTAAGGGCTACGTGGCTTTGGGACGGACTGGGCTGATGTTCATATACTGCTGCTGAATCTTTCATCTTTCACCTCCTGTGTGGGTGCGCTCATTATCAATCTCTGCCGCCCAAAAACAATACTGTTTCCCCTGGTAATATTATTATTGCGAGCACCATTCCAGACAACGGTGAATGAAATAGCCTCTTTGCATTCAACAAAGAGGCTGGAGGATATCAGAAGCGTTCTTCGACATACCTGAAGGGGTATTTTGTTGGTTTGACTTTACCGATTTTACGCTTCGGCAATTCAACGGGCTCAACGTGCAGTTCTTTATACGGGATCTGGGTCAGCAGGTGAGAAATAATATTCAGTCGAACACGTTTCTTATCTTCCGAGCGGGCGACAAACCAGGGGGCCCAGGCGGTGTCGGTGGCGGCAAACATGGCATCGCGTGCAACGGTATAATCATCCCACATATTGAAGGATTTAATGTCCATCGGGGATAACTTCCAGGTTTTGCGCCCATCGTTAATACGATCGCGCAGACGGCGCTCCTGCTCTTTTGGCGTCACTTCCAGCCAGTATTTCAGCAGGATGATCCCGGCATCCACCATCGCTTTTTCCATCACCGGCGTGCCATCCAGGAACTTTTCAACCTGTTCCGGGGTGCAAAAGCCCATCACCCGTTCAACGCCTGCCCGGTTGTACCAGCTGCGATCGAAGATAACGATTTCACCCGCCGCAGGCAGGTGGGGCACATAACGCTGGAAATAGAGCTGACTTTTTTCTTTCTCGGTCGGGGCCGGTAAAGCAACCACCCTGAACACGCGCGGGCTGACGCGCTCGGTTATTGCTTTAATCGTCCCGCCTTTACCGGCTCCGTCACGACCTTCAAAGACAATACACACTTTCAAACCTTTACTGACGACCCATTGCTGAAGCTTAACCAGCTCAACGTGAAGACGGCGCAGCTCTTTTTCGTACTCTTTGGTTTTGAGAGGTGCATCTTTAACGACATCAACAACGACACTGGCTTTCTTTTTTTTACTGACCATCATTGTCATCCTCTTATTGTCCGGTCGCGAAATAAAGGGCCGTACTTTGAAGTGTAAACGACCTGAATTAATGGATTAACCTGTCAGCAAGTCGTTTTGAACTGGCTCACCATACAAGTTTATTTAATAATAGTTGTCGCAAATTTTTAACAAGTGGTTGCGGTATGAAAAAGACTATTTTTTCGTTAGCACTTGGCACGTTTGGCCTCGGCATGGCTGAATTTGGCATTATGGGTGTGTTAACCGAGCTGGCGAACGATACGGGGATTTCGATCCCCTCAGCCGGCAATATGATTTCGTTTTATGCCTTCGGTGTCGTGATCGGTGCGCCGATTGTGGCGCTGTTTTCCGGTAAGTTCTCGCTGAAATCGACGCTGCTGTTTTTAGTGGCGATGTGCGCGGTCGGGAATGCCATCTTTACCTTTTCGACCTCCTATACCGGGCTGGCGATCGGGCGTCTGATTTCCGGTTTTCCGCACGGGGCCATTTTTGGTGTGGGTGCCATCATCCTGTCGAAAATTGCTCCTCCGGGTAAGGTGACGCTCGCGGTCGCAGGCATGATTGCCGGGATGACGGTCGCCAATCTGGTGGGTGTCCCGCTCGGGACGTGGCTTGGGCATGAATACAACTGGCGCTACACCTTCTTACTGATTGCCGTGTTCGATGCACTGGTGATCCTGTCCGTGATTTTCTGGGTGCCTAAGATCTACGATAAAACGGAAACCCGGCTCAGCGAGCAGTTTCATTTCCTGAAGAAGCCGGAACCCTGGCTTATTTTTGCCGCCACCATGTTTGGCAACGCCGGGGTGTTTGCCTGGTTCAGCTTTGTGAAGCCGTTTATGGTGAACGTCTCCGGTTTTTCCGAAGGGCTGATGACGGTGATCATGATGCTGATGGGGCTGGGCATGGTGTTGGGTAATATGCTGAGCGGTAAATTATCCGGGCGCTATAGCCCGCTGCGCATCGCTGCCACGACCGATATGGTGATTGTCGCCTCGTTGTTGCTGCTCTTTACGTTCGGCGAGCACCAGACCGCCTCTCTGGTTATGGGCTTTATTTGCTGCGCCGGGCTGTTTGCGCTCTCTGCGCCGCTGCAAATACTGCTGCTGCAAAACGCGAAAGGTGGGGAACTGCTGGGTGCAGCGGGTGGTCAGGTGGCGTTTAATCTTGGCAGTGCGATTGGCGCCTATTTCGGCGGGATGATGATAACGCTAGGCTTTAGCTGGAGTTACGTTACCTTGCCAGCGGCCATTCTTTCGTTCTCTGCCATGACGTCACTGCTGATGTATGGCTACCTGAAAGCCAAACGAAGCCAGGCTAACGCACGCGCGCTAGCCTGATACCCCTCAGGACAACCAGGGTTCGCCCAGGGTCAACATCAACCGGTTGGCCCAGGCGAAGAAGGCGGCAGACTGAATCAAGTCGAGTTGTTCCAGCGTATCCAGCGACTGTTTTTCCAGTGCCGCGAGATGATGTGGCGTCACTGCTGGTGGCGTGACGGACAGCGCCGCCGCAAATTCAATTTCCGCCTGCCAGCGCGCAGACTGCCCTTCACTCAGCGACTGCCCTGGTCGGATGGCCAGTAGCGCTTCAACGGCATTGTCATCCTTCGATAACTGACTGGCTTTACGCGCATGGACAGATGCGCAGTAAATGCAGCCGTTGACCTTGCTGGTGACCGTTGCTGCAAGCTCGCGTTCGGCGCGGGGGAGGCCGCCCGGCGTATAAAAAATCCCTTTATCCGTCAGCGTGCGTTGTTCCAGTATCGGCAGGTTGCGCCCCAGCAGGCGGAAATAGTCAGAGTCGGTGTGGCCAAATTTCGCGAGGATAGCCACCTCATCGTCGGCAAAATCGGCCAGCGGTTTTGCTGCTATCCACGGCTCCCAACCGAGTTCTGCCTGGGTGAAGACCACTGGCGCGGCTTTGCCCGTTGCGGTGGTGTTTGTTGTGTGCCAGATGCCCGCCACAACCGGTGTATCACTGGCGGTAACAGGTTTATCGTTCAGTAAACGCAGCCCGGTAATAAGCCGACTCTGGAAACTGACAAACGCGATAAGCTGCGCCAGCGTCACAATGCCTTCTTTGCTCCAGCCTGCCTGAGTCAGTGTTTTCAGGGCCGACGGGGCGGCTTCTACCGGAGAAAAGGTCAGCAAACGGGCGAAATTCAGGGCCGGAGTCAGACGTGCAGAGGTCGGGTCAGCCAGCCCAAACCCGGCGTAGTGCGCCGCCAGAGCGTTTGCGTTATGCCATTTCGCGACTTTTGCCGCCACGGCAAAACGTTCATCCAGCGGAAATGCCGTGTCCTGCTGGCTGAACAAGGTTTCGTAACTCCCCTGGGCATGACGCGTTGCGGCATCACGCGTGGCGCGGGCCTGTGCCAGAGCGGAACCGGGAGTGATTTCCGCCAGTTCGGCGAGAATATCCTGACTAAATGCCATCTGTGACTCCTCAAAGAATGTGGGGGGCAATATGTGCTGCAATCAATTCAATCGAACGCAGGGTATCCGGGTGCGAGGGTTCCACCGAATGCACCTGGAATGAAATATCCGTCGCGCGCGCCAGAACGGTATCGGCTTGCAGCGAGGCGAGTACGGTTTCAGGCGCGCCAATATGCGCGTCAAACTGGCGGCGATAATCCTTTACGCTATCGCCGGTTATCTGATGTCCGGCGGCACGATGCTGCTGAGCCTGTTTTGTCAGCCCGGGTGTTGCCACCGTTAATGCATAGTCATCGCTGTCGGCGACGAACGCTGTTCGCGAGGCCAGAATACGTGGCGCGACACCCGCGGGCAGGGCATTCAGATAGGCATCAACGATCGGGTTCTGGATTTCATCCAGCGTCAAATCCAGCCTGTCTGCCGGGCGGGGTTGCGTGCGTGAAAGCATCAGCCCGTGCCCGGCTTGTGCCGCACGTATGGCTCCTTCCACCGAAAAGGTCGCAATCCATACCCGCTGGTTAAGCTGTGGTGCGGGTGGGTAAAGATGATTGTCGGGATGGGTGAGCGAATCCCCGCCCCAGGCGCTCTGGATAACATGCAGATGTTCAGCAAATACGGCGGAACGTGCCTCAAACGTCAGGCCAAACGGCAGGAATGAGGTCGGCGTGCCGCCCGAGCCAAAGCCCACTTCCAGGCGGCCATTTGCCAGCAGATCCAGCAC
Source organism: Enterobacter sp. Tr-810 (assembly GCF_011752765.1). Taxonomy (NCBI): domain Bacteria; kingdom Pseudomonadati; phylum Pseudomonadota; class Gammaproteobacteria; order Enterobacterales; family Enterobacteriaceae; genus Enterobacter; species Enterobacter sp. Tr-810. The sequence goes on along the minus strand of NZ_VWWW01000001.1, from coordinate 236,557 downwards.
GGCGGCGTCTTCCGCCACGCGCAGCGGGTTTTCCATCGGTAACGTGATGATGGCGGTTCCCAGACGAATATTGCGCGTATGCGCCGCCACATGCGCCAGAAATAACAGCGGAGAGGGCAGCCCGCCTTCGTGTTCATGAAAGTGGTGCTGCGCAATCCAGGCACTGTCGAAACCGCTGCGCTCTGCGTGCTGGATTTGTTCTGTTGCCAGGCGGTAACGTTCTTTTGGCGTGGCCTCATCCAGCAGTCGGGTGAAAAATCCCAGGCGTTTTCGCGTCATGCGAACTCCTCCGTAACGGGTGAAAAATGGGGAATGGCGTCAATCAGTTCACGGGTGTAGCTGTTCTGCGGTGCGGCAAACAGCGCCTCTACTGCACCATGTTCTACAACCTGCCCGCTACGCAGCACCGTCACGCTGTGCGCTATGCGGCGAACGGTCGCCAGATCGTGAGTGATAAAGAGATAGGTCAGCCCCAGCTGTTGCTGTAACTGCTGGAGCAGGGCCAGGATTTGCGCCTGTACCGTGACATCCAGCGCCGAAGTGGCTTCATCCAGCACCAGGATGGTCGGTTCAAGGATCAGCGCCCGTGCAATAGCCACACGCTGACGCTGCCCGCCGGACAGTTCGCGTGCCGTTCTGCTCAGGAGCTCTGCGGGTAACGCGACACGCCGGGCAACACTCTCGACGCACGTTTTACGTTCCGTTTTATTGAGACGGGCAAAGTTTTTCAGGGGTTCTTCGATTACTTCAAAAAGGGTTTGCCGCGGATCCAGTGACGCAAACGGGTTCTGGTATACAAACTGGATTTTCTGTCGCAGCTGGCGGCGCGCCTCATTACTTAAGGTGGTGGCGTCGATATCGTCAATTACTACGCGGCCGCTGTCGGCCTGCTCGAATCCCAGTAAAATGCGTGCGAGGGTGGTTTTCCCGGAGCCCGATTCGCCCACCAGGGCGTGGGTACTGCCGCGTGTCACATCGAAGCTCACCTGATCCAGTGCCTGGAGCTGATGACCTTTACCCAGCGAAAAATGTTTGCTGATCCCCTGCGCGCGAATAGCCGGTGATGCCAACGGTAAACCTGATACCGGGGCAATGGTCAGCCGTTGTCCCTGGAGATCGCTTAACAACTGCCGAGTGTAGGCGTGTTGCGGAGCACGCACGATATCTGCTGTGGCGCCGTGTTCCTGCACCTCTCCGTGGCGGAACACCAGCAGTCTGTCGGCTCGCTGTGCGGCAAGGGCAAGGTCGTGGGTGACAAACAGCACGGCCGTACCGGACTCACGACGCAGCACATCCAGTAAATCGAGAATGCGCTTTTGCACCGTGACGTCCAGCGCACTGGTCGGTTCATCGGCGATGATCACGTCCGGGCGCAGGGCAATAGCGATGGCAATCAACACGCGTTGCTTCATTCCTCCGGAAAGCTGATGCGGGTACTGTTTCATGCGTTGTTGCGGGTGGCTTAACCCCACTTTGGTTAACAGCGCTAATACCTGTTCATCCCGCTGGGCGGTGGTGATTTTCTGATGGATCTGAATAATTTCGCCCACCTGCGCGCCGATGGTCTGAACCGGGTTCAGTGAGTTGCCGGGGTCTTGCGGGACAAGGCTAATCCGCGTGCCGCGCAGGGTATCGAGCCGTTTAGCAGACCAGTGGCTGATCTCTTCACCATTCAGCAGAATGCTACCGCCATCGCGGCGGGCGTTGTCTGCCAGCAGACCAATAATCGCCTGCGCGGTCGTCGTTTTGCCCGATCCGGATTCGCCAACAAATGCCAGCATTTCGCCCCGTTTTAACGTAAAGCTGACGTTATGGACCACTTCACGCCACTGGCGTCCGGTGCGGTAGCTGAGGCTGAGGTTTTCTACGCTGAGAACGGTCATACACGGCCTCCGCTGAACTGCTGGCTGATACGGTTGGTGGCAAGCACCACCGCGATGACGACAATGCCCGGGAAGGTGGTTAACCACCAGGCGGTGGAGAGATAGTTACGTCCCTCAGCGATCAGTAATCCCCATTCCGGGACGGGCGGTGGCGTGCCATAGCCGAGAAAACTCAGCGTAGAGAGCGCCAGAATCGCCTGGCCAAACTGTAAGGTGGCAAATGCCAGCACCGCAGTGAGCGAATTGGGAAGAATGTGTCGCCACAGCACGGCCAGAAATGTGCCGCCGCTGCCAAATGCTGCTTCGACATAATCGGTATGGCGAATACGGACCACTTCACCACGAGCCAGCCGGGCGAAGCTGGCGATAGAGGCTACCCCGACGGCAATGGCGGCGTTTACAGTGCCAAAACCGAGCAAAATAATCACTGTCAGAGAGAGCAGCAGGGACGGAATAGACAGCAGCACATCGACAAAACGCATCAGCAAGGACTCAACGCGCCCGGCAAAAGCACCGGCAATAACACCAAGCCCTGTACCCACCACTAATCCCATGGTTACCGCAGCCAGCGCAGCGCTCAGGGAGTGTGATGCGCCGTAAATAATGCGCGTATACACATCCCGGCCAAGCTGGTCGGTACCGAGCCAGTGGCCCGCCTGCGGCGCCAGACGTTGCGCTCCCGCAATACCTTCAATCGGGCTGTAGTGGGTGAGCAGACCCGGCGCGAAGGCGGAAAACGCGGCAAGCACAATCACAGCCCAGGCCAGCCATAATCCGGGCTGCCACGGAATACCGGGCAACCGGGGCACGCGTTTTCGTGCGGCCGCGGCGTAATCAACAAGACTCATTGGGCACCTCCGGTGACGGTTTGCAGGCGAGGGTCGAACAGCGGCATCAGCAGATCCACCAACAGGTTAATCAGGACAAACCCCAGGGCCGAAATCATCACTATCGCCTGGAGCACGGCGATATCCTGATTATTCACCGCCTGCTGGGTCAGCTGGCCCAGGCCGCTGCGCCCGAAGACGGTTTCAGTGATAAGCGCCCCGGCAATCAGTTCGCCCAGCAGCAAACCGGCAATGTTCAGCACCGGCAGCAGGGCGTTACCCGTGACGTGACGCCACAGAACGGCGGTCTCACTCAGCCCTTTAGCACGCGCTACGGCGACAAACGGCTGGGATGCAACCTGGTCCAGGCTGCGCATGAAAATCTGTGCCAGCGGGGCGGAGATCGGAATGGCGACGGTCACGATCGGCAGGATCAGGCCTTGCAGCGGCGTTGGGTTAATGACCGGGATCCATTTCAACTGGAACGAAAAGAGCTGAATTAAGGCGATACCCAGCCAGAATGTCGGCAGCGAGATAAACAGCACCGGCAAAGACTGAATGGTATTGCTGAGCCAGTGCAAACCCGGCAGGCGCGAAGCAAAAGCCAGTGCGAAAGCCAGTACCACCGCCAGCGCAAACGCCGGGAGCGCCAGGCACAGGGTATCCGGTAGATTGCTGGTAATCAGCTCGCTGACCGGGACACCCGCCTGAAGCGAGTAGCCGAAATCCCCGCGTAACATGGCAAACAGCGTATGGCCATACTGCTGCCACAGCGGGCTGTCAGCCCCGTAAGCTACGCGCATCTCCTGAATTTGCGCCGGGCTTAAACCAAGATCAGGGTTCTGAAATTTGATCAGCACCGCATCACCCGGCAGCACCTGAAGCAGCACGAACGAAAGGGTAAAGGCGGCCCATAACACCAGAAGCCCGTGGCCTGAACGTCGAAGCAGTGCGTGGCTCATGTCCGACTCCTTAATGTTTCTCAATCCACGCACCGTAGAACGACGGGCGGCCAACGGCTTCAAAATTCACCCCTTTGAGCCAGGGCGCACCGGCAAAGACCTGCGGCTCTTCGAAGATGGGGATCACGTAGGCGTTGTCCAGCAGATAGCGCTGTGCATCCCCTGTCAACTGAAGGCGTTTTTGCGGATCCACTTCTGCGGAAATATTCACCAGCAACTCGTTCAGCTTGTCGTCGCGGAAACTTTTGACCTTGTCGCTGGAACCGCCTTTTTGCAGCAGTGCATCGCGGTTAGCGGGGTAGAACATGCTTTTCACCACGTCCGGGTCGGCGCGGCCCACTTCAGAAACCGTCAGCGGTGTTTTTAACGGGTCGAGATTATCCAGCGTGCGGCTTCCGGCATCACCGGCTTTGACGCTCAGTGCCACGCCAACCTGACGCCACTGCTGGGCGACCAGCTGTAATACCTCTTTATTTTGTGGCTGTGGCAGAGATTCATAGATGGTCAGCGCCAGGCGTTGCCCGTCTTTGGCGCGGATCCCGTCGCTGCCCGCTTTCCAGCCGGCATCGTCGAGTAATGCGTTGGCTTTGGCCGCATCGAAGGTCAGTTTGTCGCTCAGATCTACAAAGCCCGCGGCGGAACCGGCAATAACGGATTTTGCCTGCGGGTAATTGGGTGAGAAGAGGGTGTCCACGACCTGCTTCGCGTTTGTTGCGTGGAGCAGCGCCTGACGAACCCGAACATCGGCAACCAGCGGGTTATCCGGGCGGAAGCTGATACTGTCGTTCACCCCTCGAGTCGGTGCGGCATAGATGTGATAACCCTGATCCGTGGCCTGTTTTTCGTCATACGCCTGCACCTGACGAATCAAATCTGCCTGGCCTGCCAGCAGGGCGCCAATGCGAACGCTGTCTTCCTGGGTGACAATAAACTTAATACCGTCGAGGTTGGCCGGGCCTTGCTGGGCCAGGTTTTTGGGCCCCCATTGATAGTCTTTACGCGCCTCGAGCGTCACTTCGCGCCCCAGCTTTTCGTCTTTCACCACGAACGGCCCGGAACCAATAATATGGCGGGCATCACCCAACTCTTCGAAATTACGCTTCAGCGTACTGAGCGACACCAGGCCCGAACCGATGGTGGCCGTACCCTGTAAGAATCCCGGCGACGACTTTTTAAAGAAGAACTTCACGGTGAGCGGGTCGACCACTTCGCTGTGATCGTAGTTATTGATCACCTCAGAAACCGGCAGGCGCTGCGCCTTATTCCCCAGGCCATAGGTGTCGAAGTTTTTCGCCACGGCGTTGGCGTCGAGCGGTGTGCCGTCAGAGAACGTGATCCCCGGGCGGATCTTAAAGGTGTATTCGGTTTTATCGGCGTTTGTGCTCCAGCTTTCCGCCACCCAGGGTTCAACCGCCAGCGTCTGCGGGTTCTGCCAGGTCAGTTTGTCGGTTATCTGATTCAGAATGCCGCCGTTAGGGTAAAAGCCACCGGCGGGCGGATAAAGGTTGGTATGCGCCTGTTGTTCCAGATAGATAAGCGTGCCGCCTTTAACTGGCGTATCAGCCGCGTAAGCCGCCGTGGTAGCCAGAATCAGCGCTGTCAGCAGCGGCAGGCGAAATGGGGTTTGCATGGTGAATTCCTTTGTTATCTTCTTGTTAGCGTCGGATTCATCATCGGGCGCGGGGGAAAACAAGGGAACAAAGGAATTGAGATAAGGTTTGCCGGAAACTGAAAATGAAAACGCCCCATCAGCGAGGCGTTGAAAGCGTACTACACAAATTTAGCCAGCGGATCGGCAGCAGCAAAAGCCACGGTTTTATCTGCGGCAGGTGGGTAGATAAGTTCGTTAGTGATGGCGATTTTGATTTTCTTTGCCTCTTCACGAACAGACTTCACCTCCTGTTCCCAGCCTTCGGTATACACCGCGCCCCAGGCACCTAAATCGAGGCAGGTGACATAATTCACCTGGCGATAAGGGTACGGCTCGATATTTAACAGGCTGGCCGCAGCGTTGTGCCCGGCAAATTTACCCAGCTGGATCGCATGCTGGCAGGTCATCAGCGCCGTGTTGCCCACATCGTCGGTTTTGGCGTGCGCCATATCGCCGGTGGCGTAAATGTCCGGGTGAGCGGGCACTTGCAGGCTCTCTTCAACAATCAGACGCCCCTGATTATCACGTTCGCCTTCAATCTGCTGGTTAAGCGGGCTGGCTTCTACACCGGCGGTCCAGACTACGGTTGAAGACGGGATGTGCTCGCCATTTTTCAGGGTAACGCCGTCAGCATCAATGGCTTCGATTTCACTGTTCAGACGCCATTCCACACCCAGCGATTTGCTCGCCTCTTCAATGGTATTGCGCAGCGCTTCGCTGTAGCGACCACCGATAACCGCACTGCGTTCAACTACGATAACTTTAGTCTCTGTATCTTCTCCGAAACGCGCACGAAGACGGGCAGGGAGTTCGGTTGCCAGTTCAATACCGGTAAACCCGCCGCCACACACGACAACGGTGTTACGTGCCGCTGTTGACGGGCGAGCCACCAGGGAATCGAGGTGTTTTTCGAACACCTGGGCAGATTCTAACTGGTCGATATCAAATGCATAGTCGGCAAGCCCGGCAATGGCTGGGCGGCGGGTCTGGCTGCCCGTGGCCAGTACCAGTTTATCGTAGGCGGCAGACGATGTAGTGCCGTTCGCATCACGGTAAAAGACCGTTTTTTCTTTAGCATCAATGCGTTCTGCGCTGCCGGCGATAAACGCAATACCCAGTTCTGCAAACAAATCGTTCAGCGGTGCAACCAGCGTGGACACCTTCTCTTCATAAAAGCGCGGGCGAACGCGCAGCTCAGGGACGGGTGCCAGCACGGTGATCTTCAGGTCATGACCTTTTGCCAGGTCGGCCAGGCGCGCTGCACTTACCGCTGCCCACATACCGGAAAAACCACTGCCCACAATTAAAATTTGCTTCTTCATATTCGATCCTTTTGATCGTCAGGCTGTATGTCTGACATAACTGCAACTATACTTGTCGTAGTTAACTGCGACAACTTTTTTCTGAGTTAAAATTAAAAGTTGCCTGAAATCAGTTTGTTAAAGCAAAAAGGTAGGGAGAGGTGTTTTTCCTTCGAGGAACATCGCTATAATGACCAGGATTATTGACTTCGGAGTTAACCATGGCTTTTTACAGTTCCGGTGTGGAATATGGCATTCACAGCCTGATGTGTATGGTGGATGCGAAAGGCAACGAACGTGAGATGAGCGTCAGAGAGATGGCGGCCTTACAGGGCGTGCCATACGATTATCTGGGCAAAATTTTCACCCGGTTGTCCCGCGCGGGTCTGGTGATCAGTACCGAAGGCAAGGGCGGCGGATTCAAACTGGCTCGCCCGGCGGAGCTGATCACGGTGCTGGATGTGGCTCACGCCATCGACGGTGAAAAGAACATGTTTGAGTGCCGGGAAGTGCGCCAGCGTCTTGCTGTTTTCGACGAAACCCCGCCCGCCTGGGTGTGCGATGGGCCATGTGGTGTCCGTTCAGTGATGGACAGTGCGCAGCAGAGAATGGAAGAGGAACTTTCGCGCCACACGATCCTCGATCTGACCCGCAAGATGTTCCGTAAAGCGCCGGATACGTTTCAGATTGAAGTGCAGGAGTGGATTGCTGACAGGCGCAGTACGAACTGACGCCTTCACGCCAGCCCTCTCCCCAACGAGGAGAGGGAAGGATAGAGATTACGAACGTAAATCAATCACCATACGGCCACGGATTTGACCCTGTTCCATCTCTTTGAAGATAGCGTTGATATCTTCCAGCGGACGCATTGTTACTTTCGGAACAACTTTACCTTCGGCGGCAAACTGGAACGCCTCCAGCAGATCCTGACGCGTACCGACAAGTGACCCCACAACCTGAATACCGTCCAGCACCAGACGTGGAATGTCCAGGCTCATGGCTTCCGGCGGCAGGCCGACGGCGACCACGCGGCCACCTGCGCGAACCGCATCCACCGCGGAGTTAAACGCCGCTTTTGCTACTGCGGTAACTACTGCGGCATGTGCGCCACCGGTTTTAGCCTGGATAACCTTTGCGGCATCTTCGCTTCGGGAGTTCACGGTCAAATCAGCACCCATACTGGCCGCTAATTTCAGCTGTTCGTCATTAACGTCAATGGCAATAACTTTGGCATTGAACACGTTTTTGGCGTATTGCAGTGCAAGATTACCCAGTCCGCCGAGACCGTAAATCGCAATCCACTGGCCTGGTTTGATATAAGAGATTTTCACCGCTTTATAAGTGGTAACCCCGGCACAGGTAATACTGCTGGCGGCGGCAGAGTCGAGACCATCCGGGACTTTTACCGCGTAATCGGCGGTCACGATGCACTCCTGCGCCATGCCGCCGTCTACGGAATAACCGGCGTTTTTAACATCACGGCACAGGGTTTCATTACCGGTATTACAGTATTCACAATGTCCGCAGCCTTCGAAGAACCACGCCACGCTTGTCCGATCGCCAACCTTAAGTGAGGTGACGCCCGGCCCAATCTCTTTCACGATGCCAATCCCTTCATGGCCCAGGATAACCCCGGTCTTATCCCCGAAGTCACCGTTCTTAACATGCAGATCGGTGTGGCAAACGCCACAGCATTCCATCGTTAACAGCGCTTCGCCATGTTGCAGCGGACGCAGGGTTTTTTCAGCGATATTCACCTGATGATCGTGGGTGACAACAGCAGCCTTCATATGTTTCTCCTTATTCATTATGAGATTCTGCATAGCAGGTACAGCGTATATGAGAATACGTCTTACTCCTTAAGGATTAGAGTTTTGTCGTTGTTATGCAAGGCCGCAGCAACATAATGTCATCATTTTATTCAGTTTTTGTTCATTAATGCGGCGAAATGGCATCAACCCCCTCAATATAGGGGGCGGTAAAAAACTGACAAAAAACTGTCATGGCTCTGACATGATCCAAACGTAACGTGTTGTCTTCCTAATAACCGAAGAGTTAAAAGACAATGCATCTGGTGAAAAAACTTATCGCAATCAGCGTTTTCCTGTCCGCTTCCGTTCAGGCACAAAACATCCTCGAATTCCCTCAGCCGGAGAACAACCCGGAAGAGTTCTATGCCGTTACGGAAATCCCGGCAGGCGGCATTATCAAATATGAAACCGACGCCAAAACAGGTTTTATCGTTGCTGATCGTTTCCAGTCCATGCCTGTGGCTTATCCGGCTAACTATGGTTCCCTGACACAATCTCTGGCTGGTGACGGTGATCCGCTGGACGTGATTTTCTATACCCGTGCGCCAATGGCACCGGGTACGCTCATCAAACTGCGTGCGATTGGCGTGCTGAAGATGGTGGATGGCGGTGAGAAGGACGATAAAATCGTGGCTGTTCCTGCGAGTAAAATCGACCCAACTTACGACGATATCAAAGAACTGAAAGACCTGCCGAAAATTGAAGTGCAGCGTCTGGAGTCATTCTTCCGCGTCTACAAACAGCTGCCGGAAGGGCGCAAAAAAGTTGAGCTGAGCGGCTTTAACGATGCGGCGACCGCGAAGCAGGAAATTAAACAGGCATGGGATGCCTGGAAAGAGAAAAAACCACAGTAATACTCTGGCCCGGCGGGGTTAACCGCCGGGCGCAGATTTACAGCTGTGCTTCCAGCTCCTCTATTTCTTTACGCCATTGTGCCTGCAACTGCGGCTTTTGATGCTTCGGCTTGCGCGCTAAGTCCTCTGCAAGCAGTGTCTCCAGCGCCACCAGTCTTTCCAGCACATCGTCATACGGCGACGGTGTTTTGTCTCGTGGTAGCGCGGTATCGACCGATTGCGTCAGCCCCGAACTTTCACGCAGACGCTCGAACACGGCGTCGGCATCGTGCCATTCGCTGAGCTTACCGTCTTCAATCAGCCAGAAACGATTGCAGCTCTGAGCGATCAGCTGTCGGTCGTGGCTAACCAGCAGTACACCGCCCTCAAACTGTTGCAGGGTATCGGCTAGCGCCTCTTTGCCTTCCATGTCCAGGTGGTTGGTTGGTTCATCCAGCATCAGAAGGCTGTAACGTGCGAGCGTCAGCCCGACAAACAGCAGGCGAGAGCGCTCGCCGCCGCTGAGGGTGCTGACCAACTGCCCATGACGCGCCCACGGGAAGCCAGCACTAATCAGCGCCATTTTGCGATCCTGCGGGTTAGGCGCAAAGGGTTCCAGCGCGTCCAGCAGAGGGGCATCGTCCGGTAACTGGTGTAGCGTCTGGTCGTAATAACCCGGCGCAACACGTGGGTGGAGTTTCAGCGTGTCCGTTGATTGCTCAGCACTACATTGCTGCCAGATAAGCTTCATCAGGGACGACTTACCACAGCCGTTACGCCCGATAATGGCAACCCGATCATCACTTTTCAGCCGCGCGATGTCCACCGTGAACAAAGCAGGTAAACCCGGCGCCGGAGGCACGTCGAGATTATCCATCTCCAGCAAACGATCGGCCCGTAGCGCATCGCCCCGCAGGGTTAACGTCCACTGGCTGCCGGCAGTGACTTCCGTCTGGCTCTCTTTGAGCCGTTCGACCTGTTTTTCCATCTGCTTGGCTTTGCGGGCGAGATCTTCGTTGTCATAAACCTTGCCCCAGGTCGCCAGCCGTTTCGCACTGGCTGCGACGCGATCGATCTCTTTTTGCTCAGCCTTGTGGCGCAGGGCATCGCTTTCATCCTTCGCGACCAGCGCTTTGCGTGCCGCAGTACAGGGGAGCGCAAAGTAGTGCAGCGTTTTGTCGCGCAGGATCCAACTGCCGTTGGTGACGGCATCCAGTAATTGCCTGTCATGTGATACCAGCACAAAGCTACCGGTCCAGTTTTGTAAAAACTGCTCCAGCCAGAGCATTGTCGGCAGATCAAGGTGGTTACTGGGTTCATCCAGCAGCAGTAGGTCCGGCTCGCTGATCAACGCCCGCGCCAGCAACAGGCGGGTATGTTGCCCGCCGCTGAGGGTGGCAGATTGCAGGGCGGTGTCCTGCGGCGAAAATCCCATGCTGGCCAGCAGCGTTTCCGCTTTCCAGCGCAGGCTGTCACGTTCAGCCGCGGGCAACTGCGCCAGTACGGCATCGAGCATGGTTAGCGGGAAAATTGCTTCCGGCAGATGTTGTTCTACACGTGCCATCATGCAGTGCCCGGCCAGTGCGACCGTGCCCGCCGCGGGGGAGTCTGTGCCGTCCAGTACCTTCAGCAGCGTACTTTTACCGCAGCCGTTATCGCCCAGCAGGCCAATGCGGTCGCCTTTTTTCAGCGTAAAGGAGAGTGAGTCGAAGAGCGTGCCAAACGCCGTATCAACACGTAAAGATTGTGCAGTGAGTAAAGTGCTCATTTGTTGCTTACCCAAGAGTTACAGGCATGTTTATGCCTCGTCAAACATCGCTGACGATAACTCAGTAAGCCCGAGAGAAGGGATTTCAGGGATTGGTGTCTTCGCTCAAGCCGAAGTTATCGCAGCACGATATCGATAACGCTTGAGCTGGTACGATTACCAAATGTATGTGAAAAATGGAAAATTTCACAGTACAGCATAATTGGCCTCCTTATATATTCAGTGGGTTAATGGTTGTTGGAAGTATAATCGAATGCTGCACTATTGCACATTAAGTTTTTTGTCATTATGCCGATACCATTCCATATGAAAACAAAAGGAGATTGAGTGAATGGCATATTTTTACGCCTATCATAGTGCATCGAATACCACCGATTTTGATTACACAAAGGGGTATGGTGTTAGTGCGGAAAGTGAGAAAAAGCTGACTCATGTGAATACAGGCGACTTTGTCTTTGTCATCCAGAATGTGCATAAATCCGTGGGTTACCAGCTATGCGGTCTTTACCGTATTGAAAGCATCGATTTTGAGCAGGATCACGTCTATCCCCATCGTGTGCAGTTGAGCGATGTTTCTGAACTGAATGATTTTATTACCCTTAACCGTCACGAACTGAGCAAAGTGCTGCCTCCTGCGGGTAAAGAAGGTCACTGGGATCGTTTTATGAACCACTTTGCACAGACAGGGCGGACATTTCAGAAGCCTCTGGATGCGTCGGTTATTGCCATCCTTAAGGAACAACTTAACCTGCAAGGTGTGGACAATGAAGATATTCCAGGTAGCGATGAAATAGACTTTTACGACAAAGTCAGCCGGGCATTAAAACTTAAATCTGCGGAAAGAAAAAAACGCCTGAAAAATGCATCTGTTCACCCAACGAAAAAACAGGTTTCCGTCTGGCGTTACGATCGTAATCCCGATGTGGTGGCCGAAGTACTTCTCAGGGCTAAAAATAATTGCGAATGTTGTCATACGCTGGCGCCATTTCAGCGCACGAAGGATGGGGGTTATTATTTAGAAGTTCATCACATTATTCCGCTATCAGAAAATGGGGAAGACAGCGTAGAGAATGCCATTGCCCTTTGCCCGAACTGTCATCGGCAGGAGCATTACGGTGAACAGCGGATAGATAAAAATTGGCGACCCGTCAAAAAATAAGTGGGCCAGCGGCCCACTTACCGTTTTAAATCGAGGTACGGCGATAACTCCGGTATTCCGGCATCCAGAAGTTATCGTCGATGGCTTGTTGCAGCGCATCGGCAGAGGTTTTGATTGCCACGCCTTGCTGCTGCGCCATTTTTCCCACCGCAAAGGCGATAGCGCGGGACACCTTGTGAATGTCTTTCAGCTCTGGCAACACCAGGCCTTCCCCGTTATTGACCAGTGGCGAGTGCTTCGCCAGGGTTTCACTGGCAGACATCAGCATTTCGTCGGTAATGCGCGATGCACCGGAAGCAATAACCCCCAGACCAATTCCCGGGAAGATATAGGAGTTGTTGCACTGGGCGATTGGGTAGGTTTTATCCTTCCACACGACCGGATCAAACGGGCTGCCGGTGGCAACCAGCGCATTGCCTTCGGTCCAGGCGATGATGTCCTGCGGGGTTGCTTCCACACGCGAGGTCGGGTTAGACAGTGGCATCACGATAGGGCGCTCGCAGTGTTTGTGCATCTCACGAATAATCTCTTCGGTGAAGAGACCGGTTTGCCCGGAAACGCCGATCAGAATATCCGGCTTCACGTTGCGCACCACATCCAGCAGGGACAACACTTCGTTATCGGTATCCCAGTTTTTCAGGTTATCGCGTTTTTGTACCAGCTTAGTCTGGAACGGCAGCAGATTTGGCATCGCGTCGGTCAGCAGGCCAAAACGGTCAACCATAAAGACACGGGAGCGCGCCAGCTCTTCGCTTAAGCCTTCACGCTGGGTTTGGGCGATGATCTGTTCGGCAATACCGCAACCCGCAGAGCCTGCACCCAGGAAGACGATTTTCTGATAACTCAGCTGGCTACCTGCCGCACGGCTGGCGGCGATCAGCGTGCCAACGGTCACTGCCGCAGTACCCTGAATATCGTCATTGAAAGAGCAGATCTCATCGCGATAGCGATTCAGCAGCGGCATGGCGTTTTTCTGCGCAAAATCTTCAAATTGCAGCAGCACATCTGGCCAGCGGTGCTTCACGGCCTGGATGAAGTCATCGACAAACTGATAGTACTCGTCGTCAGTGATACGCGGATGACGCCAGCCCATATACAGCGGGTCGTTCAGCAACTGCTGATTGTTGGTCCCCACATCCAGCACCACCGGAAGGGTATACGCCGGGCTGATACCACCACACGCGGTGTACAACGACAGCTTACCGATAGGAATGCCCATCCCGCCGATGCCCTGGTCACCCAGGCCCAGAATACGTTCGCCATCGGTCACCACGATCACTTTGATGTTGTGGTTTGGCACGTTTTGCAGAATGTCATCCATGTTGTGACGGTTCTGATAAGAGATAAATACGCCGCGGGAACGACGGTAGATCTCAGAGAAACGTTCACACGCCGCACCCACCGTTGGGGTGTAGATAACCGGCATCATCTCTTCGAGATGGTTTTGCACCAGACGATAGAACAGGGTTTCGTTAGTATCCTGGATGTTACGCAGATAGATGTGCTTATCGATTTCGGTTTTGAAGCCCTGATACTGGATCCAGGCACGTTCCGCTTGTTCCTCGATAGTTTCAACCACTTCTGGTAACAGGCCGAGCAAGTTGAAGCTGCTGCGCTCTTCCATGCTGAAGGCGCTGCCTTTGTTAAGCAGGGGGAATTCAAGCAGAACGGGTCCGGCATAGGGGATATATAGGGAACGATGTTTTTTCAGTTTGTTGTCCATGTCACTCACTCTTTTTTGAAGATCCGTCCCTGACACTGCGGTTGTCATCTTTCTGGCCTGTGCTGCGGGTTTCGGTCGGGCAGTATTATAGAGGAGCTGAATGTTAATTACCGCAACCGAGAAACAAAAACACCATCGGTTTTGCCGATGGTGTTGTGCGTCATAAGCGGGAACTTACTTCTCAGCGTGGCGTTTTCTGCCCGTTGCATGAGCGATAACCGTTTCATGGTTATCTTCGATTACCACTTTTTTGTGGTTAGAAATCTTGTAGTTCAGTCCCAGAATATGGCGTGCCTTACGGTTCGATTTCATGCGTACTCCTCAATCCTGTTGATAGTTTTAAGGACAACTCCGCGTATGCGGAAGAAATGTAACCCCTTAGGTTGCCAATCCAGCTTAGCAGATTTTCACATTACCACTTCATTTCGCCAGTATTCACTTTGGCGCTCAGTTCCAGGGAACTGGCTTCGGCCAGGTTTGGCCACTGGGTTTTCATGGCATTAATCACGCCTGCGGAATCTTTATGTTGCGCCAGTGCGTCTTCAAACTGCGCCAGATACTGACGGGTAAAGGTAATGGCCTCGCTTCCGGCTGGCGGTGTGCCAAGATAATGCCCGGGGATCACGCGCTCAGGTTTATGTGCTGCCATGCTGTCCAGCGTCTGTTGCCACTGCTGGCGGCTCTCTTTGCTCTGGGTATCGGCGGTCCAGACGTGAATTCCCCATGAAACCCCGGTGCCGCCCAGGATGGTTTTTGCTGACGGGATCCACACATATGTGGCATAGCTGTCGGGCTGCTCAATATCGATTTTTTCACCATCAACCATAAAGGTTGTCGAGGCGATAACCTGCGGGACCACCAGCGTGGTTGGCGCGCCGTCTTTCATCTGCGGGCCCCAGAAGGCGAGCTTGGCATCTTTGGTGGCCTTAATGTGATCAACCACTTTTTGCGTTGCCACGACCTTCGCGTCAGGGAAGGCTTTCACCAGCGGTTGCAGGCCAAAATAGAAATCCGGGTCGCCGGAGGTGATTACAATCTTATTGAGCGTCTTGCCACTGCGACGAATTTTTTCGACCAGCTGCTCGCCGTCTTTCACGCTGAACTGGGCATCAAACAGCACCGCTTCAGTTGGCCCGGACACCAGCGTGGACGACACGGCAAAAATGCCTTTTTCCTGCGGGTTGTAGCTATCAATGGTTAATGGTGCGGCGAAAACAGCCGGAGTAAAAAGGGTGCACAGTACTGCAAGGCGGGTGAGCTTCATCATCATGTCTCTGTTATTCAGGAAAGTCTCTATTGTATGGATTTCTGCATTTGCCAGAATTCCTGAAACAAGACATGCTTAGTTTCATAAATCGAGCAGATGGAGCACAACATGGATCGCGTTATTGCCGCCCAGGTCTATAACCGGATATGCGAACTAGGAAGCCTGAGCGCCGCCTCGCGCTCGCTTGGGATCTCACGCCCGATGGTCAGCCGTTATCTGGAACAGATGGAAAAGTGGGCCGGAACACGGCTGGTAAACCGTTCCACGCGCAGACTGACGCTGACGGCGGCGGGGGAAAAAGTGCTGCTGAAAACGCGCTCACTCTCGCAAATTTCCCAGGAAATAGAAGATCAGTCCGCCAAAGACTTGCCTTCAGGCACCTTGCGGGTGGCCTGCGCGCATTTTACCGCAATGCATATGATTGCCCCTGTGTTGCCTGAACTGTTATCACGCTACCCACAGCTGCGTGTCGAGCTGGATGTGAATAACCACCCTGTGAGCCTGGTCGGTGAGCGTATTGATGTGGCGATTCGTATTACCGATAACCCGGAGCCCGGGATGATTGCCCGGCGTCTGGGGGAGTGTCGCTCGGTACTTTGCGCTTCGCCGCAGTATCTGGCCGCGCGGGGCACACCGCAGTGTCTGGAAGACCTGGCGCAGCATAACTGCCTGCATTACAGCTTCTTTGCCGGGCAGTCCTGGCATTTTGTCACCGGTGAAGGTGAACAGGTGAGCGTGGCGGTCAGCGGGAATCTCAGCGCCAGTATCTCGTCGTTTTTGATGGAGTCGGCGATTCAGAATGGTGGGATCGCCATGCTTCCGGAACGAGAAGCCCAGGTCGCGCTGGCTGCGGGGCGGTTAGTGCCAGTGCTCACGTCATTCACGCCAAAGTCGCTCGCTATTTACGGTATTTATCAGTCACGTGAGTATCAGCCTGCGGCATTGCGGGTGTTCCTTGATGAACTTGCGCGTAACCTGCGTTAATTCATGAGCTACGCTCATTAGCCTATGCCACTTTTATCCATAGTCAGCGCGCCGGGGGTGCAGTAGCGTTGTACGGCTCCTTCTGCGCATTACCATGAAATGAGGTAACGAGATGAAAGTACTAGGTTATGCAGCAAAAACACCAACCGCGCCACTGGCTCCCTTCACCTTTGACCGCCGCGAGCCGCGTCCTGACGATGTTGTTATCGAGATCCTGTACTGCGGCGTTTGTCACTCCGATTTACATCAGGCCCGTAATGACTGGGGATTCAGCGAATATCCTATCGTTCCGGGCCATGAAGTGATTGGTCGGGTTGTCTCAGCAGGTGACAGCGTCACAAAATTTAAGGCGGGCGATCTGGCCGGTATTGGTTGCATGGTCGATTCCTGCCGTGAATGTAATCCGTGTCAACAGGGGCTTGAGCAGTATTGCGAAGAGGGCAATGTTCAAACCTATAACGGCCACGACCGCCACGATCATCAGCCCACCTACGGCGGTTATTCTCAGACGATTATCGCCAGTGAAGCCTTTGTACTGCACATTCCGCAAGGTATCGATCTGAAAGGCGCGGCACCGTTACTCTGTGCCGGGATCACCACCTGGTCGCCGCTGCGCCACTGGAATATTGGTAAGGGCAGTAAAGTCGCCGTTGTTGGTTTGGGCGGGCTGGGGCATATGGCCATTAAGCTGGCGCATGGTCTGGGCGCAGAGGTTACGCTCTTTACCCGTTCACCCGGGAAAGAAGCGGATGCTCGCCGACTTGGGGCTGATCATATCGTCTACTCAACGGATGCCGATCAGATGCAGTCGGTGGCGAATCAGTTCGACCTGATTATCGATACCGTGCCGTACGTTCACGATATTAATCCTTATATGTCGACCTTAACGCTCGATGGCACCCTGGTGTTTGTCGGCTTCCTTGGCGATAACCCGCCGGTAAGCACCTTGCCGCTGATCCTGGGGCGCAAGTCAGTGGCGGGTTCGTGCATTGGCGGTATTGCCGAAACCCAGGAGATGCTCGATTTCTGCGGAGAACACGGAATTACCGCCGATGTGGAAGTGATCAAAATGGATGAGATCAACGATGCTTTCGAAAGAATGCTGAAGAGTGATGTGAAGTACCGTTTTGTCATCGACATGAGCAGCTTAAGCGCCAACGCGAAGTGAGAATAATCCGTGTTCGGCATTGAGAAAAATGCGTTGTCTATACTTAACCCTTTGTAAGGCAATAGGAGAGCAACAATGACGATTCACAAACACGGTTCGGCACACTGGTCTGGCGATATTAAACGCGGAAAAGGGACGGTTTCTACAGAGAGTGGCGTTCTTAACCAACAACCTTATGGTTTCAACACCCGTTTCGAAGGCGCAAAGGGTACCAACCCGGAAGAGCTGATAGGTGCAGCGCACGCGGCCTGTTTTTCTATGGCGCTGTCGTTGATGCTGGGCGAAGCAGGCTACACCGCAGATTCCATCGATACCACCGCGGATGTGTCGCTGGATAAAACAGACAGTGGTTTTGCAATAAGCAAAATTGCGCTGCAAAGTCAGGTCACGGTGCCAGGCATTGATCCGCAGCAGTTCGACGGCATTATCCAGAAAGCCAAAGCGGGTTGCCCGGTGTCACAGGTACTGAAAGCAGACATCTCGCTGGATTATAAGCTTAACTAAGCCAGAGCCGGGGCCGCCCCGGCTATCCCTTTAACCCCGCCGGAAATACCTCACCAAGCCAGCTAATAAATACGCGTAAACGATGCGTCAGGTGTCTGTTTTGCGGATAGACCACATGAAATGGATAGGCTGCCGGGCGCCATGCCTGAAGGATCTCAACCATCGAGCCGTCTTTCAGGTGCGTTTTAACGGAATAAGCAAAGGTCTGGATGATGCCCAATCCGGCGACTGACGCCGCGAGGTGGGCGTTGCTTTCATTCACTCCCAGATAGTGTGGGGCGCTGATTTCCCGCGTTTCGCCGTTTTCGCGAAATCGGAACGGGAAGGGTCTGCCGGTTGCGGGGGATAAATAACTGATCAGCCTGTGGCCATTACGCAGCTCTTCTGGATATGCCGGGATACCGTATTTTTTCAGATAATCCGGTGTGGTACAGGTGACCATCTCAGCATCACCAATATGACGTGCGATAAGGCTGGAGTCATTGAGCGGGCCGCCACGGATCACGCAGTCCACATTGCCGCTAATCAAATCGACAGGGCGATCCGCCACGCCCAGATCAATGCGGATATCCGGGTAGCGCTGCATAAAATCGGGCAGCAGGGGGATCAGAACATCCCGGGCAGTTGAGCCTCCGACGTCAATACGCAAATGTCCCTTAGGTGTGCTGCGGGTTACGCGAAACGAGGTATCAATATCTTCGATATCAATCAGCACACGCAGGGCTTTTTCGTAATATTCCTCGCCTTCAGGTGTGCTCACCACCCGGCGCGTAGTGCGGTGCAGCAAACGCACTTCAAGATGGGTTTCAAGCGACTTCACCAGCTTGCTCAGGGTTGCAATGGGCATGTTCAGTGAATCTGCCGCCTGGGTAAAGCTCCCGGTTTCCACCACGCGGGTAAACGCGCGCATCGCCATTAACTGATCCACTCTGCAATCCCCCTGATTATTTCTGTGTGTGAATAGTCATTTTCATTTTTGCTGGTTTTTCACTAATCACGCAAGCGCTAAAGTGATTTCAACGCAAGCGAAAGCCCCTTCAACCGTTTTTGCTGGCATCTACTCCACATAACAGAAGGTGAATCACATGAATCAGAATCTCTCAGGTAAAATTGCACTGGTCACTGGCGGTAGCACAGGTATTGGTCTTGCCACCGCGCAGGAACTGGCCGCGCAGGGCGCAAAAGTCTATATCACCGGCCGCCGTCAGGCAGAGCTGGATGCGGCGACCGCTGAAATTGGTGCCGCAGCAGTGGGTATCCGTGCCGACGTTTCAAAATTGTCTGACCTCGACCAGGTGTATGCGCAGATTGCCAAAGAGGCTGGCCGCCTTGATATCCTGTTCGCCAATGCTGGTGGCGGTGACATGCTGCCGTTAGGTGCCATCACGGAAGAGCAGTTCGACAGAATATTTGGCACGAACGTGCGTGGCGTGCTGTTTACCGTGCAAAAAGCGCTGCCGCTGCTTTCAACCGGCTCGTCCATCATTCTGACAGGCTCTACGGTGTCGATTAAAGGTACGGCGAACTTCAGCGTCTACAGCGCCAGTAAAGCGGCCGTGCGTAACTTTGCCCGCTCGTGGGCGCTGGATCTGCAAGGCCGAGGGATCCGCGTCAATGTGGTGAGCCCTGGCCCAATCAAAACGCCTGGCCTTGGTGATTTAGTCCCGGAAGAACACCGCCAGGGATTGTATGATGCACTGGCCGCGCAGGTGCCACTGGGTCGCTTAGGCGCGCCTGGGGAAGTGGGTAAAGCGGTGGCGTTTTTGGCCTCTGATGCTGCAAGCTTTATCAATGCCACCGAGCTGTTTGTCGACGGTGGCATGGCCCAGATTTAAGGCTGATAAAGCACCGTTAAATCGCCGCCCATGCGGCGATTTTTTTGTGGGCGGCTGGCATCGCGCAGTGAAGTGGTGACACTGTCACATTTCACTAAGGTGCAGTAAGGCACAAGCCAGTCCGTATTGCGGTTATCATGCTGCAAAACCCAGTTTGCCAGGCGTTGCAGGGCGTATTGGTTTTCCGGGAAAAGGTCAACACCGTTAGCCTTCGCAAAGCTTGCGATCATAACCAGCGGTTGCAGGGCGTAATTGTGGTACGCCGCCGCCCGCTCGCGGCGTTTACGTTCGTTGGGCAAGGTGCCATCCGCTTCAATCTGCCTGGCGGCAATGCGGTACTCTTTTACCGACCAGTTAAATAAATCCTGTCTGTTTAACGCCACCGATGCAGCCATCACCGACCATGCGGCCCAGTAGCTGTGGTTATTGGTTTTGGTCAGCGGCAGCCCGTCCCAGTCCTGTACAACCTTGTCGGCCAGCAAGGCTAACCAGCGTTCAATATCTGCATTCTCTTTTAAGGGAGAACCGGGCATAAATTTCAGTTCAACCCAGCCTGTGGCCAGAGTTGCCAGCGCCCATTTACGCATCGACCGCCCGGTATGGTTGGTGTGGGCAGAGGTCAGGGCGTTGGCGTCAGCCCACTGTGTAAAGCCGCTCAGGATACAGTCCCGCGTTTTCGTATCACCGGTGTATTTATAGCGCCAGATCATCTGTGAAATGCCGCGTTCAAAATCGGTTATCGGTTTGGTTTCGTCACGAAAGGCTTTTTCAGCGTCAGGATTGAGCGTTGCACGGGCGCTGTCAGAACCTTCGTATTTGCTGCGAAACACCAGATCTGCGGTATAAGGCGCAGGCAGCGTGACACAACTTCCGTGCCCGGTGTGGAGTAACGGTTTGGCAAAACCCGGCGGCGGCACAAGCTGTGCCGCACAGGCATAAACGGGTAAACAGGCAAGGAAAAGAAGAATTCGCATCAGGTGACTTTACGCCAGCAGCGTACCGCGCGTCCATCAGCAGCGGGTTGCAGCGACTGCGGCGCCTGGCAACCCTCGGTCGCCAGTGGGCAGCGATCGCGAAAATAACATCCTGTGGGAAGATGCCGGTTACCTGGCAGATCCGTTTTTCGCAGTGCGAGACTGTCATCCAGCGGTTCGCCCGTTCTGGGGACGGAATCGAGCAACAGCTGGGTATACGGGTGGCGCGGCTGGCTCAGCACCTGCCGGGCAGGGCCTAACTCGACAATTTGCCCCAGATACATCACCGCTACCCGGCCGCTCATATGGCGCACGACTGATACGTTATGCGAAATCAACACATAGGTGAGATTGCGCTGCTGTTGCAGCTTGACCAGCAAATTCAGGATCTGCGCCTGGACGGAAATATCCAGCGCGCTGGTGGGTTCATCCAGCACGATGATATCGGGATCGGATGAGAGCGCACGGGCAATGGCGATGCGCTGGCGCTGCCCACCGGAAAAAGCGTGCGGCAGCCTGTCGAGATATTCCGCACGAATACCCACCTGTTGGGCCAGGTTTTCGGCAAGCTGGCGGCGTTCGCGCTCGCTGCTGCGTTTTTGTACCCACACGGGCTCGGTAATAATCCGCCAGACGGGCAGACGCGGGTCGAGAGACGAGAGCGGATCCTGAAACACCATCTGCATCCCGCCTGTGCTGTTTGTCCGGTGACAATCGCCGGTACTCGGTCTGAGCATCCCCATCAGCAGCTGTGCCAGGGTGCTTTTCCCGCAGCCGGACTCCCCGACAATGCCCAGCGTTTCGCCCCTGTGAATTTGCAGATCCATCCCGTTGAGGGCGTGAACCTGCTCCGTTACGCGGCCCAACCAGTTTTTTCGGGCCGGGAAATTCACATGTACATGGGCCAGTTCGAGCAAAATGTCAGACATGGCGTTCCTCCAGTTGCGGATACCAGCACGCCGCCAGCTGGCCCTGCGCGCCATTTGGCGTTAAACGTGGCGTGTCGGTGCATTTTGCCCCTGCGGCAAAACATCGTTCACGGAAAGCACAGCCCTGGGGTAAACGGGTCAGATTCGGCACCGTGCCGGGAATGGCAGGCAGCATGTCGCGCGGCTCACCATTTTCCGGCGCACACTGCAACAGACCAATGGAATACGGATGAACCGGGTGGTGGATAATCGTCTGGGTGGTTCCGCTCTCAATGACGCTGCCGGCGTACATCACATACAGACGATCGCAGAGCTGCGATACCACCGCCATATCATGGCTGATAAACAGCACCGACGTGCCGCTGGCGCGGGCTTTGTGTTTAAGCAACCGCAGCACCTGCAATTGCACGGTGACATCCAGCGCGGTGGTGGGTTCATCGGCAATGATCAGCTCCGGCTCGCAGGAAAAGGCAAGGGCGATCATCACCCGCTGGCGCATCCCACCGGAAAGCTCAAACGGGTAACGATCCATCACTTCGCCCGCATCCGGGATTTGCATCTCTTCCAGCAACGAAATGGCTTTCTTCTGCGCGTCTCGTCGCGAAAGGGGCTGGTGCTGGCGGATAACCTCCACCATCTGCTTGCCAATGCGCCGTGTGGGGTTGAGCGCCGTCATCGGCTCCTGGAATATCATCGCCACTTTTGCCCCGCGCCACTGGCGAAGCTGCTTTTCTGAGGCATTCAGCACATCTTCACCAAGCAGTTTCACCTGCCCGTGATGAACGTGATAGCTCCCCTCCGGCAACAGTCGCATGGCCAGCATCGCCGTCACCGATTTCCCGGAACCGGACTCGCCCACCACGCCGACAATTTCGCCGCGTTTGATCTCAAGCGACACATGGTTTAACGCGTGGACTTCACCGCGAAACACCGGGAAGCTGAGGTGTAAATCATCAATGGATAAAACCGATTCGCTCATCACTGTTTCCCTCCTGATTTCGGGTCAAGCAGATCGCGGATACCGTCGCCAAACAGGTTGAAGCCCACGGCGGTGATCAGAATGGCCGCTCCGGGAAACGCGCAGTACCACCACTGGTCGAGGACGTAGTTACGGCCTACAGCCACCATCGCCCCCCATTCCGCCGTGGGTTGCTGAGCACCTAAACCAATGAACCCCAGCGTGGCCGCCATCAGGATCGCGCTGCCGATATCCAGCGAGGCCTGGACTATCAGCGGCGGCAGGGCATTTCGTAGGATATGCCAGCTGATCAGGTGCCAGCGTGATGCACCAAACGTCCGCGCCGCCTGCACATAAGTAAACTGGCGTACCACCAGCGTCTGCCCGCGCGCCAGACGCACGTAAAACGGAATACGCACAATCGCAATCGCCAGCATGGCATTAAACAGGCTGGGGCCAAGTGCCGCCGCCAGCGCCATGGTCAGAACAAGGGAAGGGATCGACAGCATGATATCCATCACCCGCATGATGATGGCGTCTCCTCGTCCACCGAGCACCCCGGATAAACAGCCCAGCAGCGAACCAATCCCGCCGGCAATTAGCACCACGGCAAGCCCGGCAGTGATTGACTGCTGGCTACCCACCAGCACGCGACTGAACAGGTCGCGGCCCACTTCGTCGGTGCCAAACCAGTGCTGCGCCGAGGGCGCCTGTAACCGTGCGGTCAGATCCAGGGCATTTGGATCGTGAGGCACAATCCATGGCGAGGTCAGCATTAACGCCAGCATCAGGAACATAATCATGCCGCCAATCATCGTCAGCGGGCTTTTACGCAGTAACCAGAACATTTTTGCCCAGTCGATGCGCGGTTTGTTGCTTTTAACGGGGACGGGCGTTTCCTGGGTCAACATCATTCGGCACCTCCGCGCCCGATGCGGGGATCAATCCACAGGTAGAGCAGATCGACCACCAGATTCACGAAAACGTAAGCCAGCGACACCACGACGGCAAAGCCCATCACGGCGGGGAAATCGAGCGCCTGGATAGAGGTCACTACCCATGCGCCCATCCCAGGCCAGGCAAAGACGGTTTCAGTTAACACTGCGCCGTAGAGCAGGTCGCCAAGAGCCAGACCAAGCACGGTAATGGACGGGATCATCGCGTTGGGTAAGGCGTAACGTAAAACGATGTACCAGCCCGGCAAGCCGCTGGCGCGGGCGGTACGAATGTAATCCTCGCTCAGCTGTTCCAGCATCGCGGAGCGCACCTGGCGCGCCACTATGCCCAGATGCACGAATGCCAGGGTCAGCGAGGGTAAAATCAGGTGTTGCAGGGCGTTAAAAAATACCTCGCCGTTGCCTTCGAGCAGTGCGTCCAGCAGATAAAACCCGGTAACGTGTGTGGGCGGGTCGAGCCAGTCGTCCAGCCTGCCGCCACCAGGCAGAATTTGCAGATGCCCGTAAAACAGCACGATCACCCCAAGCCCGAGCCAGAATGCCGGGGTGGAGATCCCGGTCATCGCCATCAGGCGCACCAGATGGTCGAGCCAGCGGTTACGGTAAACCGCCGATAAAATCCCCAGCGGCACACCGATAACCAGCGCCAGCAGCAGGGAGCAGAACGCCAGCTCAAGGGTGGCCGGGAAGAAGGCTTTTAAATCTTCCGCGACCGGGCGACCGGTGCGGATAGAGGTGCCTAAATCACCGTGAACAAGGGCATCCACATAGCGGCCGAACTGAATATAGAGCGGTTGATCCAGCCCCAACTGCTGGCGAATGCCCTGCACAATTTCGTCGCTGGCGCGATCACCGGCCAGCAGGCGAGCCGGATCGCCGGGGATCAGGTGCGAAATGATAAAAGTGATAATACAGACACCCGCCACTACCAGGAGTAATCCCCAGCAGCGCTGGCGCACAATGCTCCAGAACGTCATACGCGTCTCCCCGGCCCGGACCGTTACTTGCTCATGGTGTCGATGTTGAATACCTGCTCAAGCATCGGGTTAAAGGTGAAGCCTTTCACCTCTTTGTTCATCGCCAGCTGGTAGTTTTTCTGGAACAGGTACACATATGCGGCCTCGTCGATCACAATCTTCTGCGCCTGCTGGTAATCTTTGGTGCGTTCTGCCTGGTCGGTGGTTTTCAGTGCCGCCTGCAACAAGGTATCGACCTCTTTGTTCTCATAGAACGAGCGGTTACCTGGCAGCCCTTTTTTGTCCGACTCAAACCAGTAGTTCATGAACATGTACGGATCGGCGAAGTCGGGGCTCCAGTTACCGATAGCAATGTCATAATCACCTTTTCCGACGCGGTCACGCATGGTGGCGTTAGCCAGTTTTTCCAGTTTGACGTTGATCCCGAGCTTACCGAGGCTTGCCTGAGTGGACAGGGCGATAGGCTCCCAGTTCGGATCGTTATCGGAATAGAGGAAGGTCAGGCTGGTGGGTTTGTCTTTAACCTTCTCCAGCGCGTCTTTGGCTTTGGCCTCATCAAAGCTATACTGCATGGCGGTTGCGTCAAAGCCCCACATGCCGTCCGGGATTGGGCCGCGCATCTGCTTACCATTCCCGCTGAGAATGCCTTTCACCATGCCCTGATAATCCGTCGCCCAGGAGACCGCACGGCGCAGATCCACCTGGTTCAGCGGCGCTTTGCTGTTATTGAGATACAGATAGGTCACGCGCAGTGAAGGGTATTCCGCCACCGCCACTTTGCCTTCCTGCTTCAGGGCGGAAAGCTGATCTACCGGCAGGGAATCGGCAATATCCAGATCGCCGCGAGAGAGTTGCAGGCGACGCGATGCGCTCTCACCGATAATCTTCACCGAGACGCGCTTATAGTGCGGCTTATTTCCCGGCCAGTGGGGGTTCGGCACCAGCACCAGCTGCTGACCTTTCTGCCAGCTTTTCAGCATAAACGGCCCGGAACCTGCGGTGTTTTGTGCCAGGAAGCCGCGCGCGTCATCGGCGGCGTTGGCTTTCAGTACGGCAGGGTTAATGATCGAGGCCCCGTCGTTCGCCAGGGTATACAGGAATGGCGCAAACGGCTGGCTTAAGGTGAATTTCACGGTGTGTTCATCCACCACATCCACTTTTAAGTCTTTCGGGAAGGCTTCAGACGGCCCCTGGCTTAACTTCAGCAGACGCTCAAAGGAGAGTTTGACCGCCTCGGCGGTGACTGGTGTACCGTCTGAAAATTTTGCGTTGTCCGTCAGGGTGAAGGTCCACTCTTTCTGGTCGTCGGAGGCTTTCCAGCCAGTTGACAGATCGCCTTCAACCTCGGTGGTTCCGGGTTTGTATTTCACCAGACGCTGATACGATGGATAGGTCACGGTCCAGTCGTTGTTATCAATAGTGACCGCAGGATCAAGCGTTTGTGGATCGGCAGCTTTACCGATCACCAGCATATCTTTTGGCACCGCCGCCAGCACTGCGGGGGCGCTCATTGCCAGCGTGGCGGCAATCAAAGTCGTCAGAATCGTTGTTTTCATGGCAAAGCTCCAGATTTAAAGGGATGTGTGCGTCAACGGAAAACAGTCAAAACGATCGTCAAGAAGCGGGTAGCTGGCGGCGTTCGGTAGCTCGAAGTGCCACCATTCGCTGCTGATCCCCACAAAGCCGCCGCCAAACATAATGGCGTTGAGCAGCAGGCGGTTACGCTGTGCCTGCGGCGGCACAGAAGGGTGATAGGGGTGCGAGCGGTCGTGCATTTCGTCAAACCCGGCCCCCATATCCAGTATGTTGTCGTGCTCGTCCATGAGGGTGACGTCGATAGCGGTGCCGCGGCTATGGTTAGAGCCAATGGCCACGTCGACCACGTATTCCGGGTTCGGGCAGGCATCCCAGAGTTGCGCCTGCGCCTGCTGTGGCCGGTAGGCGTCGTACACCACCAGTTTCAGCCCGGCCAGCGTGGCGATGCTGATGGCCTTTGCCAGCGCGGTGGTGGCATCGGGATGCAGCAGGCACAAGGCTTCCCGATAGATAGGGTGGCCGGTAATGTTGTCGGCCGTCGCGTATTTGAGATCGATATGCAGCGTGGGGAAGGTTTTCGCCACATCAACCAGTTGACACTCTTCGGGCATAGCTCCGCTCCTTTAGCGTTCGAATTGACCAAACTCTTGTTGTAATTGTCGGTTTACTGCCAGACGTTCCGGGAGCGCCTCACCCAGCGCTTCCACCACGCCCGACAGCAGCAGGTTGAACAGACAGCTCACCGGCGCCAGCGAATCCCAGAAATGACCGGTATCGGTTTTCACCTGGAGCAGGTCGACAGGGTAATCCCGCGCCCACGGGCACCAGATGTCGGTGATAAGCGCCATGGGAATGTTCTTTTCGCTCGCCACGCGGCAATACTGACGCGCGATGGCCGAGTAGGCGCGGGTATCGGTCAGCACGATATAGGGATGCGTAAACCCGGAATTCAGCGACTCAACCCAGCTGCCGGATAACCCTTCCGAATAGCTGACGCGCGGGCGCAGATATTCCAGATGGCTGAAGAAGGCGTTAGCTATCCCGCGTGTAGACTGGATCCCCAGCACGAATACCGCATCGGCATGGGTTAAACGGTGAACGACCTGTTTAAAGGTTTCACTTTGCGCCAGCTGATAAACCTGGGTAATGGCGTCCACTTCAAGCGATAACGAATGTTGAACCCGGTCAGAAAGCGGGCGCTGCTGTTGCCAGGAGTCGAGACGGTCATTCATTCCCCATGGCTGATAAGGATCGCGCAGACTTTTTTTGGCGTCTTCCAGATTGCGATAGCCGAGCTTACGCAAGAAGCGGCCCACGGTGATCCCGCTGGTCCCTGTGGCAAGGGCAACGCTTTCCGCTGTTTCGAACGGGATTTGCGCGCCATGCGCCAGCATCCAGCTCGCCACGCGTTTTTCACTCGGCGTGAGCTGGCTGAAGGTCGCTTCAATGCGGCTCATCATCTCTGGTTTTGTTGTCATGCCGCCTCGCTGTTAACAGGCTGTCAAACGCCGGGTTGTTGTTACCTGATTAACAATGCACGGCGCGTGCCATGTCCGCATGTCGCGGTTTTCCGCCTGCGCTGCAAAGGTAATGCAATATTTGTTTAACTAATGATCCACATTTGTGCAGCGTAGTTCACTTTTGGTGCAGTGAGCGGATAGCCGGGTATGATTTTGGTGAATACGTCAGTGCCTTCACATTTTTGTTAAGATAAAAGGTATCGTGAACAGGAAAGGGATATCGGCATGGCTAACCTGCCGTGGCGCATCAGTATGCGTCTGATGGTACTTGCAAAGAAAATTGCGCTTGTGATCGGCGTGGTGCTGATTGTACTGCTCGCGATCCGCATTTATGCCTCGCAAAAAGGGCCGGCACTGCATGTATGGCATACCTGGACCGCAGATGAGATGTCGGTCGCAGAGATTGACCGCGCCAGCTTTGCGCAATACCTCACCCGGGAAAACGCCATTTTTAGTGACCTGCGCAGTCAGGTGACGGACAAAACCGAGGTGAGCGAACGTACGCCGCTTAACCGTTTTTATCGTCACAGCCTGGTGTGGCCCGATCAGTTTTCGCCTGACGCTAACCGTTCGTTTGTTCTGATGCCCGCCGGGAAGCCGCGCGGGGCGGTAGTGCTGCTGCATGGGCTGACGGATTCGCCGTATAGCGTCCGGCATCTTGCGGTTGATTATCAGCAGCGGGGATTTGTGGCGGTTGCCCCACGCCTGCCCGGGCACGGAACGGCACCGGGCTCACTCACCGATGTCGACTGGGAAACCTGGCTTGCCGTGACACGGCTTGCGGTGAGAGAAGCGACACGTCTGGCGGGTGATAACGTGCCGCTGCATCTGGTGGGCTATTCCAACGGCGGGGCGCTGGCCATGAAATATGCGCTCGATAGCCTGGATTCCCCGCAGCTTCGCAAACCGCAGCAACTGGTATTACTTTCCCCGATGATTGGCGTCACAGCGTTTGCGCGTTTTGCCGGGTTTGCCGGTTTACCCGCGATGCTCCCGGCATTTGCAAAAGCAGCATGGCTGAATATCGCCCCGGAGTATAACCCCTATAAATACAATTCGTTCCCGGTTAACGCCGCACGTCAGTCCTGGTTACTGACCCAGGCGCTGCAACAACAGCTCAGCCGCGATGCAAGAGAAAACAGGCTAGCCGCGTTACCGCCCGTTATGGCATTTCAGTCAGTGATGGATTCAACGGTAAGTACCCGGGCTGTGGTCACCGAGTTGTTCGACCAGCTCCCAGAAAACGGCAGCGAGCTGGTGATGTTTGATATCAATCAGGCCGCTATTTTCCGCCCGCTGTTCAGGGCATCGTCATGGACGGCTGTCTCTGAGCTGCTGCCCGCTGCCGTTAGGCGTTACAGTGTCACCGTTATTACCAACGCCAACGCCCATACGTTCGACACCATCGCCAGAACCACGCCTGCCGGGAGTATTGAGACACAGGTTATCCCCTTGAACACGCCGTATCCGCAGGATGTGTATTCGCTGTCGCATATCGCGGTGCCATTCCCGCCCGATGACTCGCTGTATGGCAGCCGTCCGAAGGTGAAAAATCAGTATGGTGTCAGTCTGGGAACCGTTTCGCTGTGGGGTGAGACATCAGTACTGAGCGTTGGTAAAGATACGCTGATGCGTGTCACATCGAATCCTTTTTATGACTATATGCAGGAGCGGATCGACAGGCGTATTGGTGGGGGAGAGACAAAGTAACCCGGACTTAGTAGGTGACGAAATAAGCAACAATTTAATTAATTTAACTTATGTTTAACCAGGAAAATCTTAAAACAATTTATAGAAGCAATATAATTAGTCGGCATTGAGAAAGTATGCTAAACAAGAGGTTACAGACGTAAAAATTACATCGGGAACAGTTTCTGTGCTTACTACACTCATTTATCGAAGCCAGTTAAATTCATCCTGTAAATCTATTCAGCTTAGCGCTCTGGTCAAGAAAGCCAGACATCGCAATGCGTTGCTGAACATCACCGGGATTTTGCTGTTCAACGGACATGACATTCTGCAAATTCTGGAAGGCGCTGAAGAGAACGTCGTTAAGCTGTTTCATCGGATCCGTGACGATAAACGACACAATGATGTGGTTGAGCTGATGCGGGACTACGGCCCGCGCAGACGCTTCGAAAATGTCGGTATGTTGCTTTTTGACCTGCGTATTGAATCCCCCAGTGCCGTGCTGGAATCGGTCCTGCATTACAGCAAACTGGAAAGTTATCTGGCATCTGATGATCGGGTGTTTAAATTTATCCAGTCGTTTATTACCCGGAAAAAAACCTCGCATTCAGGCGCTGCGTTAACTGCCGATAAATGGACGCTGGCAAAAGAAAAAACCCGTTTTAGCGAAAGTGTAGGCGTGCCGATAGCGAATCAGTTTTGCCAGTTTGCGTTGCAACCCATTGTCGAACCCGGCGAAGGTAAAATCTCCTCACTTGAAGCCCTGATCCGCAGCAATGACGGCGGTAGCCCCGAGCATTTCTTCAGGGCTCTCGATCAGGATAAAGTCTATGAAGTGGACCTTCAGACCAAGGCGTATGCGTTCGCGCTGGCCGAAAAAATTGGCATTGGTGGCCATAAAATCGCGGTTAACCTTCTGCCTATGTCGCTGGTGAATGTCCCTGGTGCGGTGGAGTTTTTGGTGGATCAAATCAAGCTTCACGGACTCCAGCCCGAGCAGGTGGTTATCGAGGTCACGGAAAATGAGATGATCTCCGGCTTTAATCAGTTTAACAGTGCCATTAAACAGCTGCGTGCCGAA
This sequence comes from Enterobacter sp. Tr-810, assembly GCF_011752765.1. Taxonomy (NCBI): domain Bacteria; kingdom Pseudomonadati; phylum Pseudomonadota; class Gammaproteobacteria; order Enterobacterales; family Enterobacteriaceae; genus Enterobacter; species Enterobacter sp. Tr-810. The sequence continues at coordinate 206,261 of NZ_VWWW01000001.1, read as the reverse complement.
GGTATTGGCCTGGCAATTGATGATTTTGGCTCCGGCTATGCCGGGCTTTCTCTGTTGACCCGGTTCCAGCCGGACAAGATCAAGATTGACCGGGAGATCGTCAGCAATATTCATTTAAGCGGGCCGAAACAGGCGATTGTAAAATCGATTGTCAGTTGCTGTACCGACATGGAAATTTCGCTGGTGGCGGAAGGGATTGAGAAGATAGAAGAGTGGTGCTGGCTTGAGTCAGCCGGTATCCGTCGTTTCCAGGGATTCTTGTTTGCGCGACCACAGCTTAATGGTGTCGGCGATATTCACTGGCCGCGGGTTGCCTGCTAATTTCTTAGCTAACAAACAGATTAATTTCGGTCACTAAAATAAATGCTTTTTCCGCACGAAATTATCACTAAATAATTGATATTAAACAGAGTGGCGATGTGGTGACTTTAGTTAATAATGCAATAATTTTAATTAAATAATGTTATGAAAAAGCCGATAACCATAGGTAATCTCTATCCCTAAGGTATCTGTCCATGTCGTTGAAAAAATCGTCCCTCATAATCCTGTTCTCCTTGCTGTTTTTCTTTGTTGCCAGCACGTTCACCAGCGTCGGGCTCATCATTAAAAGTAATAACTCGCTGGATGATGTGAACAAAGAAATCCAGGTCGTGTTATCCATTATTGACCCCATCAACCATAGCCGTACGTTGCGCGTAAGGGTTATGGAGTACGTGAAAATGGTGGAAGCAGGGGATTCAGCCGATCAGGCTGAGAAGCTGTCCTCTGTTAAAGCGGCGCTGGAAAAAGCCGATAGCGCCTTTGCCGCCTTTATGGCTGCACCGCGTCTGCAAGATGAAGCCCCGCTGGTCAGCGCGTATCAGGATGCCTGGCAAAACTATCGTAATCAGGGGCTGGAGCCGCTGATTAACGCCGCACAAGCGCATGATGTGCCGAAATTCAATGCACTCATCACTGCGGTTTCTCAGCTCGACCGTAAATACGAAATTGTGCTCGATCAGGTGCTGTCGGTTCACCAGAAATACGCCAAAAACCTGAACGAAGATGCGCGCAGCAATTTTGTTTCGGGTCTATGGCTTATCGCCACGTTTGCTATTCTGTTTGTGGCGGTAATTATTGCGGTCAGCCTGCTGATGAAACGCGTTATTTTTGCCCCAGTAAACCTGGCCCGCGAGCACTGTAGCCAGATTGCCGCCGGGGAGCTGACTCAGCCTGTGCCGGTGAAAGCCAACTCCAGCAATGAGATCGACAACCTGATGGGCTCGATGGAGCAGATGCGTCTCGCGCTGCTTGATACCATCTCTCAGGTTCGCGATGCCAGCCATACGGTAACCCATGCCGCGCAGGAAATTGCCTCCGGGAATATCGACCTGGCTTCACGTACCGAACAGCAAGCTTCCGCCCTGACCCAGACCGCTGCCAGCATGGAAGAGCTGAGCGCGACCGTGGCCAATAACACTGAAAACGTCAATCAGGCAGGCAAGCTGGTGCAGGACGCGGTGAAAAACGCCCATACCGGCGAAGCCGTCACGCGTGAAGTTATCGAAACGATGAACACCATCGCGGCCAATTCAAAACGTATTGAAGATATTACCAGCGTCATTAACAGCATCGCTTTCCAGACCAACATCCTGGCGCTGAATGCGGCGGTTGAAGCGGCGCGCGCCGGAACGCAGGGGCGTGGATTTGCGGTTGTCGCCAGTGAAGTCCGTACGCTTGCCCAGAAGAGCGCGGTTGCCGCGAAGGATATCGAAAGCTTGATTGCCCAGTCAGTTGCCAGCGTCAAAAATGGCGCAGAGCTGGTGAACCGCTCAGGTGAAGTGATCGACTCGATTATCACGTCGGTGAATAAAGTGAATACGCTGATGGAGCAGATCTCCGTGGCTTCTGAAGAGCAGAGCCGGGGTATTGGCCAGGTGGGCCAGGCCGTGACCGAGATGGATGGCGTCACGCAGCAAAACGCCGCGCTGGTACAGGAATCCGCCGCCGCGGCGGCGTCTCTGGAAGAACAAGCGCAACATCTGTCACACAGCATTTCAAGCTTTAGCCTGCCTGCGCGGGCGTAACTCTCCTGTCGGGGGGAGCAATCCCCCTGAACACACCCTCAGATATTTTTTCCATTTTTTTAGCAATATTCTTCTCGCTGATTCGTCTACCTCATCACAAGCCATAATCAGTTACTGTAATGAGGTAAAAACAATGAGAGATTTTGATATGCACACAAGAGGCCACGGGCGCGGTTTTGGTCGTCATCGTATGGGCAAAGCCCTGGTGATTGGCGCGGTGCTGTTTGTGGTGCTTGGCCTGCTGGTGATGTCCCTGTGGAACGCGCTTCTGCCAGCCATTCTGGGTGTTAAAACCATTGGATTCTGGCAGGCGCTGGGATTACTGGTTCTGTGCCGTATTCTGTTTGGTGGCCTTGGTTTTCGCCCGGGGATGTTTGGTGCGCATCGCCGGATGCACGAGCGCTGGATGAAAATGACGCCTGAGCAGCGTGAAGCCTTTATCCAGCAACGTCGCGACGGTTTTGGCCGCCACGGCCACTGCGGCTGGCGCGGGCATCGTGAAGACAAACGAGATGACAGCGCGGCAAAAGCGCCGGAAGCCGAGTGAGTGAGATGAAAACCGGGATGGCAGGCGAATCAATGCTGGTGTCGGCGCTCAATGCCTGTCGTGCCCGATTGAAAGCCTTTATTCGCGGGCGAAGTACCGTACGTGATGATGCCGACGATATTGTGCAGGAAGTGACTTACCAGCTGATGAACGTTGAACAGCCGGTCGAGAACGTCGCCGCATGGATGTTTCGTGCGGCGCGCAATGAAATGACCGACAGGGCGCGCAAGAAACGGGAATTACCACTTTCCGGCTATTTCACGGCCGATGACGACGGGGATTTCGCCGAAGATGAGATTGCAGAAACGCTCTTTGGCGTGCCGAATACACCGGAAGAGGAGTACCTAAAAATGCTGCTGTGGGAAGAACTTGGGCAGGCATTGTCTGAACTGCCGCCGCTTCAGCGAGAAGTATTCGAAAAAACGGAGCTTCAGGGCTATAGCATGAAAGCGCTAGCGGAGGAGTCGGGGGTCAGCGTACAGACGCTTTTATCCCGCAAACATAAAGCCATGCAGTATCTGCGTACCCGGCTGCGGGATATTTATGATGCCCTGACTGGGGAGTGAATGCGTCAGAGAAAATGGATCGTTATTTCGTTATTTACGGCGTTCAGACGTTAAGGTTTCGTTAATTAATAGGCGCAATACTGACAAGGTTAATCCCTGACAGAATGGCTGAATGATGAACGAACAATTACGCAATGCACTTCCGCACCAGGACACGCCTTTTTTCCGGGTGCTACATATTATTGTGGCCATATTGGTTTTGTTCCAGATAGTGAATTCAAACCTAACCGAAAGCGAGGCGCTGAGCGGTTTTTCACTGACCGGTATCGTCACATGGTTCCATGTTATATCCGGTCTGGCGCTGATTGTTCTTGGTATCATTATGCTGGGCTGGATGCTGAAGCAGCGAGGGTTTCGTTACTATTTCGCCTGGCTGGCCCTTGATTTTAAAGGAGTAATTGAAGACGTTAAGGTGCTTTTTTTATTCCGTCTTCCTGAAGCTCATGCTGGCGGGATTGCGGCCTTAATTCAGGGGCTTGGCGTGCTGGCACTGCTGGGCGTTGCCCTATGTGGTGGACTCTGGTTTGCACTTAATTCCTTTTACGGGCCGTCATCAGCGCTGGCAGAAAGCGTGCTGCATTTTCATAAATTCCTGACGGTATTTATTGAGACTTATTTCTGGGCGCACGGTGCGATGGGGCTGATTCATATATTTCTCACTGTTCGCAGCCAAAGGAAAAATTCTGTTACCGGGTAAAGCGTCTATGTTGATTATACTTATTCAATCATTTTCAACTATCCGCAGTGCACTTTGCCTGAATACAGGAAACCAGAAATATGCATCCTGAACGACACAGTATCGAAAGCGTTGGATGGCTAAGGGCTGCTGTTCTGGGGGCCAATGACGGCATTGTGTCGACGGCGAGTCTGGTTCTGGGCGTCGCGTCGGCAAATACGGCCCCCTCCGGGGTTTTACTGGCCGGGGTAGCAGGCCTGGTTGCAGGCGCGATGTCGATGGCCACCGGGGAATATGTTTCAGTGTCATCGCAGTCAGACACAGAGGACGCAGCACTCGCGCAGGAAAGAAGGGAGCTGGAAACTGATTATCACGGAGAAGTGCAGGAGCTGACCGCACTGTATATACAACGTGGTCTGGAGCCAGGGCTCGCCCGCCAGGTTGCGGAGCAGCTCATGGTAAAAGATGCGCTGGATGCTCATGCCCGGGAAGAGCTCGGGCTGACCGGGACAAATGCCGCCCAACCGCTTCAGGCCGCGCTCTTTTCAGCACTGAGTTTTTCCGCCGGTGCGGTGCTGCCGGTAATTGTGGCATGGCTTGCTCCGGCAAAGCTGGTTTATTTGTCTATTATTCTTTCCACCCTTTTTTCACTGGCAGCACTTGGCTATATTTCTTCGATTGTCAGTAAAGCGTCTCCCGTCAAACCCATCATCCGTATTACCTTCTGGAGCGCCATGGCAATGGCGGTATCGATAGGCATTGGTCATTTCGCCGGGCAGGCGCTGCTATAAAATTTCTTTCAATTTCAACCTCACACTTCCATTATGGTGGGTTGATTCCGTCGCACTTTTACGGAACAGTACGCGCTGGATAACCCTAAGCTAAAGGGGTCTACGGCGGCCCCCGATAAAGCCGGAGATGAGAATGAAGAAATTACTGTTACTTTCAGTGCTGGCGATTTCCGGGCTGGCACACGCAACAGATGCCGTTCCTGACGTGGTGAAGAACTTCAGTGAGCAGCAAGGTATTAAAATCATTAATAAAATAGATGCACCTGGCGGGGCACCCGGCTGGCTGGGGCAATATCAGGACATGGGCGTCACGCTTTTTTTAACGCCGGACGGTAAGCATGTGATCTCTGGTTATCTTTATGATGATAAAGGAAAAAATCTGAGTGAAGAATACTTCCAGAAGGAAATCTACATTCCGCTGGGCAAAGAGATGTGGAAAACGCTCAACGCGGCGCATCCGCTGAAAGAGGGCGCCGATACCGCCCCGCGTAAGGTGTTCGTCTTTGCCGATCCGTTCTGTCCGTATTGCAAGGCGTTCTGGTCCGAGGCTCAGCCCTGGGTGAAAGCGGGCAAGGTCCAGCTGAATACACTGCTGGTGGCGTTTCTCAATCCGAACAGTGGGCGTAATGCCTCCGCCATTCTCAATGCGGAAGATCCTGTCAGCGCCTGGCGGGACTATGAGCTTTCCGGAGGTAAAACGCTGCCGAAAACACAAGGCGATACCTCGCACGCGACCTTTAATATCCTGCAACAGCATCAGAAGCTTATGGACTCGCTGGGGGCCAATGCCACGCCAGCCATTTATTATCTGAATGCAAAAAATGAGCTTCAGCAAGTGGTCGGGATGCCAGACGAAAAACAACTGCTGGAGATGTTTGGGCCGAAACCCCAGTAACCCAACTGCCGGTCTTGTTTTTTAGATATTTGGTGAGTGCAGGTAAACAGGCAGAAACCCCCGGTTTCTGCCTGATGGATTAACTTCCCCAGCGGGTTCTGAGGTAGCTGACCGCGTCCTGGGTCTGAGGCTGGTTGAGATAATCCTCCCTGAAGAGGATCGTACCGCTGACGTTAGGCAAAGACTCGTTCAAATCGAGCTGTTTTTTCAGCTCCGGTACACCGCCATTCACCGTCCAGTCCGGCTCATTTCTGGATGGTTCGCCCACTTTATAGAATGCGATACCGATGTACAGACGCGTATGGGTAGGTTTGACGACCTCAGCCCACCATTTCGTCAGCACATCATAGCGTGCCGCGCTGCGGGAGAACGGCCAGTAAATCTGTGGCGCGATGTAATCCAGCAAACCTTGCTGCACCCAAAGACGGGTGTCAGCGTAAGACTCATCATAAGCGGCGGCCCCACGGGTGTCTGAACCCGCCGGATCGAACGAACGGTTACGCCACACCCCGGCAGGGCTAACGCCAAACGCGACATCAGGTTTCTGCTGTTTGATGGCTTTAGACACCTGCGCAATCAACTGCTGCGTATTGTGTCTGCGCCAGTCTGCTTTGGAAGCAAAACCCTGGCCATATTGCCGGAAGGTCTGGCTGTCATTCAGCGCGGAACCCGGTGTTTCGGTGTAGAAATAGTCATCGAATTGCACGCCGTCTATCGCGTAGTTTGCGACAACTTCAGCCACCACCGCAGTTATCCAGTCGCGCACCGCCGGGATGCCCGGGTCGAGCACAAAGCGATCGCCGGCCGTCCGGATCCAGTCAGGATGCAGCACAAACACGCTCGCGGGGCTTTGTGATGACGTTCTGTTGAGTGCAGCGATGGTAGACGGTTTGGTGTTGGTTGAAACCCGGTACGGGTTAAACCAGGCGTGGACTTTCATTCCGCGTTTATGCGCTTCATCAAGCATAAATTGCAGCGGATCGTAACCGGGGTATTCGCCAATATTACCGGTCATCATATCGGACCAGGGGAGGATTTTAGATGCCCAAAGCGCAGTGCTGTCAGGTTTAACCTGGAAAAACACCGTGTTGATACCGAGGCTTTTCAGCTTATCCAGCTTGTCTTTGAGCGCCTGCTTTTGCATATCAATGCGTCGGTCTGCGCTGCTGACATTTACCGATGCCACCGGCGGCCAGTCCAGACGTGAAACGGTGGCCAGCCAGATGCCGCGCATCGGCTCGTTTGCCTGCTGACCCGGTTTACTCACCGGAGGAAGGGGAGTCACGAGCGATTTTGGTGGTTTTGAGGAGCAACTAACAAGTAAAAGTGCGCAGCCAATAAGCGCACCAATCCGTTTTACGTGTAGCGACATTTACGTTTTAGCTCTTAGTAATCCGACTATTTGCCCAAGGGTTAAAGGCGAGAACATCCGGTTCTTCGGTGGCATCATCACTGAGAGAATCGAGATACAGGGCTTCAACTTCTGCGCGCGCCCAGGGCGTTCTGCGCAGAAATTTTAAACTCGATTTGACACTTGGATCGTTTTTAAAACAGTTGATGTTGATGATTTTGCTCAACTCATTCCAGCCGTAGCGGGCAACCAGTGCATTGACTTGCATTTCTAGCGTTACGCCATGCAAAGGGTCTTTAGAGGTGTGTGCAGTCATGTTGTCTCATATATACGGGTAGGGATGAACGATAAAAGGTTACAAGAAAGCTGGGAAAGCGGCAATGAAATGGCGTATTAAATATAAGCGCTCTCAGCGATGAGAAAGTTTTTGTTGGTCACTCATGGTTGTGAATCACCAGAACCGCATCTTATGGAGTAAGAATGAAAATCGGAGCTGTTCAGATAGCAAAAACGGTAGGGTATGGCTCAGGAGTTGTACAGTACGGTTGGTAATATTTCATTTAACATAATATACATTATGCGCACTGGCATGAGGTCAGGAAGAATCCAGTGTTTATCCGACCTGATATCAGTCATCGTCATTTACCGTGGTTTAGATTACAAGGCCCTGATTGCTTCATGCTTTTGTGTTATCGAAACCTGAACAAAAAAGAAAATACTCAAAGGTATTGTCCTTTCACGCTTATCAGCTTGCCGAGGTATCTCTATGTTCAATCCTCAGGAAGATAATATTGCTGTATTCATGACAACCTTACGGGTACGCAAACCGTTTGATTTTGGCAACCATCTTGATCCCTACATTGTGGTGATTGCGACGGATAAAAAAGACAACGCAATCCGGATGAATGCCAGCCATTTCGCTTTCCCCGGTGCCAAAGTCTACCAACAGATAATTACTCCTGATAACGCCTTGCTGCTTTACGGCCCTGAAAACCCAGGGGAATTTCTCGCTATGAGCATCATGCTACTGGACTCCGATGCGGATATTCAGGATGCCGGAAAGCAGCTTGAAGAAGTCATCAACACCAGTGCAACTGCCGCCAACGTCGTAGCCCGACTCACCGCTAACCCAACCGCCATGGTGGCGACTGCGCTGGCGGAAGAAGTCCTTCGAGGCATTGCTAACATTATGCAGCAAAATAAAGACGACCCAATTATGTTTGTGCATGACAGTTGGCTACAAGGTCTGACACCGCCATACGGGATTAATCAGTATAAATTACATGCCAGTGACAGTGCCGAAATCAGCCTGCGCGTTTCCCCGATCATGAAGCAATCTCAGCAAAATGTGGTGACTATTGCGCATATTGAGGTGGATAAATGAACGAAATAACATTAGTTAGCGGTGTACACATCCCTCGACAGCATTCCTCAGGCCTGAAGATAGGCGCAAACCTGCCTGTATTTTCAGGCAGGTTGCTGGTTCAGCCCCCTGCACTTTTACTGAGCCGGCTGTGCAGCCTGAGCACGTTTTTGGATATCGAGGTCGCGACCTTTTGCGAAAAGTCCGTGGGTAAAGACTTCATCACTGCATCCAGTGCCTGCGGCACATGGTTGATAAATTCCTGCATAATCTCGGTCATCTGGTTTTCAGGAAACCTGACGGCCCTGGCTGTTGCCATAAAGTGTCTCGGATAGATCTTGTCGATATCGTTTTTACGGCCTTTTGAGGCATTCAGGCTCATGGCCAGTTTCAGATCGCTGATGTGGATCCCGGCACCGCCCAGCACAGGAAACGCTGAAATGATGTCGTAGAACGGGGTCAGTCGATAGCTTCCGCCAGGCTGGATGAATATTGAGAAGTTCTTGGCATGTCCATCGGTTGCGCCTGTTATCCACTGAAATAGCTGGAATTTCATGAAATTATAACGATCGGTAAGCGCTTCGCTGGAACCCAGTAAAAATGCCATGATATGTGGAATACCGGGGCCGCCATCAGACTCATACTTCACGGACGAAGGAAGCCCAAAAGTCTGGCACATATCTTCCTGCGGTAAGCGCAATAAAACAGATCGGCTTGCGTTCCATCGGCGGTCAAAACGCTCGACGGCAAGTGCCCGCACCCTGCCCGCTCTGATGATTTCCGCATTCGGCACGTCAATTCCCAGCGCTCTGGCCAGCTGCAAACAGAAGTATTCATTATCCACACTATCGCTCAAATCCAGCGTGGCATTGGGCTGTTTTATCTCGCCAATCGGCAGCTTGATGATATGGGTGGTGGGTGTGATACCTTTCGGAATACACCAGTCGTCACCGGCTTTAAGGAGTGCCGTTTTTTCCTGAGCGCCAGCAACGGAAATGCGGAAATCATTTTCCTCATTGATCATCCCCAGCGGAATGTCTGACTGATAAGCCGTGAGCACCTTCTCGAGCTTCTCTTCGCTCAGTGTCTCCCACGTCATTTCCGGTGTCGTGCTGTTTTCATTAGCGGGTAATAACGTCACCGCGCCGACGCTGTCACGCCCTACCTCTGCCAGTAAATCAAAGGGTTGCCTGGAACGTGCATGGTAGCGCTTAACAATACGATCCCTGACCGCCGGGCTATCCGGCAGCAAGTTGTCGAAGAAATTGAACACCGCATCGGAGGTAATTTCGCCATATTGTAGCGGAAGCGATAACGACAATGGCCGGGCATACCGGTTCAGTAGCCATTCATTGGCGTATTTAAACGTATGTGCCCCGTTGGTCAGTTTTGTCAGTTCGCCGACCCGTTCGTTATTCATCCACGTCACTAATTTTGGCATTACCAGTCCAGGCCCTGTTGGATGTTATTGTCTGACCCCGACGCCGCATCGTCTTTTTCATACAACGCCATAGTCATTCCAAGGGATTGCAAGATCCTGAAGAACGTTGTCAGCGTGGTGTTATCCGGGTTGTTTTCAAAATTCGAGATGGTGGCCTGCTTAATGCCGATTCTTTTGGCCAGGTCGCTTTGCGTCCAGTTATTTTTCTGACGCACCAGTCTCATGGTATTCGCCAGCTGGACAGGACTATAAATCATTGGTGGTTTCATCTGTTCACGCCCGTGGTTTATCCCCTTGAAGGGATATTGCCAGTATTATCCCTTGCAAGGGATATTGTCAATATTTTATCCCCTTCAAGGGATAGCACGGTTTTTATCCCTTATCGGGGATAAAACAACCCGCTCTTCTCACTTTGCCGTTTGATACAATCAAAGAGGTCGTGGTTATCGTTCATAAGTGTCGTTAACATCCTGCGTGGTGTCTGTGGCCGTTACCTGCACATCATGTAAAACCAGGCCATTCACTCCGGATATTTTGCCGAACTCACTGGCGTCTATCACAACGGATGCCAGCGTTAACGCCGAGACTGGACGGTCGGGATAGCCCTCAATAAAGAAGGCGCGGGAAAACACGCTACTTTCTGAGCGGCGCGCAGAGATATTCTCCAGTGTCAGATTGCTGACGTGAGTCAGGCCAGCCTCCCCCTGAACATCGTCCGCCAGTTTGCGCCAGTGGTCGGGTTTATCCGTAAGATCCCCTCGCTCGCCATAACTGTATTGTGCAAACCAGTTCAGCTGGATCATCACCGGGAAACGCACATCCACGAGTTGCAAATGGCGAACCTTGATATCGCGAATAAAGCCGCCGCGGTTACGGGCAGACTTAATGCGAAACCCCACGCCCGTGCCATTAAAGCGATTATGTTCAATCAACACCCGTTCAATCCCGCCAGAGGTTTCACTGCCAAGGGTAATACCGGAACCACTGTTCAGCGTACAGTCACGAATGACAATATCCCGTGCGCTGCGGGCTTTTGACGCCGCCTCCTGTCCCCGGCCCGCTTTGATACAAATATTGTCGTCATTACAGGAGACGACACAGCGCTCCACCCGTACCTTTTCGCAGGAATCGATATCAATACCGTCGGTGCTTGGACCTGCAGAATTACTAATCTGAACGCTGTCGAGCGTAATATGCCGTGAATAGCAGAGATGCACATTCCAGAAGCCCGACTCGCGGCTGGTGAAGTCACGCAGCGCGATGCGCTCGCTTTCATACACCAGAATATTGCGCGGTCGCTGGCAGTCATAATCCACCACCCAGCGCAGGCCTCTGGCGCTGTAATCGCCCAACATGCCACTGCGCTCGTCATCTCCCCAGAAGCGTTGCCACCAGACAAGCCCCTGCCCGTCGATGGTGCCGCCGCCGGTGATACTGACATCATGGCAATCAAAAATATTGATAATCGCCGCCGGCCAGCGCATATCAATGCCCGCCACTCTGGTATCAATCAGCGGATAGTCATCCAGACTCTGACTACCAAGAAGCTGGGCGCCAGCCTCCAGGCGTAGGGTCATCCCACTTTTCAGGAAAAGGGATCCGGTAAGGAAACGGCCTGCCGGGATCACCAGAGTATCATTATGGCCCGTCTCGGCAATTGCCCGCTGAATGGCGGCCGTTGATACCTGTCGCCCGCTGGGATCTGCCCCAAAATCACACACATTACGTTCCGTCATGTTCTTTCCTGATTCGGATAAAAATCATGAGTATACGTAGCCGCCACAGGCATAACCTTTTTGTCACCGACACCCCACGGTGAAAGCTGGCAAAAATACGGAAATGATTTCAAAGAAAGGAACGGTGAACACGAGGCCCGGTCAGAAAGCGAGTTCAGGCACCAGAGCATCTTTACTGTGCATACACGCCTTCCATGCTCGCCCCGGGTCGCCGTTATCTAAAATTGTGGATGTTCTGTATTCAACAACGCGTACCCGCTGGGTGGTGAATTCCTCATCCGGCGGAAGAGCATATTTCACTGTCGTCCAGCGACTGTGGGTTGATTTCCCCTTAGCCACCAGGTCGATCGTTTTCTCTTTGACCTCTTCCGAACACTGATGCGCAGCCGTATCAACCCGCTGGTATTTCTTTTCCTGGGGGGAGAGATACCCCTGAGACGAGCAACTCACCACGGCAAAACAAGCCAGGGTTGCTACACACATCTTCTGAAACATGGTCTGTTCCTTAAGCGTAAAATCTGCTCACCGTTTTTGGCAGTTTCCACCTAAGCGTAGTCACGCTATCCTGAATTTTCATGTCCATAGCGGAGCATATTATGCCAACACTGCATCTTCTTTGCGGGAAAATCGCCAGTGGAAAATCCACGCTGGCCGCGAGCCTGAGCGAAACGCCTGGTACGGTGGTGATAAGTGAGGACACCTGGCTTGCGGCGCTTTATGCCGACCAGATGACAAGCGTGGCAGACTATGTCCGTTGCGCGGGGAAATTACGCCTGGCACTCACTCCGCATCTTGTGGCGTTACTGAAGGCGGAAGTCTCAGTGGTGCTCGATTTCCCGGCAAACACGGTGGCTAACCGCCAGTGGATGATGACGGTTATCCGTGAATCCGGGGCTCCACATCAGCTGCATTTTCTGGATGTGGCAGACGATATCTGTAAAGCGCGGCTGCGCGCCAGAAATGCCTCTGGCGAGCATGATTTTGCGGCCACCGATGAGCAATTCGACCTGATCACCCGTTACTTTGTCGCCCCGGAAGAACAGGAAGGATTCAACATCATTCGTTATCAGGATTAGCCGTCGTAATCACGGAAACGCCCTTTTCCCTGACTGCCTTCATCCAGGCCTTATCGGTGTCGCTTTCCACCACGACGGTGTTGATAAGCGACAGGTCGCCAATCACAAAAGACGATGCGGTATTAATTTTCTCGGGCGAAGCCAGAACGATGGTTTCTGCCGCTCTGCCGGAAAATGCACGTTTGATGCACGCTTCTTCATAATCGCCCGTCGTCAGGCCAGCTTCCGGGTGAATACCGGTGACGCCCATAAAGAACAGATCGGCATGAATGTTACCAATGCCCTCAATGGCTGCGGCACCCACGGTAACAATCGAGTGCTTATACAGGCGCCCGCCAATCAGAATAACCTCAATACATGGATGATCGACCAGACCCAGCGCAATTCCCGGGCTATGTGTCACCACGGTAATGCGCAGATCCTGCGGTAAAAAAGTCAGCAGTTCCGCGGTGGTTGTTCCGCCATCCACAATCACCACTTGCCCCGACGAAATCAACTGTGCCCCTTTTCGGGCGACACTCTTTTTAGAGTCAATTTTCAGTGTCTTACGTTCAGCAAACGGCGCAATCGCGGTGGAAGATGGCAATGCACCACCGTGAACACGTTGCAGGCGCCCTTCTGCGGCCAGCTCGCGCAGGTCGCGGCGGATGGTATCTTCGGATACATCAAAATGGAGGCTCAGTTCCCTTGAGAGAACCTGTCCCTCCGCACCGAGTTTTTCAAGGATCAATTGCTTTCGCTGGCTGGTTAGCATCGTCTTTTTCCTGATGTTGCACGTTTTATCTTGAAAATGCGCGTTTATGCTGATTATGATAACAGCTCAACGCGAGGAGATACAATCGTGCAGACCAAACATGCAGAAATACGCATTATCGAAACAAAAACGTTGTCCGATAACTGGTACATCCTGAAAAAATACACATTTGACCTGCAACGCCACGACGGTGAATGGCAAAGACAGCAGCGCGAAGTCTATGACCGGGGAAATGGCGCCACGATCCTGCTCTACAACCGCGATAAAAAAACGGTGATCCTGACCCGCCAGTTCCGCTTCCCGGTGTTTATCAACGGACATAATGGCTATCTGATTGAATCTGCGGCAGGGCTTCTGGACAACATGGATCCTGAAAGCAGAATCAAAGCCGAAGCAGAGGAAGAGACCGGCTTTCGTGTATCCAGCGTGCAGAAGATTTTCGAGGCGTACATGAGCCCGGGCTCAGTTACTGAAAAACTCTATTTCTATCTTGCTGAGTATCAGCCCCGCGACCGGGCAAGTGCTGGTGGCGGTATAAAGGCAGAAGGTGAAGATATCGAAGTGCTGGAGCTGACGCTTGAAGAGGCGTTACACGGAATCGAAACCGGGCTTATCGTCGATGGTAAAACCATTATGCTGCTCTACCACATTGCCCTGAAAGGCATTTTATAACATCGCGATCGACAGATACCTGCCGCCGCGCAGGTATCTGCCTATGCTATTCTTGCTGAAGAATAAAACAGGAGATGCACAAATGGCCGACTGGAACCCTTCGCTTTATCTGCAATACGGAGCAGAACGCACACGCCCCGCCGCTGAGCTGCTCGCCAGAGTCCCCCTTGACGATGTCACGGCAATCGTTGATCTCGGTTGCGGGCCGGGCAATAGCACGGCGCTGTTAAAACAACGCTGGCCCACGGCCGACATTACCGGCGTGGATAATTCGCCAGCAATGCTGGAAGAAGCACGTAATGCGCTGCCAGAGTGTCATTTTGTTGAATCCGATATCCGCCAATACAAACCCGGTCATCCACTTAACCTGATTTACGCCAATGCCTCTTTGCAGTGGATCCCTGACCATTACACACTGTTACCGCATCTTGTTTCGCTACTGCGTTTAAACGGTGTCCTGGCGATTCAGATGCCTGACAACTGGCTTGAGCCGACGCACGTCTCGATGCGCGAAGTGGCGTACGAACAAGGTTACCCTGACCGTGGCCGTGAACCCTTACCGGGTGTACATGCGTATTACGATATTTTGAGCGATGCCGGGTGTGAGGTGGATATCTGGCGTACAACCTACTTTCACAAAATGAGTTCGCACCAGGCGATTATTGACTGGGTGAGCGCCACCGGGTTGCGTCCGTGGTTGCAGGAGTTAAACGAGAGTGAGCAGAAGAATTTCCTGAAGCGTTACCATCAGCTGCTGGAAGAGCAGTATCCGCTCCAGGAGAACGGGCAGATACTGCTGGCTTTTCCGCGACTGTTTATTGTCGCTAAACGTGTGCCCTGAGGCGTTTATCAGAACTGATAAACGACGCCTACAGCAACAACATCGTCGGTGTTGATCCCGGCTTCACGGGTAAATTTATCTTCATCGACGAGGTTAACCATATAATCAACAAATACATTAATGTTTTTGTTGAAGTTATACGTTGCACCGAAATCAACATATTTGATCAGATCTTCGTCACCATAAGTATTTCCTGTGGCTGCTTTGCCCAGGTTTTTACCTTTCAGGACGTCATACGCCACAAATGGTTGCAGACCGAAATCAAATTGATAACCCGCGTAAAATTCCATGATTTGCGATTTATTCGCATAACCATAGGCGCTATCGCTGGAATGCGAACCAAAGCGTGATGCGTTATATGCCTGGGTAAACATAGCGGCCAGATAGATATTATTGGCATCATATTTAATTGCACCGGAATAAGCTTCCGCGCGTTTACCCTGCCCCATAATACCGCTGGTGTTATTTTGCTCGTTAGAGCGGTCAGCACTCATCATGGAACCGGCAATGCTGAAACCAGCGCCGATATCATAAGTAATAGATGCGCCAAAACCATCACCATTCTGACGTAACACGTCGCGCACGCCAGGTTCGCCGCCACCGTCATTTTTACCCTGATATTGCAGAGCAAAATCCAGACCATCTACGGCACCGAAGAAATCGGTATTACGGTAGGTCAGCAGGCCGTTGGCACGGCTAAACATGAACTGGTCTGAGCCATAGGTCATGCCATCGAACTCAGGCTGCATGTCGGTATAACCAAGAGAATCGTACAGCACGCCCTTGTTACGGCCGTAATCGATGGAGCCGTAATCTTTCACCTTCAGGCCAGCAAACGCGTAACGAGTACGTGGGTTGTTGCTTTCTGATTCTGCACCGTTAGCATTAATATGCATCTGCCACTGGCCATAGCCGGTGATTTGATCGTTAACCTGGGTTTCACCACGGAAACCAAGACGCATGTAGGTCTGGTCGCCATTCCAGTCGCTGCTGTCATTATCGGAGAAATAATGTTCGGCAGAAACTAAACCATACAGATCCAGTTTATTACCGTCTTTATTATAAATTTCGGCTGCGTGTGCGGTTGTCGCGAGCAGCGCTGCGCCAATCAGCACGCTCAGTTGATTAATTTTCATTTTATATACCCTGTCATATGCCACTTATTATATTTGTTGCAACGCCAAAAGCAGTTGCAGGGCAATATAGTTACCATCGTTGTAAATCTATGTAAAACGATTAAATCATTAGCGCACAAATCGCCAAGAATGAATAAAATAAAACCAATATTTAAAAAGCACATATTGTTAAGGCGTGTCGCTTTAAAAAAAGATATTAAGACGACACGCCATCACTTTATGTTCTGGCTTCTTTCAGCAGTTGCTGAATCACCTGTTCTTGCTTGTCATAATTTCCTTCGCCAAATGAGGTATAACGGAGCTGGCCTTTGGCATCGAAATAGTAATGTGCCGGCCAGTACTGGTTCCCAAATGCGTTCCAGATCTGGTAGTTGTTGTCCGCCACAACGCGGTACGGGAGCTGCCATTTATTCACCGCATCTTTCACCGAGGAGAGCGGTTTCTCCCAGGGATATTCCGGCGTGTGTACCCCAATAACCACCAGGCCCTGAGACTGGTATTTGTTCGCCCAGTCACGGACATATGGCAGCGTATGCTGGCAATTGATGCAATCCCACGTCCAGAAATCGATCAGTACCACCTTCCCTTTTAAGGATTCAGGGGTGACCGGGGCGCCATTTATCCAGCCAGTGCCGCCATTCAACGAAGGCAGGTCGCTACGCGGTGTCTCCTGCACTACAGGCTGTAATTTCGGTTGCGCGGTTGCAGGTTTAGTCAGGTTCAGCAGCGAATTTTCCAGGCTGTCGGCAAGGCCATTCGCCCCTTTTAATGTCGTAGTAAGCCCTGTGGCATTGAACACAACTGTCGCCAGCATCACAACGCCCGCCCCCTGGCGTAACCGTGCCATCAGCGCCGATTTTGCTCTCAGTGGCGCCATCAGCGTGCGACCTCCGGCTGCCAGCAGAGACAGCATCAGAGCGCACCCACCGCCGTACGCAATCAGCAGCGCGCCGGTCGTAATGGACGAATGTCCGGCGATATTAATGCTGAATATCGCGCCCAGAATCGGCCCGGCGCAGGGCGACCAAAGCAGGCCAACCGCAAGCCCGGCCAGAAATGCAGACAACATTCCGCGTGTCCGCGTGCTGCGGTTATTCAGGGCATTCCCTGCGCTGACCGCGGGCCCGGCAATACGCTGGGCGAACTGCGGGAAGATTAACGCCAAAGCCGCAATCGCCAGAACCAACAGCGCGACCCAGCGCCCAACCAGGGTGGCGTTCACAATCCACTCGCTGGCTACCGTCACCAGCATGGCAACCAGAGTGAACATCACGATCATACCGGTAAATAGCGCAAGAAGATGGCGACGTTGTCCCTGAAACCCGGCAAACAGCAGCGGGATCACGGGAAGCGTACATGGGCTGAGCAGGCTTATCATGCCGCCCAGAAAAGCGATAATCAGAAACATAATGACCTCACAGGATAGATTATCTGCGACGTTGCAGTGAGGACATTTCAGCGTGTTGATGTGTTCGGACGATGTGCAAAACAACGCGTTTTGTGAGGCTCTGTATCCCGCTCCCTGTTTGATACAAAGCCGTACAATTAACTGCGGGGTAAAGTGATAACAACGTCCAGCCCGCCTTCCGTGCAGTTGTTCAGTTGCAGTGCGCCATTAAGCTGGGCGGTTAGCTGCGCGGCAATAGCCAGCCCTAATCCGGTGCCGCCGGTATCGCGATTGCGCGACGTTTCGACCCGGTAAAAGGGCTGCAATACGGCTTCCAGCTCGGCTTCAGGAATACCGGGCCCGTTATCACTGATATGAATGACAATATGTTCAGGTTCACGGTCATTAAGGGTAATAACTGCACGATCGCCAAACTTAAGCGCATTATCCAGCAAGTTAGTCATCACACGACGCAAGGCCTGCGGTCGTGTCGTCAGCGGCAGGCGTGTGTCTGTTGCCTGGAACTGCACGTTTTTACCGATATCCTGGTAGTCGCACACGATGCTGTTAATCCAGGCGTTCAGCTCCAGTTTTAACGAGGTTTCTTCCAGAGGTTCTGATGACCGGGCATAGGCAATACCTTCCCGTACCAGGCGCGACATATTATCTAAATCATTTAATAATTTATCACGCAGTTCAGGTTGGTCCGCCATTTCAACGCGCAGCTTCATTCGGGTGATTGGCGTCTGGAGGTCGTGTGAAATCGAGGCCAGAATTTGCGTGCGCTCGCGCAGATAAGCCTGAATACGGGATTGCATGGCATTAAAGGCGTGCGCCGCCCGGTGAACTTCAACCGGCCCCTGCTCCGTCATCGGGGTGTTGGCCGAAGGATCGAGCGTATCAACCGCCCGGGTGAACAGCGAAAATGGCCGCACCACCTGGCGTACCGCAATCCATGAGCACAATGCAACAAGCAGCAGTTGCAGAACCAGCACCACCGGCAGCCAGCTGGCAACCGGTGGCATTCGCGGGATCAGGTCGATCGTGAGCGGTGCGCCGTCGTGCAGTTGCAGATGAGCCTGAATATGCGAAACCGGCCCGGGAACGGCCGTGAAGCGCAGCGGGTATTGGGCAGCAAGCGTATCCGTTAATGTGCGGATCGCATCCTGAGAGCGTTTATCCTGCGGGGCTGCACCTGCCTCTCCCTCACCCAGGATATAACGATAATTGCCGCGTTCGAGCCGGGGCAGCCAGGCCGCGCGTTCGTTCGCCGGCAGCCGGTCGAGGATCGCCACGCTGGTCGCCACATCGTATTCCAGGTTGCCGAGCATCACGGTGCGGGCACTGCGCATTCGCTCATACATAACCAGCGTCAGACTGAGCGAGTTGGCCAGCAAAAGCCCCGCCAGGACAATGATCAACAGACGCGCAAGTAACGAACGCGGCCAGAGTCTCATTCATTGGCCTCTTTGATGGTGACCGGCATCGTAAAGACGTAACCTTCGCTGCGTACGGTTTTGATGTAGGCCGGAGTCCGGGCGTCTTCGTTAAGACGCTGTCGCACACGGCTGACCAGAAGATCGATTGAGCGTTCAAACAGCTCGGCATCGCGTCCCTGGGTCAGATTCAACAGTTGATCCCGCGTCAGCACGCGCTGGGGGTGGTCAAGGAACACGCGTAATAGCCGGTATTCCGCCCCGCTTAGCGCCACTATCATGCCTTCGTTATCAATCAAATGGCGGGCAACGGTGTCCAGTTGCCATTCACCGAACGCCACTAACCGTCCGGCCTCCGTGACCTGTAGATTGGGCGGCATGGTCCGGAAACGGCGCAAAATGGCTTTGATCCGCGCCAGCAACTCTCGGGCAACGAAGGGCTTCACCACATAGTCGTCCGCCCCCATTTCCAGCCCGAGGATGCGGTCGGTATCTTCGTTGCGCGCGGTCAGCATTAGAATTGGCAGATCTTTATGCTTACTGCTGCGCAACTGGCGGCAAAGCGTGAGCCCGTCATCGCCGGGCATCATCACATCCAGTACCAACAAATCGACATGCTGTTTATCCAGAATCACACGCATCTCTTTGCCGTTGGCGGCACCAGACGCGTGATAACCAGACTTCACAAGATAATCGACGATTAACTCACGAATATCCCTGTCGTCATCGACGACAAGGATATGATCAATATGCTCCACCGAACGCTCCTGAATGAAGGGTAACGTATTGAAAATAGCACATTTCAGAGCTTGTCCGCGTCGACAACCGCTTTCACGAAATCTTGCGGATCTTCCTGCGGAGGATTGTGACCAACGGTTGCCCCAAAGGTACGGTGTTCATATTTGCCGGTAAATTTACTGGCGTACGCTTCAGGTGCCGGATGTGGCGCGCCGTTGTTACCGCCTTCAATGGTGATGGTCGGTACACTGATGGTCGGTAATGTCGCCAGTTTTTGTTCGTAGCTGTCGTATTTGTGTTCGCCTTTTTCCAGACCCAAGCGCCAGCGGTAGTTACTGAGGGTGACGGCAACGTGGTCAGGGTTGTCCAGTGATTTGGCGCTGGCATTAAATGTGGCATCGCTAAATTTCCAGTCAGGTGAAGCCTGAGACCAGATTAAACGGGCGAAGTCGTGGGTGTTTTTGGCATAACCCTGCGCACCGCGCTCGGTTGCAAAGTAAAACTGATACCACCATTGCAGCTCGGCTTTCGGTGGCAGCGGCTGTTTGCCGACGGCCTGGCTGCCAATCAGATAACCACTAACGGAAACCAGCGATTTCACGCGTTCGGGCCACAGTGCGGCCACGATATCTGCGGTGCGAGCACCCCAGTCGTAACCAGCGAAAACAGCCTGTTTGATATTCAGCGCGTCCATCAGATTCACAATGTCTTTTGCCAGGGCGGAAGGTTGGCCGTTACGCGGCGTTTTGTCTGACAGAAAACGTGTTGTGCCATAACCACGCAACGAAGGCACAATGACCCGATAACCTTTCGCCGCCAGCGCCGGCGCAACATCGGCATAACTGTGAAGGTCGTAAGGCCAGCCGTGCAACAGGATAACGGGCTGGCCATCTTTCGGGCCGATATCCACATAACCCACGTTCAGATCGCCTGCGTTAATCTGATGAACCTGGTTAAACGCGGCGGTGTAATCTTTGCCGGTGACTTCGGCCTGGCAGGACATCACGGTGCCAAGTGAAACGGTCAATGCTAATGCTGAGGAAGTGAATTGAGTAAACATGTTGGTATCTCCGTTTGAGTAAGTTTGACGGGGATATCACAACAAATTTATGTATAGCGGATGTGTGCAGAAGCGGCTTTTTTGCAAGCCTGTGTATGTATCTCAACATCAGATACAGTGTGATACAAACACAGGCTAATTCTATGGTACGTTACAGTGAAATACGGTAGCGAACATAGTCATCGGCTTCGCCGAAACGGTCATACAGTTTCCGCGCTGGGTTGTTCTGGCGTGTTACCCAGTAGAGTTTTGACCATCCTTCGCGCTTACCCTCTTCCATCAGCGCATCGATCAGCGCCTGGCCGGTTCCGGCGCCACGCAGCGCGGCATCCACAAACAGATCTTCGAGATAGCAAATGGGTGCCGTCGACCATGTGCCTTCGTGCAGGACACACATTGCAAACCCAATCACGCGCCCTTCGCTTTCAGCCACCCGGCAAAACATCGATGAGTGCGGGTTCAGTGCCCGTTCCCAGGTGGATGCGGTGACCGACTCATCCAGTACACAGTCATAAAAATGCGTGTAACCGTCCCAGAGCGGACGCCACTGCGGATAATCTTCTGCACGTAAAGCTCTTACTGTTACTGCCATGTTTTCCTCACTTTACAAATCCATAGCCATTTCAAAACAGCGTAACTCCGCACCGGCCATGCGGGAAAGATGACGACTTTCCCTGAGCGTGACGAAGCCATGCTTTTGGTAAAAGGTGTGCGCGTTTGGCGTTGACGAGAGGCTTATACGTGCCATTCCGCGCGCTCTGGCCTCTGAGATCAGGGCATGGATAATCTGTGTTGCCAGCCCTTTTCCTGATGCCGCAGGCAAGGTGAATATCGCCTCGACGCTCTGGGTTTCCAGGTCCAGATATCCCGTGGCCACAATTTGCCCGTTGTCATCCTCAACCACATAAAACGGGTTAGCCACCACCATGTGTCGGTACTGTTCTGGCATCACTTCCGGCGTCCAGCGTGCGATCACGTCCGCATCGTAACTTGATTTACAGCCAAAACGGATCGCCTGATTGCGAATGTTCCAGAGTATTTCAGCCTCTTTCGGCTCTGCCTGTCTTAACGTCATTGCGCCCCCTGCAAAGAGTAGTAGTGAATGAAACACAGCACGCCATGATGGAATGTGGTAAAGATGAAAATACCAGAAGGCAAACAAAAGCATAACGCTTAAAAAAGGAGATCAACGGATGACGACACCCACGTTAAAGACGGAACGTTTACTGCTGAAACCGCTGACGGCGGAAGATGCGCCGCAAATCCAGTGGCTCTATCCGCGCTGGGAAATTGTGCGTTATATGGTGGCCACGGTCCCCTGGCCTTACCCGGATGACGGCGCGGAAAATTACGTAAACAATGTTGCCTTGCCGGATGTGGAGAAAGGCGTGGCCTGGTTCTGGACGCTTCGCCGCCAGGAAGCCCCTGGCGAGCTGATAGGGCTTATCTGCCTGTATGACGTCGAAGATAACAACCGTGGCTTTTGGCTGGCTCCAGAGTGGCAAGGTCAGGGTTATATGCGTGAAGCCAGCATTGCCGCAACGGATTTCTGGTTTAACACCCTGAATAAACCGGTGCTGCGGGCGCCGAAAGCGGCGGAAAACAGCCGCTCTCAGCGAATTTCTGCCAGTAGCGGCATGAGACTTATCAGAACAGAAAAGAAAGAGTACGTCAGCGGCCTGCTGGACTCTGAGCTGTGGGAGATCACCCGCGACGAGTGGAATGCCCGTCACGTCAGCTGATAGTGCTTATCCGGCAGCAGTCTTTCTGGTATCGCCTCTTCATCGTTCATCTGTAACAGATCACGTTCCATCGCGTTACAGATGGCGTCTAACGGCAAATCGTTGTCTTCGGTGCCAAACGGATCTTCCAGCTCTTCTGCCAGCGTATCCAGCGAGATAAAAGTGTATGAAATCAGCGCGGATACGAACGGAGTCATATAGTGCAGGTCCACAACCAGCGCGAACGGCAGCATAATGCAGAACAGGTACACCGTGCGGTGCAAAATAAGCGTATAGGCAAACGGCACCGGTGTGGTGGCGATACGCTCGCAGCCGGAAAGCACAACCGACATGTCGTTGAGACGGTTATTCAGGCTGTGGAACAGAATGTCGGAAAGCTGCCCTTCCCGGCGCCTTACGGCAAGCCATTCCCCCATCAACAGCAGAATGCGGTTCGCCGGAGAACTGGAATCCATGACCCGACGCAGATTGTCAGCGGACATATAACCTGCGAGCTGCTCTGCCTGCGGTTGACGTCGCAGGGTCATCCTTAAACAATGCGCAAAGGCAATTTGCAGGCGGACAAATTCCCCCAGATGCGGATCGTCCGGCAAGGTGTTTTTTACCTCGCGAAACAGCGAGCGTGCCGCTATCATCAGTTGCCCCCAAAGCAGGCGAGCCTCTACATAGCGTGAATAACAGGCATTATTTTTGAAACCCAGAAATATGGCGATGGCCACACCCAGGATACTGAATGGCGCAACGGTGAATTTGATGCCAAGCGAGGTATACCACGGCAGCATCAGGATCACGGCGATGGAAAGCAGGAAGTTAAGAAACAACCGGGTGTAGATTTTAGGCAGTACAGAGCCATGCCAGACAAAAATAAGACGCAGCCAGTGCTGTTGAGGACGAACAATCATAGTCAGCTTCAGAAAGGTAAAGAGCGCGGCTATTAAACGTGATCCCCTTCACGGTTGCAAGCATGTTAATAGAACATTGCTTTTCCTGTACTGATTAGCCCAGGCCGCACGGTGCTGAAGTTTGTTTTTTAAAAAGGCAGTAAATAGTATGTTGTAACTAATAATTTATTCAAATAAAGGGGAAAGCCCAAACGTGCTGTTCCCCCCTCGTGTCTGTCCGCTCAGAATAAGCGCATTTCAGGCCTTAGCAGAGCGGTTTGACCGCGTCACGCATCCCCTGATGCAGAATGGCATCCAGATCCAGCGTAACTTGTTCTACCAATCCGCTAACCTGAGTGAGATCTTGCTCCCAGTGTTCGCTGACGCTGAGTACAGATTTCACCAGTTCACTGGTGCTGATCTGTTTGTCGTGATGCTGAATCCACAGTTGTTGATAGCGTTCCAGCCAGTGAGCATCGTCCTGAACCGGGTAGCTTTCTCCCTGACGTTCAGCGCGGTAAAACGCAATCAGTGCCGCCAGAGCAAACGTCAGACGCGCAGGCAATTTACCGGTGACTTTCTGCCCTGCCAGCAGCTGCGGAAGAATACGGGTACGGAATTTCGTCATGCCGTTCAGCGCGATAGACAGCAGCTGGTGCTTGATGTATGGGTTACGGAAACGCCCGGTTACCGCGCTGGCGAAGGATTCCAGCTCATCACGCGGCAGATCCAGCACCGGAATGATCTCTTCGTAAATGGCTTTTTCAACAAACGCACACACTTCAGCGTCGTTCATTGCTTCACCCACCGTATCCAGACCGGCCTGGAATGCAACCGGAACCAGCGCCGTGTGAGCACCGTTCAGGATAGCGACCTTACGCTCTTTGTACGGTTTGATGTCGTCAACAATCAGTACGTTAAGCGGCAGTTTGTCCAGACGCAGTTCGCTGGCAAGTGATTTAGGACCCTGAATAACAAACAGATAGAAGTGCTCAGCAGTATCAAGGAAACCATCGTGATAACCCAGTTGCGCTTCCAGTGCGGCCACTTCATCACGCGGATAGCCGGTAACAATACGGTCAACCAGCGTGGAGCAGAAGCTGTTTGCATCATTCAACCATTGGGTAAATGCCGCCGGTAACGCCCACTCTTGCGCATAGCGCAGTACCAGTTCACGCAAAGCTTCACCGTTGTAATCAATCAATTCACACGGAATGATGATCCAGCCTTTATCCGCCGCACCGTTAAAGTGGCTGAAACGTTCGAACAGCAAACGCGTCAGCTTCGCCGGATAGCTCACGGCCGGAGCATCGTCGAACTTGTCGTCCGCATGGTAGCTGATGCCTGCTTCCGTGGTGTTAGAGAACACAAAACGCATGTCCGGGTTATGTGCCAGCTTCAGAAACTCATCGTACTGGTCGTAAACGCTGATTTCGCGGTTAACAGAGCGGATAAGACGCGCATCGCTAACGGCTTCGCCCTGCTCGTTCAGGCCACGAATAATGGTGGTGTACAGGCCATCCTGAGTGCTCAGTGACGGCGGAAAATCGCTCTTGATTGGGCGGACAATGACCACGCCAGAGTTAAGATCGGTATGTTCGTTAAGCAGGTCGATTTGCCAGTCTACGAAGGCGCGCAGGAAGTTGCCTTCACCAAACTGAATGATACGTTCTGGGTAGAGAGCACCGGGGAAATCACGACGGTTGAGTGTGTTCACAATGGGGTCCTTTTTTGATTAGTCATACAGCCTGATAAGATTGGTGTAATAACTTATCAAAACTTTTCGACCATGACCCCTGTTTTGATCAATTCATGAAGCAATTGTGAAAAATAATCACAAGAATTTATAGAACACCGAAGTCGCCGTCATCGCGCCGTCAGGCATTAAGGCATAGCGTGGGATTTCACCCACTTTTTGCCAGCCTGCACGCTGGTAAAACGTCTCTGCGCCGCTACCTGTAGAGGTATCCAGTACCAGTACCGATACGCCATGCTTTCTGGCCTCGGCTTCCAGGGCCTCCATCAGGGCCATCGCTGCGCCCTTACGCCGCGCTTTCTCATGCACCAGTAGTTTTGCGACATCCGCACGGTGAGGCTGGTTTTCAGGTTGATCGGTTATCAGCTGTACCGTACCAATCAGTTCACCCTGCTCATCGGCACAGGCCAGCACGGTGCGCTCCCGGCGGCCAACGCTTTCCGCGACCCCAAGCCAGAATGCGCACGCTTTTTCGTGGGTAAATGGCAGCATAAAGCTGACGGAGGCACCGCCGTTAACGCAGTTTTCGAGAATGTCGGCCAGCGCATCAATATGCGCGAGCACGTCATCCCGGGAGAGAGTGTGGAGAGTCAGTGAGGTTGTCATTGTATATCCTTGTGTTGAGTCCCCTCACTTTGCAATTAACAATAATTTAACGCAATGCGCGCAAGCATAGGCTTTTGTTATGTTAGCGGGAATACCCCCGCTGACGCTTCATGGTGAACATCTTGTCGTCGGCATCTTTCAGCCACTGCTGCAGATCGTTGCGGTTATGATCAAATTCGCTAACGCCCCAGGAGAACTTCAGCTGCCAGGGATGCAACTTGCGGTCGTTATACAAGGCAACCTGCTCGGTAAGATACTGCATGGCAATCCACGCCCCCTGCTCATCCGTATCGGCGAACAGCACGGCGAACTCATCGCCGCCAAAACGCACCAGCAGATCAGCTTCGCGGAACGACGCCCGTAAGAGTTCAGCCATCGCGGTCAACGCTTTATCACCCTCTTCATGCCCAAACCGATCGTTAATCTGTTTGAACTGATCCAGATCTATCCATCCCAGCGTCACCGGCTCTGCACGGCGGCGGGCAACAGAAAGCGCAAAATTAGCGAACTGATTAAACCCTCGCCGGTTATATAACCCGGTCAGTTCATCGGTTGTTGCCGCACTGATGGCCGCAAATTCATCCTCCACCAGCGCACTGAGATCGCTCAATACGGAAAGATCGGTATCTGAAAATTCGCGCGGCGTGTAATCGATAAGACATAGCGATCCCACACTGGCGCCATCGCGAAGACGCAGTGGCATCCCGGCATAAAACCGGATACCCGGCTGCCCGGTTACCAGAGGATTATCGGCAAAGCGCTCATCCTGATGGGTATCAGCCACCACCAGCGCTGCAGAGTGCAGAATGGTGTGACCACAAAATGAGATATTGCGGGGATAGGTGCAGTTGGCAGTGCCATCGATAGATCTGGCCACCAGCTCGTGTTCGGCCACCACGTTGACCATCACCAGCGGGACCTGGAAGAAACGCTTTGCCAGCCGGGTTAACCGGTCAAAGGCTTCTGAGCCATCAATATCAAGAAGCCCTGACTCTCGCAGAGAGTTCAGACGTTCCGTTTCATTTGCAGGGAATTCAGGTGCTTTCATACTGTCTCCTGACGCTTAGTTCTCTTAAAAGCGTAGCCTAAACAGAGACATTTTCAGTGTGCGAATATTCTGTTCTTGCCTTCACGCTTGGCCTGATAAAGCGCGCTATCTGCGGCCTGTAGCCAGTCGGTAACGCTTCTCATGTCGCGCGTGGCACACGCTATACCAATACTGAGCGTGCAATGCACGGCCTCTTGCGCCACATCTTTCATTATCGCGGCGGCTTCCATAATGCGTGTTGCCACAATATGGGCCTCATCGATGGTGGTATCGGGTAGCAGGATAACAAACTCGTCGCCCCCCAGTCGCGCCGGGGTGTCGGCGGGTCGTGTCGCCAGATGCAATATTTGTGAAACGGTCGCCAGCATGGCATCTCCCACCTTGTGGCCAAACCGGTCGTTCACTTCCTTAAAATTGTCGATGTCGATAAACATCAGTGCCGATTCACGGCACGCCTGCTGAAGCTTCTTCAGCTCATTATCAATACGTTTTTCGAGCAAACGTCGGTTAGCGATATCCAGCAGCGGATCCATCATCGCGATGCGCTCAAGCTCGCGGCTTTTAATCCGTAGACGCAGCGCGATACTGTCGGTGAGCACGCTCAGGGCGATAAGGTAAATGGCAATCAGGGGCAAGGTCGCGAACATAGTTCGCTGGGAGACAAACATATCGACCGCCATTCCCTGGGTCAGCCAGCTCACAAGAAACACGCCCAGCATCGCAGCGGCGGCTCTCTTCATCAGGGTAAAACCGCCCGCAGAAAGCCGGTCGGCAAGCAAAATGGTGGCAATCACCACCGAGGGCAGCGGATTGACCGCCATCATGGCAATCCAGAAGCCCCCCGCGCCGGCATCAAACACCAGATTTTGATGCTCTGTCTCCAGAGGCACCAGTGATTTTCGTGAACGAAACCAGGCAAGCGTCGGCCAGATAAAGGCATTCACCCCCAGCAGAATCATTAGCCAGACTGAACGTTGATGTTCGATCAAGACGCAGAGGATCGGAATAAAACAGAGCAATGTCCCGAGAATACGCATCAGGTACATACGTTTGACAAACCGACTTCCTGGTAAGCGAGGATTGTTACTGAGTTTGTCAGTTCCGTTCATGCCACGATTTTTCCGATATATTTCTTGCGGTATCTTATTGAGCTTAAAAATGCGTAGCAAGCAATTTATCAGCGAATCGTTAACATCAATGTCGCATTCTACCTAATGTGGTTACGCTTACACCGGTTATGTTCCACTCTCAGGTTCCGCCACGATCAAATCGTCTGACAAACGTGCACTGGTACGATTTCGCCCTGCTTTTTTCGAACGATACAGATAATCGTCCGCCTCGGCCATCAGCCGGGTAAAGACCTCTGTCAGCTGCCAGGATTCCGACTTACCGCTCCCCAGACCGATGCTCACGGTAATAAACAGCGTTTGTTGCCGCCAGATAAACGGATGGTTTGCTATCGAAACTCTAATACGTTCCGCCAGTTCAATGCCTTTACGGGCGTCGCCGGAATTCACCACAACCGCGAACTCTTCGCCGCCCATGCGTGCCACCATTCCTTCTTCACCCACCACCTTTTGCACTTTCTGGGCAAAGGTCGCCAGTACCCGGTCCCCGCACTCATGACCGTAGTTATCGTTAATGCTCTTGAAGTAGTCGATATCCAGCAGCATCACCGTCAGGTAACGAGGATGGCGATGGGCCTCTTCACGCTTAAGTGCTTCATACAGGCCCGAACGGGAATAGACATGGGTCAGAAAATCGAAATCGGCACGTAGCGAAACTTGTTTAATCAGCGAGTTAATAGCCGCCACGCTGACGGAAACCATCACCGGGCAGATAGCCATGGTCGCAATACCAAGACGAGCAGAAAACATCAGTGGCGTGGAAAGCGGCGTTGCAACGGCAATATTGATAATCGAGTTTGCCACCAGGATCACTTCGACGGCGCCCGTCAGGAAGGTCAGCAGACAGGTCGCGGGTAGTGAATAGCGCACGGCACACCAGATAAGCGCAGGCAGCGGAAAAGCCAGGCTACCGGCGCCACCAATGACAACCGATGCCACAACCGAAATAATCAACGCCAGAACCGGTAAGCATTTTTCCGGTGCAGGCAAGGACGGAATTAATCGCTGCGGCATTTTCACCGTCAGCATACAAGGCACAATCAGCACCCCGGTTGAGAACTGCTCGCTAAACCAGTCCGCAAACAGTGGCCAGAAGGTTTTACTGTCAATCCCGACCGAACCAAACGCCCCCAGCAATGCGCAGAACACGGCCGCAATCAGGCAGTAATTAAACAATCGCAGCGCATTAATCGGGTCTGGTCTGCCCTTCAGCAGCCGCTTGTCACGCATGACCAGCAAGGCCACGATCACAATAAAGACCATATTCGACAGGTTGATCACTACCGACGCGATCCCCCAACTGGTGGTGACCGCGTCGTACATCAGCATGGCGACATACGACACCGCGTAATAATGCAGACGATTAAGATACGCATAACGGGCAAATACCCCCGCCATCACGCCATTCAGCGGCCAGAAGAGAGATAACGCTTCCACCAGGCGTAGCTCTGCCCCCACAAAATAAAACAATGTGGTGAGTACGAATATCCCCACCGTATTTCGCAGAGGGCTATCTGGACGAAAAAGCTTGAACGACGCGATTGCAGAAGACATTAAATATCAATCCATATAATTGCTTATCGCAATTATTTGTGGTCATCAGCATGAATGGGAATAACCTAACATCCATCTATAGCACATATAGAACCGGATAATAACTCGTCAATTTTGGGGGTTCATCTGCAATACCAGCCAGTGATGTATTACGCCGACAATATATTGTTGTTGCTGTGCATCAAGCACTACGCCCTGCGGGATATGGTGCCATTTTTCCAGGCACCCCCGACAACAGGTTGCGGTAGCATGTTGCGCGATAAATACCGGATGGCCGCGCATGGGCGTTTGTTTTCCGTCATTCGCCGGATAAGCAGGCGCCAGTCTTTTAGCGACGAAGTCCGCGGCATGCTGGTCAATGGTGTCAGCACCTTTATCCCAACAGTATTGCCGCTCTTTAGGCCCCAGGCGAAAACGCGAACGAAATGTGGAACGCGCCAGTCGGGTAAATAACGGATTAAGTGTCGACATCAATACACGGAACGCCCCAGTCGCTGCGTGAGTTGCTCCAGTACCGCCACGCCCGCCAGCGAGTTACCCGTTTCATCCAGTTCCGGGCTCCAGACGGCAATCGCCATCTCATGCGGCACAATCGCCACTACGCCACCGCCCACGCCGGATTTTGCCGGCAGGCCAACGCGCCAGGCGAATTCCCCCGCGTTTTGATACATACCGCTGGTCGCCATCAAGGCATTAATCTGACGCGCCTGCATTGGTGAAACCACTTCCTGAGACAGATGCGATGCGTATCCCTGATGCGCCAGGAACAAAAACGTCTGGGCCAGTTCGACACAGCTCATTTTCAACGCACAATAATGAAAGTAATTTTGCAGAACCGTTGCAACATCATTATGGAAATTGCCGAAGGATTTCATCAGCCAGGCAATGGCGGCGTTGCGGGCAGAGTGCTCAAACTCAGAGCGGGCCACAACGGGATCGTAGGTAATATCCTGTACACCACAGAGCAAACGGACAATTTCGAGCATTCGCTGACGCGGCGCGCTCAGGCGACTTTGCAGCATATCGCACACCACCAGCGCCCCGGCATTAATAAAGGGGTTACGCGGTTTGCCGTGTTCAATTTCCAGCTGAAGCAGCGAGTTAAAGGGCTGTCCGGACGGATCCTTACCCACGCGCTGCCAGATCTCATCTTCGTCGTACTGGCGCATTGCCGCCACCAGACTCAGCACTTTCGAAATCGACTGAATAGAAAAGCGTTCTGTGGCATCTCCTGCCTGATAGCGCTGTCCATCCACCGTACAAATGGCGATGCCGAGTTTATTGCCGCTGACCGATGCCAGCGCCGGAATATAGTCGGCAACCTTTCCCTGTCCCAGCAATGGACGAACCTGCGCCAGAATCTCTTCCAGCATCTCATTATGGATGACCGCAGCCACACTTTGCTCCTTGCCCTTAGGCTAAAACGGGCTGCGAGTATAACAGAGGCTTATCTATCGCGTCAGGCGGGAAGACGAAAACGCGATACCGCCTGGAGTAAAACGTCGGACTCCTGATGCAAACGTTCGGAAGCCTGTGACGCGCCAGACACCAGCACATCCGTCTGACGTGATACCTGGTTTAGCGCCTGAAGCTGACGGGTCATCAGATGAATACTCTCCCCCTGGCTCATGGTGGCCACCGAGATATCATTCAGCAAACTGCTTAAATTCCCCACCAGACCGGTCACCTGTTGCAGATTATCCTCAAGACGGGTCACCGCTTTAGATCCGTCTTCTATCCCCTGCAAGGAGTGGTTAATCAGCTCCTGAATCGTTTGGGTTGAATGGCTGCTTTTACGCGCCAGTAATCCTACTTCTCTGGCCACCACCGCAAAGCCCCGCCCCTGATTACCCGCATGAGCCGCCTCAATGGCCGCATTCAGCGCCAGAATGTTGGTCTGAAACGCCACGTTGTCGATCATAGAGACGATCCCGCGCATTTCTGACGATCGCTCAACGATCGCCTGCATTGAGGCATTAACCGTGGACATCATCTGATCGCCACCGGCTGCCGCTTCCCGCGCTTCATCAGCCCGTGAACTGGCAAGCTTTGCATAACCGGTATTGCCCTCGACATGGGTTTCTAGCGAGGCAATATGCGCCGTCACCTCTTCCAGCTCTTTTGCCTGGCGCGCCGACTGCTGATACAGCTTCTGATTACCCTGCGCAAGCGAACCAATATTCTCAACCATTGAGGTGGTTGCCTCACTCACCTGGGTAACCAGTTGCTGTAATCCCTGCTGCATGGTGAAAATGCTGTCGCTCAGTTGCCCTATTTCACGGTTAAAGTGTGTCACATCCGGCGAACTGGCAGACAAATCCCCCGCCGCAAGCTGATTAATATGGCTAATCAGACGACGCAGCGGGGTAATGACCCACTTGGCCATACCAAACCAGACCACAATAACAATCGCCAGCAGCACCAGCGGGGCAAACAGGAACAACGTTTGTAACCCGGACAGGCGCTCCATTAAGGATTGTCGCCCCTCTGTGGCCTGCTTTTCGCTTATCTGCTGGAAGCGGGCATAGTTATCGTTGAAATCGGTCTGAAAAGCCTGTGCGGGTACCGCGAAAAAGGCATCGATGGAATTGGTTTTGATAAGCCCTTCGGCCTGCTCTTTGATGGCGCCATAGAAAAGCTGGTAGCTGTTCACCAGCGCTTCATCTTTCGGCGGGCTCAGCGCCAGCCATGCTTTCCACGCCTGCTGCGATGCATCGAGCGCCTTTTGCGCTTCATCCATCAGGCTGTGCCAGCTGCCGTCAGAGCCCGTCTCTTTATCCTGCATAAAGTACACACCCGAGCGGTTCAGTAAATCGCTGGCGGCCAGCAATGACACGCGCGCCTGATCCAGCTTTCCCTGTTGCTGGTAGGCCAGCTGATTATGCTGTTCGTTGCGTTGTGCTTCGCGAAGAGAGGCGGTAAGCAAGAATGAAGAGGAAAGTTGCAGTGCGGAGAAAAGCCCAATAATACAAAAGATGCCGGCCAGCAATCCAAACTGACGTGGAATGATGCGCTGCGCAATACGGCGAAAAATTTGCGTTAGGTTCATGATTTTCTTCTGTAACAATACCTTAGACGCGAAGGAGTCTACGAAACGAAAATGACAGAACCATTGCAGAAAAATGACAGAGAGCAGGAATTGCCGGGCAGCGATAATGCCTGCCCGGCTTGATAAGGTATTGATTAAATTAGACGCGATCCTTCCACACTGTCTGCACATTACAAAACTCGTGCAAACCGAAGTGAGAAAGCTCACGCCCAAAACCGCTTTTCTTCACGCCTCCAAAGGCCACGCGGGCATCGCTGGCGCTATAGCCATTGATAAACACGCCGCCGCACTCCAGTTCCCGGGAGAATGTCTCAGCCAGAGTATCGCTTGCGGTAAATACCGTCGCCGACAAACCAAAATCGCTGTCATTGGCGAGCGCCAGGGCATGAGCAGGATCTTTCGCGACCGTAATGGCGGCCACCGGGCCAAACAGCTCCTGACGAAACGCAGTCATTTCAGGGGTGACATTGCCCAGCACGGTCGGGGCGTAATAGTTACCCTCACCCGCGATTTTCTCACCGCCCAGCAGAAGGGTTGCGCCTTCGGCAAGGGACGCCAGAACCTGCTGATGCAGCTCATCACGCAGATCGTAACGCGCCATCGGGCCGACATAGTTTTCTTCTTGATCCGGTGCGCCCATCTTCAGCGCAGCCGTGGCTGCAACAAAACGTTGGGTAAAGGCATCGACAATGCCCTCTTCCACGATAAAGCGCTTCGCCGCCGCGCACACCTGCCCGGTATTTTGATACCGCCCGGCCACTGCCGCTTTCACTGCCAGATCCATATCCGCGTCGTTCAGGACGATAAAGGGATCCGATCCCCCCAGCTCCAGCACGCATTTTTTCAGTGCCGCCCCTGCCTGCGCACCAATCGCCGCCCCGGCACGCACGCTGCCGGTCACGGTGACGGCAGCAATACGACGATCGTTAATCGCCTGGCTTACTCCCTCATTGGTCGCATTAACCCAGCCAAACACACCCTGCGGGAAGCGGGCATCGGCAAAAATTTCGCCAATAAGCGAAGCCGAGCCGAGCACGTTCGGCGCGTGTTTTAGCAGATAGCTGTTACCGGCAAGCAGAATGGGTACTGCGCCACGCAGAACCTGCCAGAGCGGGAAGTTCCACGGCATCACGGCCAGGATCGGCCCCAGCGGACGATACTCAATGACCGCGTTGTGGTTTTCGACCTGAGTGGCTTCCGCTTTCAGCATTGCCGGGCCATGTTCGGCATACCAGTCACAAAGGTTGGCGGATTTGGTCACTTCACCGCGAGCCTGAGCAATGGGCTTACCCATCTCGCGGGACATCATTTGCGCCATCTCTTCGGCGCGCTGGCGAAGTGCGGCACCTAAGTCACGCAGTTTTTGCGCACGGTGAGCGACCGTTTCGTTGCGCCATTGACGGAAACCCGCATCGGCCAGCGTAATCGCCTGATCGACGTCGTCTTGCGATGCCCAGGGATAAGTCGCCAGGGTTTCGCCGGTGGCCGGGTTTACAGACAGCGCATGTGTGGCAGGTGAATGTGTCATGATTATCTCCATGCAATAACAGTTGATTCATTGTGGCCCACTCTGCTATTTCTTAAAAATGAATAATACTAACCACCTTATTCACGAATCGAGAATGGCATGGACTTAACTCAGCTTGAAATGTTTAACGCCGTTGCGCAGACCGGCAGCATTACCCAGGCCGCGCAAAAGGTGCATCGCGTACCGTCTAACCTCACCACCCGTATCCGTCAGCTTGAAGCGGATCTGGGCGTTGAGCTGTTTATTCGTGAGAACCAGCGCCTGCGGCTTTCGCCCGCCGGGCACAACTTCCTGCGCTACAGCAAGCAGATCCTGGCGCTGGTTGACGAAGCACGCATGGTCGTGGCGGGCGATGAGCCCCAGGGATTATTTGCGCTCGGCGCACTGGAAAGCACCGCCGCCGTGCGAATCCCGGAAAGTCTGGCTCAGTTTAACCAGCGCTACCCGCGTATTCAGTTTGCCCTCTCGACCGGGCCATCCGGGACCATGATTGACGGTGTTCTGGAGGGTACACTGAGTGCCGCCTTTGTCGACGGGCCGTTATCGCACCCGGAGCTGGGAGGAATGCCGGTCTACCGGGAAGAGATGATGCTGGTTGCTGCGGCGGGACATCCTGAGGTTTCGCGGGCCACAGAGGTGAGCGGCCGTGATGTGTATGCGTTTCGCGCCAACTGCTCTTACAGGCGACATCTGGAAAGCTGGTTCCATGCCGACCGGGCAATGCCCGGGCGTATTCATGAGATGGAGTCCTATCACGGGATGCTGGCCTGCGTTATTGCTGGCGCAGGTATTGCGCTGATGCCCCGTTCAATGCTGGAAAGTATGCCGGGGTATCATCAGGTTGAGGCGTGGCCATTGGCAGAAAACTGGCGCTGGCTCACCACCTGGCTGGTGTGGCGACGCGGTGCAATGACCCGCCAACTGGAGGCGTTTATAGTGCTGCTAAACGAACGTCAACCACCAGCGCCTTCTCCATAAACAGGCTCAGGGGATCTGCAGTATACGGGGCAAACGGCAGGCGCATTTCGTAGCCACAGCGCTCATAAAGCCGCACCGCCGCATGTTGTTTGATCCCCGTTTCCAGCCGCACGGTATGGCAGTGGCGGCTCAACGCTTCATCTTCCAGCGCGGCTAACAGCGTTTCCCCCAGATGTTGCCCGCGATGGGTTGGATCAATGTACACCCGCTTCATTTCGCCGGTACCGTCACCGTTCAGCACCACCGCGCCGCAACCCACGGCCGTCAGCTGCTGGTCGCGAATGACCATCAGGATCAGGTTCTCTTCTGTCAGCTCCGATAAATCAAGCAGATGGTTACTTTCCGCCGGATAGAGTTCGCTCTGATAACGATCAAGCGCCGCAATCAGATTGATGATGTCAGGATGGTGTGACGATTCAGAGGTAATAGAGTACATAGCAAGATCCTTATCATTTTATTTCATCTTTATTTCAAAATAGCGCAGCCACTTAAGGGTGCTTCATAGGATTAACTTATGCGTCTCTTCACCTGTTGCACGCCACCCCGTCCGGCAGTAATTTTGTGTACAGAAGCCGTTTAATCACAGTGGAAAACGAATGAACACCAAAGCCCGTAAAGTGATGATTATTGGTGCAGGAAACGTGGGTGCCTCTGCCGCCTACGCCCTGCTCAACCAGAACATTTGTGAAGAGCTGATACTTGTAGACTTAAACCGCGAGCGGGCCCAGGGCCATGCACAGGATCTCAGCGATGCTGCTGCCTATATGCCGGGGATGATGACTATCTCAACCCGTGAAGCCAGCGAGTGTGCCGATGTCGATATCGCGGTGATCACCGTTTCGGGTGGTGCGCTGAAACCAGGGCAAACTCGTCTTGATGAACTGAACAGTACCGCGCGTATTGTGAAAAGCATTGTCCCGCAGATGATGGAAAACGGCTTTAAGGGCATTTTCCTGATTGCCACCAACCCGTGTGACATCATTACCTGGCAGGTGTGGAAGCTGTCTGGCCTGCCGCGCAAGCAGGTGATCGGTACCGGCGTGTGGCTTGATACCACTCGTCTTCGCCGCACGCTGGCGCAGGAGCTGGATATTGGCGCGCAAAGTATTGATGCCTTTATTCTGGGCGAGCATGGGGATACCCAGTTCCCGGTCTGGTCGCACTCGTCGGTTTACGGTTCCCCCATTGCCGGGGTCTACCAGCGCCATACCGGGAAAGTACTCGATAAAGAGCAACTGGCGGAGAAAGTCCGCAAGCTGGGGTTTGAGATTTACAACCGCAAGGGCTGCACGGAATACGGGATCGCCGGGACCATCGCCGAGATTTGCCGCAACATTTTTACCGGCAGCCACCGCGCGCTGGCGATTTCCTGCATTCTGGACGGTGAGTACGGCGTAGATGGCGTGGCGATTGGTGTGCCTGCGGTACTGGCGCAGGGTGGCGTGCAGCAGATTATTGAATTGCAGCTGGCGGAAGAAGAACAGACCAAATTCCGCCACTCTGTTGAGGTGATTAAAAACAATATCGCCCGTCTTCCATAGCGGGCATTACGGCGCGAGGGTCAGCCGGGTATCGAGCTGGCCCAGTTGTTGCTGAATATCGTCATCAAGCCGGTTATCCGTCACGATATCCGTCAGGGTATTGAGATGGGCAACGTTAAACAACGACCAGGCACCGTACTTCGAGCTGTCTGCCAGCAACACGCGGCGTCGTGCGTTGGCAATCAGATCGCGTTTCAGCGCGGCTTTCTCTTCCGTTGGCGAGGTAATTCCCCGGGTAATGTCCCAGCCGTTACAGCTGACAAACGCCACATCAGGCCAGACGTTCTGCAACAGACGACGCCCGTGTTCGCCAATACAGGACTGACTGGAATCATCAATACGCCCGCCGATAATCGTCACTTCAATCTGCTTAAACTCGGACAGAAACAGCGCAATGTGCAGATCGCTGGTAATCACGCGCAGCGGCAGATGTGTTAACTGACGAGCGAGTTCAATCATAGTGGTTCCTGCATCCAGCACAATGGCATCGCCCGCTTTGACAAAACCCGCAGCCGCACTGGCGATGGCGTGTTTCTCGGCGAGACTTCTCTGCATTTTCTCGTGCGTGGTTGGCTGCGAGGGGATAAACCGGTTTAGCGTGACGCCGCCGTGAGTGCGGCTGATAACACCCTCCTGATCGAGCTTAATCAGATCGCGGCGAATGGTCGCCGGGGAGGCATCCGTCACCGCCACCAGTTGATCGACCGTCACCAGATTGTGCCCTTTCAGGTAATCCATTATCTGCTCTAACCGGTTATATCCCTTCATATTATTCCCGTGTGATTTGCATAGCTAACTGGATAGATACCGTCATGCTTTCGGACTTCGCTTTGCCAGTCCAGGCAATGTCGAACGCCGTCCCGTGGTCAGCAGAGGTTCGGATAAACGGTAATCCGGCGGTGATATTCACCCCGTCATAAAAACCGAGTAATTTTAATGGAATATGCCCCTGATCGTGATACATCGCAACGACCATATCGTACATTCCTTCGTGACACTGCATAAATACCGTATCCGGCGGGCACGGTCCGCTGACGTTCAGCCCCTGCGCCTTCATGGCTTCTACCGCCGGGCCGACTATCTTGATTTCTTCATCGCCAAATAACCCGTTTTCGCCCGCATGTGGATTAACCCCGGCAACGGCGATACGTGGGTTTGAAAACCCGACGCGTTTCAGGAAGGTATCGGCAATACCAATCACGGTTTTTACCCGATCCTGATTGAGGGTATCAAGGAATTTACGCAGGGCAATGTGCGTGGTGATATGAATGACCTTCAGTTTGTCGGTATACAGCACCATGGCGTAATCTTTGCTGTCAGTCAGATGCGCCAGCAATTCGGTGTGCCCCGGATAGTGGTGCCCCGCCAGATGCAGCGCCTCTTTGTTCAGCGGTGCCGTGGCGATGGCTTTTACGTCCCCGGCCATCGCAAGCTCCGTGGCACGACGCACGCAGCGATAAGCCAGATCGCCAGCCTGAGCCTGAACAACGCCAGGCTTTAGCGCATCCGGCTCTGCCAGTGGTTCATCCAGTACGTTAATGACCTTCGGTGCAAATTGCGCGTCACTGACCTTTTCGATAATACGAATGTCGGCCTGAGTCGTGATCCCTTTTTCCAGTACCCGTTGCAGCGTGCGGGCACAGCCCACCACCACCACCGGCGAGCCTGACAGCTCACCCTCCGTCAGGGATTTGATAATGATTTCCGGGCCAATGCCAGCCGGGTCACCCATGGTTACAGCAATAATATTAGTCACTCAGTCTCTCCTCGATAAAATGCAAAACCTCACGCAGCGTCTCTTCCTTTCCGAAGCCCCCTGCTTTGGTCATTACCGGCCGGAGCCAGGCACAACCCAGAAATTTGCCGTACGGCACGCACTGCGCAACGCGCCCTGTGATTTCAAACCCTTTAGCCCCAAGTGCCCTGGCGACCGCTATGGCCACATCGCCACCAGAGACATACAACGCATCAGGTGCGCATGCCGCGAGTGCCTGGCGTGTCAGTTCGCCCAGAAACGCGCAGATCGTTTCGCCAAGCTGGGCGCGGGTTAACTGTTGCTGCTGGCACAGCGTTTCAACCTGATGCCGTGCCGTCTCTGTCGCACAGGTATGGACAATGCAGTGATTACCCGCCTCCAGCGCCAGAGAGATCCGCGCGAGATATCCCGCCGTCACCCCGGTCAAAACATCATTCACGTCGATGAAAACGGACGACACCCCCGGCTGGCTGGCCGCCAGCGCGATTTGTTGTTGAGCGACTTCACTCATCGAACCCACCACCGCCAGCAGCTGTTTGCGGCGCCTCGGGGCAAGATGACGCGCCAGGGCATCACATAACCCGGCAGAACCCACCAGCAGCGGCACTGGGTCGCAATGCTGTGCAGCGGCAATGATGCTATCCAGCTCGCCATCACTCTGTGCATCCACAATCAGCAGTTCAGTGCCTTGCGCCAGTACGCTGGTAAGCGTATCGACCGTCACCACGGTGGCGTGGCTTTCGCCGAAAAGGTCGCCAATATCTGCACGTGGCACCGGCGTTTTCGGGTCGCTGGCAAATTCAGTTTCATTTACCGGGATCCCCTTTACCAGACACTTCCCCTGCTGTGTGGTGCGCCCGGCCGCGGGATACGCAGGCGCGACAATCACCTGTCGTTTACCGCTAATTGCCAGCAGGGTTGTGGTTTCCGCCGCAACATTGCCGCGCAGCGTGGAATCAATCTTCTTCACCAGCCACTGCGCCCCTGCGATATCCGGAGCAAGATGGGTAATTTTTTCAGCCGCATCTGATGCCTTTAATGCCCGGGAATCGGTATTGATCACCAGAACATCGGTTGAGGCCGTAAAAGGAGTATCAAACGCCACGCTCACTTTCTTACCGCAGAGCGCCAGGCTGACGCCCGCATCGTTGGCACCGGTAAAGTCATCGGCGATGACCACGACTTCTCTGTACAGGTTGTTCTCTTTCATCCCCACTCCGGGCTTATTTTTCCTGTTAATGATTATATTCAATCATAATTGATTATATGTGAGCAAGATCAAGTTATTCAGTTTGCGAATAAATTATAAATTTAGCCACACGATGACTGTGATTGCCTGCCAATGAGCGAAATCAATCACAGACACAGCGACAGGAGAAAAATGTGGTAACCATCAACAGCACCATCATCAGCGGCGCGGGTGCAATTCCTGCTATCAGACCGCTGCTGGCAGGAAAACAACGACTTCTACTGGTAACTGACGGCAATATCGCGCGTCTCGACGCCGCAAAGCAGATCCAGGCGATCCTCGAAGAAAATAACCGCAGCGTCACCCTTATCGACAATGTTCCGCCCGAGCCTTCTCACCACGATGTCAGTCACGTGCTGAACACACTCGATACCAGCGGGTTTGATCTGGTGGTGGGCATTGGCGGCGGTAGCGTTCTGGATGTGGCAAAACTGCTTTCTGTGCTGTGTCATCCGCAGTCTCCTGGGCTTGATAGCTTGCTGGCAGGAACGAAACCTACCGAGCGCCTGACTTCTTTACT
Source organism: Enterobacter sp. Tr-810 (assembly GCF_011752765.1). Classification (NCBI taxonomy): domain Bacteria; kingdom Pseudomonadati; phylum Pseudomonadota; class Gammaproteobacteria; order Enterobacterales; family Enterobacteriaceae; genus Enterobacter; species Enterobacter sp. Tr-810. The sequence goes on along the minus strand of NZ_VWWW01000001.1, from coordinate 166,394 downwards.
GATCCCGGCCACCGCCGGAACCGGCTCAGAAGCAACGCCGAATGCCATTCTGGCGATCCCCGAGCAGAACACCAAAGTCGGAATTATTTCGCCGGTACTGCTGCCAGACTACGTGGCCTTGCTGCCGGAACTGACCACCAGTATGCCGGCGCACATTGCTTCATCGACCGGGATTGATGCGCTGTGCCACCTGATTGAATGCTTTACGGCAACGGTCTCCAACCCGGTAAGTGACAATGCAGCCCTGACTGGCTTGCATAAACTGCTAAATAATATCGAAACCGCCTGTGCTGAGACGGGCAACCTGGTAGCGAAGCTGGAGATGCTGTGGGCGTCTTACTACGGCGGCGTTGCTATTGCCCATGCAGGGACACATCTGGTTCACGCGCTCTCTTATCCTCTCGGGGGCAAATATCACCTGCCACATGGGGTGGCGAATGCCATTTTGCTGGCACCGTGTATGCGTTTTGTCCGCCCTCACGCCGTGGAAAAGTTCGCTCAGGTCTGGGATCTGGTGCCGGGCGCGGATACCCGCCTTTCGGCAGAGGAAAAATCTCATGCTCTGGTGGACTACTTTGCGGCCTTGGTCCGCAGTCTCAACCTGCCAGACAACCTCGAAACGCTTGGCGTACCGCGAGATGACATCGCCTCATTGAGCGATGCCGCGCTTAACGTCAAGCGGCTGATGAATAACGCGCCTTGTCAGGTTAACCACGACGAGGTGCAGGCCATCTACCGGACTCTGTTTCCGCAAAATTGAAATCGAAGGAGTGAATAATGCGTAACAAAATCGAGGGTGTGCTGACGGCAATCGTCACCCCCTTTGACGCTGAAGGTGCCCTTAATCTGCCCGGTCTGGCGCGCCAGGTTACACGCCAGCTGGATGCCGGGAACGGCATTTTTTGCGGGGGAACAAACGGCGAGTTCTTTGTGCTGAACGAAGAGGAAAAAGTGTCCGTCACCCGTACCTGCGTGGAAACCGTAGCCGGGCGCGCGCCGGTGGTGGCGCACATCGGGGAGATCTCTACCCGAGAAACCCTGCGTCTGGGGAAACGGATTGCTGCACTGGGCGTGGATGCCGTGTCGGTCATTACCCCCTGGTTTGTACCGCTAAAACAGGCCGAACTTATCACCCACTACACGGCGATTGCCGATGCCCTGAGCGTGCCGGTATTTCTGTACAACATCCCCGCGCGAACTGGCAACACCATTGAACCCGACACCGCCCGGATGCTGGCGGAGCACCCAAACATTATCGGCATCAAGGATAGCGCGGGCAGCTACGAGAGCCTGAGCGGATTTCTGAATGCGGTACGCGATATCGACGGTTTCGATGTGCTGAACGGCCCGGACTCGCTGATTCATCAGGGGTTTGTAGACGGCTGTTCCACCTGTATTTCCGGGCTGGCAAACGTCGCCCCTGTGGCCATTAACGCCATCTGGTCACGCTTTAAGGCCGGTGATATCGACGGTTCGCGGCGGGCGCAGGAAAGTGTCACTCAGCTTCGCACCGATTTGTATAGCGTGGCCTTTTCACCCGCAGCGGTCAAAAAAGCGTTGCAGATCATGGGTGAAGACGTTGGAGAAAGCCGTTACGCCGTGGCATTTAACGAGCAACAGCTACAACAGATACGCCAAATTGTGACAGCGTCACTTAACTAACCGGCGTTTGGTTTCGTCAATAAGAATACCGGGTGCCGCTGGCGCCCAGGATTCACTCGCCCTGAAGAGAGGCAAAGATGAATAATTTTACCGCTCAAGATACCCTCATCATTGTTGGCATTGTCATTGCCTACATCCTGTTCACTACCTGGCTGACCTTCCGTCTGCGCAGTAAGAACTCCGGCGACTTTATGGAAGGCTCCCGTGCAATGCCTGCCTTTATCGTCGGGATTTTGCTGATGTCGGAATACATTGGCGCGAAGTCCACGATTGGCACGGCGCAGGCCGCATTCGAAGACGGCTTTGCTGCGTCCTGGTCAGTTATTGGCGCGGCCATTGGCTTCCCGCTGTTTGGCCTGTTGCTGGTCAAACGTATCTATAACACCGGGAAAATCACCATTTCCGGCGCCATTGCCGAGAAGTACGGCAATAGTACCAAAAACATCATCTCCATCATCATGATCTACGCTCTGCTGCTGGTTAACGTCGGGAACTACGTTAGCGGTGCGGCAGCGATTTCAACGGTGCTGAAGGTGAATCTGCCGGTTGCGGCCTTTATCACCGCCATTGTCAGTACCTTCTATTTCGCCTTTGGCGGGATGAAAGGTGTGGCGTGGGTAACCCTGCTACACAGCGGACTGAAATACTTTGGCATCCTGGTCATCATGGGCTTTGCGCTGTCCAAAACCGGCGGCTTTACGCCAATGATCGAACAAATGCCGCACTACTACTGGACCTGGGACGGTAATATCGGCGCGACAACTATCTTCGCGTGGCTTATCGGCACCATTGGCTCCATCTTCTGTACGCAGTTCGTCATTCAGGCGATTTCATCGACCAAAGATGTGAAATCTGCGAAACGTTCGACCTGGGTGGCGTTCTTCTTCTGCCTGCCGATTGCGCTGGCGATTGCGGTAATTGGCGTGGCGGCAAAATACCTGCACCCGGAAATTAACAGCCTGTACGCCATGCCTATCTTTTTGCAGGATATGAATCCGTGGCTGGCAGGGCTTGTGACAACGTCACTTGTAGCCTCTATTTTCGTCAGTGTGAGTACCGTTGCATTGGCTATCGCCTCACTGGTGGTGAAAGATTTTTACGTGCCTTACCGCAACCCGACCCCGGAACAGGAATTTAAGGCAACGCGCTGGCTGTCATTGCTGATTGGTTTCCTGCCACTGATATTTGTGCTGCTGGTGCCTGAAGTTCTCAAACTCTCATTCTTCACCCGCGCCATTCGACTGTCGATTTCAGTGGTCGCAGTCATTGCCTTCTACGCCCCGTTCTTCCGCAGCACCCGTGGCGCTAACGCTGGCCTGATTGGTGCCTGCGTGGTGACCTCGGTGTGGTATCTGCTGGGCGATCCGTTTGGTATCAACAACATGTACATCGCCCTGCTGACCCCTGCTGTCATTATGGTGATCGACCGCTTAATTCCGGGTAAAGCCAGCACCAAAGCGCCCACCCCTGTTGAAAATAATGGAGTCTGATATGTCTGTAACCGTAACCCGCGACGGTATTGTTCGCCCACAACTGCAGGATATTCGAGTGGAGACGGCCATGCTGCCTTCATCCTGCCCACAAAACCATGCGGCCAATTTGCTGCCACTGCCGGATGGCTCACTGATGTGCGTCTGGTTTGGCGGCACGCAGGAAGGGATCGCGGATATCTCCGTGTGGGGCTCGCGTCTTGCCCGGGGGAGCCAGCAGTGGAGCGAGGCGGTCAAACTGTCTGAGGACGCGACACGCTCTGAGCAAAACCCGTTGCTGTTCCTGGCCCCGGATAACGTGCTGTGGCTTTTATGGACGGCGCAGGTATCGGGTAATCAGGACACGGCCATTGTGCGCTATCGTCAGTCTCATGACCTGGGAAACAGCTGGGGCGAGATTGCCACCCTGCTCGACAAGCCGGGTACCTTTATTCGCCAGCCCATCACCGTGCTGAATAACGGCAACTGGCTGTTGCCGGTGTTCTACTGCCGCACTCAGCCGGGCGAGAAATGGGTGGGTAACGACGATATCAGTGCGGTAAAAATCTCTGAGGATCAGGGGAAAACCTGGCGTGATGTCGAGGTACCTGAAAGCCTGGGTTGCGTGCACATGAACATCACGCCACTCAAAAACGGCAACCTGGTTGCACTGTTCCGTAGTCGCTGGGCAGACAACATTTACTACAGCCAGTCAGTCGACCATGGCGAGAGCTGGTCTGTACCCGAGCCAACGGTGCTGCCAAACAACAATTCATCTGTTCAGGTGACAACCCTTGAAAGCGGCGAACTGGCGCTGGTATTTAACCACATGAGTGCTGCCGGTGCGCTGGAAAGACGTGCCTCTTTATACGATGAGATCGACGATGGCGACGGACGCAAAGAGCCAGTAGTGACCAGCGGACGGGCAGCCTTCTGGGGTGCGCCGCGTGCACCAATGACGGTGGCTATCTCGCCAGACGGCGGCAGAAGCTGGCCGTGGCAGCGCCATCTGGATGAAGGTGACGGCTACTGCATGACCAACAACTCGCTGGAAAAGCTGAACCGCGAATTCTCCTATCCGAGCATTAAACAGGGTCAGGATGGCGCATTGCATATTGCCTATACCTATTTTCGCCAGGCTATTAAATACGTGCGCGTAAAGCCAGAATGGGTCAAGGAGTCGGTATGATTATTGGACATCTGAACGCCCTGCCGCTGGCCGGGCTTCCGTCAGCGCTTTACACGATACTCTCTCGCCCTGACTGCGCATTGGATGCGCTCAGCGCACGCGATGACGGACGCTGGCAGCCTGAAGATTGCACCTGGTTTTGCCATATCGGCCCGGTGCAAACCCAACCGCAAGCACTTCGTCATACGGAATACCATCATCAGTGGGCAGATATCCAGATTGTGTTGTCGGGCGAGGAGATTATCCATGCTGGCACCGAATCCGTCGCCCGGCCGGACGATGAGGAGCGCAAACCGGATCTCTTTATTACGACAAAGGCCAGGCACAGCGTTGGCGTTCGTCTCGCTGCGGGATCGTTCGCCATTTTCTTACCCGGCGAACCGCATCAGGCGCTGTGTGCGGTAGATAACCCCATGACCATTCGCAAAGCGGTGTTTAAAGTTCCGCGTGCCTTGCTGGAGATGTGATATGCGCCATGCGATTGTCACCGGTGCCAGTTCAGGAATTGGTGAAGCCATGGTGTCCCGGCTTCTGGCGCAGGGCTGGCAGGTCACGGGGCTGAGCCGCAGACACATTTTGCGGGATCACCCGGCATTTGCCAGCCTGAGCGTCGACATCAGCGATACCGAAGCCCTGCTCGGCGCTTTACAGGATCTCCCCGTGCCTCAGGCGGTGATCCACGCCGCCGGCATGATGGCGGCCGCACCGCTGGGGAATCTTGACCGCGGGGTTAGCAACGTCCTGTGGAGTCTGCATGTTCAGGCGTGCGAAGTGCTCTTTAACCACTTCGCCCCCCGAATGTCACCAGGCGGTCGGTTTGTCGCCATCGGCAGCAGGACATCCCGCGGCGCGGCTGGCCGCTCGCAGTATGTCGCCACCAAAGCGGCGATGGTCGGAATGGTCAGAAGCTGGGCGGCTGAGCTTGCGCCACGTGGCATTACCGCAAATGTGGTAGCGCCCGGGGCGACGCAAACCCCGATGCTGAGCGCACCCGGGCGTGAAACATCGCCCCCAAAATGCCCGCCGATCGGGCGCTTGATCGCGCCAGAGGAAGTGGCTGCGTTAGTCAGTTTTTTGCTGAGCGAAGAAGCCGCCGCCATCACCGGGCAGGAAATGGTAATATGCGGCGGAGCATCACTCAGTTAACGCAGATAAATACGCCCTTTCAGATACAGCGTGGCTTGTCCGCCAATCAACACACGATCGCCCTGCAATTCGCAGCGCAAATCCCCACCCCGCCGGGATACCTGGCGGGCGTTTAACTGGGTTTTGCCCAGTTTCTCGCTCCAGTATGGAATTAACATGCTGTGCGCTGAACCGGTCACCGGATCTTCCGGCACCCCTTCTCCCGGGCAGAAAAAGCGGCTGACAAAATCGTACTGGTCACCCGGTGCGGTGATGCAGACCATTTTATCCAGCGGGATCATCGCCGGGATATCCGGCGTAATGGCTTCCACCTGCTGCTGGTTTTCCAGCACCACCATGTAATCACGCCCTACACGCACCTCTTTTGCACTGCTGATACCCAGCGCGCTGAAGAGTAACGCCGGTGGGTTGTCCACCACCTCCGTAGACCATGCCGGGAAGTTCAGTGTCAGCCAGTCACCGTGACGTTTTACCGTCAGGTTGCCAACAAAACGGGTGGAGAATTTGATTTCTGTATGCGGATAGTTGAGATATTCAAAAATGACATGGGAGGCCGCCAGCGTGGCGTGCCCACAGAGGTTAATCTCGTCCAGCGTGGTGAACCAGCGCAGTTCAAATCCGTCATCCGTGTGCACAAAGTACGCGGTTTCCGACTGGTTGTGTTGTTGCGCCATTTTGAGCAACGTTTCGTCCGGCAACCACGCTTCCAGCGGGCAAACGGCTGCTGCGTTGCCGCCAAAAGAGGTGTCGCTAAAGGCATCTACCAGATAAAAATCAATTTCCTGCATTGTCTCTTCCTCTGTTGTTATATGTTTTTAGCGCAAAAATACGGTGCCTTTCAGATAGAGCGACGCCTGGCCACCCATCAGTACGCGGTGCCCATTCAGTTCACAGCGAACATCACCGCCGCGGGCTGATATCTGGCGGGCGAACAGCGAGGATTTCCCCAGTTTCTCGCTCCAGTATGGGATAAGCATGGTGTGCGATGAACCGGTGACGGGATCTTCCCAGACGGCAACGCCCGGCGAGAAAAAGCGGCTGACAAAATCGTATTGCCCATTACCGCGTGCAGTAACAGCGACCTTATGTTCACCTGGCGTCATCGCTGAGATGTTCGGCGTGACCGCTTCCACCTGCTGTTGGTTTTCCAGCACAATAACCCAGGCCCGGCCTTTGCGCGCTTCAACATAGTGGCTTATCCCAAGAGCCGAAAGCAACTCTGGCGGCGGGGTTTGTGCCTGAGTTGGGCAGGCCGGGAAATCCAGCGTCATCCAGTCACCTTCGCGGCTGACGGTCAGGCGGCCAGATGCTGTATCGAAATGAATTCGTGAATCGGGGTAACCCAGTTCGTTAAACAATACATACGCACTGGCGAGCGTTGCATGACCGCAGAGATTGACCTCCGTTACGGTGGTGAACCAGCGAAGTTCGATACCGCCCTTGCTGCACACAAAAAACGCGGTTTCCGACTGGTTATGCTGCTGCGCCATCTTGAGTAACGTCTCATCCGGCAGCCACTCCTTTAACGGGCAGACTGCCGCCGGATTGCCCCCAAACGCAGTATCACTGAACGCATCAACCAGATAAAAATCAATCTCCTGCATTGTCATACCCCCTGTTATTATTGTGTTGTTCTTTATATTCAATGAAAACACCCGCCTTCGCTACCGCTGTCATAAGGTAAATTTTGAGATCTGAGTCACATAATGATTGAGTTTTAGCCATTTAACGCTTTAAGATCCCCGTCACATCCTCCAGGCAACGGTTCCAGACATCCCTATGACAACAAACACAGTTTCCCGCAAGGTCGCGTGGCTACGTGTGGTCACGCTTGCCATCGCAGCGTTTATCTTCAATACCACTGAATTTGTCCCTGTTGGGCTGTTGTCCGACATTGCGGAGAGTTTCCAGATGGAGACCGCTCAGGTTGGCATCATGCTGACTATTTACGCCTGGGTGGTGGGCATGATGTCGCTGCCGTTTATGCTGCTGACCAGCCAGATGGAGCGGCGCAAACTGCTGATTGGGTTGTTCGCCTTATTTATCGCCAGCCACGTGCTGTCGTTTATGGCCTGGAACTTTACCGTGCTGGTGATAAGCCGCATCGGGATTGCCTTTGCCCACGCGGTCTTCTGGTCAATCACCGCCTCGTTAGCCATCCGACTCGCCCCAGCCGGTAAGCGCGCCCAGGCGTTAAGCCTGATCGCAACCGGTACCGCGCTGGCCATGGTTTTAGGCTTGCCGATTGGTCGTGTGGTGGGGCAATACTTTGGCTGGCGTACCACCTTCTTCGCCATTGGCGTGGGCGCCCTGGTTACGCTGCTGTGCCTGATCAAACTGCTGCCAAAAATGCCAAGCGAACACTCTGGTTCACTGAAAAGTCTGCCGTTGCTATTCCGCCGCCCTGCGCTGATGAGTATCTATCTGCTCACCGTGGTGGTGGTGACGGCGCACTATACGGCCTACAGCTATATTGAGCCGTTTGTGCAGACCGTGGCCGGTTTTAGTGCAAACTTTGCCACCGTGTTACTGCTGATCCTGGGTGGCGCAGGCATCATCGGCAGCGTGCTGTTCGGGAAACTGGGTAATCAGCACGCATCGCTGCTGGTGAGCAGTGCCATTGGCCTGCTGCTGGCATGCCTGCTTCTGCTGATGCCTGCGGCAGACAGCGAAATGCATCTTGCCGTGCTGAGTGTTTTCTGGGGCGTGGCGATCATGATTATCGGCCTGGGAATGCAGGTTAAAGTTCTGGCGCTTGCCCCCGACGCCACCGACGTGGCCATGGCGCTGTTCTCCGGGATATTTAACATTGGGATCGGTGCAGGTGCGCTGGTGGGCAATCAGATAAGCCTGCACTTTTCGATGGCGTCGATTGGGTATATTGGCGCAATCCCGGCGCTGGCGGCGTTTATCTGGTCGGTGCTGATTTTCCGCAAATGGCCAGTGGCGATGGAAGAACAAGGTCAGCATGGGTGACGTTTGTTTGTGCCGGGTGGCGGCTTCGCGTTACCCGGCCTACAAAACCCGTAGGCCCGTGCAAGCAACGCGCCGCCGGGCAAAACATCAATGATAGGTTTTAATAATTTCCAGTACGCCGTTAATAATAAACTGCACGCCCATACAGACCAGTAAGAAGCCCATCAGACGAGAAATAGCTTCAATACCGCCCTTGCCCACCCAACGCATAATCGCGCCAGAGCTGCGCAAAGATCCCCATACAATAATTGCGATAAGCGCAAAAATAATGGGCGGTGCGACCGTGATAACCCACTCCGGGAACGTGCCGCCATCACGCACTGTTGAGGCAGAACTGATGATCATCGCTATCGTTCCTGGCCCTGCGGTGCTTGGCATCGCTAAGGGGACGAAGGCAATGTTGGCGGAAGGCTCCGTTTCCATCTCCTCGGATTTACTTTTTGCTTCCGGCGACTCATGCGCTTTTTGCGCCGGGAACAGCATCCGAAAACCGATAAACGCAACAATCAGCCCACCCGCAATACGCAGACCCGGAATCGAGATCCCGAAGGTGTTCATCACCAGTTGTCCGGCGTAATACGCCACCATCATGATCGCAAAAACGTACACAGAGGCCATCATCGACTGATGATTGCGCTCTGCGCTGTTCATATTCCCTGCCAGCCCTAAAAACAGCGCAACCGTCGTCAACGGGTTAGCCAGCGGCAGTAAAACCACCAGCCCAAGACTTATTGCTTTAATCAAATCCAACATCGTGCGTCGTCGTCCTTATCCATAATTCAACACCGCAATTATAGGGTGAAACAGGGCATTTCAGCCATTAGCACAACGTAAGGATTATTTACGCTGCTGAATCATAACTGTCCGTTATGTTTATGATTTGAAAGCCACAAAAAAAAGTTCATGAAACGTTTTAGCAATTCGTGGCATCGGCTGATTCATTCAGTTGACTTATACTTGCCTGAGCAATAATATCTGCCGTGACTAACTACTTGCCAGGGCAACCATTGTGAAAAGCACCAGTGATCTCTTTAACGAAATTATTCCGCTGGGTCGCCTTATCCATATGGTTAATCAGAAAAAAGATCGCCTGCTTAATGAATACCTGTCTCCGCTGGATATCACCGCAACACAGTTCAAAGTGCTGTGTTCCATTCGCTGCGAAGTGTGTATCACGCCGGTAGAGCTGAAAAAGGTGCTCTCTGTAGATCTCGGTGCCCTGACTCGAATGCTGGATCGACTCGTCTGCAAAGGATGGATAGAACGAAGCCCTAACCCGAATGACAAACGCGGCGTACTGGTGAAACTGACCAGCGACGGCGCGGCGATGTGTGAGCAATGTCATCAATTAGTAGGACAAACAACGCACCAGGAACTAACAAAAAACTTAACGGCGGATGAAGTGGCAACGCTTGAGCACTTGCTTAAGAAAATACTGCCGTAATACAGAAAGAGGTATGACGATGTCCAGACGCAATACTGACGCTATCACTATTCATAGCATTTTGGACTGGATCGAAGATAACCTGGAATCGCCGCTCTCCCTTGAGAAAGTGTCAGAGCGTTCAGGTTACTCAAAATGGCACCTGCAACGGATGTTTAAAAAAGAGACCGGTCATTCATTAGGACAATACATTCGCAGCCGTAAGCTGACGGAAATTGCCCAGAAGCTCAAAGAAAGCAATGAACCGATCCTTTATCTGGCGGAGCGGTATGGGTTTGAATCACAACAGACCTTAACGCGTACGTTTAAGAACTACTTCGACGTGCCGCCTCATAAGTACCGAATCACCAGTATGCCGGGTGAATCCCGATACCTGTATCCGCTGAAACATTGCAGTTGAATCACTGTAGCTAAACATCGCCTTTAAGACGTAACCGAGGAAATCATGAAATTCACCGTCTCCGCCGCCCTCGCCTTGCTGGTGCTTGTCTCCAGCCAGACCTTCGCGGAGCAAACCCCACAGGCAGCTCAGCAGAACAATCGCGATGCGATGATCATGCCCTCTGCCAATAATCAGACACCTTTCGATTTCAACCATATGGGTGCTGGTAGCGACAAATCCGACGAATTAGGCGTGCCCTATTACAACCAGCACGACCACTGATTCGTTTTGCCCCGCTGATGCGGGGCTTTTTTTTGTCTTAATTTCTCACCTGCGTCGCCCGACGCAAGCGCAAGCCAAACACGTTGATATACAGTCCGGCCATAATCAGCACCGCGCCAAGCAACTGCAACGCGCTGAGTTTCTCCCCCAACAATACCGCGGCGCTGGCAATACCAACGACCGGAACCAGCAAAGAAAGCGGCGCCACGCGCCAGGTTTCATAGCGGCCTAGTAATGATCCCCAGATACCGTAGCCAATGATGGTGGCCACAAAGGCCAGATAAACCAGCGATAAAATCGTGGTCAGGTCGATATTCACCAGGCTGTCCAGCATGACGGCCGGGCCATCAAAAATAGCTGATGCCACCATAAACGGAATGACAGGGATCATCGCACTCCAGACCACCAGCGACATCACCGGCGGGCGCGCCTCGTGCTGCATAATCAGCTTGTTGAAAATATTACCGCAGGCCCAGCTCAGCCCCGCCGCCAGGGTCAGCATAAAACCAAGCAACGCCACATGCTGCCCGTTCAGGCTGGCCTCAACCAGCACCAGTACACCAAATACGGCAAGGGTAATCCCCGCCAGCTGCTTGGCCTGCAACCGTTCGCCAAAGACAAAGGCGCCCAGAATAATGGTGAAGAAGGCCTGTGCCTGGAGTACCAGCGATGCCAGTCCGGCGGGCATCCCGAATTTGATGGCGCAAAACAGAAAGGCGAACTGACCAAAGCTGATGGTCAGGCCGTAACCCAGCAACAAGGTGAACGGGATTTTAGGACGGGCAACAAAGAAGATTGCCGGGAAGGCCACCAGCAGAAAGCGCAACCCCGCCAGCATTAATGGCGGCATGTTGTGCAAACCGACTTTGATTACGACGAAATTTAGCCCCCACACTACCACTACCAGCAACGCCAGTAGCCCGTCTTTACGCGTCATACCCTGCCCCTGATTATTAAATTTTTGTAAACAGATTCAAGGTAACGAAAAAATGCACGGAGGAAAAGATCATTAATTCTGGCAGTCAGTGGAAGCACTTACGGATAAATTAGGTGCTATACAAGCCCCTTATGGCGTGATAATCCTGATAAGACACAACAATAAATCATAAGCTAATGTCGGGCAGGAATATGAAACCATCTCTCAGGCGCTCAACCGCAGCGCTGTTGGCATCGTCATTGTTATTAACCATCGGTCGTGGGGCAACGCTGCCATTTATGACCATCTATCTGACGCGTATGTATAACATGAGCGTAGAGAATATCGGTTATGCACTGACCGTGGCGCTGACTATCGGCGTGGTGTTCAGCATGGGATTTGGCATCCTGGCGGATAAATTCGATAAGAAACGCTACATGTTGATCTCCATTACGGCCTTTATTGTGGGCTTTGTGGCGATCCCGCTGGTGGATAACGTCACCCTGGTGGTGCTGTTCTTTTCACTTATCAACTGCGCCTACTCGGTATTCTCAACGGTGCTGAAAGCCTGGTTTGCCGATGTGCTGACATCGAGCGAAAAGGCCCGTGTTTTCTCGCTGAACTACAGTTTTCTCAACATCGGCTGGACGGTCGGGCCGCCGATTGGTACCTGGCTTGTAATGTACAGCCTGCAACTGCCGTTCTGGCTGGCCGCCATTTGCGCCGCGCTGCCGCTGGTCTTTATTCAGTTTTACGTCCAGAAAAGCATTGCGTCTGACACGCCGCAGGAGACCACCCCGTGGCAACCCTCGATCCTGCTGAAAGACCGGGCGCTGATGTGGTATACGCTTTCCGGTCTACTCGCCTCCTACGTGGGCGGTTCATTCGCCACCTGTATCTCTCAGTACGTGCTGGCCGCTAATGCCGACAGCGATTTTGCGCAGAATGTGGTTGCAGTGGTGTTACCGGTGAATGCCGCCGTGGTAGTGACGCTGCAATATGCCATCGGGCGCAAGCTGTCCGCGGCGAACATTCGCCCCTTAATGGCGGTTGGCACGCTCTTTTTTGTACTCGGTCTCGGCGGGTTCATGTTCTCTGGCGAGAACCTTGTTTACTGGGGGATCGCCGCAGGGATCTTTACGCTGGGTGAGATTATTTATGCACCTGGTGAATACATGCTCATCGATAACATTGCCCCTCCGGGAATGAAAGCGAGCTATTTCTCTGCGCAGGCGCTGGGCTGGCTGGGTGCTGCGGCAAACCCGATGATCACCGGTATCATTCTGAGCCATCTGCCGCACTGGTCACTGTTTGCCATTATGATGGCGGCGATTGTGGTGGCCTGGCTGATGATCCTGCGCGGGATGAGCGTGAAAGCGTGGTGCGATACGCCAAAAGTCGCGTAACTTTGTAGGCCGGGTAAGGCGAAGCCGCCACCCGGCAATAAAACATCAGTGGTGCAACATCTCGTCTACCACCTGATCTTTGTACATCTCGTTAGGATAATAGGTTGGCCAGTTATCCATCTCTTTCAGCAGCGCCTCGTGAGAGGTGTTGCCCATAAAGATATGGAAATGAGAGGACGCTTTTGGCCCGATGATGTGGTCGCTGAACTGAACAAACTTCGGCGCACTGCTGCTGGCATCCTTACACTCAAACAGATAGCGAACACCTTTCTTACCTGAGGCGTATGTCAGGATTTTGTAGCCGCTGTAGTCGTAGTGACAGCTGCTGACCTCTCTGCCTTTGTGGAATTCCATGACGTTATTTTCAATGCCGATGCTGTCGACATCCGTGGCGTAGCCCGTGCGGTAATACGCTTTGACCTGGTCGAACGTTTTACTTTTATCCTTCGCGGCTTTCTGTTTGAAGACCGGATCCAACGAGCCGTCCAGCAGGAACGGATAGACAGACTGCCAGGTGCCGTCCCAGTCGGACAGTTTTCGGTCCTTCACATCTTTGTCAGCAAAAACGCCGTTCGCCGCCTTCTGTTCAGCTTCCGTCATCTGGTGACCATGTGAATGAGCAAAAAGCTGGCCGCTGACCAGCAGCGCCCCCAGAGTCATCGCAAATTTTCCAATATGTGCAGACAAAACAATACCCTCACTCCGTTTTATAAGAATGTGGATGTTATAATATAACATTTCAAATCGCAACCAGTCCGCGAACGCCTTCCTGCTCCATATTTTCGCCACGACCACGCTGAATGATGGTGCCGCGCGACATCAGCAAATAGCTGTCGGCCAGTTCAGCGGCAAAATCGTAAAATTGCTCAACCAGCAAAATAGCCATATCACCCCGGTCAGCCAGCTGGCGGATCACCTGGCCAATCTCTTTTATCACCGATGGCTGAATGCCTTCGGTTGGCTCATCCAGAATAAGCAGCTGCGGGCGGCTTGCCAGCGCACGGCCAATAGCCAGCTGCTGCTGTTGGCCACCGGAAAGATCGCCACCCCGGCGGTGTTTCATCTCTTTGAGCACCGGAAAGAGCTGCCAGATCTCCTCAGGGACGTTTTTCGCCTCGCGCGCAGAAAAGCGCGATAAGCCCAGAAGCAGGTTTTCTTCAACGGTTAAACGCGGGAAGATCTCCCGCCCCTGCGGTACATACGCCACGCCTGACTGCACGCGCTGATGGGGTTTGCTGTGCGTGATTTTCTTCCCCTGCCACAGCACCTCGCCCGTTTTGGCCGGAATCAGCCCCATCAGACATTTCAGCAACGTGGTTTTCCCCACGCCGTTGCGGCCTAAAAGGCAGGTGACTTCTCCCGTAATCGCTTCAAAGCTCACGCCGCGCAGAATATGGCTTCCGCCGTAATACTGATTCAGTTCGTTGACCTGTAACATCAATGCTCCTTAGCGTCCCAGATACACTTCAATCACCTGCTCGTTGGCCTGCACCTCGCGAAGCGAGCCTTCCGCCAGCACCCGTCCCTGGTGCAGCACCGTCACGTGATCGGCAATGGTTTCAACAAATCCCATATCGTGCTCAACCACCATCAGCGAATGTTTACCCGCCAGCGTCCTGAACAGCTCCGCTGTGTATTCGGTTTCGGCATCCGTCATCCCGGCGGCAGGCTCGTCGAGCAGCAATAAATGCGGGTCTTGCACCAACAACATGCCGATTTCCAGAAACTGTTTCTGCCCGTGGGAAAGCAGCCCGGCGCGCCTGTCACGCTCGCTGCTCAGACGTAACAGCACCAGCATCTCGTCGATACGGTCAGCCTGTTCACCGCTGAGCTTTGCCCGCAGGCTAGCCCACACGGATTTATCACACTTCATAGCCAGTTCCAGGTTTTCCCATACCGTCAGCGCTTCAAATACCGTGGGTTTCTGGAATTTTCTGCCAATGCCCTGACGGGCGATCGCCGCAGGATCCAACGCAGTGAGATCGATTGACTGGTCGTACACCGCCCGCCCGCTTTGCGGCCGGGTCTTGCCGGTGATGACGTCCATAAGGGTGGTTTTACCGGCGCCATTGGGGCCAATCACACAACGTAATTCGCCCACGCCGATGTTTAACGACAGGTTGGTCAGCGCCTGAAACCCGTCGAAATTGACGTTAATGGCCTCAAGTTGCAGCACCGGGTCGGTCTGGTCGCGGTAGCGATCGCCGGGCAACTGGCGGGTAAAGAGTCCTTCGGCTGGCTGCATTATTTCTCTCCCTTACGAAACAGGCCGTAGACACCGCGCGGTAAAAACAGGGTGACGGCGATAAAAATCAGCCCCAGAAACAGCTGCCAGTACTCCGGCATTGCCACAGTGAAGATGCTTTTTGCGCCGTTGACCAGCGCAGCGCCAACAACCGGGCCGACCAACGTGCCACGGCCCCCCAGCGCCACCCAGATAGCGGCTTCAATCGAGTTGGTGGGCGACATTTCGCCCGGGTTGATAATACCCACCTGCGGGACATACAACGCCCCCGCCAGGCCGCACAGCACGGCGGACAACGTCCACACCAGCAGCTTAAAACCACGTGGTTCGTAGCCGCAGAACGTCAGGCGGTTCTCTGCATCACGCACGGCGGTCAGAATGCGACCAAATTTGCTTTTCGCCAGCGCAAAACCGATACCCAGCGTCAGCAACAGCAGCACAACGGTGGCCAGGAACAGCGCAATCCGCGTGGACGTCGCGGTGACCGAAAAGCCGAGCAGCGTTGTAAACCCCGTAAAGCCGTTGTTGCCGCCAAAGCCGGTCTCATTACGAAAGAACAGCAACATGCCTGCGTAGGTCAGCGCCTGGGTCATGATCGAGAAATAGACCCCTTTAATCTTTGAGCGAAACGCAAACCAGCCGAACACCAGCGCCAGCAGACCGGGGATCATCACAATTAACACTAACGCCCAGGCAAAATGCTGGGTACCCCACCAGAACCAGGGCAGCTCGCTCCATGAGAGAAACGACATAAACGCGGGCAGCCCATCACCTGCCGCCTGGCGCATCAGGTACATCCCCATCGCATAACCGCCCAGCGCGAAGAAAATGCCATGCCCTAACGACAGCATCCCCGCGTAGCCCCATACCAGATCCAGTGCGACGGCCACAATGGCGTAACAGAGAATTTTGCCTATCAGGGTGAGCATCCAGGTTGATAACGCCAGTGGGTGCGTGGCGGGTAACAGCGCCAGAAAAGGCAACACCAGCAGCAGTGTCACCAGCAGGCTGCCGAGAATTTGCGTGGTACGCGGCGCTTTACGCGCCAGCGTTAAGGTAAGTGGCTGGCTCATCAGTCAATAACCCTCCCTTTGAGTGCAAACAGCCCCTGCGGACGCTTTTGAATGAACAGAATGATGGCCACCAGGATCAGGATTTTGCCAAGAACAGCGCCCATCTGCGGTTCAAGGATTTTATTGAAAATCCCAAGACCAAAGGCCGCCGCCACGCTCCCGGCCAACTGGCCGACACCGCCAAGTACCACCACCAGGAACGAGTCGATGATGTAACCCTGGCCCAGTTCAGGCCCCACATTGCCCAGCTGTGATAACGCCACACCGCCCAGACCGGCAATGCCCGACCCCAGCCCAAAGGCCAGCATATCGATGCGCCCGGTTGGCACGCCGCAACAAGCCGCCATGCTGCGGTTTTGCGTTACCGCACGCACGTTCAGCCCCAGACGGGTTTTATTCAGGGTAAGCCAGGTAAAGAACAGCACCAGCAGCACAAAACCGAGCACCACAATGCGGTTCCACGGCAGCGTCAGGTTGGCAAAAACCTGCACCCCGCCAGAGAGCCAGGCCGGGTTTGCCACTTCGAGGTTTTGCGCGCCAAACGTCATCCTCACCAGCTGGATAATCATCAGGCTGATCCCCCAGGTTGCCAGCAGGGTTTCCAGTGGGCGGCCATACAGATGGCGGATAACGGCGCGTTCGAGCACCATGCCAACGCTGGCAGTCAGCATAAAGGCCACCGGCAGCGCCACCACCGGATACAGCGCCAGCCACTGCGGGGTAAATTCTGCCATGGCCTGTTGCACCATCCAGGTGGCATACGCTCCCAGCATCAACATCTCGCCGTGCGCCATGTTGATAACGCCCAGTAATCCATAGGTGATGGCCAGCCCCAGCGCAGCCAGCAGCAGTACGGAACCCAGCGACAGCCCCATAAAGGCCTGGCCGAGTAGATCGCCCCACATCAGGCGGTGTTTAATGTGATTCAGGCTCTCTTCTGCGGCAGCACGCACTCTGACGTCCGGTTCCGTTTGCGCCTGAGCAAATGGCGTCAGTTTTGCCTGAACATCCGGATCGTCAGACTGCCCCAAAAGCGCCACTGCCTTGAGGCGCACGTCGGCCTGTGGGCTGGTCAGTTGCAGATTCGCCAGCGCCAGCAACAGCGCCTGGCGCGCAACATCATCCGTTTCACTGCTCGCCCGCTTTTGCAGGAAATCGAGCATATCGGGCTGTGCGTCACGCTGGAGTTGTCTTGCGGCATCACGCCTTTGCGTGACACTGTCACTCACAAGCTGATGCGTGGCCAGCGCCGTGGCCGCCAGAACCCGCAGGCGGTTAGTCAGACGTACTGCTTTTGGCTGCCCTTCAGCGACCGTTGCTTCTCCCAAAGGGACCATCGCACCGTTGCTGCGGGTAAACGCATGTTTTTGACTATCCAGATAGAGATTTTCTTTTTGTAGCGCCTGCAACAGCGGCAGCCGGGCCGTTTGCGGCGAGGCTGCCCACTGTTCCAGCATCGCAGCCTGCTGGCTGCGGTTGGCGGCAACAAAATCATCAGCATCCGATGCCTGCGCCATCCCTGGCAGCAGTCCGGTAAGCCATACAACAGCGACAATAACGCGCATGATATTCATGGCTTTTCTCCCTTTGACAATGACTTAGTTGCTGGCCGTTTTCATTGGCTGATCGGGTTTTTTGTCATTACCGGCAATGAACGGACTCCACGGCTGGGCGCGTACAGGCTGTTCCGTCTGCCAGACCACGTTAAACTGCCCGTTACCTTCAATTTCGCCAATCATGACCGGCTTATGCAGATGGTGGTTGGTGGCATCCATGGTCAGCGTAAAACCGGATGGTGCTTTGTAAGATTGCCCCGCCATCGCCGCACGGACTTTATCCACATCGGTGGTGCCGGCTTTTTCTACTGCCTGCGCCCACATGTGGATCCCCACGTAGGTGGCTTCCATCGGATCGTTGGTGACGACGGTATCGGCGTTAGGCAACTTGTGCGCTTTGGCGTAGGCTTTGTAATCCGCCACAAAGGCCTGGTTGGTTGGGTTATCAACGGACTCAAAATAGTTCCACGCCGCAAGGTTACCCACCAGCGGTTTGGTATCGATGCCGCGCAGTTCTTCTTCACCGACGGAGAACGCCACCACCGGCACATCGGTCGCTTTCAGGCCCTGGTTTGCCAGCTCTTTATAGAACGGAACGTTGGAATCGCCGTTAATGGTGGAAACCACAGCCGTTTTGCCGCCCGCAGAGAATTTCTTGATATTGGCGACGATGGTCTGGTAATCAGAGTGGCCGAACGGGGTGTATACCTCTTCGATATCTTTATCCTGAACCCCTTTCGAGTGCAGGAACGCGCGCAGGATTTTGTTGGTGGTGCGCGGATAAACATAATCGGTGCCTAGCAGGAAGAAGCGTTTGGCACTGCCGCCGTCTTCACTCATCAGATATTCCACCGCCGGGATAGCCTGCTGGTTTGGCGCCGCCCCGGTATAGAAGACGTTTGGCGACATCTCTTCGCCTTCATATTGCACCGGATAGAACAATAAACCGTTCAGCTCTTCAAAGACCGGCAATACGGATTTACGTGATACCGATGTCCAGCAGCCAAACACCACCGCCACCTTATCCTGACTCAACAGCTGACGGGCTTTTTCCGCGAACAGCGGCCAGTTAGACGCCGGGTCGACCACCACGGGCTCAAGCTTTTTACCCAGTACGCCACCTTTCGCGTTGATCTCATCGATCGTCATCAGGGCAACATCTTTCAGGGGCGTTTCAGAGATAGCCATCGTGCCGGACAACGAGTGCATGATCCCCACTTTGATGGTATCCGCAGCCTGTACACCAAAACTCATTCCCATAGCGACCACAGAGGCCGACAGTGCAAAAGCTTTTACAAAGGTACGACGGTGCATATTTTCACTCCTGAAAAGAAAGCTGTGCTAACGTCCGTTACCGCGTGGACGCAGAAAATAAACATGTGTCAGCTTAGGAGGAGCAAAAAGGATGCCAGAATGAAAAACGTGGATTTTCGGGGCCGGAATGACGGGCGGAGGGGAAAACGACTCAGAATGGTACAGCGCTGCACTTTAATAATGCAGCGCTGTGCCAGAAGTATTACCAGACTTCGCTGGCGATTTGCGTCACCAGGCGCACTTTGTCCCACTGTTGGGTTTCGCTCAGGGTGTTGCCCTCTTCAGTGGAGGCAAAACCGCACTGCGGGCTTAAGCAAATCTGCTCTTTCGCGACATATTTTGCCGCCTCTTCCAGACGCGCCTTCACGCCCTGCGGGTTTTCCAGCTCGCCATTTTTGGTGGTGATAAGCCCCAGTACCACCTGCTGTTTACCCGGACGGATAAAACGTAATGGCGCAAAGTCACCACTGCGGTCGTTATCATACTCCAGGAAGAAGGCATCGACGTTGACCGTACCAAACAGCACTTCAGCCACCGGCTCGTAACCGCCTTCAGAAATCCAGGTTGAACGGAAATTACCGCGACAAACATGCAGGCCGATGGTCAGGTCGTCTGGTTTTCCTTCCAGCGCTTTATTCAGCACGCGGGCATAGATACGCGCCAGATCGTCAGCATCATCCCCACGCTCGCGGATCTGACGACGCTGATCGTCAGAGCAGAGATACGCCCAGACGGTGTCATCCAGTTGCAGATAGCGACAACCTGCGGCATAGAACGCCTGGATCGCATCGCGCCAGGTGGTCGCCAGGTCGTCAAAATAGGCATCCAGATCCGGGTAGACCGTTGCGTCGATATCTTTGCGACCGCCACGGAAATGCAGCACGCTTGGGCTTGGAATGGTCATCTTCGGCTGCGCATTTCCGCTGATGCTCTTCAGGTAGCGGAAATCAGCCAGCATTGGATGGTCGCCAAAGCCCAGCTTGCCGGTGACACGCACGCCGTGGGCTTTGGTCTGAACCCCGTTGAACTGGATCCCCTGCTGAGAATCATAACGCTCAACGCCCTGCAACCCGTCGAAGAAATCGAAATGCCACCAGGCGCGACGAAACTCCCCGTCGGTGACCACATGCAGGCCGCAGGCACACTGCTGTTCGACAACATGGCGGATAGCCTCGTTCTCAACAGCGCGAAGCTGACCGGCATCAATCTCACCGCTGGCAAATTTCAGACGAGCCTGTTTGATGGCATCCGGGCGTAAAAAACTGCCTACTACATCGGCGCGGTACGGGGCGTGTTGTCGCTGCATGGAAATCTCCTGTTTCTGTCGGCAGATAATTGCCAACAGTGATAATTCATCTCTTGAACCTTTAGACTTCTGGATGTCTAAATGTCCAAAAAAGATGTCATACCCACCGCGTCACGACAAACGAGAAAATTTCACATGTGTTGAAAAAAATTCATCTTCAGCCAGGTACGGATGAAATTTGCCCGGAGAAGTCGAAGTTTTCATCCTGCCAGCCGGTGATCCCGCCGAGCATGATTTTTACCGGCAACCCCAGACGGGCGAGCTTCAGCGCAGCTCTGTCGGCACCGTTACAGTGCGGTCCGGCACAATAGACCACAAAGACCGTGTCTTCTGGCCACTGCGCCATGCGCTCCGCCGTGATCTGACTCCAGGGCAGATGAACGGCGCCCGGAACATGACGACAGGCAAACTGCTCGGGTTTACCCACCACGTGCAGCAAAACAAAATCCTGATCGTTATTGGTCATGGCGTAATGCACATCGGCGCAGTCGGTTTCCACGCTCAGGCGGCGCAGAAAATGGGCAACGGCCTCCTGTGGCTCGGCAGCCGGAAATTCCGTAACATAACTCATGAACCTTTCTCCTCTATGGCGTTTGTGTTAACACTACTCTATCCACAAATTCACCTACTGAATGCGTCCGCTCATGCCAGAAAACCGCAAAAAGATGACAACGTTAAGACAGCTTTCCCCGCCGCAGGTTGTCGTGCTGGCCTATGACGGGCTGTGTACTTTTGAGTTTGGCGTAGCGGTTGAAGTTTTCGGGCTTCCGCGCCCTGAAATGGGTGACGACTGGTATCGTTTTGCCGTGGCGGCGGTTGATGAGGGTGAGCTTCGGGCGACGGGCGGGATCCGCATTCTGGCCGACGGCGATCTCCGTTTGCTGGAACACGCCGACCTGATCGTGGTACCGGGCTGGCGAGGAATAGACTCACCGGTGCCGGAGGCCCTGTGCGACGCGCTGCGTCAGGCCAGCGCTCGGGGCTGCCAGGTGATGTCTATCTGCTCCGGGGTGTTCGTGCTGGCCGCCGCTGGATTACTCGACGGACGTCGCGCCACAACCCACTGGCGCTATATTGAGACGCTTAAAACGCGTTTTCCGGACATCGACGTGATTGAAGACGTGCTATATCAGGATGAGGGGGATATTCTGACCTCCGCCGGCAGCGCGGCGGGCATTGATTTATGCCTGCACGTGGTCCGCCGGGATTTCGGCATGGAAGCGGCGAATCGCGTTGCCCGCCGTCTTGTTATTCCACCTCATCGGGATGGCTCGCAGACACAGCAGTTAAGCCGCCCGGTGGCGCAACTGCGGGAAAGCCAGCGTTTTGGGCAGTTGTTTGATTTTCTTCATCAGCATCTGGCGCAGCCACACAGCGTCGATTCCCTCTCCCGGCGCGTGGGCATGAGCCAGCGCACCTTTCTGCGCCGCTTTAAGGACGCAACGGGCACAACACCCACGCGCTGGTTGCTGAACGAAAGACTGCTGCGGGCGAAAGATTATCTGGAAAACAGCCGCTTAAGCATCGACAGCATTGCCGAACAAACCGGGTTTGGACAAGCGGCTACGTTGCGCCACCATTTCCGCCAGCATTTCGCACTTTCACCGGCGCAGTATCGCAAACAGTTCGCCCTTTCATCTGAACGGCCCTGATGGCGGACAGGCAAAAAAAACCGCCATTGAATGGCGGTAAATGCTTGCATGGATAGATTTGTATTTAGGTATCAACATCCTCGCCATTCCATGACGGGTTGTGTACTGCGATCACCCTATCACGGGTCGTCTCAACAAATGCTAAACAACGCAATGAACCTGTTTAACGATCAGGACTGGGTGGCTTCCGCGTCTTTGGTATTGATTTGCAGATACTTCATCAACCCCTGATTTGCGCTCTGTTTTGCATCGTCGTTGATGGCTTCAAGATAAAAAGAGCGTGATACATCGTAAGGGGCCTGTTCAGCCGAATAGACCGCAAACTGGAAGCTTTTTCCGCGTTTTTGATTCAGGCAATCCAGCTCCCAGCGCTTATCGTCAATCTGGATGCTGGTGCAGGACACTTTGCCGTAGTCGCTAGTCAGATATGAACCCACTCGGGATTCGGCAGATTCCATAAAATCAGGTTTGTTATTATAGGCATAACTGACACACGCTGTTGCCGCTACAGCGATGACTGCAATAGCCACAGAGAGTAATTTTTTCATTTTGGAAGATCCCATTCCTAAGCCACAAAAAAGCCATTATATAAGATTTATCCTGAACTCACAGTTATCTTTATTTACCAAAAATGGCTGGTTTTTAGATTTATATTGTCACCAGGCCGCCATGCCAGATTCTGTCGACGCTGTTGTTCAATTAACCGCCTATATCCAGAATCATACCAGGTATATTTTTCGGATTATTTCCCGCCCTCTCTGGGAATTTTCCAAATATCCAGGCCGATTCCTAATCTCAGGACACATCCACATTTCCTCCATTTTTCAATGCTCAAATCTGCATCGTCAAACAAAAGAGAAAGGAAACTTTAAAATGAAAAAAATCGCCACACTTACTGCGGTCATCGCGCTGGGCCTGTCGTCTTACGCGTTTGCGGATAATAAGCCACCCGTGCCGTTTGAAAAGCAGCCGGCTGAGCACAATCAAAAACAACCTCCTCGTGACGGCAAGCAACCTCAGCATAAGAGTAAAGAATCGCAACACAATATGAATGGCGATAAGTCTCAGCATCGTGGCGATAAACCACAACACGACGGGAAACGCCCACAGCATAATGACGGCAAACACCCGCCAAAAGACGGTAAGAAACCATTAGTGCCGCAAGACCAGCGTAATTAATATACAGGGGCGTTATGCCCCTGTTTTATTTCCGGTTACCACAGAAACTGACAATCCCTTTGCGTGAATTTGAATAGTTGAATAATAACTCAATAAAACTATCTGCATCATAGCCGTGAAATGTAATTCAGCGGTGAAATAATGTTTAGAAAAGGGTTATCGGCAATCATGTTGATCTGCGCATTATTTTCGGGTCAGTTGATGGCAGGACACAAAGGGCACACCTTTTTATGGGTGAAGAATGTCGATCATCAGCTTCGTCATGAAGCCGACAGCGACGAATTACGCGCTATAGCAGAGGAATCTGCGGAGGGCTTGCGCGAACACCATCACTGGCAGAAATCGCGCAAACCCGAAACCCACTTCCGGTGATTAACTGCCTTTACGTTTTGGCAGGGTTTTCATCAGATCTTCAGGGCTGACAGAGGCCACAATACTGCCCGGCTGCGGCATTTTGAAGATGTGGTTTTTCATCTTACCGATGACGTGCATTTCGCACGGACGGCAGTCAAATTTCAGGGTCAATACCTCGTCCCCGTTCACCAACTGCATCGGGGTCGCTTTCCAGCTTTTAATATTGCCCTTCGCCTGTTTCGGACACAGGTTAAACGCAAAGCGCAGACAGTGCTTGGTGATCATCACCGGTACATCGCCCTTCTCTTCATGCGCTTCATACGCCGCGTCAATTAGCTGCACGCCATAGCGATGATAGAACTCGCGCGCCTTATGGTTGTAGACGTTTGCGAGGAAAGATAAATGCGAGTCAGGATAAACCGGCGCAGGCACAGAAACGGCTTTACGGCTGCCGCGCGGATAGTTAACCAGGCGCGCCTCATCGAGCATTTCTGCCGTTTCGCGACGGAACTGATTCAGCAAGCTATTTGGCACAAACAGCGCATCCGGCAGGTTAACGTCGATATTGCGCGCGTAATAAAGGGTTTGCCCCAGCTTCGCCACCCCATCCTTCAGGTTGTTCAGCGCTTTTTCCGCGTTGTTAGCCACCTCGAACTGACCATCAAGCGTATGGGTCACGCTAATGCCATCTTCGCTGGTCATGGTCAGAATCAGCTGTTCTTCCCAGCCGCCCAGCTCAATATCCACCGCAATCCGGCGCTCGCTGGACGTTTTCAGTAACGCCTGCTGCCAGTTGTGGTCAAGGTTACGGTTAAGTGCCGCATTGGGGCGTGCTTTATAGAGATCGGCTGGCATCTCATTTGGCCAGACGCGATAACGATTTTCACCGGTTTTTTCAACCGTGTTGGCGCGGAATCCTACCACTTCACGCTTGATCATCACGTTCAGGCCATCGCCGTTCGCCAGCGGCTCGGTCACTTCCACGTCCAGGTGATCTTTGGCCACTTTTAGCACTTCGCCTACGGGCAAGCCCACAAACTTCGGTGAATCGAACGCGCCAATGTCACCTTTACGCGCATTCACGAAGTAATCGGTACTACCACGGTGGAAGGTTTTATCGGTCGATGGGATAAAGAAGTGCTCGGTACGCCCGGCTGACGCGCGCGCCAGGTCACCGCGATCTTCAATAATGGCATCCAGCATTTGACGATAGTGCGCGGTGATGTTTTTCACGTAGCTCATGTCTTTGTAACGGCCTTCAATCTTGAAGGAGCGCACACCGGCGTCGATCAGCGCGCCGAGGTTGGCGGTCTGATCGTTATCTTTCATGGAAAGCAGGTGTTTTTCGAACGCGACGACACGGCCCTGATCGTCTTTCAGGGTGTACGGCAGACGGCACGCCTGAGAGCAATCGCCACGGTTGGCGCTGCGTCCGGTCTGGGCGTGAGAAATATTGCACTGCCCGGAATAGGCAACGCACAGTGCGCCGTGGATAAAGAACTCGATGGTGGCATCTGTGGCCTGGTGGATATCGCGGATCTGGTTCAGGTTCAGCTCACGCGCCAGCACTATCTGAGAGAAACCGACGTCGGATAGGAACTTCGCCTTTTCTACGGTGCGGATATCGCACTGGGTACTGGCGTGCAGTTCAATCGGCGGAATATCCAGCTCCAGTACGCCCATGTCCTGCACGATCAGCGCATCAACGCCGGTCTGATACAGGTCAGTGATCAGACGCTGCGCAGGCTCCAGCTCATCATCATGAAGAATGGTGTTCAGGGTCACGAACACTTTCGCCCCAAAGCGATGGGCGAACGGCACCAGCTCGGCAATATCGCTCAGGCTGTTGCTGGCGTTATGGCGGGCACCGAAGCCAGGGCCACCAATGTAGACGGCATCAGCACCATGAAGGATCGCTTCACGGGCAATGGCGGCATCGCGGGCCGGGCTTAAAAGTTCAAGATGATGGGATTGCAGGCGCATACTTCGTCGTTATCCGTTATGGTCAAAATGGCGGCTATTGTAGTCAGAAGTATGCGTCAGCGAAACAGTTTTGCGTACCTTCAGCGGGGATAATGAATCAGTGAATGAAAGTGCACCGTCAGAGCGCTGCTGTTACGGTACGCATGGGGTTTATCGCCCGCAAAACGCACGCCAGAATCAGCCTGAAACGTGCGCCATTCACCGTCGATATGCATATCAAGCTCGCCGCTTATCACCACCACATGTTCAATGACGCCCGCTTCGTGCGGCGTGGATTCACTCATCGCGCCGGGCGCAAGGGTTATTGAGAAATGATCGTATTTCAACACCTCGTCCCAGGGGAATAACGGTTTAACCACCATCGCCTGCTGCTGCGGATCAAACACCGCTTCCGGGTTGGCCTGAGGCGTGATGAAGGCGGAAAAAGGCACGTTAAGTCCGGTCGCTATTTTCCAGAGCGTCGAAACCGTGGGGCTGGATTCGTTGCGCTCGATTTGTCCGAGCATCGCTTTCGACACGCCCGTCTCTTCTGCAAGCTTTGACAGGCTCCACCCGCGTGTCTGGCGCAGGGTTTTCAGTGTGGATGCAAGATGTTGAGTTATGTCCATAAATCCTCCCGTTGGCGCAAAGTGTAACACTTGTACGCTATAGCGCACAGTGTTACATTGCTTCGGACGCTATAACGCACGATGGAGTTTTTATGCGCAGTTCAACGCCTCTCTTCCCCGCCATTCTGGCCGGTTTTGTTGCCGTGCTGGTGGGCTATGCCAGCTCGGCGGCCATTATCTGGCAGGCTGCTGCTGCCGCGGGGGCGAACGCCCAGCAGATTGCCGGGTGGATGACCGCGCTGGGTATTGGAATGGGTGTCAGCACTCTTGCACTCTCCTGGTGGTATAAAGCGCCAGTGCTCACCGCCTGGTCCACGCCGGGTGCCGCTCTGTTGGCCACCAGCCTGCACGACGTGACGCTGGCAGAAACGATCGGTATTTTTATTTTTGCCAACGCACTCATCCTGCTGTGCGGGCTGACCGGGCTGTTTGCCCGGCTGATGAAGCTTATTCCGCACTCCCTGGCGGCGGCTATGCTGGCCGGGGTACTGCTGCGCTTCGGCCTTCAGGCCTTCAGCCATCTCGACGGTCATTTTCTGCTGTGCGGCAGTATGCTGGCGGCGTGGTTAATTGCCAAAGCGTTTGCGCCGCGCTACGCCATTGTGGCCACCCTGTTGGTTGGCGGGGTCGTTGCCTGGGCTGGTGGTGACGTTGCCACGGATAAAATCACCCTTTCGGTGGTTATGCCGCAATTTATCGCCCCCACATTTACCTTTACCAGTCTGGTCAGCATCGGTTTGCCGTTTTTCCTGGTGACCATGGCCTCGCAGAATGCCCCCGGCTTTGCCACCATGAAAGCCTCCGGTTATCCGCTGGCGGTGTCGCCGCTCATCATCATCACCGGCGGGATTGCCTTGCTGTTTTCACCGTTCGGGGTCTATTCCATCTGTATCGCGGCAATCACCGCCGCCATTTGCCAGAGTCCTGATGCACACCCGGATGCCGGTAAACGCTGGATTGCCGCCGCTGCTGCGGGCATTTTCTATCTTCTGGCGGGCGTGTTTGGCGGCTCCATTACCGGGCTGATGGCCGCCCTGCCGCTGAGCTGGATCCAGACACTGGCCGGGCTGGCACTGCTGGGCACCATCAGTGGAAGTTTGTATCAGGCACTGAATAACGAAGCGGAGCGTGACGCGGCGATTGTCACTTTCCTGATGACCGCCAGCGGGGTAACGATTCTGGGAATTGGTTCTGCGTTCTGGGGGCTGGTTGCTGGCGGGATTTGCTACAGCGTGTTTCTACGCGCTCGCCGCACGTAACTGAGAGGGCGTCATGCCCATTACGCTGCGAAAGCGGTTGCTGAAATGACTGGCAGAGTTAAAGCCGCAGGCGAGCGCAATATCGGTCAGCGGCTGGTTGCTTTGCGTGACCAGTACCCTGGCTTTTTCCATCCGGCGCAGCATCACGTACTGATGCGGCGCTTGCTGCATTGACTGGCGGAACATACGGGCAAAGTGATACTCACTGAGCGCAGCCTGAGCGGCAAGCTCAGCCAGCGTCAGCGGTTGCGCGAGGTTTTCTTCAATAAAGGCCAGTACGTTTCGCAAAACAAACGGCGACAATCCCCCTGTCACCACCGGCAGTTTCCATTGCACGTTGGCGTAGTTTTGCAGCAAATGCGTTAGCAACATCGTCGATGCCGTGCTCAGGGTGAGCTGATTGGCTTTTTGCTGCCAGTCGCAGCCGAGTAAAAACTGGCGATACAGCGCGGTAATTTTCGGGTCGCTGCCAAAGATTTTTTCATCAAGCGTCAGGGATAACGGGCGCTTATCCCAGATTTTCTCGCCGATATCGCGCAAATGTTCATCGGTACAGTAAAGATGGACAAACGACAGGTCATCGCGGATATCCCAGGTGGATTCACTCTCTTTGGGCATCAGGCAGAAACGATCCGGGCCGCCACCATTCTTCCAGCCACCCGGCGTTTTTTGATAACTCTCATAGCCGTCAGCCACGTACAGGCTAAGGGTATGGTGATCGCTCTTAACGGTGATGGTGTCGTGCTTGTTGTACCACGCAGCCAGTTGAATACCGGAGTTGAGCGCAACGGTTTCCCGGAGCACCGCGTTCTGTTGGCGTAGCGTTTCAAAGGTTTCGTAAGCGTGGGACATAACCATTAACACGTCATTAATCAGAGTATCAGTCTAAGAATTGTTGCCCCCTGTTGCCAGTGCCCTGACGATAAAAAAGCGCAAGAATTTGCAAGTCCACCGCAAGCGGGTGAAAGCGTGTCAGGCTGACAACCGCCACACTGAGGTTTTCCGCGGTTTGAGAAGAGAGAAAACATGAACGCACTGTTGTACGGGCTGGTGGTGGTTATCTGGGGAACCACCTGGATTGCGATTTTTCTGCAACAAGGGCCTGTCGCGGCCCCCGTGTCCATTTTTTGGCGCTTTGCCGTTGCCTGCGCCATCATGATGATTGTCCTGGTCGCCCTTCGTCGTCTGCGCAAACTGTCATTGCGTGACCATTTATTCTGCATCATTCAGGGCTGCTGCGTGTTCTGCTTCAACTTCTGGTGCTTTTACACCGCGGCGGCGCACATCAACACCGGGCTTGAGTCTGTCATTTTCAGCATGGCCGTACTGTATAACGCCATCAACAGTTATATCTTCTTCGGCCAGCGTCCACCGGCACGCTTCTGGACGGCAGCGGCTCTGGGGTTAATCGGTATTATCACCCTCTTCTGGGACGACCTGCTGGCAAGTGGCTGGAGCGCCTCACTGCTGACGGGGATTGGCCTTTCCGCGCTGGGGACTTATGGGTTCTCACTGGGGAATATGATCAGTATACGTCACCAGCGAAACGGGCTGGAAACCATGACCACCAACGCCTGGGCGATGCTCTACGGGACGCTGGTGATGGGCTGTATAGCCCTTATCCGGGGAGACAGCTTTGTACCTGAGTGGACGGTAAGCTATATCGGCGCACTGCTTTATCTGGCGCTGTTTGGTTCGGTGATTGCGTTTGGTGCTTATTTTACGCTGGTGGGACGGATCGGCGCGGGAAAAGCGGCTTACAGCACGCTCCTGTTTCCGCTGGTTGCGTTGTCTATCTCAACCGTTTACGAAGGCTACGTGTGGCATATGAACGGGATTGTTGGGCTGTTGCTGATTCTGGGTGGGAATATGGTGATGTTTACCAAACCAGAAACCTGGTTCAGGCGTCTGCGTACGGCATAAAAAAACGGCCTGCATCATGCAGGCCGTCATCAGTACTATTTCATTGGTTTTTTCACATCAAACATGGTGGCATCGGTTGCCATGTCATCCACAACCTGTTTCAGGGTTGCGAAGCCCATCGGCGTATTTTCGTTTGCCAGCTCTTTACCTTCACCTTTACGAACGACTTTCATGACCGGTTTTCCGGTTTTCGCATCGATCAACTCACCTTCGAAGTACAGGTGGGTGTCCATAGTACGGTGTCCAGACGCCATCTGCGTACCTGCAACCACCAGCGCCACTGGCACCACTTCATAGAACTGCAAGCCTTCCTGTTTAGAGGTGACACCCGTAATGGCACCACGGAAAATCAGGCTACGTGGCCCTGGCGTAGCGACGATCGGTTTACGTTGACCAATCGCGGTTTTCATTTTGTTGTTGGTGTAGCTCAGCAGTTCATCCAGTGTTTTTTGACCAATTTGGGTCGTAGGTTTTGGCACCGGATAATAGGTAATTGGGTTCCAGACAATACTGTCATAGTTGGCTTCATTGTAAGACGGGTCAACCCAACGCAGGGTTGGTTTACCTGTCGCAGAGGTCGTCTGCTGCAAGCCAGAATAATCTTTTAAAAAGCCGGAGTATTGCTCAGGAGCGGCGACTTTTGAAGAACAGCCCGCCACCGCCAACAGACCAGTAAGCACTGCAACTTTAAAAAAAGTGTGAGTACGCATGATGGTATTCCATGTTATCTGCAAGTATGCATTTGAAGTTATAGCAAAAGTCAGAGGGAGTTGTTGTGGCAAAAAATGATGCAGAGAGCACAAATTGCGAAAAGACTGCCCGGACGCAATCCGGGCAGTGAAAATTACTCCTTAATATCCACTTGCCAGAACAGATGTTTGCCAAATGGATCGATTTCGTAGCCTGTGACTTCTTTGCGTACCGGCTCAAAAATGGTTGAGTGGGCAATCATGACGGCGGGCATTTGATCGTGCATCATCTGCTGCGCCTCTTTGTATAACGCCACGCGTTTATCGTGATCGGTTATCGATTTAGCTTCGGCAATAATTTTATCAAATGGCTTATAACACCATTTCGCCGAATTTGACCCGCCGTTGGCAGAAGTACAGGTAAACAGCGGGCCAAAGAAGTTATCCGGGTCGCCCGTCGCCGTTGTCCAGCCCATCAGCGCCGCCTGGTGTTCACCGCCCTTCACACGCTTGAGGTATTCGCCCCACTCGTAGGTGACGATTTTGGTTTGCACACCAATCTTCGCCCAATCGGCCTGAATCATCTCAGCCATGCGCTTAGCGTTCGGGTTATACGGCCGCTGAACCGGCATCGCCCACAAATCAATGCTGATACCGTTGGCAAATCCGGCCTCTTTGAGCAGGGCTTTGGCTTTTTCAGGAGAGTAGTCGTAATCCTTCAGCTCGCTGTCGGCACTCCAGACACCCGGCGGCAACAGATTCTTCGCCGCGGTTCCGGTACCGTGGAACACGGCATCGATAATTGCCGGTTTGTTGATGGCCATCGCCAGCGCCTGACGAACCTTCACGTTATCCAGCGGCGGCTTTTGAGTATTAAACGCCAGGAATCCGGTGTTAAGCCCCGCCTTGCTCATCAGGTTGATATCTTTGTTGGCCTTCATGCGCGGCAGATCGGCCGGGTTCGGGAACGGCATTACCTGGCACTCATTTTTCTCGATTTTGGCAAAACGCACCGAGGCATCCGGGGTAATGGTAAAGACCAGACGATCGAGTTTCGATTTACCCTGCCAGTAATCCGGGAAGGCGGTAAACAGAATGCGGGAATCCTTCTGATACTGCGCCAGTCGGAACGGGCCGGTGCCAATCGGCTCCATATCGACCTTCTCTGGCGTCCCGGCTTTGAGCATCGCATCGGCATATTCAGCCGACAGGATCGAGGCAAAATACCAGGCCAGGTCGGCCACAAACGGGGCTTCCGGGTGCGCCAGGGTAAAGCGCACCGTATGGTCATCCACCCTGTCGATGGCGGTGATCAGGCTGCCAAACTCCAGACTTTCGAAGTTGGAATAGCTGCCATTAGAGACATTGTGATAAGGGTGATTGACGTCTTTCTGGCGCATGAAAGAGAAAATGACGTCATCAGCGTTAAAGTCGCGCGTTGGCGTAAAGGATTTATTGCTCTGGAATTTGACCCCTTTGCGCAGATGGAAGGTATAGACCTTGCCGTCTTCACTCACATCCCAGCTTTCTGCCAGGCTCGGCACCAGCTCGGTAGTGCCGGGTTTAAAGTCTACCAGGCGGTTATAGACCGGTACGGCGCTGGCATCCACACTGGTGCCAGACGTATACAACTGAGGATTGAAGTTCTCCGGCGATCCTTCGGAGCAATACACCAGCGTTTTTGCACTAACGGCGGAACTGGCCGTCAGGGCTGCAAGCGCCAGCGTTAACATGGTGAGTTTGCTTTTCATCTTTTTTCCTGTCTTTTTAATTCGACGGCTAATTAATTCTTTTGCCATTTCATAAATAACATTAAAGTGACATTGCAAACACCTGATAATACAAAATAAGAAGGAATCACTATGGCTTCAGAGCTCTCCAGACAATTAACCCATCGTTTTTTCCGCTATCTCGCCATCACCAGCCAAAGCGATCCTAAAGTCAAAACACTGCCTTCCACACAGGGGCAGCACGACATGGCGCGTGAACTGGCAAAAGAGCTGGCACAGTTGGGTTTAGAGGATATCGTCATCGATGAGTTCGCGACCGTAACCGCCGTTAAAAAAGGCAATGTGGCAGGCGCACCGCGTATTGGTTTTATTACGCATATCGACACGGTCGACGTGGGGTTATCACCGGATATTCATCCACAAATATTAACGTTTACCGGAGAAGACCTCTGTCTGAATAAAGAGAAAGACGTCTGGCTACGCGTCAAAGAGCACCCGGAAATTCTGTCTTATCCTAATGAAGAGATTATTTTCAGCGATGGAACCAGCGTATTAGGCGCAGATAATAAATCTGCCGTAACCGTGGTGATGACAGTGCTGGAAAATCTGAAAGCGGAACATCAGCATGGCGATATCGTGGTGGCGTTTGTACCGGATGAAGAGATTGGCCTGAATGGCGCAAAGGCGCTGGATCTTAAGCGTTTCGACGTCGACTTTGCCTGGACCATCGACTGCTGTGAAATCGGGGAAATTGTTTACGAGAACTTCAACGCCGCGGCGGCAGAAATCCGCTTTACCGGCGTCACCGCACACCCGATGTCTGCCAAAGGCGTACTGGTAAATCCGTTACTGATGGCAACCGACTTCATCAGCCATTTTGACCGTCAGCAAACGCCGGAGTGCACCGAAGGCCGTGAAGGCTATATCTGGTTTAACGGTATTCAGGCCGGGCAAAACGAAGCCATTCTGAAGGCACACATTCGCGATTTTGATAAAGACAACTTCGCCGCGCGTAAGCAGCAGATTGCCGATGTGGTGGCAGTGATTGCCGCACAGCACCCCACCGCAAAAGTGGAATACCGCATTGAGGACACCTATAGCAATATCAGCAATGCGATTGGCGAAGACCGCCGCGCCATTGACCTGATGTTTGCCGCGATGGAATCGCTCGGGATTACGCCAAAACCGACGCCAATGCGCGGAGGCACAGACGGCGCGGCACTCTCTGCAAAAGGACTGCTCACCCCGAACTTCTTCACCGGCGCTCATAACTTCCACTCAAAGTTTGAGTTTTTACCGTTGTCGTCGTTCGAGGCGTCTTACAAAACAGCCCTGCAAATCTGTCTGCTGGCCGCTCGTTAAGCCGGTTTACGCGCCAGCATGGTGGCAAAACGCAGCTTGATGCGATTACCGTTGGCGTCGGTACGGTGCAGTTCGCCCACCTCTTCGTTGTATTTGAGCAACTCCCAGCCTTCATAGTAGTTGCTCAGTTCACCGCTTTTGAACGCGAACGGGAAACCAACGGTGCACGGATAATCGGCGGTATCCATCGCCGCAACGATCAGGTTATAGCCGCCCGGTTTAGTACAGCGCTGCATATTGGCGATAAGACCAGGGATGGTTTTCGCTTCCAGGAACATCAGCACCACGGTTGAGAGAATAAAATCGTACTCGCCGTCAAAACTCAGGCTGTTGAGGTCTTTGATCTCCGCCTGCAAATTGACAATCCCTTCCGCCGCTTTGATGCGTTCGATATTGTCGATGCTCATTGGATTTTTATCCCACGCCGTCACATCGTAGCCGTTGGCTGCAAGATAAAGGCTGTTACGCCCATTTCCGCAGCCCAGATCCAGGGTTTTACCCGGCTTGACGATATCTGCGCTATACAGCACCTCTGAGTGCGTGCGGGTCAGACCATATTTATCGGTGAAGTAGTTCTCATCAACAGTCATTGTTTTTCCTCAGGAAGCATAAGCAGTGCCTTATCAGTGCGCACCAGAAGTTTGCCCTGCATCAGCAAGATAAACGTACGAACCAACAGCATCGCAATGATGATGTTAGTGAAAATAAACAGCGGGACAGCAATCGCGTGGAAGAAGCCCGACGGGCTGCTCTGCCCCAGGTGTAATCCGGTGGTCGCCAGCGCCGAAACGCCGAAAGAGAAGCTCCAGAAAGAGGCATTAAACGGCTGCGACAAATACCACGGCATCAGGCGCAGCATAAACAGCAGCTGCAATAGCCCGTAGCCAAACAACATTTTGGCAAAGGTATCGGTCTCCCCGCCATTTACGCTAAACCAGGCGCTACAGGCCACCAGTGCCGGGGCAAGCTGAATACCGAGTGAAGTTCGCAGCGCGGAAGGTAACTCTCCGGCGCTGCGCAGACGTTGCAGGATAACCGGCTCCAGGCTGAGCCACGAAAAGACCCCCGCCCCCAGGAACACTAAACCGGCATCGGTAAACCCAAGCGCGCCACAGGCCATCGCGCTGATAAAATTGTTGGCCACCGTCGGCAGGTAAAGTCCTGGCGTGGTGGCCTCTTCAGGGTGTTTACCCCGCCATAAACCGGCGCTCTGCCAGGCTGAGTAGCTCAACTGCATCACCACGCCGACGCCGAACAGCACCAGCGATATGGGGCGAAACCAGGGAACAAAACCAATTGATACCAGCATGGTGGTTGCCGGAAACAGGCTGACAAAACTGCTCATCACCGGGTGGCGCATCTCCTTCAGCACGCTTTGCGGAAAGCGAATGGCGCGGGTAATAAATGCCAGCGTCAGCAAAAACCAGATACATACCGCCAGCCCGACAAGAATATCGCCCGGCCAGCGCGTCACTGGCCAGAGAGTGCTGGCATAGCGCCAGGCAAACCCCATACCAATCGTCCCCAGCACCATACCGAAGTAACCCGAGGGTAAGTTAAGGACCTGTTGAGTTCCGTTATTTTTACGCATTTATTTTAAATTATAAAATGTATTTTAAATGCCATTTTATGAGGTTTCCGCGGTAAGCGCCAGCATTTCGAAAAGCCTAAACTTTGCTACGTTTAGTTAAGACGCATATCAGGGATATTAGGATGAAAAAGTATCGGCTTGGCGACGAAATCCGCCTCTGGCACTGGCAAAACGGCGAGAGCAAAACCACAACCCCCTTGCGGCAGATAATCGCAACCACTGATTTTAGCGATATCGTCAGCGGGACAAAAGGCGGATGGGTCGAAGATGAGAGCGCGCTCGCCCACGAGGGCAACTGCTGGATCTACGACGAAAACAGCGTGGTCTTTGGCCGCGCCAGCGTGCTCGGCAATGCGCGGATAACCCAGCCCTGCGTGATAAGCCATAATGCCTGGATTGGCGGTGACTGCTGGGTGGATGGCGCGCAAATCAGTCATGGCGCCCGGATAAGTGACAACGTCACCGTTCAGCACTCTGATATTCGTGGCGAATGTCACATTTTTGGCAATGCCCGCGTCCTTCATCACAGCCAGATTATCGCGGCAAAAGGGTTAACTCCCGACAACGATCAGATTTTACAGATTTACGGTAACGCCACCGTGAGCCAGTCCCGGGTGGTTCATCAGGCGCAAATCTACGGAGACGCCCTGGTGAATTTTGCCTTCATCGAGCACCGCGCCGAAGTGTTCGAAAACGCCATTCTGGAAGGCAATGACCTGAATAACGTCTGGGTGTGCGATTGCGCAAAAGTGTACGGCAATGCTCGCCTGATTGCCGGAAAAGACGACGATGCCATCCCCACGCTGCGCTACAGTTCCCAGGTGGCGGAAAACGCCGTCATCGAAGGCAACTGCGTGATAAAACATCATGTGCTTATCGGCGGCCAGGCCTGGCTACGGGGCGGGCCGATCATGATTGACGATAAAGTGGTGATCCAGGGACGCGTCCGTATCAGCGGAGATGTGCTGATCGAGCATCGAATAGAGATAACCGATGATGCCGTGATCGAAGCCTTTGCCGGGGAAAACATCCACCTGCGCGGCGAAAAAGTGATCAACGGCAATCAGCGTATTACCCGTACACCTCTGCTGGGCGCGCTATAGCGGGAATAATCTGGCGTAGCTGTTTACATCGTCAAAGCGGCCGTTCAGGTATTCCGCCTCTCGCAGGCAGCCTTCAAGCGTAAAACCATTTCGCATCGCGACCTTATTGCTGCTGGCATTGTCTACCCGACACTTAAGCACAAAGCGGCGGACTTCACCCCGGCTGGTGTAATAGTGCATAAACGCCTGTAACGCCTGAGAAATAATCCCCTGCTTCTGGTGATGCTCATCCAGCCAGTAACCGATGTAACCCGTTTTATTGGCCGGCTCGATGGCATTAAACGACAGCACGCCCACCAGAATATCGTCCTGAAAAATAAGGAACATTTTGGCATAGCCGCGCGCGTGCAGCATCTGGTTGCTCTGTACGTTACGGCGGGTGTCATCCTCAGTCCCTGTGTGTTGCGCCCAGTCGAATGCGGTTTGCAGAAAGGCTTTATTTTTGATGACGAGGTTGTGCAACTCGGCGGTATAGCGCTCTTCAACGGCACGAAGCTCAATGTGTTGTGATACAGGGATGATTTCAGATGTCATAATGCCTCATGTTAACCCATGTTACTCTTTAAACAAGAATGCCTTCTCACGCTGCTGAGCTTTGTTATCCTGATGGCTTCTTGCTCAAGTGCATATAAACTTGCAGAGCAAATCTTAAAGTAATCATTACCGGTGAACGGCTCAGAGTGAGAGTAACTACGTTCATTATTTACCGAAGAACACCCCACGGAATGCAGGCAAGTTGAACTTGCAGGATCCAGTTTATCGCTTACTTCACTTCTTTTAAGCAGATTTAAAACATAGCCTTCAGGATTGGCATTCAGCCAGTTTTTATATTGCACTTCACTGTTATCAAGTTCTTCACTGTGAAAACGCAAAACAGATGCACTCTGCTCAGTAATATATTTCATCGCAGCCAGCAGATAGGAGGCTTTAAAAGTCACATCCTGGTAGTCTTTAGCCAACAAACTTTCACTTTCTTCAAACCGCTCAACAAATGCTGCAACTTCTTTGGGATCGATACGGCTGGTATTATCTTTCCCATTTCGAACAAACAGCTTTTGCTCTTCAGTATAAAGAGTGAAAGGAACTTTTCTTGAGCCAGTGAACAGCTCTACGGGTTGGGAAAAATACTCCAACATTAAATGGTAAAAATCTTTATAAGCCATGATTATGTCTCCCTCACCATATACTATTCGTGAAATGCGTGGCTATTTTGTTGCTCATCATAAACGACTTCAGGCTCATCTTCAGGGAAACAACGAAACGAATCCTGCCATTCGCCTTTCACCAACCCACCCAATTCAAGGTCAAAGGGCACACACCATAGCGATAAATCTTCGTCGAAACGGAACACCGGCAATGGCGTAGCAAAGTACTGATGACGCGGATAAATCAGCATCATATTGCCTTTCCCATGAAGGTACTTTTGCCCATAGGCGAACATCTGATACAGGTCCGGCTGGCTGATTTCATACTTCCTCAGACCATCATCAGCCCTGCTATCTAATAATTTCCATTTAGCATCCATAACCACCGTCTGCCCGCCGGTGATAAGAAAGTCAGGTTTCAGCATGAACCATCGCTGAGATGACTTTTCGCCAACTGGAACATGTTCTAACAGGCACTGGCTCTTAGTATGCTCAATAAGCTGGTAATCGTGATGCAACGCTCCAGTCAGACCGTATCCTACCCAGCCCTCATATAACTTCTCCATAGGAAACAACAAAGAAATTCCCTGATGCGAGCCATATTGAAAATCTGGATTCATCTGTTCAAGAATGAGCTGGCACCACGGTTTTATAGCGCGATAGCCAAAGAGATATTTACCGTCACTCCACTGCCTCATTGATTGCGTTGTACTGCCAGAGATCGGCACTATGCCATCCAGTTGGTGGCTAAGTGAATTTGCCTGCCTCCAGCTCTGCCCTTGTCTGGTCATTTTGAGAGTCCAGTCTAAAGCAGTCCGTAGCAGACGGTTTTCAATACGCTGAGGGGAGAACTCGGCATAGCGCACATGGAAATGAGTGCCTCTGCCCGGAGGCATTCTCATTTGCGCAGTGACATTCAATTGACCACGGATGAACGCACTATGTTCATCCTCAATGAGGTGATAATCGAAACGCAGTCCTTTGCGTACTAAATCAGCAAGATGCCGCAGGAACTCACTGATTATCCACTCATGCAGAGGTTGGTCACTGCGCTGTAATACCGCCTGGCTCGCCTCACGGGGTGTAATCCCAAAAGAGGCGCTGAGCATTCGGCGTAAAAGCTGACGCAAAGGGACTATCTCAGCTGGAACGTCAAGAGTGGTTTTTGGCAGAATTTCAATTGACTCGCCAGTCGGGGATTGCAGATAACCGACATAGCTTCCCAAACGCAAAAATCGCCTCCCTTCCCGGCTGAGAATTTGAGAGGTACCACTCCACTGTTGTTGCAATTGCTCAAGCCAGGAAAATGTTGCTTCAGAGACAATCCCCAAATCCATACTGGCTGGTTGAGTGTTATCACAGGTAAGCAGAGCATATTCCCGAACCTGAATCATCATGCGACAATCCCCTGATAAGCTTCTGCCGTCGTAAATGCATGTTCGTTGATACGAAAACGCCTGTCAGACAAACTATCTGCAATATCTTTCGGAAATAGCGCAGAAAATGACGGTAATTCTGCTGACTGTTGCAACAGGATAAAACGGTTTTCTTTGGCTTTCACTGAATCATTAAGCACCCAACCGATACGCTCATAATCATCAAAGAAATACTCTCTCAGCAATGGAATGATTTTATCCTGGAAGATACTGGCAAGACAGGCTTCGCGGTCGGCGTTACTTTCTAATTTCTTTAGTGGCATGAAGTAAGCGTGGCCAATCATGTGCTCACTATCCAGCAACGCTTCGATACGCTGATTAATTCGCGTTAACAACGTTTCGACATCAACGCCAAACGCAGTGACCCCAGCTAACAGTTCCGGTCGGGCAGGCATTTCGGTAAAGCTAAAGCGTCGTCTTAGCGCCAGGTCCATTTGTATCAGGGATTTATCCGCAGTATTCATCGTCCCAATGACATAAACATTCCCGGGCACCGAAAACAGTTGTTTAGAATACGGCAGGACTAAGGAGCGGGCATCTTCGGCTCCCAATCGCTTATCGGATTCCAGCAGAGTAATCAATTCACCAAAGATACGGGCAATATTCCCCCTGTTTATCTCATCGATAATGAGCACGTGCGGCAATGCTTGATTATCACTTGTTTCAACCGGGGCCAATAGCTGAGACAATTTCGCCCTATCAATTGAAGTATCCCTCAACTCATATAACGTCATCTGCGAAAGTGACTTTAAAAAAAGTTGCTCTTTCGGTAAGCTCGGTGAATAAGTTCGTAACCAGTTGACCTTACGCATTTGATGAAAGCCTACACGCTCATCATTTGGCAGATATTGATAATCCCCGGCGATCTCGGCAATGGCCCTGAACTTATGATTACCATCGGAAACAATAACCAGGTCACCATTACGCATGATGTTTTTAAACATATTGACCGCAGTCAACATGTATTCACTTCTCTCAACCAGGCCTTCATTCGATTCGTCTAAGCGTAATCGGACATCCGCTGGAGTCGTGCAGCCACTAAAATCAAGATTATCGCCCCAACCCAATAGAATATAATTGTTCGCAAGGCACTCATCGAAAATATAATCTTCACCGTCAAGAGTATTTCCAAGAGACATTTTCCAGATTCGTCTCCCATTCAAAGACAATGACTGGGTTGCACTACCACTTGTTTTAACTTCAGCATTCAGGCACAGCTGCTTAAAAATGCCATCCATGACGTCATAGCGAAGCGTACCCGAGCTTTCATCAGTCGTCGCACGAATACCCTCGATAAAGTCTTCATACGAGAAGCTCTGATGGAAAGTGGTAAACATGATGCGCTGCTTTTCTACCAGCATCTGATACCGCTGCTTTACCTTTTCCCGTAAGTCATTGCCATGATGTTCACGCGTAGCCTGTTGATACCACGCATTATCCGCAATTTTGACTGCCATTTCGGTCGTCGTGTAGGTTTTACCTGTGCCTGGTGGTCCGAAGAGAATCTGGTTTAAGGGATACATTAACGATTGATCCTTGTTTTCGTTGTCTCTTTTTAGTGCGGATTGGGGATTCGAAGAGGGCTGAGCTCCCAACAAAACCACCAGGGCCTGTAGCGCTTCGACTGATTCAACATCAGCCGCAAAACCATACTGGGACGTACCATTATCTTTCGGGTAACGGCGGTAGCTGGTGCTTTTAACTTTTTCCCAAAGACAGTGGATACCCTCAATGCGATCAATTTCCGCCTTTAAGGCAAGAGTGTCTGGTGCAAGTACCAATGGGCTCTTATTAACGACGCCGTCCCGACTGCGTTTGACATACAGATACTGTCCATTCCCGAGTGAATGCTCGGAAGCATAGCTTGGCTCGAATTTTCCATTCTCAAGCCGGTAACCCAATTCATTCAACGCATGGTATATCTCGAGCGAATTCAGCATTTCCTACACCACTCCTTGATGAAAAAGCAGTACAAATGCGAACATAGGCGAAATCATGATTTATGACTGTTAATCGCCCGGCAGCGTTACGCTTACCGGGCGCAGTTCAACTCGACTAGCGCATAACCCGGTCGTCAACGTAATTACGTTTATCCGGTGCTGGCGGGAAGTACTGGTAGAGCCAGGTTTCACTGATGGCATCGCCCTGGCAGCGCAGGAACATCCGCATATCCACTGGCTCCGTTGAGTCGGACGTCGGATACCAGTCAAACAGAATGCGATAGCCATCGAACGGCTCAACGTAGAGGATCTCAATCTGCTTCGCTTCACCATTTGAAAGCGTAATCACAGGTTCAATCCCCTTCGGCGCCGCGGCTTTCAGATCGCCACCGACAAAATCAATGGCAAAGCGACGCGCCCAGGTTTTCGGGTAGTTTTCACCCGGTGCCCAGCCTTCAGGGAACCCACCCATGCCGGTGCGGGTCGCGAAGACGTTGGCCAGCGGCGAGCGCACAGGCGGCTGCGCGCTCCAGTACAGGCGATATTTGAAGTCCAGTTCATCACCCGCTTCCACTGGTTTTTCGGGCTGCCAGAAGCAGACCACGTTATCCAGGGTTTCACCGGTTGTCGGGATCTCCATCAGGCCAACTGCGCCCTTACCCCAGTTGTTACGCGGCTCGACCCACAGACTTGGGCGTTTGTTATACCAGCCCATGATGTCCTGATAGTGCGAGAAATCGCGGTCAAGCTGGAGCAGACCGAACCCTTTCGGGTTTTTATCCATGTAGGCATTGAACTGCAATTTCTGCGGGTTGTTCAGAGGACGGCAGATCCATTCGCCATTGCCCCGCCACATCGCCAGACGGTCGGAGTCATGGATTTGCGGGTGAATGGTGTCACACATGCGACGTTCGTTATTCCCGCAGCTGAACATACTGGTCATCGGGGCGATGCCAAGCTGTTTGATGTCTTTACGCGCATAGAGGTGGTTTTCTACGTCCATGATCACCTGGCTTTTCTCGCAGTGGATCACAAACTTGTAGGCACCGGTAACGCTTGGGCTGTCCAGCAGCGTATAGACGGTAAAGGTGGTATCACCAGGCTTGACGGTTTCAAACCAGAACGAGGTGAAATCCGGGAACTCTTCCGGCGTATCCGTAAAGGTATCCACCGCCAGACCACGGGCAGAAAGACCGTACTGATAGGTGTCATCGACCGCGCGGAAATAACTCGCGCCGAGGAACGAAACGATATCGCGGCGTGCCAGCTCTGGCGCTTTAAACGCGCGGAAGCCCGCAAAGCCGAGATCGCTCTGCCCTTGCAGCTGTTTAGTGTCGACGTCCGTCTCGTTGTAGCTGAACAGCTCCGGACGGAAGTGGATCTCACGCGCCTGAGATGTCGACGGATCCAGCGAGAACATGCGCACACGGCGGCGGAAACCCATCCCCATATGGAAGAACTGAACGTCAAGCTGACGGCCTTCAATGTTGTTCCACAGCGACTGCTTTTCATCGTAGCGAATGGCGTTGTACGCCTGCGGGGTCATGGTCGCCAGCGTTTCCGGCAGCGGACGCGGTGCGCCACCCCACGGGGTTTTTGCCAGGTCATGTGCCATGGATTGCAGTACGGAGTAGTCAAAACGTCGGCTCTGACCGTCAGCAATATCAGAGTCAGCAGCGAATGCCGCCTTAGAAAACAGTGAAGCAAGGCCTGATGTGCCGCTCAGGGCGGCCATTGCCAGCGAACCTTTTAAAAAACGTCTGCGATTCATGCCTGGAAAAACGTCCTTATGGTCGTGTGAATGTGTTTCGCGCGCGGCGAAATGACGGCAAGAAAGAACGCACAGCCTAAACAAAAACGGTTAAGAATCCAATTGTTGCCGGGTGATTATATGAGCAAAGTGAGAAATATTTTCTGTCGACCAGAACAGCCTGAAAAAGGCGTAAAGAAAGGTAACGTCAATGGACACACAAGGCGGCAGGTCTGAGGAGCAAATAAGCGTGGCAGGAAGAAAAATGCCCCGGCTGGACATCGACAGTCGGGGCAAAGCGAGGCGGTTATTTTACGCTGACATCGATACCCGGGAAGTACTTATCAGCGAGTTTAGCGATCGTGCCATCAGCACGTACTTTATCAATTGCGGCATTAAGCTGCTTCTGGGTGGCCTCATCCCCCTTACGCAATCCAAAACCGATACCACTGCCCAGGATAGTGTCGTCAGACACCGGTTTGCCGATAAAGCCAAACCCTTTCCCCTGGGGCTTGCTCAGGAAACCTGCCTGCCCGGCCGCGGACATGACTAACGAGGCATCGATACGACCATTCAGCAAATCTCCCCACGCCATGTTCTGATCTTTATAAGACACCACGGTGACACCCTGCTTTTCCCAGTGCTCTTTGGCGTATGTTTCCTGGATAGATCCCTGCAATACTCCGATGGTTTTACCTTTCAGCCCTTCAGGCGTTGCTTCTACCGCCGCGCCCGCTTTCCCCACCAGCTGTGACGGAATGCGGTAAATCGGCTGCGTAAAATCAATGCTCTTGCGGCGTTGTTCGGTGATGTTCATGGCAGAGTTAATGGCATCAAACTTCTTCGCCACCAGGCCTGGGATCAACGCATCAAACGAGGTTTCAACCCAGGTACATTTCAGCGCTGCCGCTTTACAGATGGCATTGCCCAGCTCAACGTCAAAGCCTTCAAGCTCGCCTGAGGCATTGCGGCTTTCAAACGGTGGATACTCTGCTTCCAGCCCGTAACGCAGCTCTGTGGCGGCAAAAGAAGAGAACGAACACAGCAATCCCATGCCGACAACTAACGCGCGTAATTTCATGTAAAACTCCTTAGCGTGGTTTAACCCGACACAGGGCCTGGGCACCTGCCCGTAACGTTGCCTCATCTTTCGCAAAAGAGAGACGGATCAATTTATTATCTGTGCCATCCGCATAAAACGCCGACAGCGGGATGGTTGCAACACCGCACTCGGTAATCAACCGCTTCACCATGTCACTGTCGCTTTCATCACTAAAATGGCTGTAATCGGCCAGCAGGAAGAATGAACCGGCGCTTGGCAGCAAGCGGAACGGTGATTCTGCAAGCAGCGATTGCAGCAGATCGCGCTTGCGCTGATAAAACGCGGCCAGCGACAGCCAGGTTTGCGGATCGGTCATGTGTTCTGCAAACGCGTGCTGCATTGGGGTATCGGCAGAAAACATTAAAAATTGATGGACCTTGCAGATCTCTTCCATAAGCATCGCCGGTGCAACACAGTAACCGACGCGCCATCCGGTGACGTGATAGGTTTTTCCGAAGGATGAAATAATGACGCTACGCTCCGCCAGCTGCGGGTGTGTGGCCATCCCGTGATGCGGCTCGCCGTCAAAGACGACGTGTTCGTACACTTCGTCAGACAAAATAATGATATCGGTATTACGTGTGACCGCCGCCAGCTGTTGCAGGTCGTTTGCAGAGAAGACCTGCCCGCTCGGATTATGCGGGGTGTTAACGATGATCATCCGCGTTTTCGGGGTGATGGCAGCACGCACTTCATCCCAGTTCACGGCAAAATCAGGTACGGTCAGTTTGATGGCAACGGGGGTTGCGCCCTGCAAACGCACGATTGGCGCGTAGCTATCAAACGACGGCTCAAAGTAGATAACCTCGTCACCCGGATGCACCAGGCCACTTATCGCCGAATACAACCCTTCGCTGGCGCTGGCCGTGACCAGCACTTCGCTACCCGGATCATATTGCGTGCCGTAAAGCGTGGCGATTTTTTCGGCAATCCGCTCTTTCAGCGTCAGAAGGCCGGTCATCGCCGCATACTGGTTTTGCCCGGCTTCCATGGCGCGGGTGACACCGGCGACCAGTTTAGGGTCACAGGAAAAATTCGGTGCGCCCTGAGAAAGGTTGATGGCGTTATGTTGTGCGGATAGCTGGCCAATAACGGTAAAAATCGTGGTGCCAACATCAGGCAGTTTGGACCGGGTTTGCACCGGAGTTCTCAAAGTCATCATCTTTCCTTTCTCATAAAGATTGCATAACTATTCAAACAATAAGTCGGTTGTGGCGACAAACGAATTGTTGTCATAATAGCCATGAGAAAAATGCATACCTGAGGTGGTCTATGTCGCGCCGTTCCTTTCCGCTTAATGCCGTTGACGCATTTTTAAAAA
Organism: Enterobacter sp. Tr-810; assembly: GCF_011752765.1. Taxonomy (NCBI): domain Bacteria; kingdom Pseudomonadati; phylum Pseudomonadota; class Gammaproteobacteria; order Enterobacterales; family Enterobacteriaceae; genus Enterobacter; species Enterobacter sp. Tr-810. The sequence continues at coordinate 121,901 of NZ_VWWW01000001.1, read as the reverse complement.
CGGCCCGCCATCTGAATCTTACCCATGCGGCAAAAGAGCTGTGCCTGACCCAGGGCGCGGTAAGCCGTAAAATTGCGGCGCTTGAAGCCTGGTTCGGCTTTCCACTTTTTGAGCGTCACGCCCGCGGGCTTAGGCTTTCACCCCAGGGCAGCGCCCTGCTTCCCGAACTGCAATCAGCCTTTGAGCACCTGCTGACCGTAGCTGAGCAGGCACGCGCGCAGCAAACCGTGGTGCGACTGAAAGCGCCAACCTGCGCGATGCGCTGGCTGATCCCGCGTTTGTTACAGGTTGAGCGCGAGCAGCCCGAACTGCAAATCGCGCTCACCACCACCACCGATCACAACGTCAATTTCAAAACCGAATCCTACGATGCCGCCATTGTCTTCGGCACGCACATGAGCGCAGGCGATCTGCTGTTTGAAGAGGCGCTAACGCCGGTTCTCAGCCCGTTACGCGCGGGAGCAGAGCTGGAGTCGTTAACCTTCCTGCACCCTACTCGCGACAAAACGGACTGGTCGCTGTGGCTGGCAAAACAGGCGCTGTCCCCTAAAGCCATGCTCAAAAATCAACACTTCGATACGATGGATCTGGCCATCACCGCGGCCATTCAGGGGCTTGGGATCGCCATCGCAGATGAAACGCTGGTGGAAGAGGATATCCGCGCGGGACGGCTGACGCGGCCTTTTGAGACGAGCATTAAAACCGGTGCGAGCTACCGACTGGTGTTACGCGAGTCACATAGCCAGGATAACGGACTCGCTGCGTTTCGCTCCTGCCTGCTCAGTCAAGACTGACGTGGTGCTTCATGACCCGTTTGAAGAGACTCATGCGGGCACGCATAAAGCGGTTTTCAAGCCTGAATCCTGCATGTTTATTCACTCCAATCCGTAATAACACATCCCGCCCTTTCCGGCAGGCAGGCCAGTGGGTCGGCCCCTGGAGCGTGTCCCGGCTGCTGCTGGCATGGTGCGCAAAATTCACCCAGTAGTCAGCCACCTGAGCAGAAAATTGCATATCGCGGGAATTGACATAGTGGCGGGATGGTTCAACCTGCCCCAGGGTATCGAACACGTAAGGCACTTCGTTACCATGCCAGGCACCGTTGATATAGGTGGCGTGTTCCGCTTCGGCAACATAGTCAAACCAGTACCGCCAGCACGGGGCCCCCACACGCTGCTGCGCCTGCATCACCACGAATCCCATGGTGGTAAATGCCATATCACGGCAAACCTGTCTGCCCAGCTCCTCGTCCCCTTTGACGCCCGGATACAGCAGTTTAATTAACCCGAGGCCAAACCGGCGTTCACGGCGCAGCTTCTGAATTTGTCCGGCGAGATCGATCCCAAACACCGCCATCACACTCGCTTCATCGCTGTTTGATCCAATCATCACCGGAACGGGATGCTGGCGGGCGGCAAAGAACACATCGAGCATTGCTTCCGGGAGAACGCAATCGCCGACGACAGGTGCCGGGGCGATATTCAGCGGTGAGGTCAGCGGCCAGAACGCCTCGGGGGGAATGGCACGCAACTGTTCCGCCGTCGCATTTTCAAAACCGAAATAGGCCGCCAGGGCTTCGCCTTTTTGCAGCGCCTGTGCGCGCGGCGTGTCCGGTAAGGTGTAGCCGCTCTGCACAATCGCTTTATGGAAAAGCCCGCCTGCCAGCGGAGAGGCCAGCAGTGACAGCACGCTACGCGCGCCGGCAGACTCACCAAACAGGGTTATCGAATTCGGATCTCCGCCAAAGGCCGCAATGTTGTCCCGCACCCAGTTCAGCGCGGCGATCTGGTCCAGCAGGGCAAAATTGTGCACCACCTGTTCCTCTTCCCCGGCAAGGGCCGGATGGGCGAAGAAGCCCAGATGACCAAGACGATAATTGAGGGTCACCACCACCACATCACGCCTGGCCAGTGCTTTACCGTTATAGGGCGGAAGCCCGCCCGCACCAATGGTAAAACCACCGCCGTGCAACCAGACCATCACCGGCAGCGGCGTGGTACGCGCAACCGGCGACCAGACATTAAGATAGAGACAATCTTCAGAGAACTGACCCGGATCGCCACCGCCCAGCTCCTGACAATACTCGCTGTTTTGCCAGCTTGATGCCGAAAACACCGTAGCAGAGCGCAACCCTTCCCAGGCGGCGGGGGGTTGCGGAGAACGCCAGCGCCATGCGCCTACAGGCGGAGCGGCGTAAGGAATACCGCTCCACACGTGTACATCATCATCGGTAAAACCAGCAAGTGCGCCCTGGCGCGTTTCAACCACAGGGGCGGAGGGATTTTGCATACCAACCTTCTTTTTCCGTCACATCCCCGCAGAGTAACGTTTTCAGAGCAAACCGCAACGGTGTTTACTGCGCGCTTCCGCCTCATGATACAGCGTAAATTCGTCATATACCGTACAGCCGAGCGCGGCTTCAAACGCATCGCGGCTGGCGTTACCGTGGCTGCGCGCCTGGGTTTCATTCCCCAGATTGGACTGGAATATTCCTGCCGCACTCACGGGCAGGAAATCTTCGTAGGTAATCGGCTGAGCGACCACCCATCCCCGTTCGATCAGCGGCTGCGGATCGTCACCCGGTCGGAACGCCTGGCGATGCGCTTCCCCCGCTGGGGTGAGACGGTAGCGGAAATAAGCCAGCTCCTGACGACGCAGGAACATTTCGCTATCCGGGAAGGCGCTGAAAACCTCTTGCAGGTGCAACTGGTGCGTCAGATTGTCTTTCCCGGTACCGGCCTGCCCCAGAAGACTGTCGTACAGCTCACGACCTTTCGGCGTCAGCGCCACACCACGCTGCTCGATTTCACCAAAGCGGGCAGTATGGGTTCCCAGATGTTCACCGGAAAAAAGCACCGGCTCTTCCAGCGCCTTGAAACTGGTCTGGCGCAGTAAAATCGGGATTTCACGGCGCGGTGGCCCTTCAATCAGGATTTTAGGTTCAATGCCATATTTCGGCATCAACTCCTGGGCGCGGTCAATATCCAGCGTACGAGGCGTAAGGTGGTTGATATGGCAACCCGGGAAACAGACCACATCGGCAATCAGCCGATGTTCATTGCTCAGCGCAAGATACGTTTCCTGATCAACCGTGGCATGGCGATGCCAGCGGAAGGTTTCAATCGCCTCTTTCACAAACTCGCGTGCTTGCGACTCTGTAAAACCCCCTTCTGACTCATGCAGTTCAATCAACGCCAGACAGCGTGGGGTAAAGATATTCCGGCTCGCCAGAATTTGCGCGGCACGTTCCCGCAGCGCGACGTTTTCAATCAGCTCCAGTCGCAGCAGAGAGGTAAAAATACGAAACGGATTTCGGGACAACGCCTCATCATCAATCGGCCGAAACGCCGTTGAATGGACGGGCACACCCGCCTGAGAAAGGTCGTAATAGCTGACCGGGAACATCCCCATAATCGCAAACATCCGGCGCAGCGTGGAGAGCTCAAGCGCTGTGCCAACGCGGATCGCACCGTGCCGTTCAACGTTCAGGCGCGCCAGTTCATCTGCGTTCGCCAGTTGTTCATGTAACAGGGGATTATTTTCCAGAACGGCCAGGTTAACGTCGGCAACCAGTTCAAGTAACGTGCCGTACTGCGGAACTTCCTGCTGGTACATCGCCGACATAGCCTGCGAAAAGTGTTCCCGAATATCATCAGCCGTGATGGTGTTCGCCATGATGTCATGCCTCCAGTGAATATTACCTGGAGTGTAGAGAAGCCCGTTCTGGTTGGCGGGAAGAATTTACAAATTGTGATCCAGGCAGATGAGTGGTTAAAGGCTGTACTTTCGGGTGTGAATTCAGGTTATTGCGTGCGGGAGTGAAAATCGGTCCGTTGAAAAACAGCTTGTAACTCAAATAGATCAAATGTTAAAAATATTTTGCTATCAGGTTATCAAAATTAAACAACTTAACTTGTCACCCGCATCGCTCTGTTTTTAACATCGCCTATGGAAAAAAATGGTCTGTTCAGTCAGCGCATACGCTTGCGCCATTTGCATACATTTGTGGCCGTCGCTCAACAGGGAACGCTGGGGCGAGCGGCTGAAACCCTTAACCTAAGTCAGCCCGCACTGTCGAAAACACTCAACGAGCTGGAACAACTTACCGGAACCCGGCTGTTCGACAGAGGACGCCTGGGCGCACAGCTCACGCTCGTGGGCGAGCAATTCCTGACCCACGCGGTGAAAGTTCTGGATGCCCTCAATACCGCAGGCCAGGCGTTAAACCGTAAAGACGATCACACCAGCGAAATTGTTCGCGTGGGCGCCCTGCCAACGGCGGCGCTGGGCATTCTGCCTGCCGTAATCGGCCAGTTTCACAAGCAGCAAAAGCACACCACGATTCAGGTTGCGACCATGAATAACACCATGCTGCTGGCAGGACTCAAATCTGGCGAACTGGATCTGGGGATCGGCCGGATGTCCGACCCGGAACTGATGACGGGCCTTAACTATGAACTGTTGTTCCTGGAATCGCTCAAGCTGGTGGTTCGGCCGAACCACCCGTTGTTGCAGGATACCGTCACCTTAAGCCGCGTGATGGAGTGGCCGGTGGTGGTGTCACCAAAAGGTACAGTTCCGCGTCAGAACGCCGAAGCGTTGTTACAGTTACAGGGCTGCACTCTGCCAACCGGCTGTATCGAAACACTTTCAGCCTCCCTTTCACGCCAGCTGACGGTCGATTTCGACTATGTGTGGTTTGTGCCTTCGGGTGCGGTGAAAGACGATTTACGCCACGGCACGCTCACGGCGCTGCCGGTCACATCGCCCGGAGCCGGAGAGCCAATTGGCATTTTGACCCGCGTTGACATCCCGCTTTCAACAGGCACACAGACGCTGCTCAGCGCCATCCGCAAGTCAATGCCTGCCTGATACTCCCTTAGCAACCTCTCCTTTCACCCGCCGCCACGGCGGGTTTGATCTATTCTCTAATCAAATAATGCGAAATCTTTCATTAACAATTGCGTAAAACAATTTAACAGTTTTATCATAGCCGCGAATTCACCAAATGGTTCGCAGACTATTTGTTACCTGTGAATTCCTGCGCTGAATGACCGATTCATTCGCGTAAAACCACCATAACCCTCGTCTTTATTTACCCATTTGGTACAGATGCCGCACAGCACAGACCTGAAAAGACGAGAGTATTTAAGGAGACAGAAATGGCATTTGGCAGCGCGCCGCGCGGGTTACCTCGTATCCTGCAGTGGCTCCTTGCCGGATTGATGGCACTCATCGGTCTGGCAGTCGGCGGCTTGGGCTTCAAGCTCGCCACAGTAGGCGGAAGTTGGTACTTCCTGATAATGGGCGTGGTAATGCTGATTGCCGCAGGCCTGATTTTCACCAACCGCAGCAGCGGTATTGTGCTTTACGCCATCGCGTTTATTGCGTCACTGTTCTGGGCCGTCAGCGATGCGGGCTGGGATTTCTGGCCGCTCTTCTCGCGCCTGTTTACCTTTGCGGTGCTGGCGTTCCTGTGCGCGATTGTCTGGCCTTTCCTGCGCGCCGCAAACAGCAATGCGCCCGTCAGAAAATGCGCGCCATTTGGCATCGCTGCGGTGCTTGCCGTTGCCATGCTGGCAAGCTTTGGCTGGATGTTTAAACCGCAGACGCTGGTTACCGCCAACGAGCCGGTTCCGGTTAAACCTGTCGCCCCTGGCGAGCAGCAAAAAAACTGGGAGCACTGGGGTAACACCACCCATGGTGACCGCTTTGCCGCACTGGATCAGATCAACAAACAGAACATCGGCGATCTGAAAGTCGCCTGGGTTGCCCATACGGGCGATATCCCGCAGAGCAACGGCTCCGGCGCTGAAGATCAGAATACCCCTCTCCAGGTTGGCGACACGCTATATGTCTGTACCCCGTACAGCAAAGTGCTGGCGCTGGATGTAGATTCCGGTAAAGAAAAATGGCGCTACGATTCCAAAGCCACCGCGCCAAACTGGCAACGTTGCCGTGGTCTCGGTTATTTTGAAGATCACGTCAATGTGACAACGTCACAGACAGAAGCACAGCCTGCGGCCTGCTCCCGTCGTCTGTTCCTGCCAACCACCGATGCGCGTCTGATTGCTATCAACGCCGACAACGGCAAAGTCTGTGAAGACTTTGGCGACCACGGTATTGTTGACCTGAGCGTGGGCATGGGTGATATCAAACCGGGTTACTACCAGCAAACCTCTACGCCACTTGTGGCGGGTAATGTGGTGGTGGTCGGTGGACGCGTGGCCGATAACTTCTCCACGGGCGAACCGCCGGGGGTTGTACGCGCTTATGACGTTCACACCGGTAAACTGGCATGGGCATGGGATCCGGGTAATCCGAACCTGACCGGCCTGCCGCCGGAAGGCCAGACCTACACGCGCGGTACGCCGAACGTCTGGTCTGCGATGTCTTACGACGCAAAACTGAACCTTATCTATCTGCCAACCGGTAACGCCACGCCAGATTTCTGGGCGGGTGAACGTACCCCGCTGGATGATAAATACAGCTCGTCTATCGTCGCCGTTGATGCAACCACCGGCCAGGTGCGCTGGCATTTCCAGACCACACACCACGACCTGTGGGACTTCGACCTGCCATCACAGCCGCTGTTGTATGACCTGCCAGACGGTAAAGGCGGCACCACGCCGGTGCTGGTTCAGACCAGTAAACAGGGCATGATCTTCATGCTCAACCGCGAAACGGGTAAACCTGTTGCGAAGGTTGAAGAGCGCCCGGTTCCTGCCGGCAATGTGGAAGGCGAACGTTACTCGCCGACTCAGCCGTACTCCGTAGGGATGCCGATGATCGGCAACCAGACGCTGACGGAATCCGACATGTGGGGTGCAACGCCTGTTGATTTGCTGCTGTGCCGTATCCAGTTTAAAGAGATGCGTCATCAGGGAGTCTTCACCCCGCCGGGTCTTGACCGTTCATTGCAGTTCCCTGGCTCGCTGGGTGGCATGAACTGGGGTAGCGTTTCCGTTGACCCGAACAACAGCCTGATGTTCGTGAATGATATGCGCCTGGGCCTGGCGAACTACATGGTTCCGCGTGCAAACGTGGCGAAAAACGCCAGCGGGATCGAGATGGGTATCGTTCCAATGGACGGTACACCGTTCGGCGCGATGCGTGAGCGTTTCCTGTCCCCGCTGGGTATTCCGTGCCAGAAACCGCCGTTTGGTACCATGTCTGCGGTGGATCTGAAAACCGGCAAGCTGGTGTGGCAGGTTCCGGTCGGCACCGTGGAAGACACTGGTCCTCTGGGGATCCGTATGCACATGCCGATCCCAATCGGGATGCCTACGCTGGGTGCATCGCTCTCTACACAGTCTGGCCTGCTGTTCTTTGCCGGTACTCAGGACTTCTACCTGCGCGCGTTTGACACCGCAACCGGGAAAGAGATCTGGAAAGACCGTCTGCCAGTTGGCAGCCAGTCTGGCCCGATGACCTACGTATCACCGAAAACCGGTAAGCAGTACGTCATCATTAACGCAGGTGGCGCACGTCAGTCACCGGATCGTGGTGATTACATCATCGCGTATGCGTTACCGGATAAGCAGTAAGCCAATAAAAAAGGGACCTGAGGGTCCCTTTTTTATTTCAGTGTTTTGTAGGTCGGGTAAGTGAAGCGCCACCCGACACCATCATCAACTCAGAACGTTTCCCAGTTATCACTCGATGTCACCGCTGCCGGGCGTAAAGGCGTTTGCGCAGGCACTGAGGCAAATTTTGCCGTGCGCCCTGACGTTGCACCGTTCAGACGAAACGCACCAACCGCTTCGGTCAGACGTGCGCCCTGTTCTTCCAGAGAAGCTGCCGCCGCAGAGGCTTCTTCCACCAGCGAGGCGTTCTGCTGGGTCACTTTATCCATCTCAGAGATAGCCTGGCTCACCTGTACAATGCCACGGCTTTGCTCATCGGACGCCGCTGCAATTTCCAGCATGATGTCGGTGACGCGCTTAACGGCTTCAACGATTTCATTCATGGTGTTACCTGCGGCAACCACTTCGCCAGAGCCCTGGTCAATCAGCGACACGGATTCGTTGATCAGGCTTTCAATCTCTTTCGCCGCGTTCGCACTGCGGCTTGCCAGCGTACGGACTTCACTCGCCACCACCGCAAAACCACGCCCCTGCTCACCGGCACGCGCGGCTTCTACTGCGGCGTTCAGCGCCAGGATATTGGTCTGGAAAGCGATGCTGTTAATCACTGCGGTGATTTCAGAGATTTTCTTCGAGCTGGTAGAAATATTACCCATGGTTTTCACCACGCCGGACACCATCTGGCCGCCACGGCTGGCTTTACCGGAGGCATCTTCCGCCAGTTTGCTGGCATGGTGGGCGTTATCGGCATTCTGCTTCACGGTGGCGGTCAGCTGTTCCATGCTGGCTGCCGTCTGCTCAATGGCGGCCGCCTGCTGCTCGGTGCGTGAAGAGAGATCGGTGTTACCGGCAGAGATCTCGCTGGTACCGCGATAGATCTCTTCCGCCCCCTGGCGAACCGTGCCCACGGTCGTCACCAGCGAGTGCTGCATGGTTTGCAGGTCACGCGTCAGGCGGCCAATTTCGCTGCGTCCAGTGGCGTCGTCCGGCATCGTCAGGTCGCCTTTGGCGATATTTTCAATGCGCTTAGCGGCACGCTGAAGCGGATTAATCACAGTACGACGCAGCACGATAAATGTCATCGCCGTCAGCACCAGCGCCAGTGCAAAAGCACCGACCATAAACATCAGCCCCAGTTGCGTGCGGGTGTGCGCCTGTGCCGTCAGCGCATTTGCACGGTCGGTACGGATTTTAATCGCCTTCATCAGCACGTCGTTATACCCGTCATCCAGCGGACGTGCGGTTTCGTTTTCGTGGTTGATAATTGCCTCAAACATGCCGTTTTTGGCATATTTCAGCATCGGCTGGAGGCCAGCGATGTAGGCGTCGTAACGCGCTTTCAGATCCGCGTCCAGGGCTTCATCTGCCGGCGTGCGAACCGCGCGATTCATATACGAAGCAAAACTTTCCTGGGATTGCTTAATCCGCGTTTCAGCTTCGTGGATGTTCTGCTTCATCGCATCCATTTCAGCGATACGGCTCGCCGCACCCGCGTGGATCATATTGATACGGGCAGTGCGTAAGTGGTTTGAACTGTTCGATAACCCCAGACGAACCTGGATTTCGGATGTGACATCCTGCTGATCGGTGTCAGCTTTTAACAGGAAGTAACCCGCCAGACCGGAGCTCAAGGCAAACAGAAGAATAATGCCACCGAGAATGGAGGAAAACAGCGGAACCAGCCTGATGTGATGCAAGAAGCTCAGCTTGTGCTGCGCCTGCATCGAAGTTGTGTTGTCCATGACCGTCGACTCTCTTATAGGTAAGATGCGTAAAAACACGCCTGTAAAATAGTCATCGGCACTGCGGGAAATTAGATTACGGCTAAAATCGCCAGCCAGGTCACAGTTTAGAGAAGATTATTAAAGAAATGCCAGCGGTAAAAACCGCTGGCAGAATAATTAGTTGTCGCCGAAATGGATGACGGTACGAATGGATTTACCTTCGTGCATCAGGTCAAACGCTTCGTTGATTTGCTCTAACGGCAGACGGTGGGTAATGAACGGATCAAGCTGAATTTTTCCGCTCATGGCATCTTCAACCATACCCGGCAGCTGGGTACGGCCCTTTACGCCACCAAACGCAGAACCACGCCATACGCGCCCCGTCACCAGCTGGAATGGACGCGTGCGGATCTCCTGACCTGCACCGGCCACACCAATGATGATGCTTTCGCCCCAGCCTTTATGACAGCATTCAAGCGCAGAACGCATCACGTTAACGTTACCGATACATTCGAAGCTGAAATCAACACCGCCGTCGGTCAGCTCAACAATCACGTCCTGAACCGGTTTTTCGTAATCTTTCGGGTTCACGAAATCGGTCGCGCCCATTTCACCGGCCAGTTTGAATTTTTCCGGGTTGGTATCCACCGCAATGATACGACCGGCTTTTGCCTGCACCGCACCCTGGATAACCGCCAGACCAATACCGCCCAGGCCAAACACCGCCACGGTGTCACCCTCATTCACTTTCGCCGTGTTGTGTACAGCACCGATACCGGTGGTCACACCGCAACCCAGCAGACACACTTTATCCAGCGGCGCTTGCGGGTTTACTTTGGCCAGAGAAATTTCGGCGCACACGGTGTATTCGCTGAAGGTACTGGTGCCCATGTAGTGATAAATTGGCTCGCCGTTGTAAGAGAAACGGGTTGTTCCATCTGGCATCAGCCCTTTACCCTGGGTGGCACGCACGGCCTGGCAGAGGTTGGTTTTGCCGGATTTACAGAACTTACACTCGCCACATTCTGCGGTGTACAGCGGAATCACATGATCGCCCGGTTTCAGGCTGGTAACCCCTTCGCCCACTTCAACCACAACCCCGCCGCCTTCGTGGCCGAGCACCGCCGGGAATACGCCTTCCGGGTCGTCGCCTGACAAGGTGAATGCATCCGTATGGCACACGCCGGTGTGGGTGATTTTGATTAAGACTTCGCCTTTCTTCGGCGGCGCAACGTCAATTTCGACGATTTTCAACGGCTGGCCTGGGCCAAATGCGACAGCAGCGCGAGATTTCATAATGTCTTTCCCTTGTTGTGAGGTCTGTGGGTTTATTTTAGATAAGAGCGCAGCAAATGGCCGACTTCTGCCATTCTGACTGCCCGCTGATCCGGGGTTGTCTCCCCCGTCACCAGCTCATCTTTGAGGTGAATTTCGACCATTTCCCCCATCAGACCATTTGCAGCACCGCGCACGGCGGCGATTTGTTGCAGTATGGCCAGACAGGGTTCGCCGGATTCCAGCGCGCGTTCAAGGGCATCAACCTGCCCACGGATGCGTCGGACGCGAGTGAGGATTCGTTTTTTATCTGCGGGTGAATGCGGCATACGCCCTCCTGATACTATAGGGGGGTATAGTAAATAGTTATTTGTTCTCTGTAAACCGCCAGTTTCTTATGGTTTTACAGGGTAACCACGGCAGGTGTTAGGCCACCAGCACCGATTTCGCCTTGTTATAACGCTGGCGGCGGTCGTCGATACCCTTTTGCCCTCCATTGATAAGTTGCGTAATTTTTACAACATCACCGGGGTATTTCAGGCACCCCTTCGACACGTAGAACCAGCCAGCCGACAGCGCGGCGTAGGTGTCGTTGAGCAATTGATCGGGGTCTGCGATGAGATTTAGCCCCAACGCCTTGCCGCACTTCGTATAGTTTTCGCGTCCGGTAATCTGCTTCAGACCACGTCCACGGAATAACCAGCCGTCACCGTCCTGGGTGTTACCCAGGTTCTCCAGCCCCCAGTCACCCCCGTAAACAATATTGGCGATAGCCCTCTGATCTGCCGGATGGTTTGGGTTACGGCCGAACTGGTTCGCCTGCTGCTGACTGATACGATGCGAACCAAACACCCCCACCAGGCGGTCAGAAGCGTAGTTCAGATTTTCGCTGAGCGTCTTAAAACCACCGGATTCTGTACCCATCTGGGCGATAAACATCGCCTGATCGATGGGTTTGACTATCCCGTACTGGCCCATGACGGCATCAAGATGTGTAAACCACCGGTCAGCCAGTGACGAGGACACCCCGGCGGCCTGCTGGAAGAGAGACTGATTCATAGAATTGACTCTGCTTTGAGAGGATTGCGATAACGGAAATGCACAAGCATTTTCCACCGCACAGCGAGCTTCTCTATCAGAATAGCGGGTAGGCCCGACACTGAAACCTCACCCACTTGTGCTATTTGTCGGCATGGGAGCAGATTCAACCCAGAATTCCCTTTTCCGCAAAATGCTGTAATATGCGACTTATTGCAATATTTTGCAGGATTAAGCCCAGATGCATAAAACCGCTCGTCAGAAATACTTGCTTGATATCATTAGTGAAAATGGTCAGGCCAGTATCAGCGACCTCGTTGAAAAATTGCAGGTTTCTGCGGACACCGTTCGCCGGGATCTTACAGACCTTGAGAATCAAGGGCTGGCGCAGAAGAACCACGGGGGCGCTATTGCGCTCGATCTCTCGGCGATGAACCGCCAGGGCAGAAATACGTTACTGCCCAAAACCAAGCAGCAGCTTGGTAAAAAGGTCGCAGAGAGCGTGCCCGCAGGCTCAACCCTGTTTCTTGATGCGGGAAGTACGGTAATGGCCGTCGCCACCTTTCTTCAGGGACCACTGAAAGTCATCACCACTTCGCTGGATATCGCCCAGCACTTCAGCGATCGCGCAGACATTGAACTCATTCTGCTCGGGGGCCAGTGGGATCAGAAACAGCGCCTGTTTGCCGGCAGCGCCACCCTTTCGATGCTGTCGCGCTATCGTGCGGATATCGCCATTCTTGGCGCCTGCGCCATCCATCCTCAGCTGGGTTTGAGCGCCAGCAAAGAAGCCGATGCCGACGTAAAACGGGCCATGCTGGCAGCCAGCCGTGAGCACTGGATCGTTGCCGATCACCTGAAACTCAACCACTGTGAGCCCTATCTGGTGTCCGGGTTAGCCGACATTCATCAATTGTTCTTAGATCGTCCCTGGGCTGAGCTTGGGGACAACAGCGCACTGCAAGTCACTATTGCAGATGCTTAATAACGTGGAGATGGTCATGAATAAAGTTGTCGCTCGAAACGGTAAGACAATCAACATTGCGCTGATCGGCTATGGGTTCGTGGGTAAAACCTTCCACGCGCCGCTGATCCAGTCCGTCGAGGGCCTGAAGCTGGCGGTTGTCTCTTCCCGCGACGAAGAAAAGGTCAAACGCGATATCCCGGATGCCATCGTGGTTGCCACGCCTGAAGAAGCTATTCAGCACCCGGATGTTGATCTGGTGGTGATCGCCTCTCCTAACGCCACTCACGCGCCGCTGGCAACGCTTGCCCTGAACAGTGGTAAGCATGTGGTGGTGGATAAACCCTTTACCCTCGATATGCAGGAAGCGCGCGATCTGATCGCACTGGCAGAGGAAAAACAGTTACTGCTGTCAGTCTTCCATAACCGCCGCTGGGACAGCGATTTCCTCGGTATTAAGCAGGTTATCGAGCAGGGTAAAATCGGCAAAGTTAAGCATTTTGAGTCTCATATCGACCGCTTCCGCCCGGAAGTTCGCGTGCGCTGGAGAGAACAAAACGTACCAGGCAGTGGCCTGTGGTTTGATATCGGGCCACACCTGATTGACCAGACGTTGCAGCTGTTTGGCCTGCCACAGTCCGTGCAGGGCAATATTGCCACCCTTCGCGCTGGTGCGGAAATTAATGACTGGGCACACGTGGTCTTAAATTACCCGGAACATAAAGTGGTTCTGCATTGCAGTATGCTGGTTGCCGGCGGCACGTCGCGCTTTACGGTTCACGGTGATAAAGCCAGCGTGGTTAAAGCCAGAATCGACCAGCAGGAAGCGCAGCTTCTGGCAGGCGTCATCCCTGGCAGCGATACCTGGGGTGAAGACAGCGACAGCATGGTGCTATTTGATGCCAGCGGCGAGCCACACGCGGTTAGCACGCCAAAGGGCGATCAGCGCCAGTATTACATTAACGTGCGTAATGCCCTGAACGGTGAAATCGAGAACCCGGTTCACCCGGTTGAAGCGCTGGCGGTGATGGCCGTACTGGAAGCTGCCGTGACCTCCTCTGAAACAGGCACCACTCAACCGCTGGCATTAACCGCTGGCGAGCGCGCTCACCTGCAAAAATAACCTATGCGGTAACCTGCTATGCTGGTCAGCTAAGCACGGTGGAGTGTTCCGTTCACCTTAATACCCGCAGAAAATAATTCGTTCAGAACACGTGAACGGGATAAAGGGGCCACCGCGGCCCCCTTATCAATCCCCGCGGCCCGCCAGGAAATCGGTGCTTCGCACTGCGCTCACCTCCCGACCCTCTGCCTGCGGTCGGCTCAACTCGACAGTCTGTCTCGATTCGCCTCTGGCCGCCATCCCTGGCGTCCAGCCCTTGTCATCCGGTCTCCGGTTCGCCGATTTCTGCGGGACTCAACGTCCGTGCCATTTTCAGACCGCACAGAAGGCTGAGTGAGCGTGAGTCCGGCTGAAAATCGCCGAAGCGTTTCCTGTAGGCCGGGGCGACGCGCAGGGATGCGCGGCGAGGGCGGATTTACAGGGACGTTGCCTCCGCCCGTCCCCGAAAAGCCGGAAGGAATAAGCTGAGGGCACCGCGAAGCGGCGATTTTCTTTGCCGGGAGACGGGATTGTTAAGGGGGCGCGATAGCCCCCTTAACACGTTCACCGCAGCGGATTATGCAGGTAGCAGGAAAGTCTGAGTGAACGGAACGATGCCACTAAAATAACAGAGCGGCTTAATATCACCTAACTGACTGACATTACTGCGGTTTTCCGCAGGTTACCCTCACCGCGGCAGCGGTTTACCGGCGGTTTCTTTCGCCCGCATCACCGTCAGGAAAGTGACTAACGCAGCGGCAATGACGTACCCGGCAGGAGAAAATGGATTGCCGGTGGTCTTCATCAGATACACCGAAAACCAGGGTGTGAACCCACCCAGCAGCGCCACCACAATATTTCCGGCCAACGCTATCCCACCAAAACGCACGCGGGTTGGAAAGAGCTCCGCCATTGCTGCACTGCTCGCACCATCAAACGCCGCAATAAAGACCCCAAGGATCAGCATTGCCATCATCGCAGACGCTATCTCCCCGCGCGCCATCAGCATCATGGCTGGCAGGGTAAAAACGATTAATCCACCACATCCCACCAGCATCAATGGTTTACGCCCCACACGGTCGGATAACCAGCCCATCAGCGGCACCAGAAGGACAATCGCAAATAACCCCAGTGTGGTTATCGCGTAGGCATCCCGCTGTGAATAGGCCATTGCACCCGAAAGATAGTGAGGAACAAAGGTTTGCAGCGTCCAGTGCCCTACCGCCTTGATGACCATAAAGCCGGTACAGAACAGCAGTGCGCTCCGTGAGTAGGCCACCACAGAATGAAGGGGTGCTGTGTCGGTTTTGCCGCTTTTCAGCGCTGCCAGAAATTCAGGAGAGTCCTGAAGGTAATTGCGCAGATACAGGCCAATGATCCCGAGCGGGCCGGCTACCAGAAATGGAATGCGCCAGCCCCAGTCATTCATTGCACTTTCACCCAGCACAGCCGTCAGGAGGAACACCAGCCCGGAGCCTGCGACAAACGCCAAAAACCCGAAGCTGTCTATCCAACTGGTGAAATAGCCGCGGCGATGAGCTGGCGCGTATTCGGCCAGAAATGTGGTCGCCCCCGCGCTTTCACCGCCAACGGCAAAGCCCTGCACCAGGCGGATGAGCACCAGTAAAATGGTGGCGCTTATCCCCAACTGCGACCAGGTGGGTAAAATCCCCATCGCGAAGGTTGAACCCGAGGTGAGCAAAATGACCATGGCCAGCACTTTCTGCCGGCCGATACGATCCCCGAGCGAGCCGAAAAACAGCCCGCCAAGCGGGCGCATAATGAACCCTGCGCCAAACACCGCAAATGATGAGAGCAACGCGACACCCGGGCTATCGGTATGAAAAAACTGCATCCCAATAATTCCCGCCAGCGTGCCGTACAGGCCAACATCAAACCATTCGACAAAATGGCCGATACCGGTCGCGAGGAGTACCTTGCGCGGTTTACCCACAACGGGTGTCACTGACGTTTCTTCGGCATCATGCGAAGCAGCGTATTGTCTTTCCAGAAATAGTGGTGCGCCAACGCCGCCAGGGCGTGAATAGCGATCAGGAAATACCCGAGGTTTGCCAGAATGGAGTGCCACTCTTTAAGCGAGTCTACCCGGTCAAAATTCGCTTCTGCCGCGTGCGGCATCACCAGCCCGAAGGCATACCAGTCGTTGCCACGGAAATACATCATGGTCAGGCCAATAACCGGCAGCGCCATAAACAGCAGATACACCGCCAGATGCCCCAGGTGGGATAACCCGATGATCATGGCCCTGGGTTTTGGCTGGATTGGCGGCGCCGGATGTTTAAGGCGCACCAGCAGACGCGCGCACATCAGTACCAGAATCGAGATCCCGCAGGAGACGTGGATCATGTTGATTGCTGGACGGGCGGTTCGCGGGAAAAAGCCCCTGAACTCCATGGCGCAATAGGCCACAATGACCAACATAAACACCAGCCAGTGAATGCCAATTTGCAGGCCCGTATATTTAGTGCGCATATGATTTCCTGAGATAAAACGAAATTACGGCCAACATAACCAGCTTTACTTAAAAATTCATTAACTTTTCTGTATGGTTTTTCAAATGCTTCGCGGCGCATGACATATCTTCAATTGCCTGCGCGGGTTTCATGGTCTAAGCCTGGATGAGTTCAAACTGTCGCTTCGACAGATTCACCAGGAGAAAACCATGAGTAAAATTGGTATTAACGGATTTGGTCGCATTGGACGTCTTGTATTGCGTCGCCTTCTCGAAACCCAGGACAGCAACACCGTGGTCGCCATTAATGACCTCACCTCCCCCAAAGTTCTGGCCTATCTGCTCAAACATGATTCTAACTACGGTGGTTTTCCGTGGAGCGTGGATTTCACGGAGGACTCGCTGATTGTCGACGGAAAATCCATTTCGGTGTATGCCGAAAAAGAGGCGCAGCATATTCCGTGGAAGGCTGCGGGCGTGGATCTCGTCGTGGAATGCACCGGTTTTTATACCTCAGAAGAGAAATCAAAAGCGCACCTGAATGCGGGCGCTAAAAAAGTGCTGATTTCTGCCCCTGCGGGCGAGATGAAAACCATTGTGTTCAACGTCAACGACGACACCATCACTGCCAGCGACACCATTATTTCCGTGGCATCCTGCACCACAAACTGCCTGGCGCCGATGGCGAAAGCCCTTCACGATGCGTTCGGCATTAAAGTGGGGACGATGACCACTATTCACGCCTACACCGGGACACAAGCGCTGGTCGATGGCCCGCGCGGTAAAGACCTTCGCGCCTCACGCGCGGCGGCGGAAAATATCATCCCGCATACCACGGGTGCCGCCAAAGCGATTGGGCTGGTAATCCCGGCCCTGAGCGGCAAGCTGAAAGGCCACGCCCAGCGCGTGCCGGTCAAAACTGGCTCTGTTACCGAACTGGTGTCCATTCTGGATAAAAAGGTCACGGTAGAAGAGATCCACCAGGCGCTGAAACAGGCCACGAAGGATAACGACTCGTTTGGCTACACCGATGAAGAGATCGTCTCATCCGATGTTATCGGTTCACATTTTGGTTCAGTGTTTGACGCGACCCAGACGGAAGTGACGGATGCAGGGGATGTGCAACTGGTGAAAACCGTTGCCTGGTATGACAACGAATATGGCTTTGTCACCCAGTTGGTACGCACGCTGGATAAATACGCCGCGTTGTAAAATAGAACCCCCTCTACGCTTAGAGGGGGTTTTCACTTAAGACTGCAAATAAACCACCTGAGTTTGCAGATACTCGTTCAGACCATGTTTTCCGTCGGCCCCACCAATCCCGGACTTACGCCAGCCCGCGTGGAAGCCCTGCATCGCTTCGAAGTTTTCGCGGTTGATATAGGTTTCGCCAAACTTCAGCCCTTTGATGGCCTTCATTGCCACGTTCAGATCCTGCGTATATATAGAAGACGTCAAACCGTAATCGCTGTCGTTGGCCATCTTCAGCGCCTCTTCCAGGGTGTCGAAGACCACTACGGGCAGCACCGGGCCGAAGGTTTCTTCGTGCATGATGGTCATCTCCTGACGGACATCCAGCAGCAGCGTTGGCGGATAGTAATAGCCTTTGCCCTCAACCGCTTTACCGCCGAGCACCACTTTTGCCCCTTCCTGCACCGCACGCGCCACCTTTTGCTCCACACGCTCAAGCGCGGCGGCATTAATCAGCGGCCCCATAGCAATATCATTGCGTTCGGCCGGGTTGCCAAACTGCACGGCGTTCATCGCCTCACCCAGACGGTTCACAAAGCGGTCGTAAATGCCCTTTTGCACATAAACACGCTCGGCGCAGTTACACACCTGCCCGGTGTTAATCACGCGCGAGTCCACAATCGCCTTCACCGCCAGCTCCAGGTTCGCATCGTCCATCACGATAGCCGGCGCTTTACCGCCCAGCTCCAGACCAACCTTAGTGATGTTTTTCGCGGCGGCGGCCATAATTTTCTCACCGGCACCGACGCTGCCCGTCATGCTCACCATCGCCACTTTCGGGTTGCCAGCCAGCTCCTGGCCCACGGTTTCGCCGCGCCCCAGCACGAGGTTAAACACCCCTTTCGGCAGACCGATTTCATCCACAATTTTGGCAAAGGCAATGGCGTTATTCGGGGTGAACTCGCTCGGTTTGATAACGATTGTGTTGCCGGTCAGCAGCGCTGGCGCGAGCTTGCGGGCAATAAGGAAGAACGGGAAGTTCCACGGCAGAATGCCGGTGGTCACGCCAAGCGCGCGTTTGAAGACCAGGATATTCTCGCCTGGTCTGTCGCTCTGGATGATTTCCCCTTCGTAGCGACGCGCCCACTCGGCCATGTAGTCGATATAGTCGGCAGTAAACGCCACCTCAACCTCAGCCAGTTGCTGAATTTTGCCGCCTTCGGCAACAATTAAGGCGCTAATTTCACTGGCACGCTCGCGAATACCTGCCGAAATTTTTCGCAGCCAGTTGGCTCGCTGAATCGCAGGCAGTGCTTCCCAGTCAGCCTGGGCGCGGTCGGCGGCATCGATAGCTTTACGCGCGTCTTCAGCGCGACCATCGGGAATACGGGAAATGACCTCTTCGGTTGCCGGGTTGATCACATCAATCCAGGCATCACCCTGCCAGGCAACAAACTGACCATCAATATACATCGGATGTTGTACGGGTACTGTCATGACCTGCTCCTGTAATTACACTGTTTTTGACAAGTAAATTTATTGTTAAAAACTACAATCACAGTGCAGCATTCCTACCCTATCGCGCTGTTTTTGTGAGATATCTCATAAAAGAATCGCGTCAGCAGATTTTTATAATTACAAATTGGCAACATAAATTGCCCGTTTGCGGAAAACCCCGCGCAAACGGGCAGCAGGCTAGATAAGCGAGCGGCTGGTCAGGGCATCGGTCAGAATGGTGTCGTGGCGTAAAATCTCCCATGCCCTGAGTACCGCATCAGGGAAATCAACGTGCGCGATAAAGCCGCGCCCCGCAGGGCCATACCCGCTGGCATCATCAAACAGCCGAGGCAGCTCTCCCAGCACCAACGACAAATAGCGTTCGACAGGCCACACGCCGTCGCCACCCCCGCAGAATACCAGCCCCTTATCGCTGTTTTGCAGCTGCGGGATAAATCCAGGGTGGCTAATCCACTGCGGTGATACCGGTTCGTCGCGGCAGACACGAGCGAAGGTCGCCATTGTGCGCCGTTGCATCGTCGGATCCTGAACCACCAGCACATGCTCCGCCTGAGGGAGCTGCAGCTTCATCATGTTCCAGCTAAAGCGGGCATTCTCGCCACAGTTGGTTGACTGATCGTCAACCCGGATATTCTCAGGCGGAACCTGCCAGAACTGGCGTGCCACATCAGCGAGGATGCTGGCTTCCGCCCTGCCCGTGGTGGCTATAGCGTGGTAGCGAGGGTGATGGGCAATTTCGGCATACAAAAACGACGTGGAATGGCCGATCCCACCGCTAATCAGCAACGGTACGTTTTGCGCTGCCGCAAACCGACAGGCAGCATCAATGGTCGGGATCACCGCATTACCCGCCAGCACCACAAAATCAATGCCTTGTGTAGCTATGCCCGCTTTTACATCATCCTGCGCCAGCCATTCACCCACGGTGTTGACGGCAGCCAGTGTGTCGACCGGCAGGCACGGAAAGATCGCCCGGTTCATTGTGTACTCCTTATGCGCTTTTCTGTTCAGGGTAGCGGTTTTTTCCTGACAAAACAGAGGAGCACTCTGAAAGCAGGGACAGCAAAACTCGCTCAATCTGTCATCTTTCTGAAATAACCAGAAACATCCAAAAATCGGCGGGTTGCACCTGCATTTTATGCTTTTAGTGACAATGTATACAAAAGATCATGCCACTCATATTGCTAATAAAAGCACCAGGCGCTGCTTATTTCGCCGTGATCTGACCAGTGCCAGACCCTCACTGCTTGCCAAATTCAACATCCAACTCTAAGTTGCTTAACAATTTCACAACCTTTTACTTCCTACAGGTTGCACCTGAAGCGCGCCAGGTGACACCTCTTTCATCATCTACGTGGCGGGGTTAGTAGTCATGACACAACATGAAAGTACGACGACAGTATTACGAAAGAACAAAAAAGTCTTAATCGCGAGCCTCACCGGCAGTGCCATTGAATGGTTTGACTATTTTCTCTACGGCACAGCAGCCGCGCTGGTGTTTAACAAGATCTTCTTCCCGATGGTCGACCCGGTCATTGGATTGATTCTTTCCTATCTCTCATTCTCATTAACCTTTTTCATCCGCCCTATTGGCGGAGTTATCTTCGCCCACATCGGGGACCGTATCGGGCGTAAAAAGACACTGGTGTTAACCCTGTCGCTGATGGGGGGTGCAACCGTGATGATTGGTCTGCTGCCGACCTACGAGATGATTGGCATGTGGGCGCCTGCCTTGCTGATCCTGATGCGTATTATTCAGGGGATGGGGATCGGCGGTGAATGGGGTGGCGCGCTGTTGCTGGCTTACGAATATGCACCGGAAAAACGCAAAGGTTTCTTCGGCAGTATTCCCCAGGCAGGCGTGACCATCGGAATGCTGATGGCGACCTTTATCGTGTCGCTGATGACGCTGTTCAGCGAGGAGGATTTCCTCTCCTGGGGCTGGCGTATTCCGTTCCTGTTAAGCTCCGTGCTAGTGCTGATTGGCCTGTGGATCCGTAAAGATATCGACGAAACGCCTGATTTTAAAAAGGTGAAAAAATCGGGCCAGGTTGCCAAAGCACCGCTGCGCGAGACGCTGAAACACCACTGGCGCGAAGTGCTGATCGCCGCAGGGCTGAAGGTTGTCGAGACGGCACCTTTCTATATCTTCTCCACCTTCGTGGTCAGCTACGCCACCACCACCCTGACCTTCCAGAAATCTC
This sequence comes from Enterobacter sp. Tr-810, assembly GCF_011752765.1. Lineage (NCBI taxonomy): Bacteria > Pseudomonadati > Pseudomonadota > Gammaproteobacteria > Enterobacterales > Enterobacteriaceae > Enterobacter > Enterobacter sp. Tr-810. The sequence continues at coordinate 100,826 of NZ_VWWW01000001.1, read as the reverse complement.
AGGCTCTGGAGGCAGTCACGCTGGGTGCACTGGTGGCGACCATCATGATCCCGCTAATGGGGCTGCTGTCTGACAAAATCGGTCGTCAGCGGATGTATGCGGTAAGCGTCTTTATCCTCGGCTTGTTTATCGTGCCGTGGTTTATGTTGCTCAATACCGGCACAACCTGGGGCATCGTGACTGCCACAGTTATCGCCTTTGGCGTGTTGTGGGCACCGGTGACCGCCGTGCTGGGCACCCTGTGTTCCGAAATTTTCAGCGCCAACGTCCGCTACACAGGTATAACGCTGGGTTATCAGTTAGGCGCTGCGCTGGCGGGTGGTACTGCCCCGCTGATCGCCACCGGTCTGCTGGCGAAATACGATGGTGACTGGGTACCCGTAGCCTGGTATCTGGCCGTCACCGTAGTGATTTCATTGATCGCCATCTTCTGTGCCAGCCGCGTGACACGTGGCCCGGCCATCCAGGCACAACCTAACGAGATGTGATCCTCAGGCGGCCCCTCTCGCGGGCCGCTCTTTTTCCTTACCCGCCCAATCAACAAACAATTAACATACGATAATCATATTCACTTGAATTATGATTTGCGTCAGCAGTAGAATCATTAGCCCACTAACTATTCAACATTTCCAAAGGTAAACGACGTTATGCGCCTGCCTCAACGCGATCCTTATGCTCCTCGCGAGTGGCAGCCACACGAGAAACCCGCCCTGCTGGGTTCACCCTCTACGCCACTCCACAGCACGCCCCGGCGTATTGCTTATGGCGTTGTCGGTTTACTGGTCTGTTTGACCGGGGCTCTGGGAAATGCGGTTGTCACCGCTAACTTGCAGAACTTACAAGGTACGTTTGCCGCATGGTCGACCGAAATCGCCTGGCTGCCGGCCGTGTACGTCATGACCAACGTTTCCATCAACCTGCTGCTGGTGAAATTTCGCCAACAGTACGGTCTGCGGGCGTTTACCGAAGGGTTTCTGGTGCTGTATGTGTTGGTCACCTTTTTCCACCTGTTTGTGAACGACCTCAGCTCTGCGCTGATGGTGCGCGCCGCGCACGGTATGGTGGCCGCGGCGCTCAGCTCTCTGGGGATTTACTACCAGATCCAGGCCTGGCCCGCGAAGCATCGCCTGAAAGCGCTGACCATCGGCATCACCGGCTCTTCACTCGCCATCCCGATTGCCCGCCTCTTCTCTACCGAGCTGCTACAGCTGGATGAGTGGCGCGGTCTCTATTTCTTCGAGCTTGGCCTGGCGCTGATATCCCTGGCCTGCGTGATGGCACTGAAACTCCCGCCAGGCGATCGCAAAAAGGTCTTTGAAAAGAAGGATTTTATTACCTTTATCCTGCTTGCTCCGGGGATGGCGTTGCTGTGTGCCGTGCTCTCTTTAGGCCGCCTCGACTGGTGGTTTGAAGCGCCGTGGATCGGTTGGTCGCTGGCGTTGTCGCTGGTGCTTATTGTGTCGGCTATCGTTTTCGAACATAACCGCAGCAACCCTTTGCTCAACACCCGCTGGCTCTCGAGCGGCAGTATTGTTCGCCTGGGACTGATCATGCTACTGATCCGCATTGTGCTGGCGGAACAGAACACTGGGGTGATCGGCTGGCTCCAGTATGTCGGTTTGCAAAACGAACAGATGACGCATCTGGCATGGTCCATTTTTGCCGGGATCGGATGTGGGATTGCTGCCAGTTGCCTGACAATCAAGCCCACTAAGCTTGCCTGGCCGATTATCACCTCGCTGGTGCTGATGATAGTCGCGTCTTTACTGGACAGCCAGTCTACTAACCTTACCCGCCCGGATCAGCTGATGCTGAGCCAGTTCCTTTTAGGCTTTAGCAGCGCATTTTTCCTGGCACCGGCGATGCTGGCAGGGATTGGCGGCGTAATTGCCGACCCGCGTAACCTGGTCAGTTTTTCCGTGCTGTTCGGCATGAGCCAGAACATCGGCGGCTTGTTAGGCTCCGCCATCCTGGGGACCTTCCAGACCTGGCGCGAGAAATATCACTCCAGCCTGCTTGCCGACCAGCTCACCACGCTTAACCCACTGGTCAACGACCGTATTCAGGCATACAGCCAGTTGTACCAAAACCAAATCGGCGACAGCGCCTTACTGGGCACACAAGCGATTACCCAGCTTCAGACGGTCACAACCCTTGAGGCAAACATTCTGGCGTACAACGACACCTACCTGCTCACGGCGAGCATTGCCGCCGCCACGCTGGTGTGGATTTTATGGCGCTTGTTGCGCCTGCGCATAACCGCCCGTATGGCATTGAAAAAAGCCACTGGTAACAAATAATTGAGATAAACAAATGATGTTTCTGGAGATGTTATGAGTCAGCAGGATGCCGCCAGCGGGCAGGCGAATACCCGCAAAAATGTGCGCATTGTTTCTGTTTTTACCGCGGCGGCCATCGGCATCGTCGGGGTTTTGGTTATCCTGTATGCCTGGCAGTTGCCGCCGTTTACGCGCAGCTCGCAGTTTACCGATAACGCCTACGTGCGCGGCCAGACAACCTTTATCAGCCCGCAGGTGAACGGCTATATCACCGAAGTGAAGGTACAGGACTTTGTGCAGGTCAAAAAAGGCGACCTGCTGTTGCAAATTGATGACCGCATTTATCGCCAGCGCGTGCATCAGGCGCAGGCACAGCTGGCGATGAAAATTGCCGCGCTGAATAACAACCTGCAACAGCGTAAAAGCGCCGAGGCGGTGATTGCGCGTAACGATGCGGCGCTGAAAAACGCCCGCGCCCAGAGCCTGAAGACCCAGGCAGATTTAAAGCGCGTGAAGGATTTAACGGCAGACGGCTCGCTCTCCATTCGTGAACGCGATGCCGCGCTGGCGAGCGCTGCACAAGGCAGTGCGGATATCGACCAGGCAAAAGCAACGCTTGAGATGTCGCGTCAGGATTTGCAGACGGTGATCGTCAATCGCGGATCGCTGGAAGCCGATGTCGAGAACGCCAAAGCCGCCCTTGAACTTGCACAAATCGACCTGCAAAACACTCGCATCGTCGCCCCGCGCGACGGGCAGCTTGGGCAAATCGCCGTGCGCCTGGGGGCCTATGTCACCGCAGGCACGCACCTCACCACGCTGGTTCCGCCGCAGCACTGGGTGATTGCCAACATCAAAGAGACGCAGCTGGCGAATCTTCGTGTCGGGCAATCGGTGAAATTCACCGTCGATGCCTTAAACGACAAGGCCTATCAGGGCCGGGTTGAGAGCATCTCTCCGGCTACGGGTGTCGAATTCAGCGCCATTACGCCGGATAACGCCACGGGTAACTTTGTGAAGATTGCCCAGCGTATTCCGGTGCGCATCGAAGTCCTCGGCAAACCTGAAGAGTCAGCGTTATTACGCCCAGGGATGTCCGTGCAGGTGACCATCGACACCCGGGAGGCGAAACAATGACGCTTCGCCCGATTGCAGGTTTGCTGCTGGCTTTACTGCTGGCAGGCTGCCAGTCCGTAGATGTCGCCCCGGCCAAATCGTCACTGCACATCCCTTCCCAATGGCGTGCTGAAGCTGGCCCCGCCAGCCCGGCGGAGCAGCTCTGGTGGCGCAATTTTCACGATAATCATCTGAACCGCTATGTCGATGAAGCGCTGAAGAATAACAGTGATGTATTAATTGCCCGCGAGCGCATTAACGAATATCAGGCACGCGTCTACGCAGCCGACGGCAGCCTGTTCCCGTCGCTGGATGCCGGTGTGACCGGTGCGCGGGCGCGTTCGCAGTCTGCCGCGACCGGGCTGCCCATCTATAGCACGCTGTATAAAGGTAGCCTCACTGCCAGTTATGATGTGGATCTCTGGGGAGTGAATCGCAGTACCGCCAGAGCAGTTGAAGCCTCTCTTGAGGCACAAAAAGCGGCGGCCGCCGCAGCCGACCTGACCGTGGCCTCGTCGGTGGCATCGGGTTATGTCACCCTGTTGTCTCTTGATGAACAGCTTCGCGTGACAGAAGACACGCTTAAATCCCGTGAACAGGCCTTTAAACTGGCAACCCGACAGTATCAGACAGGCTACAGCTCACGGCTGGAGCTGATGCAGTCGGATTCGGAGTTACGCTCGACGCGGGCGCAGGTCCCGCTTTTGCAGCACCAGATTGCGCAGCAGGAAAACGCCCTGAGTCTGTTGCTTGGCAGTAACCCTGGCAGCGTGGCGCGCAGCGAGAATTTTGAATCTCTTACGCCGCTGCACTTACCCTCACAACTGCCCTCAACATTACTCAACCGCCGTCCGGACATTGTTCAGGCCGAACGACAGCTTCTTGCTTCCGACGCCACGCTTGCCGCCTCGCGCGCCAGTCTGTTGCCGTCGATCAACCTGACCGCCAGCGGATCGGTACAGGATCGTACGTTATCCGGCCTGCTGGATAACCCGCTGCAACTCTGGAGCGTGGGCGGCAGTATTCTGGCCCCTATCCTTAACCGCCAGGCGCTGAATGCCCAGGTTGATATTTCCCAGTCGCAGCGCAACCAGGCGCTGTATAGCTATGAACAAACGGTACGTAACGCCTTTCGCGAGGTGAACGACAGTCTGGATGCGATTACGCACTATCAGGAACAGCTGACAGAGCTTCAGGCGCAGCAGGATGTGGCGCAGGAAACGTTACGGATCGCGCAAAACCGCTATAACAACGGCTATTCTTCCTATCTGGATGTGCTGGATGCTCAGCGAACGTTGTTCTCGGTACAAACGAGTGTGGTGCAGGTGAAAAATAACCTGCTGCTGGCGCAGATAGATTTGTATAAAGCGCTGGGCGGCGGATGGGTCAGTGCCTGAAAACCTGCCCGGTGGCGCTTTGCTTACCGGGCCAACCGACGATTACCCCTCAGGAGTCAGTCTATGCAACAACAGTGGTCTGCCGTAGATAATTTCATGATTTCTTGTCTTATACCTCAGGATGACGTGCTTCAGCAGATACTTGAAAATAATAAACGCGCCGGGCTACCGGAACATGATGTCGCTGCCAATCAGGGGCAGCTTCTGGCGCTGTTTGTCCGCATGACGCAGGCAAGGCGCGTTCTGGAAATCGGCACTCTGGGTGCATACAGTTCAATCTGGATGGCGCGCGCTCTGCCAGCTGACGGGCAGCTCATCACTCTGGAAGCAGACCCGACACATGTCGATGTCGCCCGACAGAATATTCATCTGGCAGGTCTGGACACGCGTATCACCTTGATTGAAGGCCCTGCGTTGACATCACTTGAAAAGCTGGGTGATGTTCTGCCGTTTGATCTGATCTTTATTGATGCCGACAAGCCAAATAACCCGGGTTATCTGGAGTGGGCGCTGCACTATTCCCGCCCGGGCACGTTGATTATCGGCGATAACGTGGTACGCGACGGCGAAGTGATTAACGGGCAAAGCGACGACGCGCGTGTACAGGGTGTGCGACGGTTTATTGAGATGATTGGGGATAACCCACGTTTAACCGCCACCGCATTGCAAACAGTGGGGGTTAAGGGGTGGGATGGGTTTACGCTGGCGATGGTGAATGGGTGAAGGTCTGTGCGGCCTGATACCCTCACCCCGGCCCTCTCCCACAGGGCTGAGGGATCCCCACAAAAAATACGAGCACGTACGGCTCCCTCTCCCTGTGGGAGAGGGTTGGGGTGAGGGGGAACATACAGCTCAGGTGGTCATTCCGTTCACTTTACGTTCCTTGCTACTCTGTCACCCCATAACACGTGAACGTGCCAGGGTGGCTCACCGCCACCACCCTGGCGACCCGGGCTCCCGGCAAGAAAATCGCCGCTTCGCGGTGACCCTCAGCTTATTCCTTCCGGCTTTCGGGTCGGGCGCGATGCAGCGTCCATGCAAGTCGCGCCCTCTCGGCGCATCCCTGCGCCTCGCCCCGGCCTACAGGAAACGCTTCGGCGATTTTCAGCCGGACCATGGCGCAGCGGTAAGCCTTTTATTTCAATGGCGTAATGTCATCGCTGAATAAAGACAAACATTACTGGGGAACCCTTAGTCCACAGGGAGAGAGTGAAACACTTTTTAACCTGAAATCTGCTCCATCGCCTGCAAAATACGCTTATCCGAGATCGGATACGGCGTACCCAGTTGCTGCGCGAAGAAGCTAACGCGTAATTCCTCAATCATCCAGCGGATCGCCTGAACGTCTTCATCGTCACGGCGGGCTGGCGGCAGTTTGTTGAGCCACTGCTGCCAGGCCTGCTGTACGCTTTCCACTTTCAGCATTTGCGCGCGGTCGCGATGCGGATCCACCGCCAGCTTCTCAAGGCGTTTTTCAATCGCCAGCAGATAGCGCAGCGTGTCTCCCAGACGCTTAAAGCCGTTGCCCGTAACAAAACCACGGTACACCAGCCCCGCCATCTGGGCTTTTACGTCCGACAACCCCAGTGCCATAGTCATATCCACGCGCCCTTTCAGACGTTTGTTGATATTGAACACGGCCGTCAGGATCTGCTCTACCTGTTTGGCAATCTCGACCACGGTGTCATTCAGCTCTGCGCGCACTTTCTCGTGCAGCTTCGCAAACGCCTCTTCCGTCCACACCGGGCCGCCCGCCTCGTCGATAAGCTTATCCACGCCGCAGGAGATGCAGTCGTCAATCAGATCCAGCACCTTACCGTACGGGTTAAAGTAGAGGCCCAGCTTGGCTTTGTTCGGCAGTTTTTCGTGCAGATACTTAATCGGCGACGGAATGTTCAACAGCAGCAGGCGGCGTAAACCGCGCCACATCATCTGCTGCTGCTCCAGCGGATTATCGAACAGCTTAATCGCGACACTGTCACGTTCATCCACCAGCGCAGGCCAGGCCTTCACCTTGTAGTTTCCGCGTTTCTGCTCGTAGCTTTCCGGCAGTTGACCGAAGCTCCAGATATGCAACCCGCTCTGCTCGATACCGTCATCGGCCACGGCAGACAGGGTTTCCTGCACCTTACCTTTGAGCGCATCTTTCAGCTCCGCCAGGGAACGCCCTTCCTGGAGTTTTCTGTTTTTATCGTCCACCACGCGGAAGCTGATTTTCAGGTGATCGGGCACCTGATCCCAGTTCCAGTCGTCGCGGTCGATGGTCGTGCCGGTCATACGTCGGAATTCACGTTCCAGCGATTCCAGCAGCGGCAGCTCCAGCGGCGTAACACGGCCTAAAAACGCTTCGGCATAGTTTGGCGCAGGGACGAAGTTACGACGCACCGGTTTTGGCAGCGATTTAATCAGGGCAATCACCAGCTCACGACGCAGGCCGGGGATCTGCCACTCAAAACCACTTTCATCCACCTGGTTTAACAGCGGCAGCGGGATATGCACGGTTACCCCGTCAGCGTCTGCACCTGGCTCAAACTGGTAGGTCAAACGCAGCTTCAGGTTGCCCTGATGCCAGAAGTTCGGGTAGTCCAGCTTGCTGACCGACTCCGCCCCTTCTTTGATCAACATGCTCTTTTCAAAGTTGAGCAGGTCTGGCGTCTCTTTACTGGCTTTCTTCCACCAGCTGTCGAAGTGGCACGCAGAAATCACGTCATGGCTGATGCGCTGGTCATAAAATTCGAACAACGCATCGTCATCCACCAGAATGTCGCGGCGGCGGGATTTGTGCTCAAGTTCTTCCACTTCAGCGCGCAGTTTCAGGTTTTCACGGAAGAACGCGTGGCGCGTCTGCCAGTCACCTTCAACCAGCGCATGACGAATAAACAGCTCGCGGCACAGCGCCGGGTCAATCTGGCTGTAGTTAACCTTACGCGCCGCCACGACCGGCAGGCCATAAACGGTCACTTTTTCGGTCGCCATGACCGCGCCCTGCGCGCGCTCCCAGTGCGGTTCACTGTAGGAGCGTTTCAGCAGGTGCTGGGCAACCGGCTCAACCCATTCAGGATCGATACGGGCGGCAATACGCCCCCACAGACGGCTGGTTTCCACCAGTTCGGCCACCATCGTCCACTTTGGCGGTTTTTTGAATAAACCAGAGCCAGGGAAGATGGAGAAACGGGCGTTCCGCGCACCGGTAAACTCCTGCTTATCGGCGTCTTTCATCCCGATATGGGACAGCAGGCCCGTCAGCAGTGAAATATGAATTTCGCGGTATTCGGCCGGCTCGCTGTTCACCGGGATACCCAGCTCTTTCACCACCTGGCGCAACTGGGTGTAGATATCCTGCCACTCACGTACGCGCAGATAGTTAAGGAAATCAACCCGGCACTGACGACGGAACTGATTAGACGACAGTGCTTTCTGTTGCTCGCCCAGATAGTTCCACAGGTTCACAAAAGCGAGGAAATCAGACTCTTTGTCGTGGAAACGGCGGTGTTTCTCATCGGATGCCTGCTGTTTATCCATCGGACGCTCGCGCGGATCCTGAATGGAGAGCGCCGAGGTAATGATCATCGCTTCACGCACACAGCCATGTTTTTGCGCTTCCAGCACCATACGTGCCAGGCGCGGGTCAACCGGCAACTGGCTGAGCTGACGCCCCTGCGGGGTCAGTTTATACGCCGATGCCTGTTCGTCAGTGGTGATGGCACCTAACTCTTCCAGCAGGCGCACGCCGTCCTGAATGTTACGTTTATCCGGTGCTTCCACAAACGGGAACGCGGCAATATCGCCCAACCCTAACGCGGTCATTTGCAGAATGACGGACGCCAGGTTGGTACGCAGGATCTCCGGATCGGTAAACTCCGGGCGCGAGAGGAAATCGTCTTCAGAGTAAAGACGAATACAGATCCCTTCCGATACGCGGCCGCAACGCCCTTTACGCTGATTCGCAGAGGCCTGGGAAACCGGTTCAATCGGCAGGCGCTGCACTTTCGTGCGGTAGCTGTAGCGACTGATACGCGCCGTACCCGGGTCGATAACGTATTTAATGCCTGGCACGGTCAGTGACGTTTCCGCCACGTTGGTTGCCAGCACGATGCGACGCCCGCTGTGCGCCTGGAATACGCGGTTTTGCTCGCTGTTCGACAGACGGGCATACAGCGGCAGGATCTCGGTGTGGCGCAGGTCACGCTTGCTTAGCGCGTCGGCGGTATCACGGATTTCGCGCTCGCCGCTCATAAAGATCAGGATATCACCCGCGCTTTCGTTCCCCAGCTCATCGACGGCATCGAAAATAGCCTGCAACTGGTCTCGCTCGGTATCATCCGCCTCTTCAACAATCGGGCGATAACGCACTTCCACCGGGAAAGTACGGCCAGAAACTTCGATAATCGGTGCATTGTTAAAATGCTTCGAGAAACGTTCCGGGTCGATGGTCGCGGAAGTAATGATGATTTTCAGATCCGGGCGGCGCGGCAGCAGCTCTTTCAGATAACCGAGCAGGAAGTCGATATTCAGGCTGCGTTCGTGCGCTTCATCGATGATGATGGTGTCGTATTGCATCAGCAGACGATCCTGCTGGATTTCCGCCAGCAGAATACCGTCCGTCATCAGCTTCACCATGGTGTTGTCGCTGACGTGATCGCTGAATCGCACCTTGTAACCGATGCAACCGCCCGGCTCCGTTTGCAGCTCTTCGGCAATACGGTTCGCCACGGTACGCGCCGCCAGACGACGCGGCTGCGTATGGCCAATCAGCCCTTTCACCCCACGCCCCAGCTCCATACAGATTTTAGGCAGCTGCGTGGTTTTCCCTGAACCCGTTTCCCCGGCGACGATCACGACCTGGTTGTCACGCACAGCGTTGAGGATGTCCTGTTTCTTCTGGCTGACAGGCAGGTTTTCCGGGTATGTGATCGCCGGACGCGCGGCTTCGCGCAGCACGACTTTCCCTGCTGCCTGTTCAATCTCTTGCGCCATCTCCTGGTAAATGGCCTGTTGTGCATCAGGATTTTTAACCTTCTTCACGCCATGCAGACGGCGGGCAAAACGCTGTTTGTCCCGCAGCATCAGGGAATCGAGCTGTTGCAGGAGCATCGGGAAGGATAATTTTTGTTGTTCTGTCATAGCGTTAACGGGCAGTGCTCTGCCTGGTAAAATCTCATTTTAATGATTGGTATAGATTACCACATCGCGGCTTTGGTCGCCTTATTCAAAAAAATCGAACATAGGATTCGATATATTGCGCTATCCCTGCGACAGGATTGTGAATAGAGTGTCAACAAGCAACGGGGCAACCCCCTTCAATCAAATGCACAACAGGAATCACCCATGAGCAAAGTATTAGTTTTGAAATCCAGTATTCTGGCAGGGTACTCTCAGTCTGGTCAGCTGTCCGACTATTTCGTTGAACAGTGGCGTGAACAGCATTCCGCTGACGAAATCACCGTGCGTGACCTGGCGGCGAACCCGATCCCTGTGCTGGACGGCGAACTGGTTGGCGCACTGCGTCCGAGCGATGCTCAGCTGACTCCACGTCAGCAGGAAGCGCTGGCGCTGTCTGATGAGCTGATTGCTGAACTGCAAGCTCACGACGTTATCGTGATCAACGCCCCAATGTACAACTTCAACATCCCAACCCAGCTGAAGAACTACTTCGACCTGGTGGCGCGTGCTGGCGTAACCTTCCGTTACACCGAAAAAGGCCCTGAAGGTCTGGTGAAAGGCAAACGTGCGGTTGTGCTGACCAGCCGTGGTGGTATCCATAAAGATACCGCAACTGACCTGGTGACCCCATACCTGAGCGTTTTCCTGGGCTTCATCGGTATCACCGACGTGAACTTCGTGTTCGCTGAAGGTATCGCTTACGGTCCAGAAGTGGCGACCAAAGCACAGTCTGACGCGAAAGCCGCCATCGACGGTTTCGTAGCAGCATAAGGTTTAGCCCTCTCACCGCCAGGTGGGAGGGTTTTTATTTTCCCCCGTATTTCGCTATCATCCGCTCCCACTCTAAAGCCGGGTAGCCTGATGTCTGTCATTGTCGATAATTTTATTGCCCCACCTTGTCTCGATGAGATAGAGATCCTCTGGCAGGACGAGCACATTGTACTTATCAATAAACCTTCCGGTTTGCTTAGTCTTTCAGGTAAAAATCCGCAGAACCTCGATTCCGTCCATTACCGGCTGGTTAAAATTTTCCCTGGCTGCACGCTGGTGCATCGCCTGGATTTCGGCACATCCGGATTAATGGTGATCGCCCGCAATAAAGCCATCAACGCGGCGCTTTGCCACCAGTTCAGCCAGCGTGCCGTCAGCAAGGTATATACCGCCCTGCTTTGCGGGCATATGGAAGATGATGAAGGGGTAATCGATGCGCCGATTGCCAAAGATCCGGCGCTGTTCCCACTGATGTCGATTTGCGCTGTCAACGGCAAACCGGCCCGCTCCCGATATCGGGTTATCGCGCGTTTTTATCAGGGTACGGAACTGCCGTTAACGCGGGTTGAGCTTATCCCGGAAACCGGGCGCACCCACCAGTTGCGCATCCACTGCCAGCAGACAGGACACCCTATTTTAGGCTGTGATTTGTACGGAGGACTTACATTGCCAGGCACTGAAAGTACCGCGAGGCTGATGCTACACGCCAGTGGACTGGATTTTGTTCATCCGGTCACAGGGGAATTGATAAAGGCGCGTAACGCCAGCCCGTTTTAGATAAGGCTTACCACATCAAATCGTCAGGGATTTTGAAATCTGCATACGGATCGTCTTCATCTTCCGCTTCCTGACTCAACGCGCTGTTCAGCACAATGCTGTCCGCATCACGCTGGGCAATTTTATCGGCGACAACCGCCGGGATAATCGCGTATTCACAGTCACCGTTGGCGTTGATCACCAGGCGCGCAATGGCGAGGCGGCCGTTAATCAGCTGCGTCTGGGTTTGCTTATCCACCTCAATCTTTTTGATCAGATTGCCGTCGGTGAAGTTAAAGGTGATATTGCCTCTTGAGACTGAAATTCGGTTCATTTCAATCAACTGCTTGACCTGAGCTTTAAACTCTTTCGCTAACACAGCCTGTTTCTGTTGCTCGCTCAGCTGCTTATCACGCTCGATCTGCGCTTTTTTGTTCTCTTCTACCGCTTCTCTCGCCTCGCGAGCCTGGACGCGTGATTTTTTTGCCGTGCGCTGGACTTTGGCCATTTTCTTGCTGGTCACTAAGCCTGCTTTCAGCATCTGCTCTTGTAAGGTGAGTTTTGTCATGTTCGTTTCTAAACCGGTTGGAGAATTTCGGGAGATTATACAGGGGATCGGTCAGCGAGTGCCACGTCGGAGGCGTTGATCGGAGGCGTAGATGGCCAAAAACCGGCCAGCAGAACTTGTTCAGGAGATCACAGCAAATGAAAAATCATCAGCAATGCACCATATATCACTGCAGTGCTTAGCAGACACATTAAATATGTCCCCAGAACCTTTTGGTTTTTTAAATAAGATTGCTGATCCAGCTTCTCTCTTATCGTTCCTTTTCCAGCTTTATGATTCATTCCGTTATTCATGGTTTGCTTCAACAATAGTTTAAGAGGAACACAAAACACACCAGACCCCACGCATTGCCACGCTCTGTTAAACAGCATGATAATATATTGTTGAATTGTTAAAAGTTAATTCTGGTGATATTTTTATACGTTTAAATAAGCCAGTCAAAAAAGACAATCCAAATAAATGACGCCTCCAGCAATCAATTAACCACACAAACAACAACACCTGTCGCGTAATTCCAGTGTAAAAAACTGGTGCGCTCACTCGTCAAAAATCTTAACCCCAGGTTATTACTTAAGCGGTGTGATTTTCACGCCTGACGATCTGCAAAAGAGGCGACGTGCGCAGGCTGTCATCACGCTTATTCTCCTTCTTTCCATTCTGGGATATATTATGAACCCCACTCTTTTTAGCAGGTAACATTGGCTATGGCTTTGATCCCCAAAAACTACGCGCGACTGGAAAGCGGCTATCGTGAAAAAGCGCTTAAAATCTACCCTTGGGTATGCGGGCGTTGTTCGCGGGAGTTTGTCTATTCAAACCTGCGCGAACTGACGGTGCACCACATCGATCACGACCATACCAACAATCCAGAAGACGGCAGTAACTGGGAGCTGTTGTGTCTGTTTTGCCACGACCACGAACACTCTAAGTACACCGAAGCTGACCAGTACGGCACCACCGTTGTGGCGGGTGAAGACGCGCAAAAAGATGTCGGCGAGGCAACCTATAATCCCTTCGCTGATTTAAAGGCGATGCTCAATAAGAAAAAATAATATCGCGTGTTGCGTTCGTCGGCCCATCCTGGGGGGAGAGGAAAATAGAACTCCCTGCCGGGCCGTTCCGGTAGCCACATCCCGTTGGTGCAGCCAGCTCAACGGGACGAGATCCCGCATTATCCCGCCTCAATACTGCTTTACCTTCATACTTTTTAAATAATTGAATAATCCCCTCAGCGAACGTTTAAAGGCGGCATGTTTTTTGTTTGTGCTATCTCGACATCCCTCAGACCATGGTCTAATGTGATGAATAGTAGAATTTTATTGTAGCTGTGGATGCTTCTCGTGCGTTTTTGGGTTGGTTGGAAAAAAAACATATCGATGTTTAATTAACGCCATTAAACGAGTAAAAAAAGACAGATAACAATATGAAAATTTATAACTCACGCTATAGTAAGTTAATAAAACTACTGGATTTTTTTACGGTCAACATTCTGGTTTTTACCTATTTAACGTATTTTTATACTGACCCCACTACGGCCAGCGCGCTGCTGGGCATCATCTTTTCATTGGTATTTATTCGTATTAATGAATATTTTCATCTTTACACCGGAGAACTGAAAGGTCGTTATTTTACTAAGTCACTGGCTCTCATTTTAAGCGTCTCCCTGAGCAGTATTGTCTCGTTTTTATTTTTCGCAATTGCCGAAAAACTTATCAATAAGCAACCCGTGGAGAATTTTATCCTGCTGGCCGAGAGTCTGGCAAAATGTTCGGTGTTTATATTTTTAATTGTATTCCTGGTCCGTGTAATCAGTTCTTATTATCTCTTTAACTCGCCGTTACGCGTTGCGATCCTTGGCATTACACCAGCGGGCCTGGCCATTAAAAACGCGCTACAAAAAGAGTATTCGCAGCGTGGCTTCACCATTACCTATTTTGAAGACCGCAACAACCAGCGCGAAAGCGCGCTTACCGGCATCGAACGTCACGGCACCCGCAGCGATCTGCTGGCTCTGGCGAAAGCAGGCGAAATCGACGAAATTTATATTGCGCTGCCCATGGTCGCCCGCCAGCGCATCAAGCAGTTTCTCAACGAATTCTCGGACACGACCGTGGATGTGTTTCTGGTGCCGGATCTGTTCTCATACAGCCCGCATATTTCCCAGCTACGCATGTTCGGTAACCTGCAAACCATCAGTATCTTCACCTCCCCGTTTGACGGCGAAGGGGCCATCATCAAGTACATCGAAGATATGATCCTTGGGTTCTTCTTTACCCTGATCAGCCTGCCGGTCATGATCCTGGTGGCTATTGGTATCAAAGTCACCTCCCCCGGCCCGATTCTGTTTAAACAGACCCGCTATGGCCTGAACGGTAAGCAAATCGAGGTGTGGAAATTCAGAACTATGCGGGTAATGGAGAATAGCACCATCGTGACGCAGGCAACCCGCAACGATCCGCGAATTACCCGGTTTGGTGCATTTTTGCGTAAAACCTCACTCGATGAGCTACCACAGTTTTTCAACGTCCTTCAGGGACGGATGTCGATTGTCGGCCCACGCCCGCACGCGGTGGCGCATAACGAGCAGTATCGCGTACTGGTCGAAAACTACATGATTCGCCATAAGGTAAAACCGGGGATAACAGGGCTGGCGCAAATCAACGGTTTCCGTGGCGAAACCGATACGCTGGATAAAATGGCAAAGCGCATTCAGTTCGACCTGGACTATATCCAGTCGTGGTCGCTGTTCCTCGATCTAAAAATCATAATTTTGACCTTCTTACGGGGCTTTGTGGGAAAAAATGCGTTCTAGGTTCGCTATCCTGGCCGGTCTTCTCTCTGTGCCTTACGCACATGCCGACCTCCAGGCAAAACCGCACACCGGTATCGCTGGCATCGATTTCGAGAGCCAGTTGGGCTATGACATTGGCTACGATGATAACGTGACCTGGCAGCACGACAGCCAGGATGCCATAGGCTCAAGCTACCAGAACATTAAACCTGTTGTGAAAGCGATGGGCGAACGCCAGGACGATCGGTACTTGCTGATGTACTCCGGTGATTATCGTTACTACGACAACGATAGCGCGGATAATCGCAACAACCATTATTTCATGTTCAACGGGAACTGGCGCTTTGGTGACATGCATGGACTGGCGCTTGACCTGGAAGAAACGCTGAGTCATGAAGAGCGCGGACGCGATACCACCGAAGGCTTTTTGCCCACTCAATTTAAAGAATTTGGCATCGATAAGCCTATCGGCACCCGCTTTTTCAACAGCGAGTTACGCTACAGCTACGGTGCGCCAGAGGGTCGCGGGAAGGCAGAACTTGCGCTACAGCATAAGCAACTGCGTTTTCGCGATATCAACAGCATCAAAGATGCCAGTGATGACTTCGGCTACTACATGCGCGATCAGGAGTGGCATGAAGACAGCCTGGTGGCCGACGTGTTCGACCAGAAAGCAAAAACGCTCCGCTACCGCTACAGCTTTATTACTAATCAGCGGCGTTACGAGCTCAATGAGCTGAAAGACAGCAATGAGTATTACCTGTTGTTCGGTATGAAAAACCGGCTGACGGGGAAAACGGAGATCAACGCTAACATTGCCTGGCTGTACAAAGAGTTTATCCATAACCCGAATTCGCAGGGTTTTAACGGCCTGAACTGGGATATTACCGCTGACTGGGCGCCGCTCGAGCAAGTTAACGTTAACCTGCACAGCTCGCAGCGAATTAAAGACCCAACCGATTCTGGCGGATATATTCTGGTATCGACGACAGGCATTGGCTACGAACATCACTGGGTGGTGGATCGTTTTTCAACCTTGATCGATTATTCCTATATTACTGAAGATTATAAGCACCAGAGTGATAAGCGAAAAGATACGTCAAACCTGGTGTCGCTGACCTTTAACTATGATTTTCGTCCATCCATTAACTTTAAGCTGAAGCTGCAATGGAACACCATGCACTCCAATAAAGACACGGATACTTTTTATATTGGCCCGGACTACACACATGCAGTTGACCGCACCCTGGGCTATGACGATTCGGCCATTATTTTTATGACGCAGGTACAAATATGACCTTTTTAAACAGGAATCTGGCGATGCTTCCGCTGCTGGCGCTGCTGCTGGCGGGATGCTCAACCCCGCAGCAGACCATCAAAACACAGCCGAATACCGTTTACCTGCTGGACCATGGCGATGAAGTCAATATTAACGTTTCCGGCGAGCAGGATATGTCCATGCGGGTAAAAATCGATAACAGCGGCAACATTAATTACCCGTTTATTGGCGTGATGCAACTTAAAGGCAAATCTCCTGAACAGGTCAGTAAAGAGATTGCTGATAAGCTGCGCGGTAACTACCTGAAAAATCCGATGGTCACCGTAAGCGTCGCCGAATACCGCAAAGTGTACCTGTTGGGTGAAGTGAAAAAACCGGATGGCTACGCCTGGGAGCCAGGCTTAACGGCGGAAAAAGCCATTGCGCTGGCGGGTGGTTTTACCGATCGCGCTGATCGAAAGGATATTCAAGTTAGACAGTCTGGCAGCGGGCAGCTGCTGAACAACGTCGCCGCAGACTCCGCCATCCAGGCTGGAGATACCATCATTATTGGCATGAGCTTCTTCTAATATGGCAATTTCACTGGTAGAAAACGGAAAAAAGAAAGAAGGCTTTATCGACTTCACGCCTTATTTCAACAAAATTAAGCACAAGCTTATCTGGTGCCTGGTGGTGGTGATCGTTGCCGCCGTGGCGGCATTTATGTTGACTCGCTTAATGTCCTCGAGCTATACGGCGACGGCGACCGTGCTGTTTAAAGCGCAGTCATCGGATATCACTACCCTGCCACGCCTGGATAATTACGACTCTACGCGCAACGATTACTACGAAACCAAATATGCATTAATGGGTTCGCGCGTGGTGCTCGATGCCGCGGTACGTAAATTAAAGCTGTATGAGGATCCCGAGTTTAACGAGGGCGATAAACAGGATGCAGCCGGGCGCATTGATAACGCGGTGCAGGCGCTACAAAAGAAACTGACTATTTCTGGCGTGCGATCCACCCAACTGGTTTCCGTTTCCGTGGAAGCCAAATCGGCGCAAAAAGCCGCGGATATCGCCAACGGCGTTGCCCAGGCCTTTATTGATTACAGTTTGCAGCAGAAAAAAAACGCCCTGCTTCAGGCGCAAAGCGCGAACGAAAAAATAAAGGACGATCTGAAAAGCCAAATGGATCAGCAAAAGGCAGCTATCGATACCTTCCTCAGGCAAAATGGGTTGCTGACTTTCCGCGGCGTGGATGGTTATGAAACCGAACGCATGGGGATCGCGATAAACCGCCTGGCCGATGCAACCCAGCGCCGCCTGAAAGCACAGACCGAGTGGGACAAAGTCCGCCAGCAGCAAGGCAAACCGATTGAGCAGATTATCTCTCTGCCCGAAATATCTGGTCATCCACAGATTCAGGATCTGCGCATTGCCATGATCCAGACGCGCCGTGAGCTTTCCGATGCGGCGGAACACTATGGGCCGCAGCATCCGAAGTATCTCCAGGCCCAGGCGCAAATGAAGGCGGTGAGCGCCCAGCTCGGTCAGGTGTTGGGTGAGCTGTCAAACGGCCTGCGCCAGCAGTATCAAATCGCGCTCGACGATGAGCAGCACTATCAGCAAATGCTCGACGAGGAAAAAGCAAACTTCCAGGCCCTCGGTGCCAGGCGTGATCAGTACAACACCATGACCACCGCGCTGAACAAAACCGAAGAGCTGTATAAGTCGCTGTACCAGCGCGCCAGTGAGCAAAAGCTGTCGGAGAATCTCTCGATGCCGGATGAGGTGATTTACGATGCTGCCGTTCCACCGGATCGCCCGTCAAAACCACAGCGCGGCCTGCTTATTGTGATGGTTACCCTGATGGCGCTGGCGCTGTACATCATGTACCTGATCGTCGGTACCGCGATGGACAAAACCGTGAATAGCCTCAGCGAACTGAAAGCGAAAGCCGCTCTCGACGCCAGCGGTGAATTCCCGCAGCTGCCGAATGTGGAAAGTGCGAAACAGATTTTCCATAACGTCCAGTATGCCGACATGATCCACAGCCTGCGCCTGGCGTTGCTTAATCGCCGGGATAAACCGGCGACCATTCTGGTGACCTCGGTCCAGCCCCGGTTCGGCAGCTCGCTTATCGCCGAACTGCTGGCCAGCTCCGCCAGTAAGGCACGTAAAACGCTGCTTATCGATCTCGATTATCTGGCCTCTAAAGGGTTATCCGCGAAGTATCCGCAGCAGAAACTGGGCTTCAGCCAGTTACTGAACGGCATCGCCACCGCAGAACAGGCGATCGTTAAACTGGATGACCAACTGGACTTCCTGGCGCGAGGCGAGCTGAACGACTCTTCCTTGCTGCTGCTGACGTCCGAACGTTTACCCGCCCTGCTGGCAACGCTGCACCAGACGTACGATACGCTGGTTATCGATACGCCGGCACTGAGCCTGGCGCAGGATAGCCTGCTGCTGGCGGCGCAGAGCGACATTAACCTGCTGGTGGTAAAAGCTGGTGAACAGGCGGCGCGTGTTCGTGAGGCGGTGCTTCGTCTTAAACGCGCTGGTGATGCACCGGTCACGCTCCTTCTCAACCAGGTGAAAGAAGAGAACCTGGAAACGCAGGAAGGGAAACGTCTGCTCGATCGTGAAATGCACGAACTTATTTCACCGAAATAGCGATTATGAATCTCATCAGGAGCATTTCATCCATCGCCAGTTCGTCAGTGCTTTCGCAGCTGATCGGCGCCTTTTCGGTCTGGCTTATCTCGCATCGTTACGGGATGGCGGAGGTCGGCCATTACGCGAT
Source organism: Enterobacter sp. Tr-810 (assembly GCF_011752765.1). Lineage (NCBI taxonomy): Bacteria > Pseudomonadati > Pseudomonadota > Gammaproteobacteria > Enterobacterales > Enterobacteriaceae > Enterobacter > Enterobacter sp. Tr-810. The sequence goes on along the minus strand of NZ_VWWW01000001.1, from coordinate 81,918 downwards.
GATCTACAGCAATGTGCTGATCGGCGCGCAGGTGTGTATGTTTGCCTCCCAGCTGCTAATCCCCCGTCAGGAGGATCACCAGTTAGGGCAAAACGTGGTGTTTTGTGTGTTACAGAGCCTGGTGATGGCTATCCCCTGGGCGGTGATCACCGGGCTTATCTTTAACCTGAATATTGCCTTTCTCTATTTGCTGACTTTCGGCTATGCGCTGGTACTGGTTGCCGAAAACCTGTCGCTGCGCGGCGGGAATTACCCGTTCCTGACCTTCCAGCGTATCGCCGTGTCGCTGGTTGTGGCTGTCGCCCTGCTGGTGATGCCCAACCCGATGCTGTTTTATCTGGCGTGGATGGCCGGCATTTTGTTGCTGATAAGCGGCTGTCTGATCCGCCTGTTTGACTTCCGCAGCCTGACGCTGAGCAACTTTTCACTGAGCGCTAACGCCCGCTTCTTGCGCGAACACTGGCAGCATATCAGCCGCGTTGGCAGCGCCGAGGTACTGGCGATGGCCAGCAACAACCTGCCGACCATGCTGATTAACATCTGGTTCTCGCCGCTGGTCGCCGGGTATTTCTCGGTGGTCAGCCGTTTCTGTTTATCGCCGGTGATGATCATTGGCAACGCGGTGCGCAACTCCATTTTCTCTAAATGGTCGATGGATTTTCGTCACAACACCTTTAACTACCCGGAATATAAAAAGGTGCGACTGATGCTGATGGGGGCATCGGTGGTGTGTATTCTCGGCATCTGGATTTTCTATCCGCTGGTGATGCGTCTGGGCTTTAGCCAGGAGTGGCTGAACTCGATCCCGACGTCGCGCTATATGCTGCCCTATCTGTTTGCTGCACTGGCGGTCAGCCCGTTGACGGTCATTGAGCTGATTTTCGGCTCCCGGCGCTACTTCCTGCGGATCCAGATTGAGCAGATGCTGATTATTGCCATCGCCTTTATCGCCCTGCCGAAATTCGGCGTGGGCTATCAAATCGCGCTGTTGACCTTCTCGGTACTGACCAGCGTGCGCTACCTGTTCATTCTCATCAAAATGAACCAGCGGGCAAAATCACTCTGGGTACAGGAGCAGAAAATATGCAGCTAAATACCGGCCGCTACCTTGAAGCCTATGCTCTGATAACTCTGGTTTTCTGCGGCACGGTCCAGTACTTCACCGGCGTGGCGGCGATCCTGTGGCTGCCCTTCTTTATGGTGCTGATCATGGCGGTATTGCTGCTGATGCAAAACCGTCCGCAGCCGTTGACGCTCACCGGGCGCGAAAAGGTGATACTGGCGCTATACCTGACGTTTATTTTCCTCGGACTTGTCTCTACGGTGCTGCAATCGGGCATCGTGACCACCATCGTCGGTTTTAAAAACGAGCTGGCGCTGTCGTTGCTGATGCTCTGTATGTTGCTTGGCATGGTTCGCGAATCGCAACTGCACAGGCTGACTCAGCTGTTCTACTGGATCTTCTACGTGCAGATCCCGGTCGCGATTTATCAGGTGATTTTTGTCGTTCCCCAGCGCGTGGCGCTTCGTGGTGAGGATGAGAAGTGGGATTCGGTAGTCGGCACGTTCGGCGGCGACCCGATGGGCGGTGGCAACACCGCGGCAATGGGGTCGTTCTGCCTGCTGATCATGCTACTGAAGCTATCGGAGTATAAGCACGGGATCTGCTCGTTAAAATCGCTGGTGATCCACATTGCGCTGGGCTTCTTCCTTTGCGTGGTCGGCGAAGTAAAATTCATTATCCTGCTGTCCCCCTTCCTGCTGGCGCTGCTGTGGATCCTGCCCGGCTATGTGCGTGGCGTCAGTGCCGTCAGCCTGCGCTCGCTGCTGATTATCGCCGTTGGGATGACGCTGTTAATTTTTATCGCCATTACCGTTCTGGCATCGAATTATTCGGCGGCCTTTGGCGGGGATCCTACCCGCAGCGCGCTTTCGGTGTTTATTGATTCACTGAGTTATATTTTTGATGCCAACTACATCATGCCGAGCGGCGAGCTGGGACGCTTCACCACCGTCTTCTTCTGGCTCCAGCATAACGATCTTTTCGGCCCGGGTGGGATGCTGTTCGGCTACGGTCTTAACGCCACGAACAGCGGCAGTACGGTTTCACCGGGGTATATCGGCGCCTGGTATCACCTGATCCTCGATTCCACAGCCTTAAGCATGTTGCTGTGGGAAGTGGGCATTATCGGCATCATTCTGTTTATCTGCATGATTGGCGCCGTGCTCGTGGCGATGCGGCCAAAAGAGACCTTTTCCCGTCAGGAGCTTAATCGTGAAGATCTCCAGTTGCTCAGCTCGGCACCGGCGTACTACGTCTTTGTCATCGGCTGCCTGCTCAGCCTGCCGTACAGCCAGATCCTGATGATTGTCCCCATGTTGCAGTTTTTATTATGGGTGGCCCTCGGGGCGCTTATCGTCATCCACCGCACTATCCGTCTGAACTCCGGTAACGAACATGAATAAAACACCCTCTATTACCGTCAGCATTAAGACCCTGAATGAAGCGCAGGGTATTGAGAAAACGATCGACAGCGTCCGCAAACAACTGCAACCCTATCCGCATCAAATCATTGTTGCCGACAGCCTCTCGACAGATAACACGAGGGATCTCGCGTTAGGTAAAGACGTGATGGTGGTGTGCCTGGATAACATCAGCGATCGCAGTTGCGGTATCGGCCACCAGCTCGGCTGGCTGTATAGTGAAGGCGATTACCTGCTGCTGCTGGATGGCGATATGGAGCTTGAACCGGGCTTTCTTGATACCGCTGTCGAATTTCTGGAAACCCATCCTGAGTACGCAGGAGTGGCCGGTAGCGTTGAGATGGATGATGCCTCTAACTACGAGTTCAAATCACGCAAGCAGCGCCTGCACCTGATTTACCCGCACGGCGATACTGACCATTTAGGCGGCGGCGGGCTGTATCGCCGTTCAGCCATCGAAAAAGTCGGCTACCTGACCAACCTGAACCTGCACGCCTACGAAGAGGCCGAGCTGGGCATCCGCCTGGGAGCCGCTGGCTACAAGCTGCACCGCCTGGATGTGCCTTACTTTAGCCACACGTCCTACACCATGCCGACATTCAAGATGCTGATTTACCGCTGGAAGAACCGTTTCCTGTGTGCGCCTGGTGAACTGCTGCGTGGCTGCTGGGGCAAAGCCCATTTCCCGGCTGCGCTACGCATTGTGCGTAATGAGCTGGTTTTCACCCTGTATCTGCTGATTTTGCTGGTCTGTCTGCTGACTTTTAACGCCAAGGTTATCGCCATTGCGCTGCTGCCACTGCTGGCGTTTATCGCTCTGAAAACAGCCAAAAACCGATCACTTCGCGACGGCGTGCAGAGCGTTATTAACTTATTTATGTTTTCAGCGGGGATGTTGCGCGGGATGGCTCGTGCAGTTCGTGACCCGATGCAACGCCCGGCGGTGACCGTGTTTAATCCAAAGCATATCGATACTGAAAATGAAAATTCTCTTCGTTAACAAGTTCTTCTTTATCAAAGGAGGTGCGGAAACCGTTTATTTCCAGGAGCGGGATGCCATGCTGCAATCCGGCTACCAGGTCGTCGACTTCAGCATGAAGCACGTGGAAAATAAACCGTCGCCGTGGGAAGAATTTTTCGTCCAGAATGTCGATTACCACGACAGTCACGGTCTGATGGGCCGTGTCAGGGCCGGGGTGGATTTTATCTATAATTCGCAGGCCTGTGCGAAGCTCAACACGTTGCTGCTGCGCGAGCGGCCAGATATTGTGCATTTTCATAATATCTATCATCAGATAACACCCGCCGTCATTGGCGTGGCGAAGCGCTTTGGCTGTAAAACGGTACTGACCGCGCACGATTACAAAATCGTCTGCCCCTCCTACACCATGCTGCGCGACGGCCGCGTTTGCGAAGAGTGCCTGACCGGATCAGTTATCAACGCATTCCGTCACCGCTGCCAGCAAGGCGATACCTTTAAAAGCCTGCTGCTGTCGCTGGAAGCCTACTGGCAGAAGTTCGCCAGAAATTACGCCATGCTCGATTGCATCATCGCGCCGAGCGAATTTATGCGCCAGACGCTGCTGCGTAAGCTCCCCCACACCCGCATCGACGTTATCGTTAACGGTATTGACGCCAGCACCACCGTGCCTGGCGACACGGCGGGCGACTATTTCCTCTATATCGGCCGCCTGAGCCGGGAAAAAGGCGTATCGACCCTTGCCCAGGCGCAGCAGAAAATGACCCAGAAAATGCCGCTGAAAATCGTCGGCGATGGCCCGCTCGGTAAAGATCTGCGCGCCCGCTTCAGTGGCCCGGAATTCCTCGGGTATATGAAACACGGCGAGGCGCTGAACAACCTGATTCGCGGGGCCCGTGCGGTTATTGTCCCTTCCGAATATTACGAAAACTGCTCAATGTCGGTACTGGAAGCCATGGCCTTTGGCCGCCCGGTGATCGGCGGCAACATTGGCGGTATTCCGGAACAGATCCGTGACAACGTTGATGGTTATCTGGTGGAGCCTGGCGACAGCGACGCGCTTGCTCAGCTGATGGACCAACTGGCAGCGGACCCACAACGGGCGCGTGACATGGGGATGAGTGCCCGCCAGCGTCTGGAAGAAAAATACGATCTTGCCCGTCATATGCAGGTACTACAGGCGCTTTATCAGCAACTTGTGGGAGTGACAACATGAAAACCAACGTGACGGTGCTGGGCACCCGCGGCATTCCCGATGTTCAGGGCGGTGTCGAAACCCACTGCCAGAATCTGTACCCGGAAATCTATCGTCTGGGCAACGCCGAGATCTGCGTGCTGGCCCGGTCGCCGTACGTGAACTATCGCCGCAGTGAATATAAAGGTGTTAAACTCAAGAGCTTATGGGCGCCGAAAAGCCGTAAGTTCGAGGCCATCGTGCACTCAACCCTGGCGGCGCTCAGCACCTTATTTGACGGCTCCCGCGTGGTTCATGTTCACGCCATCGGCCCCGGACTGGTGGTGCCGCTGTTGCGCCTGCTGGGGAAACGCGTTGTGTTTACTCATCACGGCCCGGATTATGACCGGCAGAAATGGGGTAAAGTCAGTAAAGGGATGCTGCGGCTGGGCGAAAAATGGGCGGTAACCTACGCCAATGAAGTGATCGTCATATCCGAGGTCATCAACAATCTGATTAAGCGCAAACATGGCCGACATAATGCCCACGTTATCTATAACGGTGTCCGCCAGACCGCGCTGCCATCCGCGGAAGAACAGGCGACGATCCTTCAAAGGCACGCCCTTAAGCCGGGTCAGTATATTGTTGCTGTGGCACGCTTTGTGGAAGAGAAAGGCTTGCACGACCTGATAGCCGCCTATGCTGCGGCGGGTTGTGCGACGCCACTGGTGCTGATTGGCGATGCCGACCACGCCGATGAGTACAGCGAACGGCTAAAGAAACAGGCCTTCAGCACGCCGAACATCTTTATGACCGGTTTTGTTAGCGGCCCGACGCTGCATACGTTGTTCTCACAGGCCGGGTTATTCGTCCTGCCCTCTTACCATGAAGGCTTGCCAATCGCCCTGCTGGAGGCCATGTCGTGGTCGTTGCCGGTCATTGTCAGCGATATTCCGGCCAACCTCGAAATCGGCCTGCCGCAATCGGACTATTTCCCGGTCGGTAATGTTCCGGCCCTGACGCAGAAGCTTCAGCAGTGGGTCGCAGGAGAGAAAGCGGATTACAGCCAGTTTCTGCCAAAGTACCGCTGGCCGGAAATTGCCGCTCAAACCGCTCAAGTGTATCAGCGCCTAACGTAAACGGGTAACACGTGTCAAAATCTACAGCAGAACTGGTCATCGAACGCTTCTATGCCTCACTTGATCAGGAGGTCGAAACCTCATTAACCCCGGAACAGAAGCGCGGAATTGAGCAGGCGCTGATCCATACCAATCTGGCGACGCGCCACCGGCTCGATTTTCGCCATAGCTTCCCTTTCCTCCACCGCCGCTATTTCGTGGTGTTTCTCTTTGGCCGGGATCTGCGCAAGGTATCGCGCGAAAGCACACTGGTTGGGCGCATCTTCACTACACTGATCATTACCTTCGCGGTGTTGTTCTGCCTGCTGTCGGTTATGCTGGCACTCTATATGCTGAAATCGGCACTGGGCATCGATGTCTTCACCAATTTCCACGTTGGGATCTGGACGTGGTTTATGGACCTTCATGACAAAATGACAAGGTGAAATAAAATGCCGATGTCGTCTCTGCGTAAAGCGCCTTTGTTTCGTGCACTGCTGCTGGCGGGTTTGCTGACGTCAGGCTCTGCGGGTGCTGTCACCACGGTGGTTTCACCTCTGGCCTTCGACGGCCTGTTGACCAATCCGGGTATGGGTGTTGCCAGTTTTCATGACGGCTATGGTCAAAAACCTACTCTTGCGCAGTACCCCGACACCGGCTTTGAATACGAGCGTTTTTACTGGAGTGAGCTAGAGCCACAGGAAGGGGTTTATAATTTCGCCCTCATCGACAACGCTTTCGCCGTTGCCGCCAGACACCAGCCGGCGATGAACGTTGGTCTGCGTTTTATGGCGCTTGATGAACCGCTAGCCGGGTCGAAAATCCCCGCCTGGCTGATTGCCAAAGGCATTAAAGGACAGTGGGTTGAGAACCATAAAACCTTCGTGCCGGATCTCAGCGACCCCACCTTCATCGCCTACGCACAGAAACTGATCGGCGCCATGGGTAAACGCTACGATGGAAACCCGGAGCTGGCATTTATTGATATCGGCATGGTCGGTTCGTGGGGTGAATGGCATAACTCTAATTTTCCTGACATGCCGAAATTGCTGGATAAATACACCCCCGCGCAGCTCAATCGTTATGTCGATATGCACTTTGATAGCTTCCCGAAAACCCCGAAAGTGATGCTCATTAGCGGCGGTGACTCGCTGGCATGGGCCAGCCGCCGGGGTGCTGGCTGGCGCGCGGACTGTTGGGGCGACTGGCGTAATTTCTCAGCCGAGTGGAGCCACATGCGCGATGACTACCCGCAGCGTCTGGCTGCCGCGCAGGCCGCCGAGCCGGACTTTAACGACAGTTGGAAACGAGCGCCGGTTAGCCTTGAGATTTGCGGCTATATGACCGAATGGCAAACCGTGCAGCACTATACCCGCGCAGAGGTCCAGGCGACCTTCGATTGGGCGTTGCAGCAGCACGCCAGTACGCTGAATATCAAATCGCGACCGATCCCCACGGAATACCGCGACATTGTTGATAAGGCCTTACTACGCATTGGCTATCGCTATCGGGTGAATAAGCTGACGTTTGATACCCCGCTTCAGATTGGGCAACCGCTGACGCTGACCGTTAACTGGCGTAATGACGGCGTTGCACCGGCGTATCTTGCTTATCCGGTGCAGTGGCGGGTGGTTAATGCCGCTGGCACAACCGTTCTGAAGCAGAAAACGCAGGATGATATTCGCCGCTGGTTGCCGGGCGATATTCAAAGCCGCGTGGTGCTGGCGCTGCCTGCCTCCCTGCCCGCTGGCAACTATTCGCTGCAAACGGCAATCACCGATACCCAGGGCGCACCGCGAGTCCAGCTTGCTAACAAAGGGAAAACCACCGACGGCTGGTATCAGATGGCCACTTTTGCGATCAGGTAAGTTTTTAGCAACATGCTCAGGATAAACGTTCGCAGTTTAACTGTTCCTGATAACCGTTGCGTATCTCGCCAGCGACATAAGGCTGAGGTTTACCAAACAGATATCCTTGTGCGAAATCGCAGCCCAGCGCCTGAAGACTCTCCAGCTGTTCCTGCGTTTCAACACCTTCGGCAATAGCCTTCATATTCAGTGATTTCGCCATACCTGTAATCAGTTTGATAATGTTAATGGCGTCTTCCTGAGTGGAAAGCGTATGGACAAAAGATTTATCTATCTTGATCTTATCAAAGGCAATTCGACTCAGTCGCGAAAGTGAAGAGTATCCCGTACCAAAATCATCGATGGAGATTTTCACCCCCAGAGATCTAAGCTTGCTAAGGGTATTCATCGGCGTCGTACTCTCCGTAAAGAGAGAGGACTCAGTGACTTCCAGTTCCAGGCGTTCATTCGGAAGCCCTGTGTCTTTCAGGATGGACAGCACCACGCTGGCAAAGGCTTTGCTGCTAAGCTGAACAGGCGAGACATTGACTGAAATTTTCGCCGGAACCGCCCAGGTCGCGGCTTCCCGACAGGCCATTTCGAGCACCGCTCTCCCCATCTCGTTGATCATGCCTGTTTTTTCAGCGACCGGAATAAAGCTATCCGGTGACAGAATCCCCTTCAGTGGATGTATCCAGCGAATAAGGGCTTCATAGCTGTAAATTTCCCGGCTGAATGAATCAACAATAGGCTGATAGTAAACCACGAACTCTTTGTTCACGATTGCCATGGCCATATCATGTTCGAGGGTTCTGCTTTCTTGCAGTTTGTCTAACATGCGCTGGCGGAAGACTTTTATCTTTCCTGAACCTTCATTTTTGGCTTCATAAAGCGCCAGATCGGCAAATTTATACAGGAAGTCAGATCGGCGCTCAGTGTCTGAAATAACAATACCCACACAGGTGGTGATATTAATAATAGTGTTATAAATCGTGTACGGCTGATTGATAAATTCGCAGATTTTTTGAGCGCGGGAAACCGCCTGGCTTTCTGTCAGGCCACTCGAAAGAAATGCAAACTCATCCCCACCTAAGCGGTAAAGCGTATCTGAAGCAAGGCTCATCGACTCCAGACGGTGGGAGATCTGGCGTAATAAAATATCACCAGCATCGTGCCCGTACGTATCGTTGACCTCTTTGAATCGATCTAAATCAAACAACATGACAACCACAGACTGATTATCTTTTTTCGCCACTTCGATGGTTTTAGTTAAATTTTCCCAGAAGAAATGGCGGTTATTCATCTCGGTGAGAGAGTCGTGGTAGACGTCATACTCCAGTTTTGTGTTCTGGATTTGCAGTTTTTCTTTCGATTTCTGCAACTCTTCGGCAAGGCTTTTAACCTGAAGATGCGCCTTCAGAATATTTCTGTTTTGGTAGAATATCAGCACGCCTAATATCGCACTGAGTATTATTAGCAGTACCGACGTCGCCGAATAAATATAGTACAGCGTTTGAATATTGTGGTTCGCATTATTAATCGAGTTAACATCTTTATCTAATGCACCAGATGAGAGGCGGCTTAGCGGCGAGTCAAGCTCATGCATGACTTTCAGGTACTCTTTGATGTCCGAACGGTTCATTTTCTCAAGATGAACATCCAGATATTCAAGCGTACTTTGCAGTTGTAAAGCCAGTTCACGATGCTCTTTATTGCTGTCTATATAATGCCCTAAATCGCCGCCTTTCATTAAATCACTCTGGCTGAGCATAATGTCGAGACGCAGGCGTACGTCATCGAGGTCCATCGTATCCACAAAAGTGTAAAGACCAAGCCATGACTCAAAACGGTAATATTCTGACACCAGCTGGGCAGCAGACCATGAGTCGGTGTAGCGACTCAGCGTCTGCAACTCTTGTTGCCTTTCATGCACAAGGAACGATATATACCCTGTAGATATAAAAAGGGAAAATATGATGCCAGCCAGTATTCTGTTCATGATTCTCCTCTGAACTCTTACTCAATACTCATACGGCTGACCTGCCATGCTGAACGTGAATAATAAATCTGATTATTCAGCTCAGGCAAACTGTCATAGGGATACACAATGAAGAACGGACCTTTATCACGGACACGCATATATTCCCCATTGATTTTGAAAGCAAGGATCACATTGTAATTCTTGAAATCACTGAGAGGGATAACGGTAGTATAGTCATTAAGCGCGGTGACTTTAACAACAGTCCCTTTCGCCCCGACATAATCCATGAGCTTTTGCATGGAAATACCCGTAAAAGTCGTGCGCCCATTATACCAGGGTGACGTAGTCTGGAAGCTGACCACGCCCAGTTTCTCGAGGGTAGCGATATCAAAAACGGCTTTGCCGTTTTCATTGGTATTTTCAATTTTACCGGACATGGTTAAAAGGACTTTACCGGTAGGTTTGGTAAGTTCACCAGCCCAGACCTGAGTGCCGACTACCAGGCTTAACAACATGACAATTAAACGCATTCTAACCTCACCTATCTACCGGATGTTAAAGGATTATAATTTAGATATCATGCCTTTAGTATATGCTGCCTGGCTAATCTTGTTGCAATAAGTTCAACAACATTTTAACCAAGTAGAATCAATGAGTTAGAACATGTCATTTTTTAAATATTAATTAATAAATGTCGGCACTCTTATTTGACGTACGATTAATCCTAGGGTTTCTGTACAAAAAACAAGCCACCAGTTTAGGTAGTACAATGATGGTCTACTAATTTGAAGGTTTATTAACTTGTGCAGCCTCCAGGGACGTTACGAGTCACTGCTGCCGTTTAATTAATAACTAACCCTGCATATCAAAGCCGGATTTCTGAAAATCCCGATAAACCTCCAGGTTGGTAAAGGCCGGGAACTGCGCTTTTTGTGCAGCCGATAGTACGGCCTCGCAATAGGCTTTATTGCCGTTGCTGGTTGATATGCTTAACGCCGTTCCATCTTTGGCAAACGCCAGATGCAGCCGGCATTTCTTCCCTTTCCAGCGTTGCGGATCATCAATTTTGGCATTAACTGCGGCTCTGATTGCCCGCGCCTGCGCGCCCCATTGATCATTGTCATCCCAGCGGCCAGAACCGCAACTACCCGTTGCCGTGGTCTTATGACATCCTGACGGGTGTAACGGCGCACACCCTGTTGCCATGCTGGCTACTACGGCCAGCATCACGATTGTTTTCACCCTTTTACCTGAACTAAGCCTTTTCATTCCCTTTCCCTTATTTCTGCGTAATCGCCGCGCTGAAGCAATCTTCATCTACCGTCAGGCTGGCGATTTAGTGACGTTTGGGTTATTCGCTATTTTCTCCCGTTATTGCGTTGAATGGATCTCGTCAGCCAGCAAGTGCAGCTGCGCTTTCAGCCAGTTCGTCGCGCCTCGCTTACCGCTGCGTTTATGTGAATAAATCTTCACTTCAAACGGGCGGATTGCGAACGGCAGCGGGAAAATCCGGATATCCGTTGCCGGAACCAGCTTCTCAGCGGCATATCGCGGGATTGCCATCAGCAGATCGCTCTGGGCTACGATAAACGGTGCGCTGAGCATAGACGGCGTTTTAATCGCAATTTGCCGTGTGTGCCCCATCTGCTCGAGCTGTAGATCCAGAACGCCCTGCTTTTCATTCCAGGGCGTCACCACCAGATGGCGGGCGGCGAGATAATCCTCCAGCGTCAGTTGTGTCCGGCGGGTATTACTGATGACGACATACTCATCTTCAAACCAGCTTATCTCATCCAGTTCCGGGTGGCGGATATCATCCGACGTGCTGAACCCAAGCGCCAGGTCCACTTCCCCCGCCAGTAGTTCCGTCAGTGCCGGGCTATGCGGCAAATAGCGTAACTCCAGGCGCAAACCTGGCGCCTCATGCTGCAACTTGTGCATCAGCGCCGGGAAAATACAAAACGCGGTGAAATCGGTAATCGCAATTTGTAATGACTCCGTGCTCGCAGAGGCTTCAAATTCCGGCTGTGGCGTCAGCTCGTGATTGAGGAATTTCAGTGTCGATGCAATCGCAGGCGCAAGCTGAGTGGCATACACACTGGGGCACATGCGATGGCCTTCCCGATAAAATAACGGATCGTTGAGGGTAATACGCAGACGCGACAGCGCATGGCTCAGCGCCGATGTGCTCATTGCCAGTTCATCCGCGGCCAGCCGCACAGAGCTGTGACGGTAAATCGCGTCAAAAACAGGGAGAAGGTTTAAATCAAGACGCCTCAAAGTTGGATGCATAATATTCATCATTTGTTGATTTCATTGCACTTAATTCTTCTGACAATAACCCTTATGCTTAACCCCATCAACATAAAGCAGAACAAACAGGAAAACTCATGAGCATCACAATTCGTCAGGCCCGCCCGGAAGATGCAATCGCAATCTACGATATGATTTATGAGCTGGCCGTGTACGAAAAGGCACCGCAAGAGGTTGTCACCACGCCAGACGAGATCCGGGAAACACTTTTCGCCGCAGGCAGTAAAACCGAAGCGCTGATCGCTGAGAGTGAAGGTAAAGCCGTGGGATATGCCGTGTTCTTCACCAGCTATTCAACATGGCTTGGTCGTAATGGTATCTATATGGAAGATTTGTATGTTTCCCCGGATTATCGCGGCCAGGGCGCGGGAATAGCGTTACTGAAAAACATCGCGCAATGTGCGGTACAGCGCCAGTGTGGCCGCCTGGAATGGAGTGTTCTGGACTGGAACCAGCCAGCCATTGATTTCTATCTGAGCATCGGCGCGCTGCCGCAATCTGAATGGGTTCGCTATCGCCTTGATGGCGAAGCACTACTCAAATTTGCCGGGTAAATACATCCCCCTCTGACTCGCAGCGGGCCTGCTACCAGAGCGTTCATGTACGGGCACACAAAAACGGTGCCCGGTACTCAACGCGGGGTGCTTTAATCAGACGCTTCAGCACGTAATGCCGCCTGCACCGCAGGTCGCGCATGGATCCTTGCCATGTAGGCTGATAGCACGGGCCAACCTTGCAGGTCGATGGCGAAGAATTTACACCAGCCCAGCACCGTGAAAAGGTAGGCATCAGCAACACTGAACACCGACCCCATCAAATAGTTTTTACCGTTGAGTTGATCCTCAAGAAAATTGAACCGCCGGAACAGCTTTTCGCGATAAATCGATTTGACCTCGTCGGGCAGCGCGGAATTGAATAACAGCGCCGAGCCCGCATGTATCTCACTGGTAATAAAGTTAAGCCATTCCTGGAGACGTACCCGATCCCAGGTGCCCGCTCGCGGAGCGAGCCCGCTTTCCGCCTTAAGATCTGCAAGATACTGCACAATCGCCGGACCTTCTGTGAGTATCTCTCCATCGTCAAGTTCAAGTGCTGCGACATAACCTTTAGGATTAATGGTCAGGAAATCGCGTCCGTCAGCGGTGCGCTTGCTCCGGTTGTCCACTTTAACCAGTTCAAACTCAAGCTCCAGTTCGCGCAACACAATGTGTGGTGAAAGTGAGCAGGTATCAGGGGCGTAATAGAGTCTCATGGTGTCTCCTTTGAATTGAATGTTTTTTAACGACGCTTAATACGTTTCTGAAACACTCTGCTTAATGAGAATCTTGCTGTAAAATTAATTGCTCATAATTTAACTATTAGCTGAGCTACTGATACTCATGATGAATCTTTTGCACTGGCGCTTACTGGTCGCAGTCGCGGATGCCAACAATATTTCGCGCGCCGCGGAGGAAATTGGCATGACGCAATCGGGTGCCAGCCAGGCTATTGCCCAACTGGAGGCTTCACTTGGGTTTTCTGTCTTTACTCGTGAGCGGCGGAATATTGGCGTCACCGCCCTCGGCGAGCAGGTTGTCGCACATGCAAGGAGCATGATATTGCAGCTGAATGCGATCCGTTTGCTGGCAGACGAGAGCCGGGAGCTAAACAGCGGACGCATCCGCCTGGCCAGTTTTCCCTCTGTAACCGCCACATTTTTGCCCAGATTATTGCGGGACTTTAAACGTCTCTATCCCGGTATTGAGGTGGTGATCCTGGAAGGCACGGACGAGGAAGTTGAAGAGTGGCTTGCGCAGGACACGGTTGAACTTGGGGTTGTCATGAACCCTGCGCCTGGGCGCGCAAAGGTTGTTTTAGGAAAAGATGCCTGGGTCGCGGTCATGCCAGCTCGCCATCAACTGACGGGTTTCGCAAGAACATCTGGCATAACGCTAGAAGAACTGGCAGACCAGCCCTTTATTCTTGCCACCGGAGGGTGTTTAGTGAATGGGCAAAGCCTGATGGAAAATGCAGGCTTAAAGTTGACTGACGTGCGCGTAAAAGTACGTGACTGGGTTAGTGCCTGCTTGCTTGCTGGCGAAGGTATGGGCGTCGCACTTGTCCCCGAATCAGCCCTGCCGGAGACGTTGCGCGGTCTGTGTGTCGTCCCTCTTGCCCCTGCCCTGTATCGTGAGTTTGGACTGGTTTGTTCGCCATCGGGGAATGAATCTGCTGCGACACAGGCGCTACTCAACGGTCTGGGTAAATGAGGTTTACGACCTGGCGTGGCTGAGCAGAGAATCAACGCGGGTTGCGTCGGTGACGTTGACGTTTAAAACCGCTGACCGTTTGCTGTTTACAGTTCAAGTGCAGCAAGAACGGCAGCTTCCATTTTCTCCGGCGTGGTGAACGGGGCAAAACGCTTAAGTGGTTTACCATCGCGCCCGATCAGGAACTTAGTGAAGTTCCACTTGATTCGCCCGCCCAGCACACCGGGTAATTCGTTTTTCAGATAGCGAAACACCGGATGGGCCGCGGTTCCGTTGACCTCGACTTTCTCGAACATCGGGAAGCTCACACCGTAGTTGATGTGGCAGGTCCGCGCAATGTCATCGGCATTGCCGGGCTCCTGTTTGCCGAACTGGTTACAGGGGAAACCCAGTACCACCAGCCCCTGGGCAGCGTATTTCTTGTAGAGCGTTTCAAGGCCGGCATATTGCGGCGTAAAGCCACACTGGCTGGCGGTATTCACGACCAGAACGACCTTGCCCTCGTAGTCGGCCATTGGAATCAGCTGGCCGCCCAGACTGGTGGCTGAAAATTGATGAAAGGTGGTCATATCGGGCTCCTCAAAGCAGAACCCGTTCGAAATCGACTTGGCAACTTAGCGTGTTGCTGTCAGAGCAGGTCTGAAATAGTGTTTGTTACATCTTTGCAAAGTCGAACGAAAAGAACAACAACCCCTCACCCTTTGGCCTGCTCTTTTGGGCTAACCACTATAAAGTGGGTTGTGCGTGTTTCCCACGCAACGAAAAAACTCAATTTTGCCGTTCACGGGGACTTCATTAATACCCTTATCTATTCTTCATACAAATATGAGGTGGCGCTCATTTTATGAATCTGGCGAGTCATATCCTGTGAATAATTCTCAGGAGGTAAAAATATGAAAAAGCTTCTGATATGTTGTTTGTTTGGCAACACAGCAAATTCTCTCGCCAAAAAGATACAGTTACTGGCAGAAAACAAGGGGCATCCTCTCATTGTGGGTGCGGTGGGTCTGGATAATTTTGCCAGCGTGGCGCCCGCTTTCGACGGATTTCTCATTGCCCCGCATATTCAGTATAAGGCCGCTGAGATTAAAGCAACCGTTGGAGACGCTCGTCCTATTGCTGTGATTGAAAGCATGGCCTATGCCTCACTCGATGCGGAAAAAGTTTTAGCGTTTGTGATGGCACAGATGCCAGAACTGGCGGCCAGACACCCAAGGCCGTAGGGAACATTGAAATTGCGTCATAACGTTATGATATAAAAATAAAAAGGGAGCAGTGTTTACTGTTCCCTTTCTTTTATTCGTCAATCGATTATTTCAGCGAGTTGACGGCCTGTAAAATGACGTTTGCCACGGCATCTGGCTGAGAGATATGGGGGGCATGACTGGCGTTCAGGGAAATTACCGTTGCATGGATTTTCTTCGCCATCGCCTTCTGCAAATCAGTATCGAGCATGTGATCCTGTTCGCTGACGATATACCAGGAAGGTTTGTTTTCCCAGGCTGCGACGTTAACTTTTTCGCCAAATACGGCACCGTTCGTTGGGCCCTGAGTGGCATACATCAGGTTTGCCTGTTCAGCAGTAACATCCTGCGCCAGGTGCCGGGCAACACCTTCGGAGGTGAGCTTCAGATACCCCGCCTCATCAGCATCTATATGACTGAAACCTGATGGCGTCGGATACTCTTTGGTTAAATCACTCACAGATTCCCCAGCAGACGGCGCAAATGCTGCGACATAGACCAGTGCCTTTACGTTCTCATTTTCTGCGCCCGCTTGCGTAATGACTGCCCCCCCATAGGAATGGCCGACCAGCACAACCGGACCTTTAACTCGTGCAAGCGCGCGGCGGGTTGTGGCGGTGTCTTCAGCAAAGGAAGTCAGTGGATTTTGCACAGCGATAACATTCAGCCCTTTTGCCTCAAGCAGAGGAATAACCTTTTTCCATGTTGAACCATCTGAAAATGCGCCATGGACAAGCACAACCGTTGGTTTCGGTGCTTTAACGTCAGCAGCAGATGCGAAAGCTGAACAGCTCATGGATGCAGCCATCAGTAAGGAAAGAGACAGATTTTTCATATCAGGTACGCCTTTGTTAGTGATCGGATGCCCACCGCTTGAGCGAGCTAAGTTAACAGGCAATGTACATTGAAAACGTAGTGCGATAAATTCATCAAAATAACCATAACTTGAAACATAGGGTTTCTAATGGATCGCTTAACCTGTATGCAGACATTCGTAAGAGTGGTCGAATCAGGCTCCATTTCTGCCGCAGCGGAAGAAATGAACCAGTCATCTCAGCTCACGGGCAAGCAGTTACGCTCGCTTGAGCAAAATCTCGGTATTAAGCTCATCAGCCGTACGACTCGGACCCAGAGCCTGACGGACAGCGGTCTTCTCTTTTATGAAAGAGCGAAAATTATTCTGGCTGAAATGGAAGAAGCGGAAACCCTGATTTCTGAAACCCGGGCGATCCCCCGTGGCAATCTGAGGATCAGTGCACCAATCACCTTTGGCAGCCAACTGCTTGCCTCGAAGCTGCCGGAATATCTCAAACAAAATCCCGAAGTTTCACTCGAATTATGTTTGTCGAACCGGACTGTCGATCTGGTTGAAGAGCGCTTTGATGCGGTTTTTCGTACGGGGGAACTGCCGGACAGCCAGCTGCTTGCAAGGGCTCTTACACCCTATCAAATGGTGATTTGCGCTGCGCCGGCCTATCTCGAAATGGCGGGAAGTCCCTCTGTGCCGCAGGACTTGATGCAGCACCAGTGCCTGATCTTTACCCACACATCTATGCGGACGGAATGGAAATTTGAAGGACCGGACGGACACATCTCGATCCCTGTAGCCGGCAGGTTTAAAACGGACAATAGCGAAGCCTTACTTGCGGCCGCCCTCGCTGGACTGGGAATAATTATGCAGCCGTATCCGTTGATGAGTGCGGACATTGCTGCCGGGCGACTTGTACGGATACTCCCGGAGTATGAAGTGCCTGGCAGGCCGGTCCATGTGCTTTATGCACAGGACAGGCGAATGACGCCGCGCTTGCGCAGTTTTATCGATTTCTGCATCACTCATTTTAGCCAGTAGAAACCCGGCTGGACGGCACAGCCTGAGCAGCTATTTTCTCACTTCGGACCACCGAGGATCTTCTCCAGCTCCTCGAGGTCTTCTTCAACAGCCGTTTTAAGACCGCGACGTTCAAGCCACTTTCTGCCCCAGATGCTCAGATCCAGAACCAGCTTGTTCAGCTCTCTACCCTCATCACTGAGTGAGTACTCAACTTTTGGCGGAACAACCGGATAAACCTCACGAATAATGAGACCATCCTCTTCCAGCTCTCGTAGCTGCTTTGTCAGTAATCGCTGATTGATGCTGGTTAAAAAGCGCTGGAGTTCGCTAAAACGAAGCGTCCCATCTTTAAACAAGTGATAGAGGATCACGCCCTTCCATTTCCCGCCCATGATATGCAGTGCAGCTTCCATTGAACATCCTGGAGCCGAATCGTAGTTGCGTAATTTTTTCATAAAAACATCATGGTTACCTTTTGGTAAGTATGTGTATTTTTTTAGCGTATAAACAAATTTTCATCGTATGGTACTTTTAGCGGGCTAAAGATCAACCACTTTCTGGAGTAGAAATGTCAGCTTTGCTTTTTGAACCTATCACGATCAATGGTGTTGAATTCCGCAACCGTATTGCCATGTCCCCGATGTGTATGCACTCGGCTTCCGATGATGGCTACGTTAATGATTTCCATGTTATCCACTACGGCGCGCGCGCCCTGGGTGGAGCCGGCCTGATTATGCTGGAAACCGCCGCTGTACTGCCAAACGGGCCAATCGGCCCAGGTGATATTGGGATCTGGGATGACAAACACGTTGAAGGTTTGTCCCGCGTAACAGCGGCTATTCATCGGTTTGGTGCGAAAGCCGGTGCACAGATAGGCCATGCGGGTCGCCAGCTGGGTATTGACCTGCCCTCCATTGCGCCGTCTGCAATCCCGTTTACACCAGAGTCCCGCGTGCCGCAGGCGATGAGCATTGAGCAGATCAAAGAAGTCGTGGAAGCATTCCGCCAGGGGGCACGTCGCGCACGTGAAGCGGGTTTCGACGTTATTGAAATCCACGGTGCACACGGCTATCTGCTGAATCAGTTCCTGTCCCCGCTGGCAAACAAGCGTACTGATGAGTACGGCGGCAGCCACAAAAACCGCTACCGTATTGTGCGTGAAGTCATCGATGTCGTGCGCAGCGAGTGGAAAGGTCCCTTGTTCCTGCGTATATCTTCAACAGATTATGTGGAAGGCGGAAACCGTCCGGAGGATTTTCTGATCTACGGCAAGTGGATGAAAGAACAGGGAATTGATCTGATTGACTGTTCCACCGGCGGTATTGCGATGGTACCGGTTAACACTTATCCTGGTTATCAGGTGCCGGCAGCCGAGCTGCTGCGCCGGGAACTGGACATTAAAACCGGGGCTGTGGGTCTGATTGAAACGGGTCGGCAGGCAGAAGAAATTCTACAGAATGGCCGCGCGGATATCGTGCTGGTTGGCCGCGACATGTTGAAAGACCCGTTCTGGGCGCGTACTGCGGCAGACAATTTACATGTTACCCTTCCGGTCCCGGCGCAATACACCCGCTATGGTTCAGGCTGGCAACGTTCGCAGCCGCGACTCCCCGCAGCAGAACTAAACAGTACGGTTGAACGAGCGACTCAGACCATTCTTTCCTAAAAACAGGAAGTTGTGCCCGCTACACATGAAAAAGCCCTCTTCTGGAGGGCTTAACCTTTCAGACGGTGACTGGCGTCATACCGTTAATCGAACATGCCGGTGGGGCATTCCTTTCCTTCCCATCTGACTATCGTGGCGCCTGGATCCAGATCTCTCACCGAAACCCTATCTCCGCCAGATTCAGAGCCTGTAACAACGATATCGTAATCATGATTTGGCTGAGGAATGAATCTTTCGGAGACTGAGCGATCTGTATTTTGGTAGTAGCCCGCTTGTGTCCAGTAATGAATGACCGTCACGAGCTGACCTGGTTTGACAGTAAATTCATTGATGAAACTGCCCTTGTTGTCAGATGACTCAGGCATGCCGATTTTTTTATTTCCTGTCACAGGAATACCGAGAATGGCAAGACCCGCTGTAATCCGGCGTTCTAACACTTTTTTATAACAGCCACTCGGCTGTTTTTCGTAAAATTGCAGAGCGGTATTTCCATCAGATGCAGCACGGATCCGGGCTGCATCTGAACCTTTATAGTCTTCCAGCGAAGGCCTAAACCCCGCTGTACATCCACTTAACAACGTTACCATTATTCCCGTAATGACCCATTTCCCGTACATTCACTTTTCCTTACGTTTTCGTCGCTCCTGTTTTTATCGACCTATACTGCCAAAATCTTTACGGGTATTAAGCACGTTATCAGGTTATTTCAGGTGTTCTTTCAGTTCATTGGCTGCCTGACCAGGTGCGATCCGCACGCTTGTGACCAAAAGCCTCACCTGCAGCGCGCGCTTACAGACCCAGATCAGACAAGCCCGGATGATCGTCAGGACGACGCCCCAGCGGCCAGAAGAACTTGCGCTCGCTTTCTTTGATAGGCATGTCATTGATACATGCGAAACGACGCTTCATCAGGCCGTCGGCCTCAAATTCCCAGTTTTCGTTACCGTAAGAGCGGAACCAGTTACCTGAGTCATCATGCCACTCGTATGCGTAACGGACGGCAATGCGGTTTCCGCCAAACGCCCACAGCTCTTTGATGAGGCGGTACTCAAGCTCTTTTTTCCACTTACGGGCGAGGAATCCTTTAGCTTCTTCACGATTATTCGCAAATTCAGCACGGTTACGCCATTTGGTATCCAGCGAGTAAGCCAGCGCGACTTTTGCCGCGTCGCGGGTATTCCAGCCATCTTCAGCCAGACGAACTTTTTCGATAGCGGTTTCCAGTGTGAATGGCGGAAGCGGCGGACGGACTTGTGCATTAGTCATGGTAAAACCTCAGTCATTTTCGGTTTACAGGTAATAGAAATTTTCGTTACTCAGGCCCCGGCAGAAGCCCGTTCCAGCAATACTTTTGCAACGTCCCGGGCGTCATCAGCTGCGTTCCGATCGCCCATCACATATGTCGTGGTGATCGCCCCCTCCACCAGCACCAGCAGTTGCCTGGCCAGAACATCGGGGCGTTCGATGTTTAACTGCCCGCAGAGTTCTCGCGCGTAATCCAGCAGTTTCTGCTTATGCATTTTCGCAATCTGGCGAACGGGATCGTCCGGATCTCCCACCTCCCCGGCTGTGTTGATAAAGGCACAGCCCCGAAAGCCGTCAGACTCAAACCAGCTTTTCAGAACCGTAAACATGTTCAGAATGCGCTCCTGAGGCGTTTCGCCTTTATCAGACTCGGTTCTGAACCACTGCATCCACCGTTCGTCACGCTCATTCAACGCGGCAGATGCCACGTCCTCTTTGTTCGCGAAATGGCGATAAATACTCTTCCTTGCGACGCCAGAGCTCTTCACCAGAAGGTCCATGCCCATGGCGTGGATACCGTTCTGGTAGATAAGCTGTTCAGCGGTGGCGAGGATTTTTTCTCGTGTATCACTTGGCTTCTTGTTCATGGCCCAAAGGTAGAACGATCGTTCTACATGGTCAAGCGCTTGTTTTGCAGGATGTTGATAACGGCGGGATGAAAATTAAAAAAAATATTTAAATCAATCTGTTGAAAGGGTGAGTTTTTTACTTCCTGGAATTAACTTTGCGGGAATTAAGCACGTTATCAGGTGATAATCTGTCTCCAGTCAACCTGCCTGACTGCCCCATAGACAATGCCCACTCCTGGCACAAAGCGGACCGCCTGGAGTGCCACAAGGTCTGCTGTGAGCGAAGAGCGGACATATGCTAAACGAGGGATTGCAGGATAATGATGAAGAACTCAGAAAGTATTCTAAAAAAATGAAACTCATGCAGGCTGCAGGAGTTTCATTCAAAGGATACGAAGGGGGCTATTTTTTTATGAGTCTGGCTATTACATAAACATTGTTTTTGTAGCGAGCCCCTGTAATTACATATTCTACACCTAATTTCTCAGCTTTTGCGCATATGATATTCTCTGCTTCATTAAGAGTTGATGCAGTTGCGGTAATGCTTTCTGCGAAAGCTGAAAAAGGTAAAAAAACAAGTGAAAAAATCAATGCAAGTTTTTTCATATATATCTCATTAACAAAATCAAATCATATGGCGCAAAATCGACTTGTTAAGCGTCTACAAATAAAACCTGCCCGGTAATAAAACCATCAACAGAACGCTCAAAAGCTTTCCCGACAAGTGCGCCCGGGACAGGCTGGAAACCTGGCATCATCTCACCATAAACATCCCAGGCTTCTTCAAGCACGGTCGGATTAACTACATTGATACGCACTCCGCGTGGTAATTCGTGAGCCACACACTTAACAAAGGTATCAATGGCGCCACTGGTTGTCGCATCAGCGATAGCCATAGGGATCGGCTTAACATTCAGGATCCCCGATATGAGTGTAAAAGAGCCTTTGTCATTAATATAATCGAGGCCAACTTTAACCAGATTAATTTGCCCCATCATTTTGCTTTGCACAGTAGTTTCCCACTGCTCTTCAGTCATTTCGGTAAAGTCTGCATATTCGCAAAAGCCAACAGTGTTAACAACAGCATCAAACTTTCCAACTTTTTCAAACAGTGCTTTAAGAGAGGAGGTGCTAGTAATATCTACCTTATGGTCACATCCTTCTCCAGAACGGCTGGCGGTGATGACCTCATGGTTTTTTAATCCACTGAGTGCAGCCTGACCCATTTTGCCTTGTGCACCGATTAAAATAACTTTTTTCATAATGTTCACTCTTCAGGGTTATTGGTAACGAGTGAAATCTTAGAATTCTGGTGATACAATGTATATAGGTTATCAATTGTATGAGATACAACTAAATGATAGATGGTTTAGATATCAAGCACATGCGAATGTTTATTCAGCTTGTACAGGAAAGAAATGTCTCTAAGGTTGCTTTTCAGACAGGTATGTCGCAACAGGCAGTAAGTGCCTATCTGAAGCGTTTACGAGGTTTTTTTCCTGCCGAAATTTTTTTACGGAAGAATGCAGGCTTAGAACCAACAGACTATGCAATCAATTTAGCCGACAAAATTGGTGAAATTCTTTATGCCATTGACAACATTTCAGGTGAAGTGGCTTTCGTCCCAGAAAGCTATAATAAAAAAATTAATATCATGGCTAACGAATATGCCCAGCTCACCATACTTCCATCCTGGTTTCAAATGTTACGACAGGAGTTTCCCAACCTTCATTTCGAGGTTCTGGATTTTAATCTAAAGCACCATGCTCAGTCGCTGGCGAGCGGAGATATTGATATGGTGATTGGATTTTCCGATTATATTGATGAAGGGTTAGTACGAAATAAGTTATTTAGTGACCATTATTGTTGCGTCATCCGTAAGTCCTCTGGTTTGAATGATCTTACTGAGCTTAAATCATTACCCGCTGTTAGATTTTCAACAGGACCGGGTAACATTGAAGATATTGTGAATAAGTTTTTTGAAGAAACTGGCGTCAGAGACAACGTTATCGCTACGTTGCCATGTTACACGACTCTACCCGTATTTATGGCTACAAATGATGTTGTCGCCTTCATTCCTTCCGCGATTGCCGAAGATCCAATGTTCAAAGTTATTCATTACGAAGACAAACCACAATTTTTCGAAATAGCTTGCGCCTGGCATAGAAAAAGTCAGGGAAGCCCGCTGAGACAATGGCTAACAGATAAACTGAAAGGTCACGTTAAAAAACTTTGGGGTTCTCAATAAATTTCATAAAAATTGATCCCTCTGGCGTTGTAAGTATCTGTACTTTTGCCGGCAAAAAAACTTAACCAATTGATTTATAAAAAGTCTACTAGTCCAATTAGGGCATGTCCGCTACTGGCACACAGCAGACATTTTTTATCTAAACGTAATTCTTCTTTAACTAGCCCAGTGCTTCCGGCATCAGGCCCGTCACCCGTTCAAATTCTCGCACATTATTCGTTACCAGGATGGCACCGGCGGCAATGGCGTGCCCGGCAATCACCGTGTCGTTCGGGCTCGTGGAGTCGAAGCACATTTCGGAACAGGTGATAGCCGGTATAACAATACGCTGATTACATCAGAATATGTAATTCATGCTTACCGAGACGCTACGCGGTTCCCCATAGACGGCAGAGTCATCGAGGTAGGAGTAGTATTCGCGGTCAAACAGGTTGCGGACGTTTGCCTGTACCGCCAGCTGCTTCGTTAGCTGATACTGCGCGAACAAATCGACGAGCGGATAGCTGCCCTGGTAGAGGCGCTGCGTCTCGCCGTCCGGACCGGTAACATCTTTGTACACCCGATTCTGCCAGTTTACGCCGCCGCCTACGGTCAGTTCTGAAAGCACCGGGACGCGATAGCGGCTGAACAGCTTCAGCTGTGTCTGCGGGGCGAAGCTGTTGAAGCGGCCATCTGAATCACGGGCAACGTAGCGGGTTGCGCTAAAGGTGAGCTGCAGGTTGTCGGTAACGGCACCGTTCACCTCAAATTCCGCCCCTTTGCTCACCGCGCCTTTGGTTGCGTGATAAGCCTGTTCGCTGGATCCATTAACGAATTCCCCGCTGATGGCCTCTCCCGCGTTCTCCTGTTCGATACGGAATACGGCAACGTTAGTGGTCAGGCGACCGTCCATCCAGTCGGCCTTCAGGCCGGTTTCATAGTTTTTGCCGGTGACGGGTGAGAGCCATGCGCCATTTTTCGTGCGTTTGGTTTGCGGGGCAAAAATTGAGGTATAGCTGGCGTAAGCGGAAAGGCTGTCGTTGATGTCATACACCAGGCCGCCGTAAGGTGTGGTGTTGTATTTACGCATATCGCCGCTGCTGCCGTCTGAGCTGTACTGGGTATAACGCGCGCCAACGATCAGCGACAACGGATCCGCCAACGACAGGCGTGCCGCGGTATACGCCGATTTTTGCCGCACGATATCATCCGCATTTTGATACCAGTCGCTCCACTCCGGTTCGGCCACGCTCCCGTCCCAGCTATTGTTGAAAATGCCAATCTGATCGCTGTCCATCGGCCCGTCTTTACTGAAGGTGGCATTGTGCTGACGGCTATAGCTGGTCCCGGCCATCAGCTGATGTTGACGTCCGAGCAGTTCAAAAGGCCCGCTGGCGTAGGTGTCAAAGGAGTCCAGGGTGCGCTTGCCGCGATCCTTACTTCCCCAGCCTGATGCACCTTCACCGGTGGTGGCGTCCGGATTGCCCATCACGTAGAGCAGGGTGTCGTTGAACGTTTGCTCGCCGTGGGTTCCATTGAAACGAACCGACCAGCCGTTATCCCAGCTGTGGGTGAGGTTAGCGAAAACTTTACGCGACTCAACGGCGTATCCCGTCCAGTCCGCCGAGGTATTGACGTTGCGATCATAATGGGTGCGGCTGCCGTTACTGTACAGACTGGGTAATCCGCCCCAGGTCGGATTGGCGGTGTTTGTTTGCTGATAATCCCAGCCCATCGAGGCCGTCGTATGTTCCGTTACATCGCCTTCAATTACACCATAGAGAAATTTCTTGCGCTTGCCATATCTGTCGAGCCAGCTGTCCTGATCCTGATAACCCGCCACTACGCGCCCGCGCAGGCTGCCGTCGGAATTGAGCGGCGCGGAGATGTCGCCCACATAGCGCTGTTTGTTCCAGCTTCCGTAGCTTGCGCTGACGTTGCCCCTGAAAGTTTTACTGTCGGCTCGTTTGCGCACCATGTTCACCGTTGCTCCCGGGTCGCCAGCGCCGGTCAACAGGCCGTTCGCGCCGCGCACAATCTCGATACGATCGTAAATGGCGGTATCTTCCTGCGCGTCGCCAAAGTTCCACGCGTCGCCCATCGATGTGGGGATCTCATCGTAGGCGAAATTGGTGATTTCAAAGCCGCGGGAAAAGTAGCTGGAACGCTCGCTATCAACCTGCTGCGACGAAACGCCGGTGGCATTGGTTAATACCTGGTCAATGGTTTGCAGGTCCTGGTCCTGCATACGCTGGCGCGTCACGACGCTTACTGACTGGGGGATATCGCGCGGGGTCAGCAGCATTTTGGTGCCTGAACGCGTTGTTTTTACCGCATAATCCTGTTGCGAGTCGGCGCTCCCGCTCCCGTCGCCGTAGACAACCATTTCTTGTTCATTTGTATTCTCATCCGCCTGTGCCGGGTGCATGACGGCGGACATCGCCAGCGCAAGCAGTGAAAGTGAGAAGGAGGTTGGAATTAACCCTGAGGGCGCTTTCGCGCAATTAGCCCTGTCGTTAAGAATCATCATGTTACCTGTCAGTTGTTGTTGTTTTTTGCAATTCATTTATATAAACAAGAATGCCAATGATAATTATTTGCTTTATTATGCACAGGCTCTTTTGTAAGTTAAATGTAATTAAATGTATATTTATAAAAAATCAGCGCGTTTCGCGTATGGCAGGAAGAAAAATGAACAAATTTCAATGGCTAAAAGGAATGACATGGGGCTTCAGCGTTCTTACTGCGGCGTTAGCCCTCAGCGCAACGGCTTCAGCATCTACCCCTGATTCGGCTGCGCTCAAGCAGCGCGAACTTGCTGATGGTCTGTATGAGATGGTTTACTCCCCTACGGAAAATGCGCTATACGTCGCGAGCGCGCAGGGGTTCAAAAACGTCAACGGCGGGGTGCTCTATAAACTGGATCCCACAACGCTTGCCACGCAAGGTGAAACCCATACCGACCTGAAAAATTTCGGCATGGCAGCGGACGATAATGGCAAGGTCTACTACACCACCAACACCCTCGATGGTGGGGTATCGAAAGTGGACGTGGAGAGCGGCAAGGTGCTGCAGCGCCTGATGTTTGAAGGCAAAGATAAGGATGGCGACCCGGTTGGCGCGCGTGAGATCCTCTTCCACAAGGGGCAACTGTTTATCGGCGGCGTTGCCGACCCTGGCTTTATCTCTGTGGTTGATGCCAGCACCATGACGCTGAAAGCCAGAATCGAGAATGCCGGAAAATGGGTGACGGGGATTATCTATTCGCCGTTGACCGATCGCATTTATGCCGCCAACGGCGGCGGCGAAATTCTGGTGATTAATCCGGTCACGCATAAAATTGAACAGCGCTGGACGCCGGGAGATAAGAAAGCGTACCTGTTCCTGAACATGGCAGAAGATCCCGCCACCGGGCGCCTGTTCGTGACCGATGATTCAAAAGCCAAAACCACGCTGATATTCGATGAGCGCAGCGGCAACGTCATCAAGCGTCTTGAAGGGGATGCCCTGGGGATTAAGTTTAACGCTAAGCGCAACGAAATTTACATCAGCCAGCGCGAGTCAAAGAAGGTGCTGCAGCTTGACGCCGGTAGTTATGCTGTGAAAAACAGCTGGACGTTCAACAGCCATCCCAACAGTCTCCTGGTCACACCGGACGGTAAAACTTTATACGTAACAGTGAAGCAGGACTTCAATGACGACAACACGACGAAAGGCCCAGATAGTGTGGTTCGTATTTCATTAAATTAAAAAAATATACAGCCATTCTGTGAGGGATGGCTGACTTATAAAAGTGGATGTTGAAGTCCGGCCAACGGATAAAACTGGGTTAAAACGCCAGATGTTCTAAAGTTGCTGAGTCTGTCATGTCCGCTTCTGGCACGGAGCGGACTTACCTAAAACAGTAGCTACAACAGATAACCCTACAAAGGTTACATTATGTTTTTTGGGGCAGAGGGAATGCAAATGAACAGCTATGTAATCTTCATCAAAGGCGATGAGTCCAAAGTAATAATAAAGAAGCAAGTGACGCGTGAGATTTCTAAGAATTTGAAAGCTAATGGTTTTACCCGATATCCTTATACAATAGATGCAGAAAACGAAAAAAACGCCCTGCAAATACTAAACAAACAAGGTCAGGAACACTTAAACACGCTTTCTGAATTCACAGGGAATATCTTTTTCTACTGTGCTGTTTTAGTGATTAGTTTGGTCGTGGCACTTATTTTATCTCGGTGAATGTTTTTAATAATTCATACTATAAGCATCCCTGCAAACTAGCTGTGATTATTAGAGTTCAAATCTGCCTCATCAGGTGGACTTATAGCATGGCTATGGATTTTTCCTGCCACCGGAAAAGCTATTTCATCAACTGAACAACCTTACCATACGATCCAACTCTTCTTCTTTTACCGCTTTTGAAAGATAATACCCTTGAAAATTTTTAATACCTAAAGCGACGAGTTTATCAAATTTTTCTTTGCTATCGACACCTTCCGCCACGCAGTCTCTTCCCGTTATATCGCTATAAAACTGCATCGCTTTAATAAGATTATAATCATTGTCATTGGCAACAAAGTTATCTACGATATCTCGGTCGAGTTTCAGCCCATCAAAATGAATTTGACGCACGGGAAACATAGTATAATGGCTTGAAAAGCAGTCATCCAAAAATAGTCGACAGCCAGTATTACGCAAGCGCTGCATCGTTTTGGGGATCGCGCTATCTTTCGTAACATCAATGGATTCAGCAAACTCAAACACCAGTTTTTCTGACCACAGCGATTTAGACAACATTTCAGTGGCTTTTTTTGCCATACCTGGCAGCGAATTACCGGAGGCAAGCTGCGGCGGAATATTCACCGAAAAATAGTACTTACCATTGTATTTATTAATACCTGATATAGCCGCATGGATAACCAACGCGGTGAGTTTAAGCCAGATTTCAACATTTGAGATATCGCCTAAAAAACTTGCTGGCTTCAGGATCTTTCCATTCTTATTCCAGCGCAAAAGAATTTCAAAGCCTACAACCTTTTTATAGCGATCGGTAATAACTTGATACGCCGGGAATATTTCTTTGTTAAGCAAGGCATTAAAAATCGCCATTTCATGGCTGGATAGCATATTTTTTTCATTTTTCCGGGTTATAACGTTTTCCATTCTGGAGGCTTTAAGATCGCTCAACCACAGATGAATATGATGTAGTTTTTTTAAGCCTTCCTTTCTATGGGTATAGATTGTTTTATCCGATAAGCCCGTTACTTCACACTGTTTTTTCACAGTCATGCCACGATAGCAATTGAGCAAAATATCCAACTCTCGCTTCGTTAACCCTTTCAAAATATTTTTAGAGGTGAGTCCAGAATATGTTTCACACAATGGACGAGAGCAATATTTTACCTCACGTGAGTTATCGTTAATACACGCCATAATGTCCGAAATATTGGCTACTCGGATCATGGATAATTTGAGTTTATTGTCCAGAAGGCTTCCAAGCGTACGCAGCAGCCAGCTGTCCGGTATTTCCCCGTAAAGCGTGACGCGTTTTAATACCGGCAGTTCATTGAGAACCAAAGCAAGCTTCTTGAGGCTCTCGAGGAGGTTAACAATGTCTCTCCCAAGAAAAACAGAAATCACACTACATTGATTTAAAATGATATTTTCAATATCATGGCGACTAACTTCCTCACCATCAAACTGGATATGAGACGCCTTTACGCCCTGCTCTTCAAGTAACAGGCTGTATCCCTGGAATGTGAAACCGCAGGCTGATATGACAAACTCTTGCTCATAACGAGCTGCACTTTTGCAAATACTATTATGGGCCATAACCTGCTCCCTGGTAAAAGAACACGATTTCTCTTGCAGAACAAAACCGTCGATTTACGAATGCTACAACGCTAAAGTTAACCCGTTATAATAAATAATTTTACAGCACTCCAAAAAGTTTATAAACAGTAATTAACGTTATGAGACAGAACATCTTTGCGTTAATCAAGCCCAGCACCTATACGCTGCATAAATATA
The DNA here is from genome assembly GCF_011752765.1 of Enterobacter sp. Tr-810. Classification (NCBI taxonomy): domain Bacteria; kingdom Pseudomonadati; phylum Pseudomonadota; class Gammaproteobacteria; order Enterobacterales; family Enterobacteriaceae; genus Enterobacter; species Enterobacter sp. Tr-810. Next base: position 52,901 of record NZ_VWWW01000001.1, on the reverse strand, counting down.
ATAATCCTTTCAAATAACGACGGTAAATATTTCATTATCGATGTATAATAATGGGCCGAACAGAAGACGGATTACGTCACTTCATCAGTTCGTTAAAAATAAGAGAGAAACGCCATGGATAATCACATCACATCCAGGGCTTTGCTACATCGAAGGGATGTTATTAAGAGCAACCCACGATTTAGCGAAGCAATAATAGAGCACTACACCATTAATGACACCATCTACAAAAAACAACCTTTGTTCTATAAAACAATGCTACAGGAATCCCGTTTCAATATTATCCTCTCAATGTGTTGTTTTATATTCGGCAATCAAGCCGAATCGGTTTCAGAGATAAAGGAGTTATGCTCGCGATACAAAATTGCCAGTCCCAACAGTGTTATCGCAATCATCACATTACTTCGAACGACGGGACGCATTAAGACCTGGCGATGTACAGAAGATAGACGAAAAACAATTATCGAACCAACGCAAAAAGGATTAGATGAACTTAAACGCTATATGTCTGGCGCGTTTTCGCCCGTGAATATTTTATACCCAGCATTTAATATAAACGTTAACATGTTAGATAATGATTTATTGAGGAATAATTTCTTCCGCCGTGCAGCAGAATATCTTTTTCGCGGTGTAACATTCAAAAAGATTTTACCTGAGGTCGGGTTATTTATTGATAAAGATGGAGGCCGTATGATTATGTTGTATCTTTACCTACAAGCTATTAAAAACAAAACAGCACACGGCGCCACAATTGATTATTCATCGAGCACACTTGCAAAAGAGTTTTTTGTCTCACGTATTCATGTCAATCGGATAATCAAGTCGGCACAAGAGATGGGTTATCTGAAAGCTCGGGGTGATGGTCGTATGTCGATCTACCCGGCATTTATTGAGCTTGTTGAAAATTATTCCGGGTTATATTTTGCTTATGTGACTCATTACATCAACTTTGTTCCCAAAGAAAAACGTCCAGTCACTAGCATGATACCCACTGTATAACAACAATGGCGTTCGGTTAACTGAACGCCATTTTTTTATCTTTCCCTCAATGCCTCTTTCGCTTTATTCAACGGTTTCAGCAGGTAATCAATAATGGTTTTGCTTCCCGTTTTGATATCAACGGTGGCTATCATGCCCGGGAACACCGGGAATTCCTTGCCCTGCCTATTGGTCAGATGGTTGCTGTCGGTGCGAATGTAAACGCGATAGTAGTAAACATCCCTTTTCACCTCATCCTGAAGGGTATCCGGTGAAATCATCGTCACTTCCCCTTCCAGCCCGCCGTAGATGGAGTAGTCATAGGCCGTAATTTTGACCATCGCTTTTTGCCCGGGATGGATAAAGGCCACATCGCGAGGCGAAATTTTCGCTTCAATCACCATCTGGTCATCAAGCGGTACCAGACTCATCAGTTTGCCGTTGGGAGGAATGACCCCGCCCACCGTGGTGACATCAATATCTTTGACTATCCCGCGGACCGGCGCGTTAAAGGTCAGGCGGGTCAGAGAATCTTCACGCCCTTTCATAACCGAGCGCTGTGCTTCCATTTCTGCGTTCGCTTTCGCCAGTTCTTCACGGGCGCGAACGTAGTACTGGTTTTTCATCTCGGTGATTTTGCTCTCTAGCTCATTTTTTTGGCGTTCAAGGCGTAAAACTTCGACCTTACTGGCCGCTCCCTGCGTCACCAGCGGACGCGTTAATGCCAGTTCACGCTGCACAAGATCCGCTCCCTGGCGTAAACCCGCCAGCCCTTTTTCAAGACTTTCTCGACGTGACTGAAAAAGCGCAGTTTCCTGTTTGACCAGCTCAACGTCGTCATCCAGTTCTGCCGGGAATTTGAGTTCCGTGTCGTTCACCTCAGCATTCAGACGCGCGGCCGTCGCCATTGCAGCATTTAATCGAGACTCACTCTCCAGCACGCTGGACTCGGTTTTCGTCCGGTCCAGTTGGGCAAGCTGTTGACCACGCTCCACGATATCGCCTTCGCGCACCATCAGACTGTGGATAATCCCCCCTTCCAGGGACTGGATCACCTGCTCGTGCGAGGACGGGATCACCTTCCCGCTGCCGGTGGTCACTTCATCGAGATCGAACAGGCTCGCCCAGGTGATAAAGACCACCAGCAGAGCAAACAGGGACCATGCCACCAGCGTGGAGCGCGGCAGGCGCGGCTCTTTGAGACGGCTGTTAAAGCGGGAGAAATCATTCATGCCACGCTCTCCTTTTTCATGGTGACGGTACGCTGCGGTGCTTTCTGCGGCGCCATGCCGTGCTGGCTCAGGATGGCGTCACGCGGTCCATCCATCACCACTTTGCCGTTTTCCAGGACAATGATGCGGTCAACCAGGTCCAGAATCGGCAGACGATGCGTCGCTACCACCAGCGTCCGGCGCTTGCCGAGCCACTGGTGAAGATGCTGGATAAATTGCTTCTCGCTAACCTCATCCAGCCAGGCAGTGGGTTCATCCAGCAGCAGAATGTTTGGTGACGTGATCAACGCGCGCGCCAGCAATAACGCCTGACGCTGCCCGCCGGATAACCCTACACCACCTTCGTTGATGATGTAGTTCAGCCCCATTTTCTGCTTACGCACAAACTCCAGTGCGCCGCTGTTGACCAGCGCCTGATGAATTTCCTCGTCTGTCGCCAACGGGTTGCCCATCAGGATGTTGTCGCGTACGGAGCCAAAGAACAGCCGCGCCTGCTGGCTGAGCAACTGCATATCGCGACGTACGTCCGCCGGGTCCAGATGATTCAGCGCGATATCGTCCAGCAAAATGCTGCCCTGCTGCGGCTCCTGCATTCCCGCCAGCAGGTGCAGTAAGGTGCTTTTTCCCGAACCATTTCGCCCGAGCACCGCCACGCGCTCCCCGGCTCGAATGTGCAGTTTGCTGATGTTCAGCACGGTGAGTTTCTCTTCTTCATCGTAATAAAACCCGACGTCGTCGAGCTGATAATCACCGCGCAGGTGGGCTTTGTGCACCTTTTTGCCGTGCTGTGGGTCGTCAATCGGGCGCTGCATCAGATCGTCCAGCCCCTTGCGGGCCACCTTTGCCGACTGCCAGCGGGAGAGCACGCCGGAAATCTGCGAAAGAGGCGCGATGGTGCGGGACGCCAGAATGGAGGTCCCCACCAGCGCACCGGTGGTCATGTCGCCGCTGATGACCAGATAACAGCCCACCAGCAGTACCACCGCGTAGACGATGGACTGCACTTCCTGAGTCCAGGTCAGCAGTAACCCCGTCAACCAGCGCTGCTTCATGCCGACGCTGGCGGCAACATCATTGGTGTTATTCCACTGGTTCTGAAAACGCTGTTCGGCACGCATCAGCTTGATGTCTTCAAGGCCCTGCACCGCTTCCACCAGCGTGGCGTTACGAATCGCCGATTCACGCATCCCTTCACTGGAGAGTTTTCCCAGCGGGCGCTGCACCAGCAGGCCAGGAATAAGCAGGAGCGGCACGGCCAGCAGTACCACCAACACCAGCGGGCCACCAATCATCCACAAAATAAAGACGAACAGCAGGAAGAACGGCAGATCGGATATGGCGGCAATAGTGGTGGAGGTGATCAGCTCCCGCACCGACTCCAGCTCGCGGATCTGAGCGATAAACGACCCGGTCGATTTCGACCGTGCACCGTTTTTAATCCTCAGGGCATGGGCAAATACGCGTTCGGAAATACGCAGGTCGGCACGTTTACCCACCACGTCCGAAATATGCACCCGCATCATGCGCATGATGAATTCAAAAACGATGGCAATCATCACGCCGCCAAACAGCACCCATAGCGTAGCCTCCGACTGCGAGGGCACCACCCTGTCATACACCTGCATGGAAAAAACCATGCCGGAGAGCGCCAGCACATTGGCGACCAGCGCCACCAGCATAATGTCGCTATAGCGACGCCAGTCCTTCAGCGCCAGCTGCCAGAACCAGTTTTTCTCATAGGGTTTAATGTAATCATCCACGCGCGCATCCGGCGTGGACTCCAGCGGACGCAATACCATCAGCCCTTTTAACCGCGAACCAAGTTCTTCACGCGTCAGCGTCGTTTCCAGGCCTCCGTCGCCGCTAAACTGCAGGCTGACGTACCCTTCGTTGTCCATACGGTTGATGACCGCGATTTGCCCGCCGCTGAACTCCGCCAGCAGCGGCAAACGCCACGGATCGAGCGATACAGCTTCAGCCGTCGCCATACGCATCCCCAGCCCAAGCTGGCGCGCCATCTCCTCCAGCACCAGTTGTCGGGGAGACTGACTTTCATGGTTAATCGTGACCCGAACATGCTCCGCCGAAAAATCCAGCCGATAGTGCTTCGCGATAATGAGCATGCCCTGCAACCAGGGTTCGTACTGTGGATGTGTCTTCATAATGCTACGTCCTGTTCAGGGCGATGATTTCGCACTGAAATGATATCTTTGCGCAATGATTAGAAATCGAACATTCTCTAAACGAGCCCGCAAAGTAATCTTGTGAAATATAGGGTTATGGCTATGCATGTAAAGAAACGCAAAAAGCCGCGAGGATCGCTCCTCGCGGCGTTGTTTTACGCAATTAACAGCTGATGATTCGCCAGCAGCGTTGCCAGGTCCGTCTGCACACCGTTCAGCGTCACCAGCGTGGTTGGGGAGAACTGACCGCCGGTGCCGTCCAGATCAACCTGGATCTCGGTGTTGCTGCCGTTCTGCACCACACGGATGTAATCGGCGATGTTGCCTGCGCTGCTGTCCAGTGTTGCGACGCCGTTCACGTAGCTCGCAGAGCCGGTGCCGGTATAGCCGCTGTCGGAAAGCAGGTCGCGCAGATCGATACGGTCCGTATCCGCGGTCCCTTCCCAGGTGCCGACGGTAAAACCGTTCACCACATCGCTGCCGTTGCCGCCCGTCGCGTCAGATGCGTTGATCAGCTTATAGAGCAACGTATCGTGACCGCCGCTGCCGATGTTGAAGGTGTCGTTCCCGCCCCGACCTTCGAACTGGTTATCACCGCTGTTGCCGGTAATCACGTCGTCGTAGTCAGAGCCGTTAATCCCTTCAATATTCAGCAAGCGTGTGGTACCAAACCCGGTGTTCTGCGCCGTGGAGAGGCGCAAATCAACGGTTATGCCGGAGGTGGCATTGCGGTAATCCACTACGTCCATACCGCCGGTATTGCTCCAGGTGTCGTAGTCGGAATGGGTATTCCAGCCGCCGGAGCCGTTATAGGTATAGGTACCATCCTCTGCGATAAAGGTGTCGTTATACCCGGTACCGGTAATGGTTCCGCTGTGACCACCGGTGGCCGCTTCGGCGGTGAGGACATAGCCCTCTTTGCCGTTGCCCGCGTCCAGACCGGTCCAGGTGACGTTATCCGACACCCCGTTGGTGATCTTCACGATCTCCGCCGAGTAGGTTTCGCTCGGGTCCAGCCCGTAGAAACTCACCAGCGCAGAAGTATCGTTCGACCCGATACCAGACTGGGCGTTGATGATCTGCGAGGCCACCAGCACGCCCGCGGCGTTATACAGATTGACCGTGTTGCCGTAGTAGGCATTGATGCCTTCGCTATCGACGATATGCAGATGCATCGCGGTGCCGTCGTCAATGGTTTTGCTGTTTTGCACCAGCACCACCTTGCCGTTTTGCTGAGACACCAGCAGATCCTGCGCACCGTCCCAGTTGTAGTCCACCGCGGCCACGCCGGTGACGTTCGCCAGACCGGACGCCAGCTGGCTTGAGGTCCAGGTTGAGCCATAGCCGTTGTTGGTAAACAGCGTCGCCGTCTGGGAGCTGCCGTAGGTGCTGAGCTTGATGATGTCCATCTGCCCGTCACCGTTCCAGTCTACCGCCACCGACAGATAGCCCGCCGAGGCGTTAGAGGCTTCCACCGCGCTCTTGGTGGTGGAAAGCTGCCCGGTACCGTCGTTGTAGTAAATCACCCCGCCGTTGTTGTTGTAGCTACTGCCGAGGTACAGATCCATGTAGCCATCGCCGTTGAAGTCCGCCCACGTCATAGAGGCCGCCGTGGTGGTATTCGAGGCGTTGGCCACAAACACGTTGGTCAGGTTCTGGCCAATAGAGAGCGTACCGTTACCGTTGTTGTTAATAACGGTGAGCGAGTACGCCCCGCTGCGGTTGGTATGCTGCACAATGTCTACGGTGCCGTCGTTGTTCAGGTCAACGCCGGAGATTTCACGCCCGGAATCGAACTGACCATAGAAGCCGCCCTCGCCGCCGGTGCCATCCGGTGACAGGACACCGTTGGTGTTCACTAGGTAGGTCAGGGAATCCATACCGGCATCGCCGTACGCCAGATCAAGATAACCATCGCCGGTTTTATCGTAGGCAATCACGCCGCCGTACCAGATGGTGGTCCCCATCGCCAGTTGGCTGGCAGTGTAGTTGCTGCCATCGTAGGTCCACATCACCTGAGTAGAGCCCGAGTAGGTGTTCTCAGTTGCGAAAATATCCTGGGTGCCGTTACGGTCAAAGTCAGCGGCAGTCTGGCTCACCACGTAGTAGCTACGTGTGTTAGTTAACGTATTCCCGGCATAGGTTGAATCATCGCTGCTGGAATAAGACTGTCCGTTAGCAATGATATTCCACAGACCGCTGCTGTTCATGCCGAGGGTCATGGTTGAGTTGTTGCTATTCCCCGCCGTGGTGGCCCAGTCGGTATTCACCGAGGTGGTGTCGATCACCAGACTGCCGGTTGCCGTGCCGGTGGTGTTACCGTTACCCGCGCTGCTCTTCACCTGCGCGGTTACGTCATAACTCGCCACGCTCAGGGTATCGCTGTCCGGGATCTGCAGATACCAGGTATTGTGATCAGGGTCGACGACCACCGCGCCGCCGGTCTGCGACGTATAGGTTTTCCCGTTCACAATCACCACCAGATATTCCCCGTTCACCAGGTCCGCAGACACCGTGCCGTTGATAATTGGCGTGGTATCCGAGGTGGTCTGGGCGGTAATCGTCGCCGTGGTGGTCGGGATGCTGGTATCGACGTTCAGCACAAAGCCATCCGATTCCGTGTAGTTACCGGCTTTGTCGGTAACGCGCAGAATGTAGGTGTGATTCCCGTCAAGCAGGCCGTTGTCCTGATAGGACCAGCTTGCGCTGCCGTTCATTGTGACCTGACCCAGCAAGAGCCCATCCCGGTAAAGCTGTACGATTTCGCCGTCTTCCGGAGCGCGGTTAAGCGTACCGTTGATCAGCGGCGAGGTATCGTCCGTCGCGACTGACGCGCCGTACGTGCCCGTACGTTCACCTTCCCCGTCGGTATAGCTGACCACCGTTCCCACCGTGTCAGGCGGTGTGGTATCGACCGTCACCACCTGCGATGAGGTCGAACCTACGTTGCCTGCCTGGTCGATGATCCGCACCTGGTAGGTGTAATCCCCGTCCGCCAGATCACGGGTATCGGTGTAGCTCCAGCGCTGGTTGGTGACGGTAGTGTCAATCCAGGTATTGCCGCCGTCGAGGCTGATTTGCACGCGCTCGTCGCTGGCCAGCGCGCTGCCCAACGAGCCGTTGATCGTCAGCGTGGTGTCCATGGTGATGAAATCACTCCCGGACTGCCCGGTGTCTTCGCTGATGCTGTCAATGGTGATACCGTACTGCGGCGCCTGGGTATCCACCGTCACGTCCTGCGTGGTGGTGGCCCCGACGTTGCCCGCCTGATCGACAACCCGCACCTGGTAACTGTAGCTGCCGTCGGTCAGGGTACGGGCGTCGCTATAGCGCCACTGGGTACCGCTTACCGTCGCGTAAACCCAGGTGGTACCGCCATCCATGCTCACCTGCACATACTCGCCCGCGCCGAGCTCAGCCCCAAGCGTCCCGTTCAGGGTGTACGAGGTTGAACTGGTCAGGAAGTCGTTGTTATCGAAGCCGGTATCGACGGTAATGTTATCCACGGTCACCGTAATCGCGGCATCCGGCGCGACCGTATCGACCGTCACCTGCTGATGGGCGCTTGACCCCACATTGCCCGCCGTATCCACCACGCGAACGTAGTAGTCATAGGTTTGGTTACCCAGCGTACGGCCATCTACGTAGTACCAGCTGTTGCCGGTGACGATCACGTTCTGCCAGGTGACTCCGCCGTCGATGCTGATCTGGGCATATTCGCCGTCGGCCAGCGTTGCACCGAGCGAGCCGTGCAGCGTCAGGGAGGTATCATTGGTGATAAAGTCGCTGCTGCTCAGGCCGGTATCGTCGCTGATGCTGTCGATAGCGATCGTTTTGCTGGCGTCCGGCACAACGGTATCAATGGTGACTACCTGGCTGGTGGTAGCGCTGATATTCCCCGCGTCGTCAATCACCCGCAGCTGATAGTTGTAGTCACCGTCGGCCAGCGTACGGCCATCGACATACGTCCAGCTCAGGCCGCTGACGCTCACGTCGGTCCAGGTTGCACCGCCGTCCAGACTGATCTGGGCGTGGTCGCCGCTGCCCAGGGCCGCGCCGAGCGTCCCTTTCAGGCTGATCTGATTGTCACTGGTAATGAAGTCACTGTCGGACAGTCCGGTATCCTGCGAAATGGAATCCACGGTAATGGTCGTCGCCGCAGGTTTCGTCAGATCAATCACCACGTCCTGGCTGTCCGTTGCCCCGACGTTACCCGCGTTATCGATAACGCGCACACAGTACTGGTACGTACCGTCCATCAGGGTACGGCCATCGGTGTAACGCCATGTGGTGCCGGTCACGGTCAGGTCAATCCAGGTCGTCCCGCCGTCGAGGCTGATCTGCGCTTTCTCGTTATTGCCGAGCTGCGCGGTCAGGGAACCGTTCACCACCACCTGGCTGTCGTTGGTAATGAAGTCACTCGCGCTGAGGCCGGTATCGTTTTGCAGGGAGTCAATGCTGATGCCCATTGATGGAGCGGTCAGATCGACGGTGACGGTGTGATCGTCGCTGGCGCTGTTACCGATGGTATTGCTCACCAGGGCGTTAATCACATAGGAACCGCCGTCTGCCAGCGCGGTGACGTCTGCGCTGCCGACGGTGTAGCTCCAGCTGCCGTCGCTCTGCACGGTCGCCGTGTAGGTTTTGCCATTCAGCGTAATGGTCACCGTCTGGCCCGCTGGCGCGTCGGTGGTGCCGCTGACAACCAGCGGCGTGCCGTGTTCAGCCGCGCTGACGATGTCATCTTCGGCGAAGGTATTAATGGCGATCGTCGGGACATCACCGTTCAGCGTCACGTCGTGCGTTGCGCTGCCCTGATTACCCGCCTTATCGTTCACCGTTGCGGTGATGGTGTAATCCCCGTCGGTCAGGCCAAGGAAATCACGCCCCGGCACGAAGACGGACCATGTACCGTCTGCGGCCACGGTCGCCTGATAGCTATGACCGTTGAAGGCCACGGTGACCGTCTGCCCTTGCTCTGCGGTAGTCGTGCCGCTGATGGTCTGGCCCGCCAGTTGCTCGGCGTTGTTGACGATATCGTCATCGGCCACGGTGCTGATGGTGACGGTTGGCGCAAGGGTATCGACCGTTAAGGTATGTGTCGCCTGACCATTGTTACCGGCTTTATCGTTGACCGAGGCGGTAACCGTCAGCGCGCCTTCGTTCAGCGCAGCCAGGTCTGCCGCCGGAACCTCCAGCGTCCAGGTACCGTCATTCGCAACGGTCGTGGTGTAGGTTTTGCTACCCAGCGTGACGGTCACCGTTTGGCCCGCTTCCGCGCTGGAAGAGCCGTGCACGGTCAACGGCTGCTGGGCTTCCGCCGCATTCAGCACGTCGTCGCCCGACAGCGTATTCACGCTGATCACCGGCGCGGTGGTGTCCACGCTGATGTTGTGCGTCGCCGACGCGCTGTTCCCGGCGCTGTCCTGCGCCGAAACAGAAACCTGATAGCTCGCGCCATCGGCCAGAGCGCCCACGTCGGCGGCCGGTACGGTGGTCGTCCAGGTGCCGTCGCTTTGAATGGTGGCCGTATAGCTTTTACCGTTCAGGGTGATAGTGACCTGCGTACCGCTGGCGAACTGCGCACTTGAGCCGTTGATGACCAGCGAAGCGCCCGCTTCTGCCGCATTGATCACGTCATCGCCACTGAGGGTGTTGACGGTCAGCGCCACGGAGGCCGTGTTCACCACGACATCGTGGGTCTGAGTGCTACTGTTGCCCGCGCTGTCGGTGAGGGTCGCGCTGATGGTCACGGTGCCGTCGGTCAGGGCAGAAATGTCGCTGGCAGGAACGCCCACGCTCCAGTTGCCGCTGGCATCCACGGTGGTGGTGTACTGGTTCGAACCTATGGTGACGATCAGCTTATCGCCGACGCTGGCGCCGGTTGCGGTGCCGCTGACGATCTGCGCCTGCCCATGCTCCACGCTGTTGATGACGTCATCGCCGGCCACGACGTTAAAGCTGATGGTCGGCGGCGTGGTATCAAGCGTAATCGCTTTCCCAGCGCTGCCCGGGTTACCCGCGGCGTCACTCACGCTAACCTGTACGGTGTAGCCGTTATCCGCCAGAGCGGACAGATCGGCGGCTGGCACGTTAACGCTCCAGACGCCGCCCTGCTGAACCAGTGCGGTGTAACTGTTCCCGCCAAGCGTTACGGTCACCGTCTGACCGACTTCAGCCGTAGTGGTGCCAGAAATGGCCACGCCCGCAGCTGCTTCGCTGCTGTTGATCACGTTGTCGCCGGCTACCGTGTCAATCGTCACGGTTGGCGCCGTGGCATCCACACTGTACTCCCGGCCCGCAGACGCGCTGTTGCCGTTCACATTGGTCACGCTCACCTGCACGCTGGCGTCGCCGTCTTTCAGACCCGCAAGATCCGAGGAAGGCACGGTCGCCGTCCAGTTGCCGTCGGCATCGACTTTCGCGGTGTAAGACTTGCCGCCAAAGGTAATGGTCACGGTCTGGTTTTCTTCCACATTGGACGTGCTGCCGGAAAGCACCAGATCCGCGCCTTTCTCCGCCGCGTTAATCACGTCGTCGGTGGCGATGGCATCGATGCTGATGGCAACGGTCGCCAGATCGACGGTGACATCGTGATTGATGGAGACCTGGTTACCCGCAGTGCTCTGGCCAGCCACGGTGACGGTCACCGTGCCTGCGGCCAGGGCGCCTACGTCTGCCGCCGGGATCGCTGCGCTCCAGGAGCCGTCTGCCAGTACCGACGCGGCATAGGTTTTACCATTGACGGTCACGGTGAGCGTAGTGCCTGCCGCCAGCCCGTCGCTTGAGCCAGTGACAATCAGGTTCTGACCATGCTCAATGCTGTTGATCACATCATCGCCCGCCACGGTATCCACGCGCAGCCCCGGGAGGTTAGCGTCGATAGTGACATCGCGCTCGCCCGTACCCGTGTTGCCATGGCCATTAGTGACGGTTGCTGACACGGTCAAATCGCCGTTGCCCAGCGCCGTCAGGACTGACTCCGGCACGTTGACGGACCAGGTCAGATCGCTCTGCACCGTTGCGGTGTAGGTGTTGCCGCCAATAGATACGGTGACTGTATTGCCCGCTTCCGCGTTCGCTACTGTGCCGCTGATGGCCTGGCCTGCGGCCACTTCGGCCGCGTTGATGACGTTATCGCCCGCCACGGTGTTGATGGTGACGCTCGGCAGCGCGGTGTCGACCAGCAGGTTCGCGGTGTTGCTCACGCTGTTACCCACGCCGTTGGTGGCCGTCGCGCTCAGGGTATAGTTGGCTTCGCCGAGGCCTGCCAGATCTGCCGCCGGAACCGTCAGGCTCCAGCTGCCGTCTGCCGCGGTTGTCGCTGTGTACTGCTTGCCGTTCAGAGTCACGGTGACGACGGTGCCTTCCGCCAGGTTGGCGCTGATGCCGCTAACGCTCAGATCCTGGCCTTTCTCCACCGCGTTCAGCACGTTGTCATCGCTGATGGCGTTGAAACTGACCGACGGAAGACCGGTGTCCACGGTCACGTTATGCGTGCCGCTGCCGGTGTTGCCCGCCGCATCGGTGACTGACACAGTAACGGTCACGGTGCCGTCGCTGAGGCCGGAAATCACGCTCGCCGGTACGCCCACGCTCCAGTTGCCCGCTGCGTCCAGCACGGTGGTGTAGGTCTGGCCGCCGATAGTGACGGTGACTTTGTCTCCCGCCGCCGCGCCGGTCGCGGAGCCGCTGACAATCTGCGCCTGAGAATGCTCGGCCACGTTAATGACGTCATCGCCCGCCACGGTGTTGATGGTCACCGCAGGAACGGTCACGTCAACCGTCAGGTTGTGATCAACAGACGCCGGGTTACCCGCTTTGTCGCTCACGCTTGCAGTCACGGTAACGCTGCCGTCGCCGAGTGCTGCCAAATCTGCGGCCGGAACGTCCAGCGTCCAGTCGCCGTTGGCGCCTACGGTTGTGGTGTATTCCTTACCGTTCAGCGACACGGTCACCGTCTGTCCCACTTCCGCGGTGCTGGTGCCGGACACCGTCAGGTCAGCCTGCGCTTCCGCGGCGTTCAGGATATCGTCAGAAGCAATCGTGTTGATGGTCACGGACGGCGCGGTGGCATCCACGCTGTACTCGCGGCCCGCAGAGGCGCTGTTGCCGTTCACGTTGGTGACGCTCACCAGCACGCTGGCGTCGCCATCCTTCAGGCCAGCCAGATCCGCAGACGGCACGGTATAAGTCCAGTTACCGTTGTCATCTACGGTGGTGGTATAGATTTTACCGTTCAGGCTCAGGGTCACGGTCTGCCCGGCTTCCACGTTGGTGGTCGCGCCGGACAACACCAGATCCGCCCCTTTCTCCGCCGCGTTAATCACATCGTCGGTGGCGATGGCATCAATGCTGATGGCAACGGTCGCCAGATCCACCGTGACATCGTGGCTGATGGTGATCGGGTTACCTGCCGCGCTGTCGCCGGTGACGCTGATTTTCATGGTGCCTTCCGGCCACGCGCTCACGTCCGCTGACGGAACGGCCGCGCTCCAGGTGCCGTCTGCCAGTACCGTTGCCGCGTAGTCTTTACCATTGATGGTAACCGTCAGCGCCGTGCCCGTTGTCAGCCCGTCGCTGGAGCCTGAAACGATCAGGTTCTGCGCGTGCTCGATGCTGTTGACCACGTCGTCGCCCGCCACGGTATTCACGCGCAGGCCCGGCAGGTTGGCATCGATAGCGATCTCGCGCTCACCGGTACCGGTGTTACCGTGGCCGTTGGTGACGCTTGCGGTCACGCTCAGACTGCCGTTGCCGAGTGCGGTCAGTACGTCAGATGGGACGTTTACGGTCCAGGTGAGATCGCTCTGCACGGTTGCGGTGTAGCTGTTACCGCCGATAGACACCGTCACGGTGTTGCCCGCTTCAGCATTCGCCACGGTACCGCTCAGGGTCTGCCCCGCCGCCACTTCCGCCGCGTTAATAACGTTATCGCCCGCCACGGTGTTGATGGTGACGGTCGGCAGTGCGGTGTCGACCAGCAGGTTCGCCGTGTTGCTCACGCTGTTACCCACGCCGTTGGTGGCCGTTGCGCTCAGGGTGTAGCTGGCTTCGCCGAGGCCTGTCAGATCTGCCGCCGGAACCGTCAGGCTCCAGCTTCCGTCCGCCGCCGTTGTGGCCGTATAGTTTTTACCGTTCAGGATCACAGTCACCACCGTGCCTTCCGCAAGGTTGGCGCTGGTGCCACTGACGTTCAGATCCTGACCTTTCTCCACTGCGTTCAGCACGTTATCGCCGCTGATGGCGTTAAAGCCCACGGACGGCAGACCAGTGTCCACGGTCACGTTATGCGTGCCGCTGCCAGTGTTGCCCGCCGCATCGGTCACGCTGACGCTGACCGTCACGGTGCCGTCGCTGAGCCCGGAAATCACGCTCGCCGGTACGCCCACGGACCAGTTACCCGCCGCGTCCAGTACGGTGGTGTAAGACTGGCCGCCAACGGTGACGGTAACTTTATCGCCCGCTGCCGCGCCGGTGGCGGAGCCGCTGATAATCTGGGCCTGAGCGTGTTCAGCCACGTTGATCACGTCATCACCTGCAATGGTGTTGATGCTCACAACCGGTACGGTGACGTCCACCGTCAGGTTGTGATCAACAGACGCCGGGTTACCCGCTTTGTCGCTGACGCTCGCGGTCACGGTGACGCTGCCGTCAGTTAATCCTGCCAGATCCGCCGCCGGGACGTTCAGCGTCCAGATGCCGTTTGCAGCAACCGTTGCGGTATAGTCTTTACCGTTCAGACTCACGGTCACCGTCTGGCCCGCTTCGGCGGTGCTGGTGCCGGACACCGTCAGGTCAGCCTGCGCTTCCGTGGCGTTCAGGATGTCGTCAGAAGCAATGGTGTTGATGGTTACGGACGGCGCGGTGCCATCCACGCTGTACTCGCGGCCCGCAGAGGCGCTGTTACCGTTGGTGTTGGTGACGCTCACCTGCACGCTGGCGTCGCCGTCCTTCAGGCTCGTCAGGTCAGCAGATGGGACGGTCGCTGTCCATTTTCCGTCTGCATCCACGGTCGCGGTGTAGCTCTTACCGCCAAAGGTGATGTTGACGGTATGATTCTCTTCCACATTGGTGGTGGTACCCGAAAGCACCAAATCCACGCCCTTCTCGGCGGCGTTAATCACATCATCAGAGGCAATGGCATCAATGCTAATGGCAACGGTCGCCAGATCCACCGTCACGTTGTGATCGATAGAGACCGGGTTCCCGGCGCTGCTCTGGCCTGCAACGGTGACGGTAACTGTACCTGCCGCCAGGGCACTTACGTCCGCAGAAGGGATAGCGGCACTCCATGTACCATCAGCCAGTACGGTTGCCGGATAGGTTTTGCCGTTGACGGTGACGGTCAGCGCGGTACCTGCGTTCAGGCCATCGCTAGAGCCGGTGATGATCAGGTTTTGCGTATGCTCGATGCTGTTAATGACATCATCGCCCGCCACGGTGTCCACGCGCAGTCCAGGCAGGTTGGCGTCGATAGTGATGTCGCGCTCGCCCGTTCCGGAATTGCCCACGTCGTTGGTGACGCTGGCTAACACAGTCAAATCACCGTTACCCAGCGCGGTCAGAACGTCGGACGGGACGTTAATCGACCAGGTCAGATCGCTCTGCACCGTTGCGGTGTAGCTGTTACCGCCAATCGTAACGGTCACGGTATTACCTGCTTGCGCATTTACCACCGTACCGCTGATGGTTTGGCCTGCGCCCAGTTCAGCGGCATTGATCACATCGTCGCCCGCGACGGTGTTGATGGTTACGCCCGGCAATACGGACTCTACATTCACGGTATGTGACGCACTGGTGCTGTTGCCAATGCTATCCGTTGCGGACGCCGTGACGGTGTAAAGCGCTTCGCCCAGTTGACCGACCTGATCCGCCGGAACGGTGGTTGTCCACTGTCCGTTGGTATCGACGGTGGCGCTGTAGGCTTTACCGTTAAGCATCACGGTCACGACTGCGCCCGCAGCCAGACCAGAAGCAGTACCGGAAATGGTCAGATCCTGCGTTTTCTCGGTGTTGTTGATCACATTGTCACCGGACACGGTGTCGATGGTCAGCACCGGAGCGGTCAGGTTGACTTCAACCTCGTGCGTCGTACTGTTGCTGTTTCCTGCTTTGTCGGTCAGTGCTGCGGTGATGGTGTAATCCCCGGCAGTCAGTGCATTGACATCCGCCGCAGGCACACCCACGCTCCAGTTGCCAGAGGCATCCAGGGTGGCGGTGTAAGATTTGTTATTGATGGTGACGGTCACCACATCGCCCGCCGCCGCACCGGTCACGGAGCCGGTGACGATCAGCGCCTGCGCGTGCTCAGCGCTGTTGATCACGTCGTCGTCGGAAACGGTGTTAATGGTCAGTTGCGGCACCGTGGTATCAACCAACACATCGCGATCCGCCGAGGCCGGGTTGCCCGCTTTATCGGATACGGCTGCGCTGATAGTGTAGTTACCGTCGGCAATCGTACCCAGATCTGCAGACGGTACGGTCACGCTCCAGCCACCGCCAGACTGCACGGTAGTGGTGTAGTCCACGCCGTTCAGCGTCACGGTCACGGTCTGTCCGGTTTCGGCATTCGTCACGCCGTTGATGACCAGATCCTGCTGCGCTTCGGCGGCGTTGATGATGTTGTTATCGCTGACAATCTCGATAGACACCGTCGGCGCGGTGGCGTCCACGCTGTATTCGCGGCCTGCCGACGCGCTGTTACCGTTCACGTTTGTCACGCTGACCTGCACGCTGGCATCGCCATCTTTCAGCCCGGCCAGATCCGCAGACGGCACGGTCGCCGTCCAGTTGCCATCGGCATCCACGGTCGCGGTGTAGGACTTACCGCCGAAGGTGATGGTGACGGTCTGGCTCTCTTCCACGTTGGTCGTGGAGCCCGAAAGCACCAGGTCCGCACCCTTTTCCACGGCGTTAATGACGTCGTCGGTGGCAATGGCGTCAATGCTGATCGCCACCGTCGCCAGATCGACTTTCACATCATGGCTGATGGAAACCGGGTTACCTGCCGTGCTCTCGCCTTCGACGGATACCGAGATCGTGCCTGCGTTCAGCGCGCTCACGTCTGCCGCCGGAATGGCTGCACTCCATGTCCCGTCCGCCAGCACCGTTGCCGCGTAGGTTTTGCCGTTGATGGTCACGGTTAACACCGCGCCGGTTGCCAGACCCTCGCTGGTCCCGGTAATGATCAGGTTCTGGCTATGTTCGATGCTGTTGATGACATCATCGCCCGCCACGGTATCCACGCGCAGGCCCGGCAGGTTGGCATCAATCGTAATGTCGCGCTCGCCGACGCCAGTATTACCGTGGCCGTTGGTGACGCTGGCTGTCACGGTCAGTTCGCCGTTACCGATGGCGGTTAAGACATCAGACGCTACATTGACCGACCAGCTCAGATCGTCCTGAACCGTCGCCGTATAAGTGTTGCCACCGATATTAATCGTGACAGTGTCACCACTCGCGGCGCCGTTCACTTTACCGCTGAGAGTTTGTCCGGAAGCTACTTCCGCCGCATTAATCACATCATCAGTGGCGACAGGGTTAATGGTCACCAAAGGCAGTGCGCTATCAACCAGTACGTTGTGGCTGGTGCTCGCGCTGTTGCCTGCGGTGTCGGTCACACTTGCCGTCACCGTGTAGCTGGCTTCACCCAGCACCGAGATGTTTGTCGCGGGAACGGTGACGCTCCAGTTACCGCTGGCATCGGTGGTGGCAGTGTAGTTGATGCCGTTCAGCGTCACGGTGATGGCGGTCCCGTCCGGCTGGTTGCTGGTGCCGGAGAGGATGACATCCTCACCTTTTTCAGTGGCGTTGATCACGTCATCGTCCGCAAGGGTATTGATAGCAATCACCGGCGCGGTCAGAGAGACGTCAAACTCATGCGTCGCGGTGCTGCTGTTACCCGCTTTATCGGTGAGGGTCGCCGTGATGATCTGCTCACCATTGACCAGCGCACCCACGTCTGCCGCCGGAACGCCCACGCTCCAGCGGCCGGAGCTGTCCAGCATTGCGGTGTAGTCTTTGCCGTTCAGGGTCACGGTGATGACATCACCTGCCTGAGCGCCGCTCACGTTACCCGAGACGATCAGCGCCTGGCCGTGCTCGGCAATATTGACGATGTCATCACTCGCCACGATGTTAAAGCTGATCTGAGGCACAGTGGTGTCAACCAGCACGGACGCCCCCGCGCTGGCCGGGTTACCCGCTTTATCGGATACCGTCGCCGTGACCGTCGCGTTGCCGTCGGTGATCCCCGCCAGATCCGCGGCCGGTACGTCCAGCGTCCAGCTGCCGTTCGCCAGCACCTGCGTCGTGTACTCATGGCCGTTAAAGGTCACAGTGACCGTCTGACCGGCTTCGGCAGTGGACGTGCCGCTCAGGGTCAGATCCTGCGCCGCCTCGGCTGCATTCAGCATATTGTCGGTGCTGATGGTGTTAATGGTCACCGCTGGTGCGGTGGTATCCACGCTGTATTCCTGCGCTGTCGAGGCCGAGTTGCCGTTCACGTTGGTCACGCTGACCTGCACGCTGGCGTCGCCCTCTTTCAGTCCGGCCAGATCCGCAGAAGGCACAGTCGCCGTCCAGTTGCCGTCGGCATCGACCGTGGTGGTATAGGTTTTACCCGCGAAGGTAATGGTGACGGTCTGACCCGCTTCAACGTTAGAGGAACTGCCGGAGAGCACCAGATCCTGGCCTTTTTCTGCCGCATTGAGCACGTTGTCATCGGTCACACTGTTGATGCTAATCGCCACCGTGGCGAGATCGACATCCACGACGGTGCCAATGTTCACCGGGTTGCCGGAGGCATCGTGCGCGCTGGCGCTGATGGTGATTGAGCCGTCTGCCCACTGGGACACGTCCGCCGCAGGAACCGCAGCCTGCCAGGAGCCGTCCGCCAGGATCGTAGCTGAATAAGCTTTGCCGTTAATGGTCACGGTGACGATGCTGCCCGCCGCCAGATCGGTGCTGGTACCGGACACAATCAGGTTCTGCGCGTGTTCAATGACGTTAATCACGTTGTCACCGGCCACGGTATCGATACGCAGGCCTGGCAGCTGAGCGTCAATGACGAAGTCCAGGGAAGAAGAGCCGGTATTGCCGTGCGCGTTGGTAACGCTGGCCGAGACGATCAGGTCGCCGTTACCGAGCGCGGTTAACTGGCTTTCGGTTAACGGCAGGCTCCAGGTGAGATCGTCCTGTACGGTGACGGTATAGGTCTGCCCGCCGAGGGTAATCGTGACGGTATCGCCCGCGGCCGCGTTACTTACTTTACCGGTCAGGGTTTGCCCTGCTGCCACTTCTGCCGCGTTGACGATGTTGTCGCCTGCGAGCGTATTGATGGTGACCACCGGCAGCGAACTGTCCACCAGCACATCGTGCGTGGCAGAGGCGCTGTTGCCCACATTGTCGGTGACACTCGCCGTCACGGTATAACTCGCTTCGCCCAGCGCGCTAACCGCAGACGCAGGCACGGTGACACTCCAGCCACCGCTGGCATCGGTGGTGGCGATGTAGTTAATACCGTTCAGGGTCACGGTGATGGTGGTCCCTTCCGGCTGGTTGCTGGTCCCGGAAAGCAGCAGTTCTTCGCCTTTTTCAGTGGCGTTGATCACGTCATCCGCCGCCAGAGTATTAATACCGATTTCCGGGGTCATGGTGTTCACCACCACGTCCAGCGTGTTGCTGCCAGTATTACCGGACTGGTCGGTCACAGAGACGTTAATGGTCAAGGTACCGTCAGCCAGCCCCTGTATAACAGACGCAGGCAATCCGAGGCTCCAGTTACCCGCAGCATCCACCACCGTGGTGTAATCCACACTATTGATGGTGATGGTGACCAAATCACCTGCAGCCGCCCCGGTGACGGAGCCACTCAGGATCTGCGCCTGAGAATGGGCGATTTGGTTGACGGTGTTGGTGTCGGTGACAAAGTCGTTGATGGTCACCTGCGGTACGGTGGCATCCACCAGCCCCACGCGATCCGCGCTGCTGCTATTGCCCGCCACGTCACTGACCGTTGCTGTCACGGTGACGGTGCCATCAGCCAGCGCACCTACGTCGGCGGCCGGTACGTTCAAGGTCCAGGTTCCGTCCGTCTGGACGGTGGTCTGGTAAGATTTACCGTTCAGCGTCACGGTGACGGTCTGTCCCGCCTGGGCATTACTGCTGCCGCTGACGACCAGATCCTGCTGCGCTTCCGCCGCATTGATGATGTTGTCGGACGTCAGGTTGTCCAGCGTGATAGTCGGTGGCAGCGTATCGACAGTGACAATGCGCGAAGCTTCTGCGCTATTGCCGTTGACATTGGTGACGCTCACGCTCACCTGCGCACGTCCGTCAATCAGCGTTTCCATGGCGCTGGCCGGAACGGTCAGGCTCCAGGAACCATCCTGCTGCACCTGTGCGGTAAAGGTTTGCTCGGCAAATTTAATCACCACGGTCTGACCGGCTTCCACACCCTGCGTCTGACCCGACAGCGTAACATCCGCGCCTTTTTCGGCCGCGTTCAGCATGTCATCGCTGCTAATGGTATCAATGGTGACCGCTACGGCGTTCAGATCCAGTTCGATAGGGTGTTGCGCAGAAACGGTATTGCCCCACGCGTCCTGCGCGCTGACGTTCACCGTAATAGACCCTGCCGTCCAGGCCTGAAGATCAGATGCAGGAACACCAATTTGCCAGTTGCCGCTGGCATTTATCACGGCGGCATAGTCAACGTTGTTGATGGTGACAGTAATCTGCGTGCCTTCCGCCAGATGGGTACTGGAGCCGGTCACGGTCAGATCCTGCTGCTGTTCGATGGCGTTGATCACGTCATCGCCAGAAATCGTGTTAACGCGCAATCCAGGCAGCTCGGCATTGATATTGATGTCACGCTCGCCGGTACCGGTATTTCCGTGCGCATTGGTGACCGAGGCGCTGAAGGTCAGATCGCCGTCGCCAAACGACTGAAGATCAGCGGATGGGATTTTCACGCTCCAGGTCAGATCGCTTCCGACTGTCGCGGTGTAGCTTTTGCCCCCCACGGAGACCGAGACGGTATCGCCCGCCACCGCGCCGGTGACGCGTCCGCTGAGAGTTTGATCAACCGCCGCTTCCGCGTTATTGACCAGATTATCGCCCGCAAAGGTGTTGATGATGACCTGCGGCAGCACGGTATCGACCAGCAGACTGGCCTCGGCCGAGCCGCTGTTGCCTGCGCTGTCCGTGCCGCTCACGCTGACGGTGTAAAGCGTGTTCGCCAGATTCAGTACGTCGGAAACCGGCACCTGAACGGACCAGATACCGTTTTCGACCGTGGCCTGATAATTAACGTTGTTCAGCGTCACGGTGATGGCGCTGCCGTTTGGCAGATTGCTGGTCCCGCTCAGGCTCAGCGGCTGCATTGCCTCCTGCGCATTCAGGACGTTATCCTGGCTGATGGCGTCAATCGTGAATTCCGGTGGATTGCCGCTGAGCGTAATGCCATGGGTGGCGCTGCCGGTATTACCCGCCGCATCAGTCACGGAGACGGAAATACTGTGGCTGCCTTCACCCAGTGTGCTCAACACGGACGCAGGTACGCCCACGCTCCAGCTGCCGTCCGCCTGCACCACGCCGGTGAAGGTCTGGCCGCCAAGGGTAACCGTGACCACATCGCCCGCCGCCGCCCCGCTCGCCTTGCCGGAAATAATCTGAGCCTGCCCCTGCTCGTCGGTGTTGAGGACATTGTCGTCGGCTACGGTGTTGATCGTCACCACCGGGGCGACGGTATCAACGGTAAATTCAGCGCTGGTTGATGCGCCGTTCCCCGCTTTATCACTGACGTTCACGGTTAACGTGTGATTCCCATTCGCCAGGGCCTGCACCTCGCTGGCGGGCAGCGTGACGGACCAGGTCCCATCGTTGCCAACCGTGGCGGTGTGGTTTTTACCGTTCAGCGTCACGGTGACAATCTGGCCCGCTTCTGCGTCGGTTTTACCGGTCAGCGTGAGCGCTTGATTGTGTTCAGCGGCGTTGATGATGTTGTCCTGAGCGATCGTATCGATGGACAGCGTTGGCGCAACGGTGTCGACGCCAATGGTCTGGCTGCCGCTCACAGTATTTCCCGCCGCATCTTTACCGCTGACGTTGACCGTCCAGGTGCCATCGGCCAGCGCCTGCGCATCGGCGGCAGGCACCTTCACGCTCCACGCGCCATTTTCGCCCACCTCTGCGGTATAGGTTTTGCCGTTCAGCGAGACGGTCAGTTCCGTTCCCTGCGCCAGGTTTTTGCTGGTGCCGGAAAGCGTAAAGCCCGCAGATTGTTCGCTGGCGTTAATCACGTTGTCGACAGCCGTGGTGGCGAGCGTCACGGTGGCATCGGCCGTTGAGACGGTCACGGTGATGCTGCCTGCAGACGTGGTTTTACTGCCGTCGATTTGCACGACAGACCAGGTATGTTCCCCATCCGTCTGGGTCGGGAGTTTTACGGTCCAGGTGCCGTCCGTACCCACCATAGTGCTGGCAATAGTGCTGCCGCTGCTGTCTTTAACCTGAATAGTCGCACCGGGTTGTCCGGTACCGCTAAAGGTTGGGGTGTTATCATCCGTGACCTCTTTTGCACTCAGCACCCCCTGCTTATCACCCGCTTTATCCGTCAGTAAAAATGTCGGCGTAGCGCTTTCTACTTCTTTCGTATTATCAATAACTTTCGTTTTGGTTTCACCATCACCACCGTTAGCCAGCAGGGCACCGATCGCGCCGCCTCCTAACGCTGCACCAGCAATCCAACCCCACGGCGCATCGCTTAAAACACTTCCCTGCTCCAGGAAAGGTTCAATGCTGCTAATGGGTGTGGCCTGCGCGGATAATTCGGTAACAGCAACGCCTGACGCTTCCCCGGTATCGGCAAAAGAAATATGAGTGAGTTCCTGATTATCGTTAAATACCAGTTCTGACTGGTTATGGGTTTCAGGATCTTCAACAAAATAGTTATTGCAGCGAATAACGCTGCCATCTTTCATATAAATGAGGAGATCTTTACCCTGGCGGACATAACGCACCACGTCCTGCGCAGAACCCTGGATTTCAATCACGCTCGGTGACGAAATAGAGACCGACAGATTTCCCTCGCCAGTTAATTTCGTTTTCTCCGCCGTTTTGCGAATGATCACATCAACAACTTTTACGTTACTCATATTCTTCTCCTTGCAGGTGTACGGATTCCTGTGGATATGTCCACCAGATGGATGTAGCTATCCCTGGGAAAAATCACCCATTATTTTCAGACTTATTTCGCACCGGCAGGTGCGTGTTTTTTTAACTTAAATCAGGTAATTTAGCGGCAACGTTTTTCTCGACTCCGATAATCGGCATTAAATTATCAACCGCGGAAGCATAATTAATCGCCGAACTCCAGGCGTCATATTCAGCCATTATTTTCGCTGAGGTGGCAGCCCAGACATCCTGTTCAACGCTGAGCAAATCGTTAATGCTGCGTTTGCTCAGCGTATATTCATTTTTGTAGACATCGCGGGCACGTAATGCGCTTTCCAGTTGAAGCCGTCCAGCGTCCATTCTCCCGCGAGCGCCAGTCCAGTCAGCCTGCGCAACAGAGGCCTTTTGCAATACGTCGAATCGCGCCTGGTCAACCTGAGAGGATGCCATCGCCCGTGCGCCTTCTGCCTGGCGCACGCGTGCCGATACCGCGCCGCCCTGATACAGCGGTGCGTCAATATTGAGTTGAACTTGGTCATCCCAGTATGAGCGATTGTCTGACTCATAACGGGTACGCCCCCCTTTCAGGCTTAAGGTCGGCCAGTGCTGAGATTTCGCCGTTTCCACGCCATACTGTGCTGAACGTTCCATGTTCTGCGCGGCCATCACCACAGGGATGACGGAGTAATCAATGCGATTAAGTGAATCCGGCTCAACGGCCAACGACTCGGGCACGGGAGCGTAGTTTTCAGCCTGCATACCCGTTAATACCCCAAGCCGAGCGCGAGCACTGTTCAGGGCAGCGTTGTATTGCTCTACCGTTGCCTGCATCCCGGCGATACGCGTCTGGGTCTGAAGTTCATCAGACGTGGAACTCACTCCGGCATCCGCACGCAGCTTTGCCAGCTGCGCGACGTTTTTGAGCGCCTGCACATTCTCTTTCGCGGCCTGCAATAGATCGCTGTAGCGCTTAACCTCTACATAGCTGAGGGCCGTTTTTTCTGCGACGTCAGAGAGCGTGCTCATTAACTGATAGCGGTAACTGTCGCGTTGAGCAGAAGACTGGCTGATGCTGTTATTGGTTTTACCAAAATCATAAATCAGCTGCGTCAGGCTCAAACCCCATGCGGCCGAATTGCGCAGCGAGCCGCTGGAATCCGTGGTTTGGCTGTGCCCAGTACTGCCGTTTAATGATATTTGCGGCATCCAGCCGCTGCGCGCTTCATCTATTTGCGCCTGGCCAATGCCCAACTGTGCAGCCTGAGAGCTCACGGAGGGATCGCGATCGATTGCAAAAAGAATACTTTCTTTTAAGGTGGTTCCGGCAATCGGCGCAATACCCGCCAGGCTGCTATTGGCACAAGCCGTGTTCACCGCCAATGTAATAAAGGCTACAGCGACTGATATTCTCAATAACATGTAATTTTGCAATATAGTCATTTTACCCCCCCTGACTCTGAGCGCTGACGAACAACCACCCCCAAATAGGTAGTGATAAATAGACAAATATTTGTCTCTCCATTTTGGCTAAATTTAAGATGAAATTGCCCCACCCCATTTCAAGTGAGAATGAGAGTCGACCAGATAGCAATTTAAATTAGGAATTTACTTATTTTTTTAACTCGTTAGCAGCATAACAAAATGATTAAAATGTCACTACACCCACAATGTTAATAAGGTGTTGCAAATAAGAAAATTTATAAGGTTTCTGTACAATAGGGGAAAAATAGACTTTCAAATGAAACAAATAAAGCTATTGTTATTTAAGTAAAATTCATAAAACAGGAGCTGTACATTTTTGGGTTAATTTCATCGCGCGTCATACACAAAGATTTTCAAATAAGCGTCAATTTAGGTAACTTGCAACATAATAATTTTATTTTTCACTGGACAAAATTCAAATAGCGTAATTATGCTCCACTCTAAAAATGAAAAGCAGACGGTTATTCTTATATAAATCCAAAATCCGGTTAGTTAAACCAAGAAAACATACACAAAAATCAATAACACTGCATTCATACCTTAAAACAGATTATTAACTCCACATTGATAACGCTAACAAACTATGCTCGCATAATGGTTACCCTGATCGCTGTGGAACATCACGCCCACGGACTTACCGTGAGTTTTTCATGGTGAGTCTGCTGTCCGGTGAAAGCGACATTGCCCAACCCACTGGTTTTCTTGCGAACGACTCGTTCATCCTCCTACATCAAACACCCTCTGCATTTAAGATAATACCAAAAACAGTAATGATAATTATTTGCATTCTTGTGGTATGTTGAATGCGCTTATAACAAGACATATTTCTCATGGCGGAAGGTAAGACGCAGTACGTGGGGAATAACCTGTGGCTGCATTGAGATGCAGCATCAATACAGTTTATGGAGATAAGATGAGAAGAATTTCAGTCCGAACAATGCTGTTGGCCTCCACTATTGCGATATCAACCGCCACAACGGCATACGCCGATAGCCAATGGGTAGCCGCCAGCACGACCTTTCCGGGAAGTATCCGTGCCGGATCACGGGAAGTTCCTGTTAAACCCGGAGATAAAACGGTTATAACCATTAAGAGCCTGCAAGCGGGGGCGACCGTCACCATGCTGAATGGTACTGAAGTCCTGACACCGAAACCACTGACCGCCGACGAGAAGGGAAACCTCACTATTCCGTTAAACGTTCCGGCTGATGCTGCTACAGGCCTTCATCCACTCACTGTGATCACGCAGAATCCCGCGAGCGTTTCGCAGGTTATGCTGAAATTATCCCAGGTTGTTCCCCCGAAAAACACCGAAGCTTTCAGGCTGCAAACCGTTCCCGTCGGTGAGCGGGCTTATCAGTCGGCAATTTCGGTCGACGGGAAGCTGTTCGTGACCTCTGCTCGCGGCCCAAAGGATGGTAGCCGCCTGATGAGACTGAACGCCGCAACGCTGGCTGTCGAAGCAGAGGCTACGCTGCCTAAAGACAAAAAGGGTGAGCAGATTGGTGTCTTCGGCGTCGGTGTTGATAATGTCCATCATCATGTCTGGACGACGAACACGCTTGCCGAGACGGTGACCGTCTATGACGCCAGGACCCTTTCCGTTGTGAAAGTCTTTCCCGAGGGATCTGTCGCACATCCACGCGATGTGATTGTTGATGAAGCCCACAATCGGGCCTATGTCAGCGCAGCATTGACCGGTTTTATCGAGGTATATGACACAAAAACGCTGGAACACATCGGTCAACTGGAGTTCGTGGTAGAGCGTGGCAAAAGCCTGTTTAACAATACCGATCTTGCCCTCGACAGTGCTGGTGGGAAACTCTATGGCGTCAGCCGCGATACGCCATGGGTAGGTTGGATTGATCTTAAAACGGGCAAGAGCACGACGGTGAAAGTACCTGAGGCGCAAGGCGCAACCGACATCGCTCGCGATCCGAAGACCGGCCGTCTGTACGTCGTTTCCCAGGAGACGAACAATGTCGTGGTTCTTGATGCGCAAGGCAAGGTCATCGCTGATACTTACATTGGTGCCGGGGGCGTATCTGTCGTCTGGGATCCTGTGACGTCGCAGGTTTTCGCCGCCACCCGTGCGGGCGGGACCGTAGCTGTTCTGGACAAGGACGGTAAACTGGTCGCTAATATCCCGATGGATGAAACGCCAAACCACCTGACCGCCGCGCCTGATGGTGCCGTTTATCTGGTGTCCATGTATGGTACTGCCGGGGATAAAGCTCAAACAGGTTCAGTGACGAAAATCACGCCTAAAAAATAGCGACATAAGCCCGCTACGTTATTCGCGGGCAGACCGGCTGACATTATGATTACCCCCTGCCACCTATGTGGTGGGGGTATGTACCCGAATTATCTGACCGAGTTACGGTTGAAGTACAGTATACACAAGCGCAGCCATGCCCCAGAAGGCATGAAATCAAATTAGTCCTGCCCTTCTTCCTTACCGTAGTAAAGCTGACCGATTTTGATAAGAGAACGGCCCTGGGATTTGCGGTGCAGGTTGCTGTCACGCAGTGAATAAACGCAACCGCAGTACTCCTGCTGATAGAACTGCTCGCGTTTGCTGATTTCAATCATGCGGGACGAACCGCCCTGCTTGCGCCAGTTATAATCCCAGTACACCATGCCCGGATAATGCGCGGCGGCTCGCTGTCCGCACTCGTTGATTTGCTGCATATTCTTCCAGCGCGAAATGCCCAGCGAACTGCTGATCACGCTGAAACCATTTTCAGCGGCGTACAGCGCAGTCCGCTCAAAACGCATGTCAAAACACATGGTGCAGCGGATGCCACGCTCGGGTTCCCATTCCATGCCTTTGGCGCGCTCAAACCAGTTGTCCGTGTCGTAATCTGCGTCGATAAACGGTACGCCGTGTTGTTCAGCAAAGCGAATATTCTCATCCTTACGAATCAAATACTCTTTCTGAGGATGAATGTTCGGGTTGTAGAAAAAGATGGTGTATTCGATTCCCGAGGCCTGGATCGCCTCCATCACTTCACCTGAACATGGAGCACAGCAAGAGTGCAGCAGCAGTTTGTCTGCCCCGTCAGGGAGTTCCAGTTTAGGGCGTTTGAAATCAGCAGCGGTCATAAATATATTCGTTTGAGTAATGAGACTTGCAAGGAGTGTAGCATCAGAGCAGAGCTATCAGGAATAGCGGTACAAACCGAGCAATGTCTGTTCCTGGCACGAAGCCAGCTGCCGGATTGGATAGCGTTGCATCGGCCCATTGAACTCACAGCACAAAGCAGACCTCAAAATAACAAACTAACGCCCTCACCCCGCCGACTTCGGACGTAAATTCTCATCAAACTCCAGCCGTTTGCGGCCTGGCTCTTCCTCACGCAGCGGCTCGACCTGGTGCATGGTCAGCTTACAGCGTTCAACCAGAACCTGATATTCCCGTGTTCCCTGCATTTTCCACTCAATTTCCTGAGCACTAAGTTCACGTATCGCTTTCGCCGGGCTGCCAATAATCAAATGGTTTGCTGGCATCTCTGCCTTCGCTTTCACAAACGCCGCGGCACCCACGATACTGTTTTCGCCGATCACGGCCCCGTCCATCACCACCGCGTTCATGCCCACCAGCGCGTTACGCCGGATGACGCAGCCATGCAAAATGGCGCTGTGGCCGATATGCCCGTCCTCTTCCACCACGGTGTCTTGTTCCGGGAAGCCGTGCATCACGCAGTTATCCTGGATATTGGCCCCATCTTTCACCACGATACGGCCAAAGTCCCCGCGCAGGCTGGCATTTGGGCCAACGTAAACCCCTTTGCCCAGGATCACATCGCCAATCAGCACGGCGGTCGGATGAACATAACTCTCTTCAGGCACCACCGGCGTCAGGCCGTCAATTTGATAAACAGGCATCCCCACTCCTTATGCGATATTCAGGCCACCAAAGCGTTGATAATAGAGCGTGCCAGGCACAGGCAATTCGCCTACCGAGGTTTCACCTTTCTCGCTGACAAACGCCAACGCCCCCGGCGCTACGCGCTGGTAGATATTAATGCACAACTGTCTTGCGCTTTGCCCTGCCCAGTGCGCCGGGAGCAACTCCTCGGGCAGCAGCGGATCTTTAAGCACCACACGACGATAAAAGTGAATCAGTAACAGCTGGATCTGGAAGCAACGTTCCGGCGTCAGCTCTTCCGGCGCGGCCTCTTTTAGCAGCGGTAGCAACGGGCGGAATGAGTCGATAAACGCCTCGTACATCGTATTCTGTTCTGTTAGCTGCCAGCACTCCTCCACGCGCGAGCGCAGAGCCGCCCGGGAAAGCGCCAGCGGTGAATGCGCTTCAAAAAAGATAACGTTTTCCGCCACACCCGCGTCATGCAGCAACGACTGCACATCGGCCAGATGCTGTGAGGGAGACGCCATCAGGCTCGGGGCCAGCGTGCCAAACCCTTGCCAAATCAGCTGTTTTTTCACATCAGCAAGGGTGGTTTTGTCCAGCCCTTCAGACAATAACAACAGCCATTTACCGTCCCAGGCGGGCAACTCGGCACGGTAGATTTTATTTTCCGCGCGACGGGTCAGCCTTAACCCTTTATCGCTCAGGCGGTAAAAACTGCGACGCCCGATGCGGGACACATCCAGCCAGCCCTCTTTGTTGAGGCGAAACAGCGCGGTACGCACAAAACGTTCGCCAAAGCCCATCCCTTCGAGCAGCGCGGCAAGGCTTCCAAGCCAAATCTCGCCACCGCGATGGGAAAGCGCATCACCATAAAGGGAAGAAATAAGCGAAGTACCACTGATGGGAACCGAGCTAACAGCGTGCTGGATAAAGGCGTCGAGTTTATTCATGTGATTCATTCTGTTGTGATTTTTTTCCTGGATGAATCATAGCACAGTTTTAAAGCACCCCTCTCTCCCCAGGAAAGAGGGGTTACGGTTAGCCGTTGGCCGCCACTTTACGCAGGTCGAACACGCGACAGGCTTTGCCTTCGGAGCGCGGAATACTGCCGCAGTTCACGATAGTCACGTCGGTTGAGATCCCCACCATCGACTTAATGCGGTGGCGCAGGTTATGGCACACCTGACAGCGCTGTTCGTGGGTCAACGTCAGGCTACTCTCTTTAAGCTCGACCTTCACAGAAAGCGAATCAAGATGACCACGACGATTCACCTCCAGCTGGTAGTGCGGAGACAGGTGCTCAAACTTGACGATCTCCTCTTCCAGCTGCGATGGGAAGACGTTTACGCCACGAATAATCAGCATATCGTCGCTGCGACCGCTGATCCGGTCCATACGCCGCATAGTGCGTGCCGTACCGGGCAGCAGGCGGGTCAGGTCTCGGGTGCGATAACGGATCACCGGCAATGCTTCTTTGGTGAGCGTGGTGAACAGCAGTTCGCCCAGCTCGCCATCTTCCAGCGGCGTGCCATCGTTCGGATTAACAATTTCAGGGTAGAAATGATCTTCCCAGATTGTCGGGCCATCGGCGGTTTCAATGCATTCCATCGCCACGCCCGGGCCCATCACCTCTGACAGACCGTAAATATCCAGCGCGGTAATGCCCAGACGTTTTTCGATTTCGCGGCGCATGGCCTGTGTCCACGGCTCGGCACCAAACACGCCCACGCGCAGGGAACACTGGCTGGCATCGCCACCCATCTGGCGCTCCAGCTCTTCAATCAGATTAAGACAGTAAGACGGCGTCACCATGATCATGTCCGGCTGGAAATCACGGATAAGCTGCGCCTGTTTTTCAGTCTGCCCGCCGGACATCGGGATCACCGTGGCCCCTAAACGTTCTGCGCCATAGTGTGCGCCCAGCCCGCCGGTAAACAGCCCGTAACCGTAGGCCACGTGGATTTTATCTTTCGCGCTGCCACCAGCAGCACGCAGGGAGCGGGCGACAATGTTGGCCCAGGTATCAATGTCATTCTGGGTGTAACCCACCACCGTCGGTTTGCCGGTCGTGCCGGAGGAGGCGTGGATACGCACCACCTGCTCCATCGGTACGGCAAAGGTATCGAACGGGTAGTTATCGCGAAGATCCTGTTTCGTGGTGCACGGGAATTTACGGATATCCGCCAGCTCTTTGAAATCGTCAGGGTGAACGCCCGCCGCATCAAACTTGCGTTTGTACATTGGCACGTTGTGATAAGCGTGGTTCAGCGTCCATTTCATGCGCTCAGTCTGCAACGCCTGTAACTCATCAATGGACGCGGTTTCGATCGGATCAAGCTTTGTATTAATTGTCATTGTAGGATACTCACATTGTTACACTTCATCCTTCGAGCTGCCTCTGCGTTGGCTGCGTCTGTGCCCCCAGTCACTTACTTAAGTAAGCTCCTGGGGTACTCAGACTTGCCGCCTTGATGCAACTCGAATGATTTTGTGTAGATTCGCTCAAACACGCTCAAGGATCATGGCAATGCCTTGACCCACACCGATGCACATCGTACAAAGCGCATAGCGCCCGTTGCGTCGGTGCAATTCGTTGCTCGCTGCCAGCGCCAGTCTGGCACCACTCATTCCGAGCGGGTGGCCTAACGCAATCGCCCCCCCGTTCGGGTTAACATGCGCGGCATCATCTGGTAAGCCCAGCTGACGCAACACACCCAGCGCCTGCGAAGCAAAAGCTTCGTTAAGCTCAATGACATCCATATCGTTAATACTTAGCCCCGCACGCTCCAGCACTTTACGGGTCGCCGGAACCGGCCCTAACCCCATCAGGCGCGGTTCAACGCCTGCCGTTGCCATTGCCACAATACGCGTGCGTGGCACTAAACCTTGTGCCAGCGCCATTTGCTCGCTGGCGATAATCAACGCTGCTGCGCCGTCGTTCACGCCAGAAGCGTTCCCCGCCGTGACCACACCGTTCTTACGAAACGGCGTTTTCAGTGCGGCCAGCTGCTCCAGGGTTGTCTCGCGAGGATGCTCATCAACGCTGATCTCCGTTACCGTCCCTTTTTTGCCCGCCACCAGCACCGGCACAATTTCCTGAGCCAGAATGCCGTTCTGTTGAGCCTGCGCCGTGCGCTGCTGGCTACGCAGCGCGAAGGCATCCTGGTCGGCACGGCTAATATTTAACAATTCAGCTACATTCTCCGCCGTTTCCGGCATACTGTCAGTTCCGAATTGCTGATGCATGAGCGGATTCACAAATCGCCAGCCGATGGTGGTATCAAACATCTCCGCCTGACGCTGAAATGCTGATGTCGCTTTGCCCATCACAAAGGGCGCGCGGGACATTGACTCCACGCCGCCGGCAATCAGCAGATCGCCGTCGCCTGCTTTAATCGCGCGTGCTGCAAAGCCAATGGCATCCATCCCAGAGCCGCACAGGCGGTTAATCGTGGTGCCAGACACCGATTGCGGCAGCCCGGCCAGCAGCGCGGACATACGCGCCACGTTGCGGTTGTCTTCCCCGGCCTGATTCGCGCAGCCAAAAATCACATCGTCTATGCGTTCTGCGTCCAGCTGCGGGTAGCGCGCCAGCAATGCACGCAGCGGCACCGCACCTAAATCATCGGCACGGACACCCGACAACACACCGCCATAACGCCCCACCGGGGTACGAACACCGTCACAAATAAATGCATCACGCATCAGGCTTCTCCTGTCACACTGCCGCCAATGCGGTGAGATTTCCCGCGAAAGAGAGCGACCGTTTTTTGTTGTTGGTTTTGGATTTCAATGTCGTACACGCCAGTCAGTTTGCCCTGATGCTTAACCCGCGCGATGGCGGTTAGCTTGTCCCCGGCAAATCCCGGACGCAGAAAGTCGATGGAGCAGCCCGACGCCACCGCCGCCAGCCCCTGACTGTTGCAGGCGTAGGCGAATGCAGTATCTGCCAGCGAGAACAGCTGGCCGCCGTGGCAGGTTTTATGGCCGTTAAGCATCTGCGGGGTGATGGTCATCGTCACCACCGCGTACCCTTCGTCCATTTCGATAATGTCGATACCCAGCGCCTGCGCGCAGGCATCCTGTTCATACATCGTACGGGCGTTGTGCCAGGCGTTATGACTCATAGCTACTCTCCAGAAGCGCACGCTGGCGCAGCAGTGAACAGGGGCGATAGCGTTCCTCGCCATAGTGGCGTTGCAGGTTTTCCAGCAGCGCTAACAGACGTTGCCAGCCCAGACGTTCGCCCCAGGCAATCGGCCCACAGGGGTAATTCACGCCAAGGCGCATCGCGGTATCTATGTCTTTCTCGCTGGCGACCCCTTTTTGCAGGGCGTCCAGCGCTTCGTTGGCAATCATCGCCACCGTGCGCCAGATGAGCAGTCCAGGGTAATCGGCAATCTGCACCACCCGTTTTCCCTGCTGCTGCAGCCAGAAAATGGCTTTTTGCGTCGCCGAATGCGGGTTACTGGCGGCCGCCGCGATCACCGCCACGTCGCCTTCCATCCGGTCGACCACCACCACCGGGCTGTTTAAGCGTAGCGCCAGTGCCTGGGCGGTCTCCCCCTGGGTTTCAATCAGCAACAGTTCATCAATTTCTGTGACACCGTCACTTCTTCGCTGCGTGTTCATCGGGCTATAACTGTCGCTGACGGCATCGAGCCACTTCACTTGGGGTTTATCGCCATTCCAGTCGTACACGCCCTTCCCGCTTTTTTTTCCCAGACGCCCGGCCAGCACCAGCTCTTGCTGGACCAGCGAAGGCAGGAAACGACGCTCCTGCCAGAAGGCGTTGAACACTGAACAGGTCACGGCAAAATTGACGTCCTGACCAATCATGTCGGTCAGCTCCAGCGGCCCCATCGGGAATCCGCCGCCTTCGCGTAACGCGGCATCGATGACTTCGGGCGCGGCGACCTGTTCTTCCAGTGCACGCCAGGCTTCTGAATAGAACGGACGCGCCACACGGTTAACGATAAAGCCCGGTGTAGACTGGCAGCGCACAGGCTGTTTGCCCCAGTTTGTTGCCAGCTCACACAGTTCGTCCGCCACTTCCGGAGATGTCGCCAGCCCGCTGACCACTTCGACCAGCTTCATCACCGGGGCCGGGTTGAAAAAATGCAGCCCGGCCACGCGTTCAGGATGACGAATATCTGCCGCAATCGCGGTAACGGAAATGGACGAGGTATTACTGGTCAGCAGCGTCTGCGGCTGGCAAATCTCCGCCAGTTGAGCAAACAGCGCCTTTTTCACTTCCAGGCGTTCGGATGCGGCCTCAATCACCAGATCCGCCGCAGCAAGCGCGTTAATGTCGGTTACCGGAATGAGCCGCGCGAGGATTTGATCGCTGGTATCCGCAGACAGTTTTCCGCGTGTCACACGGGAGGCCAGGCGCTGACGGATTCCGTCAATGGCGCGCGAAATGGCAGTAGAGGCGATGTCGTAAATCAGGACCTGATGGCCGTGGCTGGCCGCCACTTCGGCGATCCCGGCGCCCATCGTGCCGCTGCCAATCACGGCAACAGTGCGAATATTCATCACCATCTTATTTCCCCGTGAAGTTCGGCGTACGTTTTGCCAGGAAAGCACTCACGCCTTCGCGGTAGTCGTCGCTGCGTCCTGCCAGACGCTGGTAATCACGCTCCAGGTCGAGCTGCGCATCCAGCGTATTGGTTTCAGCGGCGTTGATGGCCTGCTTGATAAGCCCCAGGCCAAAGGTCGGCTGGGAAGCAAAGTGCAGCGCCATCTGTTGGGCGGTGCTGGAGAGTTGCTCGTCATCCACCACCTGCCAGATCATCCCCCACGTCTGCGCCTGCTCGGCACTCAGTTTGTCGCCGAGCAGCGCCAGCCCCATGGCACGGGCGCGTCCTGCAACGCGTGGCAGCAGCCAGGTACCGCCGCAGTCCGGCACTAAGCCAAGCTTACTGAAGGCCATGACGAAATTCGCAGAACGCGCGGCAATCACCATATCGCAGCCCAGCGCCAGGGTTGCACCTGCGCCCGCCGCCACGCCGTTTACCGCGGCGATAACCGGTTTTGGCAGTTTCGCCAGGCGGCGTACCAGCGGGTTGTAGAAGGTTTCCACGGACATCCCCAGATCCGGCGCCGGGCCGTTCGGGTCAACGTTGCGGTCATTAAGATCCTGCCCGGCACAAAACCCGCGCCCCGCTCCGGTTATCAGCAAACAGCGGATGGCGTCATCACGCTCGGCCTGTTTCAGGCATTCGGAAAGCTGCTGATGCATGACATCGTTAAAGCTGTTTAAACGCTCCGGACGATTGAGCGTAATGGTCATTACGCCTTGCTCTACTTGACTCAGAATAAATTCCACAATTAGCGTCCTTTAAAGTCGGGGGTGCGTTTTTGTAAGAAAGCCTCGATACCTTCACGGCGATCGTCAGTGGCTGAAAGTAACGTAAACAGCTGTCGCTCTTGCGCCAGCCCGGCCTGTAGCGGCACTTCCTGAGACTGGCGCAGCGCCTGTTTCGCAGCCTGTAGCGCCAGCGGCGAGTGGCGAGCCATCAGCGCCGCCTGCTTCAGGGCATATTCGAGCGTCAGCGGTGCAGGGAAGATATCGCTCACCAGCCCGGCGTGTTGCGCCTGCTGCGCGGTAATGCTTTCACCGGTCAGCACCATTTTGCTGGCCAGCGATTTCCCCACGCTGCGAATAAGACGCTGCGTACCGCCAGCACCCGGCATAATGCCGAGGGTGATTTCCGGCAGCCCGAAACGGGCGTTATCACCGGCGATCACCACATCACACAGCAGCGCAAGTTCACAGCCCGCGCCCAGTGCAAAGCCGTTAACGGCGGCGATCAGCGGTTTAGGAAAAGCGTTGATTCGTGCCCACAGCTGGGGGCGAATGTCATTCAGCGTGGCGGGCAGATCTTTTTCTGCCATTTCGTTGAGATCGGCGCCTGCGGCAAAGCAGCGCTCATTGCCGTAAATCACGCAGGCTGAGATACCGCTATCTACTGCCGCAGCTTCCAGTTCAGTGGCCAACTGGGTCAACAGCGCATTGTTCAGGGCATTGCGCGCGGCCGGGCGGTTGAGCGTGAGCTGCAACACACGGCCATGACGGGTGACAATCAGTTCGCTCATGCCATCCCCTTCGCATCAAAGTCGACAATGACGTCAGCGGTTAACGGCAGCGCCTGGCAGCTCAGCACATATCCGGCAGCCAGTTCGTCCGGCTCAAGGCTGTAGTTGGTTGCCATATCCACTTTGCCGCGCACCACTTTGCATTTGCAGGTGGCGCATACGCCGCCTTTGCAGGCGTACGGCAGGTCAGCGCCCTGACGCAGGGCAGCATCCAGAATGCTTTCGTCGTCGGCGGTCAGGGTGATTTCACGGTCACGGCCATCCTGACGCACGGTGACTTTTTGTCCCTGCGCCTGCACGCTGACGGTACGTTTCACGCCAGAGCCCGGAGTATTAAAGCGTTCAAGATGGATGGTTTTTTCCGGCATCCCCAGCGCTTTTAACGTTGCTTCCGCATCGTCCATCATCGCCGACGGGCCGCAGATAAAAGCTTCGTCATACTGGCGGAAATTGATCAGAGTCTTTGCCAGCGCCTGAAGTTTTTCGCCATCAATACGCCCGTGCAGCAAATCGCTGTCGAGGGTTTCCTGGCTGAAGATGCACACCAGTTGCAGGCGCTGCGGGTACTTGTCTTTCAGGTCAGCCAGCGCCTGGCGGAACATCATGCTCTGGCTGCTGCGGTTACCGTAAATCAAGGTGAAATGGCTGTTTGGCTCGGTGGTCAGGGTAGCGGACAGGATCGCCAGCATCGGGGTGATCCCGGAGCCCGCGGCGATAGCCAGATAGTGGCCTTCACGTTCGGCCTGCGGCTGATAGCCAAAGTGTCCCTGCGGAACCATGACCTCCAGCGCCATGCCCTGCTTGATCTCATCCCGGGCGTAGCGTGAAAAACGCCCGCCTTCGATGGCTTTCACGGCCACGCTGATTTCGCCAGGCGTCACGCTACGACAGATAGAGTAGCAGCGGCGCAGTTCATCGCCGCCCAGCGTGGCTTTAAGGGTCAGGTGTTGCCCCGGACGAAAGCGATAAGCCTCCTGCAATGCCTGTGGGACCGCAAAGGTAATGGTCACCGCATCGCGGGTTTCGGGTTCTACTTTTGCCACAGTTAAGGAGTGAAACGTTGTCATGGCAACCTCAAATACATTTGAAATAGTCGAAAGGTTCACGGCAGCTATTGCAGCGATAAAGCGCCTTGCAGGCCGTCGAACCAAATTCACTGATAAGCGAGGTGTCGGTGCTGGCACAGCGCGGGCAACTGACTTCCGCCGGTGCATGGGCGTGGCAGCTGTGGCCGACTGGCGGGCTGATGCCATATTCGCGAAGACGCTCGCGGGCATCGGCGGTCATCCAGTCGGTGGTCCAGGCAGGCTCAAGCTGCAACACGATATGCACAGGGGTAAAACCGTGCGCCGTCATCGTTTCGCGAATAGCACCCAGCAGGTGTTCCGTTGCCGGGCAGCCCGAATAGGTTGGCGTAAAGCCAATCACCCAGCCTTCGCCCTGTGCGGTAACGTTGCGAACCATCCCTAAGTCGGTGATGGTCAGAACCGGTACTTCCGGGTCCGGGATCTGGCTTAACAGCGACCAGATTTGCGGGATTTCCGCAGGTGCAATCTCGACGAAACGTTGCATAACCGCTCTCCTTACCACTGCTGGCCCGGGTAAACGCGCTGCAGATATTGCATCTCTGCCAGCATCGGCCCCAGGTGTTCGGTGTGCAGCCCTTTCTTGCCGCCGGTGCGATACGCCACTTCTTCTGGCACATGCAGTTCGGCTTCGTGTAATCCGGCAAACACTTCACTTTCCCAGCCCTGACGCAGTTCGCGCGGGTCGACGGCGATACCTTCTTCAATCAGCGCCAGCTCAACGTCATCGGCTTCAAACAGCTCTGCCGTAAAGCGCCACAGGTTGTCTACCGCCTGCTGCATCCGCTGCGCGGACACTTCCGTGCCAGCTCCCAGACGCGCCACCCAGCCACGGCTAAAGCGCAGGTGATAACGCGCTTCTTTAATCGCTTTCGCGGCAATGGCGGCCAGTTGGCGATCGCGGCTCTGGGTTAAGCGGCTGAACAGTTCTACGTGCCAGGCATCCATAAAGTACTGGCGGGCAATGGTGTCGGCGAAGTTGCCGTTCGGCTGTTCCACCAGCAGCAGGTTGTGGAACTGGCGTTCATCGCGGCCAAAGGCCAGCGTGTCTTCATCGCCCTGGCCTTCAAGCTCTGCGGCGTACGTCAGGAAATTGCGCGCCTGCCCAAGCACATCAAGGCCGATGTTGGCCAGCGCCAGGTCAATTTCCAGCTCTGGCGCATGGCCGCACCAGGCGCCAAGACGTTGTGAAAGCACCAGGCCGTTGTCGCCCAGACGCAGGGCGTATGCAGTTGTTGTTTTCATCCCTGACCTCACATGTGCTCGATGCCATCAGGGATGGTGTAAAACGTCGGGTGGCGGTAGACCTTGCTTTCCGCCGGATCGAAGAACTCACCGCTCTCTTCCGGCTGTGAAGCCACGATCTCACTCGCTTTCACCACCCAGATAGAACAGCCTTCGCTGCGACGGGTGTAAGCATCACGTGCATTTTCCAGCGCCATGCGATCGTCGGCAGCGTGAAGGCTACCTACATGTCGGTGAGACAACCCTTGTTTGGATCGCACAAATACTTCGTATAACGGCCAGTAGACATTGCTCATTGTTGTTTCCTCTTATGCGACCTGACGGGCGCGCTGTTTTTCTGCGTGCACCAGTGCGGCTTCGCGCACCCACGCCCCGTCTTCCCAGGCTTTTCGCTTTGCGGCCAGGCGTTCGTGGTTACACACGCCGCGCCCGTTAATCACGTCTTCAAATTCGTGCCAGTCAATTTCACCGAAGCGGTAATGACCGCTCTCTTCGTCGAAACGCAGGTCAGCATCCGGTACGGTCATGCCAAGCATTTCCACCTGCGGTACGGTGTTATCAACAAAACGCTGACGCAGCTCGTCATTACCAAAGCGTTTGATTTTCCAGGCCAGGCTGCGGGCGCTGTTTGGCGAGTTGTCATCGTTTGGCCCGAACATCATTAATGCCGGCCACCAGAAACGGTTGATGGCGTCCTGCAACATCTGACGCTGGGATTCGCTGCCCTGTGCCAGCGCCATGCAGGCTTCAAAGCCCTGACGCTGGTGGAAGCTCTCTTCTTTACAGATTTTCACCATCGCACGGGCATAAGGGCCATAAGAGGTACGGCACAGAGCCACCTGGTTCACGATCGCGGCACCGTCCACCAGCCAGCCGATTACGCCGATATCGGCCCAGCTCAGCGTCGGGTAGTTAAAGATGGAGGAGTATTTCATCTGACCGTCGAGCATCTTCTGGTAGATGTCTTCCCGCGCGCAGCCCAGCGTTTCTGCCGCACTGTAGAGATACAAACCGTGTCCGGCTTCGTCCTGCACTTTCGCCAGCAGAATCGCTTTGCGTCTCAGCGTCGGGGCGCGGGTGATCCAGTTCCCCTCAGGAAGCATCCCGACAATTTCGGAGTGCGCATGTTGCCCAATCTGGCGGATCAGCGTCTTGCGGTAGGCATCGGGCATCCAGTCCTGTGGCTCGATGGCCGTCTCCTGCGCTATGCGCTGCTCAAAGCGTTGTTCTTGTGTCACATCATCACCCTTATGATTCGTTAACTGGTTTCGTTAAGTGAAATGGTGAATCACTTCGTTTCTTAAAAGTTACACAAAGGTTAAATATAACCCCAAGAAATGTTTGTGTAATTTGTGACATCGCTCGCAAGGCTTTTCAAACCTGGTGGGAGCACACAGAAGAATGGACGGGCGTTTCGTCAGGCCAGATCACAATGTTAACAATTCATTAAAACATCGCTTGATTTTTATGATTCACGATCAAAGTATTTATAGTGAAATCACGTAACACTTGGAGATAAGAAATGCAGCAGTTAGCCAGCTTCTTGTCCGGCGCCTGGCAGTCTGGCCGGGGCCGTGAGCGCCATATTCATCATGCCATTAGCGGCGAAGCACTGTGGGAAGTGACCAGCGAGGGTCTGGATATGGCGGCGGCTCGCCGCTATGCCATTGAGCACGGCGGTGAATCACTTCGCGCCATGACCTTTATTGAACGCGCTGCCATGCTGAAAGCGGTGGCAAAACACCTGCTGAGCCAGAAAGCCGCGTTCTATGCGCTGTCGGCACAAACCGGGGCAACCAAAGCCGATAGCTGGGTCGATATCGAAGGCGGTATCGGCACCCTCTTCACCTACGCAAGCCTTGGCAGCCGCGAACTGCCGGACGACACACTTTGGCCGGAAGACGAACTGATCCCGCTGTCAAAAGAAGGCGGGTTTGCCGCACGCCACGTCTTAACGTCCAAATCCGGTGTGGCGGTACACATTAACGCCTTTAACTTCCCCTGCTGGGGAATGCTGGAAAAACTGGCGCCGACCTGGCTTGCCGGGATGCCCGCCATTATCAAACCCGCCACCGCCACCGCGCAGGTAACGCAGGCGATGGTGAAATCTATCATCGACAGCGGCCTGATACCCGATGGGGCAATCAGCCTGATTTGCGGCGGTGCCGGAGATCTGCTGAGCCAGCTCGACAGCCAGGATGTGGTGACCTTTACCGGCTCCGCCAGTACCGGCCAGAGCCTGCGCGTGCACCCGAATATTGTCGCCAACTCCATTCCATTCACCATGGAAGCAGACTCACTGAACTGCTGCGTGCTGGGCGACGATGTAACGCCGGAACAGCCCGAGTTTGCGCTGTTTATCCGCGAAGTGGTGCGTGAAATGACCGCCAAAGCCGGGCAGAAATGTACCGCCATTCGCCGCATCATTGTGCCGCAAAGCCAGGTCGATGCCGTGAGCCAGGCGCTGATTACCCGCCTGGAAAACGTGGTGGTGGGCGACCCGGCACAGGAAGGCGTGAAAATGGGCGCGCTGGTCAACCACGAACAGCGCGCAGATGTGCAGGAAAAGGTGGATCTGCTGATTGCCGCAGGCTGCCAGGTGCGTCTGGGGGGTAAAGCGGATATGCAGGCGGCAGGCGCGTTCTTCCCGCCAACCCTGCTGTTCTGCCCACAGCCGGATGAAAGCCCGGCGGTGCATTCCACCGAGGCCTTTGGCCCGGTTGCCACACTGATGCCATACCGCACCGCCGACCACGCCATGCAGCTTGCCCGCGCCGGTGGCGGTAGCCTGGCCGGGACGCTGGTGACGGCAGATATAGCGATCGCCCGCCAGTTTATTGCCGGCGCGGCGCGCGCTCACGGGCGCATTCAGATCCTCAACGAAGAGTCTGCCAAAGAGTCTACCGGGCACGGTTCTCCGCTGCCGCAGCTGGTTCACGGCGGCCCGGGACGCGCGGGCGGCGGTGAAGAGCTGGGCGGCTTGCGGGCGGTAAAACATTACCTACAACGCACGGCCATTCAGGGCAGCCCCTCGATGCTGGCGGCTATTGGTAAACAGTGGGTTCGCGGTGCGCAGGTACAGGAAGACCGGGTACATCCGTTCCGCAAATACTTCGAGGAGTTACAGCCTGGCGATAGCTTGCTGACACCGCGCCGTACCCTGACGGAAGCCGATATTGTCAACTTTGCCTGCCTGAGCGGCGATCATTTCTACGCTCACATGGACAAGATTGGTGCGGCGGAGTCTATTTTCGGCGAACGCGTGGTCCACGGTTATTTCCTGATTTCCGCCGCTGCGGGTCTGTTTGTGGATGCGGGCGTGGGGCCGGTGATTGCCAACTACGGCATGGAAAACCTGCGCTTTATCGAGCCGGTCAAGCCGGGCGATACCATTCAGGTTCGCCTGACCTGCAAACGCAAAACGCTGAAAAAACAACGTGCCGCCGATGAAAAACCGACAGGCGTGGTGGAATGGGCGGTTGAGATCTTCAATCAGCATCAGCAAGCCGTTGCCCTTTATTCCATTTTGACGCTGGTCGCGCGCCAGCAAGGCGATTTTGCAGAGTAAGACGTTACGCACTTTGACCGGGGATGTGATTTACCCCCGGTCTTTTTTTAACCTGGCAAGACTGACAAATAACCTGGCAGATGCAGGCAAACGCTTTTCACCCAGCCCTGCCAGGATAACGCTGGCACAACACAAAAAACACAACAAAACAAAATGAGGTCAACGATGGGAAGCAACTCTTCTTTTTCTGCCCGTAAAACGGCACTGGCCATGGCAGTTGCTCTGATTTGCGCCTGGCAAACCCCTGTTTTCGCCCACGGCAGTGAGGCGCACATGGTTCCGATGGACAAAACGCTTCAGGAGTTTGGCGCGGATGTGCAGTGGGACGATTATGCGCAGATGTTCACCATCGCCAAAGACGGTGCATTTGTGAAGGTCAAACCAGGTGCGAAAACGGCTATCGTCAACGGCAAAATCCTGAAATTGCAGGTGCCAGTGGTGATGAAGGGCAAAAAAGCCTTTATCTCTGATACCTTCATCAACGATGTTTTCCAGTCCGGCCTCGACCAGACCTTCCAGGTAGAGAAACGCCCTCACCCGTTGAATGCG
The DNA here is from genome assembly GCF_011752765.1 of Enterobacter sp. Tr-810. Lineage (NCBI taxonomy): Bacteria > Pseudomonadati > Pseudomonadota > Gammaproteobacteria > Enterobacterales > Enterobacteriaceae > Enterobacter > Enterobacter sp. Tr-810. The sequence continues at coordinate 11,424 of NZ_VWWW01000001.1, read as the reverse complement.
TTATCTGCCGATGAAATTAAGCAAGCCGTAGAGATTGTTAAATCCTCTGCGGATTTTAAACCCAATACCCGCTTCACCCAGATTGCGCTGGCCGAGCCGGAAAAAGCCAAAGTCTGGGACTTTGTACTGAATGGCACGGCAGTGGATTCCCCTCGCCAGGCGCAAGTCACTATGCTTGACGGTAAACACGTCATTGAAAGCCTGGTTGATCTGAAAGACAAAAAAGTGCTGAGCTGGGAGCCTATCAAAGATGCGCACGGTATGGTGCTGCTTGATGACTTCACCGCCGTACAGCAGATTATCAATGACAGCCCGGAATACGTTGAGGCGCTGAAAAAGCACGGCGTAACCGATCCGAAGAAAGTGATCACCACCCCGCTGACCGTCGGCTACTTTGACGGCAAAGACGGTTTAAAACAGGAAGACCGCCTGCTGAAAGTGGTGAGCTACCTCGATACCGGTGACGGTAACTACTGGGCGCACCCGATTGAAAACCTGGTGGCCGTTGTCGACCTGGAACAGAAGAAAATCCAGAAAATCGAAGAAGGTGCCGTGGTGCCGGTGCCAATGGCGCCGCGCCCGTATGATGGCCGCGACCGTGTAGAGACGCCGAAAAAACCACTCGAGATTATTGAGCCAGAAGGCAAGAACTACACCATTACCGGTGACATGGTGCACTGGCAGAACTGGGATTTCCATCTGAGTCTGGATTCCCGCGTGGGGCCAGTTATCTCAACCGTGACCTACAACGATAACGGCAAAAAACGCCAGATCATGTACGAAGGTTCTCTGGGTGGGATGATTGTGCCTTACGGCGACCCGGACGTGGGCTGGTACTTCAAAGCGTATCTGGATTCCGGTGACTACGGTATGGGCACCCTGACCTCCCCGCTGGTGCGCGGCAAAGACGTTCCGTCTAACGCCGTATTGCTGAATGAAACCATCCCGGACTACACCGGTGCACCGATGGAAATCCCTCGCGCTATCGCCATTTTCGAGCGTTACGCGGGCCCTGAGTACAAGCATCAGGAGATGGGTCAGCCGAACGTCAGCACCGAACGCCGTGAGCTGGTCGTGCGCTGGGTCAGTACCGTGGGTAACTACGACTATATCTTTGACTGGGTGTTCCACGAAAACGGCACCATCGGTATTGATGCCGGTGCAACCGGGATTGAAGCGGTGAAAGGCGTGCTGGCGAAAACCATGCATGATGCCACCGCCAAAGACGACACCAAATACGGCACGCTGATCGACCATAACATCGTCGGCACCACCCACCAGCATATCTATAACTTCCGTCTGGATATGGATGTGGATGGCACCAACAACAGTCTGGTGGCAATGGATCCTGAAGTGAAGCCAAACACAGCAGGTGGCCCACGTACCAGTACCATGCAGATTAACCAGTACAATATTGATACCGAACAGCAGGCCGCGCAGAAGTTTGACCCGGGCACCATCCGTCTGCTGAGCAATACCAGCAAAGAGAACCGCATGGGTAACCCGGTGTCGTACCAGATTATCCCGTATGCAGGCGGTACTCACCCGGTTGCCACCGGGGCGAAATTTGCACCGGATGAGTGGATTTACCATCGTCTGAGCTTTATGGATAAACAGCTGTGGGTCACGCGCTATCATCCAAACGAGATGTACCCGGAAGGGAAATTCCCGAACCGTTCAACCCACGATACTGGTCTGGGTCAGTACAGCAAGGATAACGAGTCGCTTAACAATGAGGATGATGTGGTCTGGATGACGACGGGGACAACCCATGTTGCCCGTGCCGAAGAGTGGCCAATCATGCCAACGGAATGGGTTCACACCCTGCTGAAACCGTGGAACTTCTTTGACGAGACGCCAACCCTCGGCAAGAAAAAAGACGATAAGTAACCTCAGACAAGCCGGGCACCATGCCTAATGCTTGTCTGTTAAGCGCGGTGGAAGGTTCCGTTCACCTTAATACCCGCAGAAAATAATTCGTTCAGAACACGTGAACGGGATAAGGGAGCCACCGCGGCTCCCTTATCAATCCCCGCGGCCCGCAACGAAATCGGTGCTTCGCACTGCGCTCACCTCCCGACCCTCTGCCTGCGGTCGGCTCAACTCGACAGCCTGTCTCGATTCGCCTCTGGCCGCCATCCCTGGCGTCCAGCCCTTGTCATCCGGTCTCCGGTTCGCCGATTTCTGCGGGACTCAACGTCCGTGCCATTTTCAGACCGCACAGAAGGCTGAGTGAGCGTGAGTCCGGCTGAAAATCGCCGAAGCGTTTCCTGTAGGCCGGGGCGACGCGCAGGGATGCGCGGCGAGGGCGGATTTACAGGGACGTTGCCTCCGCCCGTCCCCGAAAAGCCGGAAGGAATAAGCTGAGGGCACCGCGAAGCGGCGATTTTCTTTGCCGGGAGACGGGATTGTTAAGGGGGCGCGATAGCCCCCTTAACACGTTCACCGCAGCGGATTATACAGGTAGCATGAAAGTCTGAGTGAACGGAACGATGCCACTAAAATAACAGAGTGGCTTAATATCGCTTAACTGACTGACATTAGGGCACCAAACCCGGCTTTTTTGTTTCTTTTCCATTCAGTCAGTTGCCGAACGCATTCCCCCGATTATAGTTATTCTTGTCTTCTTTTTTTTATCTCTTGCTACACGGTCAAACCGGGTACTATTCCGCAATATTTAGATAACCTTGAATTCAGACTTAGCATTGTGACACCGTAACGTATAAACGAGCGGTACTGCCCGCCCGCTATTTTCACTTTCTCCCTTTGGATGGGGACACTGGCCGCTATGGAAAAAAGACAAAACACAACGCCCGATCTTGCCACCTGGCCTACCCGTAAATCGATGGTGCGTCACGGCCTGGCAATGAACCTGCCGTGGCTGGCATTTGTGAACGTGAGCTTCGCGCTCATGCTCCTGCTGCGCAACGTATTGTTTGGTGATGTCGACACTCTGCTCCGAACGACGCAACATCTGGCGCTGATGGTGGACACCTCAATGCTGGGGATCATCATTATTTCGGCGGCCCTGCTGATCATGACCTGGCGACATATCGCCGGGATCAGCATCGTGTTGTTTATTTGCAGCTTGCTGTGGGCGCTCTGCGGGTATCTGTTAATCGCCATCGTACAGCTTCCTCACGCGTGGCCCATCTTCGTTGTGCTGCTTTTAGCCGGCATGACGGCGCTCTATTTTTACCCTTCAGGGCTGTTGGCTTTTGTCATACCGCTGTGGCTTAGCCTGCCCGTTTCGAGTATCGCCCTGAACCAGGGCGTTAATCTGCGCTTTGCTGTCATCTGGCTTGTGTTTACCCTTATCCTGATCTGCGGGCGCTATATCCTGTTGAGCTGGTTCGAAGAGGCCTGGCGGCGTAACCAGCAGAACCAGCGTTTAATTCTGCGGCTCGATGCGCTGGCGCATCTGGATGCCTTAACCCAGACGGCAAACCGGCGGGCGATGGAAACCGTGCTGGAGAACGCGGTTGATCAGAACAAAGCCTTCTCACTGATTATGCTCGATGTCGATTATTTCAAGCTTTATAACGACACTTATGGTCACCAGGCCGGTGATGACTGCCTGACGCGCGTGGCGCAGGTGTTGAAAAAATCGGTGCGTACGCCGCACGATGTTGTGTCTCGTTATGGTGGCGAGGAGTTTGTGGTGATCCTGTTCGACTGCCCTGAAAACATGGCAGAACAGGTTGCAGTACGCGTTCAGGACGGGCTACGTGCGGCGGCAATCCCGCACAGTGCTTCGAAAGTGAGCGGCGTGGTTACCGTCAGCATGGGCATTGCGTCCATGGTGGAGGGTCTGGCCGGGACGGAGATTATCGCCCGCGCCGACGCGGCGCTGTACCGGGCGAAAGAGGCCGGGCGGGACCGGTGGGCCCATTAAAAAATGCCGGGTGGCGGCTACGCCTTACCCGGCCTGCAAAACCTAAAAAAGTTTATTAATACCGCACACATACCGACTTCGTCTCACACCAGCCATCCAGCCAGTCTGGGCCGAAATCGCGCCCGGTGCCCGACTGCTTCATGCCGCCAAACGGCAGGTTAGCGTCGATAAGCGTATGGCTGTTCACCCACACGGTGCCTGCCTGGAGTCGGTCGGTGTACTCCAGCGCTTTACTCATATTCTGAGTCCAGACGCTTGCCGTCAGCCCGTATTCCGTATCGTTCGCCAGCTGTAATGCCTCTTCACCATCAGCCACGCGGACCAGGTTAACCACCGGGCCAAACACCTCTTCACGCGTCAGGCGCAGGCCCGCATCCGGGTTCACCACAAGCGTTGGCGATACATAATAGCCTTGCCCATCCGGGCCACGGTTACCGGTGATAAGCTCCGCATTGCGCGACTTCGCTTCATCCAGGAATGTCTGAACTTTGTCGCAGTGAGCACGTGACACCAGCGGGTTAATAAACGCCTGTTGCGACATACCCGGGCCCACGCTCAGGGATTTAACCGCCTGCTCAAAACCGCTCACCAGGGTGTCGAACAGCGGTGCTTCAATGTAAATACGCGAGCTTGCCGCGCACACCTGCCCCTGGTTGAGGAAGCTGCCGGTCATCAGCCCTTCAATCACCCAGACCGGGTCGGCATCTTTCAGGACGATGGCAGGGTTTTTACCGCCCAGCTCCAGGGTCACGCCCGTCAGCGTATCTGCGGCGGTGCGGGCAATCTGTTTGCCCGTCGCCGTGGAGCCGGTAAAGCTGACTTTGGCAATATGCGGGTGAGAGGTTAACGCCGCGCCACACACGGCTCCGCTGCCGGTCACCACGTTAAACACGCCATCAGGAATGCCCGCTTCGCTTGCCAGCTCCGCCACACGCAGCATGGTCAGCGGCGTAGTTTCGGATGGTTTAATCACAATCGAGCACCCCGCCGCCAGCGCTGGCATCACTTTCCACATGCCAATCATCAGCGGGAAGTTCCACGGCACAATCCCGGCAACCACGCCCACCGGCTCTTTACGCGTCCAGGCCTGATAGCGCGCGCCCTGCGGCAGCGGAATAGAAAGGTCGAGCGTTTTACCCGCAATTTTCGTGGTCAGCCCGGCGGTGTAACGCATCCAGTTCAGGGTACATCCCACTTCAAAGGCGCGGGAAATGTTGATGGATTTGCCCTGCTCCAGGGTTTCAAGCTGCGCCAGCTCTTCGCTGTGCTGTTCGACCAGATCGGCAAAACGCAGCAGGATACGCTCGCGTTCGGCGGGCAGTTTTCCTGCCCAGCTGCGGGCCACAAAGGCACGCCAGCCGGACATCACCGCGCGATCGACATCCGCTACGCTGGCATCGGCGGTTGAGGCAATGACTTCACCGGTTGCCGGGTTAAACACGTTCAGGCGTTTTTCACTGTCGGACGCAGCCTGACGGCCTTCAATCCACAGTCCATGATGTCTATCTAAAAACTGCTGTACGCCTGGCAGGACTGCGACCTGTGATTCAGACATAGGGTACTCCTTCGTTATTATTCGCAGGGTGTCATTGCAGTCTAAGAGGCGTTTTGCAATCCCGCTTTTGTCTCTGTGACATTCGCTTTGCCACCTGTGACAGGCTCCGCAAAACATGATAATTCCCGCTTATACCACTGTTCCCGGTGAGTGTTCTTTCCTATAGTCAGCCTCATGGCTCTGACAAAATGCAACACAAATGCAACAATGCGAAAACATTGAAAGTGCAGCGAGATAAACGATGGCGTGTGCAAGCGAGCAGGAAAAGTATCAGCAATGGCTGGCGCAAATTAACCAGGTGTGTGGGCGCTTTGACGCTCGCCCGTTAGAGGGTGAGTTTATCGGCGAGCTGGAAACCAGCTATGCCCGTAGCCTGAAATTAAGCACTGTTACCGCCGGTGGTGTGAACCTGTTTCGTACCCGTCAGGAGATTAAAAACGGCAACGATGCCTGGTTTTATACCGTGTTTCAGCTTGAAGGCAGTGCTGAACTGGAACAGGACGATCGCCGCTCCATTCTTAAAACGGGTGATATCACCCTGATTGATGCTTCACGCCCCTGCTCGATTTACTGGCAGGAAAAATCCCGCCAGATTTCGCTGCTCGTTCCTCGTCAGATTATTGAGCAACAGTGCCGTTTCCAGGAGGTTAGCTGTGCGCTTACCCTGTCGCGCAGCCTGCCAACGGTGCAGCTGAGCCATCGCCTGTTGCAGGAGAGCATGGGCAACGCCGACCTGAGCGATTTAGAAAGTGAGGCGGCGCTGGAAGCCATGGTTTGCCTGCTGCGCCCGGCCTTTCAGCAGCGCGAATCGGTCCAGCCACGCAAAGAGCGTCAGTTCCAGAACGTATTGTCCCTGATTGACGACCATATTCAGTCTGAAGCTTTACGCCCGGAATGGATCGCCACGGAAAGTGGGATGTCGGTGCGTAGTCTTTATCGCATGTTTGCCGATAAGGGACTGGTGGTGGCGCAGTATATTAAAAACCGCCGTCTTGACCTGTGCGCGCAGGTGTTGCGTGCCGCCAGCGATGATGAAAAGCTGGCGGGGATTGGCTATAGCTGGGGATTTGCTGACCATAGCCACTTTTCAACGGCGTTTAAGCAGCGTTTTGGCGTGTCGCCTGGCGAGTATCGTAAGCGTTGCCGCTAACTACTTTTTCAGCCATTTACCGTTAATGCCCTTCACGTATTCACCCGGCTGCGCCCGGGCAACCAGCTTTTGACCGGCCATTTTCGCCACTTCATCTACCGGCAGGTTGTTGCTGTCGGCAAGTTTCTGATAGCTTTCGGTCCGCGCGGCATTGATTTGATTCACCAGCGCCAGAGTTTCTGCATCCTGACGCAGTGGAGCGATATAGCCGCTCAGCGTTTCACCCACGCGCCCCTGCGCCCGCGCCTCGTTCAGGGTGAGTGTTGCAGCCTGCACGTTCATGCCCAGCGCCAGTAAAATAAGAGCTAATGTTCGTTTCATGGCGTCCTCAGAACAGATCGCTGCGCGATTTCAGCAAGGTTTCGACGTCTTTATCGACCTTGATATGGATCTCATGCTCAATTTTCACGTTCATATTGATGGTAATTGGCTCTTTTGGCGCCGCAACTTCAATACGCGGCGTACAGCCTGTCAGCAACGCGACAACGGCCACGGTGAGTACACCTGCCATCTTTTTCATTGTTGTTCCTCACTTTCCTTGCCTGTCGAACTGCGGCTGGTATTCGGTAATGCCGCGTGTTGCTCAAACCATGTTTGCAGATTGTCCCCAAAACGCAGACTGCGCCAGAGGGTAAAGACGTTCTCGTCATGGGTGTAATTAAGGTGAACGGTACTGCTTTTCCCGTCCACACGGCTGGTTCCACTGATCGTGGCCTGCATGGTTAATTCACCCAGATTATCTAAATTGATTCTCGTCCACGAGCGCGAAATTTCCATATAACGGAGCCAGTTAATTGCCGCCCCCGCAACCATATTATCGTTCACAATGGCATCGGCCGTATCTTTGTCGATACGCAGCGTCATCGGGCCGGGGTTGGTTAACCAGCCGTCCTTGATTATCCATTTTTCGTTGTCCAGCCAGAAAGGCAACGCCCCGCTTACCGGGCCGGACATCGCAAACTGCTTCGGGTTTACCGCGCTGATAAGTTCGCTGGAGGAAATATTATTCACCCGCAGCAATGCCGGATCGTGCTGCGGCATTCGCAGTTGTTGCATGGTGATTTTGCCACCAAGTGCGTCGACGCTGACGTTGGTTAACAGCAGTGGATTGTCTTCGCTCCACGGGTAGTCACCCTGCAAATCCGCCGTGATATTACGCGCAGTGATCAGGTTAACCACTTCACCAATTCTTAACGTGACCGGCCCGCGAGTGCCAAGTGACCAGGTGCCTTCGCTAAAGCGGAACGGCAGCACAAAATCGACGCCGTTGATCTGGTTGTCCGGCATCCAGGCGCTGCCGGATTTCAGTACTCCATGCCCGCCGGCTTCAAAGCCTTGTCCCGCTGCGGCAGAGAACGCCACCTGCGCATAGAGATTGCCGTCCCGCAGCGTCATTTTCCAGTCTGGCGGAAGAAGCGGCTGGAACACAGTGAGGGACTGTTTCGGCCACCAGGCCTGGCCGCGCAGGCGTTCGCCATCCCAGCGGCCATTCACCTGGACGGGGCCAATTGCCCCTGCATGAAGCGATCCTTTGTACTGGAAAATCGTCGGGTCGTTGCCCTCCACGCTAAAGGTCAACACCGATGGCGGAAGCACGCTGCCGCCGGAAAACGTGGTTTGTCCGGCATTCAGCGACAGCGCGCCGCTGAACTGAGGGTTAGCCGGATCGCGTAACCAGCGCACCGGTTTATCCAGCACCAGACGCGGCGTGGTGACCAGCATCGTGCCGTACTGAAGTTTGTCGAACCCCGTCGACAAATCGGTAAGCTCGATAACGTTATCGCGCCATTCCCCTTTACCGGCCACATCCCAGCGTGCGTTCATGGGCGTGAAGTTCCCTTTCCCCCAGTAGCGCCAGCGCCACAGGCCGTTATCCGGTAAGAAGTCATTGGCCTGGCCATCCAGATGCAGCTCAAAATCTCCCATTTCATTTTCATGGGCGCGCAAAATGGCCTGTAAACGGCCGTCTACGCCCTTCTGGGTGAGTTTAACACCGGCTAAAGGCCACCGAATTTCATCAATATTCAGGGAGTTAATCACTCGCCCACGTGAGCGCAGTAACGCCCCGGGGTCGAACGCCAGCTGTGGGTCGTTCAGGCTTCCGGTCAGTTTTGCCGGCAGCATGGCGTAGAGGATCAGATCGTTTTGTTTGGCTTCACCGCTCAGATGCAGCGGCATATCGCTGTTTTCCATACTGAGCTTACCCGGCCCGATGATCAGCACGGCGTTACCTTTGCCCGCATCGCCCTTCGTCAGCACGTTAAGGCGGCCTGAGAGGGTGGCTTTCTCCAGCCCCTGCTGCCAGTTATCGATATTCAGACCAATGCGCCCGCTCAGCGGCATCCCGGAGAGGAGCCAGTTCCAGCGACCATCGCTGATGGACAGCTGCTGCGACGTAATTGTCCACGGCAGGTCGAGGAGCGGGTCGGGGTTATCGCGCGACATCACAACCAGCTGCCCCTGGTTTTGTTCCCAGTCCAGGTCTGCGTCCACCAGCGAGGAAAGCTGCGGCACATTAAAGGTTGCTACCGCATGGCCTTTCACCGGCACGCCGTCTGGCACCAGGGGTAAGGTGAATTCACCCACCAGCGACACAGGCTGCGGGTAATCCGGAAGATGGGCCTCAAACTGGCTGATGGTCAGCGTTTGCCCGCGCAGTTTGCCCTGCACGTTGACCTGCTCGCCCTTATAGCTCAGCTCCTGTATGGCTGGCGTTAATGAGGCCTTGAGCTCTCCCTGCCATTGCTGCCAGGGAGAGAGCGTCAGCCGGTGGACGCTAATCCAGGTGTTGGGAAGCAGCGCCTGCCACTGTGCCAGCGTTTTGGGCGCAGCCGTTGACGGCGCGGTTTGCGGTAATTTGCTCAGACAGGCGGTATTGAGATCCAGCGCGCCGATATCCAGCTTCCAGCGGCTCGGATGTGACAGTGTCGCGTTTTCGACTCTGGCAATCTCACAGTCTTCAACCAGATAGCGGAGATCCGGAATAACGATCGAGTGACGAGTCAGACGGGGGCTGGTTTCAAAGGCGATACGTGTACCCACAGGTAGCCAGACTCCGGCAAGCGTGGGCACCCACTGGGCGAGCGTCATCAGCAGCGTCAGCGGCAAAAGTATCATCAGCAGTAGAAGCGCGAGCGCGGCTTTGTATTTACCCTTCATGGGCAGTTAATATCCTGATTTATCGAAAAAAATAAGCCGACAGTGCCGATCATTGTCGCATGTTTCGCCAGTCAGTTGAAGAGAACGCCACTCTTTAGGATAGATGCACCTTCGTGCTTAGGTAAAATTATTAATACATAACAAATCGACAATATGCCTGTTATTCAATTTGTTAGTTTATGCCTGGTGTTGGTTCCCGTGTGAAAAGTGGCTTGTGGGGGGGGGTAAACCCTGCTTAGGGTATTGTTTGATCATTGCCGGTGATAATCCCTGTACAAAATATCAACGAAAGAAAACCCTGTCGTTTGAATCCCCTGGGGTTATTGCCCACAGATGCTCTAGAATTATCCATAGAACTTATTGAATTCAATAATATTTTATAAATTGTAAGATTATTTTAATCATGCTAACGTGAATGCAAAATCACTGGAGAAAGTCTTATGAAACTCGCGGTATATAGCACAAAGCAGTACGACAAAAAGTATCTGCAACATGTTAACGAGGCTTACGGATTCGAACTTGAATTTTTCGACTTTCTGCTGACTGAAAAAACGGCCAAAACAGCTAACGGTTGTGAAGGCGTCTGTATCTTTGTGAATGACGACGGTAGCCGCCCGGTTCTGGAAGAGCTGAAAAGGCATGGCGTGAAGTATATCGCCCTGCGCTGCGCGGGCTTTAACAACGTGGACCTTGATGCCGCGAAAGAGTTGGGTCTGAAGGTCGTTCGCGTTCCGGCTTACTCACCTGAAGCCGTTGCTGAACACGCTATCGGGATGATGATGTCGCTAAACCGACGCATTCACCGCGCTTATCAGCGTACCCGTGATGCCAACTTCTCTCTGGAAGGCCTGACCGGTTTCACCATGTACGGCAAAACCGCTGGTGTGATTGGTACTGGTAAAATCGGCGTTGCTGCTCTGCGCATTCTGAAAGGCTTTGGGATGCGTCTGCTGGCATTTGATCCGTACCCAAGTGCAGCCGCGCTGGAGTTGGGCGTGGAATATGTCGATCTGCCAACGCTCTTTTCCCAGTCTGACGTGATTTCCCTGCACTGTCCGCTGACGCCGGAAAACTATCACCTGCTTAACCAGACAGCGTTTGACCAGATGAAAGACGGCGTGATGATCATCAACACCAGCCGTGGTGGTCTGATTGACTCGCAGGCGGCTATCGAAGCGTTGAAAACCCAGAAGATTGGCGCGCTGGGCATGGACGTGTACGAGAACGAACGCGATCTGTTCTTTGAAGACAAGTCTAACGACGTTATCCAGGATGACGTGTTCCGTCGTCTGTCCGCCTGTCATAACGTGTTGTTCACCGGGCACCAGGCCTTCCTGACTGCCGAGGCACTGATCAGCATTTCAGAAACCACGCTGGGTAATTTGCAGCAGCTGGAAAAGGGTGAAGTCTGTCCGAACGAACTGGCTTAAGTTTGCGATGCCAGTTGGCGACAGCGTGAAACAAACAAACGGCAACCTATGGGTTGTAATGCCAGTCAGTTAAGCGGTATGAAGCCACTCTGTTATTTTAGTGGCATCGTTCCGTTCACTCAGACTTTCCTGCTACCTGCATAATCCGCTGCGGTGAACGTGTTAAGGGGGCTATCGCGCCCCCTTAACAATCCCGTCTCCCGGCTAAGAAAATCGCCGCTTCGCGGTGCCCTCA
>NZ_VWWW01000019.1:0-524 GCF_011752765.1 Enterobacter sp. Tr-810 | reverse complement strand
ACCACTTTGTGATTCATGACTGGGGTGAAGTCGTAACAAGGTAACCGTAGGGGAACCTGCGGTTGGATCACCTCCTTACCTTAAAGAACCTGCCTTTGTAGTGCTCACACAGATTGTCTGATGAAAAGTAAATAGCAAGGCGTCTTGCCGAAGCAGACTTCAGTGTCCCCTTCGTCTAGAGGCCCAGGACACCGCCCTTTCACGGCGGTAACAGGGGTTCGAATCCCCTAGGGGACGCCACTTGCTGGTTTGTGAGTGAAAGTCGCCGACCCCCGTATCTCAAAACTGACTTTCGAGTCACGTTTGAGATATTTGCTCTTTAAAAATCTGGATCAAGCTGAAAATTGAAACGACACATCTTAATGGTGTGTTCGAGTCTCTCAAATTTTCGCAATTTGATGATGAATCGAAAGAAACATCTTCGGGTTGTGAGGTTAAGCGACTAAGCGTACACGGTGGATGCCCTGGCAGTCAGAGGCGATGAAGGACGTGCTAATCTGCGAAAAGCGCCGGCGAGGTGATAT
>NZ_VWWW01000018.1:0-542 GCF_011752765.1 Enterobacter sp. Tr-810 | reverse complement strand
TCCGCTGCGGTGAACGTGTTAAGGGGGCTATCGCGCCCCCTTAACAATCCCGTCTCCCGGCTAAGAAAATCGCCGCTTCGCGGTGCCCTCAGCTTATTCCTTCCGGCTTTTCGGGGACGGGCGGAGGAAACGTCCCTGTAAATCCGCCCTCGCCGCGCATCCCTGCGCGTCGCCCCGGCCTACAGGAAACGCTTCAGCAATTTTCAGCCGGACTCACGCTCACTCAGCCTTCTCTGCGGTCTGAAAATGGCACGGACGTTGAGTCCCGCAGAAATCGGCGAACCGGAGACCGGATGACAAGGGCTGGACGCCAGGGATGGCGGCCAGAGGCGAATCGAGACAGGACAAAATTGCCGGGAGCAATTTTGAACAACGCTTGCGTTGGCCCCGAAGGGGCGAGTCCCAGGGATGGGACGAGTAATCTTGAGTTGAGCCGACCGCAGGCAGAGGGTCGGGAGGTGAGCGCAGTGCGAAGCACCGATTTCCTGGCGGGCCGCGGGGATTGATAAGGGGGCCGCGGTGTATGAACCGGTCACATGGGT
>NZ_VWWW01000017.1:0-1097 GCF_011752765.1 Enterobacter sp. Tr-810 | reverse complement strand
CTGACCGCTGCAATCACTACCGTTCTGGCAAAAACCTACGGTGGTTCTGCTCGTGCATTCGACCAGATCGATAACGCACCAGAAGAAAAAGCTCGTGGTATCACCATCAACACTTCCCACGTTGAATATGACACCCCGACTCGCCACTACGCACACGTAGACTGCCCAGGCCACGCCGACTATGTTAAAAACATGATCACCGGTGCTGCGCAGATGGACGGCGCGATCCTGGTAGTTGCTGCGACTGACGGCCCAATGCCTCAGACTCGTGAGCACATCCTGCTGGGTCGTCAGGTAGGCGTTCCTTTCATCATCGTGTTCCTGAACAAATGCGACATGGTTGATGACGAAGAGCTGCTGGAACTGGTAGAAATGGAAGTTCGTGAACTTCTGTCTCAGTACGATTTCCCAGGCGACGACACTCCAATCGTTCGTGGTTCAGCTCTGAAAGCGCTGGAAGGCGAAGCAGAGTGGGAAGCGAAAATCATCGAACTGGCTGGCTTCCTGGATTCTTACATCCCAGAACCAGAGCGTGCGATTGACAAGCCATTCCTGCTGCCAATCGAAGACGTATTCTCCATCTCCGGTCGTGGTACCGTTGTTACCGGTCGTGTAGAGCGCGGTATCATCAAAGTTGGTGAAGAAGTTGAAATCGTTGGTATCAAAGAGACTGCGAAGTCTACCTGTACTGGCGTTGAAATGTTCCGCAAACTGCTGGACGAAGGCCGTGCTGGTGAGAACGTTGGTGTTCTGCTGCGTGGTATCAAACGTGAAGAAATCGAACGTGGTCAGGTACTGGCGAAGCCAGGCTCAATCAAGCCACACACCAAGTTCGAATCTGAAGTGTACATTCTGTCCAAAGACGAAGGCGGCCGTCATACTCCGTTCTTCAAAGGCTACCGTCCACAGTTCTACTTCCGTACAACTGACGTGACCGGTACCATCGAACTGCCAGAAGGCGTAGAGATGGTAATGCCAGGCGACAACATCAAGATGGTTGTGACTCTGATCCACCCAATCGCGATGGACGACGGTCTGCGTTTCGCAATCCGTGAAGGCGGCCGTACCGTTGGCGCGGGCGTTGTTGCTAAAGTTCT
>NZ_VWWW01000016.1:0-1258 GCF_011752765.1 Enterobacter sp. Tr-810 | reverse complement strand
TGTATGAACCGGTCACATGGGTTACAGATCTGACCGGTCACATAGGTAACACTTTTTGACTTAATCGGCCCGGATTATACGATGATTTCTTCTGTCGTACCGGGCCAGTATCAGTTCACCAAAACCTATCTCATCCAGATCTTCTTCGACCTGCTTCATCCATATCCATTCTCCCCTCAGCGCCTCCGATAAAAATATCCGGGTGCTGTTAAAGCATAAATCGCCTTTTACTGAGACGCGTAATACCCGTGCATCATCCGGTACCGGCATTGCCTTCAGCGGGCCGGTAAAGATGCGCTCTGACGGATACCAGACCGAACCGGGTGTTTTTCCGCCCAGCGCCTTGTGGGGGCGTATGTCATTAAACTCACTGCGCCAGGCATCCAGCCAGGCCTGCTGCTCTTCCAGGGACGTGAACTTTGTATGTCGCTTTAGTGCATCCTTCAGGGTCCGGTGCATCCGCTCATGCCGCCCGTTCTCCGTGGGCTTACCCGGCCGCGTACGTTCCGGCAGGACACCACATTTAATCAGCCAGATGGACATCTGGCTCAGCCCCCACAGGCCTGCACCGGCAAACGGCGGTCCGTTGTCCGTACGCAGCACCTGAGGCATACCGCATTCCCGGAACACCCGCTCAAGGCAGGGAATGACAAATCGGCCGTCAGGCATATAGGTGGCATCGCACGCCAGCACTATCCTGCTGCAGTTGTCGGTCAGCGTGAAAGGATGACACCAGCGCCCGCCGGTATGAGTAAATTTACCCTTGAAATCGGCACTCCAGACATCATTGGGGTGGACGACAGTATGTAGTTCATGAGGACGTGTGGATTTAAAAGCCGGAGGCCGACGCTTTTTAACCAGCCCGTGAACCCGAAACAGCTCTCCAATCGTACTGGCCGCAGGCACGCCGGTGATATTCAGGTTAAGCAGTCGCTGCCTGATTTTCTCCGGCCCCCATAGCGGGTGCAGCTGTTTCGTGTCCAGCAACAGCTGCACCATGGGTTCAGGGGTTGAGTTCTGGTGATGGCGCGCCCGGGAGCGGTCAGCCAGGGACGCAGCATCATCCGGTGAAAAACGGGCCAGCCACTTGTAACCAGTCTTACGGCTGATATTAAAGCGGCGGCATACCTCGGCAACGGGAAGGTTGCCTTCAAGGCAGGCCGCGACAAACTGCAAACGTTGCATGGTAACAGTCTCAGTCCAGGGCACGGTAAACCTCCGTCAGCTGTTTACCGTACTGTTATAACCTGTTACCCAT
>NZ_VWWW01000015.1:0-1738 GCF_011752765.1 Enterobacter sp. Tr-810 | reverse complement strand
ACTGCTCTTTAACAATTTATCAGACAATCTGTGTGGGCACTCAAAGTGACATGGATTCTTAATGTCTTCGGACAATAAATGAATACCAAGTCTCAACGAGTGAACACGTAATTCATTACGAAGTTTAATTCATTGAGCATCAAACTTTTAAATTGAAGAGTTTGATCATGGCTCAGATTGAACGCTGGCGGCAGGCCTAACACATGCAAGTCGAGCGGTAACACAGGGAGCTTGCTCCTGGGTGACGAGCGGCGGACGGGTGAGTAATGTCTGGGAAACTGCCTGATGGAGGGGGATAACTACTGGAAACGGTAGCTAATACCGCATAATGTCGCAAGACCAAAGAGGGGGACCTTCGGGCCTCTTGCCATCAGATGTGCCCAGATGGGATTAGCTAGTAGGTGGGGTAACGGCTCACCTAGGCGACGATCCCTAGCTGGTCTGAGAGGATGACCAGCCACACTGGAACTGAGACACGGTCCAGACTCCTACGGGAGGCAGCAGTGGGGAATATTGCACAATGGGCGCAAGCCTGATGCAGCCATGCCGCGTGTATGAAGAAGGCCTTCGGGTTGTAAAGTACTTTCAGCGAGGAGGAAGGCATTAAGGTTAATAACCTTGGTGATTGACGTTACTCGCAGAAGAAGCACCGGCTAACTCCGTGCCAGCAGCCGCGGTAATACGGAGGGTGCAAGCGTTAATCGGAATTACTGGGCGTAAAGCGCACGCAGGCGGTCTGTCAAGTCGGATGTGAAATCCCCGGGCTCAACCTGGGAACTGCATTCGAAACTGGCAGGCTAGAGTCTTGTAGAGGGGGGTAGAATTCCAGGTGTAGCGGTGAAATGCGTAGAGATCTGGAGGAATACCGGTGGCGAAGGCGGCCCCCTGGACAAAGACTGACGCTCAGGTGCGAAAGCGTGGGGAGCAAACAGGATTAGATACCCTGGTAGTCCACGCCGTAAACGATGTCGATTTGGAGGTTGTTCCCTTGAGGAGTGGCTTCCGGAGCTAACGCGTTAAATCGACCGCCTGGGGAGTACGGCCGCAAGGTTAAAACTCAAATGAATTGACGGGGGCCCGCACAAGCGGTGGAGCATGTGGTTTAATTCGATGCAACGCGAAGAACCTTACCTACTCTTGACATCCAGAGAACTTTCCAGAGATGGATTGGTGCCTTCGGGAACTCTGAGACAGGTGCTGCATGGCTGTCGTCAGCTCGTGTTGTGAAATGTTGGGTTAAGTCCCGCAACGAGCGCAACCCTTATCCTTTGTTGCCAGCGGTCCGGCCGGGAACTCAAAGGAGACTGCCAGTGATAAACTGGAGGAAGGTGGGGATGACGTCAAGTCATCATGGCCCTTACGAGTAGGGCTACACACGTGCTACAATGGCATATACAAAGAGAAGCGACCTCGCGAGAGCAAGCGGACCTCATAAAGTATGTCGTAGTCCGGATTGGAGTCTGCAACTCGACTCCATGAAGTCGGAATCGCTAGTAATCGTAGATCAGAATGCTACGGTGAATACGTTCCCGGGCCTTGTACACACCGCCCGTCACACCATGGGAGTGGGTTGCAAAAGAAGTAGGTAGCTTAACCTTCGGGAGGGCGCTTACCACTTTGTGATTCATGACTGGGGTGAAGTCGTAACAAGGTAACCGTAGGGGAACCTGCGGTTGGATCACCTCCTTACCTTAAAGAACCTGCCTTTGTAGTGCTCACACAGATTGTCTGATGAAAA
>NZ_VWWW01000014.1:0-3134 GCF_011752765.1 Enterobacter sp. Tr-810 | reverse complement strand
GATGATGAATCGAAAGAAACATCTTCGGGTTGTGAGGTTAAGCGACTAAGCGTACACGGTGGATGCCCTGGCAGTCAGAGGCGATGAAGGACGTGCTAATCTGCGAAAAGCGCCGGCGAGGTGATATGAACCTTTGACCCGGCGATGTCCGAATGGGGAAACCCAGTGTGTTCCGACACACTATCGTTAACTGAATACATAGGTTAACGAGGCGAACCGGGGGAACTGAAACATCTAAGTACCCCGAGGAAAAGAAATCAACCGAGATTCCCCCAGTAGCGGCGAGCGAACGGGGAGCAGCCCAGAGTCTGAATCAGCTTGTGTGTTAGTGGAAGCGTCTGGAAAGTCGCACGGTACAGGGTGATAGTCCCGTACACGAAAGCACACAGGTTGTGAACTCGAAGAGTAGGGCGGGACACGTGGTATCCTGTCTGAATATGGGGGGACCATCCTCCAAGGCTAAATACTCCTGACTGACCGATAGTGAACCAGTACCGTGAGGGAAAGGCGAAAAGAACCCCGGCGAGGGGAGTGAAAAAGAACCTGAAACCGTGTACGTACAAGCAGTGGGAGCACCTTCGTGGTGTGACTGCGTACCTTTTGTATAATGGGTCAGCGACTTATATTCTGTAGCAAGGTTAACCGTATAGGGGAGCCGAAGGGAAACCGAGTCTTAACTGGGCGTTAAGTTGCAGGGTATAGACCCGAAACCCGGTGATCTAGCCATGGGCAGGTTGAAGGTTGGGTAACACTAACTGGAGGACCGAACCGACTAATGTTGAAAAATTAGCGGATGACTTGTGGCTGGGGGTGAAAGGCCAATCAAACCGGGAGATAGCTGGTTCTCCCCGAAAGCTATTTAGGTAGCGCCTCGTGAACTCATCTTCGGGGGTAGAGCACTGTTTCGGCTAGGGGGCCATCCCGGCTTACCAACCCGATGCAAACTACGAATACCGAAGAATGTTATCACGGGAGACACACGGCGGGTGCTAACGTCCGTCGTGAAGAGGGAAACAACCCAGACCGCCAGCTAAGGTCCCAAAGTCATGGTTAAGTGGGAAACGATGTGGGAAGGCACAGACAGCCAGGATGTTGGCTTAGAAGCAGCCATCATTTAAAGAAAGCGTAATAGCTCACTGGTCGAGTCGGCCTGCGCGGAAGATGTAACGGGGCTAAACCATGCACCGAAGCTGCGGCAGCGACACTATGTGTTGTTGGGTAGGGGAGCGTTCTGTAAGCCGTTGAAGGTGACCTGTGAGGGTTGCTGGAGGTATCAGAAGTGCGAATGCTGACATAAGTAACGATAATGCGGGTGAAAAGCCCGCACGCCGGAAGACCAAGGGTTCCTGTCCAACGTTAATCGGGGCAGGGTGAGTCGACCCCTAAGGCGAGGCCGAAAGGCGTAGTCGATGGGAAACAGGTTAATATTCCTGTACTTGGTGTTACTGCGAAGGGGGGACGGAGAAGGCTATGTTAGCCGGGCGACGGTTGTCCCGGTTTAAGCATGTAGGCGGAGAGTTTAGGTAAATCCGGACTCTTTTTAACGCTGAGGTGTGATGACGAGGCACTACGGTGCTGAAGTAACAAATGCCCTGCTTCCAGGAAAAGCCTCTAAGCATCAGGTAACATCAAATCGTACCCCAAACCGACACAGGTGGTCAGGTAGAGAATACCAAGGCGCTTGAGAGAACTCGGGTGAAGGAACTAGGCAAAATGGTGCCGTAACTTCGGGAGAAGGCACGCTGATATGTAGGTGAAGCCCCTGCGGGTGGAGCTGAAATCAGTCGAAGATACCAGCTGGCTGCAACTGTTTATTAAAAACACAGCACTGTGCAAACACGAAAGTGGACGTATACGGTGTGACGCCTGCCCGGTGCCGGAAGGTTAATTGATGGGGTTAGCGGCAACGCGAAGCTCTTGATCGAAGCCCCGGTAAACGGCGGCCGTAACTATAACGGTCCTAAGGTAGCGAAATTCCTTGTCGGGTAAGTTCCGACCTGCACGAATGGCGTAATGATGGCCAGGCTGTCTCCACCCGAGACTCAGTGAAATTGAACTCGCTGTGAAGATGCAGTGTACCCGCGGCAAGACGGAAAGACCCCGTGAACCTTTACTATAGCTTGACACTGAACACTGGTCCTTGATGTGTAGGATAGGTGGGAGGCTTTGAAGTGTGGACGCCAGTCTGCATGGAGCCAACCTTGAAATACCACCCTTTAATGGCTGGTGTTCTAACGTAGACCCGTAATCCGGGTTGCGGACAGTGTCTGGTGGGTAGTTTGACTGGGGCGGTCTCCTCCCAAAGAGTAACGGAGGAGCACGAAGGTTAGCTAATCCTGGTCGGACATCAGGAGGTTAGTGCAATGGCATAAGCTAGCTTGACTGCGAGAGTGACGGCTCGAGCAGGTGCGAAAGCAGGTCATAGTGATCCGGTGGTTCTGAATGGAAGGGCCATCGCTCAACGGATAAAAGGTACTCCGGGGATAACAGGCTGATACCGCCCAAGAGTTCATATCGACGGCGGTGTTTGGCACCTCGATGTCGGCTCATCACATCCTGGGGCTGAAGTAGGTCCCAAGGGTACGGCTGTTCGCCGTTTAAAGTGGTACGCGAGCTGGGTTTAGAACGTCGTGAGACAGTTCGGTCCCTATCTGCCGTGGGCGCTGGAGAATTGAGGGGGGCTGCTCCTAGTACGAGAGGACCGGAGTGGACGCATCACTGGTGTTCGGGTTGTCATGCCAATGGCATTGCCCGGTAGCTAAATGCGGAAAAGATAAGTGCTGAAAGCATCTAAGCACGAAACTTGCCCCGAGATGAGTTCTCCCTGACCCTTTAAGGGTCCTGAAGGAACGTTGAAGACTACGACGTTGATAGGTCGGGTGTGTAAGCGTAGCGATACGTTGAGCTAACCGATACTAATGAACCGTGAGGCTTAACCTTACAACGCCGAAGCTGTTTCGGCGAAGAGACAGACAATCAATTTCAGCCTGATACAGATTTAACAGAATTTGCCTGGCGGCTTTAGCGCGGTGGTCCCACCTGACCCCATGCCGAACTCAGAAGTGAAACGCCGTAGCGCCGATGGTAGTGTGGGGTCTCCCCATGTGAGAGTAGGGAACTGCCAGGCATCAAAT
>NZ_VWWW01000013.1:0-26241 GCF_011752765.1 Enterobacter sp. Tr-810 | reverse complement strand
TAATGCCAGGCGACAACATCAAGATGGTTGTGACTCTGATCCACCCAATCGCGATGGACGACGGTCTGCGTTTCGCAATCCGTGAAGGCGGCCGTACCGTTGGCGCGGGCGTTGTTGCTAAAGTTCTGGGCTAATTAATTATCCCTGAATAAAAAAAGGACGCTTCGGCGTCCTTTTTTATTGTCTTCATTTTCCTTGTCACAAATTTTCGCATTTTTTGTTCGTTCCCGTCCCGCATCTCCGCGTATGTGCTATTGTAATCATAACTATTCTCACTTACACTTTGCGCATAATTTGAACGGGAGTATTTATGTACGTTTGTTTATGTAATGGTGTGAGTGACAAAAAAATACGTCAGGCCGTTCGCCAGTTCCAGCCTCAATCGTTCCAGCAGTTGCGCAAATTTGTTCCAGTTGGAAATCAATGTGGTAAGTGTGTACGCGCAGCCCGTGAAATCATGCAGGATGAGCTTATGCAGATCCCAGAGTATAAAGAGATCGCTTAAGCCCCAATCTTTTTTTTGACATCCCTGTAGCCCCATCTACGCTTCAATAAGTGGAAGCGGAGGGACTATATAATGAAAGGTGATGTTAAAATCATAAGTTATCTCAATAAATTATTGGGAAATGAGCTTGTCGCAATCAACCAGTATTTTCTCCATGCGAGAATGTTTAAAAACTGGGGACTGACGCGTCTTAACGACGTCGAATATCATGAATCCATCGATGAAATGAAACACGCCGATAAATATATCGAGCGCATTCTTTTCCTTGAGGGCATTCCTAACTTGCAGGATCTTGGCAAACTTGGCATTGGTGAAGATGTCGAGGAGATGTTGCGTTCCGACCTTGCGCTAGAACTTGATGGCGCCAAAGACCTTCGTGAAGCCATCGCCTACGCAGACAGCGTTCATGACTATGTTAGCCGCGATATGATGATCCAGATTCTGGCAGATGAAGAAGGTCACATTGACTGGCTGGAAACCGAACTCGATCTCATCGGTAAACTCGGTATACAGAACTATCTCCAGTCCCAGATTAAAGTGGAAGATTGATTACACTTTGCCAGCCAGAACATAAACCCGCTGCCGCCAGAAATGGCCCGAAAGGCAGTGGGTTTTTCAATACCTGATTATCCTGGTAACGACAACACTGGATACCAAGATACAGAAGCGCGGTGAGTGCTGCCGTTAATGCAAGGACAGGCAAAACACACCACCCGTGCCAGGCCCCAAGCGCAGCAAGATATTTCACATCCCCATATCCCATTCCTTCGCGTTTACTCGCCAGTCGATATCCCCAGTAGATAACCGCAAACCCCGCGTAGCCTGCCAGTGCCCCAATTACCGCGTGGGGTAGGAAATCAGGATTAACGCAAAGATGAAAAACAAGACCGCTCCACAAAAGTGGGCAGAGATATTTGTCCGGCAAAATCCCGGCAAGGATATCGCTGCGAACCAGTAGCACCGTCAGGACAAGATAGATAATCAGAAAGGGGAGAGTGGTTAGCATATCGGAGACCTCAGAGAGTGTTTCCGGGCATCCTCTACGCAACACCAGCCAGTGGCAAATAACAAACTTTAGAGCTGCGCACCTGTTTCAGGGAAAATGAGTTAACCGGCTACATTTCATACCACACTGCGGCCCGACACGCAGTGTGGTCCCAGGCGCTTAATTACTAAACTACACTTGCGTCTGGCTCAGATTTACGTATAATGCGCGGGCTTGTCGTAATTGACGGCTGGTTCAATCTGAACCGGAGTAACTCATTTTGTTACTCAACAATGCTCCCAATTGGGGGGCTACGTAAGAACGGTTACACTCTCCCATCAATCGTAATGGGTTTGAGGAGTAATCATTTTCGTTTATAAAATAATTGGAGCTCTGGTCTCATGCAGAACCAAAGAATCCGTATCCGCCTGAAAGCGTTTGATCATCGTCTGATCGATCAATCAACCGCGGAAATCGTCGAGACTGCTAAGCGCACTGGTGCGCAAGTCCGTGGTCCGATCCCGCTGCCGACCCGCAAAGAGCGCTTTACCGTTCTGATCTCCCCGCACGTCAACAAAGACGCGCGTGATCAGTACGAAATCCGCACTCACAAGCGTCTGGTTGACATCGTTGAGCCAACTGAGAAAACCGTTGATGCTCTGATGCGTCTGGATCTGGCTGCCGGTGTAGACGTGCAGATCAGCCTGGGTTAATCAGGTCATCGAGCGATTGAGAGGTTGATACAATGATTGGTTTAGTCGGTAAAAAAGTGGGTATGACCCGCATCTTCACTGAAGATGGCGTTTCAATCCCAGTAACCGTAATCGAAGTTGAAGCAAACCGCGTTACTCAGGTTAAAGATCTGGCTAACGATGGCTACCGTGCTGTTCAGGTTACCACTGGTGCTAAAAAAGCTAACCGTGTAACCAAACCAGAAGCGGGTCACTTCGCTAAAGCTGGCGTAGAAGCTGGCCGTGGTCTGTGGGAATTCCGTCTTGCTGAAGGCGAAGAGTTCACCGTAGGTCAGGACATTAGCGTTGAGCTGTTTGCTGACGTTAAAAAAGTTGACGTAACCGGTACCTCTAAAGGTAAAGGTTTTGCTGGTACCGTTAAGCGCTGGAACTTCCGTACCCAGGACGCTACTCACGGTAACTCCTTGTCTCACCGCGTACCGGGTTCTATCGGTCAGAACCAGACTCCGGGCAAAGTGTTCAAAGGCAAGAAAATGGCAGGTCAGCTGGGTAACGAACGTGTAACCGTTCAGAGCCTGGACGTAGTACGTGTTGACGCTGAGCGCAACCTGCTGCTGGTTAAAGGTGCAGTTCCGGGTGCAACCGGTAGCGACCTGATCGTTAAACCAGCTGTGAAGGCGTAAGGGGATAGCAATGGAATTAGTATTGAAAGACGCGCAGAGCGCGCTGACTGTTTCCGAAACTACCTTCGGTCGTGATTTCAACGAAGCGCTGGTTCACCAGGTTGTTGTTGCTTATGCAGCTGGTGCTCGTCAGGGTACTCGTGCTCAGAAGACTCGTGCTGAAGTAACTGGTTCTGGCAAAAAGCCATGGCGCCAGAAAGGTACCGGCCGTGCGCGTTCAGGTTCTATCAAGAGCCCGATCTGGCGTTCAGGTGGCGTGACCTTCGCTGCGCGTCCACAGGACCACAGTCAAAAAGTTAACAAAAAGATGTACCGCGGCGCGCTGAAAAGCATCCTGTCCGAACTGGTACGTCAGGATCGTCTGATCGTTGTCGAATCATTCTCTGTTGAAGCGCCTAAAACTAAGCTGCTGGCACAGAAACTGAAAGACATGGCTCTGGAAGATGTGCTGATCATCACCGGTGAGCTGGACGAGAACCTGTTCCTGGCCGCACGTAACCTGCACAAGGTTGACGTACGTGATGCGACTGGTATCGACCCGGTTAGCCTGATCGCCTTCGACAAAGTCGTAATGACTGCTGATGCTGTTAAGCAAGTTGAGGAGATGCTGGCATGATTCGTGAAGAACGTCTGCTGAAGGTGCTGCGTGCACCGCACGTTTCTGAAAAAGCGTCTACTGCGATGGAAAAAACTAACACCATCGTTCTCAAAGTTGCTAAAGACGCGACCAAAGCAGAGATCAAAGCTGCTGTGCAGAAACTGTTTGAAGTCGAAGTCGAAGTCGTTAACACCCTGGTAGTTAAAGGGAAAGTTAAACGTCACGGACAGCGTATCGGTCGTCGTAGCGACTGGAAAAAAGCTTACGTCACCCTGAAAGAAGGCCAGAATCTGGACTTCGTTGGCGGCGCTGAGTAAGTCGGAGGAGTAATACAATGGCAGTTGTTAAATGTAAACCGACATCTCCGGGTCGTCGCCACGTAGTTAAAGTGGTTAACCCTGAGCTGCACAAGGGCAAACCTTTTGCTCCGTTGCTGGAAAAAAACAGCAAATCCGGTGGTCGTAACAACAATGGCCGTATCACCACTCGTCACATCGGTGGTGGCCACAAGCAGGCTTATCGTATTGTTGACTTCAAACGCAACAAAGACGGTATCCCAGCAGTTGTTGAACGTCTTGAGTACGATCCGAACCGTTCCGCGAACATCGCGCTGGTTCTGTACAAAGACGGCGAACGCCGTTACATCCTGGCCCCTAAAGGCCTGAAAGCTGGCGACCAGATTCAGTCTGGCGTTGATGCTGCAATCAAAGCAGGCAACACCCTGCCGATGCGCAATATCCCGGTTGGTTCTACCGTTCATAACGTAGAAATGAAACCAGGTAAAGGCGGTCAGCTGGCTCGTTCCGCTGGTACTTACGTTCAGATCGTTGCTCGTGACGGTGCTTATGTCACCCTGCGTCTGCGTTCTGGTGAAATGCGTAAAGTCGAAGCAGACTGCCGCGCTACTCTGGGCGAAGTTGGCAATGCTGAGCATATGCTGCGCGTTCTGGGTAAAGCAGGTGCTGCACGCTGGCGTGGTGTTCGTCCTACCGTTCGCGGTACTGCGATGAACCCAGTAGACCACCCACATGGTGGTGGTGAAGGTCGTAACTTTGGTAAGCACCCGGTAACTCCGTGGGGCGTTCAGACCAAAGGTAAGAAGACCCGCAGCAACAAGCGTACTGATAAATTTATCGTACGTCGCCGTAGCAAATAATTTTAGAGGATAAGCCATGCCACGTTCTCTCAAGAAAGGTCCTTTTATTGACCTGCACTTGCTGAAGAAGGTAGAGAAAGCGGTGGAAAGCGGAGACAAGAAGCCCCTGCGCACTTGGTCCCGTCGTTCAACGATCTTTCCTAACATGATCGGTTTGACCATCGCTGTCCATAATGGTCGTCAGCACGTTCCAGTCTTTGTTTCCGACGAAATGGTTGGTCACAAACTGGGTGAATTCGCACCGACTCGTACTTATCGCGGCCACGCTGCTGATAAAAAAGCGAAGAAGAAATAAGGTAGGAGGAAGAGATGGAAACTTTAGCTCAACATCGCCATGCTCGTTCTTCTGCTCAGAAGGTTCGCCTTGTTGCTGACCTGATTCGCGGTAAGAAAGTGTCGCAGGCCCTGGACATCCTGACCTATACCAACAAGAAAGCTGCGGTATTGGTCAAGAAAGTACTGGAATCTGCCATTGCTAACGCTGAACACAACGATGGCGCTGACATTGACGATCTGAAAGTTGCGAAAATTTTCGTAGACGAAGGCCCAAGCATGAAGCGCATTATGCCGCGTGCGAAAGGTCGTGCAGATCGCATCCTGAAGCGCACCAGCCACATTACTGTGGTTGTGTCCGATCGCTGAGACTCTGGAGACTAGCAATGGGTCAGAAAGTACATCCTAATGGTATTCGCCTGGGTATTGTAAAACCATGGAACTCTACCTGGTTTGCGAACACCAAAGAATTCGCTGACAACCTGGACAGCGATTTTAAAGTACGTCAGTACCTGACTAAGGAACTGGCTAAAGCGTCTGTATCTCGTATCGTTATCGAGCGTCCAGCTAAGAGCATCCGTGTGACTATTCACACTGCTCGTCCTGGCATCGTTATCGGTAAGAAAGGCGAAGACGTAGAAAAACTGCGCAAGGTCGTAGCGGATATCGCTGGCGTTCCTGCACAGATCAATATCGCTGAAGTTCGTAAGCCTGAACTGGACGCTAAATTGGTTGCTGACAGCATCACTTCTCAGCTGGAACGTCGTGTTATGTTCCGTCGTGCTATGAAGCGTGCTGTACAGAACGCAATGCGTCTGGGCGCTAAAGGTATCAAAGTTGAAGTTAGCGGCCGTCTGGGCGGCGCGGAAATCGCACGTACCGAATGGTACCGTGAAGGTCGCGTACCGCTGCACACTCTGCGTGCTGACATCGACTACAACACCTCTGAAGCGCACACCACTTACGGTGTAATCGGCGTTAAGGTATGGATCTTCAAAGGTGAGATCCTGGGTGGTATGGCTGCTGTTGAACAACCGGAAAAACCGGCTGCTCAACCTAAAAAGCAGCAGCGTAAAGGCCGTAAATAAGGAGCGTCGCTGATGTTACAACCAAAGCGTACAAAATTCCGTAAAGTGCACAAAGGCCGCAACCGTGGTCTGGCGCAGGGTACGGATGTTAGCTTCGGCACTTTCGGTCTGAAAGCTGTTGGCCGTGGTCGTCTGACTGCACGTCAGATCGAAGCAGCACGTCGTGCAATGACCCGTGCAGTTAAGCGTCAAGGTAAGATTTGGATCCGTGTATTCCCGGACAAACCAATCACCGAGAAGCCACTGGAAGTTCGTATGGGTAAAGGTAAAGGTAACGTGGAGTACTGGGTTGCCTTGATCCAGCCGGGCAAAGTCCTGTATGAAATGGACGGTGTTCCGGAAGAGCTGGCCCGTGAAGCATTCGGCCTTGCAGCAGCAAAACTGCCGATTAAAACCACCTTTGTAACTAAGACGGTGATGTAATGAAAGCAAATGAGCTGCGTGAAAAAAGCGTTGAAGAACTGAACGCCGAGCTGCTGAACCTGCTGCGTGAGCAGTTCAACCTGCGTATGCAGGCTGCAAGTGGCCAGCTGCAACAGACTCACCTGCTGAAGCAAGTGCGTCGCAATGTTGCACGCGTTAAGACTTTACTGACTCAGAAGGCGGGTGCGTAATGACCGATAAAATCCGTACTCTGCAAGGTCGTGTTGTTAGCGACAAAATGGAGAAATCCATCGTTGTTGCTATCGAACGTATTGTGAAACACCCGATCTACGGTAAATTCATCAAGCGTACGACCAAACTGCACGTACATGACGAGAACAACGAATGTGGTATCGGCGACAAGGTTGAAATCCGTGAATGCCGTCCACTGTCCAAGACTAAGTCCTGGACGCTGGTTCGCGTTGTAGAGAAAGCGGTTCTGTAATACAGTAAGCCTTCTCGATACGAATAAACGGCTCAGCGATGAGCCGTTTATTTTTTCTACCCATATTGCAGAAGCGGTGTTATAATGCCGCGCCCTCGATATGGGGCTTTTTAACGGCTCTGATTTTAGAGTCTCAGGTAGTAGTTGACATTAGCGGAGCACTAAAATGATCCAAGAACAGACTATGCTGAACGTCGCCGACAACTCCGGTGCACGTCGCGTAATGTGTATCAAGGTTCTGGGTGGCTCGCACCGTCGCTACGCAGGCGTAGGCGACATCATCAAGATCACCATCAAGGAAGCAATTCCACGTGGTAAGGTCAAAAAAGGTGATGTGCTGAAGGCGGTAGTGGTGCGCACCAAGAAGGGTGTTCGTCGCCCTGACGGTTCTGTCATTCGCTTCGATGGTAATGCATGCGTTATTTTAAACAATAACAGCGAGCAGCCTATCGGCACGCGTATCTTTGGGCCGGTAACTCGTGAACTTCGTACTGAGAAGTTCATGAAAATTATCTCTCTGGCACCAGAAGTACTCTAAGGAGCGAATCATGGCAGCGAAAATCCGTCGTGATGACGAAGTTATCGTGTTAACCGGTAAAGATAAAGGTAAACGCGGTAAAGTAAAAAATGTTCTGTCTTCCGGCAAACTTGTCGTTGAAGGTATCAACCTGGTTAAGAAACATCAGAAGCCGGTTCCGGCCCTGAACCAACCAGGCGGCATCGTTGAAAAAGAAGCTGCTATTCAGGTTTCTAACGTTGCAATCTTCAATGCGGCTACCGGTAAGGCTGACCGTGTAGGCTTTAGATTCGAAGACGGCAAAAAAGTCCGTTTCTTCAAGTCTAACAGCGAAACTATCAAGTAATTTGGAGTAGTACGATGGCGAAACTGCATGATTACTACAAAGACGAAGTAGTTAAGAAACTCATGACTGAGTTTAACTACAATTCTGTCATGCAAGTCCCTCGGGTCGAGAAGATCACCCTGAACATGGGTGTTGGTGAAGCGATCGCTGACAAGAAACTGCTGGATAACGCAGCAGCTGATCTGACAGCAATCTCCGGTCAAAAGCCGTTGATCACCAAAGCACGCAAATCAGTTGCAGGCTTCAAAATCCGTCAGGGCTATCCGATCGGCTGTAAAGTAACTCTGCGTGGCGAACGCATGTGGGAGTTCTTTGAGCGCCTGATCACTATTGCTGTACCGCGTATCCGTGACTTCCGTGGCTTGTCCGCTAAGTCTTTCGACGGTCGTGGTAACTACAGCATGGGTGTCCGTGAGCAGATCATCTTCCCAGAAATCGACTACGATAAAGTCGACCGCGTGCGTGGTTTGGATATTACCATTACCACTACTGCGAAATCTGACGAAGAAGGCCGTGCTCTGCTGGCTGCCTTTGACTTCCCGTTCCGCAAGTAAGGTAGGGTTACTGAATGGCTAAGCAATCAATGAAAGCACGCGAAGTAAAGCGCGTAGCTTTAGCTGATAAATTCTTCGCTAAACGCGCTGAACTGAAAGCGATCATTTCTGATGTGAACGCTTCCGACGAAGATCGTTGGAATGCGGTTCTCAAGCTGCAGTCTCTGCCGCGTGATTCCAGCCCGTCTCGTCAGCGTAACCGCTGCCGTCAAACAGGTCGTCCACATGGTTATGTGGGCAAGTTTGGGTTGAGCCGTATCAAACTGCGTGAAGCCGCCATGCGCGGTGAAGTACCAGGCTTGAAAAAGGCTAGCTGGTAATTACCAATTGAATCACGGGAGTAAAGACAGATGAGCATGCAAGATCCGATCGCGGATATGCTGACCCGTATCCGTAACGGTCAGGCCGCGAACAAAGTTGCGGTCACCATGCCTTCCTCCAAGCTGAAAGTGGCAATTGCCAACGTGCTGAAGGATGAAGGTTTTATCGAAGATTTTAAAGTTGAAGGCGACACCAAGCCGGAACTGGAAGTGACTCTTAAGTACTTCCAGGGTAAAGCTGTTGTAGAAAGCATTCAGCGTGTCAGCCGCCCAGGTCTGCGCATCTATAAGAAAAAAGATGAGCTGCCTAAAGTTATGGCTGGTCTTGGTATCGCAGTTGTTTCTACCTCTAAAGGTGTTATGACTGATCGTGCAGCGCGCCAGGCTGGTCTTGGTGGCGAAATTATCTGCTACGTAGCCTAATCGGAGGAAAAAATGTCTCGTGTTGCTAAAGCACCGGTCGTTATTCCTGCCGGCGTTGATGTAAAAATCGACGGTCAGGTTATTACGATCAAAGGTAAAAACGGCGAGCTGACTCGTACCCTCAACAATGCTGTTGAAGTTAAACATGCAGACAACGCTCTGACCTTCGGTCCACGTGATGGTTTCGTGGATGGATGGGCTCAGGCTGGTACCGCGCGTGCCCTGCTGAACTCAATGGTTGTTGGTGTTACCGAAGGCTTCACTAAAAAGCTTCAGCTGGTTGGTGTAGGTTATCGTGCAGCTATCAAAGGGAATGCAGTTGGCCTGTCTCTGGGCTTCTCACACCCTGTTGAGCATCCGCTGCCGGCCGGTATCACTGCAGAATGTCCGACTCAGACTGAAATCGTGCTGAAAGGCGCTGATAAACAGCTGATCGGCCAGGTTGCAGCAGATCTGCGCGCCTACCGTCGTCCTGAGCCTTACAAAGGCAAGGGTGTTCGTTACGCCGACGAAGTCGTGCGTACCAAAGAGGCTAAGAAGAAGTAAGGTAACACTATGGATAAGAAATCTGCTCGTATCCGTCGTGCGACCCGCGCACGCCGCAAGCTCAAAGAGCTGGGTGCAACTCGCCTGGTGGTACATCGTACCCCGCGTCACATTTACGCACAGGTAATTGCACCGAACGGTTCTGAAGTTCTGGTAGCTGCTTCTACTGTAGAAAAAGCTATCGCAGAACAATTGAAGTACACCGGTAACAAAGACGCCGCTGCAGCTGTAGGTAAAGCTGTTGCAGAACGCGCTCTGGAAAAAGGCATCAGCAATGTTTCCTTTGACCGTTCCGGGTTCCAATATCATGGTCGTGTCCAGGCACTGGCAGATGCTGCCCGTGAAGCTGGCCTTCAGTTCTAAGGTAGAGGTGTAAGATGGCTCACATCGAAAAACAAGCTGGCGAACTGCAGGAAAAGCTGATCGCGGTTAACCGCGTATCTAAAACCGTTAAAGGTGGTCGTATTTTCTCCTTCACAGCTCTGACTGTAGTTGGTGATGGTAACGGTCGCGTTGGTTTTGGTTACGGTAAAGCGCGTGAAGTTCCAGCAGCGATCCAGAAAGCGATGGAAAAAGCCCGTCGCAATATGATTAACGTCGCGCTGAACCACGGCACCCTGCAACACCCAGTTAAAGGTGTTCACACGGGTTCTCGTGTATTCATGCAGCCAGCTTCCGAAGGTACCGGTATCATCGCCGGTGGTGCAATGCGCGCCGTTCTGGAAGTTGCTGGAGTTCATAACGTTCTGGCTAAAGCATATGGTTCCACCAACCCGATCAACGTGGTTCGTGCAACTATTGATGGCCTGGAAAATATGAATTCTCCAGAAATGGTCGCTGCCAAGCGTGGTAAATCCGTTGAAGAAATTCTGGGGTAATTGACCATGGCAAAGACTATTAAAATCACTCAAACCCGCAGTGCAATCGGTCGTCTGCCGAAACACAAGGCAACGCTGCTTGGCCTGGGTCTGCGTCGTATTGGTCATACTGTTGAGCGCGAGGATACTCCTGCTGTTCGCGGTATGGTCAACGCGGTTTACTTCATGGTTAAAGTTGAGGAGTAAGAGATGCGTTTAAATACTCTGTCTCCGGCCGAAGGCTCTAAAAAGGCGGGTAAACGCCTGGGTCGTGGTATCGGTTCTGGCCTCGGTAAAACCGGTGGTCGTGGTCACAAAGGTCAGAACTCTCGTTCTGGCGGTGGCGTACGTCGCGGTTTCGAGGGTGGTCAGATGCCACTGTACCGTCGTCTGCCGAAATTCGGCTTCACCTCTCGCAAAGCAGCGATCACAGCGGAAATCCGTCTGTCTGACCTGGCGAAAGTTGAAGGCGGCGTTGTAGACCTGAACACGCTGAAAGCAGCTAACATTATCGGTATCCAGATCGAGTTCGCGAAAGTGATCCTGGCTGGTGAAGTTTCTACTCCGGTAACTGTTCGTGGCCTGCGTGTGACTAAAGGTGCTCGTGCTGCTATCGAAGCTGCTGGCGGTAAAATTGAGGAATAAGTAGCAGATGGCTAAGCAACCGGGATTAGATTTTCAAAGTGCCAAAGGTGGTTTTGGCGAGCTGAAACGCAGACTGCTGTTTGTTATCGGCGCGCTGATTGTTTTCCGTATTGGCTCTTTTATTCCGATCCCTGGTATCGATGCCGCTGTACTTGCCAAACTGCTTGAGCAACAGCGAGGCACCATCATTGAAATGTTCAACATGTTCTCTGGTGGTGCTCTCAGCCGTGCTTCTATCTTCGCATTGGGTATTATGCCGTATATCTCGGCATCCATTATTATCCAGCTGCTGACGGTCGTTCATCCGGCCTTAGCTGAGTTGAAGAAAGAAGGGGAGTCTGGACGTCGTAAGATTAGTCAGTACACCCGTTACGGCACTCTGGTGCTGGCTATATTCCAGTCGATCGGTATTGCTACCGGTCTGCCGAATATGCCTGGTATGCAGGGCCTGGTGTTAAACCCGGGCTTTGCATTCTATTTCACCGCTGTTGTAAGTCTGGTCACAGGAACCATGTTCCTGATGTGGCTCGGCGAACAGATTACTGAACGTGGTATCGGTAACGGTATCTCAATCATTATCTTCGCCGGTATTGTTGCGGGACTCCCGCCAGCCATTGCCCACACTATCGAGCAAGCGCGTCAAGGCGACCTGCACTTCCTCCTGTTGCTGTTGGTTGCAGTATTAGTATTTGCAGTGACGTTCTTTGTTGTATTCGTTGAACGTGGTCAACGCCGCATTGTGGTGAACTACGCTAAACGTCAGCAGGGTCGTCGTGTCTATGCTGCACAGAGCACACATTTACCGCTGAAAGTGAATATGGCGGGGGTAATCCCGGCAATCTTCGCTTCCAGTATTATTCTGTTCCCGGCGACCATCGCGTCATGGTTCGGGGGCGGGACTGGTTGGAACTGGCTGACAACAATTTCGCTGTATTTGCAGCCTGGGCAACCACTTTATGTGTTACTCTATGCGTCTGCGATCATCTTCTTCTGTTTCTTCTACACGGCGTTGGTCTTCAACCCGCGTGAAACAGCAGATAACCTGAAGAAGTCCGGTGCATTTGTACCAGGAATTCGTCCGGGAGAGCAAACGGCGAAGTATATCGATAAAGTAATGACTCGCCTGACTTTGGTTGGTGCGCTTTATATTACTTTTATCTGCCTGATCCCGGAGTTCATGCGTGATGCAATGAAAGTACCGTTCTACTTTGGTGGGACTTCACTGCTTATCGTTGTTGTCGTGATTATGGACTTTATGGCTCAAGTGCAAACTCTGATGATGTCCAGTCAGTATGAGTCTGCATTGAAGAAGGCGAACCTGAAAGGCTACGGCCGCTAATTGGTCGCCTGAGAAGTTACGGAGAGTAAAAATGAAAGTTCGTGCTTCCGTCAAGAAATTATGCCGTAACTGCAAAATCGTTAAGCGTGATGGTGTCATCCGTGTGATTTGCAGTGCCGAGCCGAAGCATAAACAGCGCCAAGGCTGATTATTTCGCATATTTTTCTTGCAAAGTTGGGTTGAGCTGGCTAGATTAGCCAGCCAATCTTTTGTATGTCTGTACGTTTCCATTTGAGTATCCTGAAAACGGGCTTTTCAGCATGGTGCGTACATATTAAATAGTAGGAGTGCATAGTGGCCCGTATAGCAGGCATTAACATTCCTGATCAGAAACATGCTGTGATCGCATTAACTTCGATCTACGGCGTCGGCAAGACCCGTTCTAAGGCCATTCTGGCTGCAGCGGGTATCGCTGAAGATGTTAAGATCAGTGAGCTGTCTGAAGAACAAATCGACACGCTGCGTGACGAAGTTGCCAAATTTGTCGTTGAAGGTGATCTGCGCCGTGAAGTTAGCATGAGCATCAAGCGCCTTATGGATCTTGGTTGCTATCGCGGTTTGCGTCATCGTCGTGGTCTGCCAGTGCGCGGTCAGCGTACTAAGACCAACGCACGTACCCGTAAGGGTCCGCGCAAACCGATCAAGAAATAATCGGGGTGATTGAATAATGGCAAAGGCACCAGTTCGTGCACGTAAACGTGTAAGAAAACAAGTCTCTGACGGCGTGGCTCATATCCATGCTTCTTTCAACAACACCATCGTTACTATTACTGATCGTCAGGGTAACGCATTGGGTTGGGCAACAGCCGGTGGTTCCGGTTTCCGTGGTTCACGCAAATCCACTCCGTTTGCAGCTCAGGTTGCAGCAGAGCGTTGCGCTGAAGCCGTAAAAGAATACGGCATCAAGAATCTGGAAGTTATGGTTAAAGGTCCGGGTCCAGGCCGCGAATCTACTGTTCGTGCTCTGAACGCCGCTGGTTTCCGCATCACTAATATTACTGATGTGACTCCGATCCCTCATAACGGTTGTCGTCCGCCGAAAAAACGTCGCGTATAACGCGCTCGTTTTTTAGGTTAGTTGGAGATAGAAAATGGCAAGATATTTGGGTCCTAAGCTCAAGCTGAGCCGTCGTGAGGGCACCGACTTATTCCTTAAGTCTGGCGTTCGCGCGATCGATACCAAGTGTAAAATTGAACAAGCTCCTGGCCAGCACGGTGCGCGTAAACCGCGTCTGTCTGACTATGGTGTGCAGTTGCGTGAAAAGCAAAAAGTTCGCCGTATCTACGGTGTGCTGGAGCGTCAGTTCCGTAACTACTATAAAGAAGCAGCACGTCTGAAAGGCAACACTGGTGAAAACCTGTTGGCTCTGCTGGAAGGTCGTCTGGACAACGTTGTATACCGTATGGGCTTCGGCGCTACTCGTGCTGAATCACGCCAGTTGGTTAGCCACAAAGCAATCATGGTAAACGGTCGTGTTGTTAACATCGCTTCTTATCAGGTTAAAGCGAATGACGTTGTTAGCATTCGTGAGAAAGCGAAAAAGCAATCTCGCGTGAAAGCCGCTCTGGAGCTGGCTGAGCAGCGTGAAAAGCCAACCTGGCTGGAAGTTGATGCTGGCAAGATGGAAGGTACGTTCAAGCGTCAGCCAGAACGTTCTGATCTGTCTGCGGACATTAACGAACACCTGATCGTCGAGCTTTACTCCAAGTAAAGCTTAGTACCAAAGAGAGGACACAATGCAGGGTTCTGTGACAGAGTTTCTAAAACCGCGCCTGGTAGATATCGAGCAAGTGAGTTCGACGCACGCCAAGGTGACCCTTGAGCCTTTAGAGCGTGGCTTTGGCCATACTCTGGGTAACGCACTGCGCCGTATTCTGCTCTCATCGATGCCGGGTTGCGCGGTGACCGAGGTTGAGATTGATGGTGTACTTCATGAGTACAGCACCAAAGAAGGCGTTCAGGAAGATATCCTTGAAATCCTGCTCAACCTGAAAGGGCTGGCGGTGAGAGTTCAGGGTAAAGATGAAGTTATTCTTACTCTGAATAAATCTGGCATTGGCCCTGTGACTGCAGCCGACATCACCCACGACGGTGATGTTGAAATCGTCAAGCCGCAGCACGTGATCTGCCACCTGACCGATGAGAACGCAGCTATTAGCATGCGTATCAAAGTTCAGCGCGGTCGTGGTTATGTGCCGGCTTCTGCCCGAATTCATTCGGAAGAAGATGAGCGCCCAATCGGCCGTCTGCTGGTCGACGCATGTTACAGCCCTGTAGAGCGTATTGCCTACAATGTTGAAGCAGCGCGTGTAGAACAGCGTACCGACCTGGACAAGCTGGTCATCGAAATGGAAACCAACGGCACAATCGATCCTGAAGAGGCGAT
The DNA here is from genome assembly GCF_011752765.1 of Enterobacter sp. Tr-810. Taxonomy (NCBI): domain Bacteria; kingdom Pseudomonadati; phylum Pseudomonadota; class Gammaproteobacteria; order Enterobacterales; family Enterobacteriaceae; genus Enterobacter; species Enterobacter sp. Tr-810. The sequence goes on along the minus strand of NZ_VWWW01000013.1, from coordinate 11,459 downwards.
TCGTCGTGCGGCAACCATCCTGGCAGAACAACTTGAAGCTTTCGTTGACTTACGTGATGTTCGTCAGCCGGAAGTTAAAGAAGAGAAACCAGAATTCGATCCGATCCTGCTGCGCCCTGTTGACGATCTCGAATTGACTGTCCGCTCTGCTAACTGCCTCAAGGCAGAAGCTATCCACTATATCGGTGATCTGGTACAGCGTACCGAGGTTGAGTTGCTGAAAACGCCGAACCTGGGTAAAAAATCTCTTACTGAGATTAAAGACGTGCTGGCCTCACGTGGTCTGTCTCTGGGTATGCGCCTGGAAAACTGGCCACCGGCAAGCATTGCTGACGAGTAACCGGATCACAGGTTAAGGTTTTACTGAGAAGGATAAGGTCATGCGCCATCGTAAGAGTGGTCGTCAACTGAACCGCAACAGCAGCCATCGCCAGGCTATGTTCCGCAACATGGCAGGTTCACTGGTTCGTCATGAAATCATCAAGACGACCCTGCCTAAAGCGAAAGAGCTGCGTCGCGTAGTTGAGCCGCTGATTACTCTTGCCAAGACTGACAGCGTTGCTAATCGTCGTCTGGCATTCGCCCGTACTCGTGATAACGAGATCGTGGCAAAACTGTTTAACGAACTGGGTCCGCGTTTCGCGAGCCGTGCAGGTGGTTACACTCGTATTCTGAAGTGTGGCTTCCGTGCAGGCGACAACGCTCCGATGGCTTACATCGAGCTGGTTGATCGTTCTGAATCGAAAGCAGAAGCTGCTGCAGAGTAATCTGTAGTAACGTAAAAAGACCCGCTTCGGCGGGTTTTTTTATATCCGCTGCATCCCCACTTCTCTACAATAGTTGTATCTTTTCTGTTCATCCCCTGGAGTTCATTATGTGGTTGCTCGACCAGTGGGCAGAACGCCATATTTGCGATGCCCAAAGAAAAGGTGAGTTCGACAACCTTCCTGGTGTCGGTGCTCCGATAGCGCTGGATGACGATTCTCATGTCGCGCCTGAATTACGCTCCGGTTATCGTTTACTGAAAAATGCCGGTTGCTTACCCCCGGAACTTGAGCAGCGTAAAGAGGCTGTAGAACTTGTCGATTTGTTGAAAGGCATTCGCAAGGACGATCCCCGACATCCTGAAATTAGCAGGCGCCTGGCCTTGATCGAATTGAAACTGCGCCAGGCAGGAATGAATACTGATTTTCTGCACGGCGAGTATTGTGAACGGCTGATGCACAAAATGAATGAGGAGTAGTTATGTATCGTATTGGTGAACTCGCAAAGCTTGCTAACGTTACACCGGATACTATTCGTTATTACGAAAAGCAGCAGATGATTGACCATGAGGTGCGCACGGAAGGCGGGTTCCGTCTTTATACCGATAATGACCTACAGCGTCTCCGGTTTATACGTTACGCGCGGCAGCTTGGTTTTACCCTTGAATCCATCCGCGAGCTTCTATCGATCCGCATCGATCCGACACATCATACGTGTCAGGAGTCGAAGAGCATTGTTCAGGCCAGACTGGATGAAGTAGAAGAACGGATCCAGGAGCTTCAGACAATGCAGCGATCCCTACAGCGCCTGAATGATGCCTGCTGTGGTACGGCCCATAGCAGCGTCTATTGCTCGATCCTCGAGGCACTCGAACAGGGCGCAAGTGGAGAAACACAGGGGTGTTGATTTTTAGTACGCTCAGGTCTAGACTCCGGTCGACTTAAACCATACTCAGGAGAAATTATGAGTCGCTATCAGCATACGAAGGGGCAAATTAAAGACAATGCCATTGAAGCCCTGCTCCATGATCCGCTTTTCCGGCAGCGGGTAGAGAAAAACAAAAAGGGGAAAGGAAGTTATCTGCGTAAAGGCAAACATGGCAATCGGGGTAACTGGGAGGCCAGTGGCAAGAGAGCAAATTGCTTTTTTACCACTGGCCTTCCTGTTTTTAGCTTCTGATTAAGAACGGTTATTTTGTTCTTTTAACAGGTCGCGGATTTCGGTCAACAATACTTCTTCTTTCGTTGGAGCAGGTGCTGCTGCCGGCTCTTCTTTTTTACGGTTAAGCTTGTTGATAAGCTTGATCGCCATAAAAATAGCAAACGCGACAATCACAAAATCGAAGATGTTCTGGATGAAAACACCGTAATGCATCACAACCGCCGGGACATCACCCTGTGCATCCCGCAGCGTAACGGCGAACTGTTTAAAATCTATGCCCCCGATTAATAACCCTAAAGGTGGCATAATAATGTCGGCTACCAGAGATGAAACGATCTTACCGAACGCCGCACCAATAATGACACCCACAGCCAAATCCACCACATTCCCGCGCATCGCAAATTCGCGAAACTCTTTAATAAAACTCATTATGTTCTCCTTGTGCCAGCTGACGATTATAAGTTTAACAAATGATTAGCTAATTTCCATTGGTGATAAATAATCGTTATGAAAAATTAAAGGCATATTAATAAGAGGGTTAATGTCCGGGCGCCCTTTAAAGAGCACCCGAATCATTACAGGAAGAATGGACTTGGCTGGAATAAACGTTCGACGTCGGTAATAAACTTTTTATCGGTAAGGAACATAATGACATGGTCGCCTTGCTCGATACGCAAATTATCATTGGCGATCATGACATCGTTGCCGCGTACCACCGCTCCAATTATGGTGCCTGGCGGTAATTTAATTTCATCAATCGCCCTGCCTACCACGCGCGAGGTTGTTTCATCACCGTGTGCAACGGCTTCGATAGCCTCAGCGACACCACGACGAAGAGATGAAACGCCAACGATGTCAGCCTTACGAACGTGGCTCAGCAGCGCAGAAATAGTGGCTTGTTGTGGTGAAATCGCAATATCGATCACACTTCCCTGAACCAGATCGACATAGGCCCGGCGCTGAATCAGCACCATTACCTTTTTGGCTCCCATCCGTTTTGCGAGCATGGCCGACATGATATTCGCTTCATCATCGTTGGTGACGGCAATAAACAGATCAACTTGATCAATATGTTCTTCGGCCAGCAACTCTTGATCCGACGCATCACCATAAAACACAATCGTGTTCTGTAACTTTTCAGCGAGCTCAGACGCACGTTGTTGATCGCGTTCGATCAACTTCACGCTGTAGTCCTTTTCAAGCCGACGTGCCAGGCCCGCGCCGATATTACCGCCACCGACGAGCATAATGCGTTTGTACGGCTTTTCGAGACGCTGAAGCTCACTCATCACCGCGCGGATATGCTGAGAAGCGGCAATAAAGAAGACTTCATCACCGGCTTCGACAATGGTCGAGCCTTGTGGACGAATCGGCCGGTCATGGCGGAAAATCGCCGCTACACGCGTGTCGATATGCGGCATATGCTCGCGCATCGTCGAAAGTGCATTACCAATCAGTGGGCCACCGTAATAGGCTTTAACCACGGCAAGGCTTACTTTTCCTTCCGCGAAGTTCACGACCTGGAGTGCGCCAGGGTATTCGATCAGGCGGTAAATGTTGTCGATGACCAGTTGTTCTGGCGCAATAAGATGGTCGATCGGAACCGCTTCAGAATTAAACAGTTTTTCCGCGTCACGGACATAATCCGGAGAGCGGATACGCGCAATCCTGTTTGGCGTGTTAAAAAGCGAGTACGCAACCTGGCACGCAACCATATTAGTTTCGTCCGAACTGGTTACCGCAACCAGCATATCGGCATCATCTGCACCGGCTTCGCGAAGCACTCGTGGGTGTGAACCGTGGCCTTGTACAACCCGAAGGTCAAACTTATCCTGCAAAACGCGCAGTCGATCGCCATTGGTATCGACAATTGTGATGTCGTTATTCTCACCAACAAGGTTTTCGGCCAGCGTTCCGCCGACCTGTCCTGCACCCAGAATGATTATCTTCATATCTTGCAGCCTGTTCTCACATCACTCTTTGATTAGCTTAGCGTAAAAGAAACCATCGCCTTCTTCAGCACCAGGCAAGTTTTGCAGACCAGGGCGCTCTGGCGTACCTGTGCCATGCAGTGAAGCATTTGGGGTACGTTTCAGGAATGCCGCGATCTGCTGACAGTTTTCTTCCGGAAGAACTGAACAGGTCGCATACACCAGCGTCCCGCCAGATTTCAGATGTGGCCAAACCGCATCGAGAATTTCGGCTTGCAGCTGGGCAAGTTCGTTGATGTCACGATCGCGACGCAGCCACTTGATGTCCGGGTGGCGGCGAATCACGCCTGTAGCCGAGCAGGGGGCATCCAGCAAGATGCGATCGAATTGTGTATCACCACACCATTCAGCTGGCTTGCGTCCGTCACCTTGTTTGACCTGCGCCTTTAGCCCTAAACGTTTCAGGTTGTCATAGACGCGAGAAAGACGCTGCTCGTCGACATCAACAGCCAATACACTGGCTTGCGGGGCAACTTCGAGAATATGAGTCGTCTTACCCCCAGGTGCCGCACAAAGGTCGAGGATCTTCTCACCATTTTGGGGCTCAAGCCATGTCATGCAGCCCTGAGCAGAGGCATCCTGAACCGTCACCCATCCCTCTTCAAAACCCGGTAACGCATGTACTGGTGCCGGGGTTTCTAAACGTACGGCATCAGGGTAGGCATCATGCGTAAATCCGTTCATACCAGATTCTTTCAGCAGGGCAAGCCACGCATCACGGGTATGATGATTACGGTTGACGCGTAACCACATAGGAGGACGCTGGTTATTGGCCCCGGCGATGTCCTGCCACTGCTGTGGATACGCTTTTTTAAGACGATTAAGCAGCCACGACGGGTGTAGGTACTGATTCTCGGTCCGGGCAAATTCGGCCAGTAGTTCTTCTTGCTGGCGCTGGAACTGGCGTAGCACTCCGTTGATCAATCCTTTCAGTTGCGGACGTTTAATGGCAACGGCGCCTTCTACCGTTTCTGCCAGTGCAGCGTGAGGCGGGATACGGGTATGAAGCAGCTGGTAGAATCCAACCATAATCAGGTAATGCACGGTGCGCTGCTTTCCTGTCATCGGGCGTGACATCAGCTTGTTAATCAGCCACTCAAGCTGGGAAAGGGTGCGCAGGACACCAAAGCACAACTCCTGAAGCAGTGCTTTGTCTTTGTCCGAAACTTTCTGTTGAAGTGGCGGCAGCACATTGCTCAGCGACTGCCCTTGCTCAACCACTTGTTCGACGGCCTGCGCCGCCATACTGCGTAGATTTTGTTTTTTCATAGCCGTAAAAATAAAAATGCCCGGAAACACCGGGCCTTAAGGATAAATTTTCTCAGGCAAGACGTTTGCCGGGGATAAACCATTCGCGACGGGAATTTAACAGATCCTGGACACTCATCGCTTTCTTACCCGCAGGCTGGAGCGACTCAAGGTTCAAAATACCTTCTGCCGTTGCAACCTGGATGCCCTGCTTGTTCGCATCGAGGATTGTACCAGGCTCTGCGCTTGAGTGACCCTCAATGACGGAGGCTTTCCAGACTTTTACTGGCTGATCATCGATCATTACCCAGCTCATCGGCCACGGGTTAAATGCTCGAATGCAGCGTTCAAGCTGAGCGGCCGACAATGACCAGTCGATCTGAGCTTCTTCTTTGCTCAGCTTTTCGGCATAGGTGACCAGCGCTTCGTCCTGAACTTCAGGCTGTGCCGTATTATCCGCAAGCTGTTGCAGTGTCTCGATGAGCCCCTGAGGGCCAAGTTCCGCCAGCTTGTCGTAAAGCGTTGCGCTGGTGTCTTCTGCGGTAATCGGGCAGGCGAGTTTATACAGCATGTCGCCAGTGTCTAAACCTACGTCCATCTTCATAATAGTGACGCCAGTTTCAGCATCACCTGCCCACAAAGAACGCTGGATAGGCGCCGCACCGCGCCAGCGAGGCAGCAGAGAGCCGTGCACATTTACACAGCCCAGGCGAGGCATATCAAGAACAGCTTTTGGCAGAATTAAACCGTAAGCCACCACCACCATGACGTCGGCATTGAGATCGGCAACAAGTTGCTGATTTTCATGCGGACGTAAAGATGCTGGCTGGAATACAGGTAATCCGTGCTCTTCTGCCAGCACTTTTACCGGGCTTGGCATCAGCTTTTTGCCGCGGCCAGCCGGGCGATCCGGTTGCGTAAATACACCCACAACCTGGTGGCCAGAAGATAACAGCGCGTCGAGATGACGCGCTGCAAAATCAGGAGTTCCTGCGAAGATAATACGTAGCGATGTAGACACGTTATTCCTTGTATCCCGGGATGTTATGCACGAGAGCGCATACGATCCAGTTTCTCTACTTTCTGGCGAATGCGCTGTTGTTTCAGTGGCGAGAGGTAATCGATAAACAGTTTACCGACCAGGTGATCCATCTCATGCTGAATACAAATCGCCAGCAGTTCGTCAGCTTCCAGCTCGAACGGATTACCGTCACGATCCAGAGCGCGAATTTTCACTTTTTCGGCACGTGGCACTAAAGCACGCTGTTCTGGAATGGACAGACAGCCTTCCTCGATACCTGTTTCTCCACTCTTCTCGAGCAGTTCAGGGTTGATCAGCACCAGACGGCCATCGCGATTTTCAGAGACGTCAATCACGATAATACGCTTGTGAATGTCAACCTGCGTAGCCGCCAGGCCAATGCCTTCTTCGGCGTACATGGTATCGAACATATCATCGACGATACGCTGAATTTCTGCATTCACTTCTTTTACCGGTTCAGCGACGATGCGAAGGCGCTCGTCCGGAATATGTAACACTTGCAAAACTGCCATAAATTTCCAGAGTCGTATTCAGGAGTTGATAAGAATATTACCTCTATTCTAGACAAATCCCCCATCGATTGACAGCATCAGTGACCAATCGCAATGATTGCGGAGGCTGCTTATGGCAGGGAAAAGGATGACGTCTACAGAGATATGGTTACGGCTGATCAACACGACAACACTGTGCGGTGATGCAATGCTAGAAGCCGCCGCGTACCTGCTGCGCCAGACAAATATTGATGGTGTTACTATCAAAGGCGCAGGGCTGTCGGTTAAGCAGGCTGAGCGTTTTTTTGCACTCGGCGAGGCTGAGCTTGAGCGGAGCCTGATTTGGCTTGAGCAGCCTGGTCATTGCCTGCTGCCCGCGGATGATCCCCGATATCCACCATTACTTCGAATGATACCGGATTACCCCGGTGCCATATTCGTTAAAGGATATGTTGAGGTACTCAATAATATTCAACTGGGAGTTGTGGGGAGCCGTTCGCCGTCCTGGTATGGTCAGCGCTGGGGAAAGCTCTTGTGTGAGCAACTGGCACAATGTGGTTTCACGATAACCAGCGGGCTGGCCTGTGGGATTGATGGTGTCGCTCACCGTGCAGCGCTGGAGGTTAAAGGAAGCAGCGTGGCGGTGCTGGGCAATGGCCTTTTCAGTATTTATCCGCGCAGGCATCTTTCCCTTGCCGATCAACTGATTGAGGGCGGCGGGGCTGTTATTTCTGAGTTCTCCTTATCAACATCTGCCTGGCCCGGTAATTTTCCTCGTCGTAACCGCATTATAAGCGGGTTGAGCCTCGGGGTTTTTGTGGTTGAGGCGGCCTTACGTAGCGGTTCGCTTGTTACCGCCAGATGTGCGCTGGAGCAGGGCCGTGAGGTTTTTGCTCTGCCGGGGCCAGTAGGGAATCCCGGGTGTGAAGGGCCGCACTGGCTGATAAAGCAGGGCGCAACGCCAGTGACATGTACAGAGGACATTCTGGAAAATTTGCGATATGGGCTGCACTGGCTTCAGGGGGAAGCCGAAAAGCGACAATATTCATCAGATCAGGAGGAGGTGGCATTGCCATTTCCCAAGCTCCTGGCTAACGTAGGAGATGAGGTAACACCTGTTGACGTTGTCGCTGAACGTGCCGGCCAACCTGTGCCAGTAACGGTAGCACAGCTACTCGAACTGGAGTTAGCAGGGTGGATCGCAGCTGTACCCGGCGGCTATGTCCGATTAAGGAGGGCAAGCCATGTTCGACGTACTGATGTATTTGTTTGAGACTTATATCCATAACGAAGCAGAAATGCGAGTGGATCAGGACAAATTGACACGGGATCTTACCGATGCGGGATTTGAGCGGGAAGATATTTATAATGCGTTGATGTGGTTAGAGAAACTGGCTGATTATCAGGAAGGCCTTGCCGAACCGATGCAGCTTGCTTCCGATCCACTGTCTGTTCGCATCTATACAGCTGAAGAGTGTGAAAGGCTGGATGCCAGCTGCCGGGGATTTATTTTATTCCTTGAGCAGATTCAGGTGCTAAACCTCGAAACGCGAGAAATGGTGATAGAGCGCGTCATGGCGCTGGATACGGCAGAATTCGAACTGGAGGACCTCAAGTGGGTGATTCTGATGGTTCTGTTTAATATCCCGGGCTGTGAAAATGCCTATCAACAAATGGAAGAATTACTCTTTGAAGTGAATGAAGGTATGCTGCACTGATTCAAAGGTGCAGCACCAAGAGTTGTTATGGCCAAATCAGCACTATTCACGGTGCATAAAAATGAGCCCTGCCCGCAGTGCGGGGCTGAACTTGTCATTCGGTCCGGGAAACACGGTCCGTTTCTCGGTTGTTCACACTATCCGGAATGTGATTATGTCCGTCCCCTGAAAAGCCAGGCGGATGGGCATATCGTTAAGATTCTGGAGGGGCAGTTATGTCCTGTCTGTGGGAGTGAGTTAGCCTTGCGACAAGGCCGCTTCGGTATGTTTATCGGATGCAGCCACTACCCTGAATGCGAACATACAGAACAAATTGATAAACCAGATGAAACGGCAATCGCATGTCCACAATGTCAGAATGGACAGTTGGTTCAGCGCCGTTCCCGTTTTGGTAAGACCTTCCATTCTTGCGATCGCTATCCTGAATGCCAGTTCGTTATCAATTTCAAACCGGTAGCGGGGGTCTGCCCTCATTGCGACTATCCGTTACTAATAGAGAAGAAAACTGCGCAAGGCTTAAAACGTTTCTGCGCCAGTAAACAATGTGGAAAGCCGGTTGCGGCGGATCAAACCAGTGAATAATAACCTGCCATCAGGCTCCATTGCGTATGCAGTGGACGTACTGAAAAAAGAAGAAGTCATCGCTTATCCAACAGAAGCTGTATTTGGGGTCGGTTGCGACCCTGACAGCGAAACGGCTGTGGGCCGTCTGCTTGAGCTGAAACAACGGCCTGTCGAGAAAGGGCTGATACTGATTGCAGCAAATTACGAGCAACTCAAACCCTATATAGATGATTCCATGCTGACGTCCGCACAGCGGGAAACCATCTTCTCCGCATGGCCTGGCCCTGTGACCTTTGTTTTCCCGGCGCAGCCGACAACACCGCGCTGGCTAACCGGGCGTTTTGATTCCCTGGCCGTTCGTGTAACAGATCATCCGCTGGTGGTTGAGCTATGTCTGGCGTTCGGTAAACCTTTGGTGTCGACCAGCGCAAACCTGACCGGATTGCCACCTTGCAGGACTTCTGAAGAAGTGCTGGCGCAATTCGGGGATGATTTCCCGGTGGCTGTTGGTGAAACAGGCGGGCGCCTGAATCCCTCTGAAATCCGCGATGCTTTAACCGGCGAACGTTTTCGCCAGGGGTAATATGATGGAAACTTATGCCGTTTTTGGAAATCCGATTGCTCACAGCAAATCACCGCTGATTCATCAGCAGTTTGCTGAACAATTGCAGATAGACCATCCCTATGGCCGGGTACTGGCCCCAGTCGATGCGTTTGTTGCAACGCTGAATGCCTTTTTTGATGCGGGTGGTAAAGGTGCGAATGTCACCGTTCCCTTTAAAGAAGAAGCTTTTGAGCGAGCGGATGAACTTACTGAGCGAGCTTCTCTTGCTGGCGCAGTGAATACGCTTAAACGGCTTGAGGATGGGCGTTTGCTGGGTGATAACACTGACGGGATTGGGCTGTTGAGCGATCTGGAAAGGTTGTCATTTATAAAGCCAGGCTTCCGGGTATTGCTGATTGGTGCAGGTGGTGCATCACGCGGCGTGTTGCTGCCTCTGCTCTCTCTGGACTGTTCCGTAACCATTACTAACCGTACTTTCTCCCGTGCCGAAGAGTTAGCCGCATTGTTTGCGCATACAGGCAGTGTGAGTGCTGTCGCGCTGGATGATTTGGCGGAGCATGAGTTCGATCTGGTGATTAATGCAACCTCGAGCGGTATTGGCGGAGAAGTCCCTGCTATTCCTGCTTCGCTGGTGAGCGCCCATCTCTTTTTCTATGACATGTTCTACCAGAATGGAAAAACACCTTTCCTGAACTGGTGCGAACAGCATGGCGCAAAACACCTGGCTGATGGTCTTGGAATGCTGGTGGGGCAAGCGGCCCATGCCGTGTTGCTTTGGCATGGCGTGTTGCCAGCGGTCGAGCCTGTGATTGAGAAGCTGAAACAGGAACTGTCCGCGTGAATCAGGCCATTCACTTTCCCGACAGAGAAATCTGGGACGAGGAAAAACAAGCCGTTTGTTTCCCGGTACTGGTGCATGGGATGCAGTTGACCTGTGCAATCAGTAAGGACGTGTTGCTGGAACGCTTTGGCGGTACTCAGGCAATGGACGTATTTTGCGAAAATCGCTGGGACCTTGAAGAGGAAGCCAGCGATTTAATCCGCGACCAGCAGGAAGATGATCAAGGCTGGGTCTGGATATCCTGATCTAAATAGTCATTCTTCCATTTTACGTAGTTGTTCGCAGAGTATTTCAATCCTTCCATTTCCGCCTCTGTTAAGGGGCGGATCTGTTTTACCGGGCTGCCTAAATAGAGATAACCGCTTTCGAGTCGTTTATTTTGCGGGACCAGGCTGCCGGCGCCAATCATCACATCATCTTCTACAACTACGCCATCCAGCAGGACTGAACCCATACCGACCAGAACCCGGTTGCCTATCGTGCAGCCGTGGAGCATCACTTTATGGCCAACGGTGACCTCTTCTCCGATGATAAGGGGATTGCCATCAGGGTTATACGAGGATTTGTGGGTTACATGCAGAACGCTGCCGTCCTGAATATTGGTGCGGGCACCTATCGCAACATAGTTAACGTCTCCCCTGATCGCAACGAGCGGCCAGATGCTGACATCGTCCGCCATTCGCACATCGCCGATGACAACACTGCTGGCATCGATCATCACGCGATCGCCTTTCTGGGGGAACAGATCTTTATAAGGACGCAGTACAGCTGACATATCTACCTCTATTAATAAACGCTACACAGAAGACTTTGATCGTATTTATGGATCGAGGCAAGGCCAAAATGCGTCAATATTTAAGCAAATCGGGTGGGATTTCAGCGAAAAGAGTGGAAAAGCAGCAGTCAGAAAAAAAGATCTAAAAAACGCTTGTGCTAAAAACTGGGATCCCTATAATGCGCCTCCATCGACACGGCGGATGTGAATCACTTCACAAACAACCCGGTCGGTTGAAGAGAAAAAATCCTGAAATAACGGGTTGACTCTGAAAGAGGAAAGCGTAATATACGCCACC
>NZ_VWWW01000012.1:0-29248 GCF_011752765.1 Enterobacter sp. Tr-810 | reverse complement strand
TAATGCCAGGCGACAACATCAAGATGGTTGTGACTCTGATCCACCCAATCGCGATGGACGACGGTCTGCGTTTCGCAATCCGTGAAGGCGGCCGTACCGTTGGCGCGGGCGTTGTTGCTAAAGTTCTCGGCTAATCGCTGATAACATTTGACGCAATGCGCATGAAAAGGGCATCATTTGATGCCCTTTTTGCACGCTTTCACATCAGAACCTGGCTCATCAGTGATTATTTTTGTCATAATCATTGCTGAGACAGGCTCTGCAGAGAGCGTATAATCTCTAAAGGGATTAAGCGTTTCGATTTGGCTCGCCTCGCAATCGCGGGGTGAAATTATTTGTAGAATTCTTCTTACAGGTTGGTTTATGAGTGCGAATACCGAAGCTCAAGGGAGCGGGCGCGGCCTGGAAGCGATGAAGTGGGTCGCTGTTGCCGTGCTGCTGATTGTGGCAATCGTTGGCAACTATCTTTATCGTGACATGATGCTGCCGCTGCGTGCGCTGGCAGTGGTGATTCTGATTGCTGCAGCGGGCGGTGTCGCGCTGTTAACGACTAAAGGTAAAGCAACCGTTGCTTTCGCGCGCGAAGCACGTACCGAAGTCCGCAAGGTCATTTGGCCAACCCGCCAGGAAACATTGCATACCACTCTGATTGTGGCAGCGGTAACTGCGGTAATGTCACTGATCCTGTGGGGACTGGATGGTATTCTGGTTCGCCTGGTATCCTTTATCACTGGCCTGAGGTTCTAAGATGTCTGAAGCCCCTAAAAAGCGTTGGTACGTCGTTCAGGCGTTTTCCGGTTTTGAAGGTCGCGTAGCTACGTCGCTGCGTGAGCATATCAAATTACACAATATGGAAGAGTTGTTTGGCGAAGTGATGGTTCCGACCGAAGAAGTGGTCGAGATCCGTGGCGGCCAGCGTCGCAAAAGCGAACGTAAATTCTTCCCGGGTTACGTGCTGGTTCAGATGGTGATGAACGACGCGAGCTGGCACCTGGTGCGCAGCGTACCGCGCGTGATGGGCTTTATCGGCGGCACGTCTGACCGTCCGGCGCCAATCAGCGACAAAGAAGTTGATGCGATTATGAACCGCCTGCAACAGGTTGGTGATAAGCCGCGTCCGAAAACGCTGTTTGAACCGGGTGAAATGGTTCGTGTTAGCGACGGTCCGTTTGCTGACTTTAACGGTGTGGTTGAAGAAGTGGACTACGAGAAGTCCCGCCTGAAAGTTTCTGTTTCTATCTTCGGTCGTGCGACCCCGGTAGAACTGGACTTTGCCCAGGTAGAAAAAGCCTAAGCAGCGATCAAAAAAGCGGCGATTTAATCGTTGCACAGGGCGCGAGATTGGAATACAATTTCGCGCCTTTTGTTTTTATGGGCCACGCCCGTAAAACGATTTTTACATCACGGGGAGCTTCTCTGAAGCGCTATCACCCAATTTGAGGATTTTAGAATGGCTAAGAAAGTACAAGCCTACGTCAAGCTGCAGGTTGCAGCTGGTATGGCGAACCCAAGTCCACCAGTTGGTCCAGCTCTGGGTCAGCAGGGTGTTAACATCATGGAATTCTGTAAAGCGTTCAACGCCAAAACCGAATCCCTGGAAAAAGGTCTGCCAATTCCAGTCGTAATCACTGTTTACGCTGACCGTTCTTTCACTTTCGTTACCAAAACCCCTCCAGCAGCAGTTCTGCTGAAGAAAGCGGCTGGTATCAAGTCTGGTTCCGGTAAACCGAACAAAGACAAAGTGGGTAAAATTTCCCGCGCTCAGCTGCAGGAAATCGCGCAGACCAAAGCTGCCGACATGACTGGTGCCGACATTGAAGCGATGACTCGCTCCATCGAAGGTACTGCACGTTCCATGGGCCTGGTAGTGGAGGACTAAGAAATGGCTAAACTGACCAAGCGCATGTCCGTGATCCGTGACAAAGTTGATGCGACCAAACAGTACGACATCAACGAAGCTATCGCTCTGCTGAAAGAACTGGCTACTGCTAAGTTCGTTGAAAGCGTTGACGTTGCTGTTAACCTGGGCATCGATGCTCGTAAATCAGATCAGAACGTTCGTGGCGCAACTGTACTGCCACACGGTACTGGCCGTTCCGTTCGTGTAGCTGTATTTGCTCAGGGTGCAAACGCTGAAGCTGCTAAAGCTGCCGGCGCTGAACTGGTAGGTATGGAAGATCTGGCTGATCAGATCAAGAAAGGCGAAATGAACTTTGACGTTGTTATTGCTTCCCCGGATGCAATGCGCGTTGTTGGCCAGCTGGGCCAGGTTCTGGGTCCACGCGGCCTGATGCCAAACCCGAAAGTGGGTACTGTAACTCCTAACGTTGCTGAAGCTGTTAAGAACGCTAAAGCTGGTCAGGTTCGTTACCGTAACGACAAAAACGGCATCATCCACACCACCATCGGTAAAGTGGACTTTGACGCTGACAAACTGAAAGAAAACCTGGAATCTCTGCTGGTTGCGCTGAAAAAAGCTAAACCAACTCAGGCTAAAGGCGTGTACATCAAGAAAGTTAGCATCTCCACCACCATGGGTGCAGGTGTTGCAGTTGACCAGGCTGGCCTGAGCGCTGCTGCAAACTAATGCCTTTACGTGGGCGGTGATTTTGTCTACAATCTTACCCCCACGATTCTGTTGAAATATACAGACGCTATGCGAGTCATTCGAATTGCAGCAAGGCGGCAAACGAGTGAATCGCCAGGAGCATAGTTAACTATGTGACTGGTGTGAACGAGAGCAGCCAACGCAGCGGCGGTTCGAAGGACGAAGACATAGACAAGATTTGTTCGTTGGAGCCTGGCCTATCCAGGCCTCCGTCGAAGACCGCAGGTGTTTCGCAAGAGACTTAATCCCCTGCGTAGACGGTGACAGAACGCTAAGATTATTTTTTGATACTCTGGCTTGTTTCTGCTCACCGTATTAAGACGCTCTTCCCGTTGGGTTGAGTGAAGTGAGTTCCGGAACATGTGTTCCGGCAAACATCCAGGAGCAAAGCTAATGGCTTTAAATCTTCAAGACAAACAAGCGATTGTTGCTGAAGTCAGCGAAGTAGCCAAAGGCGCGCTGTCTGCAGTAGTTGCGGATTCCCGTGGCGTTACTGTAGACAAAATGACTGAACTGCGTAAAGCAGGTCGTGAAGCTGGCGTATACATGCGTGTTGTTCGTAACACCCTGCTGCGTCGCGTAGTTGAAGGTACTCAGTTCGAGTGCCTGAAAGACACGTTTGTTGGTCCGACCCTGATTGCATACTCTATGGAACACCCGGGCGCTGCTGCTCGTCTGTTCAAAGAGTTCGCGAAAGCGAATGCAAAATTTGAGGTCAAAGCTGCAGCCTTTGAAGGTGAGTTGATCACGGCATCGAACATCGATCGCCTGGCAACCCTGCCGACCTACGAAGAAGCAATTGCACGCCTGATGGCAACCATGAAAGAAGCTTCGGCTGGCAAACTGGTTCGCACTCTGGCTGCTGTTCGCGATGCGAAAGAAGCTGCTTAATAGCAGTTATCTTTATAAAGCATTCGCTTACGTATAAACTTATTCTGATTTTCAGGAACAATTTAAATGTCTATCACTAAAGATCAAATCATTGAAGCAGTTGCAGCTATGTCCGTAATGGACGTTGTAGAACTGATTTCTGCAATGGAAGAAAAATTCGGTGTTTCTGCTGCTGCTGCTGTAGCTGTAGCTGCTGGCCCGGCTGAAGCTGCTGAAGAAAAAACTGAATTCGACGTAATTCTGAAAGCTGCTGGCGCTAACAAAGTTGCTGTTATCAAAGCAGTACGTGGCGCAACTGGCCTGGGTCTGAAAGAAGCTAAAGACCTGGTAGAATCTGCTCCAGCTGCGCTGAAAGAAGGCGTGAGCAAAGACGACGCAGAAGCACTGAAAAAATCTCTGGAAGAAGCTGGCGCTGAAGTTGAAGTTAAATAAGCCAACTTTTCTGGTTGCAGCCTAAGTCATTAGGCTGATGGCTGGTGACTTTTTAGTCACCAGCCTTTTTGCGCTGTAAGGCATCAGTAGCATTTCACACTGTTTGACTGCTGATTGTCCTGACAATGCTTGTTTCTATCGACGCCTTAATATACTGCGACAGGGTGCTCGCTCTGTGTAAATCGCAACGAAATGGTTTAAGCGTGATAGCAACAGGTATTGCGGAAAGTATTCAATTTTCCGATCAACAAAATGGTGTTGCACAAACTGTCCCTTCGTCGGACAGATGGGTCGACTTGTCAGCGAGCTGAGGAACCCTAATGGTTTACTCCTATACCGAGAAAAAACGTATTCGTAAGGATTTTGGTAAACGTCCACAAGTTCTGGATATACCTTATCTCCTTTCTATCCAGCTTGACTCGTTCCAGAAGTTTATCGAGCAAGATCCTGAAGGGCAGTATGGTCTGGAAGCAGCTTTCCGTTCCGTATTCCCGATTAAAAGCTATAGCGGTAATTCTGAGCTGCAATACGTCAGCTACCGCCTTGGCGAACCGGTGTTTGACGTTCAGGAATGTCAGATCCGTGGCGTGACCTATTCCGCACCGCTGCGCGTAAAACTGCGTCTGGTGATTTACGAGCGCGAAGCGCCGGAAGGCACCGTTAAAGACATTAAAGAACAAGAAGTCTACATGGGTGAAATTCCACTCATGACGGACAACGGTACTTTCGTTATCAACGGTACTGAGCGTGTTATCGTTTCCCAGCTGCATCGTAGCCCGGGCGTCTTCTTCGACAGCGATAAAGGTAAAACACACTCTTCCGGTAAAGTACTGTATAACGCGCGCATCATTCCTTACCGTGGTTCCTGGCTGGACTTCGAGTTCGATCCAAAAGACAACCTGTTTGTCCGTATCGACCGTCGTCGTAAACTGCCAGCCACCATTATTTTGCGTGCGCTGCAATACACCACAGAACAGATCCTGGACCTGTTCTTCGAGAAAGTGATCTTTGAAATCCGCGACAACAAGCTGCAAATGGAGCTGGTGCCGGAACGTCTGCGTGGTGAGACCGCGTCGTTCGACATCGAAGCCAACGGCAAAGTGTATGTGGAAAAAGGTCGCCGTATCACTGCGCGCCATATCCGTCAGCTGGAAAAAGATGATATCAAACACATCGAAGTTCCGGTTGAATACATTGCTGGAAAAGTGGTCGCGAAAGATTACGTTGACGAGTCAACGGGTGAGCTGATCTGCGCAGCGAACATGGAGCTGAGCCTGGATCTGCTGGCTAAGCTGAGCCAGTCTGGCCACAAACGTATCGAAACGCTGTTCACCAACGATCTGGACCACGGCGCGTATATGTCTGAGACTATCCGCGTCGACCCAACCACCGATCGTCTGAGCGCGCTGGTAGAAATCTACCGTATGATGCGTCCTGGTGAGCCACCAACTCGCGAAGCGGCTGAAAGCCTGTTCGAGAACCTGTTCTTCTCCGAAGACCGCTATGACTTGTCTGCGGTTGGTCGTATGAAGTTCAACCGTTCTCTGCTGCGCGACGAAATCGAAGGTTCCGGTATCCTGAGCAAAGACGACATCATCGAAGTGATGAAGAAGCTCATCGATATCCGTAACGGTAAAGGCGAAGTGGACGATATCGACCACCTCGGCAACCGTCGTATCCGTTCCGTAGGCGAAATGGCGGAAAACCAATTCCGTGTTGGCCTGGTACGTGTTGAGCGTGCGGTGAAAGAGCGTCTGTCTCTGGGCGATCTGGATACCCTGATGCCTCAGGATATGATCAACGCCAAACCGATTTCCGCAGCAGTGAAAGAGTTCTTCGGTTCCAGCCAGCTGTCTCAGTTTATGGACCAGAACAACCCGCTGTCTGAGATTACGCACAAACGTCGTATCTCTGCACTCGGCCCAGGCGGTCTGACCCGTGAACGTGCAGGCTTTGAAGTTCGAGACGTACACCCGACTCACTATGGTCGCGTATGTCCAATCGAAACGCCTGAAGGTCCAAACATCGGTCTGATCAACTCCCTGTCCGTGTACGCACAGACTAACGAATATGGCTTCCTCGAGACGCCATACCGTAAAGTGACTGACGGTGTTGTAACCGACGAAATTCACTACCTGTCTGCTATCGAAGAAGGCAACTACGTTATCGCTCAGGCGAACTCCAACCTGGATGACGAAGGCCACTTTGTAGAAGATCTGGTTACCTGCCGTAGCAAAGGCGAATCCAGCTTGTTCAGCCGCGACCAGGTTGACTACATGGACGTATCCACCCAGCAGGTGGTATCCGTCGGTGCGTCCCTGATCCCGTTCCTGGAACACGATGACGCCAACCGTGCATTGATGGGTGCGAACATGCAACGTCAGGCCGTTCCAACTCTGCGCGCTGATAAGCCGCTGGTTGGTACTGGTATGGAACGTGCTGTTGCCGTTGACTCCGGTGTTACTGCGGTTGCTAAACGTGGCGGTACTGTTCAGTACGTGGATGCTTCCCGTATCGTTATCAAAGTTAACGAAGACGAGATGTACCCAGGTGAAGCAGGTATCGACATCTATAACCTGACCAAGTACACCCGTTCTAACCAGAACACCTGTATCAACCAGATGCCATGTGTGTCTCTGGGTGAGCCAATTGAGCGCGGCGACGTGCTGGCTGATGGCCCGTCTACCGACCTCGGTGAACTGGCGCTCGGTCAGAACATGCGCGTAGCGTTCATGCCGTGGAACGGTTACAACTTCGAAGACTCCATCCTCGTCTCCGAGCGTGTGGTTCAGGAAGATCGTTTCACCACCATCCACATTCAGGAACTGGCGTGTGTGTCCCGTGACACCAAGCTGGGGCCAGAAGAGATCACCGCTGACATCCCTAACGTGGGTGAAGCTGCGCTCTCCAAACTGGATGAATCCGGTATCGTTTACATTGGTGCAGAAGTGACCGGTGGCGACATTCTGGTTGGTAAGGTAACGCCGAAAGGTGAAACCCAGCTGACGCCAGAAGAGAAACTGCTGCGTGCTATCTTCGGTGAGAAAGCGTCTGATGTTAAAGACTCTTCTCTGCGCGTACCAAACGGTGTTTCCGGTACGGTTATCGACGTTCAGGTCTTCACCCGTGACGGCGTAGAGAAAGACAAACGCGCGCTGGAAATCGAAGAAATGCAGCTCAAACAGGCTAAGAAAGACCTGTCTGAAGAACTGCAAATCCTCGAAGCGGGTCTGTTCAGCCGTATCTATGCGGTGCTGGTTGCCGGTGGTGTTGAAGCTGAGAAGCTCGACAAACTGCCTCGCGATCGCTGGCTGGAACTGGGCCTGACCGACGAAGAGAAACAAAATCAGCTGGAACAGCTGGCTGAGCAGTATGACGAACTGAAACACGAGTTCGAGAAAAAGCTCGAAGCGAAACGCCGTAAAATCACTCAGGGCGACGATCTGGCACCAGGCGTGCTGAAGATTGTTAAGGTGTATCTGGCCGTTAAACGTCAGATCCAGCCTGGTGATAAGATGGCAGGTCGTCACGGTAACAAGGGTGTTATCTCCAAGATCAACCCGATCGAAGATATGCCACACGATGCTAACGGTACGCCGGTAGATATCGTACTGAACCCGCTGGGCGTACCATCTCGTATGAACATCGGTCAGATCCTCGAAACCCACCTGGGTATGGCTGCGAAAGGTATCGGCGAAAAAATCAACGCCATGCTGAAACAGCAGCAAGAAGTCGCGAAACTGCGCGAGTTCATCCAGCGTGCGTACGATCTGGGTACTGACGTTCGTCAGAAAGTCGACCTGAACACCTTCAGCGATGATGAAGTTCTGCGTCTGGCGGAAAACCTGCGTAAGGGTATGCCGATCGCAACGCCAGTATTCGACGGTGCAAAAGAGTCTGAAATCAAGGAACTGTTACAGCTGGGTGGCCTGCCGACTTCCGGTCAGATCACACTGTTCGACGGTCGTACCGGTGAGCAATTCGAGCGCCAGGTTACCGTTGGCTACATGTACATGCTGAAACTGAACCACCTGGTTGATGACAAGATGCACGCGCGTTCTACCGGTTCTTACAGCCTGGTTACTCAGCAGCCGCTGGGTGGTAAGGCTCAGTTCGGTGGTCAGCGCTTCGGTGAGATGGAAGTGTGGGCGCTGGAAGCATATGGCGCAGCATACACCCTGCAAGAAATGCTTACTGTTAAGTCTGATGACGTGAACGGCCGTACGAAGATGTATAAAAACATCGTGGACGGCAACCATCAGATGGAACCAGGTATGCCGGAATCCTTCAACGTACTGTTGAAAGAGATCCGTTCTCTGGGTATCAACATCGAGCTGGAAGACGAGTAACTCTCGCTCAAACAGGTCACTGGTGCCGGGTTAATCCCCGGCACCAGATTGTGCTAACTCCGACGGGAGCAAATCCGTGAAAGACTTATTAAAGTTTCTGAAAGCGCAAACTAAAACCGAAGAGTTTGATGCGATCAAAATTGCTCTGGCTTCGCCAGACATGATCCGTTCATGGTCTTTCGGTGAAGTTAAAAAGCCGGAAACCATCAACTACCGTACGTTCAAACCTGAGCGTGACGGCCTTTTCTGTGCGCGTATTTTCGGGCCAGTAAAAGATTACGAGTGCCTGTGCGGTAAGTACAAGCGCCTGAAACACCGTGGTGTTATCTGTGAGAAGTGCGGCGTTGAAGTGACCCAGACTAAAGTGCGTCGTGAGCGCATGGGCCACATCGAGCTGGCGTCTCCGACTGCCCACATCTGGTTCCTGAAATCTCTGCCGTCCCGTATCGGCCTGCTGCTGGATATGCCGCTGCGTGATATCGAACGTGTTCTGTACTTCGAATCTTATGTTGTTATCGAAGGCGGTATGACGAATCTGGAACGTAACCAGATTCTGACCGAAGAACAGTATCTGGACGCGCTGGAAGAGTTCGGTGACGAATTCGACGCGAAGATGGGTGCGGAAGCTATCCAGGCCCTGCTGAAGAGCATGGATCTGGAGCAAGAGTGCGAGCAGCTGCGTGAAGAGCTGAACGAAACCAACTCCGAAACCAAGCGCAAGAAGCTGACCAAGCGTATCAAGCTGCTGGAAGCGTTCGTTCAGTCTGGTAACAAACCAGAGTGGATGATCCTGACCGTTCTGCCGGTTCTGCCGCCAGATCTGCGTCCGCTGGTTCCGCTGGATGGTGGTCGTTTCGCAACGTCCGATCTGAACGATCTGTATCGTCGCGTGATCAACCGTAACAACCGTCTGAAGCGCCTGCTGGATCTGGCTGCGCCAGATATCATCGTACGCAACGAAAAACGTATGCTGCAGGAAGCGGTAGATGCCCTGCTGGATAACGGTCGTCGCGGTCGTGCGATCACCGGTTCTAACAAACGTCCTCTGAAATCTTTGGCCGACATGATCAAAGGTAAACAGGGTCGTTTCCGTCAGAACCTGCTCGGTAAGCGTGTTGACTACTCCGGTCGTTCTGTAATCACCGTAGGTCCATACCTGCGTCTGCATCAGTGCGGTCTGCCGAAGAAAATGGCACTGGAACTGTTCAAACCGTTCATCTACGGCAAGCTGGAACTGCGTGGCCTGGCCACCACCATCAAAGCCGCTAAGAAAATGGTTGAGCGTGAAGAAGCTGTCGTTTGGGATATCCTGGACGAAGTTATCCGCGAACACCCGGTACTGCTGAACCGTGCACCAACACTGCACCGTCTGGGTATCCAGGCGTTTGAGCCAGTACTGATCGAAGGTAAAGCTATCCAGCTGCACCCGCTGGTTTGTGCGGCATATAACGCCGACTTCGATGGTGACCAGATGGCTGTTCACGTACCGCTGACGCTGGAAGCCCAGCTCGAAGCGCGTGCGCTGATGATGTCTACCAACAACATCCTGTCTCCAGCGAACGGTGAACCAATCATCGTTCCTTCTCAGGACGTTGTATTGGGTCTGTACTACATGACCCGTGACTGTGTTAACGCCAAAGGCGAAGGCATGGTGCTGACTGGCCCTAAAGAAGCTGAGCGTATTTACCGCGCTGGCCTGGCCTCTCTGCATGCGCGCGTTAAAGTGCGTATCACTGAATATGAAAAAGATGAAAACGGCGAATTCGTTGCGAAAACCAGCCTGAAAGACACGACCGTTGGCCGTGCGATTCTGTGGATGATCGTACCGAAAGGTCTGCCTTTCTCCATCGTCAACCAGGCGCTGGGCAAGAAAGCAATTTCCAAAATGCTGAACACCTGTTACCGCATTCTGGGCCTGAAGCCGACTGTTATCTTCGCTGACCAGACAATGTACACCGGCTTTGCCTATGCAGCGCGTTCAGGTGCATCTGTTGGTATCGATGACATGGTCATCCCAGAGAAGAAACACGAGATCATCTCTGAAGCGGAAGCTGAAGTTGCTGAGATCCAGGAGCAGTTCCAGTCTGGTCTGGTAACCGCGGGCGAACGCTATAACAAAGTTATCGATATCTGGGCTGCGGCGAACGATCGTGTATCCAAAGCGATGATGGACAACCTGCAAACCGAAACCGTTATTAACCGTGACGGCGTAGAAGAGCAGCAGGTTTCCTTCAACAGCATCTACATGATGGCCGACTCCGGTGCGCGTGGTTCTGCGGCACAGATTCGTCAGCTGGCAGGTATGCGTGGTCTGATGGCTAAGCCAGATGGCTCCATCATCGAAACGCCAATCACCGCGAACTTCCGTGAAGGTCTGAACGTACTCCAGTACTTCATCTCAACCCACGGTGCTCGTAAAGGTCTGGCGGATACCGCACTGAAAACTGCGAACTCCGGTTATCTGACGCGTCGTCTGGTTGACGTTGCGCAGGATCTGGTTGTTACTGAAGACGATTGTGGCACCCTTGAAGGTATCACCATGACCCCGGTTATCGAGGGTGGTGATGTTAAAGAGCCACTGCGCGATCGCGTTCTGGGTCGTGTTACCGCGGAAGACATTCTGAAGCCGGGTACCGCAGACATTCTGGTTCCACGCAACACGCTGCTGCACGAGCACTGGTGTGACCTGCTGGAAGCCAACTCTGTTGACTCAGTGAAAGTGCGTTCCGTTGTATCCTGTGACACCGACTTTGGTGTTTGTGCGCACTGCTATGGTCGTGACCTGGCGCGTGGCCACATCATCAACAAAGGTGAAGCAATCGGCGTTATCGCGGCACAGTCAATCGGTGAGCCGGGTACACAGCTGACGATGCGTACGTTCCACATCGGTGGTGCGGCATCTCGTGCGGCTGCTGAATCCAGCATCCAGGTGAAAAACAAAGGTAGCATCAAGCTCAGCAACGCGAAGTCTGTTGTTAACTCCGCAGGCAAGCTGGTTGTGACCTCTCGTAACACCGAGCTGAAGCTGATCGACGAATTCGGTCGTACCAAAGAGAGCTATAAAGTGCCTTACGGTGCTGTTATGGCGAAAGGTGATGGCGAGCAGGTTGCTGGCGGCGAAACCGTAGCAAACTGGGATCCACACACCATGCCGGTTATCACCGAAGTAAGTGGTTTCATCCGCTTCACTGACATGATCGACGGCCAGACCATTACTCGTCAGACCGACGAGCTGACTGGTCTGTCTTCTCTGGTGGTTCTGGATTCTGCTGAACGTACTACCGGTGGTAAAGATCTGCGTCCTGCACTGAAAATCGTTGATGCTCAGGGTAACGACGTTCTGATCCCAGGCACCGATATGCCTGCGCAGTACTTCCTGCCAGGTAAAGCGATCGTTCAGCTGGAAGATGGCATTCAGATCGGCGCAGGTGATGCTCTGGCGCGTATTCCTCAGGAATCCAGCGGTACCAAGGACATCACCGGTGGTCTGCCACGCGTTGCGGATCTGTTCGAAGCACGTCGTCCGAAAGAGCCTGCAATCCTGGCTGAAATCAGCGGTATCATTTCCTTCGGTAAAGAGACCAAAGGTAAACGTCGTCTGGTTATCACCCCAGTAGATGGTAGCGAGCCGTACGAAGAGATGATTCCTAAGTGGCGTCAGCTCAACGTGTTCGAAGGTGAACGTGTAGAACGTGGTGACGTGGTTTCCGATGGTCCAGAAGCTCCGCACGACATTCTGCGTCTTCGTGGCGTACACGCGGTAACGCGTTACATCACCAACGAAGTACAGGACGTTTACCGTCTGCAAGGCGTTAAGATTAACGATAAGCACATCGAAGTTATCGTTCGTCAGATGCTGCGTAAAGCAACCATCGAAAACGCGGGCAGCTCCGACTTCCTGGAAGGCGAGCAGGTTGAATACTCACGCGTTAAGATCGCTAACCGCGATCTGGAAGCGAACGGCAAAATCGGTGCGACCTTCGCACGTGATCTGCTGGGTATCACCAAAGCGTCTCTGGCAACCGAGTCCTTCATTTCCGCAGCATCGTTCCAGGAAACTACACGTGTCCTGACCGAAGCGGCTGTTGCGGGTAAACGTGATGAACTGCGCGGTCTGAAAGAGAACGTTATCGTGGGTCGTCTGATCCCGGCTGGTACCGGTTATGCGTACCATCAGGATCGTATGCGTCGTCGTGCAGCGGGCGAACTGCCAGCAGCACCGCAGGTCACTGCTGAAGATGCATCCGCGAGCCTGGCAGAACTGCTGAACGCAGGTCTGGGTGGTTCCGACAACGAGTAATCGTTGATTCAGCTAATAAAAAACCCGCTTCGGCGGGTTTTTTTATGGTGTTTTTATCAGTTTATCAACGGGATGCGTCGATAAAGCTCAATCATGTCGCCCGCCAGATCCTGAATAACCATCGCGTTCATCAGGTGATCCTGAGAGTGAACGGTGATCAGGTTGACCGGAAGCTTCCCGGTGCCTTCATCAAGGCCAATCAACTGCGTCTGGATCGTGTGCGCGTGTTTCACATATTCGCGCGACTCTTCCATCGCTTTTTCGGCTTCGGCAAAGTCACCTTTACGAGCCATCTGCAATGCGGTCAGGGCTGCGCTGCGCGCTGCGCCCGCATTGACCAGTAATTCCATGATCGTTGTTTCTAAATCTTCCACAGGTCACTCCAGCAATTTGAGGGCTTTTTCCAGTACGACATCGCCTTTCATCATGCCGTAATCCATCATGTCGATAACCGCGACCTTTTTACCCAGCGGGTCTGCCTGCGCCTGAAGTTTTGCCTGCTCGTATTTTACCTGTGGCCCCAGTAATACGATGTCGGCGGTGGCAATGTTGTCTTTAAACTCTGCAACCGGGACGGCTTTAATGGTTACTTCAACCCCTTTTTTCTGCGCGGCATCTTTCATTCGTTGAACCAGCATACTGGTCGACATTCCCGCTGCACAACATAAAACGATGTTCTTCATAGTCAGCCTCGATGTACATGTGTTTATTGATAATTATCCCGTGCAGACCGCTTCAACAACCGCTTTACCGCGATTGTGTGTCTGGCATCACAAAGAAATCAGTAATTTTCTGAAACCGGTTACAATTTTACATCTGAAAGCAATATGCCCGTTGAAACGGGCACAGAGAAAGGAGAGGGGTTAGCTGTCGGAGGTTTGCAAAATGCGATTTTTACCCTGCTGTTTGGCTTTATAGAGTGCGCCATCCACAGTGCCAATAAACTGCTCAAGCGGCTCGAAATGCCATTCGCCCAGCCCGGCGCTGAATGTGACGTGCAGACCCTCTTCGCGCCAGGTGCGCTTCTCCACCGCGATACGCCATGTCTCCAGTAATTCGTGAGACAGCCCGAACAGCTCCGAGCGGAAGATGACCGCAAACTCCTCACCACCGTAGCGATAAACAGAAACGTTATGCGGCTGCATAACCTGAAGCCCTTCACGCGCGACGTTGCGCAGAACGATATCACCGCTCAAATGTCCCCAGGTGTCATTGATGGATTTGAAGTTATCAATATCAACCAGCGCCAGGGCGAACGGTTGATGGTTATTGAGCAGCTCAGCAATATCGCTGTCGAAGGCACGGCGATTTTTACAGCCCGTCAGCGCATCGTGAGTCGCCTGGCGCACATAGGCAAGCTCCCGCTCTTTGTTGGACTGAATAGTATGGCTGAGCATCGCTTCAAGGCGAGGTGCCGTGCTGACATCCCCGGTTTTGATCGCGTTAATGATGTTCATCAGTACGGTGCGTGAGGCATGACGCAGATATAAACCAAAAAGAATAATGATCAGGCTCGCCAGCGCAAAACCCCATCCGACAATGGAGGTCTCATGTCGGGTAATCTCGGTGAGCGTAGAGTCAGCCACCCGGTAGATAACAAACCAGTCGGGGTTGGTAAATGAGTAGTAGTAAAACCAGTTTTTGCTCTTCGGATCGTAAATATGGCCTTCACCGCTGGTCATTTTATCCATCAGTGCTTCGCTCACGTACGGCTTAAAAAGTGCCCCGGTATCAGGGTGCAGCACTACGGCGCCGTCCCGCTCAACGATGAAAAACTCGCCTTGTACGGGAGCGACCATCTGTCGCAGGGTATATCCCATTGAGGTCAGGTCGAGGTGAAACGCGAGCGTCCCTTTCAGACGCCCCTCTGGTGAAATCACCGGTTTAAAGAGCGTGACCGTAGGATGTCCGGTGAAGTAGTCCATATAAGGACGGGTATAGCGGCTGAAAGTACTGGCTTCTGCCTGGCCGATAAACCACGGGCGGGTGCGGGCATCAAATGTTTTGCTCTTGTCCGTTGGCAGTACTTCCGGCGCGCGCAGATAATGCCCTTGCGTGTCGGCCAGAGAGATGGAAGAGACGGTCGGCATCAGATTCTGAAGATGCATCAAGACCTGCAATCCTTCACCTGGATTGGTGTTTATTGTTTGATTCAGCCTGTCGTTCCGCGCGAAGAAGGTGGCTGCCCGTCCCAGAATGTAGTCATTTTCACGCAGGATGGATTCGGTATAGTTCACCGCAAGGTTGTGGGTGAAGTTTCCATTAATCTTATGATAATCATTAAGAAAATTACTGCGTTGAGACAGGGTGATAAACACAGCGACCAGAATAAAACTGAGCAGGATCCCCGCGAAACTGACCATTATCGGCCTGGTGAAAGATAGTTTTCTGCTATGAAGTGCCATGAGTTGTAAATCAGTCCAGATGAGGTGGCGAATGAGAGCAATGGGTATCCTCTGAGCATAGTCGCTACCCGGATGCTGGCTGTTAATTATACGTATAAGGTTTCATGGCAAGATGATTTACCTTAAGAAACGATAATAAATTTCGTATTTATTTGATGAAATCAAATTTTGTTTCGTTTTGGAGAGGCAGGGCGAATCGAGGAAGAAGCTATTCGCCCTGGTCAGCGTCCGTTGCTGACGAAATAAGAGTAAAAAAATCGGGCGATCTCTGACAACCACCCGGTGATAACGTTACGAGCCTTCTCGGCAACTTTCCGCGCCGTTGCACGGCGTTTCAGCGCAATTGCGAAGCGCGCCCCAGCCAGCTATCCCAGTCCTTCCATACCGGTTGTAGCCCCTGTGCCGCAAGTGCATCTGCCACGGCTTCAGGGCGTCGGCCATCGTGGGGGGCAAACTGTTCCAGCTCGGGATGGTCATCGGCATAACCCCCGGGCTGGGTTTTGGAGAAGGCACTGACATTGTTGATAGCAAGCGGGATGACATGGTCGCGAAACGCCGGTGATTCGCGTGTGGAGAGTGACAATTCCACCTCTGGTGCGAACAGACGAAATGCGCAGATGGTCTGAACAAGCTGGCGTTCATCCATCAGCGACGCCGGCTCTATTCCCCCTGCGCACGGACGTAAACGCGGGAAGGAAATTGAATAGCGACTTTGCCAGTAGTGTTGTTGTAACCAGAGCAGGTGCTCAGCCACCATATAGCAATCTACCCGCCAGCTATCCGAAAGACCAATCAGCGCACCCAACCCGATTTTGTCGATCCCGGCACGCCCAAGCCTGTCCGGCGTCTCCAGCCTGAAGAAAAAATCCTGTTTTTTCCCTTTCAGGTGATGCTGCGCGTACATCGCCTCGTGATAGGTTTCCTGGTAGACCATCACGCCATCGAGCCCGAGGCCTTTCAGTTCAGCGTATTCGTCCTCAGACAGGGGCTGAACTTCCATCTGTAATGACGAAAACTCGCGGCGAATGGCAGGAAGATGCTGACGAAAATAGTCCATCCCGACTTTTCCCTGATGCTCTCCGGTCACCAGCAGCAGATGTTCGAAACCCATCTCGCGTATGGCGGCACACTCGCGGGCGATCTCCTGGTCATCCAGTGTTTTGCGTTTGATGCGGTTGCTCATGGAAAAACCGCAGTAGGTGCAGTCGTTGGCACACAGGTTAGAGAGATAGAGCGGCACATAAAAGCTGACCGTGTTGCCAAAACGCTGCCGGGTAAGACGCTGCGCGCGTTGGGCCATCGGCTCCAGATAAGCGCTGGCCGCAGGGGAGAGCAGGGCCATCAGATCTTCACGGGTCAGATGACGGGCAGTTAACGCCCGCTCCACATCTGCTGACGTTTTACTGTTGATGCGCAGACGAATATCGTCCCAGTTGAGCTGCCGCCAACGGTCGGTAAAGGTGGTCATCAGAGTGCCTCCAGAAAGCCGGTCAACGGGCTGGTGGCCTGTGCCTGAAAACTGCGTGACCCGGGGCCAGACTGACGTGCCAGCAAGCCCGCGTCCACCGCAAGACGAAACGCACGCGCCATCATCACGGGGTCGTCCGCCACAGCAATTGCGGTGTTGACCAGGACGGCATCAGCCCCCATTTCCAGCGCCTGCGCAGCGTGGCTCGGAACGCCAATACCGGCGTCAACCACCACCGGCACGGTTGCCTGCTCGATGATGATCTCCAGCATGGCGCGAGTTTCCAGCCCCTGATTGGAGCCAATAGGTGCGCCCAGTGGCATCACGGCGGCGCAGCCCACTTCTTCCAGCCGTTTGCACAGTACCGGATCGGCCCCGCAGTAGGGCAGAACGGTAAAACCAAGCTGGACCAGCTTTTCGGCCGCTTTCAGGGTTTCTATCGGATCGGGTAGCAGCCAGCGGGCATCAGGATGAATTTCAAGTTTTAGCCAGTGCGTCCCCAGCGCTTCTCGTGCCAGCTGGGCGGCAAAAATCGCCTCTTCTGCGGTTTTTGCCCCGGAGGTGTTTGGCAGTAAGGTCACGCCAGCCTCCAGCAGTGGCGCGAGTATGGCATCGCTGTGATTACGCAGATCAACGCGCTTCATGGCGAGCGTTACCAGTTGGCTACCGCTCTCCCGAATAGCATCGACCATCAGCTGCGGTGACGCGAATTTCCCGGTTCCGGTAAAGAGGTGTGAATCAAAGGTTTTGTCGGCAATACGTAACATCTCAACCCCCTGCGATAACCTGAAAAAGCAGGATGTTGTCGCCGTCGCGCACCTGCTGATGCTCCCACTGCTCGCGCGGCAGGATCTGTTGATTAAGTGCCAGGGCTGTTCCCGGCTTCAGTTGACGCAATTTGTCGAGCAGCGCGGAGATGGTCAGCCCGTCGTCGCACTTCAGCGGTTCGTCATTAAACAGAATGCGCATTCTGGCCTCCACACACCGGACAATGGCTGGCGCGGTGTAACGCCAGATGCCGCCAGCCGCCTGAGCGAGCGTCAAACAGCCGCAGCGTATTGCGCTCCGTCTCCATATCGCTGAGTAACTTAATGGCCTCCAGCGCCTGCAATGTCCCCATTACGCCCACTACAGGGCCAAGTATGCCCGCGGTGCGGCAGTTGCGTTCCGGCTCGGCATCATCCGGCCACAGGCAACGATAGCAGCCCTGCGCCCAGGGCGGCGTGAGCACCATCATTTGCCCACCGAAGCCGACCGCACTGGCGGTGATAAGCGGCGTGTTATGTGTTACGCAGGCGGCGTTGATGGCCTGGCGGGTTGCCATATTGTCGGTGCAATCCAGCACCACATCCGCCAGCGCCACTTCGCGTTGCAGGTCTTCACCCGCCAGACGCTGTTGCAGGGCGATAAGCTCGATATCAGGGTTGAGCTGGTTCAGCCGCTGCCGGGTGATACATGCTTTGGGCTGGTTAATATCGTCGGTGGTAAAGAGGATCTGGCGTTGCAGGTTGCTGAGATGCACATCGTCATCATCCGCCAGCACCAGCGTACCCACGCCTGCACCCGCCAGATACAGCGCGGCGGGTGTCCCTAATCCGCCCAGCCCGACAACGAGCACCCGGCTTTCAAGCAGCTTTTTCTGGCCTTCGATAGCGATATCTTCCAGCAGTATTTGCCGGCTGTAGCGCATAAAGTCGCGATCATTCATCACCTGCTCCTGCCAGCGTTAAGAGCTGCGCGGTTGCCGCCTGCCAGTCTGGCGCCTGGGTAATGGCGCTGACGACGGCAATACTGCCCACGCCGGTTTCGAGTACGGCGGGGGCGCGTTCAAGGCTGATACCGCCGATGGCGACGGTCGGGTAATCGGTCAGTCGCTGAATATGGCCAGCCAGTTGCCCAAGCCCCTGGGGTGCTGAAGGCATCTGTTTGGTCTGTGTCGGGAAGACGTGGCCAAGTGCGATATAAGACGGGCGTGCGGCGAGCGCTATGTCTATCTCCATATCGTCGTGCGTTGAAACCCCCAAACGCAGACTGGCATTACGGATTGCGTCCAGATCTGTTGTCTCCAGATCCTCCTGACCCAGGTGCACGCCGTAAGCCTGGTGCTTAATAGCCAGTCGCCAGTAGTCGTTGATAAACAGGCGGGCGTCATAACGACGCCCCAGTTCAATGGCAGCGACCACATCGGCCTCCACCTCTTCATCACGTTTATCTTTGATGCGCAGCTGGATGGTGCGAACGCCTGCCTCCAGCAGGCGCGCAATCCACGCAACGCTATCCACTACCGGGTAAAGCCCTAGCCGAAAGGGAACCGGTGGGAAATCAGGCTGATACATTATGCCTCCTCTTTTTTGAGGTAGATTTCGCCGCCTTTTGCGCGGAAGTTATCAGACATGTCCGCCATACCCACTTCAATAGCCTGTGCTGCCGCGTAATCACGCACTTCCTGGGTGATTTTCATGGAGCAGAATTTTGGCCCGCACATGGAGCAGAAATGCGCCACTTTGCCGGATTCCTGTGGCAGGGTTTCGTCATGGTAGGCGCGGGCGGTGAACGGGTCGAGCGCCAGGTTGAACTGATCTTCCCAGCGGAATTCAAAGCGTGCTTTCGACATGGCGTTATCACGGATTTGTGCGCCCGGATGGCCTTTCGCCAGATCAGCGGCGTGGGCGGCAATTTTGTAGGTGATCAGACCCTGTTTGACGTCTTCTTTGTTCGGCAGGCCGAGGTGCTCTTTCGGTGTGACGTAACAGAGCATGGCGCAGCCGAACCAGCCGATCATCGCCGCACCAATCCCGGAGGTGAAGTGGTCGTAGCCAGGCGCGATATCCGTGGTCAATGGCCCCAGTGTGTAGAACGGCGCTTCGTGGCAGTGCTCCAGCTCTTCGGTCATGTTGCGGCGGATCATCTGCATAGGCACATGTCCCGGGCCTTCAATCATCACCTGCACGTCATACTCCCAGGCGATTTTGGTCAGTTCGCCCAGCGTATGCAGTTCGGCAAACTGCGCTTCGTCGTTGGCATCCTGAATCGAGCCAGGACGCAGGCCATCGCCCAGCGAGAGCGAAACGTCGTAGGCCGCGCAGATTTCGCAAATCTCGCGGAAGTGCTGATACAGGAAGTTTTCCTGATGGTGTGACAGGCACCATTTGGCCATGATTGAGCCGCCGCGCGAGACAATCCCGGTCAGGCGTTTAGCGGTCATTGGCACATAGCGCAGCAGTACGCCTGCGTGGATGGTGAAATAGTCCACGCCCTGTTCAGCCTGCTCCAGCAGCGTATCGCGGAAGGCTTCCCAGGTGAGGTTCTCGGCGATACCGTTTACTTTTTCCAGCGCCTGATAAATGGGCACAGTACCAATCGGCACCGGGCTGTTGCGCAGGATCCATTCGCGGGTTTCGTGGATGTAACGCCCGGTTGAGAGGTCCATCACCGTGTCAGCGCCCCAGCGGGTAGACCAGACCAGTTTTTCCACCTCTTCTTCGATGGAAGAGGTCACCGCCGAGTTACCAATGTTGGCGTTGACCTTCACCAGGAAGTTACGCCCGATGATCATTGGCTCGGATTCAGGGTGGTTGATGTTCGCAGGGATAATGGCGCGCCCGGCGGCCACTTCGTCACGCACAAATTCCGGGGTGATGTTTTCCGGCAGACGCGCGCCGAAACCTTCCCCTGGGTGCTGGTGGCGCAACACTTCACCGCGAATACGTTCACGGCCCATATTTTCGCGGATGGCGATGAACTCCATTTCTGGCGTGACGATACCCTGGCGGGCATAGTGCAGCTGGGTTACGCATTTACCCGCTGTGGCGCGTTTCGGGGTCAGCAGGCCGGTAAAGCGCAGCTCGTCCAGACCGTCGTCTGCCAGGCGCTCTTTGGTGTACGCGGAGCTTTGCTCGTTGAGTTCTTCGCTGTCATTACGGGC
Source organism: Enterobacter sp. Tr-810 (assembly GCF_011752765.1). NCBI lineage: Bacteria > Pseudomonadati > Pseudomonadota > Gammaproteobacteria > Enterobacterales > Enterobacteriaceae > Enterobacter > Enterobacter sp. Tr-810. Next base: position 8,870 of record NZ_VWWW01000012.1, on the reverse strand, counting down.
GTCAATCCACGGCTGGCGCAGCTTTGCCAGACCCTGCTGAACGTTGGTCGCAATATCAGGATCGCCATACGGGCCAGAGGTGTCATACACCGGGATCGCTTCGTTATCTTCAAACTGCGGATCCTCTTTGCTGCCTCCAATGAGCGTTGGGCTAAGCTGGATCTCACGCATCGGGACACGGATATCTGCCTGAGAGCCGGTAATGTAAATGCGGTTTGAGTTAGGGAAAGCGGTGCCTTCCAGGGTGTCGATGAAGTGTTGTGCTTGCGCGCGTTGTTCGCGACGGGTCAGTTTAGTGGTAGACATAGCTCATTCCAAAAGTGAAGGACATGGCTTGTCAGACGACGGATGAAGCAAGAGGAGATCGCCCTGGGGCGATACAGCAGCAGTGTGACTCTTGTTCCCTTCGCAGGTATTAGCCTGATCAGGTTCCGCGGATCCCGAATTAACGGTCTCAGCCCGCGTTTTTGCAAACGCTGGGCACTCCGACAAGAAAAATCCCCCTCGTGCGAGGGGCGAATGTTTGTAAACTACTCGTTAACGATTAAGAACTCAAGCAGGGCGCGCGATGTTCTCTTCGTGACTGATGTTCAAATCATTGTCCAGCGCCAGGGCGATCAGCTTGTCTTCGAGCGTGAATCGCTCTTCCAGAGCTTCGCCAAGATCGGACAGCGCCCGCTGAAACTCAAGATAGTTATCGTGATCGATAGCGTTCTCAAGCGTGGAATCGTAGTAATCCATGATTTGCTGGGTATTGGCCTCCAGCAGTGGATAGAGTTTGGCGGCAGTTAAATACGGGCTACTGCCTTCCATTTCACGGATAATACGTTCATAAATATTGAAATGGCCGTCGGACAAGTAGTCGACCAGGCTCTGACAAAAATCATCCAGCGCTTTTTCGTTCAGGCGCATGTACGATTCTTTGCCAGGCTTAATGCCGACCAGATTGTAATAAGCAACGAGCAGATGCTTGCGTACATGTAGCCAGCGATCCACCAGTTTGTTACTTCCTCCAACGCGTTCTGTCAGGCTTTCCAGCTGGTTTAACATGTTCGACTCCACAAGGTTTAGAATTGAATCTGCTTATCCAAAATGTAACCACGATGCTAACAACATGTCAGTGAAGCGAAGGTAGTGCAATAGATATGGATCGTATTATTGAAAAATCAGATCTCGGTTGGTGGTTAGTCTGTCACGAACAAAAATTATGGTTGCCCGCTGGGGAATTACCCTACGGCGCGGCAGAAAAATTCGATCTTGTGGGCCAGCCTGCACTGAGGATCGGCGAGTGGCAGGGCGATCCTGTGTGGATGATCCAGCAGGCTCGCCGTCAGGATATGGGATCGGTTCGGCAGGTGCTCGATCTTGATGTTGGGCTGTTCCAGCTGGCTGGCCGCGGCGTGCAGCTGGCGGAGTTTTACCGCTCGCATAAATACTGTGGCTACTGCGGCCATACCATGCATCCGAGTAAAACCGAATGGGCGATGCTGTGCAGTCACTGCCGGGAACGCTACTACCCGCAAATCGCGCCGTGCATCATCGTCGCTATCCGCCGGGAAGATTCTATCCTGCTGGCGCAACACACCCGTCATCGCAACGGCGTACATACCGTGTTGGCCGGATTCGTTGAAGTGGGTGAGACGCTGGAGCAGGCTGTGGCACGCGAGGTCATGGAAGAGAGCGGAATTACGTTGAAAAACCTGCGCTATGTTACTTCGCAACCGTGGCCGTTCCCGCAATCACTGATGACCGCCTTTATGGCTGAATACGACAGCGGCGAGATTGTTATCGACCAGAAAGAGCTGCTGGAGGCGAACTGGTATCGTTACGACGATTTACCGCTGTTACCACCGCCGGGAACCGTGGCGCGCCGGCTGATAGAAGATACCGTCGCAATGTGTCGGGCTGATGCTGAGTGACATGTTACACTGAGGCCATGACGCTTAAGGAACTGCAAAAATGACCGAACTGAAGAACGATCGTTATCTGCGTGCGCTGCTGCGCCAGCCCGTTGATGTCACTCCGGTGTGGATGATGCGCCAGGCTGGCCGCTATCTCCCGGAGTACAAAGCCACCCGTGCCCAGGCGGGGGATTTTATGTCGCTGTGCAAAAACGCGGAACTGGCGTGTGAAGTGACGCTCCAGCCGCTGCGACGTTATCCACTGGATGCGGCGATCCTCTTTTCGGACATTCTGACTATCCCTGATGCAATGGGCCTTGGGCTGTATTTCGAAACCGGCGAAGGCCCGCGTTTCACCTCTCCGATTAAGAGCAAAGCCGATGTCGATAAGCTGCCGATCCCCGATCCTGAGGGTGAGCTGGGCTACGTGATGAATGCGGTACGCACTATCCGCCGTGAGCTGAAAGGCGAAGTGCCGCTGATTGGCTTCTCTGGCAGCCCGTGGACGCTGGCGACTTACATGGTTGAAGGCGGCAGCAGCAAAGCCTTTACCGTAATCAAAAAAATGATGTATGCCGAGCCACTGGCGCTGCACGCGTTGCTCGACAAGCTGGCGAAGAGCGTCACGCTGTATCTGAATGCTCAAATTAAAGCGGGTGCGCAGTCAGTGATGATTTTCGATACCTGGGGCGGTGTACTGACCGGGCGCGATTATCAGCAATTCTCGCTCTATTACATGCACAAAATCGTCGATGGCCTGCTACGTGAAAACGAAGGCCGCCGCGTGCCGGTAACGCTGTTCACCAAAGGCGGCGGTCAGTGGCTCGAAGCGATGGCAGCAACGGGCTGTGACGCACTTGGTCTGGACTGGACCACGGATATCGCCGATGCGCGTCGCCGCGTGGGCGACAAAGTGGCGCTGCAAGGCAACATGGACCCATCCATGCTGTATGCACAGCCTGCGCGTATCGAAGAAGAGGTGGCAACCATTCTGGCGGGCTTTGGTCAGGGTGAAGGCCACGTCTTTAACCTCGGTCACGGCATTCATCAGGATGTGCCGCCAGAGCACGCGGGTGCGTTTGTGGAGGCAGTACACCGGTTGTCTGCGCAGTACCACAAGTAAGGAATCGCTATGGATCTCGCGTCATTACGCGCTCAACAGCTGGAACTGGCATCATCGGTGATCCGTGAGGATCAACTCGCTAAGAACCCGCCGCAGTATATTGGCGGCGCCGATGTGGGGTTTGAGCAGAGCGGGGAGGTGACGCGAGCCGCGATGGTGGTACTGAAGTACCCTTCGCTGGAGCTGGTGGAATACAAGGTGGCGAGGATCGCGACCACTATGCCTTACATTCCCGGCTTTCTCTCCTTTCGTGAATATCCCGCGCTGCTGGCCGCGTGGGAGCTCCTCTCGCAAAAACCTGACCTGTTGTTTGTTGACGGACACGGTATTTCTCATCCGCGCCGGTTAGGTGTTGCCAGCCATTTTGGCCTGCTGGTGGATGTGCCAACGATAGGTGTCGCCAAAAAGCGCCTGTGCGGTGCGTTTGAGCCTCTTTCTGCTGAAGCGGGTGCACTCGGCCCTCTGATGGATAAAGGCGAACAGCTGGCATGGGTCTGGCGCAGCAAAGCACGCTGTAATCCGCTGTTTATCGCCACCGGGCACCGGGTCAGCCTGGACAGTGCGCTGGCGTGGGTGCAGCGTTGCACAAAAGGATATCGTTTACCGGAGCCAACACGCTGGGCGGATGCCGTTGCATCGCAGCGACCGGCTTTTATTCGCTGGCAGGAAATTCAGCGATGATTCAGGTAAACTGCCGCTAATTTCCGATTCGAGACATCATCATGTTACAAAACCCGATTCATCTGCGCCTTGAGAAGCTGGAAAGCTGGCAGCACGTCACCTTTATGGCTTGCCTGTGCGAGCGCATGTATCCCAACTACGCCGCGTTCTGCAAGCAGACAGAGTTTGGTGATGGCCATATCTATCGCCGTATTCTGGATCTCATCTGGGAAACGCTGACCGTCAAAGACGCGAAGGTGAACTTCGACTCCCAGCTGGAGAAACTCGAAGAGGCCATTCCGGTGGCGGATGATTTCGACCTGTACGGTGTCTATCCGGCCATTGATGCCTGCGTGGCATTGAGTGAACTGATTCACTCCCGTCTGAGTGGTGAAACTCTGGAGCACGCCATTGAAGTCAGTAAGGCATCGATTACTACCGTAGCGATGCTGGAAATGACCCAGGAAGGTCGCGAAATGACCGATGAAGAGCTGCGAGCGAACCCCGCTGTTGAGCAGGAATGGGATATTCAGTGGGAGATTTTCCGATTACTGGCAGAATGTGAAGAACGCGATATCGAGCTGATAAAAGGGCTTCGTGCGGACTTACGTGAGGCCGCTGAGAGCAATATTGGTATAATTTTTAACCAATGAGTCAACAAAACGTGATTTAACGCCTGTTTTGTCACTCCTCGACTCTTCCCTTTCGCCCCCCGTCTGGTCTACATTTGGGGGGCGAAAAAAAGTGGCTATCGGTGCGTGTATGCAGGAGAGTGCTTTTTTGGCATTTTCGTCGCACTCGATGCTTAGCAAGCGATAAACACATTGAAAGGATAACTTATGAACAAGACTCAACTGATTGATGTAATTGCGGACAAGGCTGATCTGTCTAAAGTGCAGGCTAAAGCTGCTCTGGAATCTACCCTGGCTGCTATTACTGAGTCTCTGAAAGAAGGCGATGCTGTACAACTGGTTGGTTTCGGTACCTTCAAAGTGAACCACCGCGCTGAGCGTACTGGCCGCAACCCGCAGACCGGTAAAGAAATCAAAATCGCCGCAGCTAACGTGCCGGCATTTGTTTCTGGTAAAGCACTGAAAGACGCTGTTAAGTAAGACGCGTGGCAGTGAACAGTTTTAACGAAGGGGCGGTAACGCCCCTTTTGTCTGTCTGGCGTGGTGCACTCGCGCTGGCAGGCGTGCTGTTGCTGTCAGCCTGTAGTCATGACTCCTCTCTGCCACCGTTTACCGCCAGCGGCTACGCTGACAACCAGGGTGCAGTCAGGATATGGCGCAAAGATTCAGGCGGTGAAGTTCATCTTCTCTCTGCTTTCAGCCCGTGGCATAACGGCAATACCTCAACCGCAGAATACCGCTGGCAGGACGACACCCTGTCGCTCATCGAGCTGAATATCTACAGTAAGACCCCCGAACATGTCCGTGTGCGCTTTGACGACCATGGCGAGCTGAGTTTTATGCAGCGTGAAGTGAGCGGGCAAAAGCAGCAACTTTCCAGCGATCAAATCGCTCTCTACAAATACCGTGCTGAACAAATTCGTCAGACCAGCGATGCGCTGCGTCAGGGACGTGTCGTGCTGCGTCAGGGACGCTGGCATGTGGATGGTACGGTCACCACCTGCGAAGGGCAGACGGTGAAGCCTGAACTTGAAACCTGGGCCATACAACATATTGAACGCCGACAGCAAAAGTCGTCGGTTGAAGTGAGTGTGTCCTGGCTGGAAGCGCCGGAAGGATCTCAGCTGCTGCTGGTGGCGAACGAAGATTTCTGCACCTGGCAGCCGATGGAGAAGAGTTTCTGAATTCTGTGGACTAAGCCGGATGGCGCTAACGCTTATCCGGCCTACGAACGATCCCCTCTCCCTTTGGGAGAGGGTTAGGGTGTGAAATTACTCGCCCTGCTCACGCGCAATCGCGCGGTAACCAATATCCTGGCGGCTGAAGCTGCCATTCCAGCGAATATCTGCCATCAATGCATACGCACGTTTCTGAGCTTCTGCAACGGTATTACCGAGCGCAGTCGCGCACAGTACGCGGCCACCGTTAGTCAGCACGCGATCGTCATCAGACAGTTTCGTACCCGCATGGAATACCTTACCGCCTTCAGTCTCTTCCAGCGGCAGACCGTGGATTTCATCACCGGTGTTGTAGTTACCCGGATAACCGCCCGCAGCAATCACTACGCCCAGAGAAGCGCGTTCGTCCCACTCGGAGTTTTTCTCGTCCAGTTTCCCTTCGCAGGCCGCCAGGCACAGATCAACCAGATCGGATTTCATGCGCAGCATGATCGGCTGAGTTTCAGGATCGCCAAAGCGACAGTTGAACTCGATAACCTTCGGATTGCCCTGCTTGTCGATCATCAGGCCCGCATAGAGAAAACCAGTGTACGTGTTACCTTCAGCCGCCATGCCTTTTACGGTTGGCCAGATAATGCGATCCATCGTGCGCTGATGCACTTCATCAGTCACAACCGGAGCCGGGGAGTATGCACCCATACCGCCGGTATTCGGGCCAGTATCCGCATTGCCAACACGTTTATGATCCTGGCTGGTGGCCATCGGCAGTACGTGCTCGCCGTCGACCATGACGATAAAGCTCGCCTCTTCACCGTCGAGGAACTCCTCGATAACAATACGGTGGCCAGCGTCACCAAACGCGTTGCCTGCCAGCATATCCTGGACCGCGGCTTCTGCTTCTTCGAGGGTCATCGCGACGATAACGCCTTTACCGGCAGCCAGGCCGTCGGCCTTAATCACAATCGGCGCGCCTTTTTCACGCAGATACGCCAGAGCTGGCTCCACTTCCGTGAAGTTCTGGTATTCCGCAGTCGGAATATTGTGGCGAGCGAGGAAATCTTTGGTGAACGCTTTGGAGCCTTCGAGCTGCGCCGCACCTTCGGTTGGACCGAAGATTTTCAGGCCCGCAGCGCGGAATGCATCAACCACGCCAATGACCAGCGGGGCTTCCGGGCCAACGATAGTCAGGTCGATCTTCTCGTTCTGGGCAAAGCTCAGCAGCGCCGGGATATCGGTCACGCCGATAGCCACGTTTTGCAGTGCAGGCTCCAGCGCCGTACCGGCATTGCCTGGTGCGACAAACACGGTTTTCACCAGCGGGGATTGTGCCGCTTTCCACGCCAGAGCGTGCTCGCGTCCGCCGTTACCAATCACTAATACTTTCATTGTCTGCTCCGTGGATTAATGGCGGAAGTGGCGCATGTCGGTGAAGATCATCGCAATGCCGTGTTCATCGGCCGCGGCAATCACTTCGTCGTCACGAATGGAACCGCCAGGTTGGATCACACAGGTGATACCCACAGCTGCGGCAGCATCGATACCGTCACGGAACGGGAAGAAGGCGTCAGACGCCATGGCGGAGCCTTTCACTTCCAGACCTTCGTCACCTGCTTTAATACCGGCGATTTTCGCGGAGTAGACGCGGCTCATCTGGCCTGCGCCTATCCCGATGGTCATGTTCTCTTTTGCATAAACAATGGCGTTGGATTTCACGAACTTCGCCACTTTCCAGCAGAACAGCGCATCACGCAGTTCCTGTTCGGTCGGCTGACGTTTGGTGACCACGCGCAGGTCGGCTGCTGTCACCATACCCAGATCGCGATCCTGAACCAGCAGGCCGCCGTTCACGCGCTTGAAGTCCAGGCCCGGTACACGCTCAGCCCACTGACCACAAACCAGTACACGTACGTTCTGTTTTGCGGCGGTGATTTTCAGGGCTTCTTCGGTTGCGGATGGCGCGATGATCACTTCAACAAACTGACGGGAGATGATGGCCTGTGCGGTTTCAGCATCCAGTTCGCGGTTGAAGGCAATAATGCCGCCGAACGCAGAGGTCGGGTCGGTTTTATACGCACGATCGTAGGCATCCAGAATAGAGGTGCTGACCGCCACGCCGCATGGGTTTGCGTGCTTCACGATAACGCAGGCAGGTTCGCTGAACTCTTTCACACATTCCAGCGCGGCATCGGTGTCGGCAATGTTGTTATAAGAGAGCGCTTTGCCCTGAACCTGCTGTGCAGTCGCCACAGACGCTTCTTTTACTTCTTCTTCTATATAGAAGGCAGCCTGCTGGTGGCTGTTCTCACCGTAACGCATATCCTGCTTCTTAATGAAGTTCAGGTTCAGGGTACGTGGGAAGCGACCAGACGGCTCGTTGCTTTCGCCATGGTAAGCCGGGACCAGGCTACCGAAGTAGTTGGCGATCATGCTGTCGTAAGCGGCGGTGTGTTCGAAAGCTTTAATGGCGAGGTCGAAACGCGTATCCAGAGTCAGGGAGCCTTCGTTGGCATCCATCTCTTTAATAATGGCAGCGTAGTCGTTGCTCTTTACTACGATGGCGACATCTTTATGGTTCTTGGCAGCGGAGCGCACCATGGTTGGGCCACCGATATCAATATTCTCTACTGCATCTTCCAGAGAGCAGCCTTCGCGGGCAACGGTCTGGGCAAACGGGTAGAGGTTAACAACAACCATATCGATCGGCGCGATATCGTGCTGTTCCATAATACCGTCATCCTGGCCGCGACGGCCAAGGATGCCACCGTGCACTTTCGGGTGCAGGGTTTTCACGCGTCCATCCATCATTTCCGGGAAACCGGTGTAATCGGACACTTCGGTAACCGGCAAGCCTTTATCTGCTAACAGGCGAGCTGTACCGCCAGTAGAAAGCAGCTCTACACCACGTGCAGAAAGTGCCTGAGCGAATTCGACGATACCGGCTTTATCAGAAACACTGAGCAGAGCGCGGCGGATTGGACGACGTTGTTGCATGGTAAATCCCCTGGATTTCACGATTACAGAGAGCGTTAGATGAATTTTCCACAAAAAAACTCAGCTAACACCCCTAACGGGACATCCTTGTCAGGCGCGAGCATTTTAACGAAAACGTTTGCGCAACGCTCGCGAATTTTCACTTTTTCGTAGCATTGTGGATAAGTCTGTGTGTAAAAAGGTATAAGGCGGGGTTTTGCTGTGGAATGCAGCAGTCAGTCATTTTTCTGCAATTTTTCTATTGCGGCCTGCGGAGAACTCCCTATAATGCGCCTCCATCGACACGGCGGATGTGAATCACTTCACAAACAACCCGGTCGGTTGAAGAGAAAAAATCCTGAAATAACGGGTTGACTCTGAAAGAGGAAAGCGTAATATACGCCAC
>NZ_VWWW01000011.1:0-87763 GCF_011752765.1 Enterobacter sp. Tr-810 | reverse complement strand
AGATTGTCTGATAAATTGTTAAAGAGCAGTGCCGCTTCGTTTTCGCTGCGGCGCGGGGTGTGCATATTACGCTTTCCCGCTACAGAGTCAAGCATTTATTTTCGCTTTTCTCCGGGATTCTTCAGCGGCTTTCGCCGGAGAACCCTGCTGACCCGGCGGCTTGCTTGCCGTTGTTCCGTGTCAGTGGAGGCGCATTATAGGGAGTTATTCTGAAGTGACAAGCATAAAATTCAAAAAACTTTTCGTTCGCTCACTTTTCAAACTTTGCGTTTATTTTACCTTCGAATCGGCCGTTAATTGTGCGATTTCACGCGCAAAACTGGCGACCTGCGCCCAGTCGGTATAGACCACTTCTTTACGGGTATCCGTTTCACCGCCGGTCATCTTCATAATAAGACGGATCATAAAGCGGTCGTACCAGCGATAACGTGGGTAACGCAGCGCGCCCGCAAATACGGCACACAGATCTGGCTGCCACGGAGAGCCCAGCAAAAACTTACGCGTGTAGCTGTTCGTCTGCGGTGTGCGTTTCTCTGCTTTGCGCGCAACCAGGTTTACGGAATAGAAAGCGCCAGGCAATGCATTCAGCACCGCCGTATGCTTTTTCACAAAGCTATCCAGCGCAGGATGGAAATGCCCGTAACGAATAGACGCCCCAATGACCACACGATCGTAGTCCTGCCAGCTAATCTCTTCTGTACGGTTCAGGTTCACGACATCCGCGTAAACCCCCAGCTCTTTTAATTCAGATGCCAGATAAGAGGCAATCTCACGGGTTTGCCCGTCACGTGTAGAGAATAGAATAAGTGTTTTCAACAATGACTCCCTTACTCGCGCCAGAATGTTGGGGTAAACAGCACCAGCAGCGTAAAGACCTCAAGACGCCCGAACAACATGTTGGCAATTAAGATCCATTTCGCCACCGGGTTCATACTGGCAAAGTTATCCGCCACCACGCCCAGCCCTGGCCCCAGGTTATTAAGCGTTGCCACCACGGACGCGAAAGCAGAGAAATCATCCACCCCAGTTGCAATAATGGCGAGCATACTGACGATAAAGACCAGCGCATAGGCAGAGAAGAATCCCCACACCGCTTCGAGGATACGTTCCGGCAGCGCACGGTTCCCCAGTTTAATGCTGTAAACCGCGTTCGGGTGGACCAGGCGTTTCAGCTCACGGTTCCCCTGCTTAAACAGCAGCAGGATACGAATCACCTTCAGACCACCGCCCGTAGACCCGGCGCAGCCGCCAATAAATGCAGAGCACAACAACAGCACAGGCAGGAACAACGGCCAGCGCGCAATGCTGTCGGTTGTGAAGCCCGCCGTTGTCGCCATCGACACAACCTGGAAGAAGGCCTGATTAAGCGTCGTGATTGCCGAGTTATAAACATCGTGAAGCCACAACACCAGAGTACAGATGACAACCAGAGTAAGCTGGACGCCAATAAACATGCGGAATTCCGGGTCGCGCCAGTAGACCTTCAGGCTACGCCCGCTTAATAAAGAGAAGTGCAAACCATAGTTACAGCCGGAGATCAGCAAGAAGATAGCAATAATGGTGTTGATTGTCGGGCTGTCGAAGTAGCCCACGCTGGCATCGTGCGTAGAGAAGCCACCAATGGCGATCGTGGCAAAGCTATGGCCAATGGCATCAAAGGCAGGCATCCCGGCAAACCACAGCGCCAGCGCACAGGCAACCGTCAGTAAGACGTAAATAAGCCACAGCGTTTTCGCCGTTTCGGCAATACGCGGGCGCATCTTGTTATCTTTCAACGGGCCGGGCATTTCGGCGCGATACAACTGCATCCCCCCGACGCCCAGAATCGGCAGAATGGCCACGGCCAGCACAATGATCCCCATACCGCCGAACCATTGCAGCATTTGCCGGTAGAAGAGGATCGCGTGGGGTAGTGAATCCAGCCCCACCAGCGTGGTTGCCCCAGTGGTGGTTAAGCCTGAAAACGATTCAAAGAAAGCGTCCGTGATGGTCAGATTCGGTTGCTCAGCAAAGATGAAAGGTAGCGCACCCACGCTCCCCAGCACCGTCCAGAACAAGACGACAATCAAAAACCCTTCCCGGGATTTCAGTTCACCTTTCTCACGACGGTTAGGCCACCACAGCATCGAACCGATCATCAGCGCGACAAAGAACGTCTGGGTAAACGCACGCCCCGCGCCGTCCCGGTAGATAAGTGCCACCAGGCCTGGGAGAATCATCGTCCCGGAAAAGAGTATGACCAGCAGTCCAACGATTCGGGTAATGGCACGAAAATGCATCTCTGCCGCTTCCTTTGGTATTCAAAAAGTAAGGTGGGGATTATTCTTCAATCGGCAGCAATTGCAACGAACCACGACTAAAATCAGCTAGTTTTGCTGAAAAAGCATCCAGTTCTGCCTGAGGAAGCGCCACACGCAACTGTACTGTCGCCTGGTAATCACTGTGCGCAATCACGCCATTAAATTGCTTTAGCAGGGTTTCGATACCCGATAACTGTGCGTAATCGCACAACAAAGTATATTCGGTAAGTGGCGTTTTGCGGGTTGTGATCAGCAGATTAAGTGCCTGCTGAACACCGCCACCGTAGGCTTTAACCAGCCCACCCGTTCCGAGCAAAATGCCGCCATAGTAGCGAACTACTACAGCGGTTATTTCTCCCACACCGCTTCCCATTAGCTGAGAAAGCATGGGTTTACCGGCCGTGCCAGCCGGTTCACCATCATCAGAAAAACCCAGTTGCTGTGAGTCATCCGGCGGCCCGGCCACCCACGCGACGCAGTGGTGACGCGCATCAGGATGTTGCGCGCGGACGGACTCCACAAACGCCTTTGCCGCCTCTACGCCGTCGGTGTGCGCCAACAGCGTAATAAAGCGGCTTTTCTTGATTTCCTCAACAAAGGTGACCGGTTCCGCCGGTATCAGCCAGCTTTCCATCAGGCCAGTTTCAGATCTCGCGTCATGTTCTCGACACCGTTTTCGTGGATAACCACGTTATCTTCGATACGAATACCGCCAAACGGTTTCAGCGCTTCAATTTTTTCCCAGTTGAAGTGCTTGCTGAACTGGCCTTCACGCCACGGCGCCAGCAGGGATTCGATAAAGTAGATACCCGGTTCAATGGTCAGCACCATACGCGGCTCGATAATACGCGTGCAGCGCAGGTACGGATATTTAGACGGTGCCGCCAGATGCGTGCCCGTGTCGTCCTGCATAAAGCCCGCGACATCATGAACCTGAAGACCCAGCGGGTGACCAATACCGTGCGGCATGAACGGCCCGGTCAGGTTGTTTTCCACCATCGCTTCTTCGCTCATATCCTTCACAATCTGGTGCTTACGCAGCAGCTTTGCGATGCGCTGATGGAACTGGATGTGGTAATCCACGTAGCTGGTTCCCGCTTTCATGGTGCCGATAAGTGCCAGCTGCTCGTCATTCACGTCTTTGATCAGATGTGCAAAATCGGTATCACCGTGGGCCGCCCAGGTACGGGTCAGGTCAGCGGCATAGCCGTTGTACTCGGCACCCGCATCCAGCAGGAAGCTGCGCATCTCGGACGGAACATGGTGATCCAGTTTGGTGTAGTGCAGAACAGACGCGTGCTCATTCAGCGCCACGATGTTGCTGTACGGCACATCGGTATCACGGTGGCCGGTTGCCGTCAGGTATGCCTGGTTGATATCGAACTCGCTCATGCCAGACAGGAACGCTTCATGCGCAGCACGGTGGCCCGTCACCGCCGTTTTTTGCGCTTCACGCATACAGAAGAGTTCGTAATCAGTTTTATAAGCGCGGTAATAGTGCAGATAATCCAGAACCCCTTTCGGATTCAGTTTGTCAGCCGGAATATCCAGACCCAGCGCACGCTCTGGCACAGGACCAATATAGGCAATATTGCCACGCGCAGCAGGCAACTGGCTGCCAATCCCGTCGGCTTTCGGCAGCGCGATCACGTCCACCTCTTCGGTCCAGAAGGTTGTTGGCAGCGGTTCAACGTTGTGCCAGTAATCCACCGGCAAATAGAACCACAGCTTCGGCTTGTTCACGCCATCCACCAGCAACCAGCAATTTGGAACCTGTGTCACCGGCACCCAGGCTTTAAACTGCGGGTTGACCTTAAACGGGTAAGCATGGTCATCAAGGAAGGTATTCATCAGCTCGCCGGAGTGGATAAGCAGGGCATCCAGCTTAAAACGAGCCAGTACATCGCGGGTACGTTCCTGTAGGGTAACGATATGATTTTTATAGAGCGCAGCCAGTGAGTCCATCATTTATCCTTTCGTTTTTTCGACCTCAAGTCTTCGCATCTTAGCACACCTGCCCTCACCTGCGTGATTTCCACCGAGCGTGATCAATGCAGCAATTTCTTAATGAGTAATTTGCATTTTATTAACATAAATTCCACACTCCGTTTCATCTGGTATGACCAGATCCAATTGCTGGATTCAGGAGACTGACATGCTCTACAAAGGCGACACCCTGTACCTCAACTGGCTGGAAGATGGCATTGCCGAACTGGTGTTCGATGCCCCCGGCTCAGTAAACAAGCTCGATACCGCGACGGTGGCCAGTCTTGGCCAGGCGCTGGATGTACTTGAAAAGCAATCTGATTTAAAAGGGCTGCTGCTGCGATCTAACAAAGCGGCCTTTATTGTCGGTGCCGATATCACCGAATTCTTGTCTCTGTTCCTGGTACCGGAAGAACAGCTGAGCCAGTGGCTGCATTTTGCTAACAGCGTCTTTAACCGCCTGGAAGATTTACCTGTCCCGACGATCTCCGCCGTTAACGGCTACGCGCTGGGCGGTGGCTGCGAATGTGTGCTGGCCACAGATTATCGTCTGGCGACACCAGACCTGCGTATTGGCCTGCCGGAAACCAAACTGGGCATCATGCCGGGCTTTGGTGGCTCTGTACGTATGCCACGTATGTTGGGTGCCGATAGCGCCCTGGAAATTATTGCCGCGGGTAAAGATATCGGCGCGGAGCAAGCGCAGAAAATTGGCCTGGTGGATGGCGTCGTTAAGCCAGAAAAACTGGTTGAAGGTGCTATCGCCATTCTGCGTCAGGCTATTAATGGCGATCTCGACTGGAAAGCGAAACGCCAGCCGAAGCTTGAGCCCTTAAAGCTCAGTAAAATTGAAGCGGCCATGAGTTTCACCATTGCCAAAGGCATGGTGATGCAGACCGCAGGTAAACACTACCCGGCCCCTATCACGGCGGTAAAAACCATTGAAGCCGCTGCCCGCTTTGGCCGTGAAGAGGCGCTTAAATTAGAAAACCAGAGCTTCGTTCCTTTGGCGCACACCAACGAAGCGCGCGCTCTGGTGGGCATCTTCCTGAACGATCAGTTCGTTAAAGGTAAAGCCAAACAGCTGACCAAAAACGTTGAGACACCAAAACACGCAGCGGTGCTCGGCGCAGGCATTATGGGTGGCGGTATCGCTTACCAGTCCGCCTGGAAAGGCGTGCCGGTAGTGATGAAAGATATCAGCGAAAAATCCCTGACGCTGGGCATGACCGAAGCGGCCAAATTGCTCAATAAGCAGCTTGAACGCGGCAAGATTGATGGCCTGAAACTCGCGGGTGTAATTTCCACTATCCAGCCAACCCTGGAATACAGCGGTTTCGATCGCGTTGATGTGGTTGTCGAAGCCGTGGTTGAAAACCCAAAAGTTAAAAAAGCAGTGCTGGCAGAAACTGAAGATAAGGTTCGCCAGGACACCGTTCTGGCATCCAATACCTCCACCATCCCGATTAGCGAACTGGCCAGCGTCCTGAAGCGCCCGGAAAACTTCTGCGGTATGCACTTCTTTAACCCGGTTCACCGGATGCCGCTGGTTGAAGTCATTCGTGGGGAAAAAACCGCTGATGACACAATTGCCAAAGTGGTGGCGTGGGCCAGCAAAATGGGCAAAACGCCGATCGTGGTGAACGACTGCCCGGGTTTCTTTGTGAACCGCGTGCTGTTCCCTTACTTTGCTGGTTTTAGCCAGCTGCTTCGCGACGGTGCAGATTTCCGCAAAGTCGATAAAGTGATGGAAAAACAGTTCGGCTGGCCGATGGGCCCGGCGTATCTGCTGGATGTGGTCGGTATCGACACGGCGCATCACGCACAGGCCGTCATGGCCGCGGGCTTCCCGCAGCGTATGAGCAAAGATTATCGCGATGCCATCGACGCCATGTTCGATGCCAACCGTTTTGGTCAGAAAAACGGTCTGGGCTTCTGGCGTTATAAAGAAGACAGCAAAGGCAAGCCGAAGAAAGAAGAAGATGCGGCGGTGGAAAGCCTGCTGGCGGACGTCAGTGCGCCAAAACGCGACTTCACCGACGAGGAGATTATCGCTCGCATGATGATCCCAATGGTTAACGAAGTGGTGCGTTGCCTGGAAGAAGGCATCATCGCCAGCCCGGCAGAAGCGGATATGGCGCTGGTCTATGGCCTCGGTTTCCCTCCATTCCATGGCGGTGCGTTCCGCTGGCTGGATACGCTTGGCAGCGCGAAGTACCTCGATATGGCCCAGCAGTATCAGCACCTCGGTCCGCTCTATGCCGTACCGGAAGGTCTGCGTAATAAAGCGCGCCATAACGAACCCTACTATCCAGCAGTTGAGCCTGCCCGTCCGGTTGGCGAGCTGAAAACGGCTTAAGGAGTCACAATGGAAAAGGTTGTCATTGTCGATGCAATTCGCACCCCCATGGGCCGTTCAAAGGGCGGCGCATTCCGTAACGTTCGCGCGGAAGATCTCTCCGCGCACCTGATGCGTAGCCTGCTGGCGCGTAATCCGGCGCTGGATCCCACCGCGCTGGACGATATCTACTGGGGCTGCGTGCAGCAGACCCTGGAGCAAGGTTTTAACATCGCCCGTAATGCAGCATTACTGGCTGAAATCCCGCATTCCGTACCGGCGGTGACCGTTAACCGCCTGTGCGGCTCGTCAATGCAGGCACTGCATGATGCTGCCCGTATGATCATGACCGGCGATGCACAGGCCTGCATGATTGGCGGCGTGGAGCATATGGGTCACGTGCCGATGAGCCACGGGGTCGATTTCCACCCGGGCATGAGCCGTAACGTGGCGAAAGCGGCGGGCATGATGGGGCTGACCGCCGAGATGCTCTCGCGAATGCACGGCATTAGCCGTGAAATGCAGGACGCCTTCGCTGCGCGCTCTCACGCCCGCGCCTGGGCTGCCACGCAGTCTGGCGCATTTAAAAACGAGATTATCCCAACCGGCGGGCACGACGCTGACGGCGTACTGAAGCAGTTCAGCTACGACGAAGTGATCCGCCCGGAAACCACGGTCGAAGCACTTTCCACACTGCGCCCGGCATTTGACCCGGTAACAGGTACAGTGACCGCAGGAACATCTTCTGCCCTTTCCGATGGTGCTGCCGCGATGCTGGTGATGAGCGAAAGTCGCGCCCGCGAGTTAGGCCTGACGCCACGCGCCCGTATTCGTTCGATGGCGGTGGTCGGTTGTGATCCGTCGATTATGGGTTACGGCCCGGTTCCGGCGTCGAAACTGGCGCTGAAAAAAGCGGGATTAACCGCCAGCGATATCGACCTGTTTGAGATGAATGAAGCCTTTGCCGCCCAGATCCTGCCGTGCATTAAAGATCTGGGGTTGATGGACAAGATCGACGAGAAGATTAACCTCAACGGCGGCGCGATCGCACTCGGTCACCCGCTGGGTTGTTCCGGTGCACGTATCAGCACCACCCTGATTAACCTGATGGAACGCAAGGATGCCCAGTTTGGTCTGGCAACCATGTGTATTGGGTTGGGTCAGGGTATCGCGACAGTGTTTGAGAGGGTGTAAATCAGGAAAAGTATCGTAGGCCCGATAAGCATCGCGCCATCGGGCTGTTGCCGGGAGGCGCTGCGCTTTCCCGGCCTACGAAAAGCATCTCGCCGTATTCACGAAGAGAGACAGTTTAGTTGCCGTTCTTCCCGCCTGTCAGGGGCGGGTTTTTTATTTCGTTTATTTAGATAAACGCAAATGCATCGCCGAACAGGCGGTCTTCACGCGCACCGCGTTCGTTACAGAACAGGTCACGAGCAATTTTCGCCATCTCAAAACGACCCGCAATATAGATATCGTGCTCCGCAAGCGTGCCGTAATCCTGCAATACCGCCGTCAGCACCGTGCCGCTGCGCCCACGCCAGCCTTCTTCCGGCTGCTCGACAACCGGCTCAATACGCAGGTTCGGATGGTTAATGCTCAGTGCTTCCAGCTCGGACAGATCGTAGAGATGTTTCTCTTCGCGTCCACCCCAGTAGATGGTGATATCACGGTCTGGATTGCGTGCCAGTGCGGTCAACAGAATAGAACGGGCGTAAGAGAAGCCGGTACCGCCAGCAATCAGGATCAGCGGACGGTCTTCGTCTTCACGCAACCAGGCGTCACCGTGAGGAATATCCACCAGGATTTCGCGCTCTTTCAGAATGCGATCCATCACGGCCATCGCATACAGGTTAAGCTCTGACGCACCAATATGAAGCTCGATGAATTCCTGCTCTGCTGGCGTAGAGGCCATAGAGAAAGGACGCTTATCTCGTTCATCCATCACGACCATCAAGTACTGACCAGCGCGGAAAGAGAATGCCGCTTCTGGCACTAAACGGACGCGATATACGGTGTCGGTGATAGCATCTACCGAGGTCACTTTACAGCTTAAGGTTGTCATTCGCTCTCTCTGTCGGGAAGTCTATAGGGCTTAACGGTCAGATTCGGGTTTACCGTTATTCATTATGGCCAGCTCGTCCCAGATCGCGTCAATTCGCGCGGTCACGGCAGGATCTTTTTTGATCGGGCGGCCCCACTCTCGGTCGGTTTCGCCAGGCCATTTGTTTGTGGCATCCAGTCCCATTTTTGAGCCAAGACCGGAAACCGGCGAGGCAAAATCCAGATAATCAATCGGTGTGTTTTCCACTAACACCGTGTCACGTGCCGGGTCCATCCGCGTGGTGATGGCCCAGATAACGTCATTCCAGTCGCGGGCATTGACGTCATCATCACAGACAATAACAAACTTGGTATACATAAACTGGCGCAGGAACGACCATACGCCCATCATCACGCGTTTGGCGTGACCCGCATACTGCTTCTTCATTGTTACCACAGCCAGGCGATAAGAGCATCCTTCCGGCGGCAGATAGAAATCAACAATTTCCGGGAACTGCTTTTGCAGAATAGGCACAAACACTTCGTTCAGCGCCACACCGAGAACGGCCGGTTCATCCGGTGGACGACCGGTGTAGGTCGAGTGATAAATGGCATCTTCACGCTGGGTGATGTGGGTAACGGTAAACACCGGGAAGTTATCGACTTCGTTGTAATAACCCGTGTGATCGCCATATGGACCTTCCGGTGCCATTTCACCCTGCTCAATGTAACCTTCCAGCACGATTTCCGCACTGGCCGGTACTTCCAGGTCATTGGAAATACACTTCACCACTTCGGTTTTGGTGCCGCGCAGCAAGCCTGCAAATGCGTATTCAGAAAGCGTATCAGGAACAGGCGTAACTGCCCCCAGGATGGTTGCCGGATCGGCGCCCAGCGCCACGGAAACTGGGAAACGCTCGCCTGGGTGTTCAGCACACCACTCCTGGAAATCCAGTGCGCCGCCGCGATGCGACAGCCAGCGCATAATCAACTTGTTTTTACCAATCAGCTGCTGGCGATAAATGCCGAGGTTTTGCCGCTCTTTGTACGGACCACGCGTAACGGTCAGTCCCCAGGTGATAAGCGGCGCAGCATCTTCGGGCCAGCACTGCATAATGGGGATTTTCGTCAGATCAACTGCCTCACCTTCCAGCACTTTTTGCTGGCACGGCGCACCGCGCAGGCGTTTGGTTGGCATGTTCAACACCTGCTTAAATTGCGGCAGTTTGTCGAACAGATCGCGGAAGCCTTTTGGTGGCTCCGGCTCTTTCAGAAAGGCCAGCAGTTTGCCCACTTCACGTAACGCAGTGACATCCTCTTGCCCCATGCCCAACGCCACACGACGTGGTGTGCCAAACAGGTTGCAGAGCACCGGCATGGAGTAACCTTTTGGATTTTCAAATAACAGCGCAGGGCCACCGGCACGCAGGGTGCGGTCAGCAATTTCTGTCATTTCCAGATAAGGATCAACAGGAAGCGTAATCCGTTTGAGTTCGCCCTGCTTTTCCAGCAGCGCCAGGAAGTCGCGTAGATCGTGGTATTTCATGCAGTTAGTCATGGCCTCTCTGTAAGCGCTTCATTATACGGCGTAAGACTGCGTGATGCTGTAATTTTGTTAAATTAGCGTGAACTTCCGCGTCTTACTCCACTTTCGGCCATTATAATCAACTTAGCGATCCCGCCAGGGTTTTGATATGCTTGCGCCCCGAACTAAGGGAAAGAGTGATTATGCAGGCCTGGTATTTACTGTATTGCAAACGCGGGCAACTTCAGCGCGCGCAGGAACATCTTGAACGTCAGTCAGTGCATTGCCTGACGCCGGTGATCACGCTTGAAAAAATGCAGCGCGGGAAACGTGCGATGGTCAGCGAACCTCTGTTCCCGAACTATCTGTTCGTCGAGTTCGACCCGGAAGTGATCCACACCACCACCATCAGTGCCACGCGCGGCGTCAGCCACTTTGTACGTTTTGGCGCGCACCCGGCAACAGTGCCTTCAACGGTCATTCACCAGCTTTCGGTCTACCAGCAACCTGAAGATATCACCGATCCAGAAACGCCTTACACTGGCGATGACGTGGTGATCACCGAAGGTGCATTTGAAGGGTTACAGGCCATTTTCTCTGAACCGGACGGCGAAGCACGCTCCATGCTGTTGCTCAATCTGTTGAACAAGCAGGTGCTTCAGAGCGTCAAAAACACCGATTTCCGCAAACTTTAAAACTGCACACCGAACAGGCGGCGCACGTTGTCATCCGTTTGTGCCGCCACCCACTGTGGTTCTTCTCCACGCCAGCGTGCCACGCTTTCCACAATATGCCCCAGAAATGCCGGTTCATTACGTCGTGAAGAGGGTTTTGGCGAGAGGTCACGCGGCAGAAGATAAGGCGCGTCCGTCTCCACCAACAGCCGTTCGGCAGGAATAACAGGCAGCAACTCTCGCAGCTCCAGCCCACGCCGTTCATCACAGACCCAACCCGTGATCCCCAGATATAGCCCCCGATTCAGGCAATCCAGCGCCTCCTGCCGGGAGCCGGTAAAACAGTGCAATACCGAGCCGGGCAGCTTATCCAGCCAGGGTTCGAGCAGCGCAAGAAAACGTTCGTGGGCATCACGGCAGTGCATAAACACCGGCATCCCCAGTTCAGCCGCCAGCGCAAGCTGAGCGGTAAAGGCGTGTTCTTGTTCAGCGGGGGTGGAAAAGTTGCGGTTGAAATCCAGCCCGCATTCGCCAATCGCCACCACTTCTGGCGTGTTTGCCAGCGCATGAAGGATTTCGGCACTCTCTGCATTCCAGGTGCTACTGTCATGTGGATGCACCCCCGCAGTTGACCAGCAGTGTGCATAATGCCGGGCAAGCTGCTGCGCCTGTTCGCTTTCATGCAGACTGGTTCCCGTCAGCAGCAGGCCTTTCACCCCGGCGGAGAAGGCGCGTGCGACAACGTCATCGCGATCTTTGGCAAACTGAGAGCTGGTGAGGTTAAGGCCAATATCAAACATGCGGTTTCCCATGTAAAAACCGCCCTGACGGGCGGCTGGTTTTATTCTTCAGTGGTCTTGTCTGACTCGTCGTCTTCTTCGCCTTCCTGCGGGCGTCGTTTGCCGACGTAGAACCGCGAGAAGAACACGCCAACTTCAAACAGACAGTACATCGGTATGGCCAGAAGCGTTTGCGAGAACACATCCGGCGGCGTCAGTAACATGCCGACCACAAATGCCCCAACCAGGATATACGGGCGTTTCTTACGCAGGTCTTCCGGCGTGGTCACGCCGACCCAGCACAGCAGCACAATCGCCACCGGGACTTCAAACGCCACGCCAAACGCCATAAACAGCGCCATGACAAAGCTGAGATAGCTGGCGATATCGGTCGAAACCTGCACCCCTTCCGGCGCAGTATGCGTCAGGAAGCCAAAGGCCAGAGGGAAGACCACGAAATAAGCGAACGCCATACCGATATAGAACAGCAGCGAGCTGGACACCAGCAGCGGGATCACCAGCTTGCGTTCATGCTTATAGAGCGCCGGGGCCACAAACGCCCAGACCTGGTACAAAATGACTGGCGCAGACGCAATCAGCGATACCCAGAAGGTCAGCTTGATTGGGGTAAAGAACGGTGAAGCAACGTCCGTTGCGATCATCGTTGCACCCAGCGGCATTTGCTTAATTAGCGGCGCAGAAACCACCTGGTAGATATCGTTGGCGAAATAGACCAATCCTAAGAAAATGATGCAAACCGCAATAATGCAGTTCAGCAGGCGCTTGCGCAGCTCAATAAGGTGCGCAATAAGCGGTTGAGTATCATCTACTGCCATGTTTACGCTTTATCACTCGACGAGGGGGATGATTCGGAAACAGACGCAGCGGCTTTAGCTTCGGTCGCCGCAGCGTTAACAACGGGCTCATCCGGCTGCACCTGTTTTTTCACTTCGGGTTCCTGCGGCGTCTGTTCAGGTGCTGTGGCCTGATGCTCTGCGCTGGCAGGGGTCACCCCCTCTCGCTGCGCTTCGCTCTCTTTTACCACCGGGTTATGGATGGTATTTGCTTCATCGCTCGCTTTTTCAGGATCGTTGACGCTGTAAGAGCGTTTCATGGATTCCGCGGCTTCGCGCAGTTCATCCATCGAGGCTTTGAGCTCTGGCGTCAGGTTATCCATGCTCGCCTTCTCAACCTTTTTCAGGCTATCCTGAAACTCCTGAAGCTTAAGCTCCTGCGCCAGTTCGTTCTGTACCGTGGTGGCCAGCGATCGAAGCGCACGCACCCAACCCGCAACAGTTTTTACCGCAACGGGTAAACGCTGCGGGCCCAGCACAATCAGGCCAATCACAAAGACCAGCAGCAGTTCACCAAAACCAATGTCGAACACGAATTACACCTGCTCTTTATCGTGGCGTTTAGCGTCTTCCTTTTTGGCTTCATCTTGCTTGTCGGCAATGGATTTAGCAGTAAAATCAGCGTCCTGGCTGGATTTTTCCTGCTTATTTTCATCATCACTCATCGCTTTCTTGAAGCCTTTGATGGACGCGCCGAGGTCGGAACCGATGGAACCGAGCTTTTTGGTGCCAAACAGCAGCACGACGATGACGGCAATGATCAACAATTGCCAGATACTGATACCACCCATACATGTTCCTCAGTGATAGATGATTAATTAATCAGGTCGCATTATACGTATGCGACCCGGCGATAGCGACGCAAATTCAGCGCGTTTTTCTCCAGCCCGCAAACCAGACCACCACACCGCCGGCCATCAGCCAGGCAGGCATCATCTGCCAGTCCGGGCGATTGATCAGCAGCAGCGTTCCGCTCAGCAGCAATGTCGCACCAATCCCAAAGAGATAACGGGACTGTCCCTGACGAACGCGATTGGACTGAAGCTCGCGGGCGATTTTATCCATGCTGTGCTGAAGGTTCTTGCTCTGACGCAAACTGTCGTAAACCAGTTCAGGTATTTCCGGCATTTTTTCAATCCAGAACGGGGCTTTCTCTTTGAAAGAGCGCACCAGCGCCGGAATGCCGACCTGATCCTTAATCCAGGATTCGAGGAAAGGTTTCGCTGTTTTCCACAAGTCTAACTGAGGATAGAGCTGACGGCCTACGCCCTCAACGTAAAGTAATGTTTTCTGAAGTAAAACTAACTGTGGCTGAACTTCCATATTAAAGCGGCGCGCGGTGTTAAACAGGTTCAGCAAAACATGGCCGAATGAAATTTCTGCCAGCGGTTTTTCGAAAATCGGCTCACACACGGTACGGATAGCGAATTCGAACTCTTCAACGTTAGTATCCGGCGGAACCCAACCAGAATCCACGTGCAGCTCAGCAACCTTACGGTAGTCGCGGTTGAAAAATGCGATAAAGTTTTCCGCGAGGTAGCGCTTATCTTCTTTGTTCAGTGAGCCCACAATACCGCAGTCGATACCGATGTATTTCGGGTTTTCCGGGTGCTCATAGCTGACGAAAATATTGCCCGGATGCATATCCGCATGGAAGAAGCTGTCGCGGAACACCTGGGTGAAGAACACCTGCACACCGCGTTCGGCCAGCAGTTTCATGTTGGTTCCCTGGTTTTCGAGAGCCACCACGTCTGATACAGGAATACCGTAGATACGCTCCATGACCAGCATATTCTGGCTACAGTAGTCAGAGTAAACCTCAGGAACATACAGCATCGGGCTGTCTTCAAAATTACGGCGCAGCTGGATGGCGTTTGCCGCTTCACGCAGCAGGTTGAGCTCATCAATCAGCGTTTTTTCGTACTCGCGCACAACTTCCATTGGACGCAGGCGTCGACCGTCCGGCAGCAGGCGCGGAACCCAGCGTGCAAGGCGGTAGATAAGCTTCATGTCCGCCTTGATAACCGGCAGGATGTCCGGGCGGATCACCTTGATGACGATCTCTTTGCCATTTTCTTTCAGGCGCGCAGTATGCACCTGAGCAATGGAGGCCGATGCCAGCGGCTGAATTTCAAAATCGTCAAACCAGGTTTCGACAGGGATATTACCCATCGCCTCTTCAATTTGCTGCTTAGCTCGCGCACCGTCAAAAGGCGCGACGCGATCCTGCAATAAAGCCAGCTGATCGGCGATGGTAGGCGGGAAGAGATCCCGGCGGGTAGAGAGCATCTGCCCAAATTTGATCCATACCGGGCCAAGTTCCTGCAATGCCAGACGCAGGCGTTCACCCAGCGGCTGATCCTTATGGCGATTTGGCATCCAGAACAACATCCGCCGCCAGATTCGAAGCGGCAGAGTGATACGCATTTTGGGGATAAGCTCGTCGAGCCCGTAACTCAAAAAGGTGTGGACGATAAAATAGAGGCGCCGAATTTCACCAGGCGTCATTTGCCCTCCAGTTTTTCCAGCCGTTTGGTTAGCGCGTCAACCGCACGTTCGACAGCAGCGGTTTCTTCTGCAAACCATGCCACTTCAAGTGGTCCCGGAGCCATACGCCACTCTTCAGTCAACACCTCGGCTGCGTAGCGCTGTTGGCGCTGAACGGTTTTACGCAGAAATGTAGAACCACCGTGAATGACTTTGCTGATCCCTTCGGCGGCGATGTCGCCAATATAGGGTGCAAGCAGTTCCGCCGGGTCGAACTCGGCAAGATCGCTTAGCGCAACGAAGTTCTGCACAACCTGAATGTCACCTTCGACTTCCAGTTCGCCGCTACGGATAAGCGCAGTCAGTTGCTGGCGGTCGCGCAGTTTTGGCAACACGCTCATGTGCGTGATAACCGAGCAGTCGGCCTCACCTTCCCACTCGCCCAGGACATCAAGCTGGCGCTCGCTGAACACCAGCACCAGCGGCGTCGAGAACTCTTTTAAAACAATACGTAATACCTTTCCGTTGAGCCGCTGACGCGCAGTTTTTAGCGCAGGAGCACGGTACAGAAAGGCATTCAGTGCATTCTCGATGCCTGCGGTGACTAAAGGTTTAAAGGGCACGGGACACCTCCACTCAGAACTTATAACCGCGATGCAGCGCGACGACACCCGCCGTCATGTTGAAGTACTCAACGTTTTCAAACTCAGCATCCTGCATCATCGCTTTTAAGGTGTCCTGATCCGGGTGCATGCGGATAGATTCCGCCAGATAGCGATAGCTTTCCGCATCGTTTGCCACCAGCTCACCAATGCGCGGCAGCACGTGGAACGAATAGGCATCATAAGCTTTGCTCAGCGGCTCGATAATCGGTTTGGAGAACTCGAGCACCAGCAGACGGCCACCCGGCTTCAGCACGCGGTACATGGAACGCAGCGCTTTGTCTTTATCAGTGACATTACGCAGGCCAAACGAGATGGTGATGCAGTCAAAAGTGTTGTCCGGGAACGGCAGCGCTTCGGCGTTTGCCTGTACATATTCAACGTTACCCACAACGCCGATGTTACGCAGCTTCTCACGTCCCATTTTCAGCATGGAGTCGTTAATATCTGCCAACACCACGCGACCGGTTTCGCCAACCAGACGTGAAAACTTCGCCGTCAGATCGCCTGTGCCACCCGCTAAATCGAGTACCGTTTGCCCACGACGCACACCGCTACAGTCAATGGTGAAGCGCTTCCACAAGCGATGAATGCCGAATGACATCAAGTCATTCATCACATCGTACTTCGCCGCCACGGAATGAAATACGTGGGCCACCATGTCAGCCTTCTGCGCTTTAGCAACAGTCTGAAAGCCAAAGTGCGTCGTGTCTTGTGAATCGTCAACCATCTCAGAGCCTGCTTATCAGTCAAATGTCCGTGAAGTGTAACAGATTGGGCGCGTTTGCCCTACGGTTCAACCACCGTGAAAGAAACGATTCGGCGGTTCGGAAGGTGATAAATCCGCGGCTAAATCGTTGTCTTCGCTGTCTGTATTTTGCTCACCTGCCTCTTCCCGCAGACGATATTCCTCATCCTGAGCGGTAGCCTGTTCAACCATTTCAGGATTAATCTCGCGTTTAACCTCCACCCCCAGGCTACGGAATGCCTCCGCTTGTGCCAGCAGGTTGCCGCGCCCGGAAGAGAGCTTTTTCATCGCCTGGCGGTAGTTATCCTGCGCGCGATCTAAGCTTTGCCCAACGGAGGACATATCGTCCACAAACAGGCGCATTTTGTCGTACAGCTTGCTGGCGCGATCGGCAATCTGCTGTGCGTTACGGCTTTGGTGCTCGTAGCGCCAGAGGTTTGCAATCGTCCGTAGCGCCACCAGCAGCGTCGTGGGGCTCACCAGCATAATGTTATTTTTCAGTGCTTCGGTTATCAGTTCGGGCTGTCTGTCGAGTGCCAGCAGGAATGCGGGCTCCACCGGAATAAACATCAGCACGTAATCCAGGGAGCGTAACCCCGGTAGCTGCTGATAGTCTTTGCGGCCCAGCAGACGAATGTGGTTGCGGACAGAGGCGATATGCTCTTGTAGCGCAGACTCACGGATGTCATCGTCCTCGGCATTGAAGTAGCGTTCGTACGCCACCAGCGTCATTTTGGCGTCGATAACGACGTCTTTGCCCTGCGGCAGGCGCACAATGACATCAGGCTGCATCCGCGAGCGGGCATCATTTTCGATGCTGACCTGCGTTTCATACTCGTACCCTTCACGCAGGCCAGAGGCCTCCAGCACGCGGGTCAGTACCACTTCACCCCAGTTGCCCTGCGCTTTGTTGTCGCCTTTAAGCGCGCGCGTCAGGTTAACCGCCTCTTGCGCCATCTGCGCGTTCAGTTGCTGGAGGTTACGTATTTCATGTGCCAGGGTGTGACGTTCGCGCGCCTCCTGGCCAAAGCTGTCCTGCACCTGGCGACGAAAACCGTCCAGCTGTTCACGCAGCGGTGTGAGCAGGCTGTTCAGGCTCTGGCGGTTTTGTTCGTCAACACGGCGGTTGCTGTGCTCAAAAATGCGGTTCGCCAGGTTTTCGAACTGTTCGCTCAGGCGCTGCTCGCTGTTGATCATCTGGCGGATTTTGTCTTCCGCATGGAGCTGGGTCGATTCAAGACGGGTGGTGACTTCGCGCAGATCGGCTTCCAGCGAGGTGTTGATGTCGCGCAGATTGCGCAGTTCGTTATTGAGCAGCTCGCACTCGTCGCGCCAGTGTCCGCTCTGGGTAAGCTGTTGTTTCGCGGCACTGAGCTCAGCGACCATCTCTTCGCGTTCTGCCAGTTGATCGGCCTTATGCTGCGCGTGCTGATAGCTGGAGATAAGCCAGCCTATTCCCACGCCCACCAGCGCAATCACCGCATAAATCAGGATTGAGATATCCACAATGCCCCCTGCATCAACGTTTTACCCGCACAAAATAGAATTGTGCTGTATAAACGTCCAGTTTGAAAGGCTTTTCCTGCGAGGCGCTACGCAAAAAAGAAAAGGCCGAACGAGTCGGCCTTTTATCGAAGAACAGAGGACTAGATCAGGCGGCGAGCCGCTTCAACCACAATTTTCACCGCATGGCTTTCAGTCTGCTTCATGGTTTCAGCGTTCGGGATCTCCTGCTGAGTACGGTTAACGATAACACCCGCCACCATACCGGCACGCAGACCCTGGCTTGCGCACATGGTCAGCAACGTTGCAGATTCCATTTCGTAGTTCATCACGCCCATAGATTGCCACTCTTCCATTGAGCCTTTGAAGCGGCTCACTACGCGACCAGAGAAGGTGTCGTAACGCTCCTGGCCCGGGTAGAAGGTATCGGAAGAGGCGGTAACGCCGATGTGCGTTGTTGCGCCCACAGATTTCGCGGCTTCAACCAGCGCGGTGGTGCATTCGAAATCCGCCACTGCCGGGAATTCCATTGGCGCAAAGTGCAGGCTTGCACCGTCCAGACGCACAGATGCCGTCGTGACCAGCACGTCACCCACATTGATATGCGGCTGAATTGCGCCGGTGGTGCCGATACGCAGGAAAGTACGGATACCCAGCTGCGCCAGCTCTTCAACCGCAATAGAAGTAGACGGGCCACCGATACCGGTAGAACACACGATCACCGCTTTACCATCCAGCTCTGCGCGCCAGGTGGTGAATTCACGATGGGATGCCAGCTTAACCGGCTTATCCATCAGCGCGGCGATCTTTTCCACACGCTCTGGATCGCCAGGGACGATAGCGAGCGTAGCCCCTTGTAAATCGTTTTTAGTGAGGCCGAGATGAAAAACATCAGACTTAGACATAGGTGACTCCTCTGTGGGTCGGTTTGTCAGAAGAAGTAAAACGGTACTTTACAGAAGCAGTGTGCGTAATTTCGTGACGAATCTCACCATGAATGAAAATGATTGCAGTTAATTTCCATAAATAAGTGATCAACATCACATTAACAATGTTATGCCGTGGTGTGTTGCACAAAAGATAGACCGTTTAAGGCACTGTGGGTTGTTAACCTTGTGACTATATTTACCTTTGCGCTAACTCAACATTGGTACGGAGAATGCCATGACTGAAAAAACCGGTTTTGCACCTGCTGCTGCCCCTCATGCTTCAACCATCGTCACGACTCCAGAAGAAGCCATTAGTGCAGGAGAGACATCCATTCCCTCACAGGGAGATAACATGCCGGCTTACCATGCACGCCCGAAATCGGCCGATGGTGCTCTGCCGGTCGTGATTGTGATACAAGAAATTTTCGGCGTACATGAGCATATTCGCGATGTGTGCCGTCGACTGGCGCTGGAAGGCTATCTGGCTATCGCGCCAGAGCTCTATTTCCGCCAGGGCGATCCAAATGACTACAGCGATATCCCGACGCTGTTCACCAATCTGGTCAGCAAAGTCCCGGACGCACAAGTGCTGGCAGACCTGGACCATGTCGCCAGTTGGGCGGCACGTAACGGCGGCGACCCGCATCGCTTGATGGTGACCGGTTTCTGCTGGGGCGGCCGCATCAGTTGGCTGTACGCCGCGCATAACCCGCAGCTCAAGGCTGCCGTGGCGTGGTACGGCAAGCTGGTCGGCGAAAAAACGTTGAACTCACCTAAGCAACCGCTGGATATCGCCGTGGATCTTAACGCCCCCGTGCTGGGTTTGTACGGCGGCCAGGATACCGGCATCCCGCTCGATACCGTAGAAACCATGCGCCACGCACTGCGGGCGGCAAATGCGAAGGCGGAAATCGTGGTTTATCCCGATGCAGGACATGCCTTTAACGCGGATTATCGGCCAAGCTATCACGAAGAATCCGCGAAAGATGGCTGGCAACGTATGCTGGCCTGGTTCCGCCTATACGGCGCTAAAAAGGGTTAAGCGGCTCACAAATTGGTGCATGAAGCGCCTGTGTTGTTTGACTTTTAAACACAATCTGGACGATATACAAAGCACAGGCGTGTAACTACGAGCCGTAGGCAAGACCTGAAGCCCTTCTCCTCTTTCGAGTGGAGAAGGGCTTCAGGTCTTTTTTTTGCTCTGGAGACAGGGGCCAGAACATGAACCACTTGCAAACTGCGCTGGACATCATCGCCCAGGTTGGCGGTGCTGAGAATATCGAACATATCGAACATTGCTCCACCCGCTTGCGGTTGAGCCTGTATGACAACAGCAAGGTCAATGAAACGGCGCTGACCAACATCGACGGTGTGCTGGGCGTTCGCGTCAACGTGCAGTGCCAGGTGATCATCGGTCACGAAGTGGTACAGGTGTTTGATGCGGTGCGTTCTCTGGTGGGCTCACCGCAGGCTGGCGGGCAACATACGCCCGCCAGAGTCAGTCGTGGAGCGCAGATTGTCGATTTTGTCATTAGCGTCTTTCAGCCGCTGGTGCCGGCAATTGCTGGCGGCGGGGTACTGAAATCCCTGCTGCTGTTGCTGGATGTGATGGGCTGGTTGAGCCGCGACAGTTCAACCTACAAGGTTCTGGATAACATCGGTTCTGCGCCGCTCTATTTCCTGCCGATCCTGGTGGCGATCACCACCGCCATGAAGCTCAAAGTGAACGTGCTGGTTGCCGTATCTGCCGTGTCGGTGATGGTGTTGCCAGCCATGACCAAACAGCTTGCCGAAGGAACGGCATTTATGTCATTCGACCTGCGCAACGTGGCGTATGCCTCGCAGGTGTTTCCGGCCATCCTGTGCGTGCTTTTTTACACCCAGACCGAAAAGCTGTTCAACCGCTACTCACCCGGCGCGCTGCGCATTTTCCTCTCGCCAATGCTTTCTCTGCTGGTCACCGTCCCAGTCACCCTGCTGCTCCTGGGGCCGCTGGGTTATGAGCTGGGTGCCGGGCTGGCAACGGTCATTTTGTGGCTGTACGGAAAACTGGGTTTTGTGGCAACCGGGCTGCTTGCCGCCGCCCTGCCTTTTATGGTCGCCGCCGGGATGCACAAACCGATGCTGCCGTACGCCGTCGCCTCTATGAGTCAGTTCGGGCGTGAGATGCTCTACCTGCCTGCATCGCTGGCGCACAACATTGCCGAATCCGGCGCGTGCCTGGCGATTGCACTCAAAAGCAAAGATAAAGTGCTGAAGTCCACCGCGTTCTCTGCCGGGATCTCCGCGCTGTTCGGTATTACCGAACCGGCGCTGTATGGCGTAACGCTGCTGAATAAAAAAGCGCTCTACAGCGTGATACTCGGGGGCGTGGTGGGCGGTGCATTTATCGGCTGGATGGGTATTCAGGCTTTCGCGCTTGTGGGCCCCGGTCTTGCCAGCATCTCAATGTTTGTCTCGCCAGATAACGCAATGAACATCGTCTGGGCCTTTGCCGGTGCGGGATTGTCGTTTGCCGTGGCATTTATCAGTGCATTACTGCTCTGGCGCGACAAGGTACCGGAAAAAACCGATACCCTGACGTTCACCCGCCCGGTAGAAGGGCAAATCATCCCGCTGGAAAACGTTAATGACGATGTTTTCTCACGCAAAATCATGGGTGACGGGATAGCGATTGTGCCTTCTCAGGGTGTGTTGCGCGCACCGGCAGACGGCACTGTGGTGAATGTATTTGAAAGTGGTCATGCGCTAAGCCTGCTCACCGATGCCGGTGTCGAGCTGATATTCCATATCGGGATCGACACCATCAGGCTGCAAGGCGAGGGCTTCTCAGCAAAAGTAGCCGAAGGCCAGCACGTAAAGAGCGGCGACACGCTGATTGAATTCTCACTGGACACCATAACCGCCGCCGGGCTCGATCCGGTGGTGATGATGGTGGTCACTAACGGCGAACGCTTTTCGCTGACACCAGGTAATACCGACGATAAGAATCCAAATCCTCATATCATCATGACGCTTAAGGAGTCCGTGTAATGGAGAAATCCCTCCCGTTTCCGCAAGGTTTTTTATGGGGTGGCGCAATTGCCGCCAATCAGGCCGAAGGGGCATGGAATGTGGACGGTAAAGGGCCGTCTGTGGCTGACGCTATCACCTGGAAGCCTAATCTGTCCGTTAAGGATTACAGCGGCCATATGGCACTGACCGACGATAACATCCGCGACGCGTTCGAAGGGAAAAATGACGTGCTGTACCCGAAACGCCGCGGCATTGATTTTTATCATCACTATAAAGATGACATCGCATTGTTTGCCGAGATGGGCTACACCGTGTTGCGAGTGTCGATTGCCTGGTCGCGTATTTTCCCGACTGGCGAAGATGCTGCGCCAAACGAGGCAGGTCTGCAATTTTACGAGAAGATGTTCCGCGAGCTTCGCCGCCATAATATTGAACCGCTGGTCACGCTTTCTCACTATGAAATGCCGCTGGCGTTGAGCGAAAAATACAACGGCTGGGTACATCGCAATGTGGTGGATGCCTTCGTGCGTTTCAGTAATGTCTGTTTTGATCGCTATAAAGATCTGGTGCGCTACTGGCTGACGTTTAATGAAATAGACAGCATTCACCGCCATCCGTTTACCACGGCAGGTATCCGCGAAGAGAAAAGTCTGCCGGGCAAAGCGAAACAGGATATCTACCAGGGGCTGCATCATCAGTTTGTTGCCTCTGCGCTGGTGACGCGCGATTGCCACGCCAAAATTCCGGGCAGCCAGGTCGGGTGTATGCTCACCAAGCTCACCACCTACCCGCATAGCTGCCGTCCGGAAGATGTGGAAGCCACGCTGAAGAAAAATCTCGAGAACTACTTCTACGCGGATGTACAAGTGTTTGGTGAATATCCGCCGCTGATCCTGTGCGATCTGGCGAGCCGGGACATTCAGATAGAGATGCAGACCGACGATCAGCGCATTCTGAAGGAACATACCGTCGATTTCGTCTCCTTTAGCTACTACATGTCGATGACCGAATCAACGCAGCCGGATGTCGAGCGTATCCCGGGTAACACCGTTCTCGGGGTGAAAAACCCGTATCTGCCGGCCTCTGAATGGGGTTGGCAGATTGACCCGGTCGGGCTGAAGATCTCCCTGCTTGAGCTATACGACCGTTACCAGAAGCCGCTGTTTATCGTCGAAAACGGCCTTGGCGCGAAAGATGTGGTCGAAAACGGTGAGATCCACGACAGCTATCGCATCGACTATTTCCGCGCCCACTTCGAGCAAACTTTGGCAGCTATTAATGAAGGGGTGGATGTGATGGGATTCACCACCTGGGGATGTATCGACATTATCAGCGCGGGCACGTCACAGATGTCCAAGCGCTATGGCTTTATCTATGTCGACCAGGACGATGAAGGCAACGGCACGCTAAAACGCCTGAAGAAAGACTCTTTCTGGTGGTACAAAAAAGTGATTGCCAGCAATGGCGCTGACATGAGCTAACCGACCCGGCTGCAGGAATAACCGTGATAACGATAAAAAAATCGCTTAATAACAGTATGCTGCTGGTCGACAACGACCAGCGGGAGATGATCCTGTTCGGCAAGGGGATCGGCTTTGGCGCAAAACCCGGCACCAACATCGATCTCGCACAGGTAGAGAAAGTTTTCCTGCCGCTGAGCGACCTCAAATCCCGCCATTTTTTATCGTTGACGGACACCATTCCTGCGGCGTTCTTCGATATCAGCCACGACATTCTTACCCTGGCACGCAGCCAGTGCGGGGACAAACTCAATTCAGTGCTGCTCTTCACGCTCGCAGAACATCTGCACTTTGCCGTGGAGCGCAGTCGGAGCGGGCAAATCATCCGCAATAAGCTCAG
Source organism: Enterobacter sp. Tr-810 (assembly GCF_011752765.1). Taxonomy (NCBI): domain Bacteria; kingdom Pseudomonadati; phylum Pseudomonadota; class Gammaproteobacteria; order Enterobacterales; family Enterobacteriaceae; genus Enterobacter; species Enterobacter sp. Tr-810. Next base: position 64,063 of record NZ_VWWW01000011.1, on the reverse strand, counting down.
TTGGGAAGTGAAGCGCTATTACCCGCAGGAGTACGGCGTGGGGTTGCTGGCACGGGCGCAGGTGAACAATAAGTTTGACGTTGAGCTACCGGAAGACGAAGCGGTGAATATCGCCTTTCATCTGATCAACGCCAGCAGTCAGGATGATGACAGCAGCGCCCACCAGCAGGTTGAGCTGGTGAACCGTATCGCCGAAATCGTGCGCTATAAACTCGGCAAGGCCATTGATACGCAGTCGGTGAACTATATGCGCTTTATTACTCATCTGCGTTACTTTGCAGAGCGGGTGCTGGCGGGGAAGATTGCGCTGAGCGAAACCGAGGATTTTTATCAGGAGCTGATGCGCCACCGCCCGGATGCGATGACCGTGGCGTGGGTGATCCGCGACTATGTGCAGGATAAATATCAGCTCACCTTACCGAAAGATGAGCTGACATGGTTAAGCATTCATATTAGCCGCCTGATGGATGGGGTGGCGTAAAACGTGCGCAGGAGTTAACCCTGACGCAGGTTCTGCGCCGCCTTCACCATGTTCGCCAGAGCGGCGCGGGTTTCTGGCCAGCCGCGGGTTTTGAGGCCGCAGTCCGGGTTTACCCACAGACGCTCCGCCGGGATACGCTGCGCGGCTTTCTGCAACAGCGCTTCAATCCATTCCACGCTCGGTACGTTAGGGGAGTGAATGTCGTATACACCCGGTCCGATTTCGTTCGGGTATTCAAACTCCTCGAAGGACTCCAGCAGTTCCATGTCTGAACGTGACGTCTCAATAGTGATCACATCGGCGTCCAGCGCGGCGATGGAATCCATGATGTCGTTAAATTCGCAGTAACACATGTGTGTGTGGATCTGGGTGTCGTCCTTTGCGACGGCAGCGTTGATGCGAAACGCCTCTACGCCCCACGCCAGATAGGCATCCCAGTCGCTGCGACGTAGCGGTAAACCTTCACGCAGAGCCGGTTCGTCGATCTGGATAATGCCAATGCCTGCCGCTTCCAGGTCCGCCACTTCATCACGCAGCGCCAGCGCAATCTGCTTCGCGATAGTTTCACGGGTCACGTCTTCACGCGGGAAAGACCAGCAGAGGATCGTCACCGGGCCGGTCAACATGCCTTTGACGGGTTTGTCGGTCAGGGACTGGGCGTACTTCGCCCACTCAACGGTGATCGCTTCCGGGCGGCTGACATCGCCGATTACCACTGGCGGCTTCACGCAGCGGGAGCCGTAGCTCTGCACCCAGCCGTTCTGGGTAAAGACAAACCCGTCCAGATGCTCACCAAAGTATTCCACCATGTCGTTGCGTTCGGCTTCACCGTGTACCAGCACGTCCAGACCTAAACGTTCTTGCTCCACAATCGCCTGCTTGATGTGTTCGGCGATGCCAGTACGGTAGTTGTTCGCATCCAGGTTGCCCTTTTTGAAGTCCAGACGCAGGCCGCGGATTTCCGTGGTCTGCGGGAATGAACCGATGGTGGTTGTCGGCCAGGCTGGCAGGTTAAAACGGGCACGCTGGGCTTCGGCACGCACTGCATAGGCGCTCTGGCGCTGGCTGTCCTGAGCAGTGATGGCCGCAAGACGTTTTTCCACTGCCGCGTTATGCACGCGAGTCGAATGGCGGCGCGCCTGAATCGGTGCGCTCCATTCGCTAATGGCAGCCGTGTCGCCGCTGTTCAGGGCATCGCGCAACAGCGCCAGCTCTTCACATTTTTGCAGGGCGAACGCAAACCAGCTCTTCACTTCGGCATCCAGACGCGTTTCAACACTCAGGTCGATTGGGCTGTGCAGCAGTGAACAGGAAGAGGCCACCCACAGATCTCGTTTACCCACGATCGCGTTAACCTGGGCATATTTTTCCGTCAAATCAGCACGCCAGACGTTACGGCCATTCACCAGGCCAGCCGAAAGCAGCCAATCAGCAGGCAGGCGTTTGTGCAGCTCCGCCACATCATCCTTACCGTGGACCAGATCAACATGCAGGCCCTGTACCGGCAGCGCAGTGATAGTGTCGAGGTTCGGGGTTACCCCTTCAAAATAGGTGGTTAGCAGCAGCTTTACCTTTCCTGTGAGCGCGTCATACGCGGGTTTGAAGGCGTTCAGCCACTCCGGTGTAAGCTCCAGTACCAGCGCAGGTTCGTCGATTTGCACCCACTCGATACCGCGTTTTGCCAGCTCCGCCAGCACTTGCTGGTAAACCGGCAGGATGTCGTTCAGCAGGCTCAGGCGATCAAACTGCTCGCCTTTCACTTTACCCAGCCACAGGTAGGTGACCGGGCCAAGCAGCACAGGCTTCACCTTGTGACCCAGCGCCAGCGCTTCGTCCACTTCATCCAGCAGCTGCGTCCAGGTCAGTTTGAACTGCTGGCCTTTCACAAATTCCGGCACCATGTAGTGATAGTTCGTGTTAAACCACTTGGTCATTTCCGCTGCTGCCGCAGGCTCACCGCTTGGCGCACGGCCACGGCCGATACGGAACAGGGTGTCGAGATCGACCGATCCATCGCTGTTCTGATGACGAGCCGGCACGTTGCCAAGCAGCAGGCTGGTAGTCAGAACATGGTCGTACCAGGCGAAATCGCCCACCGGCAGCAGGTCAATGCCCGCCTGTTTCTGCTGATCCCAGTGACGGGCACGCAGCTCACGGCCCACGGCCAGCAGCTCTTCGCGGGTGGAGTTTCCTGCCCAGTAGCTTTCTTGCGCTTTTTTCAGTTCGCGACGCAGACCAACGCGAGGGAAACCGAGTGTGTGATTGCGGATTGTCATGTTTTCTTCCTCTAATTAATTGTAAATCCTTTGGATTTTGAATTTAGGGAAGGCGGCAAGTTTGCTCATCCCCGGGAGCTTACAGGAGTAAGTGACCGGGGTGAGTAAACGCAGCCAACGCACCATAAATTTAAAAGACGAAGGATTTTAGCCGTCCAGATGTTTACACATCCATAATTGGCAGTTACTGTATATTCCTCAAGCGCAAAATGTTCATGCCGAAGTGAAGGACTTTCATGATCGAGATAAAACACCTGAAAACGCTACAAGCGTTGCGGAACTGCGGTTCTCTCGCAGCGGCTGCGGCCACGCTGCACCAGACTCAGTCCGCCCTTTCACACCAGTTCAGCGATCTGGAACAACGCCTCGGCTTCCGTCTTTTTGTGCGTAAGAGCCAGCCACTACGCTTTACCCCGCAGGGTGAGATTTTGCTGCAACTGGCAAACCAGGTGCTGCCGCAAATTGCCAGCGCGTTGCAATCCTGCAACGAACCGCAGCAGACAAAATTGCGCATCGCGATTGAGTGTCATAGCTGTATTCAGTGGCTGACCCCCGCGCTTGAGAACTTCCGCCAGAAGTGGCCGCAGGTGGAGATGGACTTTAAATCCGGTGTGACGTTTGACCCACAGCCCTCGCTCCAGCAGGGCGAGCTGGATCTGGTCATGACTTCTGACATCCTGCCGCGCAGCGGCCTGCACTATTCGCCAATGTTTGATTATGAAGTGCGCCTGGTGCTGGCACCGGATCATCCGCTGGCCGCTAAAACGCGCGTCACGCCAGAAGATCTGGCCACGGAAACGCTGCTGATTTACCCGGTGCAACGCAGTCGCCTGGATATCTGGCGTCACTTCCTGCAACCGGCAGGCATCAACCCGCAGCTGAAAAGCGTGGATAACACCTTGCTGTTAATTCAGATGGTTGCCGCCAGAATGGGCATCGCGGCGCTGCCGCACTGGGTGGTGGAGAGTTTTGAACGCCAGGGCCTGGTGGTGACCAAAACCCTGGGTGAAGGACTGTGGAGCCGGCTTTACGCTGCCGTGCGCGATGGCGAGCAGCGTCAACCGATTACAGAAGCGTTTATTCGCTCAGCGCGGAACCATGCTTGCGACCATCTTCCGTTTGTGCGGAGCGCGGAGCGACCCAACGGCGATGTACCCACAACGAAGCCAGGATCACCGTTCCCCCAATAATAAAGCTCGGCCAGTGCGGTTGCTCCTGCCAGATAGCCAGGTTGACCAGCAGACCCGCAGGCACATGCACGTTGTTCATGATCCCCAGCGTACCGGCGTCTACTTGTGTAGCGCCGTAGTTCCACATGAAGTATCCCAGTCCTGATGCCACTACACCCAGCCAGACCAGAACGCCCCACTGCACGGAAGTGGTCGGCAGTTTTTGCGGGTTACCGAGCATAAACCACGCCGCCACGGCAACGATTGCCGCTCCCATATAGAACCAGGCAAAGGCGTTATGCTGCGGCATCGGACGGGTTTCCATCAGGCGTTTGTAACCCACCATGCCAATGGCGAAGCTGATATTCGCTAACTGCACAAACATCAGGCCGGTCCAGAAGTGGTCGCTCACTTTGTCGTAGCGAATGATCGCCGCGCCGACAACCGCCAACAGCGCGCTCAGCGCGTAGCCCCAGCGCAGGCGACGCTTACTCAGCAGATCATAAATCAGCGTGATATAGAGCGGTGTGAGCACGGTGAACAGCAGGAATTCGGATACCGACAGGTACACGTAAGCGCGGAAGCTGAACAGATACATGATGCCGAGCTGCATTGCCCCCACCAGCATGTACAGCAGAATGGTTTTCAACGTTTGCCCACGCGTACGCAGAAATGGCAGGAATACCAGCGCCGCCAGCCCCACGCGCATCAGCACTGAGAAATAGCTGTCCACCGAACCCGCAAGATATTCGCCAATCAGGCTAAAGGAGAAGGCCCACAGAATAGTGGTGATAATGAGTAGCGCCACAATGCTTGTCTCTCTGAAAGAAGGACAGGCATTGTAGCGAACTCTTTAGTTGACAACTGAGCAATAAATAACCGAATGAAGATTATTCAAGGAACAGCTTGCGCAGATATTTCGGCACGGCGTTATCGGCATTAGATCCGATCACTTCCAGTTCCGGGTGCAGATCCTTCAGACGCTGGTGCGCGTTCTCCATGATGCAGCCTTTACCCGCCATCGAGAGCATTTCCGCATCATTCATGCCGTCGCCGAAGGCGATGCAGTCTTTCAGTTCAAAGCCCATACGTTGTGCCACCGCTTCCAGCGCGTGACCTTTCGACACGCCACCGGCCATCACTTCCAGGCAGGTTAGCGTAGAGAAGCTAACGTTAACACGGTCACCCCAGCGGGCGTTGATCGCCTGCTCCAGCGGCAGTAACTCTTCATGGCTTTCACAAGTGAAGAACACCTTGCTGATCCCTTCTGGCTCGAGCAGGCCTGGCTCATACAGGGTGTAGTTGAATACTGCTTCTTTGAAGAAACGCATTTCGTCCGGGCGATGGCGGTTCATAAACCACTCATCATCGCGATACACGTTGGTCACGATGTCCGGGTTATTGTGCACCACGCCGAACAGATCGGTGGCGATATCCCGGTCAAGGTTATGCGTGAAAATCAGATTGCCATCGGTGTCGTGTACGCGCGCACCGTTGGAGGTGATCATGTAGGCTTTGATGTCCAGGTTATCGCGGATCTGCCCCACGTCCACGTGGTGGCGACCGGTGGCAAACACGAAGTTCACGCCACGGGCAGTCAGGAGCTTCAGGGTTTCTTTCGCAAAAGGCGATAAGGTGTGATCGGGGGAAAGCAGCGTGCCATCTAAGTCAGATGCAACAACCTGGTACATAGGGAAATTTAACCTCAATAGAAAATCAGTTATGCCTGTCGAAAAATTCGACAATGGCGTTGAGCGCGACTGAGCGCATGGTGTCCTTTTCAAAAAGGATCTCATGGTACGCGCCATTTATGACCAGCGGTTTACCCCCTTCACAAGGGTAACCGGCGGCGGCACGCAGTTCACAAAAGCGGTCGTGCATACGGTTATCAACCACACGTTCTTCTTCGGCCTGAAGCAGTAATGTCGGCGTGTTGTCATCGCCAGCGCCCGCCAGCGCCTGCTCACCGGCAAGAATGCCTTCCCGTACCCAGTGATAGGTGGGGCCGCCAACGCGTAAACGCGGTTCATCGGCATAAAAACGCAGGTTACGACGGTATCGCTGTCGGCTATGAGTCAGCACGTTCATCGTATACGGCAGCGCCCGCCAGCGACCGGTTCCGATAGCATAACCTTCCCGAATACGCTGATGGCCCTCAGCCCAGTCGAGAATATGGCGTACCATCCAGTCAGGAAAACGCATCACGATGCCAAACATGGGCGCGCTGAGCGCAATGGCATCACACTGATGCGAATGGCGCTGCAAGAACAGCGTGGCAATGGCACCGCCCATTGAATGCGCGAGAATATAGCGTTTTCGCCAGGGACCGGGCTGCACTTCCTGCTGCCAGAATGCCGCAAGATCGTCGACATAATCGCTGAAATTATCCACGTGGCCACGGTGAGTGTCCGACAGCATTCGCCCGGAAAGCCCCTGCCCGCGATGGTCAATAATCAGCACGTCAAAACCCATGTGGAAAAGGTCATAGGCCAGCTCGGCATATTTGACGTAACTCTCAATGCGACCCGGGCAAACCACAATGACCCGATCGTTTTTTTCAGCCCGAAAACGGACGAAGCGTACAGGAACATTGCCCACTCCGGTAAATCCGGCCTCTTCACGCTGACGCCAGAACTCGGTAAGCGGGCCCATAGAGAAAGCAGCAAATGCGTTTTCTCGAGTTTCCCAATCCTTTTTCTGCTGAAACATCGGGTTTCCACCCCTGTAAGCCAAGGAATATCGTTTTTTCGTGACAGGTCACAAAATGACTCAACAATAGCGTATTGTGGCATAAAAACAGACGATTCGGGAGTTTCAAATGACCTTCGAGTGGTGGTTCGCTTACCTGCTGACATCCATCATCCTCAGCCTTTCACCGGGCTCTGGCGCGATTAACACCATGACCACCTCCATCAACCACGGCTATCGTGGTGCGGCGGCATCGATTGCTGGTTTGCAGACCGGGCTGGGCATTCACATCGTGCTGGTCGGTATCGGCCTGGGGACCCTGTTCTCCCGCTCGGTGCTGGCGTTTGAAGTGCTGAAATGGGCCGGTGCGGCGTACCTGATTTGGCTTGGCATTCAGCAGTGGCGCGCGGCAGGCTCCATCAACCTGAACACCCTTGCGCAGGCGCAAACGCGTGGCCGTCTGTTTAAGCGCGCCGTGTTTGTTAACCTGACCAACCCGAAAAGTATCGTCTTCCTTGCTGCCCTGTTCCCGCAGTTTATCGTGCCTCACCAGCCACAGGTGATGCAGTACGTGGTGCTCGGGGCGACCACCATCATTGTCGATATCATTGTGATGATTGGTTACGCGACACTGGCGCAGCGGATTGCGGCGTGGATTAAAGGGCCTAAACAGATGAAGGCCCTGAATAAAGTATTTGGTTCGCTGTTTATGCTGGTTGGCGCGCTGCTTGCGTCAGCGCGTCATGCTTAGCGAGAAATGATGAGATGAATGCCGAAGCCGGTGAACAACGCACCGGCAAAGCCGTCAATCCACTTCGCAACACGCTGATACCCACGGCGCATCGCTGGTAAGGCAAACAGGCTCGCCACGATGGTAAACCAGGCGAACGTCTCAACGACGATCAGCAGGAAGATACCCCAACGCGCACCCGCGCCCACGCTATCACCCACAAACAGAGAGAACACGGAGCCGAAATAGATAATCGCTTTCGGGTTTGCCAGGTTAGTCAGTAGCCCTTTCACAAAGCTGCGGCCACCGGTTGCCAGCTCAACTTTTGGCTCTTCCGGCTTTTTCTCTTCTTTCTTCAGCGCCCCGCGCAGCATCTGGTAACCCATCCAGCACAGATATAGGCCACCACCGACCATAATGATGTTATGCAGCCAGGCCATCTTCGCGAGGATCAGGTTCAGGCCCAGCAACGCTACCGCCGCCCAGACCATGACGCCCATGGTAATCCCGAGCACGCCCATCATCGCCTCTTTGCGGGAGCGGCTGACGGCAGTTTGTGACACGAAGAAAAAGTCAGGGCCCGGGCTCATCAGGGCAACAATGTGCACTAACGCCACGGTGAGAAATAGCATTAACATAATTAACTCGCGGGGAAATAATTGAGTGAGTCACCATCCTGGCACTTTTTAGCCCGGCTGACTACTCCTCATCATCACCGTCAGCGTGAGAGCGAATGAGTGCCATAAACTCCTTACCAAACCGCTCGAGCTTACGCGTGCCAACGCCGTTGACGCTGAGCATCTCGCTGGCGCTGAGCGGCATCTGTTCGGCCATCTCAATCAGCGTCGCGTCGTTAAAGACCACGTACGGCGGGATATTCTCTTCATCCGCGATGGCTTTACGCAGCTTGCGCAGTTTGGCAAACAGCTTGCGGTCATAGTTGCCGCCGTAGGATTTCTGCATCACACGCGGCTTGAGGGCGATAACGCGTGGCACGGCGAGCTTCAGTTCGACATCACCGCGCAGCACCGGGCGCGCCGCTTCGGTGAGCTGAAGCGCAGAGTGCTGGGCAATATTCTGGGTGGCAAACCCCAGATGAATAAGCTGGCGGATAATACTGACCCAGTGCTCGTGGCTCTGGTCTTTGCCGATCCCGTAAACGGGCAGCTTGTCGTGGCCCATATCGCGAATACGCTGGTTGTTCGCGCCACGCAGCACTTCCACCACGTAGCCCATCCCGAAGCGCTGATTCACACGATAGATAGTCGAGAGCGCCTTACGCGCATCCATCAGGCCATCGTACTGTTTTGGCGGGTCAAGGCAGATATCGCAGTTGCCGCAGGACTCCTGTCGCCCTTCGCCAAAGTAGTTGAGCAGCACCAGACGACGACAGGTTTGCGCTTCAGCAAAAGCCCCCATTGCGTTGAGCTTGTGGCGTTCGATATCCTGCAATTGCCCCTGCGGTTTCTCTTCCAGGCAGCGGCGCAGCCAGGCCATATCCGCCGGATCGTAGAACAGCATGGCTTCCGCTGGCAGGCCATCACGCCCGGCACGGCCGGTTTCCTGGTAGTAAGACTCAATATTGCGCGGGATGTCGAAGTGCACCACAAAGCGCACGTTGGGTTTATTGATCCCCATCCCGAATGCCACCGTGGCGACCACGATTTGCAGGTCATCGCGCTGGAATTTCTCCTGCACGTCAGCACGGATGTGGTTTTCTAACCCGGCATGATACGCCGCCGCGCTAAAGCCACGGTTTTGCAGACGCGCGGCAGTGTCTTCCACTTTTGCGCGGCTGTTGCAGTAAATGATGCCAGACTTGCCGCGCTGCTCCTGCACGTAGCGTAAGAGCTGATCCAGCGGCTTGAATTTTTCCATCAGCATGTAGCGGATGTTTGGGCGGTCGAAGCTGCTGACCTGAATAAAGGGATCGTTCAGCCCCAGCAGACGAACAATATCCAGCCGGGTGGTGTCATCAGCCGTCGCGGTAAGCGCCATAAACGGCAGCTCGGGGAAACGCTGACGCAGTTGACCGAGGGCCGCGTATTCCGGGCGGAAATCGTGTCCCCACTGGGAGATACAGTGTGCTTCATCCACTGCCAGCAGCACCGGGTTCCAGTGCGCCAGATGCTCAAGGAAGTTATCCAGCATCAGGCGTTCAGGCGCAATGTACAGCAAGCGGATCTGCCCGGTACGGCAACCCGCCATGACCTCAAGTTGCTGCTCACGGGTTTGCGTGGAGTTAAGACAGGCCGCCGCGACGCCGTTGGCAAGCAACTGATCCACCTGGTCTTTCATCAGTGAGATAAGCGGTGAAACCACGACCGTCAGGCCGTTCAGCACCAGCGCGGGAACCTGATAACAGAGCGATTTCCCGCCGCCGGTCGGCATCACCACCAGGCAGTCGCGACCGCCCAGTACGGTGTCGATGATGGTTTCCTGGCCAGGGCGGAACTGCTGGTAGCCAAAGGTTTCGTGCAGAATCTGTTTAGCCAGCGATTCCTGATTCAATACTTCCGCCTGCGCCACGTTAACCCCATTTGCCAGAAATAAAACAGGCGCTATTTTCAGCGCCTGAGAGAGAAACTTCAACGTTTAACGCAAAAACATTCGAGCGGCCTAGAAAATATCATTCAGCATCACGCCCACACCGACGCGGGTTTGATTGAAGTTATAATCGATAAGTGACTCGCCGTAACCACTGTATACTTGCGTATAAAGACGCACATGTTTGCTCACCGGATAGCTCAGGCCCACTTCCGCGCCGCCGTAGCCGGTATTCCAGTTGTACTGCCCTTTCGCGCTCAGCACCGCATCGCCTAACTGGTAGCCAATTTTGAGCTGGTAGTAACCCATGTATTTGGTGATATCCGGGTTGTCGTCCGTGGCACCCACCACGTACCACGGCTTAACTTCCACCATCCAGTTACCGTTTTGCGCCATCAGGCGGGTATAAACCCGGTTCCAGCTGCGCGAAGTGGGGTCAGCGCGGCCATTGGAGTCGTGGTTAAAGCCCATCTCCACATCGCGCAGCGTCCAGCCGGCAAATTCGTAATCCGTTGCAAAGCCGAGGAACAGCTGCGGTTCATAGTTGGTTTCACGAAACGGCGAGGACTCGCCGCTGTTTGAAAGCTGCCACCAGGATTTTTGCGTATAAGAAGCACCCAGCACCGAGTTTGGCCCTAAGATACCGCGCCAGAACGGGAATGCCAGACTGAGCTGGTACTTCACTTCATCTTTGCGCGCATTATCAGACCAGCTGTAAGACTTAATCGCCTCTTTGTTGATATCGCTGGTCCAGGTGTAGAGCAAATAGTTGGTGTCATACGGGTAGAGCGTGAACGGATTGTCATGCTCCTGAAGTAAGTTAGCGATAATGCTGCCGCGAACGGCTGGCGTATCGTGTACTTCATTCACTGTCGCTTCCTGCGCATATGCTGTGAGGGGCAGCGCAACCGCCGCCAGTAACCAACCCAGATACGTCCGCATCGGTGGTGTTCTCCTGCAAATATTGAGATTTCATGAATAGTTTTATGGCGGACATTCTACAGACTTCCGCACTAACTTCCGCCTCCTCGTTTCTGAAAGTGGAATTCCTTATTGTTGAGGCATAAAATCAACATTTTATTAACAATAAGGACGTCATTTCTCATGTCAGCCACGCTAACCGCCGAAGAAGCTTTAAAACTCGTGGGCGAGATTTTTGTTTACCACATGCCGTTTAACCGCGCGCTGGGGCTGGAACTGGAACGCTACGAGAAAGACTTTGCCCAGCTCAGCTTCAATAATCAGCCGATGATGGTGGGCAACTGGGCGCAAAGCATTTTGCATGGCGGGGTGATTGCTTCTGCACTGGATGTAGCGGCGGGGCTGGTCTGCGTGGGCAGTACGCTGACGCGTCACGACACCATCAACGAAGACGAATTGCGCCAGCGTTTATCGCGCATGGGTACCATCGATTTACGTGTCGATTATCTGCGCCCTGGCCGGGGAAATCGCTTTACCTGTACCAGTAGCCTGTTGCGCGCAGGCAACAAAGTCGCCGTCGGCCGTGTCGAACTGCATAACGAAGAACAGGTGTATATCGCCAGCGCAACCGCCACTTATATGGTGGGTTGATGCCGCAAAATCGGGTAAAGTTAGTTCACTTTTTTGTAACGGATTTTCCCGATGGATGCTAAACAGACGCGGCAGGGCGTGTTACTCGCTCTGGCCGCTTATTTTATTTGGGGTGTTGCTCCGGCGTACTTCAAGCTTATCGCTTATGTACCGGCTGACGAGATCCTCACTCACCGCGTAATCTGGTCCTTCTTCTTTATGATTGCCCTGATGAGCATCAGCCGTCAGTGGTCAGGCGTCAAAACGCTGCTAAAAACCCCGAAGAAGGTCTTTCTGCTGGCGCTCTCTGCGGTGCTGATTGGCGGCAACTGGCTGCTGTTCATCTGGGCGGTGAATAACCATCATATGCTCGAAGCGAGCCTCGGGTATTTTATTAACCCGCTGGTGAACATTGTGCTGGGGATGATTTTCCTCGGCGAACGCTTCCGCCGTATGCAGTGGCTGGCGGTCATTCTGGCGTTCTGCGGCGTGCTGGTGCAGCTGTGGACCTTTGGCTCGCTGCCGGTTATTGCCCTGGGGCTGGCGTTCAGCTTTGCGTTTTACGGGCTGGTGCGTAAGAAAATCGCCGTTGAAGCGCAAACCGGCATGTTGTTCGAAACCCTGTGGCTGCTGCCCGTGGCCGCGATTTATCTGTTTGGTATTGCCGACAGCGCCACCAGCCATATGGGCAGCAACCCGTGGTCACTGAATCTGATGCTGATGGCCGCAGGTGTGGTGACAACCATCCCGCTGCTGTGCTTTACCGGTGCGGCAACGCGTCTGCGCCTCTCTACGCTGGGCTTCTTCCAGTACATTGGCCCAACGCTGATGTTCCTGCTGGCAGTGGTGTTTTACGGCGAAGTGCCGGGCGCAGATAAGATGGTAACCTTCGCGTTTATCTGGGTCGCACTGGCGGTATTCGTCGCGGATGCGATTTATACCCAGCGCAGGGTGCGCAAAGGGCTGTGATGTTGCCCTCACCCTAACCCTCTCCCACAGGGAGAGGGAATTCGATCGTAGGGCGGGTAAGCTCAGCGCCACCCGCCTGATTTTTACAGCCAGTTACGACGCTTAAAGTACAGATACGGCGCAAGCCCGGCGAGGATCATAAAGATAATCGCACCCGGGTAACCAAAGCTCCAGCGCAGCTCCGGCATAAACTCAAAGTTCATCCCGTAGCTTGAAGCCACAAGCGTAGGCGGCAGGAACACCACAGATACCACCGAGAAGATCTTGATGATGCGGTTCTGCTCGATATTGATAAAGCCCATTGCCGCCTGCATCAGGAAGTTAACCTTCTGGAACAGGGATTCGTTGTGCGGCAGCAGGGATTCGATATCGCGCAGGATCTCACGCGCCTGCTCCAGCTGACCACCCGGCAGACGCGCTTTACGCACCAGGAAGTTCAGCGCACGCTGGGTATCCATCAGACACAAACGCACCTTCCAGCCGATATCCTCCAGCTCCGCCAGCGTGGAAAGGGCTTCGTCATACTCATCGCCCTGATGGCCTTCCATGATCACGCGGCTCAGCTTTTCCAGATCGCTGTAGATGTTTTCAATCTCATCCGCCAGCTGTTCGATTTTGGTTTCAAACAGATCGAGCAGCAGTTCGTAGGCGTTTCCGTCAACCATTGCCTGGCTACGGGCGCGCATTCGGTAGAGACGAAACGCAGGTAATTCACGCTCACGCAGGGTAAACAGGCGACCATCACGGATGGTAAATGCCACGGTGGAGTTACCGGCGTGATCTTCGGCATCTTCAAAGAAGAAGAAGGAGTGAATATGCAGGCCGTCTTCGTCTTCAAAGAAACGGGCCGATGCTTCGATGTCTTCCAGTTCTGGACGGGTTGCCAGGCTTTGCCCTAGCTCGGATTGTACGCGAAGGCGTTCATCGTCGTCCGGCTCGACCAGATCCACCCATACTGCATCAATGAGGGGCTGCGACTCTTCGGCTTCAAGCCGAGTCAGTCGGTTATTTTCGAGTTGAAATGCGCTCAACATGACCGGGACTCCCAATGCAAAAAATATCGGACAGTTCGGTGGGCACACAGAAACAAATTGGGTTTCAGACCATTAAACAGCCTGACTCAGCGCGACGGGAATAATGCAGTCGCTGACAACCACTAAGGCCATCAGCAAGAGGAGATAGCCTTAGGAGTTGTTCCTGGTTGACAGGGAATTGAGCCAGTATCTACTGGGTGTGTCCAAGGCGAATGTCCTCTTAGCGTAATCGTGCGCGCATGTTACGCCAGCAGTAACTGTGGCGTCAACACGCAACGAAACGCTGAAGGGCATTAATTGACCTTCAACGTATAAGGCTAGCAGATTATTACAAAATAATGATATTTTTCTGAAAGTTACACAGTTTCCAGTCGGGCGTAGGCCGCCACCAGCCATTTGATCCCCTGCCCCTGGAATGCCACCTGCAACCGGCTGTGCTCGCCGCTGCCTTCAAGGTTCACAATGGTGCCTTCACCAAATTTCGCATGACGCACGCGCTGACCCAGCTTATAACCGGTGTCGTTTTCCGACATCGGCGTCCCCATGCGCTGATGGCTGACAGGACGGCTGACACTGGCGCGCAGGCGTACCTCTTCCACACACTCTTCCGGCAGTTCGCCGATAAAGCGCGACGGACGGTGATAAACCTCTTTGCCATACAGACGGCGGGTTTCGGCGTAGGTTAACGTCAGTTTTTGCATCGCGCGGGTGACCCCCACGTATGCCAGACGGCGTTCCTCTTCCAGACGTCCGCCTTCATCCAGCGACATCTGGCTCGGGAACATCCCCTCTTCCATCCCGACAATAAACACCTGCGGGAACTCCAGCCCTTTGGCGGAGTGCAGGGTCATCAGCTGCACCGCATCCTGCCAGGTATCCGCCTGCCCTTCACCGGCTTCCAGCGCGGCGTGGGAGAGGAATGCCTGAAGCGGCATCAGATCTTCATCTTCTTCGTTGTAGCTGAACTGGCGCGTTGCCGTGACCAGTTCCTCTAAGTTCTCAATACGGGTCTGACCCTTCTCGCCTTTTTCCTGCTCGTACATCATCCACAGGCCGGAATCTTTGATAACCCGGTCAGTCTGCACATGCAGCGGCATATCTGCCGTTTCCTGCGCGAGGGCGTCAATCAGTTCAAGGAAGCGTTGCAACGCGCTGGCCGCACGTCCGGCGAGGGCTTTTTCCTGCAACAGCTCGCGGCAGGCCTGCCAAAGCGTGAGCTGGCGATCGCGGGAAGCCTGACGCACCACGTCCAGCGTTCTGTCACCAATGCCGCGCGTTGGGGTATTCACCACGCGCTCGAAGGCCGCGTCGTCGTTGCGGTTGGCCATCAGACGCAGATACGAGAGCGCATCTTTAATTTCCTGGCGTTCGAAGAAGCGCATCCCGCCATAAATCCGGTACGGCATACTCACCTGCAACAACGCCTCTTCCAGCACACGCGACTGGGCGTTGCTGCGATAGAGGATGGCACACTGCTCCAGCGCGCCGCCGTTGTCCTGCCAGGTTTTGATGCGGTTAACCACAAAGCGCGCTTCATCGAGTTCGTTAAAAGCACAGTAGAGAGAGATGGGCTCGCCATCGACGCCATCGGTCCACAGCTTTTTGCCCAGACGCCCGTTGTTGTTTTCAATCAGGGCGTTCGCCGCGCTCAGAATGTTGCTGGTCGAACGGTAGTTCTGTTCCAGACGGATGGTTTCTGCGCCCGGGAAGTCGTTGAGGAAGCGCTGGATGTTTTCCACCTGCGCCCCACGCCAGCCGTAGATAGACTGGTCATCATCGCCCACGATCATCACCTTGCCGGTATCGCCAGCCAGCATCCGGATCCAGGCATACTGAATGTTGTTGGTATCCTGGAATTCGTCCACCAGGATATTGGTAAAACGTTCGCGGTAATGCTGGAGAATATGCGGCTTGTTCAGCCACAGCTCGTGCGCACGCAGCAGCAGTTCGGCAAAGTCCACCAGACCGGCGCGATCGCAGGCTTCCTGGTAGGCCTTATACACATTCTGCCATGTCTGCTCGACCGGGTTGCCGAAGCTCTGAATATGATGCGGGCGCAGCCCTTCGTCTTTTTGACCGTTGATGTACCACATGGCCTGACGCGGCGGCCACTGTTTCTCATCAAGGTTCATCGCCTTGATCAGGCGTTTCAGCAAACGGAGCTGGTCTTCGCTGTCGAGGATCTGGAAGTCCTGCGGCAGGTTGGCGTCCATATGGTGCGCGCGCAGCAAACGGTGCGCCAGACCGTGGAAAGTGCCTACCCACATACCGCCCTGGCTTGTGCCCATCAGCTGCGCGATGCGGTGACGCATCTCTGCCGCTGCTTTGTTGGTAAACGTCACCGCCATAATGGAATACGGTGAGCAGTTTTCTACGCTTTGCAGCCACGCGATACGGTGCACCAGGACGCGCGTCTTACCACTGCCCGCCCCAGCCAGAACCAGCAGGTTAGTTCGCGATGCGGCAACCGCGTCACGCTGTTTGTCATTAAGGCTGTCGAGAAGGTAGGAAACGTCCATTGGCACCGCCAGGTCATGTCGGGCAGGCGAACGTCATGCATTCGCCAAAACCCTGGTAATTTATACAATATTACTGGTGATTATATCAGCGTGGTGAGGGATGCCAACCGCGAAATTTCTATGTGTGGCAGCAGCCGGCTGTCCTGGGTCTGCATCAAATCAGCCTTTTCTGGCTTGATCCAGCACGCCTGCATCCCGCAGCGGATCGCCCCGGCAACGTCTGTAGTCAGATCATCGCCCACGTGCAGGATCTTGCCTGTCGGCAGGTCGAGTTTTTCCGCCGCCAGGTGGTACATGTCGTTGAACGGCTTAGAGCGCCCATCCGGGCCGGCACGCAGCACGAATTCAAAATAGTCGCCAAGACCAAAGAGCTCAGGCTGCGCGTTGCCGTTGGTGATCGCCACCAGCGGCCACTTTTCAGCCAGCGCTTTCAGGGTGTCGTGGGTTTCCTGCGGCACATCGATGCGGCTACGCCATTTTGCGAAGTTTTCCATCGCCGCTTCGGCACCGATGGCCGCATCGTGCGCACTCATGCCGACATTTAGCATCGCCTGCTCCACCGCACGGCGACGCCATTCAGAGACATCGTGATAAATATCCGGCTCGGTTTCCCGCAGCGCCTGACGCAGACGCTGGAAGTCTTTGTTCTGCATCTCTTTCAGGGCTGGGTGGTAGTTCTGTACAAACGCCAGGGACTCTTGCTCAGTGCGCAAGATAACCGGGTGGTTGTCATAAAGGGTGTCATCAAGGTCAAACGTCAGGGCTGAAATCTGACCTAATGGTCGGTAAAAACGCATTATTTCCCCCGTTTGGCGCGTGGATGCGCCGCATCGTACACCGAGGCAAGGTGTTGAAAATCAAGGTGGGTATAGATTTGAGTGGTCGATAAGTTGGCGTGACCTAACAGCTCCTGCACGCCGCGTAAATCACCGCTCGATTCAAGCATGTGGGTGGCAAAAGAGTGGCGCAGCTTGTGTGGGTGAACATGGCTGTTCAGCCCTTGCTTGATGCCCCACTCCGCAAAGCGTTTCTGCACGTTTCGCGCCGAAATGCGCTTGCCGAGCTTCGATAAAAACAGGGCGTTTTCCTCTGCGCCAAACAACCCGCGCAGATCCAGCCAGTGCTCAATCCAGGACACCGCATTGCGGCCAATCGGTAAGCGGCGCTCTTTGCTGCCTTTACCCATCACCCACACTTCACCGGTATCAAGATCGAGATGTTTTAAATCGAGGTTCACCAGCTCAGAAAGACGCAGCCCCGCACCGTACATCACCTCCAGCATGGCGCGATCGCGCACGGCCAGCGGATCGTTAAGATCGATATCCAGCAGGCGGTTTACATCGTCTACATCGATATTCTTGGGCAGATGACGCGGGGCTTTTGGCGTGGCGATCCCTTTTGCCGGATTGGCTTTCAGGCCGCCCTGGCTGACCAGCCAGTCGAAGAAACTGCGCAGTGCAGAAAGCCTGAGCGCCAGGCTTGCCGGGCTTAACCCCTTGCGGCGGCTACGCACCACAAAGGCGCGCACGGTAGCAGCGTCACATTGTTGCCAGCTTTTCAGGCCGATTTCTTCGGCAATCTGCATGATGGCATCAAGCTGACGCTGATAGTTGAGCAGCGTAATCGGGCTTAGCTGACGCTCGACGCCCAGATAACGCAGAAAGCGCGTGACGTCAGTTGTGAGCAGTACGTCCGTCATACCCGTTCAATCCAGCGCTCCAGTAGCTCAGGCAGCATGAGCGCCAGCTCCTGCAACAGGTGTGTCCCCTGCCCTTGCTCATAGTGGTGCGCATCACGGCTGGTGAACAACATCACGCCTAAATCGCCATCGCGCCCCATCAGCGACATCGCCACCGAACCAATGGCTTTGGCCTCTGGCAACACCACCAGCAGCTCAGGTCCGTTCAGCGGCCCAAGATAGTGGTTCTCGTGACCAAGACGCTGAATGCGCAGCGGTTCAAACGCCTGACGGTTTAGTGCCAGATGAGTAAAACCGGAGGGCGCGCCGATGCGCCAGCGGTCAGGGAAGAGGCGGAGCGTTGCGCCTGCCAGCCCCAGTTCACGCGCCCAGCGATGGAAGCGGCTGAGAAACTCGTCAAGGCTGTGCGCCGAGGCCAGACGCGCCTGCAAATGCAGCAAGCGATAGAACAGGCTTTCGTTGTTACTTGCCTGTTCCATTAACAGCGTCATGTTCTCTTCGAGCTGATTGATATGGTTACGCGAGCGTGCCATGTGCCATTCGACCAGCGACACAGATTCACGCACCGGATGGGGCACGCGCATCTGTTCGACAACGCGTGCATTACGGATAAAAAACTCAGGATTGCGCAGCAGGTAATCAATAACAGCTCTGTCGTCCAGTTCCGTTTCTGATGCCTGAAGTTCTTCCCCTGGTTGTTTCATAGATGGATAAACCCGTCATAGACATGTGCCGCCGGGCCAGTCATATACAGTGGATGACCCGGTCCTTTCCAGGCGATATCAAGGCGACCACCTGGTAACTCCACGCGAACCTCTTCCGCCAGTAATCCCTGAGAGATACCGACAGCAACTGCCGCACAGGCGCCGCTTCCGCAGGCCTGGGTTTCACCCGCACCGCGCTCGTAAACACGCAGACGGATGTGTTCGCGTTTTACCACCTGCATAAAGCCGATATTTGCACGCTCCGGGAAACGCTCGTGGCTTTCCAGCACCGGACCCAGCGTTTCTACTGCGGCGGTATCAACATTATCGACCTGAATCACGCAGTGTGGGTTGCCCATAGAGACAACGCCGCACAATACTGTCTGCTCGGCCGCACGCATAATATAGGTCTTTTCCGCTTTGTTAGCGCGAAACGGCACCGCGGATGGCTCAAAGTTTGGCTCGCCCATATTCACACGCACCAGCTCATCGTCGGTGACGCTCAGGATCATGCGTCCGTTTGCCGTGCTCACGCGAATATCACGCTTGTTAGTCAGCCCTTTCAGGCGAACAAAGCGGGCAAAACAGCGCGCGCCGTTACCACACTGCGACACTTCGCTACCGTCGGCGTTAAAAATGCGATAGTGAAAATCGAGGTCAGGATCGTAGGGTGGCTCAACCACCAGCAGCTGATCAAACCCTACGCCCAGATGTCGATCCGCCAGGCGGCGGATCAGTTCTGGTGAGAAAAAGACATTCTGCGTTACCGCGTCGACGACCATAAAATCGTTGCCAAGGCCATGCATTTTAGAGAACTGCATCATTTGCTCCATTGCGCGGGTACAGAACGTAATTATCAGAGATTAACCTGAGTCGGGCCGCCATTATCACCGCGATCGTTAGTATCCGGCGAAGAGGACTCGATGGTGCTTGGTGCCGGTTTCGTCGGCGGTGGCGCGGTTTTATCCGCTGGCGGGAAGTACAGTGGTCCCTTCAGCCCGCAGCCAGTCAGGCTAAACAGCGTGATGAGAACGGCAAGCGTTCGGAAAACGTTTTTCATTATAAAGTTGCCCGTAAGTTCAAATCTGTTTCTATCATCGCAGGAGAAGACACAAAAGCAAGAGTTTGCCGCTTTCCTGCAACGGGAATTATTTAGCGTTATACTGCCGCCATCACGAAAAACAGGAACAAAACCATGAACGACAGTGAATTTCATCGCCTTGCCGACAACCTGTGGATGACCATCGAAGAGCGTCTTGACGACTGGGAGGGCGACAGCGATATCGATTGTGAAATCAACGGCGGTATCCTGACCCTAAGCTTCGAAAATGGCAGCAAAATTATTATTAACCGTCAGGAGCCACTTCACCAGGTCTGGCTGGCAGCCAAGCAGGGCGGCTACCATTTCGATCTCAAAGAGGGCGAATGGGTTTGCGACCGTAGCGGTGAAACGTTCTGGGATCTGCTGGAACAGGCAGCGACTGCACAGGCAGGTGAGGAAGTGAGTTTCAGGTAGTTTTGTTGCCCGGTGGCGGCTACGCCTTACCGGGCTCACGAAATCAGGAGAAATACTGCTGCAACAGCGGCGCGGTATCCTGATTTGCAGGCGCTACAGGCGTGACGGCCTGCGTACGGAACGGGATCACCTGCACGCGGCCATCAACATTCACAATCTGGTAGAACTGCGGCAGGTTGAAGTTGATAAAGCTTGAGCCGTAGGTGAAGCGGTCGTGAGACGACGAGTAGAAGCGGCTGACATCGCGCACCAGCTCTTCTTTGCTGCCTTCACAGTGGTGATAAACCTCGGCACGGTTGGTTTCATCCAGAATGTAGATGTTGAAACCAGCGTCATCACCCGACTCTTCGAAGAAGAACTGAATAATCCCTTCGCTGGCAAAACCATCCACCACCTGCGGCAGTTTGACGTGGTTGGTTTCCACCTGCACGGACAGGCCATGCAGCTTGTTGTGCGAAATCGCGCCGTAGAATTCGATGGCGTTTTCCAGTTTCTGTACCGACACGTTCAGGCGTTCAAAGAACAAGCCCCAGGTCTGACCGGAGACGCGCAGCGCTTTAAAGCGCCCGGTTTCCTGGCGGGTACTGGAAAGACGCAGCTCAATACACTCAGAAACCAGCTGCTGTACGCGGGTACGAATCAAACCGCGCAGATGCTGGCTGTAGCAGAACACTTCAACGCTGTCTGGTGGCGCAGCATCCTGGTGCATCTTACCGAGAATGGTTTTCAGCGCTTCGATCATCGCCTGCTCGCCGTTGAAATGCAGCGTACGCACTTCGTTCCACGAGTTGCGATACAGCAGGTCAACGCTACCAACCAGGCAATTTTGCTGCTCACCGAAGCTAAAGACATCCAGCTTGCGGAAGTCAAAATGGACCACCTGATTGCGGAAGGCCGCCGTCGGGTCATATTCCAGGTTGACGATAATCGCCAGATGACGGATCTCACACGGGCTGTAGAGCGCTTTCGGCGTTGGCGCAGGCAAGCGCAGCGGGAAGTGGTGCGAAACGTCAGCCACCATCTCCTGCAACTTCGCCAGATCAACCACTTCGTTGCCTTTAATAAACAACCGGGTGCGTGAAGTCAGCAGGCCGTTAAACCAGGCCCAGGCCACCAGCTTGTTCAGATAGCGGTTATATTCCAGCGGCTGATGGCTGATGATCGAATCCATGCTTGGCGCACGGTTGTACAGATACCATCCGGTGCGGTTCGCGCGGCCCGGCGGCACATAGATAAAGGTCAGATTTGGTTCAGACAGGTCAGGTGAAATCTGCGGGTTAACTAGCGTGACTTTACCCGGCAGCGCTTCGAACGCGGCATACAGTTTACGGGTTAACACCCCGATGTCCTGCGGGCTGGCCGATACGCTGAGGTTATTACGGCGCGCAAAGCGGATAAGATTACGGTAGCTTTGCATCATCGCATCGAGCAGTTCGTTGTGCGCTTCACGCACCTGATCGATTTTCCAGTTGGCGCGGTTGTCGAGCATAGACAGACGTTCTTCGTCCCATCCCCACTCTTTAACTAACTGACTGACCACTTCACGACGCCAGCCAACGCAGGCGCGTTCGCGGCTCAGTTTTTCACAAACCTTGAGATAGAAACATCGACGCACCAGGTCAAGACGCGTGGTGTCATCAATGGCTTTCAGGTATTCGGTGACGCGTTCCAGCATCATGCAGTAGGCATCAAGCCCGAAGGAGACAATCTCGCCATCGTGCAGACGCTGTTTGATATCTTTCGCCAGCAGGCGCGGCGTTGGGTATTCCCAGGAATAGGCTTCAAGCAGCAGCGTTTTCAGCACCGCTTTGTACGGGGAATCGATACTTTTATACAGCTGCCACAGGCTCGCGCCAAAGTACTCTTCGGCCGACAGGGAGCTCAGGCCACCCAGATCCAGCCATTCGTTTGGCGTCAGTACGCCCTGCGCATACAGCGACATGACGTAATCGTCGTAATGCTCTTCTTCTTCGCACGGCACCATATTCCACAGAATACGCTTACCGGCCAGACGAACGGCAGTACGGTAAAATTCATCCAGCAACAATATGTGCTGCGTCGAGCCGCAGTCTTCACCACCCAGACTGCCGCTTTCGTTATGGCGGAAACGGTTTTCATCAATCAGGAAGAAGCTCACTTCCACGCCGAGCGAGGCCGCCCAGCTTTCCAGCAGGCTGCATTTACGCTGTAACAGCTGGCGTTCTTCGTTATCGAGCCAGGATTGATGGCAGACCCAGATATCCAGATCTGAGGAACAGCTTTGCCCTACTGATGAGGTACTTCCCATGGAGTAAACGCCGGTGATTGGCAGCTCACCTTTCGGTGATTCCTGCGGCGGCATCCCACGATAGAGTTCCAGCTCGTTCAGATAGTGCTGTTGGGTTTCATCAGGCGTGAAAAGGCAAATGCCCTGGGGAACGTTACCGTCGAGGTAACCCGGCATCAGCGGATGGTGATAGTGCAATAATGTCGGCAGCAGACTGTAAACCTGTTGGAAAGCAGGTCCCATGGCAGCAAGCGCGCGATCCACACGCAGTTGATTTATGGCATCCAGTCTCTGTTTCAGAGTCTCAATATAGAGGTACAAGACGTATCGCCTGATGTTTCCGGGTGTCGCAAACCATTCATAAATCGAATAATGGCGAGCCCGCAGTATTTCAAAAAGATAACCGTTACCCTTTTTCGCCCTTATCTTTATGGTAGTAGCGACGAAAAAATGGTCTAAAACGTGATCAATTTAACACCTTGCCGATTGACCGTAAAGAAAGTTGCGCTACATACAAAGTGTAGCATCAATCTGTACGTGTAAATTCCTGAATACGGCGGTGGGTGACGATAACGCCGCCCTGTCCCTCTCTGCATCATCTACCGTAAAACTGCCATCACAGAGACAACAATGTTAGGATGGTCAACGGTTGATAATGACGGTAACAAGCATGTTAGACAATGTTTTGAGAATTGCCACACGCCAAAGCCCCCTTGCGCTCTGGCAGGCACATTATGTTAAGCAGCGCCTTGAAGCCTGCCATTCTGGTTTGCGCGTCGAGCTGGTGCCAATGGTAACGCGCGGTGACATCATTCTTGATACGCCGCTGGCAAAAGTGGGCGGAAAAGGCTTATTTGTCAAAGAGCTGGAACTGGCATTGCTTGATAACCGCGCCGATATCGCCGTACATTCGATGAAAGATGTGCCCGTTGAGTTCCCGGAAGGTTTAGGGCTGGTGACCATTTGCGAGCGCGAAGATCCGCGCGATGCATTTGTTTCAAACCACTACGACTCACTCGATGCGTTGCCACAGGGCAGCGTGGTTGGCACGTCAAGTTTACGTCGCCAGTGTCAGCTAGCAGAACGCCGCCCGGATCTGGTGATTCGCTCGCTTCGCGGCAACGTGGGCACACGCCTGAGTAAGCTGGATAACGGCGAATACGATGCGATTATTCTGGCCGTGGCGGGGCTGAAGCGTCTGGGGCTGGAATCGCGCGTCCGCGTTGCGCTGCCGCCAGAACTGTCGCTGCCGGCAGTCGGCCAGGGTGCAGTCGGTATTGAGTGCCGTCTGGATGATGCGCGCACCCGCGAGCTGCTCGCGCCGCTGAATCATGACGACACCGCAATTCGTGTCAAAGCCGAGCGCGCCATGAACACCCGTCTTGAAGGCGGCTGTCAGGTGCCAATTGGCAGCTATGCTGAATTAACCGATGGCGAGCTGTGGCTGCGCGCGCTGGTTGGCGCACCGGATGGCTCACAGATGGTTCGCGGCGAACGTCGCGGTAAGCCGCAAGATGCCGAACAGCTTGGCGTTTCGCTGGCAGAAGAGTTGCTCAATAACGGCGCCCGTGAAATTCTGGCGGACGTATATAACGGAGAACCCCCTGCATGAGTATTCTTGTCACCCGCCCTTCTCCCGCAGGAGAACAATTAGTGAGCCGTCTGCGCACACTGGGGCAGGTGGCCTGGAGTTTTCCGTTGATTGAATTCTCCCCCGGTCGGGAGCTGACTGCGCTCGCCGACCAGATGAATACCTTGCAGGAAGGCGATCTGCTTTTTGCCCTGTCGCAACATGCCGTGGAGTTTGCCCATGCCCAGTTGCAACAGGCCGGATCGCACTGGCCCACTGCTCCGCGCTATTTCGCGATTGGGCGCACCACCGCACTGGCCCTGCATACCGTAAGTGGAATAGATATTCGCTATCCGTTAGATCGGGAAATTAGCGAAGTCTTGCTACAATTACCTGAATTACAAACTATTGCCGGAAAGCGCGCGCTCATTTTACGCGGTAACGGTGGGCGCGAATTGCTTGGCGAAACCTTAAGTGAACGCGGTGCTGACGTCACGTTCTGCGAATGCTATCAGCGCAATGCAAAAAATTATGATGGCGCGGAAGAAGCGATGCGCTGGCACATGCGCGGCGTCGATACCCTGGTGGTCACCAGTGGTGAAATGCTGCAACAGCTCTGGTCGCTGATTCCGCTTTGGTATCGTGAAAACTGGTTACTCCGCTGTCGGCTTCTGGTCGTCAGTGAGCGTCTGGCGAACCACGCCCGGGAACTGGGCTGGCAAGATATTCGGATCGCTGATAACGCCGACAACGATGCGCTGCTGCGCGCATTACAATAACTCTCATAATGGGAAGCCATAATGACGGAACACGAAAAATCCTCCGCCGTGGTTGAAGAGACCAGGGAGACTGTGGATACCACACCACAGTCAGAAACGACTGAGAAAACCGTTGAGAAGAAAAACGGCAGCAACAAAACCAGCCTGGTGCTAAGCGCGATTGCCATCGCCATTGCTCTGGCCGCCGGTGTTGGCCTGTATGGTCTGGTGAAACAACAAGGCACCAACCAGACGGCCACCAGCGATGCGCTGGTTAATCAGCTCACAGCCCTGCAAAAAGCGCAGGAAACACAAAAAGATGAGCTGGAAAGCTTTATCAAACAGCAGGCTACTGCACTTTCCGAAGCCAACAGCAAGCAGGAAGAGCTGACCAAACAGCTGAGCGAAGTGCAGCAAAAAGTCGCCACCATTTCCGGTACTGATGCCAAAACCTGGCTGCTTTCTCAGGCCGATTTCCTGGTGAAACTGGCCGGGCGTAAGCTCTGGAGCGATCAGGATGTCACCACCGCCGCCGCGCTGCTGAAAAGCGCCGACGCCAGTCTTGCCGACATGAACGACCCGAGCCTTATCACCGCACGTCGTGCCATTACCGAAGATATCGCCAGCCTGTCTGCCGTTTCTCAGGTCGACTACGACGGCATTATTCTCAAGGTCAATCAGCTCTCCAACCAGATTGATAACCTGCAACTGGCGGATAACAACGACGACGACTCCCCGATGGATTCCGACGGTACCGAGCTTTCCAGTTCGCTGGGTGAATGGCGCGTGAACCTGCAAAAAAGCTGGCAGAACTTTATGGACAGCTTTATTACCATCCGTCGTCGCGATGAAACCGCCGTACCGCTGTTAGCGCCGAACCAGGACGTCTATTTGCGCGAGAACATTCGCTCTCGCCTGCTGGTTGCCGCACAGGCGGTTCCGCGTCATCAGGAAGAGACGTACAAACAGGCGCTGGATAATGTCTCTACCTGGGTACGCGCTTACTACAACACCGATGATGCCACCACCCAGGCATTCCTCGAAGATATCGACAAGCTGAGCCAGCAGAACATCACCATGAATGTCCCGGATAAGCTGGCCAGCCAGCCAATTCTGGAAAAGCTGATGCAGACGCGTGTGCGTAACTTGCTGGCACAGCCAGGCGTTCCGGCAGAGCCTAACGCCGAAGCTCCTGCCGCCGCGCCAGCACCTGAAAACGCACCACAGGGAGAGTAATCATGTTGAAAGTGTTATTACTCTTCTTACTGTTGATCGCCGGGATCGTCCTGGGGCCAATGCTTGCAGGGCATCAGGGTTATGTCCTGATCCAGACCGATAACTATAACATCGAAACCAGCGTGACCGGTCTGGTGATCATTCTGATCCTCGCCGTGGTGGTGCTGTTTGCCGTTGAATGGGTTCTGCGCCGCATTTTCCGTACTGGCGCGCATACCCGCGGCTGGTTTGTCGGTCGTAAACGCCGTCGCGCCCGCAAGCAGACTGAACAGGCGCTGCTTAAACTCGCCGAAGGTGACTATCAGCAGGTTGAAAAGCTGATGTCGAAAAATGCCGATCATGCAGAGCAGCCGGTGGTGAACTACCTGTTGGCGGCAGAAGCGGCGCAGCAGCGTGGTGATGAAGCCCGTGCGAATCAGCATCTTGAACGTGCTTCCGAGCTGGCTTCAAACGATCAGATCCCGGTTGAAATCACCCGCGTTCGTCTGCAACTTGCGCGTAATGAAAATCACGCAGCACGTCATGGCATCGACCGTCTGCTGGAAATCACCCCACGTCACCCGGAAGTGCTGCGTCTTGCCGAGCAGGCCTATATCCGTACCGGTGCATGGGGCTCGCTGCTGGATATCATCCCATCGATGGCGAAGGCGGAGGTGGGCGATGACGAACACCGTGACGAACTTCAGCGCCTGGCATGGATTGGGCTGATGGATCAGGCGCGTGCCGATCTGGGCAGCGATGGTCTGAAAACCTGGTGGAAGAACCAGAGCCGTAAAACACGCCAGCAGATCCCGCTGCAAGTGGCGATGGCTGAACATCTGATTGAGTGTGACGATCATGACACCGCCCAGGAGATCCTCCTCGACGGCCTGAAACGCCAGTACGACGACCGTCTGGTGATGGTGATCCCACGCCTGAAAACCAACAACCCGGAGCAGCTGGAAAAAGTGTTGCGCCAGCAGATCAAAACCGTGGGTGACCGCCCGCTGTTATGGAGCACGCTGGGTCAGTCGCTGATGAAACACGGCGAATGGCAGGAGGCGAGCCTCGCTTTCCGTGCAGCGCTAAAACAGCGTCCTGACGCGTTTGACTACGCCTGGCTTGCCGATACGCTGGACAAGCTCCACAAGCCGGAAGAGGCGGCAGCCATGCGCCGCGACGGGCTACTGCTAACCTTGCAAAATAATGCAAATCAGCAGTAACAGAAAAGGAGGCCAGTCGGCCTCCTTTTTTTATCGCTCATCTCCTGCTACATTCAATCCAACATCACCCGGAAATGAACCCGCCAATGTAACGACATCTTTTCATTAACCTTTTTTCATACACGCGCTGATTGCCGCGTGGACTAAATCGTTTTTGAAAGGAATGTCTTCATGAACTCGCTTTTGTATGCGCTTGTTGAAGCGCTGCGCAGCCACCGCTGGCTTCGCTTACTGGCCTGCGCCTTTATCTTTACTTCACTGGGCAATGGATTAACTCAGGTTGTGGTGTTTGGCCTGCTGCTACAGTGGCAGGCACCCGCCGCCCTGCTAACCCTCGCCTATTTCTTTGCCACCGTACCCGGATTTATCGGCAGCCTGATCGGCGAAAGATTATGCCTGCGCTTTTCACCGATCGGTTTGCTGGTGCTGACGGAGCTGCTGGGGTTAATCGCCCTGCTCTTCCCTATGCTTGGCGTGCATTACCACAGCATTCCGGCGTTACTTGCCGTGCAATCCGCGGAAGCGCTCCTGAGCGGAATGAGCTGGCCAGCACTGACCTTATTGTTCAAACGTGGGCTGACAGAACATGAACTCCCCGCGGCCACTTGCCTTGAGAATGTGATTTTTGCCTCTCAGGTACTGTTAGGGACAGGGCTGGGTGTGGTGCTGTTTCAGCGGATCCCCGTTCAGCCGTTACTGGTAATAGATGCAGCGAGCTTTCTGGGTTCGATACTGATGTTGTTTCTGGCAGGAAAGGCGTTTATCTCCCGGGCAACAGCGATACCCGCTGATGAGCAACCGTCCGTCACGTTACGCTGGCAGCATCTCACGGTACGGCAAAAGCGTAGCCTGCTGCTGTTACCCGCGCTGGCGGCCGTAGGCTCGCCTGCTATGGCGCTGCTTCCGGCCCTGGTGCAGCAGATCCAACCTGCCGATGCAGCCAGCCTCGCCCTGCCCCTGCTCTTCGCCAGAAGCCTGGGCCAGCTGTGTGGCCCTATGCTGCTTAAGAAAGACAGCCTGGCGCGATACGCGGCGAAAAACCGCCTGCTGCTGATCTGCATGAGCGTATTTCTGCTGGCATATGGAGTGATACCGTTTGTATCAGGGGGCGCGGTGGTGGCTCTGGGGATGGTCTTTATCGCCCATCTGGCATCAAACATTGTCTTTGCGGCGGGAACGTTTGGGGTACTGAGTAGCTTTCATGCCATGCAGATCGCTTCAGCCAGCGGTAAAGCCTGGCGATGGCAGACGATCAGCGCCTCACTCTTTACCGGTATTGCCGCTCTGGCAACGATATCGCTTGGCGCAATTCAGACGCTGTATGTGGTCTCTGCCAGTGCGCTGTTGCTGGTTGCCCTCATCATGGCGCGTTTCCGGGAATAAGGCATAAAAAAACGCCTGCTAAAAAGCAGGCGTTAAAACAGGTCTGTAAGACAACATATTGGTGCTTCACTCAACGTTGTGTCCATGGTGTTTGATGAGGCCGAAGCGACATCTGTCTGTGGACGATAAGCACCGTAAACGGCTCTGCATCATTCCGGGGTTTATGAGGCACTAAGGCGAACATAAGAGATGGAATGAGCATCTACACGTATATTATTGCACGTTACATGCCAGAGTTGCACCAGGGAGTGTTATCCCGCGCAACATTTTAAGATAAAAGGCTTTTTCGTTATTCTGGCAACGGTTGTGCCCCAGAAAGCACAGGCAAAGCGATCAAAGTGTTGCCTGGAAGCGACAGCAATAGCGCCAGAAAGCTAAACGTTTATTTTTCAGTGAATTAGGTGTCGCTGAATCACGACAAAGAAACTGAGCGTTGTCGGGGAATGACAACAGCAGTGAGGAACGACAGAAAACAAAAAACCCCGCCGAAGCGGGGTTCAAAATTGGTCGGCGAGAGAGGATTCGAACCTCCGACCCACTGGTCCCAAACCAGTTGCGCTACCAAGCTGCGCTACTCGCCGATGTACTGCTTTTTTGAATTTTTAGTTCAATTCATTTTAAAAGTCGTGGTGCGAGGGGGGGGACTCGAACCCCCACATCCTAAGGACACTAACACCTGAAGCTAGCGCGTCTACCAATTCCGCCACCTTCGCAATTCACAACTCTTCAAATAATGGGGTGGCTAATGGGATTCGAACCCACGACAACTGGAATCACAATCCAGGGCTCTACCAACTGAGCTATAGCCACCACTGATAATACTTTCACGCGGTACTGACTACTTCTCAGACCACCGCAGCTCTAGCGCCGGGACAAAATGGCGCGCCCGACAGGATTCGAACCTGAGACCTCTGCCTCCGGAGGGCAGCGCTCTATCCAGCTGAGCTACGGGCGCTTAGCGCCGTTGCGGGGCTGGATATTACGTACCTCCGTCCCCGCTGTCTAGTGCTTTTTTTAAAAAAATGCGCGTTTGGTTATGCTTTGCACACTTTGCCGCTTATTCCTCCACTTTCTGCGTGGAGGCACGGCGGCCAAGGCCAAACAACTTGTACCCTGCGGTCACGGCGGCCAGGAAGATCATCCCGACAAACAGCGACATGCGGGTATCGTCATTAAAGTACATACCGATTAAAACGCAAATCAGGAACGCCATCGTTAAATAGTTCGCCCACGGGAACAGAATGGAGCGGAACGGATGGCTGGCAATCGCCTTCTTGTGTGCCTGACGGAAACGCAGCTGGCTAATCAGGATCACAAACCACGGGATCATCCCTGGCAGCACGCTGGCGCTATACACGTAGACAAACACGCGCTGTGGATTCGGGATGATGTAGTTCAGGCATGAACCAATCAGCAGGATCACAATCGATACCGCCACACCCGCAACCGGAACGCCTGCACGGGACACTTTCCCCATTGCCGCTGGCAGCTGGTTGTTTTTGGAAAGCGCATACAACATACGGCCACAGCTGTACATTCCGCTGTTACAACCGGACAGCGCAGCCGTCAGGACTACAAAGTTGATGATCCCTGCCGCTGCGGTGATACCAATCTTCGCAAAGGTCAAAACAAACGGGCTACCGGTCGTACCGATTTCATTCCACGGGAAGATGGTTACGATGACGAAGATAGCGCCCACATAGAAAATCAGGATACGCCACAGCACTTTGCCTACCGCACTGCGCAGCGTAACCTGCGGGTTTTTCGCTTCACCGGCGGTGATACCAATCAGCTCAACGCCCTGATAAGAGGCCACGACGATACACAGCGCGGTCAGGAAGCCCTTCCAGCCACCAGCGAAGAAGCCGCCGTTCTCGGTCAGGTTACCAAAGCCGATGGCGTGTCCACCGTTGCCAATACCGAAGAAGATCACGCCCAGGCCGACCACAATCATCACAATGATGGTGGTGACTTTGATCATCGCGAACCAGAATTCAATCTCACCGTACAGACGCACGGCGGCAAGGTTGGCCAGCGCCACCAGCCCCACGGCGATAAGCGCGGGTATCCATTGGACCATATCCGGGAACCAGAACTGCACGTAGACCCCGATCGCGGTGATTTCCGAGATGCCAACGGCCATCCACATAAACCAGTACGACCAGGCGGTCAGATAGCCAAAGAACGGGCTCATATAACGGTGCGCGTAAACGGCGAATGAACCGGTTACCGGCTCCAGGAAAAGCATTTCGCCCATCGAACGCATGATGAAGAAGACGAACAGCCCGGCGATGATATACGCCAGCAATACAGACGGGCCTGCCCATTTGAGCGTACTTGCGGAGCCCATAAACAGGCCAACGCCGATAGTGCCGCCCAGCGCTATCAATTCGATATGTCGAGCCTCCAGCCCACGCTGAAGCTCAGGTTTTTTCTCTGCCATAAATCCTCGGTTGTGTTTGCTGTTTCCCGGCTTTTACCGGTTTTATTTTTTTGGGGTACTGAAATATGCGGGGGAATGGTTTCTTAAATTCTGCTAAATGGCAAACGATGCATTAAAAAAATGAATGTATTGCACAGATACGCAGCAGTTTTGCAGGGGAGTTGCAGCGCGAACAGCATATCGCGCTACATTTTGATTACATTTTTCCGGTGTAGTGCCAGGTGAGGTAGCGCAGCAAACGAATCTGCCGTTTGATACGTGTAGGCTGAGATAACAGGCGATACAGCCATTCCAGCCCCAGGCGCTGCCACACCTTCGGCGCACGCTTAACATGGCCGGTAAAGACATCGTAAGTGCCGCCAACGCCCATGTAGAGCGCATGCGGGCATACCAGACGGCAATCGCGCATCAGGATCTCCTGGCGCGGAGATCCCATAGCCACCGTTACTATTTTCGCGCCGCTGTCGCGCACGCGCTCAAACAGCGCCTGCCGGTCTTCCGGTTTGAAATACCCGTTCTGGCTGCCCACAATATTCACATTCCACTGGCCACGTAGCTTCTGTTCCGTCTGTGCCAGCACGTCCGGCTTACCGCCTATCAGGAATACGGGCGTGCCTTCAGCCCCCGCACGCGCCATCAGGGCTTCCCACAGGTCTGCGCCTGCGACACGAGAAACCTGCGCACCCGGGTATTTTTTACGGACAGAACGCACCACGCTGATACCGTCGGCGTATTTAAACTCTGCGGCTTCTATCAGGCTTTTCACTTCAGCGTTATCTTCTATCGCCAGCATCTTTTCTGCGTTGATGGCCACCAGCGTGCCCGATTTCATCTGCCCTTCGGAGAACAGATAATCCAGCGCGTGTTGCATATCACGCCAGCCAATAAGCTGTATGCCGCGCAACGCGTAAAGCGGCGCGGAAGTCGTGTCAGTCATAACATCCTTACTCAGACTTGCGAAAGCGTTCTGCTACCGCGTGGCTCGCGCTTATGCACAAGCCCCGCGCTGTCAAATAACCAGTACAACAGTTTTGCCAGCAGCAGGCAGACGCCGAAAATTACCATGAAGAAAACCACGCGCGACACGAATGAATCCAGACCTTCGCGCGCCAGAACGATCATATTGAAAATGGCCCCAAAACAGAAACTGTGCAATATCGCTGCTTTGTAGCGATTAGTCTCTTCATTGCCGCGCTGATAAAGCCAGTCAAACCACTTAATGATTAACCCGACCACCACCGCGCCCGGCAGGATAAACCATGTCCCGCCCATCACCACCAGCGAACCAATCAGCGTAGGTGAAATTGCCAGCCCTGAGTGGTTGTTGAGGACTTCCCAGGTGAAGTAGTTTGCCGTATTCAGCACAATACCAGGGCGGTCAGGCCACAGCCACGTCGGAATAAAGACGTAGAAATCACGCACAATCGGCGCCAGGCCCTGGAAATCAATCTTGTCGTAGTTTTGCAGCAACAGCGCCAGGTTTTCCCACGGCGAGAAGGTATCGCGCGTGAGGTACAGGAAGGTGTAAAACGCCTCATCGCCGGACACGTTCATCCCGTAGCGCTTGAGCGCCAGCCAGAACATCCCCACTATGCCAAACACCCCTGCCGCCACCAGCATCCACAAAGAGATCCAGCCGCGAATGATGCCGATAAACAGGAAGATGGCGAACGCGATGATGATGTTGGCGCGCGTACCGCCAACAATCATGTAGGTCAGCACGCCAAACGCGACAGTACTGACCAGGAAAAACAGCCAGGCTTTGCTGTCCTGACGCAGGAAAAAGACCACCAGCATCGCCGGGATGAAGAAGTAGAAGAAGCGCTTAAGTGCCACGCCTGAGACTTCTGCGGAAAATATCTGGCTGTAGGACTGCAACTTAAACAGCAGAAAACCGTTATGCATAAAGAAGATGCCCACGCTCACCAGCGCAATGGCCATCAACATCACCCATGTCAGATGCGTCTCTACCCGGTTCATGGTAAAGAGCGCCCGGCGTGGCGCAGTCTCTTTTGCTGAACGCAGTCGGGTCTTATACGTGACGTAGTAAACCGCGTAGAAACAGGTTGCCGACAGTAATGCCTGCATCAGGATCTCCGGCGGGGCGACACTCACGTCAAACCGGAAAACCAAAATACTGGTCAGCGGGAAACCAAAGTAAAAGGTCAGCAGGAACAGCAGCGAGAAAAAGACGTTGAAATTAAAGCGCACACGCCGGAATTCAAACCAGGTCAGCGTGGCAATAAATAAGGCGCTCAGAAGCCAAATCACCAACAAGCCGCTAAATTGCAACTGGCTCATGCATTGTCTCCTGAAGCGATACGCAGTGCGCGATGCCACGGCGTGAGGTAATTCGGGCTGAAAAAGTCGATGGTATTTTTGTCCACCAGCGCCAGCTGACGCTGCGCTTCACGCACCACATCCACGGTCAGCGTGTCTGAGGTAAACAGCACCGGCAGATGCTGCGCGGCCATATCCTGCCAGAACGGGTTTTCGCGATTAAGCACGCACGGAATACCCGCCTGAATAAGCAGGCACAAGGTGCCGATCCCCTGCTGGCGGGCAAAGATAAAATACCCCAGGTCGCACCGGCGCAACAGCGCGAGGTAGTCATCAAATTCCAGCTTATCACTGAGAATTTGCAGGTTCTGCGCACTAAACAGTGCCAGCCCCTGCTGACGGACTTCGTCGATATACGCGTGATTATTCGCCGGATAACCCATCGGCACAATGACATTCACCGTATCGCCAAACTGGCGATGTATCGCCTTCAGGGCCGCGACATGATCGTTACTGCGATCGCCGGAGTTGCCCACCAGAATCGTCAGTTTGCCTTCCCGCGCGACATCATTTGCCATGTTGTTCAGCTCCGGGTTCATCCGGGTCGGGAAATAGAGCAGCTCACCCCGCACGTTCGGATGCAGTCGGGCAAAGTAACTGAGGTCGCCTCGGGTGGCAAAAACACAGCCCACGCGCCCCTGCGCCATCCGCCGCAGCGGATAGAAGAGACGGAATTTCCAGCCACGGGACACTTCATACAGATCCGCGCCCCAGATATGCCAGCTGCACTGGGAAGGTTTAATCCCACCGCTTAACAGCGCCAGCCACAGACCGGTGTTGAACTGACCGTGGAAAAAGAACCGCTGTTCGCGATTGGCTTTTGCTCTGGCTACAACCGCTTTTGCCAGCGCGGCCTTATCCGGCCAGAAGGTCACGCTTAGCGCCGGGTAAGCCGCGCTCAGGCCATTCTCCTGGCCTGCAACCATAAACTCGCGCGCATCCGTGTTGCCGGATGCCAGCCCATCATTGAAAAACCGTAGAACGGTCTGGTTATGGTGTGGGATGTCCGATCCCAGAATGTGAATCAGTGCAGTCATGCGCGTTTACGCCAAAGTAAAAATACGCCGCAACAGGCAGCGAAATAAACAATGTAAGTTGCCATATAGGCCTGTGCCGCCCCCAGAGCGCCGTGCGCAGGGATCAGCCAGTGAGAGAACGCAGTGAGTAGCGTAAACTGGCTAATCTCCGCCAGGATATACAACCGCAGCGAGGCTTTTGCTATCACCAGATAGCCGAATACGTAAGCACCTACTTTCAATACATCGCCCACCAGCTGCCAGGCAAACAGGTCGCGCATAGCGGTGAACTTCGCTGAGAACAGCAGCCAGATGGCAACATCACGCAACAGCCAGACGGTAAAACTGGCAACCGCAACAGCAGGAAGCACAAAACGCAGGGAGCGGATTATCTCACGCGTAATCGCTTTTCTTTCGGTCAGGCGCGATAAGGTTGGCAGCAACCAGACGCTAAAGGAAGCCGTTATAAATTGGAGGTAAGCATCAGAAATGCTGCTCACGCCCTGCCAAATCCCCACTTCATCCCAGCTGTAATGCGCGGCCAGCAGGTTTCGCATCATCACGTAAGCCACTGGAATGGTTACCGAAGTGATGAGCGCCATCAGGGTAAATTTCCCGAGCTGCCCCGCCAGCGCCTTGTCCCACTGCGGCTTGAGGTAGTGCAGCGGAATAGTCCCCCGACGCATCAGCATAAACGCAGCCGGCACCACTACCAGCGCCGGAACCAGCGCCAGACCTAACAACGCCCCTTCATAACCGCCCAGGAGAAAACAAAAATAGTAGGCGATTACCCCAATGATACTGCCGAGGATCAGCGCCAGTGCGTTACCGGCGGCGTCGCGAAAGCCTTTCATCAGCGCCAGCAGCAGGTTTGCCCAGGCAATCCCCATCTGCACCAGCGCAACCAGCCGCACCAGCCCCTGATAGTCGGCATGGCCAAACAGCCCCTGGCTGATGGGCGCTGAAGCCAGCAGGAAGACAACGGCCAACAGCGTAGAAAAGCCCAGCACCATCGCTGATGAGGTTCCCACCACAGAACGCAGTTTTTCCGCATCATCATGATGCTGCGCGACAAATTTGGTCACGCCGTTGAAAATTCCGGCACCAGCCAGAACGCCAAGTACCGTGACCAGCTGACGAAAATTCCCCGCCAGCCCAACACCTGAAGGGCCAAATGACACGGCCAGCAGCTTGACGACCAGTAATCCGGCGCCAATTTTTACAAGTGTGGACGCGGCGGTCCACACCGATGCTTTTGCCAGAGACATATCAGCCGAAATAACTCAGGAGGGTATTAATCACCGTACGCTGGTTAACTGGCGCGAGGTTGTAGAACAGTGGCAGGCGAAGCAAACGCTCACTTTCCTGCGTAGTATAACGGTCTTCACCGGCAAACACCCCGAAGGCTTCACCAGCCGGGCTGCTGTGCAGCGGAATGTAATGGAATACCGCCATAATTTCAGCTTCTTTGAGCCACGCAATCAGCTGGCCGCGGTCATTGTTATCGCGCAGCTTGATGTAGAACATATGGGCGTTGTGGACGCAGTCAGCCGGAATGGTCGGCAGCTCAATACGTCCGGCTTTTGCCAGCGGCTCCAGCGCATCATAGTAGGTTTGCCACAGCGTCAGACGCTGCTGGTTAATGCGCTCTGCGGCTTCCAGCTGTGCCCACAGGTATGCCGCCTGTAAGTCCGCCATCAGGTAGCTGGACCCAATATCGCGCCAGGTGTATTTGTCCACCTGGCCGCGGAAGAACTGGCTACGGTTGGTGCCTTTTTCGCGGATAACCTCAGCACGCTCGACCAGCGCGCAGTCGTTAATCAACGTCGCGCCGCCTTCACCGCCCGCGGTGTAGTTCTTGGTTTCGTGGAAACTAAAACAGCCGATATGGCCAATCGTCCCGAGCGCACGGCCTTTGTAGGTGGACATCACACCCTGTGCGGCATCTTCCACCACGAACAGGTTATGCTTTTTGGCAATCGCCATGATGGTGTCCATTTCACAGGCCACACCCGCATAGTGAACCGGGACAATCGCCCGCGTTTTCTCGGTGATCGCCGCTTCAATCAGCGTTTCGTCGATGTTCATGGTATCCGGGCGGATATCCACAAACACAATTTTGGCTCCGCGCAGCACAAACGCGTTGGCCGTGGAAACAAAGGTGTAGCTCGGCATGATCACTTCGTCGCCAGGCTGGATATCCAGCAACAGCGCGGCCATTTCCAGCGAAGCCGTGCAGGATGGGGTCAGCAGGACTTTAGCACTGTGAAAACGTTGTTCCATCCACTGCTGGCAGCGACGGGTAAAACCGCCATCACCGCAAAGTTTGCCGCTGCCCATGGCAGACTGCATATAGTCGAGTTCGGTTCCCACTACGGGAGGCGCGTTAAATGGAATCATCTTGTCACCTGTATAACCAGTAAGCGGTTGCGTCGACGTTGGCGCCACTCGCGATATAACGTTTAAGCGCGGCGGTGTTGCCCATCTGGGTCGCCACCCGCAAAGTCGAAAGTTGATGTTGCTGCGCCCAGTGCAGCGCCGCCTGCATGAGTTTGTCGCCCATGCCCCGCCCGGCTAATAAACCGATACGCGCGTCCTGCTCATTGAGCTTACGCAGCGAGACAAATCCCTGGATCTGACCATCCGGTGCGCGGAACACCAGGCAAACATGGTCAAACGTGCCCTTTACGGCATTCTCTATCCACTGAGCATAAAAACGGCCGCTGTCCTCGGGTGCATACCACGGGGTGCGAAAACGGCTTTGGGCAAAAGCCAGCGCTGCCATCTGACGCAGCACCGGGATATCCTCTGCGGTTGCGGGTTCAGCCCCAGGCGAGACGTATTGAGCCACGGCGATAGAGAGGTCAACCTCACCCTCTACCAGCTGAAATCCGTGCTGCTGGAGTGCATCCAGCAGGTCGCTGCGTCCCGCCGGAATTTTGGCCTGCACGCGCTGCCACGCAGCAAAGTCCGCTGCTGCGAGCGCCGGCGCATCATCGCGCAGACGCACAATGGCTGAAGGCAGGCCGAAAAAGGTGCTTTCCCACTGAAGGGACTCAAGCACCCCGTTGAGGTCACTCAACGCCATACGCCTTTCGTATCAACAATATATTGCTGACGTACGGCATCACCGGAGATGGCTTTAAACGCTTTGTGATCCACCAGCAATACCAGCACATCCGCCGTTGCCAGCGCGTCATCTAACGCCGTAAGCGTGCAATGGCCCGCCAGTTTTGCCGGAAGCTCATGAATGTTCGGCTCAACCACCAGAGTTTCACCGCTGTGCCATTCGGCGATCATCTCAGCAATTTCCATTGCCGGGCTTTCACGCAGATCGTCGATGTTGGGTTTGAATGCCAGACCAAAACAGGCGATTTTCAGCTCATTAGCCCGTTTGCCGCTGTCTGCCAGGCAATCGGCGACCGTGGCTTTAACCTGGTTTAACACCCAGTGTGGTTTGCTGTCGTTCACTTCACGGGCGGTACGAATCAGACGCGCCTGTGCCGGGTTTTGCGCCACGATGAACCACGGGTCGACGGCAATACAGTGCCCGCCCACGCCAGGACCTGGCTGAAGGATATTCACACGCGGATGGCGATTCGCCAGGCTAATCAGTTCCCAGACGTTAATCCCCTGATCGGCACAAATCAGCGACAGTTCGTTCGCAAAGGCGATGTTAACGTCACGGAAGCTGTTTTCCGTCAGCTTGCACATTTCAGCGGTGCGGGAGTTCGTCACCACACATTCGCCTTCGAGGAAAATCTTGTACAGCGTGCTGGCGCGTTCAGAGCAGACCGGCGTCATTCCGCCAATCACGCGGTCGTTTTTAATCAGCTCGACCATCACCTGCCCTGGCAGCACACGCTCCGGGCAGTAGGCGATGTTGACATCAGCCTGTTCGCCCGCTTGCTGTGGGAAGCTCAAATCCGGGCGGGCTTCTGCCAGCCACTGTGCCATCTGTTCCGTAGCGCCCACCGGAGAGGTCGACTCCAGGATCACCAATGCGCCTTTTTTCAGCACCGGAGCAATGGATTTTGCTGCGGCCTCAACGTAGACCATGTCAGGTTCATGATCGCCTTTGAACGGCGTTGGCACCGCAATCAGGAAGGCATCTGCCTCCACCGGCGTGGTGCTGGCTTTCAGGAATCCGCCCTCAACGGCGGCCTTAACCACGCGGTCGAGATCCGGCTCCACAATATGAATTTCGCCACGGTTAATGGTTTCCACCGCGCGCGCGTTGATGTCCACGCCTACAACCTGTTTTTGACGAGAGGCAAAGGCCGCCGCAGTGGGCAGTCCAATGTAGCCAAGACCAATGACAGAGATGGTAGTAAAACTCATAGCGATACCCGATTGTGTTTAAGTGCGTGCAAAATACGACCACAAGCCTGCCCATCGCCATACGGGTTATGGGCCCGGCTCATCGCCTGATACTCTTCTTCGTCGTGCAGCAAGCGCGTGACTTGTTCGACGATATGACGGGTGTCCGTGCCCACCAGGCGTACCGTGCCGGCTTTCACCGCTTCGGGGCGTTCTGTGGTTTCACGCATCACCAGCACCGGTTTGCCAAGCGAAGGCGCTTCTTCCTGAATACCGCCGGAATCCGTCAGGATCAGCCAGGCATGGTTCATCAGCCAGACAAACGGCATGTAATCCTGCGGTTCAATCAGGAACACGTTCTCTACGTGACCCAGAATACGGTTCACCGGCTCGCTGACGTTAGGGTTGAGATGCACCGGATAAACAATTTGTACGTCTTTGTTTTCTGCGGCGATCTCGGCCAGCGCATGGCAAATTTGCTCAAAACCCCGGCCGAAGCTTTCGCGACGGTGGCCGGTGACCAGAATGGTCTTTTTATTGTTGCTCAGGAACGGATAGCGCGCTGTCAGCTCGCTTTGCAGGCTGTCATTCGTCAGCACGCGATCGCGCACCCAAATCAGCGCATCAATGACGGTATTTCCGGTGACGAAAATTTTCTTATCCGCGATATTTTCGCGCAGCAAATTCTGACGAGAGTTTTCCGTTGGCGCGAAGTGGTACATCGCCAGGTGTCCGGTCAGCGTGCGGTTGGCTTCTTCTGGCCACGGCGAGTAGAGATTACCGGTACGCAGCCCTGCTTCAACATGGCCAACGGGAATACGTTGATAAAACGCCGCCAGGCTGGTCGCAACCGTCGTTGTGGTGTCGCCATGCACAAGCACGACGTCAGGCTTAAACGACTCCAGAATGGGTTTCAGCCCTTCCAGAATACGGCAGGTAATCTCCGTCAGCCCTTGCCCCGGTTTCATGATATTCAGATCATAATCCGGGACGATGGAAAAGAGCGTTAACACCTGATCGAGCATCTCCCGGTGCTGGGCGGTGACACACACTCTCGCTTCAAAATCAGGGTCCCTGGCCAGCGCATGAACCAGAGGTGCCATCTTAATGGCCTCCGGCCGGGTGCCAAATACGGTTAGTACTTTCACATCGATTCTCTTCGATTAGCCGATGAAGGCAGTCAGCCTTCATCGTAGACGGCCTTCTTAATTTCTGCGGCGACGTGATAACGCCACGCCCGCGCCAGTCAGAGCGCCAACAATTCCCCACATAATCATCAGGAACGCGCGGCGAGGACTATCGCGTTTTACAGGTTCTTCAGGCGTACGCAAATAACGATAGGTCTGAAAACGTGGATCCAGAGTCGGACCGACATTCAGGGTATTCAGCATCGCGCGATTTTGATCGTAGTCGAGGTCAAAATCTGGCCCGACAGCCTGTAAGTTTTCCAGGCGCGCCTGCAACATTGGGCGTCCAAGCAGGAACATTTCGGAATCAGGCAGTTCATCAGCCGGAACGTCCGTTTCGCTGCGCGAGATGTTGCGTTGTTCCGCAATCTTCAGCGCCTGCTCAATATTGTGTACCCGACGGGCGAAGATCGCTTTTGCCACTTCTTCCTGACGCTTAACCTGCGCTTTCATCTGGATGGTACGCGCAGCCCATGCGCCTTTAAGCTCATCATTCAGATGGCTTGCTGCACGCTGGCTGGCAAAGGCCACATACTGACGCAGCAGATTATTGGCATCCGGCGCCGTTTCGGCCACCAGCTTCACGTTGTCGTTCAGGTTGCGCAGCGCATCCCCTGGCGTGAACTGGATGTTGTTAATCATGTCATCCAGCAGCCCGGCATCGACTTTACTGTTACCGACCATGCGCTGCTTG
This sequence comes from Enterobacter sp. Tr-810, assembly GCF_011752765.1. Taxonomy (NCBI): domain Bacteria; kingdom Pseudomonadati; phylum Pseudomonadota; class Gammaproteobacteria; order Enterobacterales; family Enterobacteriaceae; genus Enterobacter; species Enterobacter sp. Tr-810. The sequence goes on along the minus strand of NZ_VWWW01000011.1, from coordinate 23,765 downwards.
TAATAATCAGTCTGGGACCAGAAATCACGACGGGTATCCCAGGACGCCAGTTGCATCACGAACTCTTTATAGGCCTCATCCATCACGGAAGCCTGGTCTGGCGTGGCCAGATTCGCTTTGATATCCAGATTACGCAGGAACTGCTGCTGCGAGTAGAACCCGCCGAGCATGTTGACCGTTGGTCTGTCTGTAATGGCGGTTGCGCTCCACTCCTGTTTTGCAAAGAAGGTGTAGGCGAGCGCGATTAACGCGAACCCTAACGCAACGCCTGCAATCCACAGTTTGCCCGCCCATAAAACGCGGAACAAGCCACGTATATCCAGCTCATTCTCGGTCATCTCTGATTTAGCTCCCGCCAACGGTTGAGTCATCACGATCCCAGTTCATTTAGTTAAAGTTGGATTATTGCCACTATTTCGACGCATCCTGCGCTTTATACGCTTAATAAAACGCGCGACTTTCCATGCGCGTTTAATGCAGTAGCCATACAGAGAAAACGCTAGCAAGAACAATACCAACATCACCCATTCAGGGATAAAGTGGGCGTATTCCGATGCAACACCAATCCCCGCAAGAATAGCAGCCGCCAGGGTTATCAGCACAAATGCCTGACGGGAAGTGAAGCCTGCACGCATGATCAAATGATGAATATGCTGGCGGTCGGCGGAAAAAGGACTCATCCCTTTTCGCAGACGGCGATACATAATCGCCACCATATCCATCAACGGAATGGCGATTATCCACAGCGCCGTCACCGGGCTAATGGGGTGAACTTTACCCTGCGTGGTTTCCAGCAAGATCCAGATAATCGTGAAGCCAATCAACGTACTGCCCGCATCGCCCATAAAGACTTTATAGCGACGACCCAGAACGCCGAGGTTGAGCAAAATATACGGCAGGATGGCGGCAATCATGGCGAAACACCACATGGCGAGACTGTACTGGCCATCAAACCACAAAATAATGCCGACAGCAGCGAAGGAGACGGAAGAAAGCCCGCCCAGCAGGCCATCAATGCCGTCCACCATATTGAAGGCGTTAATCGCCACCCAGACGGCGAAGAGCGTCAGGAAATAGCCGAACGGCCCCAGAACCATCTCCCAGGGCCCGAAAATATAACCGAGACTGCTTAAGTGAAGTTTGGCCGCCACCATCATGGCAATGCCGACGGCAGCCTGAACGAAGGCGCGGATTTTCACGCTAATGTCATAGCGATCGTCGAGCGCGCCGACCACAACCAGAACGGTGGCGCAGATCAGGTAGAGCCTGGCATGAGGAATATAGTAATCAGCAATCGCGAAGGTGAAGCAGATACCGGCAAATACGGAAATACCACCGACCAGCGGGATCATGCCTTGATGGCGTTTACGGAAGTTGGGTTTATCCACTAACCCCAGATATTTTGCCACCTTGCGCGCAAGAAACAAAAAGCAGGTGGTAAACAAAAAAATACTGGTTAGCTCAGTAAACGTATCGAGTAGGTTCACAATGGATGTTCTCAACAAATGTCAGTCAAGGAAGTATAACCATGAAGGCGCCGGGCCTGAAGGCATAAAGCAAGCCTCTTGCAACTCCATTTGTTTATTATTCAATCTATTAATGTTTTTGCTGTGCGAATAATCCTATTGTCGCACCGACAGGTCAAAATTGGGAGTCTGCGGTAATAGCGTATAGGCCATAAACGAAAAACGCCACGTAAAAACGTGGCGTTTGCTGGCTTTATTTGCGTTACGAGCGCTTCATCATGTCGAAGAAATCGTCGTTTGTTTTGGTCATCGCCAGTTTATTAATGAGGAATTCCATTGCGTCGATTTCGCCCATTGGGTGAATGATTTTGCGCAGAATCCACATTTTTTGCAGCTCTTCCTGAGTGGTAAGCAGCTCTTCCTTACGCGTACCGGAACGGTTGTAGTCGATAGCAGGGAAGACACGTTTTTCAGCAATCTTACGGGAGAGGTGCAGTTCCATGTTACCTGTACCTTTAAACTCTTCGTAGATAACCTCATCCATCTTGGAACCGGTGTCGATAAGCGCGGTTGCAATGATGGTCAGGCTGCCGCCCTCTTCTACGTTACGCGCAGCACCGAAGAAACGCTTCGGACGGTGCAGAGCGTTCGCATCCACACCACCGGTCAACACTTTACCGGAAGCCGGAACCACGGTGTTGTACGCACGCGCCAGACGGGTGATGGAGTCGAGCAGGATGATAACGTCTTTCTTGTGCTCAACCAGACGTTTGGCCTTCTCGATAACCATTTCAGCAACCTGAACGTGGCGAGATGCTGGTTCGTCGAAGGTAGAAGCGACAACTTCACCTTTAACCAGACGCTGCATCTCGGTCACTTCTTCAGGACGTTCGTCGATCAGCAGTACCATCAGCACACAGTCTGGGTGATTGTAAGCAATGCTCTGCGCGATGTTTTGCAGCAGCATGGTTTTACCCGCTTTTGGCGGTGCCACAATCAGACCACGTTGACCACGACCAATCGGAGAAGCCAGATCCAGAACGCGAGCGGTTAAGTCTTCGGTAGAACCGTTACCACGCTCCATGCGCAGGCGAGAGTTCGCGTGCAGCGGCGTTAAGTTCTCAAACAGGATCTTATTGCGCGAGTTTTCTGGTTTGTCGTAGTTAACTTCGTTAACTTTCAACAGCGCAAAGTAGCGTTCACCCTCTTTAGGAGGACGAATCTTACCTGAAATGGTGTCACCAGTGCGGAGGTTGAAACGGCGGATTTGGCTAGGGGATACGTAGATGTCGTCAGGACCGGCGAGGTAGGAGCTATCTGCTGAGCGGAGGAAACCAAATCCGTCCTGCAATATCTCCAGCACACCGTCGCCAAAGATATCTTCGCCACTCTTAGCGTGCTGCTTCAGGATGGCGAAAATGATGTCCTGCTTGCGCATACGAGCCTGGTTTTCCAGCCCCATATTTTCGCCGAGAGTGATCAGCTCAGAAACCGGCGTATTCTTTAATTCGGTAAGATTCATAATGGTGTGGGTTCTTAAACTCGGGGTGATTCTCGAACTTAATGTTGTGAATGGTATGGCAGGGTCATCCATGCCTGTTTAGCGGCCATCACCTCATGTCTGTTCGCTGTCTGGTCACAGGGAAAGAACGCAGAACTGAAACGACAAGACGGATTGAGTGACAAGCCCGGAATTTAGCAACTTCACGCACTGTGGATATCAACAACGGGAAGTTTCGGGTAAAGCAAGATTCAAACAACAAGATATGTTTAAAACGAAGTCATAGCTAACTTAGCACGACTAAAGCCGGGCGTCCAGAGATCCACATCATTTAGGCGCTCTGGACGCTCAGCCGAGAAACCTTACGCCAGGTTAGCGTCCAGGAACTCTTTCAGTTGACCTTTGGACAGTGCGCCCACTTTGGTCGCCGCCACTTCACCGCCTTTAAACAGCAGCAGGGTCGGGATGCCACGGATACCGTATTTTGGCGCGGTGCCCGGGTTCTGGTCGATGTTCAGCTTGGCAACGGTCAGTTTGCCCTGATATTCGTCAGCGATCTCATCCAGAATCGGGGCGATCATTTTGCAAGGACCACACCATTCAGCCCAGAAATCGACGAGGATCAGCCCGTCAGCTTTAAGTACGTCCGTGTCAAAACTGTCGTCAGTCAGGTGAATAATTTTATCGCTCATATATAACTCCACAGGAATAAGCCTGGTGCGTTGGTTTCGCATCAATCAACGACGTGTTGATGTAGCATTAACCAACTAAAGGTTGACTTTATTTCACCGGATACGCTTTCGTAAAGCAATAGTAAGCTGATATTCTACCACACTATGAGCAAAACACATTTAACAGAACAGAAGTTTTCCGACTTCGCCCTGCACCCAAAGGTGATCGAAGCCCTTGAAAATAAAGGGTTTCATAACTGCACGCCCATTCAGGCCCTCGCACTGCCGCTGACGCTGGCAGGCCGCGATGTTGCAGGGCAGGCGCAAACCGGTACTGGCAAAACGATGGCGTTTTTAACGTCAACGTTTCATTATTTACTTTCTCATCCAGCGATTGCTGACCGCAAAGTTAACCAGCCGCGCGCGCTAATTATGGCCCCGACGCGAGAACTGGCGGTACAGATCCATGCAGACGCTGAACCGCTGGCTCAGGCAACAGGCCTGAAGCTCGGCCTGGCCTATGGCGGCGACGGTTACGATAAACAGCTGAAAGTGCTGGAAAGCGGCGTGGATATCCTGATTGGGACCACTGGCCGTCTTATCGACTACGCGAAACAGAACCACATCAACCTTGGCGCGATTCAGGTTGTGGTGCTGGATGAAGCCGACCGTATGTACGATCTGGGCTTCATTAAAGATATCCGTTGGCTATTCCGCCGTATGCCTCCGGCGAACCAGCGTCTGAACATGCTGTTCTCTGCAACCCTCTCTTATCGCGTTCGCGAACTGGCGTTCGAACAGATGAACAACGCCGAATACGTAGAAGTGGAACCCGAGCAGAAAACCGGTCACCGCATTAAAGAAGAGCTCTTCTATCCATCCAATGAAGAGAAAATGCGTCTGCTGCAAACGCTTATCGAAGAAGAGTGGCCAGATCGCGCCATTATCTTTGCGAACACCAAGCACCGCTGCGAAGACATCTGGGGTCATCTGGCCGCTGATGGACACCGCGTTGGCCTGCTGACAGGTGATGTGGCGCAGAAAAAACGCCTGCGTATTCTCGAAGAATTCACTCGTGGCGACCTGGATATCCTGGTTGCAACCGATGTCGCCGCGCGCGGCCTGCATATTCCAGCCGTCACGCACGTCTTCAACTACGACCTGCCGGATGACTGTGAAGATTACGTACACCGTATCGGCCGTACCGGTCGTGCGGGTGCAAGTGGTCATTCCATCAGCCTTGCGTGTGAAGAGTATGCGCTGAATCTTCCAGCCATTGAGACTTACATCGGTCACTCTATTCCGCAGAGCAAATACAATCCGGAAGCACTGTTAAGCGAACTGCCGCCACCGAAGCGCCTTACCCGCGCCCGTTCCGGCAATGGTCCGCGTCGTTCCGGCCCACCGCGTAATCGTCGTCGTTCAGGTTAAGAAAATATGCTCAGTTCCACCTCGCTTTATGCGGCAATTGATCTCGGTTCCAATAGTTTTCATATGCTGGTTGTGCGCGAGGTGGCGGGAAGTATACAAACGCTGACGCGTATTAAGCGCAAGGTCCGCCTGGCGGCGGGCCTGAGCAGCGACAATCACCTCTCCCCTGAAGCCATGGAACGTGGCTGGCAATGTTTGCGTCTTTTTGCCGAACGTCTGCAAGATATCCCGCATAATCAAATCCGCGTTGTTGCGACGGCCACTCTGCGCCTGGCGGTTAATGCCGTTGATTTCATTGCCAAAGCGCAGGAAATTCTGGGCTGCCCGGTGCAGGTTATCAGCGGTGAAGAAGAAGCGCGTTTGATTTATCAGGGCGTTGCGCACACAACCGGTGGAGACGATCGCCGCCTGGTGGTGGATATCGGTGGAGCCAGTACCGAACTCGTTACCGGCACCGGGGCGCAAGCCACGTCATTGTTCAGCCTGTCGATGGGCTGTGTGACCTGGCTTGAACGCTATTTTACCGACCGTAATCTTGGCAAAGAGAACTTCGACGAGGCCGAAAATGCCGCGCGCGAAGTGTTGCGCCCGGTGATGGATGAATTGCGCTATCACGGCTGGAAGGTTTGCGTTGGCGCATCGGGAACCGTGCAGGCGTTGCAGGAAATCATGATGGCGCAGGGGATGGATGAGCGGATCACGCTTGCCAAACTCCAGCAGCTTAAACAGCGCGCCATTCAGTGCGGTCGTCTGGAAGAACTGGAAATTGAAGGCCTGACTCTGGAACGTGCGCTGGTTTTCCCTAGCGGGCTTGCCATTCTGATCGCCATTTTCACCGAACTGAACATCCAGTGCATGACCCTTGCCGGTGGTGCGCTGCGTGAAGGTTTGGTTTACGGGATGCTGCATCTGTCGGTCGATCAGGACATTCGCAGCCGCACGCTGCGTAACGTCCAGCGCCGCTTTATGGTTGATACCGATCAGGCTCAGCGGGTTGCGCAACTGGCATCGCTCTTTGCCGATCAGGTCGGTGGGGACTGGAGTCTTGAGCCACTCAGTCGCGATCTGCTGCTGAGCGCGTGTGCGCTACACGAAGTGGGTTTGAGCATCGATTTCAAACAAGCGCCGGCCCATGCAGCCTACCTGGTACGTAATCTTGATTTGCCGGGTTATACGCCTGCGCAGAAAAAGCTGTTGGCCACCCTGTTGCTGAACCAGACCAGCGCGGTCGATCTCTCTTCCCTGCACCAGCAAAACGCCGTACCGCCACGCGTTGCCGAGCATCTCTGTCGGTTGTTGCGCCTGGCCATTCTGTTTGCCTGCCGCCGCCGTGACGATCTGTTACCGACCATCACGCTGGTTGCGGAAAATGAAAAGCTGACGCTGACGTTGCCGGAAAACTGGCTGGACGATCACCCGCTTGGTGCGGAGATGATCGAACAGGAATGTCAGTGGCAGAGTTACGTGCACTGGGCGCTTGAAGTGAAGTAATACCCTGAACATTGCCGGGTGGCGGCTTCGCCTTACCCGGCCTACAAATAATTACCCTTTCTCTTTGGCTTTCGCCAGCATGGCGCGAATATTCGCCACGTTAGCCTGTCCCTTGTGCATCCGCTCTTCCGGGGTAATCACTTTACGTTCCTGTTCCCAGATGAGGTCGTCCTGCGGTAATTCCAGCAAGAACCGGCTCGGCTCCGGGCGCACCAGTTCGCCATACTGCCGGCGCTCTTTGCACAGCGTAAAGATCAGCTCTTTCTGCGCTCGGGTAATGCCCACGTAGGCCAGCCGACGTTCTTCATCGACATTATCTTCATCGATACTGCTCTGATGCGGCAGCAACCCCTCTTCCATGCCGACCAGATAGACATACGGGAACTCCAGCCCCTTAGAAGCGTGCAGCGTCATCAGTTGCACCTGGTCCGCCTCTTCTTCGCTTTCGCCGCGCTCCATCATATCGCGCAGCGTAAAGCGCGTGACGACCTGCGTCAGGGTCATTGGCTCGTCAATTTCTGAGCCTTCCAGCATTTCGGTCATCCAGCTGAACAGCTGGTTGACGTTTTTCATGCGCATTTCTGCCGCTTTTGGGCTGGCAGAAGTTTCGTACAGCCAGGATTCGTAATCGATGCCGTGGATCAGGTCACGCACGGCCGCCACAGGCTCGCGTTCAGCCAGGCGCTGCACTTCGCCAAGCCAGTGGGTGAAACGGGTTAAGGAATCATACCCGCGCCCGGTCAGCGTCTGACTCAGCCCCATATCGAAGCTGGCGGTAAACAGGCTTTTGTTACGGGTCATCGCCCATTCGCCCAGTTTTTGCAGTGTGGCCGGGCCAATCTCACGTTTCGGGGTATTCACGATACGCAGGAAAGCGCTGTCATCATCCGGGTTGGTGAGCACACGCAGATACGCCAGCAAGTCTTTGATTTCAGGACGAGAGAAGAACGACGTACCCCCTGAAATTTTGTACGGAATGCGGTTTTGCATCAGCATCTTTTCAAAGACGCGGGACTGGTGGTTACCGCGATACAGGATCGCGTAGTCCTTGTACTCGGTTTTATTGACGAAGTGATGCGCAATCAGCTCGCCGGTGACACGTTCCGCTTCGTGTTCCTCATTATTCGCGCTGAGGACTTTCAGCTCCGTCCCGTAACCCAGTTCAGAAAACAGGCGCTTTTCAAACACGTGCGGGTTATTGGCGATCAGGATATTCGCTGCTTTCAGGATGCGCCCGGACGAGCGGTAGTTTTGCTCGAGCTTGATAACCTGGAGTGCCGGGAAATCTTTGCTTAACAGCACCAGGTTTTGTGGACGCGCACCGCGCCAGGAGTAAATAGACTGATCGTCATCCCCCACAACGGTAAAACGCGCGCGCTGCCCCACCAGCAACTTCACCAGTTCGTACTGGCTGGTGTTGGTGTCCTGATATTCATCCACCAGCAGGTAACGGATCTTGTTCTGCCAGCGCTCACGCACCTCTTCATTACGCTGAAGCAGCAGCGTTGGCAGCAAAATAAGATCGTCGAAATCCAGCACGTTGCACGCTTTCATGTGCGCATCGTACAGGCTATAGCAGTGGGCGAAGATCCTGTCCCGTTCGCCTTTTGCACTCGCTGCCGCCTGAGCAGGCGTCATCAGATCGTTTTTCCAGTTGGAGATCGTCGAGATCAGCTGTTGCAGCAGCACTTTGTCATCTTCGATCAGCCCTTCGGTCAGCTCTTTAAGCAGCGCCACCTGGTCGGTGTCATCGAAAAGCGAGAAGTTAGACTTCATGCCCAGCGCAGCGTATTCACGTTTGATGATATCCAGCCCCAGGGTATGGAAGGTAGAGATCATCAGCCCGCGCGCCTCTTTGCGCCCCAGCGTCTGGCCAACACGTTCTTTCATCTCACGTGCTGCTTTGTTGGTAAATGTCACCGCCGCAATGTGGCGTGCCTGATACCCGCATCCACGAATCAAATGGGCGATTTTGTTGGTGATCACGCGGGTTTTACCGGAACCGGCCCCTGCCAGCACCAGGCATGGTCCAGTTACGAATTCGACCGCTTGTTGTTGTCCAGGGTTTAAACGCATGGGGGCATTGCTCAATCTGTAAACACGGGGGTGTGGATTGTAGCAGAAAGTCAGGCTGAGATTTACCCGCCGAATGGTAAAGTGTTGGGTAGCAAACCAACGATAAGAGTGACCTTATGGCAAAGAGCGCGGCAGCCCTGCACATCCTGGTAAAAGAAGAAAAACTGGCGCTGGAGATCCTCAGCAAACTGGAGCGAGGAATCAGCTTCGATCATCTGGCAAAACGCTATTCCCGCTGCCCTTCCGGGCGCAACGGTGGCGATCTTGGCGAGTTTAAGCAGGGGATGATGGTGGGGCCATTCGACGCCGCCGTTTTTAGCTGTCCGCTACTTAAGCCTTTCGGGCCGGTCAAAACCAAATTTGGCTATCACATCATCAAGGTGCTGTATCGGCGATAAGCCATGCTAAAATCGCCAGCCATACAGACTCGCTTATAGAAAGGCTCAATCATGGCAAAAACAGCAGCAGCAGTGCATATCCTGGTGAAAGAAGAGAAACTGGCACTGGATCTTCTGGAACAGATTAAAAACGGCGCCGATTTCGGCAAGCTGGCGAAGAAGCACTCCATCTGTCCATCGGGCAAACGCGGCGGTGACTTAGGTGAATTCCGCCAGGGCCAGATGGTTCCGGCGTTCGATAAAGTTGTCTTCTCCTGCCCGGTGCTGGAGCCAACCGGCCCGCTGCACACTCAGTTCGGTTATCACATCATTAAGGTGCTGTACCGGAAATAAACAGCAACGCCTTCTCATGGAGAAGGCGTTTAGTGTTTGCACCCTCTCTCCCCGTGGTGTGTACGGTCCGGGGTGAGGGCACCAGCGTACTCTGTAATTAACCAGCAACGCCGGTTTTTTTATTTCTGCGATTGCAGCGTCTGCTGGGCGTTATGCTTCATCACGTGAGTGCTCACTGCTGCCTGGAACACCTTAAACATCAGCCCGTTAATCAGCGTGGTGATAGTAATCACGATAAACGCCGTCATCACCCAGTCAATCAGCGCAAAGCCGCTGTTCAACAGCGCCGGGCGATATACCGCCATCCCGCCAAATACCACCCAGTGGCTTAAGCAGTAAAAGCAGTGAAACAAGTGCCCCATCAGCGCGTTCTTTTTGGTCGTCCATTCGCGAAACGCGGCAAACAGTTCCGTCTGCGTCACCGTCATCGAAATACTGCTCGCCGCCATCGCAATCATCAGGCAGGTTGTTAAATTTTCAATCATGGTCGTGGCCTTTGTCGTTGAAGTAGCTAATAAATTCGCTGCCAATATCCTGTAGCGTCAGGCGCTTAAAGCGATCGATGATCAGCGTCTGCGCATCGGCGAGCGTCTCTGACATCACCCGATTTACCCCCTGTTCCACCAGGCACTGCGGGTTTTCGCTACGGTTGCCCAACGCAAACAGCGCCGGTTCGCCGAGTGCCATGTAGATATCGTAAAGCGTGATCTCGCCAACCGGTCGGCACAGCCGCCAGCCGCCGTGGTGCCCCTTGGTGGCACAGACAATGTTGTTTTCCCTGAGCCCGGCAAGCAGCTTGCGGATGAATGCCGGATTACCGTCGATAAAGGCGGCCATCTGTTCGGACGTCAGAGGTTTGTCCATCTGCTCCAGGTGAAGCAGGATGTGCAGCGTTGCTGAGAATGAGTTGTTTGTTTTCATGTAACTTACGATATTACATTAAGACAGTAATGAGCAATCCTGAACCCTAAAATTTATGTAAAATGCAAATTATCACAATGATAAATATAGATATTTATATTTTTTAGCAAAACCATTGATCAAAAATCATCTTATGTTACTTTGAATATTACATGAAATTCATCGTCTACAAACGAGGTGGTTATGCACGACGTTGAGCAAAAGCCGGAAGCCTTCTGGGAATCGCATTATGATGCGATGTCTCCACTCTCCAACGGCATTCCGGGCAAAATACTGGTGCGCTTTACCGAAGGTTTAGCGCCGGGTAAAGCGCTGGAACTGGGCTGTGGACGTGGTGATGATGCGGTCTGGCTAGCAAAGCAGGGTTGGCAGGTGACGGCGGTCGATCTCTCGCATCGGGCGATTGAATATGCGGCCGCGAATGCCAAACGTGCTGGTGTCGATATCACCTTCCAGCAATGCGATCTCACTCAGGCATTCCCGCAGGATGAATTTTCCCTGATTGTCGCCTCATTCCTCGAGTCACCGCTGGCGTTCGATCGGGCCACTATCTTTCGCGCCGCGCTCGATCACGTTGCACCTGGTGGCATTCTGCTTATCACCTCGCACGGCAAAGTTCCAGGCTGGTCAAAACACACCCGCCCGTTCCTGCCCGCGCATGAAGTGCTGGCCTCTCTGGGTCGTTTGCCACCGGGCTGGGAAGTACAGTTTTGCGAGGAAGTCCCACGAACGATGACGGGGCCCGAAGGACAGCAGGATGAGGTATCAGATGCGGTCGTCGCGTTAAAGCGCAGATAAAAAAACGACCCGGTAGCGAGGCGCTGACCGGGCCGGATGATAACGAGGTTTTATTAGCCTGCGACTGCGATACGCTTCATATCGGTCATGTAGCCGCGCAGTTTCTTACCAACTTGCTCGATAGTGTGGCCGCGAACCGCTTCGTTCACGTCACGCAGCTGCGCATTGTCTACGGCACCTTCAGCAATCGCTTTGCCCAGGTCACCCGTTTGCAGAGTGGTCATGAACTCTTTCAGCAGCGGTACACATGCGTAAGAGAACAGGTAGTTGCCATACTCAGCGGTATCAGAGATAACCACGTTCATTTCGTACAGACGCTTACGGGCGATGGTGTTCGCGATCAGCGGCAGCTCGTGCAGTGATTCGTAGTAAGCCGACTCTTCGATGATGCCGGAATCCACCATGGTTTCGAACGCCAGCTCAACGCCTGCTTTCACCATGGCGATCATCAGTACGCCTTTATCGAAGTACTCCTGCTCGCTGATTTTGCCATCAAACTGTGCAGCCGTTTCGAACGCGGTTTTGCCGGTCTCTTCACGCCAGGTCAGCAGGTTTTTATCGTCATTCGCCCAGTCAGCCATCATGCCGGAAGAAAACTCGCCGGAGATGATGTCGTCCATGTGTTTCTGGAACAGTGGAGCCATGATGGTTTTCAGCTGCTCGGACAGCGCGAATGCACGCAGTTTAGCCGGGTTGGACAGACGGTCCATCATCAGCGTGATGCCACCCTGTTTCAGCGCTTCGGTGATGGTTTCCCAGCCGAACTGAATCAGTTTTTCCGCATAAGCCGGATCGGTGCCTTCTTCCACCAGCTTGTCGAAGCACAGCAGAGAGCCGGCCTGCAACATGCCGCACAGAATAGTCTGCTCACCCATCAGGTCAGATTTCACTTCTGCAACGAAGGAAGATTCCAGAACGCCCGCACGATGGCCACCGGTTGCGGCTGCCCATGCTTTCGCAATCGCCATACCTTCACCTTTTGGATCGTTTTCCGGGTGAACAGCAATCAGGGTTGGCACGCCGAAGCCACGTTTGTACTCTTCGCGAACTTCAGTACCTGGGCACTTCGGTGCAACCATCACAACGGTGATGTCTTTACGGATCTGCTCGCCCACTTCAACGATGTTGAAGCCGTGGGAGTAACCCAGCGCTGCGCCGTCTTTCATCAGCGGCTGCACGGAACGCACAACGTCAGAGTGCTGTTTGTCTGGAGTCAGGTTAACGACCAGATCCGCCTGTGGGATCAGCTCTTCGTAGGTGCCTACTTTGAAGCCGTTTTCGGTCGCTTTGCGCCAGGAAGCGCGCTTCTCAGCAATCGCTTCTTTACGCAGTGCGTAAGAGATATCCAGACCGGAGTCGCGCATGTTCAGGCCCTGGTTCAGACCCTGTGCGCCACAGCCGACGATGACCACTTTCTTACCCTGAAGGTAGCTTGCGCCATCAGCAAATTCATCGCGCGCCATAAAGCGGCATTTGCCCAGCTGTGCCAGCTGCTGGCGCAGATTCAGTGTGTTGAAGTAGTTAGCCATGGTGATACCTCGTGATGTTGTACTGTCTTATTGTTCGGTTCGCATATGCGAGAATGAACTTACTATATGACAGGAAATTTATTGCGGAAATTGATATATTCACAACGTCACGTTGCAATTTCTGCAATGTAAAAAGAGGGAGTGGAATCAGTGGATTTACGCGATCTGAAAATGTTCCTGCATCTGGCGGAAAGCCGTCACTTCGGGCGCAGCGCACGCGCCATGCACGTCAGCCCCTCCACGCTTTCGCGCCAGATCCAGCGCCTTGAGGAAGACCTCGGCCAGCCGCTCTTTGTGCGTGACAACCGCACCGTGACGCTCACAGAAGCAGGGGAAGAGCTACGCGTCTTTGCCCAGCAAACGCTGTTGCAGTATCAACAGCTACGCCACACCATCGACCAGCAAGGGCCGTCGCTCTCCGGCGAACTCCATATTTTTTGTTCTGTGACGGCGGCCTATAGCCACCTGCCGCCAATCCTCGACAGATTCCGCGCGGAGCACCCGTCGGTCGAAATCAAGCTCACGACCGGTGATGCAGCCGATGCCATGGAAAAAGTGGTGACGGGAGAAGCCGATCTCGCCATTGCCGGGAAACCGGAGATGTTGCCTGGCGCCGTTGCGTTCTCAATGCTGGAAAATCTGGCGGTAGTGCTGATCGCCCCGGCACTGCCCTGCCCGGTGCGTAACCAGGTGTCGGTGGAAAAGCCAGACTGGTCAACGGTGCCGTTTATCATGGCCGATCAGGGCCCGGTGCGCCGCCGCATTGAGCTGTGGTTCCGCCGTCAGAAAATCAGTAACCCGTCGATTTACGCCACGGTCGGTGGCCATGAGGCGATGGTGTCGATGGTAGCGCTGGGTTGCGGCGTGGCGCTGCTGCCGGAAGTGGTGCTGGAAAACAGCCCGGAGCCGGTTCGTAATCGCGTGATGATTTTAGAGCGCAGCGATGAAAAAACGCCATTTGAGCTTGGCGTGTGCGCACAAAAAAAGCGGCTGCATGAGCCGCTTATTGATGCGTTCTGGAACATATTGCCGAACCACTGAAGCCGGTACCCAGCCTACGTACAGCCCAACCTCTAGCCAGCCAGGAAGAACCTGAACGCCGGGTTATGGGTTTCGTCGTGACAGTCGTAACCCAGTTCGTTCAGCCGTGTTTCGAAATCAGGTTCGTGCTCGCCCAGTTCGAATGCCGCCAGCACGCGACCGTAGTCCGTACCGTGGCTACGGTAGTGGAACAGGGAAATGTTCCAGTGCGTACCCAGCGTATGCAGGAACTTGAGCAACGCCCCTGGTGATTCCGGGAACTCGAAACTGTACAGACGTTCCTGGAGCGGCTTCGACGGACGCCCGCCCACCATGTAGCGAACGTGCAGCTTCGCCATTTCATCGTCGGAAAGATCCACCACGCTGTAGCCACCTTCGTGCAGCATGTTGAGGATCTCTTTGCGTTCTTCCAGGCCGCGACTCAGGCGCACACCAACAAAAATGCAGGCATCTTTGGCGTCAGCAAAGCGATAGTTAAATTCCGTCACTGAACGGCCGCCAAGCAGCTGGCAGAACTTCAGGAAGCTGCCTTTTTCTTCCGGGATGGTCACCGCCAGCAGGGCTTCGCGCTGTTCACCCAGCTCGCAACGCTCGGACACATAGCGCAGACCGTGGAAGTTAACGTTGGCGCCAGAGAGCACATGCGCCAGACGCTCGCCGCGAATGTTGTGCTGTGCGATGTATTTTTTCATCCCTGCCAGCGCCAGCGCGCCAGAAGGTTCCGCCACCGCGCGAACATCCTCGAACAAGTCTTTCATCGCCGCACAGATAGCATCGCTATCAACGGTGACGATATCATCGAGATACTCCTGACACAGGCGGAAAGTTTCATCGCCGATGCGTTTAACGGCCACGCCTTCGGCAAACAATCCGACTCGCGGCAGATCCACCGGATGTCCGGCATCCAGCGCCGCTTTCAGGCAGGCTGAGTCTTCCGCTTCCACGGCAATGACTTTGATTTGCGGCATCAGCTGTTTGATCAGCACTGCCACGCCTGCCGCCAGGCCGCCACCGCCAACCGGCACGAATACGCGGTCAAGGTGAGCATCCTGTTGTAGCAGTTCCAGTGCCAGCGTACCTTGTCCGGCAATCACCATCGGGTGATCGAATGGCGGCACCCAGGTAAAACCCTGCTGTTGCGCCAGCTCGATGGCTTTGGCTTTTGCTTCGTCAAAGTTTGCGCCGTGAAGCAGCACTTCGCCGCCAAAACCACGCACCGCATCCACTTTGATATCTGCCGTGGCAACCGGCATCACAATCAGCGCTTTCAGCCCCAGGCGGGCAGAGGAGAACGCCACACCCTGAGCGTGGTTGCCCGCAGAGGCAGTGATCACGCCACGTGCTTTTTGCTCGTCGCTCAACCCGGCCATCATCGCGTAAGCACCGCGCAGCTTAAAGCTGTGTACTGGCTGGCGGTCTTCACGCTTCACCAGAATCACGTTGTCGAGGCGCGAGGAGAGCTTTTCCATTTTTTGCAGTGGAGTGACCTGCACTGCTTCATAGACCGGTGCGCGTAGCACCGCCCGAAGATATTCCGCCCCCTCAGGGGCGGCGGATAAGGGTTGTGATTCGGCCATCATTAGCCCCCAAGTTTCGATTTATCGCGCACCGCGCCTTTATCTGCACTGGTGGCAAGGCTTGCGTAAGCACGCAGAGCGAAGGAAACCTCACGCTGACGATCTTTCGGCGTCCAGGCTTTGTCACCGCGCGCTTCTTGTGCTTCACGACGCGCCGCGATTTCCTGGTCGCTCAGTTTCAGCTGAATACCGCGATTTGGGATGTCGATTTCGATCAGGTCACCATCTTCGATGATGGCGATATTGCCGCCGCTCGCCGCTTCAGGGGAAACGTGGCCGATAGACAAACCGGATGTACCGCCAGAGAAACGACCGTCGGTGATCAGCGCACAGGCTTTACCGAGGCCCATGGATTTCAGGAAGGTGGTTGGGTAGAGCATCTCCTGCATCCCCGGTCCGCCTTTCGGACCTTCATAGCGGATCACAACCACATCACCTTCCACGACTTTGCCGCCGAGGATAGCGTCTACCGCCTCGTCCTGGCTTTCGTACACTTTGGCCGGACCGGTGAATTTCAGGATGCTGTCGTCCACACCCGCGGTTTTGACGATACAGCCGTTTTCAGCGAAATTGCCGTAAAGGACAGCCAGACCGCCGTCTTTGCTGTACGCGTGTTCAAGCGATCGGATGCAGCCTTCAGCACGATCGTCATCCAGAGTGTCCCAGCGGCAATCCTGCGAGAATGCCTGGGTGGTACGAATACCGGCCGGGCCCGCGCGGAACATGTTTTTCACCGCTTCGTCTTTAGTCAGCATCACGTCATATCTGTCCAGCGATTCTGGCAGCGTCAGACCCAGCACGTTTTTCACTTCGCGATTCATCAGACCCGCACGATCCAGCTCGCCCAGAATACCGAGCACACCACCTGCGCGGTGCACGTCTTCCATGTGGTACTTCTGGGTACTTGGCGCGACTTTACACAGCTGCGGCACTTTGCGGGACAGCTTATCGATATCGCTCATGGTGAAGTCGATTTCTGCTTCCTGCGCGGCAGCCAGCAGGTGCAGAACGGTGTTAGTGGAACCGCCCATGGCGATATCCAGGGTCATGGCGTTTTCGAACGCGGCTTTACTGGCAATATTGCGCGGCAGCGCGCTGGCATCGTCCTGCTCGTAGTAGCGTTTGGTCAGCTCGACAATGCGCTTGCCCGCGTTGAGGAACAGCTGTTTACGATCGGCGTGGGTCGCCAGCAGTGAACCGTTACCCGGCTGGGACAGACCCAGCGCTTCGGTCAGGCAGTTCATGGAGTTTGCGGTGAACATGCCGGAACAGGAGCCACAGGTCGGGCACGCGGAGCGTTCAACCTGATCGCTTTGCTCATCAGAGACTTTCGGATCCGCACCCTGAATCATCGCATCAACGAGGTCGAGCTTGATGATTTTGTCGGAAAGCTTGGTTTTACCCGCTTCCATTGGGCCGCCGGAAACGAAGATCACCGGAATGTTCAGACGCAGGGAAGCCATCAGCATCCCCGGGGTGATTTTGTCGCAGTTGGAGATACAGACCATCGCATCAGCACAGTGGGCGTTCACCATGTACTCGACCGAGTCGGCGATCAGCTCGCGCGACGGCAGTGAATAAAGCATCCCCCCGTGGCCCATTGCGATACCATCATCAACAGCAATGGTGTTGAACTCTTTCGCCACACCGCCAGAGGCTTCGATTTGCTCGGCAACCAGTTTACCCAAATCGCGCAGGTGCACGTGGCCCGGTACGAACTGCGTAAAGGAGTTAACCACGGCGATAATTGGCTTGCCGAAATCGGCGTCGGTCATCCCGGTGGCGCGCCACAGCGCGCGGGCCCCCGCCATGTTACGGCCGTGGGTGGTGGTGGCGGAACGATACTTAGGCATGCTTTATTTACTCCCGTCTGACTATTAAATGGGACGGTGCGTGCCGTCCCATATTTATACTTAGTTGTTAACTTGATCCAACCAGCCGTATTTATCTTCCGTTTCACCGGTGAAGAGGCCAAAGAATGCCTGCTGAATACGTTTAGTGACTGGGCCACAACGGCCTTCACCCACCTGAATACCATCTACGCTACGAACTGGCGTGATCTCAGCGGCGGTACCGGACATGAATACTTCGTCGGCCAGATACAGGGATTCACGAGACAGGACCTGCTCGCGCACTTCGATACCCAGATCTTTCGCCAGTTTGATAATGGCATCACGGGTGATACCTGGCAGCGCGGAAGAGGTGAACGGCGGGGTGAACAGGATACCGTCTTTCACTTCAAACAAGTTTTCGCCTGCGCCTTCAGAGATATAGCCATTCACATCCAGCGCGATACCTTCCTGATAACCATGACGACGTGCTTCGCTGCCAACCAGCAGAGAGGAAAGGTAGTTACCGCCCGCTTTTGCAGCAGTCGGGATGGTGTTTGGTGCCACGCGGTTCCAGGAAGAAACCATTGCGTCGATCCCCTGATCCAGTGCTTCAGCACCCAGGTAGGCGCCCCACGGGAACGCAGCAATGATCACATCGGTGGTGTAGCCGGCTGGCGGGTTAACACCCATGCCCACATCGCCAACAAACACCAGCGGACGAATATACGCGCTGGACAGGTTGTTTTTACGCAGCACTTCACGACACGCTTCCATCAGCTCATCAACGGTCTGAGAAACAGGGAAACGATAGATTTTGGCTGAATCATGCAGACGCTGCATGTGTTCGCGATGGCGGAACACCACTGGCCCTTTGTGAGAATCGTAGCAACGGATGCCTTCGAACACGGAAGTACCGTAGTGCAGCGCGTGGGACATCACGTGGACTTTCGCGTCCTCCCAACGAACCATCTCACCATTGAACCAAATGTAATCAGCTTTTTTCGTCGTCATTTTTTCTTCCTGTCGCGCTTAAGCGCGGATTTGTTGTGATGTGGTTGTGCTCTGGCAGATGGCAACATGGGCAACGTCTACCAGTTTTGTTAACTGACTAAACAGTAAGTCGACCGACCGCGCGCTGGCAACGGTTAATTCGATACTGATGTTCTGTGCGTCTGTGGCCGTCTCCATATTCATAGAGCAAATTTGAAAACCACGATGACGGACCACACGCAAAACACGTTCTAAAGTTTCTGGGTTGAAGCGAGCCTGCACGGCGACCTGATGTTGCATCATGATAATTTCTCCAGCATTTGTGAATTACTGGCACCTGGCGGTACCAACGGCCAGACATTCTCAAGCTCGTCGATTGAGACATGAAGCAGGTAAGGCCCTTCGCTTGACAGCATAGTGTCGAGTGCCGCTTCAACCTGGTCTTTACGGGTGATGTGCTGGCCGGGGATACCAAACGCGCTGGCCAGCATGAGGAAATCGGGGTTATCGGTCAGGGTGGTTTCGCTGTAGCGTTCCTGGAAGAACAGCTGTTGCCACTGGCGAACCATGCCTAAGCGCTGGTTATCGAGCAATACGATTTTCAGCGGTAACTGCTTACGCTTAACGGTGCCCAGTTCCTGAACGTTCATCATGAAAGAGCCGTCACCGGAGATACAGATAACGGTATCGTTCGGGCGGGCAACCTGTGCGCCTACCGCAGCTGGCAGGCCAAAGCCCATCGTGCCGAGCCCGCTGGAAGTGATGAAGTTTTCCGGGCGAGTGTAGGTCATGTGCTGCGCGGACCACATCTGATGCTGGCCCACATCGGTTGTCACCACGCTGTCTGCCGGTTTACGGTCGGACAACTGCTTCAGCAACAACGGCGCGTAGATGGCTTCACCCGGATGGTCGTAACGCCAGGCATGTTCAGCACGCATTTCTGCCGCGTGTTGACGCCATTCATTGATGCTCAGTGGTTGCTGCAAAGCAGGCAACAACGCGTTGAGATCGCCCTGAAGGGCCACGTGCACCTGACGCAACTTATTCATTTCCGCAGGGTCGATATCCATGTGGATCACCCTCGCATTCGGCGCGAAGGTATTCAGCTTGCCGGTTACGCGGTCATCAAAACGGGCGCCTACGGCAATCAGCAAGTCGCATTCCTGAACCGCCAGGTTGGCGGCTTTGGTGCCGTGCATCCCCAACATGCCCAGATAGAATGGGTAATCTGCCTCTACCGCCCCAAGGCCTTTCAGCGTACAGGTGGCTGGCATTTGGGTGGCGGCGATAAAGTCCCGCAAGGCAGGTACGGCCTGCGCCATGCCCACACCACCACCGACATACAGCATCGGCTTTTGCGCTTCCGCTATCATCTGACGCGCCGCGTCCACTTCGGAATGCGGGAAAACATCGTCGCTTTCAACGGTGGAGAAATGCGGCTCCAGCTCACCCAGAGCAACCTGGATATCTTTCGGGATATCAACCAGAACCGGGCCAGGGCGGCCAGAGCTGGCAACATAAAACGCTTCCGCCATTACGCGCGGCAGCTCTTCCAGAGACTGAACGAGGAAACTGTGCTTGGTGCAGGCCAGTGACAGGCCCAGTACGTCAACTTCCTGGAAAGCATCGGTACCGATGAACGGAGAAGCCACCTGGCCGGTGATGGCAACAACAGGAACAGAATCAAGCAGTGCATCAGCCAGGCCGGTGATCAGGTTGGTTGCGCCCGGGCCAGATGTTGCCATGCAGACGCCAGTTTTACCCGTAGAGCGCGCATAGCCAATGGCCGCCATTGCAGCACCCTGCTCGTGTCGGCACAACAGGTGTTCCACGCCGCCGTCATACAGTGCATCGTAAATCGGCATAATTGCGCCCCCCGGATAACCGAAGACTGTTTCGACTCCCTGTGCGCGCAACGCATGTACTACCCACTGTGCACCATTCATAGTTAGTTCCCCGTCATAAATCGGGAGAAACAGAATTTTGTGCTAGTCGTCATTCTCTGCTCCTCGTTTAAGTTTTTTAGTCATAAAAAAACCCCCGGACCTTTCGGTGCGGGGGTCTTAGTTCGTTAAGGCTTGATTTCTATGCCTTTCCTCGTCCAAGTGCAGCCCCGCACGGTGGGATAATAATCACCACCACGCTAATCACGACCAGGCTAATCACTCGTAGAAGGGCTGTCATTTTCAGTTCTTTTTGCATCTTGTTCGAAGGAATACCTAAAGAGGTATCACAGATTTTGAATCAAACACAAGATTTATTTATGACGCATTTGTTTAGCACGCGAATGATTTTTCTAAAAATCTTTGTTTTATATGAGGAAAATAGAAAATGAATTTTTTTCATTTTTTTACGTTCCCGCCAGCGCTCAAAACGGGGAGTTATCCCTCTTTGCGGTACCGATTCCATCCTGATGCAACAATTGCACTTAGTCGCTAAAAGTGGTGAATACGACTCGTAAAGTCGCGAATATGCGTTCAACAACAAAAACACGAACTGGCATAGTTGCCCGACAAGGAGGGTTTCTATGTCACTGTCGGTTGTTTATACACGAGCCGCTATTGGTGTGAAGGCACCACTGATTTCTGTTGAAGTACATCTGAGTAATGGCCTGCCAGGGCTCACTCTCGTTGGGCTACCAGAAACCACCGTAAAAGAGGCCAGGGATCGGGTGCGTAGCGCCATCATCAATAGCGGTTATACCTTCCCTGCCAGAAAAATTACCATCAACCTGGCACCCGCTGACTTACCCAAAGAGGGAGGACGATATGATTTACCTATCGCTATTGCGCTTCTCGCCGCTTCTGAGCAGCTGAATACCACCAGGCTAGGCTCGTATGAGTTCATCGGCGAACTTGCTCTTACAGGCTCATTAAGAGGCGTTCCTGGAGCGATCTCAGGTGCCCTGGAAGCGATAAGCGCAGGCCGACAAATCATTGTGGCCAATGAAAATTCTCCTGAAGTGAGCCTGATTGCAGAAAAAGGGTGCCTGATAGCCGGCCATCTACAGGAGGTTTGTGCGTACCTGGAGGGGCGACATGAGCTTGCCGAACCACGGGAGGCCGAAGATATCCTGCCGGATAACCGGGACGATCTCCGCGATATTATTGGTCAGGAACAGGGTAAGCGGGCCCTGGAGATTACCGCCGCAGGTGGGCATAACCTCTTATTGATTGGCCCACCAGGAACAGGCAAAACAATGCTGGCAAGCCGCCTGAATGGCTTACTGCCGCCATTAAACAATCGCGAGGCGCTTGAAAGCGCCGCCATATTTAGCCTCGTTAGCTCAACATCACTGCAAAAGCAGTGGCGGCAGCGCCCCTTTCGCTCCCCGCACCACAGTGCTTCTTTGGCAGCAATGGTGGGTGGGGGCTCAATCCCCGGGCCTGGCGAAATATCGCTGGCGCACAATGGCATCCTGTTTCTTGATGAACTGCCTGAATTTGAACGACGTGTTCTGGACGCCCTGCGTGAGCCGATTGAGTCGGGACAAATACACATCTCCCGGACACGAGCAAAAATCAGTTACCCTGCACGGTTCCAGCTGGTTGCTGCGATGAACCCCAGTCCAACAGGACACTACCAGGGGAACCATAACCGGTGTACGCCCGAGCAGACGCTTCGCTATCTTGGAAAGCTATCAGGTCCTTTCCTCGACCGGTTCGATTTATCGCTGGAGATCCCTCTTCCGCCCCCCGGGCTACTCAGCCAGAACAACGGACAGGGAATAACTTCAGCGGAAGTGCGCGAAAGAGTTATCACTGCCCAGGCGAATCAATATGCCCGTCAGTGCAAACTCAATGCTTATCTTGATAATGCGGAAATTCGGCGATTCTGCCATCTGGCCCCGGAGGATGCACTTTGGCTGGAGGATACCCTGGTACGGTTTGGGCTTTCCATTCGTGCCTGGCAGCGTTTATTGAAAGTCGCCAGGACTATCGCTGATGTTGAAGGGTGTATTGAAATCCAGAGGCAGCATCTGCAAGAAGCATTGAGCTATCGTGCAATCGACCGTTTGCTACTGCATCTGCAAAAAATGCTGGCGTAAAAAAAGGGGCCATAGCCCCTTTTCTTGTCACACTAGTCGTCAGACTCGGTGTAATCTTCAGCACCTTCCATCTGCGGCTTACCGCCAGACAGGGTGTGGAAACGCTTAGGACGCTTGATACGCGCCATATACTTAACCCATACGCGTTCTGGTTCTGATACCGGCTCACGCTCGCCACGGCAAACTGCAACAAACTGTTTTTCGTCTTCCGTTTCTGGTTCACGTTTCCCCAGATCCAACTCGTTGAAGGCATAACCGTGACGCTCAAGCAGTTGTGCCTCTTTAATGGTGAAGTCACCATGGCGAGAGAACCCGCGCGGATAATTTTTATTGTCGAAAAAACGATTCGTCGTCGTAAAGCTTTCCGCCATCCTACACGCTCCTAATTCTTTGGCCGAGCTATTTATGGCGCGGAGTATTAGTTACGCTTGACAGAGTGTAAAACAAAACATTTAAATCATAACGACAAATAATTTTGCGGAGAAAGATGTGGATACGGAATTGCTAAAAACTTTCCTCGAAGTGAGCAGAACGCGTCACTTCGGGCGAGCAGCGGAAGCCCTTTACCTGACGCAGTCTGCGGTCAGTTTTCGTATTCGTCAGCTGGAGAATCAGCTGGGTGTGAATCTTTTTACTCGCCATCGCAACAACATCCGTTTGACGCCTGCCGGTGAAAAACTATTGCCCTATGCAGAAACGCTGATGAATACCTGGCAAGCGGCGCGCAAGGAGGTTGCGCATACCTCACGGCATAACGAATTCTCTATTGGGGCCAGCGCATCGCTATGGGAATGTATGCTCAGTCAATGGCTTACCCGGCTATATCGTTCCCATAACCACCTACAGTTTGAAGCAAGAATTGCGCAACGTCAGTCGCTGGTTAAGCAATTACACGAACGCCAGCTGGATCTCCTGATCACGACAGAAGCCCCCAAAATGGACGAATTTAGCAGCCAGATTATTGGGCAATTTAGCCTTTCGCTGTATGCCTCTGAACCCTCGATGATGAAAGCTGATCTTAACTATTTACGCCTGGAATGGGGGCCGGATTTTCAACAACATGAGGCTGGATTGATCGCAAGTGATGACGTGCCTCAGCTCACCACAAGCTCGGCTGAGATCGCCTGTCAGCAGCTTTCTTTGCTCAAAGGTTGCACCTGGTTACCCACGCGTTGGGCGGACAATAAGCCGGAATTGCATACTGTGGCGGATTCCACAACGCTCTCAAGACCGCTCTATGCCATCTGGTTGCAGAACAGCGACAAACAATCTCAGATAAAAGATCTGTTGAAAATCAACATAATGGAATGATGCTAATCACCTGCATGGACGCAGGTAGCATTTTCAGAGGCGGGATTTTACTATTATAAAGGCAAAAAAAAATCCTTTGCCTAAGCAAAGGATTATATATGGCAGGGGCGGAGAGACTCGAACTCGCGACACCCGGTTTTGGAGACCGGTGCTCTACCAACTGAGCTACGCCCCTAAATTTTCTTACCATTAAGCCTGCTAAGATATAGCAGGCTTAATGTCTTAATAAGTGGCGGAACGGACGGGACTCGAACCCGCGACCCCCTGCGTGACAGGCAGGTATTCTAACCGACTGAACTACCGCTCCACCGAAGACTTCTGTAACCACCGGATTTATGCACCGGCTTACTA
>NZ_VWWW01000010.1:0-109270 GCF_011752765.1 Enterobacter sp. Tr-810 | reverse complement strand
TGCCTGGCGGCTTTAGCGCGGTGGTCCCACCTGACCCCATGCCGAACTCAGAAGTGAAACGCCGTAGCGCCGATGGTAGTGTGGGGTCTCCCCATGTGAGAGTAGGGAACTGCCAGGCATCAAATAAGTGAAGAGGCCATCCGCAAGGATGGCCTTTTTGCGTTTCTGAACTACCGCTTTTGCAAGTCAGATCGCACTCCACGCCACAATAAACTCTGCAATCCCATCCACATCATTCAAATCCAGCACAGGTACAGGCAGGTCTAACCCGATATCGCTGGCCACTGCAATAACATGTTCATCAAGCGTTAATTCAGCGATATCGTGCCCCGCGTCGCGTCTGAAAAGCAGTATTTTCGGCACGGCTTCATGCTTAAATCCTTCTACCAGGACCAAATCCAGCAACGAATGATCCATCCGACTGACCAGATAAGCGAGATCCAGCGGTGCTTCATCAGGCGTTTCTGTCATTAATGCCCAGCGCTGGCTACTGGCCACCATCGTCTGCGCTGCACCTGCTTTGCGAAGTTCGTAGCTGTCTTTGCCGGGTTTATCTACGTCCATATTGTGATGAGTATGTTTGATTAATCCCGGGCGGATCCCTTTGTCGCAAAGAGCGGGTATCAGTTTTTTCAGGAGTGTGGTTTTACCTGTTCCACTCCATGCTGAAATGGCTAAAACCAGTGTCATTGTTTCACCTGCATCATCTGTAGATCTTCCGTTGTATTCACATTGATAAACGCCGACTTCAGATCGCTAAAATCAACTGAATGCCCGCCAGACTGGCGCATAAATACCATCACCCGCCGTTCTCCCGCCGCAAGATACGTTTGCAGGTCAGGGACTAACGTTTTGTTAATTAATGCAATTGTCGGATGATCTCGTTCACCATCATGCACCCAGACAACGGGTGATTCGCCTCGTTGCATCGCCATGCGCTCAACCAGGCAAGACGGAATAAAAGGCGTATCGCAAGAGCAAAAGAGAAACCACTCCCCCTGGGATTGCTGCATCACCGAGAGCATTCCAGCCAGAGGGCCCGGGTAATCCGCAAGGTTATCCTGATAGACGGTAAACCCACTGCGCTGATAAATATCAATATTGCGGTTAGCGCTAATGGCGATTGATTCCACCTGGCCTGACAGGGTATCGGCGACATGTTTCCATAAAGGCTTACCGTTTAGCGCCTCAAGCCCCTTATCTTTCCCTCCCATGCGCGTTGCTCTTCCACCTGCCAGAACGACTCCGGTAATTTCCTGATGTCGATTCACGAATATCGCCTCTTTTATTGTGGGATTGACCCTGCTAACGTGTCTTTCTAAATGAAAGGAGCACCACCATGAAATGTAAACGTCTGAATGAAGTTATTGAACTCCTCCAGCCGGCCTGGCAAAAAGAGCCAGAGCTGAATCTGATGCAATTTTTGCAGAAACTGGCGAAAGAGTCAGGTTATGACGGTGAATTGACGGACCTTTCTGATGACATCCTGATCTATCACCTTAAAATGCGCGACTCCGCAAAAGATGCTGTTATTCCGGGTATTCAGAAAGATTATGAGGAAGATTTTAAAACCGCATTACTGCGCGCACGTGGCGTAATTAAAGAGTAAAAGCTTGTAAGCGCCGACTCCGAAATCGCCACAAGATGATATCCTGAATCATTCGTATATTTTCCGGATGATCGGATGAACGACCAGGCTTTTACTTTCCAGACATTGCACCCGGATACCATTATGGATGCCCTCTTTGAGCAGGGTATTCGGGTGGATTCCGGGTTAACTCCCTTAAATAGCTACGAAAACCGCGTCTATCAATTTCAGGACGAGGATCGGCAGCGTTTTGTCGTTAAATTCTATCGTCCCGAGCGCTGGTCAGCGGAACAAATTCAGGAAGAACATCAGTTTGCCCACGATCTGCTGGAGGACGATGTCCCTGTTGCCGCACCACTGAAATTCAATAACCAGACGTTGCTCATCCACCAGGGATTCTACTTTGCTGTATTTCCCAGCCTGGGTGGCCGCCAGTTCGAAGCCGATAATATCGATCAAATGGAATGGGTGGCGCGTTATCTTGGGCGAATCCATCAGACTGGCCGTAAAAAACCGTTTATTGCTCGCCCGACAATGAGCATTCAGGAATATCTTCTGGCGCCGCGTCAGGTATTCGAATCGTCAGCGCTTATTCCGGCAATGCTGAAAGATAATTTTCTCGCTGCGACGGATAAACTTATCGATGCGGTGACGTCATGCTGGCGCGACGATATTCCAGTGCTTCGTCTGCATGGGGATTGCCATGCCGGTAATATTCTCTGGCGTGATGGCCCACTGTTTGTTGACCTGGACGATGCCCGAATGGGGCCTGCCGTTCAGGATCTGTGGATGCTGCTCAACGGAGACAAAGCCGAGCAGCGTATGCAGCTTGAAACCATCATTGAAGCTTATGAAGAGTTTAGCCCCTTTAATTCAGACGAAATTGCCTTGATTGAGCCTTTACGTGCGATGCGTTTTGTTTATTATCTCGCATGGTTAATCAGGCGTTGGGATGACCCCGCATTTCCCCGAAATTTCCCGTGGCTTACCGGGGAGGATTACTGGCGCAACCAGATATCCACATTTACCGAGCAGGTTAAGGTTCTTCAGGAACCCCCTCTGCAATTAACGCCGATGTATTAATTAGACACACCCAGGAGAAAGTTGATCATGAAAAAAATTTGGCTGGCGCTGGCAGGTATGATTCTGGCATTTAGCGCTTCTGCTGCTCAGTTTACCGACGGCAAGCAGTTCATCACGCTCGATAAGCCAGTTGCTGGCGAGCCACAGGTTCTGGAATTCTTCTCGTTTTATTGCCCGCACTGCTATGAGTTTGAGCAGGTGCTGCATGTTTCTGACAACGTGAAGAAAAAGCTGCCAGAAGGCACCAAAATGACCAAGTACCACGTTGAGTTTCTGGGCCCATTGGGCAAAGACCTGACTCAGGCGTGGGCGGTTGCCATTGCCCTGGGTGTGGAAGACAAGATCTCCTCCCCAATGTTTGAAGCGGTACAGAAAACCCAGACCGTACAAACCACTGCCGATATCCGTAAGGTATTTGTTGATGCAGGTGTGAAGGGTGAAGATTATGACGCGGCCTGGAACAGCTTCGTGGTGAAATCTCTGGTTGCTCAGCAAGAGAAAGCCGCAGCCGACCTGCAATTGCAGGGTGTTCCGGCGATGTATGTTAACGGCAAATACCAGCTGAACATGCAGGGCATGGACACCAGCAGCATGGATATCTTCGTACAACAGTATGCTGATACCGTGAAATATCTGGTTGAGAAGAAGTAAGAAAAAAAACGCCGGTCACTGACCGGCGTTTTTGTATGAAGATTTTATGTTGTTTATCTGCTCGTCTTTATCTTTCCAGAGCGTGTTGAGCCAAAGCTGGAAACGACGTTTGAAATTCTTATCGTTAACGTAATCACCATGCAACTCTGCATCCACAGGCACCAGATCGACTCGCACAACGATTCGCGTCAGCTTGCCGCTGAGCATATCGTAGAATGGCGTCTTATCGTTTTCCGGGTAGCATAAGGTGACGTTAAGCAGCTTATCGAACTGTTCCCCTAATACGTTAAGCGCCATCGCAATACCTGCGGCCTTCGGTGGTAATAAGTTCTGATAAGGTGATCGCGTTTGCTGGCGTTTATCTTCTGTAAAACGCGAGCCTTCAACAAAGTTAACGATGGTAGTTGGATGTGACCGAAACTTTTCGCATGAGCGACGCGTTGTTTCGACATCTTTACCGCGGCGTTCAGGATGGCGGATCAGATAGCTGCGCGAATAGCGCTTCATAAACGGCATATCCAGCGCCCAGCAGGCCAGACCAATAAAAGGCACCCAGGCCAGTTGCTGTTTCAGGAAGTATTTGTTCATCGGGATATGTTTGCGGAACAACACGCATAAAACCACGATATCTGCCCAGCTATGGTGATTACAGATCAGCAAATACCAGTTCTTTTTGTTCAGCCTTTCCAGGCCTTCGACATCCCACTTCAGGCGCGGGTTCAGGTAGAGCAGTATGGCCAAACCTTCACACCAACAGTACATCATAAAGTTACAAAATGCAGAAACCGCTCGCCAGACAGCGGGAACAGGCAACAGCAGTTTAATTATTCCGGCGACAATAATCGGCACAGAACAGGCGATGGTAACCAGAATAGTTAAAATGATGCTTAACAATAATGTTATCGCAGCGAGTAATCTCAACATAATGAGCTTTTTCAGATAGTTAGCTGTAAGGTGCGGCCGGTTTTCGGCGCTGGGCGCTGATTTTACCAGAAAACAGACAGAATAATGGCGCTTTCATACCGCGAGCCTGAGGCTTTTACGCAACCGCAGACGATTTCACTATGATGGTGGGAATGGCAAGGCTTATATCCACATGGAGTAAATTGTCATCAGTTGACACCAGAGATCTCGGATCAATAATCAACTAACTGATATTAAAAATAAAAATAGAATGCCGTATATAATTTTTATGGCTCTTATTCATATGAAGCAAAAATATGCACAAACTTATCCACAGATTGAAATTTGCGAGCGATCCTCACGATCGCAAAATCTTTTTCTGTAATCGGCGCTAAAAACTGATGTTTTCATCCTTCTGTGGCATCCTTTACCCATAAATTGATTAAAGGCACGGACATTATGGTTCAGATCCCAGAAAACCCTCTTATTCTCGTCGACGGCTCTTCTTACCTGTATCGGGCGTATCATGCGTTTCCTCCTCTGACCAATAGTGCAGGAGAGCCTACCGGCGCGATGTACGGCGTGTTAAACATGCTGCGCAGCCTGATCCTTCAGTATCAACCAACCCATGCGGCCGTTGTTTTTGATGCGAAGGGGAAAACCTTCCGTGATGAATTATTCGAAGACTACAAGTCTCATCGTCCGCCAATGCCTGACGATCTGCGCGCACAAATAGAGCCGCTGCACACAATGGTGAAAGCGATGGGTCTGCCGCTGCTGGCGGTGTCCGGGGTAGAGGCTGATGACGTTATCGGTACGTTGGCGCGTGAAGCCGAAAAACTGGGCCGTCCTGTGCTTATCAGCACCGGCGATAAAGATATGGCGCAGCTGGTGACCCCAGGGATCACCCTGATTAACACCATGACGAACACCATTCTGGGGCCGGAAGAAGTGGTCACCAAATACGGTGTGCCACCAGAGTTGATCATCGATTTCCTCGCCTTAATGGGCGACTCCTCCGATAACATTCCGGGCGTACCGGGTGTGGGTGAAAAGACGGCTCAGGCGTTGCTGCAGGGGCTTGGCGGGCTGGACACGCTTTACGGTGAATCAGATAAAATCGCGAGCCTGACATTCCGCGGCGCGAAGACGATGGCGGCTAAGCTTGAGCAAAATAAAGATCTGGCTTACCTCTCTTATAAACTGGCAACCATCAAAACTGATGTTGAGCTGGAGCTGGGCTGCGAGCAACTTGAAGTGCAGCAACCGTCAGCGGACGCTCTGCTCAGCCTGTTTAAAAAATACGAATTCAAACGC
Organism: Enterobacter sp. Tr-810; assembly: GCF_011752765.1. Classification (NCBI taxonomy): domain Bacteria; kingdom Pseudomonadati; phylum Pseudomonadota; class Gammaproteobacteria; order Enterobacterales; family Enterobacteriaceae; genus Enterobacter; species Enterobacter sp. Tr-810. The sequence goes on along the minus strand of NZ_VWWW01000010.1, from coordinate 103,728 downwards.
TGGACGACAGACGTAGAAGCAGGCAAATGGATGCAGGCGAAGGGTGCTAAACCTGCGGCAAAACCAAAAGAAACCATCGAGGTTGAGGTTGAAGTGGAAGAAGAGCTGGTGAACGCCCTGTCTTCTGAACACTATGAAACCCTGCTTGAAGAAGCACAGTTAATTGCATGGATTGAAAAGCTGAAGAAGGCTCCGGTCTTCGCGTTCGATACTGAGACGGACAGCCTCGACAACATCTCAGCCAATATGGTGGGTCTCTCGTTTGCAACGGAGCCGGGTCTGGCGGCGTATGTCCCTGTGGCGCATGACTACCTGGACGCACCGGATCAAATTCCTCGTGAGCGCGTGCTGGAATTGCTCAAACCTCTCCTTGAAGACGAAAAAGCCCTTAAGGTGGGGCAAAACCTCAAATATGACCGTGGCATCCTGCAAAACTACGGTATTGAGCTGCGCGGTATCGCCTTCGACACCATGCTGGAATCCTACATTCTGGATAGCGTTGCAGGCCGTCATGATATGGACTCCTTGTCCGATCGCTGGCTGAAGCACAAAACCATTACCTTTGAAGAGATTGCCGGGAAGGGTAAAAATCAGCTGACCTTTAACCAGATTGCGCTGGAAGAAGCAGGCCGCTATGCGGCAGAAGATGCCGACGTAACGCTGCAACTGCATCTGAAGATGTGGCCAAAGCTCCAGAAGAACGAAGGCCCGCTGAACGTATTCCAGCATATCGAAATGCCGCTGGTACCGGTGTTGTCCCGTATTGAACGCAACGGCGTGAAAATTGACCCAACGGTGCTGCATAACCACTCGGGTGAGCTGGCGCAACGTCTGACCGAGCTTGAGCAAAAAGCGCATGAGCTGGCCGGCGAGGCGTTTAACCTGTCATCGCCTAAACAACTGCAAACGATCCTGTTTGAAAAACAGGGTATCAAGCCATTGAAGAAAACCCCTGGCGGCGCACCATCGACCTCTGAAGAAGTGCTTGAGGAGCTGGCGCTGGATTATCCGTTGCCAAAAGTGATCCTCGAGTATCGTGGGCTTGCGAAGCTTAAATCGACCTATACCGATAAGCTGCCACTGATGATTAACCCGAAAACTGGACGCGTGCATACCTCCTACCACCAGGCGGTTGCGGCGACCGGACGACTGTCATCGACCGATCCAAACCTGCAAAACATCCCGGTTCGTAATGAAGAGGGGCGTCGTATCCGCCAGGCGTTTATCGCCCCGGATGATTACCTGATTGTCTCTGCGGACTACTCGCAAATTGAACTGCGTATTATGGCGCATCTGTCGCGTGACAAAGGTTTGCTGACTGCGTTTGCCGAAGGCAAGGATATCCACCGCGCTACCGCAGCAGAGGTGTTTGGCCTGCCGCTGGAAAGCGTGACCAACGAGCAGCGCCGTAGTGCAAAAGCGATCAACTTCGGTCTGATTTATGGCATGAGCGCATTCGGGCTTTCACGTCAGCTCAACATTCCGCGTAAAGAGTCGCAGAAGTATATGGATCTCTACTTTGAGCGTTACCCGGGTGTGCTGGACTATATGGAGCGTACCCGCGCCCAGGCGAAAGAGAAAGGCTACGTTGAAACGCTGGAAGGCCGTCGTCTTTATCTGCCGGACATCAAATCCAGCAATGCAGCCCGCCGTGCCGGAGCAGAGCGTGCAGCGATCAATGCCCCAATGCAAGGTACAGCGGCTGACATCATTAAACGTGCAATGATTGCCGTTGATGCCTGGCTGGAACACGAGAAACCGCGTGTGCGTATGATCATGCAGGTGCACGATGAACTGGTGTTCGAAGTGCATAAAGATGACCTTGCCGCTGTCTCGAAAAAGATCCACGAACTGATGGAAAGCAGCATGAAGCTGGATGTGCCATTGCTGGTGGAAGTGGGGAGTGGGGAAAACTGGGATCAAGCTCACTAAGGGTCAGGCGAATAACGCGCTTTTTATGTAACTTAGCAACATAACCAGGTGCGTTTTGTGATGATCATTAGAATTCCCTATGTAAAGAATGAAAAAAAACTACGAAAAGTGCTTTTTCGATCGCTAAAAAAAGAGTAGAGTTAAAGACGTAGGGTACAGAGGTAAGATGTTCTATCTTTCAGACCTTTTACTTCACGTAATCGGATTTGGCTGAATATTTTAGCCGCCCCAGTCAGTAATGACTGGGGCGTTTTTTATTGCGCCAAAGAAAATTACGGGCAAAAAAAAGCGCGGACATTGCCGCGCGCTTTATTATTCTTCTTCCGCTTCTGTCGTGGGCTCCAGCTCGTTGAACCAGCTATCAAGCTTCTGACGCAGTTTGTCGACACCCTGCTTTTTCAGCGAGGAGAATGGCTCAACCTGCACATCGCCATTAAACGCCAGCACCGCTTCGCGAACCATGTTCACCTGTGCTTTACGTGCGCCGCTCGCCAGTTTGTCGGCTTTCGTCAGCAGCACGAGCACTGCAATTTCACTCGCTACAGCCCAGTCGATCATTTGCTGATCGAGGTCTTTCAGTGGATGGCGAATATCCATCAGTACCACAAGACCTTTCAGGCACTGGCGTTTTTCCAGGTATTCACCCAGCGCGCGTTGCCATTTGATCTTCATCTCTTCCGGTACTTGCGCATAACCATAGCCTGGCAAGTCGACCAGACGTTTGCCGTCTGCCACTTCAAACAGGTTAATCAACTGAGTACGGCCAGGCGTTTTTGACGTACGCGCCAGGCTTTTCTGATTGGTCAGCGCATTCAGGGCGCTGGATTTCCCCGCATTGGAGCGGCCAGCAAATGCCACTTCAATACCTGTATCAGAAGGTAAGTGGCGAATATCAGGCGCACTGGTGACAAAATGCGTCTGTTGGTAGTTCCAGGTAGTCACGTGGTCGTCTCCAAAAATCGTAATCTGTGGGGGATTATACCTGAATGCGGGCAAAAGGCTTTTCTCATCGTGATAACCCTGTAGGCCATAACTACAACACGTGTAGGAAATCTGCCATAAATGCTATGGGAGATCTCAGAGAAATCGCAGGTGTTAAAAAATACAAACTATTTAAAATCATAAAGTTAAATATAGGTAATTTTCTTAAAATCCACTTTTGTACCTTTCTGTTGCTTGTTAGTTTAATGGAACAAGGTAAAGTGTGCGGCAAGGCGAGGATGCCAACAGGATAACGACTTAAGGATAAGGGTCAGGAGCGCCAGGAGGCGAAGACTCAGGATTGTCAGGATGACGAGCGCCTGGAGGCGTTTAAAACAGGAAAGGGAACCGTATCACGGACGGTATCAGCCAAAGGATAAACAGGGTTTGTTGTTGGCAAACATGGAATGTCTGACCCGTTAAGGGTTGTGAGTCAGGAAAAAAGGCGACAGATTGCTCTGTCGCCTTTTTTCTTTGCTTGCTTTCTGCTAGATTTCGCCGCAATTCTATACTGATGAAAACGGCTTAAAGACAATACACCATGAAAAAACCGACCTCCGCAGCAGGCGCTAAACGTCCTGCAAAAGCACGCCGTAAAACGCGCGAAGAATTGAACCAGGAAGCGCGCGACCGCAAACGCGATAAAAAGCATCGTGGTCACGCTGCGGGTAGCCGTGCGAGCGGTAGCGGTGCATCGTCTTCTTCTGCGAAAAACAAGCAGCAGAAAGATCCGCGTATCGGCAGTAAAACTCCCATTCAACTGGGCGTGACAGACACCCCGGTCACTAAGCAGCACAAACCAAAGAGCGAGAAACCTATGCTTTCACCGCAGGCTGAGCTGGATATGCTGGAGAACGATGAGCGCCTGGACGCGTTGCTGGAACGTCTTGAAGAGGGAGAAGCCCTGACCGCTGAAGAGCAGTCCTGGGTTGATGCCAAACTGGATCGTATCGATGAGCTGATGCAGAAACTTGGTCTGTCTTACGACGATGAAGATGACGAAGAAGAAGAAGAGAAGCAGGAAGATATGATGCGTCTTCTGAAGGGTGGAAACTAACATTTGCACCCGGCAGGTACGATAGTCCTGCTTATAACCCTTCCGGTTATATGTTATCTGGTGTGGTTATTCGTTAAACTACGGCGGTTGTCGCGGCGACATAAGTGGCTGCGCACCCGAATGATGGCCCGCAATGGGGCCAGAACGGGCCGCCGTATACGAACGCGACACCAACGGAAGGAGTGAGCATGTCTGTACCATCTATCGACTGGGATTTGGCCCTAATCCAGAAATATAACTATTCCGGGCCACGTTATACGTCATACCCAACCGCGCTGGAGTTTACCGATACCTTCGGCGAACCTGAATTTCTTCAGGCCGTCGCGCGCTATCCTGAGCGCCCGCTTTCGCTCTACGTCCATATTCCGTTCTGCCATAAGCTCTGCTACTTCTGCGGCTGCAATAAAATTGTTACCCGCCAGCAGCACAAGGCCGATCAATACCTGGATGCGCTCGAACAGGAAATCCTGCATCGTGCGCCTCTCTTTGCTGGACGCCACGTCAGCCAGCTGCACTGGGGCGGCGGTACACCAACCTATCTCAACAAAGCGCAAATCAGCCGTTTGATGACGTTGCTGCGCGGCAACTTCAGTTTTAACGATGACGCTGAAATCTCGATCGAAGTCGATCCGCGTGAAATTGAGCTGGATGTACTGGATCACTTACGCGCTGAAGGTTTCAATCGCCTGAGTATGGGCGTGCAGGATTTCAACAAAGAAGTGCAGCGTCTGGTGAACCGTGAGCAGGATGAAGACTTTATCTTTGCCTTGCTGAACCATGCGCGTGAAATCGGCTTTACGTCGACCAACATTGACCTGATTTATGGCCTGCCAAAACAGACGCCGGAAAGCTTCGCCTTTACGCTGAAGCGTGTGGCCGAGCTCAATCCCGATCGCCTTAGCGTCTTTAACTATGCGCACCTGCCGACGTTGTTCGCTGCGCAGCGCAAAATCAAGGATGCGGATCTGCCTTCCGCCCAGCAGAAGCTGGATATTTTGCAGGAAACCATCACTTCGCTGACCGATACCGGTTATCAGTTTATTGGTATGGATCACTTTGCCCGCCCGGACGATGAGCTGGCGATTGCACAGCGTGAAGGCGTGTTGCACCGCAACTTCCAGGGCTACACCACCCAGGGCGATACCGATTTACTGGGGATGGGCGTTTCAGCCATCAGCATGATTGGTGATTGCTACGCGCAGAACCAGAAAGAGTTAAAGCAGTACTATCAGCAGGTCGATGACACGGGTAATGCGCTGTGGCGCGGTATCGCGTTAACGCGGGATGACTGTATTCGCCGTGATGTGATTAAGGCGCTTATCTGTAATTTCCGCCTCGATTTCAGTGCGACAGAAGCGCAGTGGGATCTGGTGTTTAACGAATATTTTGCGGAAGACCTGAAGCTGATTGCGCCGCTGGCGAAAGATGGGCTGGTGGATGTCTCGGAGAGTGCCATTGAGGTCACGCCTAAAGGGCGTTTGCTGATTCGTAATATTTGCATGTGCTTCGACGCGTACCTGCGTCAGAAGGCGCGTCTGCAACAGTTCTCGCGGGTGATTTAATACGCACAGCATTGCGTTGAAAGGTAGGCCGGGTAAGGCATAGCCGCCACCCGGCTTTTACGTGCAAACCCGCTAGCTAAACAGCCCAACCAGCGCCGCACACAATACCGCAGCAACGGCGGTTTGCGGCGTGTGGCTTTCGGCTGCTCCGCTCGAGAGCAAATTCACTAATGATTCCAGCATGATGATCCCCCCCATTTTCCGGGCACGATCATACAAAACTCATCGGAACAGTAAAGCGCAAAATAACAGCAATTTGCGCTCAATTAGTCATTTTTACACAACGGTAAAAATCACTCCATTCCCAGCTCTTTCAGCTTACGTGTCAGGGTATTGCGTCCCCATCCCAGTAAACGAGCCGCTTCCTGTTTATGGCCCTGAGTATGACGAAGTGCAGTGGTTAACAGCGTGCGCTCCATCTCTGGCTGAGCCTCTGATAGCAAGTTTTGATGACCGGATCGAAGCGCGCGGTCTGCCCATTGCGCCAGAAGTGTTGCCCAGCTGTCTGGCAGCGCGTGTCCGGTGCTGCTTTCCGGGGCGGTGGCTTCGAACAGCTCACCCGGTAAATCCTGAATCAGTACTTCCTGGCCGGCGGCCATGACCGTCAACCAGCGACAGGTATTTTCAAGCTGACGCACGTTACCCGGCCAGGCCAGGCGGGTGAGGGCGGCATCGGTTTCCGGGTGGAGCTGTTTAGCCTCCACACCCAGCTCACGTGCAGCAACCTGGAGGAAGTGGCGTGCCAGACGAGGAATATCCTCGCGACGCTCGCGCAGCGGCGGCAGGTGAACGCGGATCACGTTCAGACGATGGAACAAGTCTTCACGGAATTTGCCTTCCTGAACGCGCTGCTCCAGGTTCTGGTGCGTGGCGGCAATAATACGCACGTCTACTTTTACGGGAGCATAACCCCCTACGCGGTAGAACTGCCCGTCAGCCAGCACGCGAAGCAGGCGGGTCTGAACATCCAGCGGCATATCGCCGATTTCATCCAGGAAAAGTGTCCCGCCGTCGGCCTGTTCAAAGCGACCCTGGCGAATGGTGTTCGCGCCGGTAAAGGCCCCTTTTTCATGGCCGAACAGCTCTGACTCAATCAAATCCTTCGGGATCGCCGCCATATTCAGGGCGATAAACGGCGCTTTCGCCCGCGGGCTATGCCGGTGTAACGCATGGGCGACCAGCTCTTTACCGGTTCCCGATTCACCGTTAATCAATACGCTGATGGAAGAGCGAGACAGGCGACCGATAATGCGAAAAACATCCTGCATGGCAGGCGCTTCGCCAATGATGTCCGTCGTCGGGCCAAAAACGGGCGCGTTGCGGGGCTGTTGCTGCTCCTGGTAGTGGCTGATGGCGCGCTCAACCAGAGCGACCGCTTCGTCAATATCAAAAGGTTTTGGCAGATAATCGAATGCCCCTTGCTGGTACGCGCTGACGGCGGCATCCAGATCGGAGTGGGCAGTCATTATGATGACCGGAAGCATTGGGTGGCGTTGTTTGATCTGCTTTAAGAGCGCCAGCCCGTCCATGCCAGGCATCCGAATATCTGACAGCAAAACATCCGGGGTTTTGGTGGTGAGTGCATCAAGCACATCGCTACCGCTCTCAAACGTCGTGCAGCTTAATCCCGCTCCCGTGAGTGCGCGTTCAAGCACCCAACGGATGGAGCTATCGTCATCGACTACCCAGACTATCCCTCGTTGCATACACGTCACCTTTATTTTTTAATTGGCAGGTAAACCGAAAACTCGGTATGACCTGGCCAACTGGTAAATTCAATTTTGCCAGAGTGTTGATCGATCAAATTACGGGCAATGGATAACCCCAGCCCTGTACCGCCTTCGCGGCCGCTCACCATCGGGTAGAACAAGGTGTCCTGGAGATGCGATGGGATGCCAGGCCCGTTATCCTCAACGTCGATTCTCGCTGCCAGTCGGTAGCGCACGCCGTGCAGTGTTAACTGGAAAGCGGTGCGGGTACGCAGAATAATTTCACCGCCATCAGGCCCCAGCGCCTGAAGGGCATTACGCACGATATTCAGAAGAACCTGTTCAATCTGATCAGGATCGTGCGCCAGTTCTGGCAGGCTTGGATCGTAATCGCGCACCAGCGTGACGTTTTCAGGAAGCTCCATCGACACGAGTTTCACCACCCGCTCGGCCACTTTATGAATGCTTTCGGATACATGCATTCCCGGTTGCTGCGGCCCAAGCAGTCTGTCGACCAGATTGCGCAGACGGTCTGCCTGTTCAATGATGACGTTGGTGTACTCGGCAAGCGCAGGGTCGGGGAGTGCTTTGGTCAACAGCTGCGCCGCTCCGCGCAAACCACCCAGCGGATTTTTGATTTCATGGGCCAGGCCGCGCACCAAATCCCGGGCAGCGATCTGCTGGGCATGTTGGAGCTGTTCCTGGCTAAGGCGACGCTGATTATCCATCGGCGCCATCTCGAGCAGAATAAGCCCCTCAGGCAGGCGTTGTGCCGTCAGCGAAAGAATATGGGAACGCCCGTCTATCACCAGCGTCACTTCGTTATCGGTGAAACCCTGACCGGCCTGCAAACTTTCCTGCATCAGGCCAATATTCAGTGAAAAGTAGCTCAGCAATTCCGGGAGCGGTGTACCAAACAGTTTGCGTGCGCTCTGGGCAAGCAGTTGCTGCGCCGCCGGGTTGGCATAATGCACGGCCAGCTCGTCGTCGACCAACAAGATACTGTTAATTAAAGAATTGAGGATCTGCCCAGCATCGGGCAGCGTGCCAGTTGCCATTCAGCAGTCTCCTGGAGTTGTTTGCACTAATTTAGTGCAGTATAGCTTTTTCGGCGTAAAAAGCGCGTGAGATCAGTTTGTTGGTGGAGAAAAAAGCCCATCCGAAGATGGGCTGAAAGTTTCCACGGCAACAAAAAAACAGCTTTCGGATTCGCGCGGAAAAGGTCGCGCGAAACCCGTTAAAACTTAAACGCTGTAGTACAGTTCGAATTCAACTGGGTGCGGAGTCATACGCACGCGGTCGTTCTCTTCGATACGCAGCGCGATGTAAGCATCGATAGCTTCATCAGTGAACACACCACCCGCAGTCAGGAACTCGCGGTCTGCGTCCAGCGCTTGCAGTGCTTCTTCCAGAGAACCGGCAACCTGTGGGATCTCTTTCGCTTCTTCTGGCGGCAGGTCGTACAGGTTTTTGTCCATTGCTTCGCCTGGGTGGATCTTGTTCTTGATACCGTCAAGACCAGCCATCAGCAGAGCTGCGAAGCACAGGTATGGGTTAGCCGCCGGGTCCGGGAAGCGAACTTCGATACGACGCGCTTTCGGAGACGCAACCACTGGGATACGGATAGAAGCAGAACGGTTACGGGCAGAGTAAGCCAGCATTACTGGAGCTTCATAGCCTGGGACCAGACGCTTGTAGGAGTTGGTAGTTGGGTTCGCCAGGGCGTTGATCGCTTTAGCGTGTTTGATAACACCACCGATGTAGTGCAGCGCCTGCTCAGACAGACCCGCATATTTGTCGCCAGAGAACAGGTTGGTACCGTTCTTGGACAGAGACATGTGGCAGTGCATACCGGAACCGTTGTCGCCAAACATTGGTTTTGGCATGAAGGTCGCGGTTTTACCGAAACGGTGCGCAACGTTGTGCACAACGTATTTGTAGATCTGAATCTCATCCGCTTTTTTGGTCATGGTGTTGAAGCGGGTTGCGATTTCGTTCTGGCCAGCAGTTGCCACTTCGTGGTGATGAGCTTCAACAACCAGGCCCATCTCTTCCATGATCAGACACATGGTAGAACGGATGTCCTGTGAAGAATCGACCGGAGGAACCGGGAAGTAACCGCCTTTCACGCCTGGACGGTGACCTTTGTTGCCACCTTCGTATTTGGTGGAGGAGTTCCATGCGCCTTCGATGTCATCGATAGCAACGTGGGAACCAGAAATTGAAGCACCAAAACGGATGTCGTCGAACAGGAAGAATTCTGGCTCTGGCCCGAACAGAACGGTGTCTGCGATGCCGGTAGAACGCAGGTACTCTTCTGCGCGCTTAGCGATAGAGCGTGGGTCACGGTCGTAACCTTGCAGTGTACCTGGCTCGAGGATATCGCAACGGATGATCAGAGTTGGCTCTTCGAAGAACGGGTCAATGAGCGCAGTAGTAGCGTCCGGCATCAGAACCATGTCGGATTCGTTAATGCCTTTCCAGCCACCAATGGAGGAGCCGTCAAACATTTTGCCTTCTTCAAAGAATTCGGCGTTCACCTGATGAGCAGGAATAGTGACGTGCTGTTCTTTACCTTTGGTATCGGTGAAGCGCAGATCAACAAACTTCACTTCATGTTCGTTCAGCATCGTCAAAACGTGTTCAGCGGACATACTTAACTCTCCAGATTGGTCATTGTCGTCGTGGTAACGAGGTCTTCAATTTCTGTCTTGTACTGGCTGTGTTGCCATGTTTTTTATAAAGCGAAATCTGTGCCAACTTTTAAAACACCCCAAAAAGGCGTTATCATGCGCACCATAGTGCAAAAGGGCTGCACCACAATGGATTTGTTGCACCAGTATAGTGCTTCAATGTGAACATTGAGCACCATATTGGTGCAATTTACGTTAAAGAGCCCTTTTACCGCTCCGTGAAAGCGATCACAAAGCATCTCTGCAATACTTGTTTGCGGGGGATGTTTGTGATCCTGTTTTGTAGTGCGATTAATCCGTGTACAATAACGCGCTATTTCTAAATGCCTGAGGCAAAGTTGTGATCGAAAATTTGCGTAACATCGCCATCATCGCGCACGTTGACCATGGTAAAACTACCCTGGTTGATAAGCTGCTGCAGCAATCCGGTACGTTTGATGCTCGTGCCGAAACCCAAGAACGCGTGATGGACTCCAACGATTTGGAGAAAGAGCGTGGGATTACCATCCTCGCGAAAAACACCGCGATTAAATGGAATGACTACCGTATCAACATCGTTGATACCCCAGGGCACGCCGACTTCGGTGGTGAAGTTGAACGTGTAATGTCCATGGTAGACTCCGTTCTGCTGGTCGTTGACGCAATGGATGGCCCAATGCCGCAGACGCGCTTCGTGACCAAAAAGGCATTTGCCCACGGTCTGAAGCCAATCGTTGTAATTAACAAAGTTGACCGTCCTGGCGCGCGTCCTGACTGGGTTGTTGACCAGGTATTCGACCTGTTCGTAAACCTCGACGCGACCGACGAGCAGCTGGACTTCCCTATCGTTTACGCTTCTGCGCTGAACGGTATCGCAGGTCTGGACCATGAAGACATGGCTGAAGACATGACCCCGCTGTACCAGGCGATTGTTGACCGTGTTCCTGCACCAAACGTTGATCTCGACGGTACCCTGCAGATGCAGATCTCTCAGCTCGACTACAACAACTATGTTGGCGTAATCGGCATTGGTCGTATCAAGCGCGGTAAAGTTAAGCCTAACCAGCAGGTGACTATCATCGATAGCGAAGGCAAAACCCGTAACGGTAAAGTCGGTAAAGTACTGACTCACCTGGGTCTTGAGCGTATCGAGAGTGACGTTGCTGAAGCTGGCGACATCATCGCCATCACCGGTCTGGGTGAGCTGAACATCTCCGACACCATCTGCGATCCGCAGAACGTTGAAGCGCTGCCAGCACTGTCTGTTGATGAACCAACCGTTTCCATGTTCTTCAACGTCAACACCTCTCCGTTCTGTGGTAAAGAAGGTAAGTTCGTTACCTCTCGTCAGATCCTTGACCGCCTGAACAAAGAGCTGGTGCACAACGTTGCGCTGCGCGTTGAAGAAACTCCGGATGCAGACGCATTCCGCGTTTCTGGTCGTGGTGAGCTGCACCTGTCTGTTCTGATCGAAAACATGCGTCGTGAAGGTTTCGAAATGGCGGTTTCCCGTCCGAAAGTTATCTTCCGCGAAATCGATGGCCGTAAACAAGAGCCGTTCGAAAACGTGACGCTGGACGTTGAAGAGCAGCATCAGGGTTCTGTGATGCAGGCTCTGGGTGAGCGTAAAGGCGACCTGAAAAACATGAATCCAGATGGCAAAGGCCGCGTACGTCTCGACTACGTGATCCCAAGCCGCGGTCTGATCGGCTTCCGTTCAGAGTTCATGACCATGACTTCTGGTACTGGTCTGCTGTACTCCACCTTCAGCCACTACGACGACGTTCGTCCAGGCGACGTGGGCCAGCGTAACAACGGCGTTCTGATCTCCAACGGTCAGGGTAAAGCGGTTGCGTTTGCACTGTTCAGCCTGCAGGACCGCGGTAAGCTGTTCCTGGGTCACGGTGCTGAAGTTTACGAAGGCCAGATCATCGGTATTCACAGTCGTTCTAACGACCTGACTGTAAACTGCCTGACCGGTAAGAAACTGACCAACATGCGTGCGTCAGGTACTGACGAAGCAACGGTTCTGGTTCCACCAGTCAAGATGACCCTGGAGCAAGCTCTGGAATTCATCGATGATGACGAACTGGTAGAAGTGACTCCACAGTCAATTCGTATCCGTAAACGTCACCTGACCGAGAACGATCGTAAACGTGCGATGCGCGGTCCGAAAGAAGACTAATTCACGCTTCTTTTAGTCTGCAAAACCCCGTCCTTTGTGGCGGGGTTTTTCTTTTTCTGCGTTATGTCGCAGTTCATAGCCAAAGCTTATCTTTCCCGCTACAGTTACTTTTCCACGGCGAAAAGGAGATAAACATGCTTTATATCTTTGACTTAGGAAATGTAATCGTCGATATCGATTTTAATCGGGTGCTGGGCGCATGGAGCGATTTTAGCCGCGTTCCGCTGGCGACATTAAAACAGAGCTTCGCGATGAGCGAGACTTTCCATCAGCATGAGCGCGGTGAAATCAGTGATGAAGAGTTTGCCGAGCGCTTTTGTCACGAAATGGACCTGTCATTAAGTTACGAGCAGTTTGCTCACGGCTGGCAGGCTGTCTTTGTGGCGATCCGCCCTGAAGTCACCGACATCATGAACAAACTTCGCAAACAAGGACACCGTGTGGTGGTCCTGTCAAATACCAACCGTCTGCACACGACATTCTGGCCAGATGAATACCCTGAGGTAAATGCCGCAGCGGATCACGTCTATCTCTCGCAGGAGATGGGAATGCGCAAACCTGAGGCGCGAATTTATCAGGCTGTATTGCAGGCAGAAGGATACTCAGCGGCGGATGCGGTCTTTTTTGACGACAACGCCGATAATATAGAGGGAGCTAACCAGTTAGGTATCACGTCAATTCTGGTGACCGGAAAAGAGACGATACCCAACTATTTCGCGAAGCAGTTATGCTAAAAAACGTTCATCAAAAAGCCGCTCACCATACCCGCCCACTCAGGTCGTGGCTGAAACTTCTCTGGCATCGCATTGATGAGGACAACATGACGACACTGGCGGGCAATCTTGCCTACGTGTCGTTGCTCTCGTTAGTGCCGCTGGTGGCGGTTGTTTTTGCCCTTTTTTCTGCATTCCCGATGTTTGCAGATGTGAGCCTACAGCTGCGTCATTTCATCTTTGCTAACTTTATTCCGGCCACCGGGGATGTGATTCAGAATTACATCGAGCAGTTTGTTGCTAATTCCAACAAGATGACCGCCGTTGGGGCCTGCGGGTTGATCGTGACGGCGTTACTGCTGATGTATGCCATTGATAGTGCGCTGAACACTATCTGGCGCAGTAAGCGGATTCGACCCAGAGTGTACTCTTTTGCCGTTTACTGGATGATTTTGACACTTGGGCCGCTGCTCGCGGGGGCAAGCCTGGCGATAAGCTCGTATCTGCTCTCGTTGCGTTGGGCCAGTGAGCTAAATGGCGTTATCGACAATGCGCTGCGGCTTTTCCCGCTGATATTGTCCTGGCTCTCGTTCTGGCTGCTATACAGCGTGGTTCCGACCACACGCGTACCCAATCGCGATGCCGTGTTAGGCGCGCTGGTGGCGGCAGTGCTTTTTGAACTGGGGAAAAAAGGATTTGCTCTCTATATCACCATGTTCCCGTCTTATCAGCTGATCTACGGTGTGCTGGCGGTGATCCCCATTTTGTTTGTCTGGGTGTACTGGACCTGGTGTATCGTCTTGCTTGGCGCCGAAATAACTGTCACTCTCGGGATATATCGAGAACTCAAAAAAGCAGCAGAAGCTGAAAAACAACAAGAAGCAGACCAACCATGATTGCATTGATACAGCGCGTAACCCGTGCCAGCGTCACCGTGGAGGGAGAGGTGACGGGTGAAATTGGCCCAGGACTTTTAGTGTTGTTAGGTGTCGAAAAGGAAGATGACGAACAAAAAGCCAACCGCTTGTGTGAGCGTGTGCTGGGCTACCGCATCTTTAGCGATGCAGAAGGGAAGATGAATCTCAATGTCCAGCAGGCGGGAGGCAGCGTGCTGGTGGTGTCGCAATTTACGCTTGCTGCGGACACCGAGCGCGGAATGCGCCCGGGGTTCTCCAAAGGAGCAGCACCGGATCGTGCAGAAGCGCTTTATGAGTACTTTGTTGAGCGTTGTCGCCAACAGGAAATGAATACGCAAACCGGACGATTCGCTGCGGATATGCAGGTTTCGCTGGTGAACGATGGCCCCGTCACTTTCTGGCTCCAGGTATGAGCCAGCTGGCGGCGTGGCCGCGGGTAACAAGAGAGAGTACAGCTATGTATCACCTTCGAGTACCGCAAACAGAAGAAGAGTTAGACGTTTACTACCATTTCCGCTGGGAAATGCTGCGTAAGCCATTACATCAGCCTCAGGGCTCTGAACGTGACGCCTGGGATGCAATGGCGCATCACCAGATGGTGGTGGATGAAGAGGGTAACCTCGTCGCCGTTGGGCGTTTGTACATTAACGCCGATAATGAAGCCTCCATTCGTTTTATGGCAGTGCATCCTTCAGTACAGGATAAAGGTCTGGGCACGCTGATGGCGATGACGCTGGAGTCCGTCGCCCGTCAGGAAGGCGTAAAGCGCGTGACCTGTAGCGCCCGTGAAGATGCCGTGGAGTTTTTCGCTAAGCTGGGTTTTGTTAACCAGGGTGAAATCACGACACCACAAACCACCCCGGTTCGCCATTTCCTGATGATTAAACCCGTTGCCACGCTGGATGATATTTTGCATCGTGCAGACTGGTGCGGGCAGCTTCAACAGGCCTGGTATCAGCACATCCCTCTGAGTGAAAAAATGGGTGTCCGTATCCAGCAATATACGGGGCAAAAATTCATCACCACGATGCCGGAAATCGGCAATCAGAATCCGCACCACACGCTGTTTGCTGGCAGCCTTTTCTCGCTGGCCACGCTCACTGGCTGGGGGCTTATCTGGCTGATGCTGCGCGAGCGCCATCTTGGTGGCACCATCATTCTTGCTGATGCCCACATTCGCTATAGCGCACCGATAAGCGGCAAGCCAAGTGCCGTTGCCGATCTGGGTTCGCTCGGTGGCGACCTTGACCGCCTGGCACGTGGCCGCAAAGCCCGCGTGCAGATGCAGGTTGAGCTTTTTGGTGACGAAACATCGGGTGCGGTATTTGAAGGTACTTACATCGTTCTCCCTGCGAAGCCGTTTGGCGCGTATGAAGAGGGTGGGAACGAGGAAGAGTAACTTCATTCAGCCCGGTTTATTGCCGGGCTGGATTAATTCGCCGTGCGATATCTTGTATGACTTCCCGTGCTGACTGGCTGATACCGCCAAGCTGGTAGAAGCCGTGGATCACGCCCAACCAGCTCTGAGCCGTACACACCACGCCTTGTTCTGTCAGATATTGATAGAGTGTCTCTCCCTCATCGCATAGCGGATCAAATTCGGCAGTAATAATGTGTACAGGCGGCAGACCGTTCAAATCTTCTCGCCATAGCGGGCTGGCTTCAGGATGAAGTTTTTCGGTTTCGGCCAGATACATTTCAAAGCCGCTCAACAGCGTATCGCGGGTGATGACATAATCCATGCCATTGCGGGTGTAGCTTTCGGACCTGGCGGTAGCATCAAGCATGGGGTAGATAAGAATCAGCTGTGCGGGTAACCAGACTCCGGCCTTCTTGAGCCGTAGTGACGTCACCAGTGCCAGATGGCCACCTGCACTGTCTCCGCAGAGGGTGATCCGGTTTGTATCCACCCCAAACGTATCCGCGTACTTCCGTACCAGGTTTGCCCCTTTTTCCGCATCATCATGTGCTGCCGGAAAGGTATGTTCTGGCGCCAACCTGTATTTTATGGCAATCACGCGACAGTTACCGTAATACGCCAGCTGGCGGAGCTGGTGGTCATGCGTTTCAAACCCGCCGCTAATAAAACAACCACCGTGATAATAAATAACGGCGGGCAGTAATTCGGCCGCGTTACGTGGTGAGTAGACCTGGAAAGTCATACCTTCACGTTCAAGTTTTTCAACCGTTATGCGCGTTTCTGTCTCCCCGGCGAGCACCGTACTGGCGAGATATCCCGCCCTCCGGTCATCAATACTCTGGCTACTCGAAGCGGGCCTTCCTGCGGCAATAAAATCCTGAACCAGTTTATCTATACCCTTTTCCAGTGCCATGTGAATGCCTTTTTCTGTATGGATATACAGTGTTATAACCTGGGTTATCGCGGAAGAAAATAGAGGATTTACATGGGAAATCGATTCTGGAAAGCGGTTCGCAAAGGCTAAATGTCACTCGTGGTAAGCGTGGATTTTTTCACTTTATCTTAATAACGTAAAAAGGGAGGGGTACGTCATTGACGTACATTGGGAGTTTGTTACTATAAGCCAATGGCGTATATTTTATGCTGTTCATTGAAACGGAAATTTTCACTGAAGACGTCAAATTGTTATTGGATGACGATGAATACCGTAAACTTCAGGTATTCCTGGCTATGCAACCTGATTATGGCGATCTGATCCAGAATACAGGAGGCTTGCGAAAGATTCGTTGGCTTGCTGGAGGTAAGGGAAAGCGTGGTGGGGTCCGGGTCATCTATTTTCATCGTACGCGTGAGTTTGAAAGTAGGTTGCTGCTTATCTATCGCAAAGGAATCAAAGATGATCTGTCGGCAACTGAGAAAGCCGTACTGAAAAAGATTATTGAGAGGTGGTAAATGGACAAAGCGCTGTTTGAGCGGTTAACCCAAAGCATGGCCCAAATGAATGAAATTGCCGAGGGCAGACGCGATCCGTCGCGGACGTTTCAAATTGATGCGATGAAAATTAAAGAAATCCGTCAGGCGTCGGGATTGTCACAGAGTAAATTTGCAAATTTAATTTCTGTCAGCGTCGATACCTTACGCAATTGGGAACAAGGGAGACGTTCACCCACAGGACCGGCTAAAGCACTGCTGCGTGCAATTGCCAATGACCCTCAACATGTTATCCCTGCGCTCTCGCATTAGTTAGCCCGGCGGCAAAATAGCTTACCGGGCTAAAATGGAGACTACTCCCCTTCACCCGGGAACAGGAACGGGTTGATAGAGCTACGGGCAAAGCCCTCTTGCTCCATTTTTGCGTCCAGAATCAGCGAGGCGAGATCGTCGGCAACCGCTTCGACTTTCGGGTCTTTTTCCTGATACAGGATCTTCAGGTAAGTGCCGCAGTCGCCGCAGCTTTCGGCTTTTACTGCCGCTTCTTCGTTTTCCAGCGACCAGTAGTTCAGATCGCGGGTCTGCTCGCAGTTGCTGCACTTCACGCGCACCACGTGCCATTCGGTTTCGCACAGGTTGCAGTGCAGGTAGCGCAGCCCCTGGGTCGTACCGATCTGCACCATGCTGGAAACCGGCATTGAACCGCACACCGGGCAGAACTGACGTGCTTCACCATATTCGGCGCGGGCTTTACCTGGGATCAGGCTGGCCATTTGCGCCCAGTAAAGCGACAGCGCAGCCCAGATAAACGGGGCTTTATCGCTGCTGACAAGCGTAAAGTCGGAAGCAAACAGCGCGCTCGCCATCTCTTCCAGCTCCATGTCAGACGCTTTTTCCAGGTTCTCGATCACTGCCAGCGCAGTGCCGCTCATCTCCGGCTTCAGCTCGGCAATCAGCGAATGCAGCAGCTTGTGCCAGTGTTTGTCGCGCGGCAACACGTGGATATCTAATGGCGGTTTACCCTGCTCATTGGCTTCTTTGATGCGCGCGGTGAGATCCATTTGCAGAGGGTGGTCGTACAGCACCACTTCCTGTGCGTGGGCAATCAGCGCGGCAAAGCGCAAAAAGTCGCCCAGAGGATTGTTCTCTGCCAGCTCGCGCAGACGCTCTGCGCGGCGGTTATAGAGGTTCTTGAGTCTGGGGAATAACAACGGCGGAATATATTCCGCCGTACGTTTTTCGCTCGAACCCAGCTCATCTTGCGGGATTATGCGAATACTCATTCAGATGACTTTTCCTGTTTCTGGCGGACCTCACGGTACCAGCGCGGGTGGTGTTTCTTCGCCCACGTACTGGTTACCCATCCTTCCACCATCGCGGTAATGGTGCCTTTCACCCAAAGGGCGGCGTAAATATGCACCATGATAACCACAATTAACGCCACTGCGGCAAATGAATGCAGCATCAGCGCAAATCGGATCACCGGGATTGAGAAAGCAGGCGCAAAATACGGACGCCAGATGATCACACCGCTCACCAGCAACAGCACCAGGAAGATAATCGCCGCCCAGAATACGCATTTCTGGCCGAAGTTATAACGCCCGGTATCACCCACTTCCTCGTTGACGACGATCTTACGAATATTCTTCGCCCAAAAGATATCATCCCGATTGATTAGGTTATGGTGCCAGTATCGGAAAAACATGATGATGAACGACGCGAACATGATGACGCCAACAAACGGGTGCAGTATACGCGCCAGCTGTGGTGTCCCCATGATCTGCATCAGCCAGTTGAAGGACGGGAAGAAGAATCCCAGCCCGCTTATCGCCGCCAGCATGAAGCAGAAGGCGGTGACCCAGTGGTTGATTCGCTCCGGCGCGGTATAGCGCACGATGGTGTCACGTTTTCTCATTTGCGCACCTCGTCTTTCTCTTCATGCAGGTTGTCGTCTTCCTCTTCCGCGCGGTTCGGGCCGACACCGACGTAGTGGAAGATGCTTGCCGCGAAGGTGGCAGCAAAACCGACCGCTGCCAGCGGTTTCCATATGCCTTTCCAGAACTTAACGGTCGCGCTGATTTCCGGGTTCTCCGGCAGGCCGTGATACAGATTCGGCTTGTCGGCGTGGTGCAGCACGTACATCACGTGCGTACCGCCAACCCCGGCCGGATCGTACAGGCCTGCGTTGTCGTAACCACGGGTTTTCAGCTCGCCCACGCGTTCTGCTGCCAGCGTTTTCATATCCTCTTTGGAACCAAAGTGGATAGCGCCGGTTGGGCAGGTCTTCACGCAGGCTGGCTCCTGGCCGACGTTTACGCGGTCAACACACAACGTACATTTGTAGACGCGGTTGTCTTCCGGGTTCAGTCGCGGCACGTCGAACGGGCAGCCGGCAATGCAGTAGCCGCAGCCAATGCACTGCTCAGACTGGAAGTCGACGATACCGTTGGCATACTGAATGATAGCGCCTTCTGACGGACACGCCTTCAGGCAGCCCGGATCCGCACAGTGCATACAGCCGTCTTTGCGGATAAGCCATTCCAGTTTGTCGTTCTGCTCCACTTCCGAGAAACGCATTACCGTCCAGGACTTGGCGGTCAGGTCCGCCGGGTTGTCGTACACCCCGACGTTGTGACCGACTTCATCACGGATGTCGTTCCACTCCGAACAGGCCACCTGACAGGCTTTACAGCCGATACAGGTGGTCACGTCGATAAGCTTCGCCACTTCCTGCTGGTGGTCCCGCGCCTGAGGCGCGGGAGTGAAACCATTAGTCGCGGAACGACGAATAATGTCTTGCGATTGATAAGCCATAAGTCGTCTCCGTTACACCTTTTCCACGTTCACGAGGAAAGCCTTAAACTCCGGCGTCTGCGTGTTCGCATCACCGACGAACGGCGTCAGGGTGTTAGCAATAAACCCTTTCTTCGCCACGCCCTCGTAACCCCAGTGGATAGGAATACCAATGGTGTCCACCTGCTGACCGTGAACGTTCAGCGTGCGAATACGCTTGGTCACCACTGCCTTGGCCTTGATATAGCCACGGTTAGAGGAGACTTTCACGGTATCGCCGTGGGCAATGCCGAGCTTGTTCGCCAGCTTCTCTCCGATCTCCACAAACTGTTCCGGCTGCGCGATGGCGTTAAGCAGCGCGTGCTTGGTCCAGTAGTGGAAGTGTTCGGTCAGACGATAGGTTGTACCCACATACGGGAACTTGTCTTTTTTACCCAGCGCTTCGAAATCGCCCTTGAAGATACGGGCTGCCGGGTTAGAGACCACGTTCGGGTGCAGCGGGTTGGTACCCAGCGGCGTTTCAAACGGCTCGTAGTGTTCCGGGAACGGCCCTTCCGCCATCTTATCGATAGCAAACAGACGTCCCATCCCTTCAGGCTGCATGATAAACGGCCCAACATCGCTGCCAGGTGCGGCAGTGCTGTAGTCCGGAATATCCACGCCGCCCCACTTCGCACCGTCCCACTTCAGAAGCTGACGCTTCGGATCCCACGGGTTACCCTGCGGGTCTGCGGAAGCGCGGTTGTACAGAATGCGGCGGTTAAGCGGCCATGCCCATGCCCAGCCCAGCGTATTACCCAGACCCGATGGGTCGGCATTATCGCGGTTGGCCATCTGGTTGCCTTTCGGCGTCCAGCTACCGGCGAAGATCCAGCAACCGCTGGATGTTGTACCGTCATCACGCAGGTGTGCGAAGGTGCTGAGCTGTTCGCCTTTCTTCGCCAGAACCGCACCGGTAGCCGGGTCGATAACATCCGCCAGCGCCTTACCGTTACTTTCCATCGCCACTTCTTCCGCAGATGGATTTTCCGGCGTTGAGTAGTTCCAGGACATGTTCAGAACCGGTTCCGGATTGGCGCCGCCTTCGGCTGCGTACATTTTACGCAGGCGTAAGAAGATGCCAGCCAGGATCTCGCCATCGTTCATGGCAAGCCCCGGGGCGTCTGCGCCTTTCCAGTGCCACTGCAACCAGCGCCCGGAGTTAACGATAGAGCCGTTCTCTTCCGCGAAGCAGGTTGATGGCAGACGGAACACCTCGGTCTGAATCTTCGATGGATCGACATCGTTCGATTCACCGTGGTTCTGCCAGAAGGTCGAGGTTTCGGTATTGAGCGGGTCAATCGTTACCAGGAACTTCAGTTTTGACAGGGATGCGACAACCTTGTTCTTGTTCGGGAACGAGGCAACCGGGTTAAAGCCCTGGCACAGATAGCCGTTGACCTTGCCCTGGTTCATCATCTCGAAGTACTGAAGAACGTCGTAACCTTTGTCCCACTTCGGCAGCCAGTCATAGCCCCAGCTGTTTTCAGCCGTTGCTTTGTCGCCGAAGAACGCTTTCATCATCGAGACGAAGAACTTCGGATAGTTGCCCCAGTAGTTCACCTGGCCTTCCAGCAGCGGTTTTGGTGTGCTGGCGGTCAGATAGGTTTGCAGGTCAGGCTGTTTCTCGCTTGGCAGGTTCATATAACCCGTCAAGCTCTGAGACAGCAGGCCGAGGTCGGTCAGACCCTGGATGTTGGAGTGACCGCGCAGGGCGTTTACGCCGCCGCCTGCCATCCCCATGTTACCGAGCAGCAACTGCACCATCGCCATAGTACGGATGTTCTGCGCACCGATGGAGTGTTGCGTCCAGCCGAGTGCATACAGGAACGACGCAGTTTTATCTTTCGCGCTGGTTTCGGCGATAAGCTCACAGACTTTCAGGAAGTCCGCCTTCGGCGTACCGCAGATGTTTTCAACCACATCCGGCGTGTAGCGGGAAACGTGCTCTTTCAGCAGGTTCCACACGCAGCGCGGGTGTTGCAGCGTGGTGTCGCGCTTCGCAAAGCCTTTCTCATCCAGCTCGTAGTTCCAGCTGGTTTTGTCGTACTTGCGTTTTTCGGCGTCATAACCGCTGAACAGGCCATCTTCGAAGTGATAATCCTCGCGCACGATCAGGCTGGCGTTGGTATAGGCTTCGGTGTATTCGCGGTTATATTTTTCGTTAGTCATCAGGTACAGCAATACGCCTGACAGGAAAGTGATGTCAGTACCTGAACGAATAGGGGTGTAGAAATCCGCCACTGACGCAGTACGCGTAAAGCGGGGATCGATAACAATCAATTTTGCGCCGTTGTGGATTTTGGCTTCCATCGCCCAGCGGAACCCGACAGGGTGCGCTTCAGCGGCGTTACCGCCCATCACCACGATGAGGTTGGCGTTCTTGATGTCGACCCAGTGGTTGGTCATCGCACCGCGACCAAATGTTGGAGCAAGACTTGCTACCGTTGGTCCGTGTCAGACACGCGCCTGGTTGTCGACCGCGAGCATACCGAGTGCACGCGTAAATTTCTGGGTTAAATAACCGGTTTCGTTGCTGGAAGCAGAGGCACACAGCATCCCGGTAGAGAGCCAGCGGTTCACCGTTACGCCGTCGGCGTTCTTGTCGATGAAGTTGGCATCGCGGTCTTCTTTAATCAGTTTCGCGATGCGGTCAAACGCATCATCCCAGCTGATTTGCTGCCATTTGTCGGAGCCTGGAGCGCGGTATTCGGGGAATTTCAGGCGGCTTTCTGAGTGGATAAAGTCCACCAGACCTGCGCCTTTCGGGCACAGCGCACCGCGGTTGACCGGATGATCCGGATCGCCTTCGATGTGGAAGATAGACGCTTTGGCGTTTTTCGCACCGTCGCCGAGGCTATACATCAACAGCCCGCAACCGACAGAGCAGTACGTACAGGTATTACGGGTTTCACGGGTACGCAGCAGTTTGTACTGCCGCGTTTCCGCCAGCGCTACACCGGGCGCAAAGCCCAGTGCCGCTGCCGTGGTGCCTGCCATACCGCCAGCGCAGATCTTAAAGAACTGCCTTCTGCTGACCTGCATGGGTCACTCCTTGTTTCGACATTGCTTACTTATAGAGTCTTAACTTCGCGGTCGTTTTTTGCCCGCAAAGAAGAAAATTTGAGTTAATCCCTCAATTCCGCGAGGGATATCATCAGAATACCACAATGTTGGTAAGCCTGTTTGAACTGCGTTAATACAAAGTGAACGTATTATCACTGTATTGATTATAAAGTGTGATATTAATCACATTATCGGCCACCCATGTTAAAGGGGTGTATCATGGCTTTGGTTGCCCCCCTCCTGAATGAGTAGGTAAACTTGATGAGGATGGGTGCTGAAAAGTTGATCCATACTATGCGTAAGGTCTGCCGTTTATGCTGCAATAGCAGACCTGCTTCTGTGGTTGTTCAGGAATACCGTTGTGTCTAAACAAAACAGTGCTACCCACGCGTCGCCACTGCCTGCGGGCATTGTGGAACTGTCGGTACACAGACCGCCCCACATTACCCGCGTCACTCCCGATTTTCTGGCGGAGGAAGTCCCTGTTGCCCTGGTCTACAACGGTATCTCGCACGTTGTGATGATGGCCTCGCCCAAAGATCTCGACCTGTTCGCCATCGGCTTTTCCCTTTCGGAAGGCATCATTGAGCACCCGCAGGATATCTACGGCATGGACGTGGTTCAGGCCTGTAATGGCCTTGAAGTGCAAATCGAGCTTTCCAGTCGCCGCTTTATGGGGCTGAAAGAGCGCCGTCGCGCACTGGCAGGCCGCACAGGCTGCGGAGTCTGCGGCGTTGAGCAGCTTAACGATATTGGCAAACCGATATCCCCGCTGCCGTTTACCCAGACATTTAACCTGGCGTATCTCGATAACGCTCTTGAGCACCTGAACGATGTCCAGCCCATTGGCCAGTTGAGCGGGTGTACACACGCCGCGGCCTGGGTGCTGCCATCAGGTAAAATTGCTGGTGGGCATGAGGATGTGGGTCGCCATGTGGCACTGGATAAACTGCTGGGCCGCCGGGCGCGCGAGAGCGATATCTGGAAACAGGGTGCAGCGCTGGTGTCCAGCCGGGCCAGCTATGAGATGGTGCAGAAGTCGGCGATGTGTGGCATTGAAATTCTGTTCGCGGTGTCAGCGGCGACCACGCTGGCTGTGGAAGTGGCAGAGCGCTGTAACCTGACGCTGGTCGGATTCTGTAAGCCGGGAAGGGCGACGATTTATACCCATCCTCAGCGGTTAATTGTTGATCAGTAATTTTGAATGATATTAGCAAATCCTTCCGCTTTTAGTTGTTCGTGATGAGGTCTAGTATTTATCTCATCAAGGCACGGCGCCTTACCTAAACAACTAAATGAAAGGGTTTACATCATGAAAAGCATCAAAACTTTTGTCGCAGTAATCGCTCTGGCTACTTCTTTCGGTTCTTTCGCTGCACAGACTGTTACCGCAACCGCCTCTACCATTGACGGCGCAGAAGCGAAAATCGCAGCACAGGCTCAGGAAGCTGGCGCGTCATCTTATAAAATTACTCAGGCATTCTCGGGTAACCGCGTACACATGACGGCTGAACTGAACAAATAATCCCGCTTTACCGTCGAAAGAGCGCCCCCGGGGCGCTTTTTTTATTGGATCCCCGCCAGGCGCAGCAGCGCTGTCACCACCGCAGCCGCAACGATCACCACAATTAATGGCATTTTGCGCCAGGCAAGGAATACGGCAAACGCCACGCCCAGAACGCGCGCCATTCCCGCAAAGTGTTCCCCTTCATAAAAGGTGGTCGCCAGCGCCACGGAGAAGAGTAAGACTGTTGCTGCATCAGACAGCAGCGCCTGTGAACGCTCTGACAGCGCCAGCCGGCTGCCCAGTTTTGCCCCGCCAAGACGCATCAGATACGTCCCTGCCGATAAGATGGCGATACCCAGAATAAAGAATGTCATGTTTCCCATTATTTTTTCCTCGCCGCCAGGCCCAGTAAAGAAAGAAGCACCGGCAAACCGACCGGCGCAAATGGCACAGCGGCCAGTGACAACACCGCACCGCTACAGGCGCGGATAAGCGTGGTACGGTTTTTAAATGCCGGAACCACCAGCGCCAGTAAAATGGCCGGGAACACGGCGTCCAGCCCGATGGTTTCCGGTGCGGGTAAGAGTTTGCCCACCATCGCCCCCAGCAACGCGCCAAGCGGCCAGATGAGCGCCACGCCAAGGCCGCACAACCAGTAGGCGGCTTTTCGTTGTTCAGGCGTTTTTTGCGACAGGCCAAACACCACACTTTCATCGTTCATGATGTGGCAGCCGAGCAGGCTGAGGCCGCGCTTACCCACCAGTTCACGCACTGTTACGCCAAACGGGACATGGCGCGCGTTGACCAGTAAGCCCGCAGCGGCAGCCGCCAGCGGATTACCGCCACTGGCCACAATGCCGATAAACATAAATTCAGACGCGCCCGCCAGCACGGTGATAGAGAGCACAAACGGCACCCAGACCGGGAAACCATACGCCATCGCCAGCGAGCCGTAGGACATCCCGACAACGCCTACCGCCAGGCACACCAGGATGATTGCTTTTATCGTGTCGCCTTTAAGACAGGAGAGGTGATGCTTCATACAATTTTAGCCATATCGAACGTGTTTCCATTATAATGAACGCATCAAGATCGTTTTTCAAGATGAACGATTCGTTCGATTTATAGAACAGAGGCCGTTTTATGACGCAGCCAATTAGCGTGATCGCCAAAAGTCTGGTGCGAGAACGCCTGCGAACCGGGCTTTCACTGGCGGAAATTGCCCGCCGTGCCGGGATCGCCAAGTCCACGCTTTCGCAGCTGGAATCCGGTAACGGTAACCCAAGCCTGGAGACGCTCTGGTCGTTGTGTGTTGCCCTGGGCATTCCGTTTGCCCGCTTGCTGGAGCCGCAACAACCTACCACGCAGGTCATCCGCCGTGGCGAAGGCACCAAAGTGATTGCTGAACAGGCAAACTATCAGGCGATTTTGCTGGCCGCGTGCCCGCCGGGCGCTCGTCGGGATGTCTATTTACTGCTGACGCAGCCGGGGGCAGACCGTATTTCCCAGCCGCATCCGCCGGGTTCAGTTGAGCATATTATTGTGACGCAAGGCCGGGCGCTGGTTGGCCTGACGGATGCGCCAGAGGAGCTGGGGCCGGGGGATTACATTTGTTATCCCGCCGATTTGCCGCACATATTTAAGGCGCTGGAGCCGGATACCCATGCGCTGCTGGTTGCGGAACAAAACTAACGAAGTTACGGAAAATCATGTCGCTTAAAGCCATTGCCAAAGAACTGGGGCTGTCTGTTACCACCGTCAGCCGCGCCCTGAACGGATATGACGACGTCTCCAGTGAGACGCGCACCCGCGTTGAAGCGGAGGCCCAGCGCCGGGGTTACCGGCCTAACACCTTCGCCCGACGTCTGAAGATGGGTAAAATCGATGCCGTCGGCCTGGTGTTTCCGGTTCATCCTGTTCCGCTCAATAACAGCGTATTTATGGACATGGTCGGCGAGATTAGCCATGAACTTGCGCGACATGAAATCGATCTCCTGCTGATTGCCGATGACGACCTGGCCGATAAGCACAGCTACATGCGCATGGTGCAAAGCCGCCGCGTGGACGCGCTGATTGTGGCGCACACGCTGGATCATGACCCGCGTCTGGAGCAGCTCCAGGCCGCCGGGTTCCCCTTCCTGGCGCTTGGGCGTAGCCAGTTGCCGCAGCCGTATGCATGGTTTGACTTCGACAATTATGCCGGTACGTATCAGGCGACACGCTGGCTTATCGAAAAGGGCCATCAGCGGATTGCGTTTTTGGGCGAGAGCAACAATCAGGCTTTTATTACGCAGCGTCGGAAGGGCTTCCTGGACGCCTTGCGGGAAGCAGGCCTTTCCAGCGAATGGCTACGTGCCATGCCGCCATCGCGCCGCGTGGGTTATGCCACCACGAATGAACTCCTCTCTTTGCCACAACCGCCTACAGCCATCATTACCGACTGCAACACCCACGGCGACGGCGCGGCTATGGCACTGGCACAGCGTGGCCGCTTAACAGGCGAAAACGCAGTGTCGCTGGTGGTCTACGACGGTTTGCCGCAGGACAGCATCGTTGAAACGGATGTGGCCTCGGTCATTCAGTCTACGCGTCAGGGCGTGGGTATACAGATTGCCGGTATGGTGCGCCAGCTGATTAACGGCGACGATATCGCTCAGCTTCAGGTGCTCTGGCAGCCGGAATTCTCCCCAGGTCAGACGGCCTAAATACAGCAAATTTCCAAACCCGATCACAAATCCGAAACGTTTTGGTTCTCATCCGAAACGTTTCGGATTAACACTCAGGACATCCCGATGACAGGAGATGTCTGATGCAAGATTTCATTTTACGGCTCGAAAGCAAGACGGTTGACGTGGTGATCAAAACCCACCCGTTCGCCGAAATTCTCTACTGGGGGCCGCATCTTGGCCACTTTTCACCACAGGATGTCGCAAGTCTCGCGCGCCCGGTGGCCAACGGCAGGCTGGATGTGGATTCCCCGGTCACGCTGATGGCGGAGCTGGGCCACGGTTTATTTGGGTCGCCCGGGATCGAGGGGCATCGGCAGGGGCTGGACGGCTCCCCGGTATTCAAGACCTCTGATGTGCAACTACAGGGGCAAACCCTGACGGTGACCGCAGAAGATGCGCACGCAGGCCTGCGTCTGACCAGTGAGCTGGCGCTGGATGCCAGTGGCGTACTGGTGGTGCGTCATGGTTTGACTAACCTGAAAGCGCAGCCCTGGCAGGTGGATCGCTTCGCCGTGACGCTGCCGGTGGCCGAGCGTGCGCAGGAGGTCATGGCTTTCCACGGGCGTTGGATCCACGAATTTCAGCCACACCGCGTAACGCTTGAGCACAACAGTTTTGTGATAGAAAACCGTCGCGGAAAAACATCCCATGAGCATTTCCCGGCGCTGATCTCAGGCACCTCGTCTTTCAGTGAAATGCAGGGTGACGTCTGGGGCGTACATCTGGGCTGGAGCGGTAACCACCGTCTGCGTGCCGAAGCCAAAACGGACGGACGCCGTTATCTCCAGGCCGAAGCGCTCTATCTGCCAGGGGAAATGACGATTAACGAAGGGGAAACACTCTGGACGCCACGCCTGTTTGCGAGTTACTCCGCGCAGGGGCTGAACGGCATGAGCCAGCAGTTTCATCGCTACCTGCGTGACAACATTATCCACTTCCCGGAAAACAAACCGCGTCCGGTGCATCTCAACACCTGGGAGGGGATCTACTTCAACCACGACCCGGACTACATCATGCGGATGGCTGATGAAGCGGCCGCGCTAGGCGTTGAGCGCTTTATCATCGACGACGGCTGGTTCAAAGGCCGTAACGACGACCATGCCGCGCTGGGTGACTGGTATCTGGACGAGAAGAAATACCCGAAAGGGCTGGCACCGGTGATTAACCATGTGAAAAGTCTCGGCATGGAATTTGGTATCTGGGTTGAGCCGGAGATGATTAACCCTGATTCTGATCTTTACCGTGCGCATCCGGACTGGGTGCTGGCGCTACCGGGTTACACGCAAGCGACGGGGCGCCATCAACTCGTGCTTAATCTGAACATCCCTGAAGCTTTTGATTATCTGGTAGAACGTATGAGCTGGCTGCTGGGTGAACATGCGGTCGACTACGTGAAATGGGATATGAACCGCGAGCTGGTGCAGCCGGGGCACAAGGGTAAAGCGGCTGCCGATGCACAAACACGCCAGTTCTATCGTCTGTTGGATGTACTGGGTGAGCGCTTCCCGCATATTGAATTTGAATCCTGTTCTTCAGGCGGCGGACGCATCGACTATGAGGTGTTGACCCGCAGCCACCGTTTCTGGGCTTCTGATAATAACGACGCGCTGGAGCGCAACACCATTCAGCGCGGCATGAGCTATTTCTTCCCGCCGGAGGTGATGGGCGCGCATATCGGTCATCATAAATGCCATGCCACCTTCCGCCAGCACAGCATCGCATTCCGTGGCCTGACAGCGTTGTTTGGCCATATGGGGCTGGAGTTGGATCCGCTCACCGTCGATGAACAGGAGCGCGAAGGGTATCGCCATTACGCGGCGCTGCATAAGCAGTGGCGCGAGGTGATCCATCACGGTACCCAGTGGCGGGTGGATATGCCGGACAGCAGCACCCTGGCGCAGGGTATAGTGAGCGAAGACAAAACGCAGGGGCTGTTTATTGTCAGCCAGTTGGCAATGCCGGATTACACCCTGATGATGCCGCTGCGAATGCCGGGGCTGGAGGCCAGCGCGCAATATCGCATCACTCTGCTCGATCACCCAAACATTCAAATCACAGGCAAGGGTGGGCACACCATGCGCAAGTTGCCGGCATGGATGGAAACACCACAAACGGTGAGCGGTGAGTGGCTGATGCAGGCGGGGATCGCGCTGCCGATCCTGGACCCGGAAACCGCCATTCTGATTGGCGTAGAACGCGTATAAGGGTGATGGGCCGGGTAACCGGCCCTCCGTTGAGGATAAAAATAATGAACACAACAACCTGTACCCACAAAGACAACCCTAACTTCTGGATCTTCGGGCTGTTCTTCTTTCTCTACTTCTTCATCATGGCCACCTGCTTTCCGTTCCTGCCGATCTGGCTGTCGGACATCATCGGCCTGAACAAAACCCATACCGGGATTGTGTTCTCCTGCATTTCGCTTTCGGCTATCGCATTTCAGCCAGTGCTGGGGGTTATCTCAGATAAGCTGGGGCTGAAAAAACATCTGCTGTGGATTATCGCGGTGCTGCTGTTTTTATTCGCACCCTTCTTTCTGTTCGTCTTTGCGCCACTGCTGAAAGCGAATATCTGGCTGGGGGCATTGAGCGGCGGGTTGTACATCGGGTTCGTCTTCTCGGCGGGATCAGGGGCGATTGAGGCTTACATTGAACGCGTGAGCCGCAACAGCTTCTTTGAATACGGTAAGGCACGCATGTTCGGCTGTCTCGGTTGGGGGCTGTGTGCCTCGACGGGCGGGATCTTGTTTGGCATCGACCCATCGTATGTTTTCTGGATGGGGTCGGCAGCGGCGCTGTTGCTTATGTTGTTGCTGGTGGTCGCCAAACCGAAACCGAATCAAACCGCCCAGGTGATGAATGCTCTGGGTGCCAATCAGCCGCAAATCACGGCGAAAACCGTCTTCAATCTGTTCCGCCAGCGCAGAATGTGGATGTTCATTCTGTATGTGATTGGCGTGGCCTGCGTGTATGACGTGTTCGACCAGCAGTTCGCCACCTTCTTCAAAACCTTCTTTGCCACACCGCAGGAAGGGACGCGTGCATTCGGTTTTGCCACCACGGCAGGTGAAATTTGTAATGCCATCATCATGTTCTGTTCGCCGTGGATCATTAACCGCATTGGCGCGAAAAATACGCTGCTGATTGCCGGGCTGATTATGGCGACGCGCATTATTGGTTCGTCATTTGCCACCACCGCCGTGGAAGTGATTGCCCTGAAGATGCTGCACGCACTGGAGGTGCCATTCCTGCTGGTGGGCGCATTCAAGTACATCACCGGGGTGTTCGATACCCGCCTGTCTGCCACTATCTACCTGATTGGCTTCCAGTTTGCGAAACAGTCGGCGGCCATTTTCCTCTCCGCCTTTGCCGGGAATATGTATGACCGGATCGGCTTCCAGGATACTTACCTGATGCTGGGCTGCTTTGTGCTGGCGATTACGGTGGTGTCGGCGTTTACGCTGAGCAGCAGGCAGGAGATTGCCGCGCGCAGTAATACGGTGGAGGCAAACTAGGCAAAAACGCTGCCGCGAATGCGGCAGCGTTAACGTATTAGTCCAGGTAAAACACCTCTTTTAATTCCGCGCTCACCGGGCTGTTGTCCGGGTTCGACGGCATCACGTCTCGCATATGTTTCCACCAGCGCTGGCAAACGTCGGTGTTCGCCACCGCGTTCCAGCGCTCTTCCGATTCAATCTCTACGGTCGCAAACAGCAGATTGCGAGCCTTGTCGAGATAAATGGCGTAGTGGTGCGCACCGTGGCTTTTCAGCGTGGCTTCCAGCTCAGGCCAGATGGGGTTATGGCGACGCTGATACTCTTCGTGCGCGTCGGGGTTAACCTGCATCACAAAGGCTTTACGGATCATAATGCCTCCAGATACAGCTCGCGGACTTCATCGCGGCTGGCAGTGCGTGGATTGCATGGCGCACACGGGTCGGCGAGGGCTTTATCCAGCCAGCCTTCGATATCCGCTTTGGTCACGCCAAGCTGGCTAAAACCAGACGGAATGCCAACCCGGGTGCTCAGGTCGCGGATCGCCTGGATGGCCGACATGCTGGCCGCTTCATCGCTCATGCCGCGCGTGTCGACACCCATCGCCTGCGCCACGCGGGCAAAGCGTGCGACAGCGTTAGGGCGGTTAAAGTTTTCGATGATCGGCAGCAGGATGGCGTTGCACACACCGTGTGGCAGGTTGTGCGTTGCCCCCGGCTGATGTGCCAGGGCGTGAACCAGACCCAGACCGGCGCTGTTAAACGCCATGCCCGCCAGATACTGACCAAATGCCATTTGCTCGCGCGCTTCCAGGTTATGACCATCATCGACCGCTTTTGGCAGCCACAGGTTGATCAGGCGAATGGCTTCCAGCGCATTGGCATCTGTCAGTGGGTGAGCACCAACGGAGACATAGGCTTCAATGGCGTGGGTTAATGCGTCCATGCCGGTAGCGGCGGTGACGGATGCAGGAATATCGAGCATTACGCTGGCATCGTCCACGGCGATATCCGGGATGATGTTCGGGTCGATGATCACCTCTTTCACCTGGCGCGCGGAATCGATGATGACCGCGTTACTGGTCATCTCTGCCGCCGTACCGGCGGTGGTATTAATCGCCACCAGCGGCACGCCCGCGTTTTTCACCTTGCCCACGCCAGAATACGCGGTTGACGGGCCAGGGTTAGCCGTGAGGATCTTGATCGCTTTGGCGGTATCAATCGGGCTACCGCCGCCAAAAGCGATCACGTAATCACACTCTGCGTCCTGGTAAGCGGCAAATCCTTTTTGCACCAGGGCTTCCGTCGGGTTCGGGAACACCTCGTCAAACAGATGATATGACATCTGATGGGCGTCCAGCGCGGAGAACAGGCTATCCAGCAAGCCGAGTTTCACCAGCTGGCCGTCGGTGACAACCAGTGCTTTACCCCACTGTTTGTTTGCCACCAGATTAACCATATCGCCGATTGCGCCCGCACCGTGCAGGCTGATTTTTGGAAGTGCCAACATAAAGCTCATGATAATTCTCCTTAATATTGATATTGCGAAACTCAAATCCGTCTTCGTTGCATCATCCGGCGCGTAATAATGGGCAGTGAAATCACCACGATCAGCATCGCGCCGATAATCACCGACATCACGATGCCGGGCACGTTAAGCAGGCTCAGGCCAAAGGTCACCAGACCCATCAGGAAGGCGGCGATAATCACGCCCACCATGCTGCCGGACCCACCCAGAATATTGACCCCACCGAGCACCGCCATCGTCACCACTGCCAGCTCCCAGCCCATCGCAATCGTTGGGCGGGTACTACCCAGACGCGAGGTGAGCAGCACCGATGCCAGACCGGACATCAGTCCCACCAGTGCAAACAGGATCAGGTTATGGCGTTTGACGTTAATGCCCGAATACCACGCGCCGGTGGGGTTATTGCCGATGGCATAAGTGCGACGGCCAAAGTTAGTACGGTGCAGCACAAAGGCAAACACCGCCGCGAGCACGATGAACAGGGCAAACTCAAAGGACAGCGCGCCAAAGACGTAGCCTTGCCCCAACCAGGCGAAGCTGTCCGGGTAGCTGTTCAGCGCCTGATCGCCGAGCAGGATGTAAGTGATCCCGCGATAAAGGCTCATGGTGCCGATGGTGATGACGATGGACGACAGGTTAAAGCGCGTCACCAGGATGCCGTTGAATAACCCGCACAGCAGCCCCACACCTAACCCCACGCACACCAGCAGTGGCGTATCCACGCCCGCTGCCGCGCAAAAGCCCATTACCGTGGAGCTGAGGGCGATGGTGGAGGCCACCGACAGATCAATTTCCCGGGCGATAATCAGCATCGCCATTGGCAGCACGATGATCGCTTTTTCGGTGAAGTTGAATGTCGCATCCGAGAGGTTCCAGATGTTGAGGAAATAGGGCGAGGCGAGGGCATTCACCACAAACACCGCCAGCGTGACCGCCAGCAGAAAACCTTCCCAGCACAGCAGGCGCTGGAAAAGGCCCGCCGGAGCAGGCTCGTTTTTGATCTCTTCAGAGGTCATCATTTTGCTCATGATTTCACCGCCATTTTCTGACGTGCCAGCGCGGCATCGCGCAGGATAAGGCGGCCTTTACGTTTATTGCCGCGCTCGTTAAGCAGAACCGCAATCACGATAACCGTGCCGGAAATCGCCATTTGCCAGAATGGAGAGACGCCAATCACCGGCAGGGCGTTGTTGATGACGCCGAGGAACAGCGCGCCAAACAGACAGCCGAGCACTCGCCCGGTGCCGCCCATGGTGCTGATCCCGCCAATAACACACGCCGCCACCACCTGTAACTCAAAGCCGTTGGCAACATCGACATACGCCACCGCGAAACGTGAAATCCACAGATAGCCACAGAACCCGGCCAGCAGCCCCGACAGGCAGAAGCTGACAAACTGCATCTTTCCGGCGTTGATTCCGGTGTAGTAGGCCGCTGTGGCGTTACCGCCCGCCGTGTAGAGCGCCCGTCCTGTGCGGCTGTAGCGCAGGAAATACCCCACCAGCAGTAGCGCGGCGATGGCGCACCAGCTCAGCACCGGTAACCCCAGCACCGAGGCGCGCGGCAGGCCGAGAAAATCTGCCCCCATCTGGTTGGAGTTGACCCAACCGCCGCCGGAGAGCAAAAAGATGATCCCGCGGTAGATGCTCATGGTGCCCAGCGTCACGACAATCGCCGGAATGCCCAGCTTCCACACCAGCAGGCCGTTGATGACGCCCATCAGCAGGCCAAGCGCGGTGGCGAGGATCAACAGTATCCAGACGGGAACGTCCGGGTAATGGAAGTTAATCAGCGCGACTATCATTCCGGTCAATGCGAGGTTCGCCGCCATCGACAGATCAATGCCTTTGGTCAGCAGCACCATCATCTGCCCCAGTGCGAGGATGACCAGAATGGAGGTGTCGTTAAACATCTCCACCAGGTTTCCCGGCGCGATAAACGACGGCACGCGGCTGCCAATGGCAATCACCATCAGAATAATGACCGCCCCCAGCAGGGCTTCACGGTGTTTAAGGAGTGAGTTCAACATTACGCTGCCTCCTGTTTTGCACCGCTGGCGGCGCTGACGATAGTTTCCGCCGTGGCGTCGCCCGCCTGGTATTCCGCCACCATCAGCCCTTCGTGCATGACGATTATTCTGTCTGCCATGCCCATCACTTCCGGCAGCTCGGACGACACCATAATCACCGCCAGCCCCTGCCCAACCAGTTCGGACATAAATTGATGAACGGCCGCTTTTGAGCCGATATCAATGCCTTTTGTTGGCTCATCGAGGATGATCACGTCAGGATGCGTGGCCAGCCATTTGCCGATCACCACTTTTTGTTGGTTACCGCCAGAGAGGGTTTCAACCGCCTGCTTCCAGCTAAAGGCTTTGACCTGTAAACGCTTTGCGTACTCGTCGGCCAGCTGCCATTCGCGGTCATCGTGCAGCACACCATTCGGATTGAGCTTGCTGAGTTGCGGCAGACTGATGTTCTGCGCAATCGGCAATTCGATAATCGCACCCTGCTTCTGACGCTCTTCCGGTACGCAGACGATACCGGCTTTGATGGCATCGGCAGGCTGGCGGAAGTGCTGGGCGTGACCGTTCAGGACAATCTCCCCCGACGACGGCCGCGTGACACCGGAAAGCGCCTGCATCAGTTCGGTACGACCGGCGCCCACCAGCCCATAGAAGCCAAGAATTTCCCCTTTCCGTAGGGAGAAGCTGATATTGGCGAACTCAGTCGGGTGACACAGATCTTTTACCTCCAGCACCGTTGCGCCTTTTTCGCAGTCGACTTTCGGGAAGGTCTGGGTAATGGCGCGCCCGACCATCATCGATACCATCCGCTCTTCGGTTATGTCGCTCATCGCACCGGCACCCACAAAGACGCCGTCGCGCAAAATGGTGTAGTGATCGGCAAGCTCAAAGATCTCGTCAAATTTGTGCGAAATAAACAGGATGGCTTTGCCTTCCTGCTTTAAGCGCTCAACGATTTGGTAAAACTCGAGGATTTCGTGTTGCGATAGCGCCGCCGTGGGTTCGTCGAGAATAACCACCTGCGCCTCAAACGACAGCGCGCGAGCTATCGCCACCATATGACGCTGGGCAATGCTCAGGGTTTTCAGCGTGGCGCGTGGATCGATTGGGACTTCCAGACGGGTGAGGATGGCCTGCGCCCGACGGTGCATCTCTGGCCAGTCGAGTTTTTTGAAAAAGCCTGTGTAGAGGTATTGCCCGACGAAAATGTTTTCGGTGACCGACAGTTCATCGAACAGGACGGTTTCCTGATGGATGGCGGTGATCCCAACCTTGTGCGCCGATTCCGGCGTCGGGAGCTGAATAGGGATTGCCTTATAGAGGATTTCGCCCTCTTCAGGCTGGTAAATGCCGGTCATCACTTTGACCAGCGTCGACTTGCCCGCACCGTTCTCACCAATAAGGGCAGTAACTTTGCCGGGCCAGAGCTCAAGCTGGACGTTCTCAAGGGCACGCACACCAGGGAAAACCTTGGTGATGCCGGAAAGCTGTAGCAATGGGGTCATGATAGTTCTCCATAGATTACCCCTCACCCTAACCCTCTCCCCGAAGGGGAGAGGGAACCGATCGAGCCCCTCGCCCCTTTGGGGAGAGGGGTTGGGGTGAGGGGGGAAAAGGATCAAAAGATCTTCGAGAACTTATCAATATTGCTGGCATCGTAGACGAACGGCTCAGCCATCGCCCCGTTACCGTCGGCATCCAGCTTCACTTTGCCCAGTTTCCCCATGCTGGCTTCGTCTTTTGTCGCTGTTCCTTTCACCAGGTCATCCGCTAAATAGGTTGCGGCGTAGCCCAGGTCGATGGGGTTCCAGATGGCAAAGCTTTTGCTGGCGCCCGATTTCACCGCGCCTGCCATTTCAGACGGCAGCCCTAAACCCGTGACGTACACTTTGCCAATCTTGCCCTGGTCTTTGACCGCCTGCGCTGCGGCCACAATGCCGACAGACGATGGCGAAACAATTACTTTCAGATCCGGGTAGGTTTTCAGCAGGCCGACCGCTTCGCGGTAGCTCTTGTCAGAGAGATCGTCACCGTACGCCACGGTCACCAGATTGACGGACGGGTACTGTGGCAGCACCTTTTTCATCTCTGCAATCCAGGTGTTCTGGTTGGTGGAGGTTGGCGTGGCGCTCAGTACGGCCACTTCACCTTTATCCACGTTCAGCGCTTTTAGTGCATCGGCAGCGAGCTTGACGTTGGTCTCGCCAATCAGGGCGTTGTTGGACGGGTTCAGGTGGATTTGACGCCCGGCTTTTGCCACGCCGGAATCCCAGGAAACGACTTTGATCCCGCGCTGCATCGCTTTCTTCAGTACTGGTACCAGCGCATCCGGATCGTTCGCGGAAATGGCGATCGCATCAACGCCCTGGGCGATCAGCCCGTTCAGCACTTCGATCTGCGCTTCAGCGGTGGTCGTGGTTGGGCCGGTATAAATGACTTTTACATCGCCTAACTCTTTGGCTGCCTCCTGCGCGCCAACGTTCGCTGCCTCGAAGAATCCATTTCCTAGTGATTTCGCCACCAGGGCGATTTTAACTTCTGCTAAAGCGGAACCGGACAACGCCAGAGCGGCAACGGTGAGGATCAAGCTTGTCTTTATTTTCATTGCTTTTACTCCACTGACTTGAGTTAGTTGTAGGGATTGCAGGTGGTTTTCGTCCCGTCTGAATCAGCGGGACGCGATGTTTTTATTGGTACAGATCTCACGCCGACTGCACCGGGCATTTACCTGGTGCAGTCGGTTCTTACCGGGGATAACTCATCCACGTTTGCTTAAAATTTCTTTCTCATACGCCCGCACGTTATCCAGCCACTGGCTGCCTGCCGGAGCATCGTTTCGCTGGCAATACATTTCCCAGACCGCCTGCCATGGCAGGGATTTCTGTTCTTCCAGCAGGGCCAGACGGGCGGTGTAGTCGCCGTTTGCTTCCAGCTGTTTGAGCGCATCGGTGGGTTCCAGCAGCGCACGCAGCAGCGCTTTCTTCATGTTGCGGGTGCCGATAACCCATGCCGCGATGCGGTTGATGGAAGCATCGAAGAAGTCGAGACCAATGTGCACGCGGTCGAACAGATCGTGGCGAATGATTTCGCTGGCGATGGCCTGTGTTTCGTCATCCAGCAGCACGACGTGGTCGCTGTCCCAGCGTACCGGGCGGCTCACGTGCAGCAGCAGGCGCGGCACGTAGAGCATGGCGGCTGATATTTTGTCGGAGATCACCTCTGTTGGATGGAAGTGACCGGCATCCAGGCACAGCGCGGTCTGGCGGCTGGTGGCGTAACCCATGTAGAACTCGTTAGAGCCCACGGTGTAGCTTTCTGCGCCAATGCCGAACAACTTGCTCTCTACGGCATCGATGTGATGCGCCGGGTTCAGTTTTTCGCTGATAGCCTCATCCAGTGCGGCCAGCAGGCGCTGACGCGGAGCCAGACGGTCAACGGTGATATCTTTCATGCCGTCCGGGATCCAGATGTTCATCACCGATGGCGTGCCAAGCTGTTCGCCAAAATACGCAGAGACGCGACGGCTGGCCTTCACGTGGTCGATCCAGAACTGACGAATTTCATCATCCGCATGGGCGAGGGTAAAACCATCGGCGCTCAGCGGGTGAGAGAAACAGGACGGGTTAAAGTCCAGCCCCAGTTTGTTGGCTTTCGCCCACTCAACCCAGTTCTTAAAGTGTTCTGGTTTGATCTCGTTACGCGCAACCGGCTCGCTTGATTCGAGGTAAATCGCATGAAGGTTCAGGCGTTTTGGCCCCGGGATCAGGCTCAGCGCCAGCTCCAGGTCGGCACGCAGTTCGGTCGCGTTACGCGCTTTGCCCGGGTAGTTACCGGTCGCCTGAATGCCCCCCGTCAGGGAACCGCCTGGATTCTCGAAACCAGCAACGTCATCGCCCTGCCAGCAGTGCATGGACACTGGCAGACGGTCGAGCTGGCTCAGCGCCTCTTCGACATCCACGCCAACGGCGGCGAAACGCTGTTTAGCCAGTTCCCAGGCTTGTTCAAGTTGAGTGGTCATGCGCAAAGCTCCTTAGTCAGTCGTTTTTGCTGAAACTGGGCCCGGTAGCGGGCAATTTCATTGCAGGGATTGGGTGTGAAGGTGGTCAGGCTGTAGTTCGCCGTCACCACCGAGCGGAAATCATCAACGTTTGAAAGCTCATCCAGCGTCATCAGCTGAATGCCGATATTGCCGAGCGTGGAGGCTTCTACAGGGCCTGCCACCACGGTGATGCCGCAGGCATCGGCGCAAAGCTGGTTCAGAAGCTGGTTCTGGCAACCACCACCCACGATGTGTAACTGGCTGAATGGCTTACCGCGAAGGGCTTCCAGCTCGTTCAGCACGTCGGCATACAGCAGCGCCAGGCTGTCGAATATGCAGCGCGCCAGCTCAGCGGGGCTGGATGGCACGGCGTGTCCGGCCTCGAAGCAGGCGGCCTGGATCTCGGCGCTCATGTGCGCCGGGTTAATAAAACGGTCATCGTTCGGGTTAATCAGGAAACGACATGCGGGAAGCGCCCCGGTATCGGCGATAAGGCGCGGCAGGTCGGTAATGTTTTGCTCTTTCAGCACGCGCTGAAGCAACCACAGACCCATGATGTTTTTCAGCACCCGATAACGGCCTTCCGCACCGCCTTCATTGGTGATGTTTGCCGCCAGAGCGGCGGTGCTGGTGTACGGCGTTTTGCTCTCAAAGCCCATCAGCGACCAGGTGCCGGAAGAGAGGTAGGCAGCGTCCTTACTGGCGAGTGGCGAGGCAATCACCGCGCTGGCGGTATCGTGGCTCGCAACGGCCACCACCGGGATTTCATTTCCCTGCGGGCATATCCACTGACCGATCACATTACCGGGATGGGTTGGCGTACCGAACCAGGATGCCGATGCGCCCGTCCAGTTCAGCAGGTGTTCGTCCCAGTTATCGGAATTGATGTTGACCAGCTGAGTCGTGGTGGCGTTGGTGTATTCCCAGTTCATGTTGCCGGTCAGGCGGTAGCTGAAGTAATCCGGGATCATCAAAGCATGAGCGACATTTGCTACCAGCTCCGGCTGCGTGTTGACCAGAGCGCGCAGTTGGTAGAGCGTATTGAAAGGGAGGAACTGAATGCCTGAGCGGCCATAGATATTCGCCATGCCGAGCTGTTCGATGGCCTGCATCATTACGCCATCGGTACGACTGTCGCGATACGAAACGGGTAGGCCAACACGCTCGCCGTTGTTGCCAAGCAGCACATAATCCACGCCCCAGGTATCAATGCCGATGCTATCGATACGGATCCCGTCATCGCAGACTTTCGTCAACCCGATGCGGATCTCGGCTTCCAGGCCGTCAATATCCCAGGTATCAAAACCATCCTGCTTTTGCAGGCAGTTAACAAAGCGGTGCATTTCACGAAGCGAAAGTGTGCGCTGGGTACAGTCATATGTGGCCAGCATTACGCGGCCGCTGGATGCGCCTAAATCGACTGCCACACAATGGCGAAATGTCATGTTCGGGTCCCTCTTTAAGTCATTGGGGATGAGTGTAAGAAAGGGAAGAAAAAGTCACCTTCTCGTTACTGACAGGCGAAAACCGGGGCTGGCAAGAAAGCAAAGATGAACGTGAGGGAGTTCACAGTTTCCAGTAATGGCGGGCTTTGCAGGCAATGTGACGCTTGCCGCATTTCCTGATCTTTCCATCTGTTTCTTGAAAAACGGACAGCTTTTGCGAGGTTTGCTGCCGAAAATTTAAGGTGAGTATGAAGCGCCTTAATTACTATTTTGAGAACATTTCTCATCGGTGGGGGCTGCTATGACCGTACTACACAGCGTGGATTTTTTTCCTTCGGGCGGTTCGCCTGTTGCAATTGAACCCCGGCTCCCACAGGCTGCATTTCCGGAGCATTATCATGATTTCCATGAAATTGTGATTGTTGAACACGGCACGGGTATCCACGTGTTTAACGGCCAGCCGTACACCATCAGCGGCGGTACAGTGTGCTTTGTGCGTGACCACGACAGGCACTTGTATGAACATACGGACAACCTGTGCCTGACCAATGTTCTTTACCGTTCACCGGATGCGTTCCAGTTTCTTTCAGGGCTTAACCAGCTGCTGCCACAGGAGAAGGACGGACACTATCCTTCGCACTGGCGGGTGAATCAGGCCACGCTGCAACAGGTGCGCCAGCTGGTTAATCAGATGGAAAAAAGTGAAGACGGGCATGAGACGCATGTTATCGCCACCCGCGAGATGCTGTTTATGCAGTTACTGGTTCTCCTGCGCCGCAGTAGCCTGGTGGAAGGGCTGGAAAATAACGACGCGCGGCTGAATCAACTGATGGCCTGGCTGGAAGATCACTTTGCCGAGGATATTAGCTGGGAAACGCTGGCAGATGATTTCTCGTTATCGCTGCGCACCCTGCATCGTCAGCTCAAACATCACACCGGACTCACGCCGCAGCGCTACCTCAACCGCCTGCGCCTGATCAAAGCACGGCACCTGCTGCGCCACACTGACGAAAGCGTTACGGATATCGCGTATCGCTGCGGTTTCGGCGACAGTAACCATTTTTCGACCCTTTTTCGCCGGGAATTTAACTGGTCGCCGCGCGATATTCGCCAGGGTAAGGACGCATCACTTCAGTAACGCGAGGGCAGTCACCGTTTTTATGCCGCAAAAAGGCTAATAATGTCAGGTTATTCGCCGTTGAGGTTGTGGTGTGGCTGCTCAGTTAATCCTTCGCAAAAATGATTTTTTTGCCTCCGCCAGCCAGTCTGTCGCGGTGGCCGATCGCTATCCGCAAAATGTTTTTGCCGAACACACGCATGAGTTTTGCGAGCTGGTGCTGGTGTGGCGGGGAAATGGCTTACACGTTCTCAACGACCGGCCTTACCGCATTACGCGCGGTGACCTGTTTTATATCCGCGCCGAAGACAAACACTCCTACGCTTCAGTAAACGATCTGGTGTTGCAGAACGTGATTTACTGCCCCGACAGACTCAAACTCAACGTCGACTGGGCTGCGCATATTCCCGGGTTTAACGATGCCAACAGCACACCCCACTGGCGTTTAAGCAGCAACGGTATGAACCCGGTGCGGCAGGTGATTTCCCAGCTTGAACAAGAGAGTCAGAAGGCCGATCCGCTTGCCAACCAGATGGCGGAACTGCTTTTCGCCCAGTTGGTTATGACGCTTAAACGCTATCGCTACGCCACTGATAACCCTTCTGCGAGTGAACAGGAAGCGCTGCTGGATAAGCTCATTACTACCCTGGCGGGCAGCCTGAACAAGAGCTTTGTGCTGGAGAAATTCTGCGAGCAGGAGCAGTGCAGCGAGCGCGCGCTGCGCCAGCAGTTTCGCACTCAGACCGGGATGACGGTGAACCACTATCTGCGCCAGCTGCGCATCTGCCATGCTCAGTATCTGCTGCAACACACGGAGCTGATGGTCAGCGAAGTGGCGATGCGTTGTGGCTTTGAGGACAGTAACTACTTTTCGGTGGTGTTTAACCGTGAAGTGGGGATGACGCCGGTTCAGTGGCGTCATCGCAGTCGAAAGGCGGCGTAATCAGTTCGCCATGCCGAGGCCAACGATGTTGGCGGCGATAATAATCACCACGCAACCCAGGCTCAGTACACCCACCGGACGACGCCCGGCATTATTCCACTCCTTCAGGATCAAGCCAACCAACCCGCCGCACAGCACGTAGAAGCTCATGTGCAGCATCCAGCTCATGTAGTCATATTGCGCCGGAATACTGGCGTGGCCCCAGGCGTAGAAGAAGAACTGCAAATACCACATCAGGCCGCCGAGAGCAGAGAGCAGCACGTTGGTGATGATCAACGGTTTTGCCAGCGAGAAGTCTGCTTTTACCGACAAGTTCTTCACTTTTGCCAGACGAATGAAGCAGAAGCCCAGGTTTACCAGTGCGCCACCGCCCATGATCACCACGTAGCTTGGCAGCGCGACGTACAGCGGGTCTACACCCAGCGCGGCAGCAGCTTCATGCATCGGTTTGGCCGCGTTCATGGCAAAGGACATGCCTGCGGAGAAAATGCCGCACATCACTGCCAGCACCAGACCTTTCTTCAGGTTGAAGTCTTCGGCCTTAATGCCCATTTTGCGCTCTTTGAGCTGGCCCGCGCGGGTCACGATAGCCACGCCAATCACCGCAACCAGCACGCCAAGCAGCGTCATCTGCCCGCCCTGGGTGTGGATCAGCACATCGAAGTTGCCGTTGAGGATCGGCGTCATCAGCGTACCGACAATCAACGTAATCCCGATGGCAATGCCAATGCCCATCGACATACCGAGATAGCGCATGGTCAGGCCGTAGTTGATGTTACCGATACCCCACATCGCACCGAACAGAAACACCGGCAGCAGCGTGGAGGCGTTAAAAGAAGAGTAGTAAGCCCAGAAATCGGGCAACAATATGGCGCTGATGGTCCAGGGCAGGATAAGCCAGGAGACGGTACCCCCAACGGACCACATGGTTTCCCACGACCAGTGTTTAACCTTTTTAAACGGGGCATAGAAACAGGCTGCACTGGCTGCGCCTATCAGATGCCAGAAAATACCCATCGTAATCGCATGATTCATTTTTACATCCTCATCGTTTTTATATGTCGGAGGCTTCCCGCCGACTTGATGAGTGTAAAAATTAGGCGGTTTGGGAACCTTCAGAAGGTTGCCGCAATTTGGTTTTAAATGGCAATGAACGCGTTAACCGCGTGAGCAGACTCACAATTTCGGGATTGTTGCGAAAGGCGAATAACCTTATAAAAACTACGGCATTGATAATCATTTTCAATATCATTTAATTAACTATAATGAACCAACTGCTTACGCGGCATTAACAGCTGTGCCGCCCGACACTAATGGAGAGGATTATGAGTTATACACTGCCATCCCTGCCGTATGCCTACGACGCACTGGAACCGCATTTCGACAAGCAGACGATGGAAATCCATCACACTAAACATCACCAGACCTATGTAAACAACGCGAACGCAGCGCTGGAAAGCCTGCCAGAATTCGCAAACCTGTCTGCTGAAGAGCTGATCACCAAACTTGACCAGCTGCCAGCTGACAAGAAAACCGTTCTGCGTAACAACGCAGGTGGTCACGCTAACCACAGCCTGTTCTGGAAAGGCCTGAAAACCGGCACTACCCTGCAAGGCGACCTGAAAGCCGCTATCGAGCGCGATTTCGGCTCTGTAGACAACTTCAAAGCTGAGTTTGAAAAAGCTGCTGCTACCCGTTTCGGCTCTGGCTGGGCGTGGCTGGTACTGAAAGGCGACAAACTGGCCGTTGTCTCTACCGCA
This sequence comes from Enterobacter sp. Tr-810, assembly GCF_011752765.1. NCBI lineage: Bacteria > Pseudomonadati > Pseudomonadota > Gammaproteobacteria > Enterobacterales > Enterobacteriaceae > Enterobacter > Enterobacter sp. Tr-810. The sequence goes on along the minus strand of NZ_VWWW01000010.1, from coordinate 60,665 downwards.
AACCAGGACTCCCCTCTGATGGGTGAAGCAATTTCTGGCGCATCCGGCTTCCCAATCGTGGGCCTGGACGTGTGGGAACACGCTTACTACCTGAAATTCCAGAACCGTCGCCCTGACTACATCAAAGCATTCTGGGATGTGGTTAACTGGGACGAAGCAGCAGCGCGTTTCGCCGCTAAAAAATAAGGTTGCATTGACGCCTGTGAGAAGCGAGTCTGATGACTCGCTTTTTTTGTATCTGTATACCCGTCATACTTCACGTTGCAGGTGCGTTGGCTGCGTTCGCTCACCCTAGTCACTTACTTGAGTAAACTCCTGGGGGATTCACTCTCTTGCCGCCTTCCTGCAACTCGAATTATTTAGGGCATATAAAGGAGCCAGGATGCACTACCCGGTGAATGTATTTACAGGCAAGGTAAGGGATTACGATGGCAGCCGTCCGAGCGCCATCGCCAAGGTACAGGTTGACGGAGAACTGACGCTAACCGACCTCGGGCTGGCGGGTGACGAGCAGGCCGAAAAGAAAATCCACGGCGGGCCTGAGCGCGCGCTGTGCCACTACCCGCGCGAGCACTATCAGCACTGGATTACCGAGTTCCCCGAACAGGCAGATCTGTTTGTGGCACCGGCGTTTGGCGAGAACCTCTCGACCGAAGGGCTGACCGAGAACAACGTCTTTATCGGCGATATCTTCCGCTGGGGCGACGCCCTGATTCAGGTGACGCAGCCGCGCTCGCCGTGCTTCAAACTGAATTACCATTTCGGCATCAGCGATATGTCGGCCCGGCTGCAAACGGCGGGCAAAACCGGCTGGCTGTACCGAGTGGTGCTGGCAGGGCAGGTTTCTGCTGACGCGCCGCTGGAGCTGGCGTCACGCCTGAGTGATGTCTCGGTGTACGACGCCTGTGCGATTGCCTGGCATATGCCGTTTGACGATGAACAATATCATCGCCTGCTGTCGGCGGCGGGGTTATCGACCAGCTGGACAAGAACGATGCAGAAGCGCCGCATTAGCGGTGAGATCGAGGATAATTCGCGGAGATTGTGGGGGAAATAATCTTCCCCCGCAGGAAATGTAGGCCGGGTAAGGCGAAGCCGCCACCCGGCACAAACTGCTACGAACGCTTATACAGCGGTAACCACAGCGTTAACCGCAACCCACCCAGCGGGCTGTCATCGGCTTTCACCCAACCGCGGTGCTGTTGCATGGCGGTTTCAACAATTGCCAGACCCAGCCCCGTACCGCCAGATTCACGGTCACGCGCTTCGTCGGTACGGTAGAACGGACGGAAAATCTGCTCGCGATCTTCCGGGCTTACGCCTGGACCGTCGTCGTCGACAATGACGGTGATCCCGTCTTTATCCACCGAGAACGCCACCTCAATCTTCGTATGCGAATAGCGCAGGGCGTTACGTACGATATTCTCCAGCGCGCTTTCCAGCGTGTTGGGGTTACCGTACAGCGGCCATGGCCCCGGCGGGAAGTTGACGGTAAAGGATTTGCCCATCTGCTCTGCTTCGAATGCGGCATTGTCTAACACCTCATGCCACAGGTGATTGGCTTTCACCGTTTCGCTGACCAGCGCATTTTTCTGCTGATTACGCGACATTACCAGCAGGTCGTTGATCATGCTGTCCAGACGATGCGCTTCCGTTTCGATTCGTTCCAGCTCTTTGCTTTCACCGCTGCGTCGACGCAGCAGCGCGGTGCCAAGCTGGAGTCGCGTGAGCGGTGTGCGCAGCTCGTGCGAGATATCCGAGAGCAGCCGTTGCTGCGCCGTCATCATGCGCTCCAGCGCGCTCACCATCTGGTTAAAACTGGCACCTGCGGCCAGGAACTCCTGCGGCCCGGATTCCAGCTCAGGGTGCTGCCTCAGGTTACCCTGAGCCACTTCGTCGGCGGCATTTTTCAGCTTACGCGCCGGTTTTGCCAGGCTCCACGCCAGCCAAAGCAACAGCGGTGAGCTTACCAGCATCGTGACAATCAGCAGCAGCAGCGGACGGTCAAACAGCAGGTTGATAAAGTCAGACTGGGAATTGCTCGCAGGACGAATCAGATAGAGCTGGTAGTTATCTTCCCCATCTCTCACGGAGAAGGGGCCAACCATTTCTACCCGACCATATTTTTTCTTCTGAGGGTGATCGGCGTTATCCGCCTGGCCAATGAAGTTGCGGATAATCTGCATTTCATTGCGATCGGCCCCAATGACGCGGCCTTCGCTGGTGACCAGCAACAGGCGTTGCCCCGGTGGCGCCCATTTGTCGATAGCGCGAAACAGCCTGCGCCACCACATTAAATCGTTCGGCGGATCGTTTGCCAGCTCGGCTTCTACATGCTGCTCGATCATCACGCCCTGACGTTGCTCACTGTCGAGAAGCTCCGTCATCTGGCGTGAGTCGAGTTTTGGCAACATCAAAACGAGCATTAAAACCAGTGCCAGCGTCAGCCAGAAGATGGCGAAGATGCGGGCGGTTAAGCTACCTATCATGAAGCGGAAACCATCAGATAACCACGACCACGCAGGGTTTTAAACCATGGGTGACCATCTTTGCGTTCCGGCAGTTTACGACGCAGGTTAGAGATATGCATATCGATAGCACGGTCAAACGGCGTCAGGCGCTTGCCCAGAACTTCCTGGCTCAAATGTTCACGCGATACCACCTGGCCCAGATGTTGCGCCAGCAGATACAGCAGGGTGAACTCAGTGCCGGTCAGTTCCAGCGTCTGACCGTCGAAGCTGGCTTCCTGGCGGCCTGGGTTCAGGCTGAGGGAATCCACTTCCAGCGTTGGCGAGCTGTTGTCAGTATTCTGCTGCTGTTCGCTCCAGTGGGAACGACGCAGGATAGCGCGAATACGGGCAACCAGTTCACGGTCGTTGAACGGTTTCGGTAAATAGTCATCCGCACCCAGCTCAAGGCCGAGTACACGGTCAAGTTCGCTGCCGCGTGCGGTCAGCATAATGACGGGGGTCTGGTGTGTCTGGCGAAGCTCTTTCAACGTATCAATGCCGTTTTTCTTCGGCATCATGACGTCGAGCAAAAGTAAATCGATGCTGTCGTCAAGGAGACTCAGCGCCTGCTCGCCATCATGGGCAACCAGAACGTTGAAACCTTCCATGTCGAGCAACTCCTTTAAAAGGGATGTGAGCTCTCGGTCATCATCAACTAACAGGATTTTATTCATTGTTTAAATACCTCCGAGGCAGAAATTACGACATCAAGGCTATCTAATCCATGACTTTACGTTGTTTTACACCCCCTGACGCATGTTTGCAGCCTGAATCGTAGACTGTCTCTCGTTGAATCGCGACACGAAAGATTTTGGGAGCAAGTGATGCGCAAAGTTACCGCTGCCGTCATGGCCTCAACGCTGGCGTTCAGTGCGTTTAGCCAGGCTGCCGTAGCTATTATCGGCGACAACGGGCTCTCTGGAGAGAGTGAAGCGCAGCACAGCGGCCAAAGCCATATGTTTGACGGCATAAGTTTAACCGAACATCAGCGTCAACAGATGCGAGATCTGATGCAGAGGGCAAGACAAGATCAGCCCCCTGTTAATGTTAGCGAAATGGAGACAATGCACCGCCTTGTCACCGCAGAAAATTTTGATGAAAGCGCTGTACGCGCTCAGGCAGAAAAAATGGCACAGATACAGGTTGCCCGCCAGGTCGAGATGGCCAGGGTTCGCAACCAAATGTTCCACCTGTTATCGCCTGAGCAGCAAGCGGTTTTGAACGAGAAACATCAGCAACGAATGGACCAGTTGCGTGAGGTTGCACGGATGCAACGAAGCTCAGAAATGACGCTTTTCAGTAGCAATACCCGTAGTAACCAGTAAACCCTGTTTTCCTTGCCATAGACACCATCCCTGTCTTCCCCCACATGATGTGGGGGTTTTTTTTGCCCTTCAATCACCGTTGTTAACCGTTTATTCATCCTTTGACTCCCTAAGCATCCGTTATACTAGCGGCATGGCATGACAGGAGTGTTTATGAATCAATCCTATGGACGGCTGGTTAGCCGGGCGGCGATTGCGGCGACGGTCATGGCGTCGTGTTTGCTGATAATTAAGATTTTCGCGTGGTGGTACACCGGGTCGGTCAGTATCCTGGCGGCGTTGGTGGACTCGCTGGTCGATATTGCCGCCTCGCTGACGAACCTGCTGGTGGTGCGCTATTCGCTGCAACCGGCAGATGAAGAACATACCTTTGGGCACGGTAAAGCGGAATCGCTGGCCGCGCTGGCGCAAAGCATGTTTATTTCAGGCTCTGCGCTGTTTCTGTTTTTAACCGGCATTCAGCATCTGGTTTCCCCCACGCAAATGAACGATCCGGGTGTGGGTGTGGCCGTCACGGTGATTGCGCTTATCAGTACGCTGGTTCTGGTCACATTCCAGCGCTGGGTGGTTCGCAAAACGCAAAGTCAGGCAGTACGGGCAGATATGCTTCATTATCAGTCTGATGTTATGATGAATGGCGCTATTCTTATTGCGCTCGGCCTTGCCTGGTATGGCTGGCATCGTGCCGATGCGTTATTCGCGTTAGGGATTGGGATCTATATTTTATATAGCGCCTTGCGGATGGGGTACGAAGCGGTGCAATCGCTGCTTGATCGCGCACTTCCCGATGCAGAACGTGATGAAATTTTTACTATCGTGACTTCCTGGCCTGGCGTCAGCGGTGCGCACGATCTTCGTACGCGGCAGTCAGGGCCGACCCGCTTTATTCAGATTCATTTGGAAATGGAAGACAACCTGCCGCTGGTTCAGGCTCACGTCATTGCTGAGCAAGTCGAGCAGGCAATTTTGCAGCGTTTTCCTGGTTCAGACGTCATCATTCACCAGGATCCCTGCTCGGTTGTACCCGGACATTTTGAGCTTTCGTAATTCGTTGTAAAAAAGTGAGCCAGACCGGCATTTTGTGTATAAATTACCGCCATTTGGTCTGACCTGAATCAATTCAGCTGGAAGTGATTGATATACTATTTGCAGTATTCGTTGGTCGAACAATTTCTTCCAGCAACAGATTTCAATTTTGCATTCCTAAGTTCAGAGGTAGTCATGATTAAGAAAATCGGTGTGTTGACAAGCGGCGGTGATGCGCCGGGCATGAACGCGGCAATTCGTGGTGTTGTCCGTGCAGCGCTGACGGAAGGTCTGGAAGTTTTTGGCGTCTATGACGGTTATCTGGGTCTGTATGAAGATCGCATGGTACAGCTCGACCGCTACAGCGTGTCAGACATGATTAACCGTGGCGGTACTTTCCTCGGTTCCGCACGCTTCCCGGAATTCCGCGACGAACACGTTCGTGAAGTGGCTATCGAGAACATGAAGAAACGCGGCCTGGACGCACTGGTTGTTATCGGTGGTGACGGCTCCTATATGGGTGCAAAACGTCTGACTGAGATGGGCTTCCCGTGCATCGGTCTGCCAGGCACTATCGACAACGACATCAAAGGCACTGACTACACCATCGGTTACTTCACCGCGCTGGGTACTGTTGTTGAAGCGATTGACCGTCTGCGTGACACCTCTTCTTCCCACCAGCGTATCTCCATCGTTGAAGTGATGGGCCGTTACTGTGGTGACCTGACTCTGGCTGCGGCTATCGCCGGTGGTTGTGAGTTCGTGGTGGTTCCTGAAGTGGAATTCAGCCGTGAAGACCTGGTTAACGAAATCAAAGCCGGTATCGCGAAAGGTAAGAAACACGCGATCGTCGCCATCACCGAGCACATCTGTGACGTTGACGAGCTGGCGAAATACATCGAAACCGAAACCAAACGTGAAACCCGTGCAACTGTACTGGGTCACATTCAGCGTGGTGGTTCCCCAGGCCCGTACGACCGTATCCTGGCATCCCGTATGGGTGCATATGCTATCGAGCTGCTGTTGCAGGGCTTTGGCGGCCGTTGCGTCGGTATTCAGAACGAAAAACTGGTTCACCATGACATCATCGACGCTATTGAGAACATGAAGCGTCCGTTCAAAGGTGACTGGCTGGACTGCGCCAAGAAACTGTACTGATCGGCGTGTGTATCGTGCCGGGTGGCGGCAAGGTAAATGCGAAACGGTAACCTTTGGGTTGCCGTTTTTTTTTTGTTTGCTCCCTCTCCCGTGGGAGAGGGTTGGGGTGAGGGCATCAGGCCGCTCATGCTTCTTTTTATTCCTCTACGTTATAGCCAATCTTTTTTTATTCTTTAATCATTGGTTATCTTTCTGGCACGCTGCATTCATCAAAACACTACACAAGAGAGCTGGGCGATGAATAAATGGGGCGTGGGTTTAACATTATTGCTGGCATCGACCAGCGTTCTGGCTAAGGACATCCAGTTACTGAACGTGTCATACGACCCGACGCGTGAACTATACGAGCAGTACAACAAGGCATTTGCGGCACACTGGAAACAGGAAACCGGCGACAACGTCGTAGTGCGCCAGTCTCACGGCGGATCCGGCAAACAGGCAACCTCGGTTATCAACGGTATTGAAGCCGATGTGGTCACCCTGGCGCTGGCCTATGATGTTGACGCGATTGCTGAACGTGGCCGTATTGATAAAAACTGGATCAAACGCCTGCCGGACAACTCCGCGCCATATACCTCGACCATCGTTTTCCTGGTACGTAAAGGCAACCCGAAACAAATTCATGACTGGAACGACCTGATTAAGCCTGGCGTTTCTGTCATCACCCCAAACCCGAAAAGCTCTGGCGGCGCACGCTGGAACTACCTGGCAGCCTGGGGCTACGCCCTGCACCACAACAACGGTGACCAGGCGAAAGCGCAGGAGTTTGTGAAAGCGCTGTTTAAAAACGTCGAAGTGCTGGACTCCGGCGCGCGTGGCGCAACCAACACCTTCGTTGAGCGCGGTATTGGTGATGTGCTGATTGCGTGGGAAAACGAAGCCCTGCTGGCCACCAACGAACTGGGTAAAGACAAATTCGAAATTGTGACCCCAAGCGAATCTATCCTCGCGGAGCCGACCGTTTCTGTGGTCGACAAAGTGGTTGAGAAGAAAGATACCAAAGCAGTGGCTGAAGCCTACCTGAAGTATCTCTACTCGCCAGAAGGCCAGGAAATTGCGGCGAAAAACTTCTATCGCCCACGTGACCCGGCTGTCGCGAAGAAATACGAAAACGAATTCCCGAAACTGAAGCTCTTCACCATTGATGACGAGTTCGGCGGCTGGACGAAAGCGCAGAAAGAGCACTTCTCTAACGGCGGTACCTTCGATCAGATCAGCAAGCGCTAAGCGTTTCGCAAAGAACGACACGGTGACCCGGTGTGAGAAATCCACCGGGTTTTTTATTTGGTCATCATTTTGCGTTACTCTCTCACTTCATATGGATACAGGGAACGCGTTGTGAAAAAAATCATTCTGTTGGTGCTGATTGTCCTCGCGCTTGCCGCGGGTGGCTGGTTCTGGATGAAGTCCGGTAACCCGGACGCCTTACGCCATATCGTTCTCGATCAGTGTGTGCCTAACCAGATACAACACCGAAACCCGGCGCCCTGTGCGCAGGTGAAGCCGGATGCGGGATACGTGGTGTTTAAAGATCGCAACGGACCGCTGCAATATCTGCTGATGCCAACGTACCGGATCAACGGCACGGAAAGCCCGCTGTTAACTGAGCCTCACACGCCGAATTTCTTCTGGCTGGCGTGGCAGTCGCGTAGCTTTATGACTCTCAGACGTGGTGCTGACGTGCCGGACAGCGCAATTTCGCTGACCATCAACTCCCCAACCGGGCGTACGCAGAACCATTTTCATATCCATATTTCCTGCCTGCGTGCAGACGTACGTGAAAAGCTCAATGCGAATCAGGGGCAGATTGGCACCCAATGGCTGCCGTTCCCCGGCGGACTGGAAGGGCATGAATATCTGGCCCGCAGAGTGACGGAGAACGAACTGGTACAGCGCAGCCCGTTTATGATGCTGGCGGAAGAGCTGCCAGAGGCGCGCGACCATATGGGGCGCTTTGCACTGGCGATGGCGCAACAGTCCGACGGATCTTTCATTCTGCTGGCGACCGAGCGCAATCTGCTCGCCCTTAATCGCGCATCGGCCGAAGAACTCCAGGATCATCAATGCGCTATCCTGAATTGACCCCACCATAAATAGCGTTTACTCGCCCTGCCTGTCGCCGTAGACTTGCTGAAAAAATCTACAGGAGACAGGTATGTCGCTCTGGTTAGCTCACCCTCTGCTTCTTCCCTCATTGATTGTTGGCGTCACCATCGTGCTGTGGGCGACGTCGCTGTTGCCTGAATTTATCACCGCGCTGCTGTTTTTCACGGCGGCGATGACCGCCAAAATTGCCCCGCCGGAGGTGATCTTCGGCGGTTTTGCCTCGTCGGCGTTCTGGCTGGTGTTCAGCGGTTTTGTGCTCGGCGTGGCGATCCGTAAAACCGGTCTGGCTGACAGGGCCGCACGAGCGCTTTCTGCAAAGCTGACCGATTCCTGGGTGCTGATGGTGGCAAGCGTGGTGTTGTTGAGTTATGCGCTGGCGTTTGTCATGCCATCCAATATGGGGCGTATCGCGCTGCTGATGCCCATCGTTGCCGCGATGGCAAAAAGGGCGAGTATCGCTGACGGTTCGCGGGCGTGGTTCGGCCTGGCGCTGGCCGTTGGGTTTGGTACCTTCCAGCTTTCTGCCACCATTTTGCCGGCTAACGTGCCGAACCTGGTGATGAGCGGTGCGGCCGAAGGCTCATACGGTATTCATCTAAACTATGTGCCGTATCTGCTGCTGCATACACCGGTGCTCGGTATTCTGAAAGGGCTAATTCTGATTGCCCTTATCTGTTGGTTATTCCCGGGGAGTCCAAAACACGCACGGGATATGGCGCCGTCTGAACCGATGGGGCGGGATGAAAAGCGTCTCGCCTGGCTGCTGGCGGTGGTGCTGGTCATGTGGGTTACCGAGAGCTGGCACGGTATTGGGCCTGCCTGGACGGGGCTGGCGGCATCGGTGATTGTGCTGCTGCCGCGCGTTGGCTTTATCACCGGGGAAGAGTTTTCGACAGGTGTGAATATGCGCACCTGTATTTATGTGGCGGGCATTCTTGGGCTGGCGATTGTCGTGACGCAGACCGGGATTGGCACCGCCGTTGGCGAAGCCTTGCTGCGGGTCATGCCGCTGGACGCCGATAAACCCTTCACCAGTTTCCTGGCACTGACGGGGATCACCACGGCGCTTAACTTCATCATGACCGCCAACGGCGTGCCGGCGTTGTATACCACGCTGGCGCAGAGTTTCTCGGACGCAACTGGCTTCCCGCTGCTGTCGGTAATTATGATTCAGGTACTGGGCTATTCCACGCCGTTGCTGCCGTATCAGGCATCGCCGATTGTGGTGGCTATGGGGTTAGGGAAGGTGCCTGCAAGGGCGGGGATGATGCTCTGTCTGGCGCTGGCAATTGCAACGTATCTGGTGTTGCTGCCGCTGGATTATCTGTGGTTTAGCTTGCTGGGGAAAGTGTAGTTCGGTGCGAGGTGTTTCCCCTCACCCCAACCCTCTCCCTAAGGGAGAGGGAGGAGAAGAGCGTAGGGCGGGTTAGCGAAGCGCCACCCGCCACAAAACATAAGGGCAATTACGCCTGTTTAGCCGCTTCTGCTGCTTTAACGATCACCGCGAAAGCGTCAGCTTTCAGGGATGCGCCGCCAACCAGCGCGCCATCGATGTCTGGCTGGGTGAACAGCTCAGCAGCGTTAGCCGCGTTTACGGAACCGCCGTACTGGATGATAACTTGTTCAGCCACTTTCGCGTCTGCTTTAGCGATGTGGTCACGAATGAATTTGTGAACAGCCTGAGCCTGTGCAGGGGTTGCTGATTTGCCGGTACCGATAGCCCAGACTGGCTCGTAAGCAATGACTGCGCCTTCGAACGCTGCTGCGCCCTGAGTTTTCAGCACGGCGTCGATCTGACGTGCGCACACTTCTTCAGTTTTGCCTGCTTCGTTTTCTGCTTCGGTTTCACCGATGCACAGAACCGGGATCAGACCCTGTTCTTTCAGCACAGCGAATTTCTTCGCGATGAACTCGTCGGATTCTTTGTGGTAGGTACGACGCTCTGAGTGACCGATGATGATGTATTTCGCGCCGATATCTTTCAGCATTTCAGCGGAAGTTTCACCGGTGAATGCGCCAGACAGGTTAACGTCAACGTTCTGTGCACCCAGAACGATGTGGCTGCCGTCAGCCGCGTGTTTAGCCAGATCCAGGTACATATCAGGCGGAGCGATAGCAACCGCGCAGCCAGTTACGCCAGCCAGCTCTTTACGCAGGTTAGCAACCAGTTCGTTTACCATGTGGCGGCTGCCGTTCAGTTTCCAGTTACCCATCACTAAAGGATGTCGCATTTCAATTCTCCACGCTAAATAAGCGAATTAAGGAATATGGCCACCCTCACGGGCAGCATGGTCTGTGAATCAGTATAGAGATTTTCCCTCGAAAGGCTTTGCTTTTTGTCATTAATTCGCCCCTCCGAGTGAGTCAGATAGTGTCAGCTTAATCGGTTCAACAGCGAAGGTCAGTCCCTTTTCGCCGTTATCTGCGACAACATAGCGAATGGCGCCTTCCGTATCGGCGTAATAGCGCTTGTTTTTACCGGCAGTCAGCAGTTTTTGCAGCTTTTGCTGGCTTTGCGCTTTTGTCAGTGCAGGGGTAAAGGCTTGCAGGATGGCGCTCATGTACTCCAGCGCTTTGGCCTTTGCCGCTTTTTGCTCTGGCCCCTGAATTGGCAGCCAGGTTATCTGCATACTTTTGATTTTCAACGTGCCACGCTCAAGCGCAGTAGAGGCATACAGATTTTCGTTAATTTTACTGGCAGCGCGTGTCAGCGTTGGCGTATCGCGAGCGCTATCAATCGCGCGGAATTCATCCAGTGGCAGCGTTGGGTTGTTATGGTTGAAGGTTTCGCGAAACTCGCTAATCGACTGGTCGAACGACGGTGCCCCCGCCAGAAGATACGGTGCGGTGGCAGGAGCAGTGGTTTCGGCGGCGTGCAGAGAGAGGCTGGCGCCTGGCATGGCTAAACACAATAAAAGGGAGTAAGCCGAAATTTTCATCAATATTGCCCCTGGCCGTAATTGCTCATGATTAAAACGATATCTGGTCGGCTTGTCAAAAGGTCACAACTCCAGGGTAAAATGCGCGCTATATAATAATGAAGGAACCTTACATGACCATACAGCAGTGGCTGTTTTCATTCAAAGGGCGTATTGGACGCCGTGATTTCTGGATCTGGATGGTGACGTGGGTCGTTGCCATGCTGCTTCTGTTTTTCGTTGCCTACAATGCATGGCTGAGCACCCAAACCGCGGCATTTGCCCTGGTCTGTCTGCTGTGGCCAACAGCGGCCGTGGTGGTAAAACGCCTGCACGATCGTGGCCGCTCCGGCGCATGGGCATTTCTGATTATTCTGGCGTGGATGCTGGTGGCCGGTAACTGGGCGATTCTGCCGTCTATCCTCCCCTGGGTTGTGGGGCGGCTGTTGCCATCCATTATCTTTGTCATGATGATTGTCGATCTGGGCGCGTTTATCGGCACCCAGAGCGAGAACAAGTACGGGAAAGACACCCTTGAGGTGAAGTACCGCTGATCACCAGTAGTGTTCGGCAGTCATATGGCCCGGTCGGCGGCGAAGGTGTTTCGTCATCTGCCGGGTATCCTTCAGAAGCTGTTGCGTATCCCGGACCATCTGCGGGTTACCACACAACATCACATGGCTGGTTTCGGTGTTCATCGGCAAACCAACCGCTTCTTCCAGTGCGCCACTTTCGATTAACGCCGGAACACGCCCGGTGAGCGATCCTGCTGCGGTTTCGCGACTGACCACGGTCTGAATTTTCAGCTTCCCGCCATACTGCTGTTCCAGCTCTTGCATCTGTGGCAGATAGCTTAAATCAGCGGCATAACGCGCGGCATGAACCAGCACGATATTTTTAAAGCGTTCCAGATCTTTGCCGTATTGCAGGATAGAAAGATAGGGGCCAATTGCCGTGCCGGTGGCCAGCATCCAAAGAGTGTCGCACTCCGGGATTTCGTCCAGCACGAAGAAGCCCGCCGCTTCGCTCACAATTTGTACATCATCGCCGGGTTTCAGCGCAGCAAGGCGTGGGCTGAGTTTGCCGTCCGGGACGGTGACAAGATAGAACTCAAGATCCGGGTTATCTGGCGCGTTGACGTAAGAGTAAGCGCGCTGCACGCGTTCGCCATCGACATCTAGCCCCAGCTTTGCAAACTGCCCGGCCGTAAACGGGTGGATAGGGGCATGGACGGTGAGACTAAATAGCGCATCGGTCCAGAATTGTATCTTTGTGACTTTACCTGTTACCCAGTCCGCCATGATCTTCTCCTGTGCTGTTTCTCTCTTCTATCTTCCGTACTTGTGGCGAAAATTTCCAGCCCGTTCGGGCCGGAAAGCTCTATCGATCAAACGGTTTTACAGAATGTGGGTCTGCACGTCCGGGTCTTTGCGATCGAGATAATGAATGGACTGAATACGGCGAATGGTGCGTGATTTGCCCCGGATCAGCAGCGTTTCGGTGGTGGCCATATTCCCCTTGCGGGTGATGCCGTCCAGCAGGTCGCCTTTGGTGATCCCGGTTGCGGAGAAGACCACGTTATCACTGCGGGCCATTTCATCCAGCGCCAGGATCTTATTGGCTTCAATACCCATGGCTTCACAGCGAGCCAGTTCTTCTTCGCCAATACGACGGTTTTCCGCATTATCGCCTTTAACGTCATGACGCGGCAGCAGTCGGGCCTGCATATCGCCATCCAGCGCACGGATCACCGCAGCAGACACTACGCCTTCAGGCGCGCCGCCGATGCCATAAAGCACATCCACTTCGCTGTCCGGCATACAGGTAAGAATGGAGGCGGCAACATCGCCGTCCGGAATGGCGAACACGCGCACGCCGAGCTTTTGCATCTGCGCAATGGTGGCGTCGTGGCGTGGTTTCGCCAGAATGGTGACGGTGAGCTCGCTGAGCGGTTTACCCAGAGCGGCAGCGATATTACGCAGGTTCTCGTCCAGCGGCAGGCTGAGGTCGATAGCGCCTTTCGCACCGGGGCCGACAATCAGCTTTTCCATATACATATCGGGCGCGTTAAGGAAGCAGCCTTTATCACCCACCGCCAGTACGGCCAGTGCGTTGGCCTGGCCCATGGCCGTCATGCGGGTGCCTTCAATAGGGTCGACCGCAATATCCACGGCATCGCCTTTGCCGGTCCCGACTTTTTCACCGATGTAGAGCATCGGCGCTTCGTCGATCTCGCCTTCGCCAATCACAATGGTGCCGTCGATATTGACCTGGTTAAGCACAATGCGCATGGCATGGACAGCCGCACCGTCTGCGGTATTTTTGTCGCCACGGCCCAGCCATTTATAGCCCGCCAGCGCGGCGGCTTCGGTTACGCGGGAAAACTCGATAGCAAGTTCACGTTTCATGAGGTACTCGTGCAATCAAAAGGAATTGCACGAAGTTTATCACAGAGTGGGGAGGGGTGAGGGAGGTGCTGTCTGAGCCCCTCTCCACAGGGGAGAGGGGATTAAGGACAATTACTCTTCGTGCTCTTCCCACGCCAGGGCGCGTTTCACCGCTTTCTTCCAGCCGCTGTAGCGGAAGTTACGCTCGGTGGTTTCGATGCCAGGACGGAATTCACGTTCGATTACCGCTTTTTCCTGAAGCTCGTCCAGGTTCTGCCAGAAGCCCACCGCCAGGCCCGCCAGGTATGCCGCACCCAGTGCAGTCACTTCACGGACTTCCGGGCGCTCTACACGGGTACCCAGAATGTCGGACTGGAACTGCATCAGGAAGTTGTTGGCAACCGCACCGCCGTCCACGCGCAGGGCGTGCAGACGAATACCGGAGTCAGCCTGCATTGCTTCCAGAACATCGCGTGTCTGGTAGGCGATGGATTCCAGCGTGGCGCGGATGATGTGGTTGGAGTTCACACCACGCGTCAGGCCGAAAATCGCGCCGCGAGCGTACGGGTCCCAGTATGGTGCACCGAGGCCGGTGAACGCAGGCACCACGTACACGCCGTTGGTGTCCTTCACTTTGGTGGCGAAGTATTCGGAGTCGAACGCATCGCTGATAAGCTTCATCTCGTCACGCAGCCACTGGATTGACGCACCCGCCATGAACACCGCACCTTCCAGCGCATAGTTCACTTCACCGCGTGGGCCGCAGGCGATGGTGGTCAGCAGACCGTTTTCTGATTTCACCGCTTTCTCGCCGGTGTTCATCAGCATGAAGCAGCCTGTTCCGTAGGTGTTCTTCGCCATCCCTTCCTTGACGCACAGCTGGCCGAACAGCGCCGCCTGCTGGTCACCGGCGATACCGGAGATAGGAATACGCGTGCCGCCTTTACCTCCGATGTTGGTCTGGCCGTACACTTCTGAAGACTTACGCACTTCTGGCAGCATGGCGCGGGGGATGTCCAGCGCGTCCAGCATCTTGTCATCCCACTCCAGGGTGTTGATGTTGAAGAGCATGGTACGCGAAGCGTTGGTGTAGTCGGTCACGTGGACACGTCCCTGGGTCATCTTCCAGATAAGCCAGGTATCAACGGTACCGAACAGCAGCTCGCCGCGTTTCGCACGTTCACGTGAGCCTTCCACGTGGTCGAGGATCCATTTCACTTTGGTGCCTGAGAAATACGGGTCAACCACCAGGCCGGTTGCGCTACGCACGTACTCTTCCATGCCGTCGCGCTTGAGCTGTTCGCAGATTTCTGCGGTACGGCGACACTGCCAGACGATCGCGTTGTAAATCGGCTTGCCGGTTTCGCGCTCCCACACCACGGTGGTTTCACGCTGGTTGGTGATACCGATAGCGGCAATTTCGTCGGAGCTGATATCGGCTTTCGCCAGCACTTCTACCAGCGTGGAGCTTTGTGTTGCCCAGATTTCCATTGGGTCGTGCTCTACCCAGCCTGGACGAGGATAGATTTGCTCGAATTCGCGCTGTGACACGCTGACGATATTCGCGTCATGATCCATTACGACAGCGCGGGAGCTGGTAGTGCCCTGGTCGAGCGCAACGATATATTTTTTTTCGGTCATGGTTTGAGTCCCGTAGTCAGATTACAGCGAAGCTTTTTGCTGAGTGGCGGAAGTGGTTTCTTTCTCTTCTTCCACACAGGTGTCGCACGGTAAGTGGCGACCAATTAATTTGCGGTAGCCGAATGCGCCCAGCGCCGCCCCTACGATTGGCCCGAACAGCGGCACCAGGAAGTAAGGAATATCTTTGCCACCGGTGAAGGCCACGTCGCCCCATCCTGCAAAGAAGGCGAAGGTTTTTGGCCCCAGGTCACGCGCCGGGTTCATCGCAAAACCGGTTAGCGGGCCCATAGAAGCACCGATGACGGCGATCAGCAGGCCAATCAGCAGCGGTGCCAGTGGGCCACGCGGAATGCCGTTGCCGTCATCGCCCAGCGCCATGATGACGCCCATCAGAATAGCGGTAATCACCATTTCAACTGCGAACGCCTGCACAAAATTGATATGCGGGTTCGGGTAGGTTGAGAAGATACCAGCCAGATCCAGACTTTCGACGCTGCCGCGCACCATATGATGCGTCTGTTCGAAGTCGATGAAAAGATTGTAATAAAGCCCGTAAACTAATGCTGCTGCGCAAAACGCGCCAGCAAATTGAGAAATGATGAAAGGGACAACTTTGCGTCCATCGAAGCACGCGAACAGCCACAACGCGATAGTCACCGCCGGGTTAAGATGTGCACCAGAAACGCCTGCGGTCAGGTAAATGGCCATCGCCACGCCCAGACCCCAGATGATACTGATTTCCCACTGACCAAAACTGGCACCCGCCACTTTCAGTGCAGCGACACAGCCCACTCCGAAGAATATCAACAACCCGGTACCAAGGAACTCGGCGATGCACTGGCCTTTTAAGGTTGATGTCTGACTCATAATCGGAATCCTGAAGAAAAATGAATGTTTATTGTTAGCATGGCCGCCCGTGACAGCCACGATGTCCTGTAGACATAGTGTTAATTTATCGTTAACGAGCAAAAACGAGAAATATCGAAATCAAAATGTGTGTACTCCGTCAATAAAATGAGCGTTTTCGCGCCACAAAGCGCATTTTTAACGCAACAGCGAAATGAGAGCTGAATCATTTCATTAACTAAAGAGTTAACAATTTAGGGGTATATGCCGCGAACGCACCAGGACGAGGCCGAAAAGTGTTGCAAACCGCGATCTGCGCGGCATGTCGCTGGACAGGGGCGGCGGGGCTTCATACAATCGGCATATATGTTGTGCGCGTTTACGTTAAAGCGTCGCCTTGCAATTCAGGAGAGGTAGGATCATGTCTTTAGAAGTGTTTGAGAAACTGGAATCGAAAGTACAGCAGGCGATTGACACCATCACGCTGCTGCAAATGGAAATTGAAGAGCTGAAAGAGAAGAACAACAGCCTGGCACAGGAAGTTCAGACCGCTCAGCACGGCCGTGAAGAACTGGAACGCGAAAACAACCAGCTGCGCGAACAGCAGAACGGCTGGCAGGATCGCTTACAGGCACTGCTGGGACGTATGGAAGAAGTTTAATTCCTGTCGGGAATGAACTGAACAGGCCGGGTATGGCGTTATCGCTACCCGGCTTTTTTTATGGTTGTTACTCACCGTGGATAAGCCATAAAAAAGGCCGCACGAGGCGGCCTTAACGCTACTTGTCCTGCGCTATCGTAACAAAAGCAACAAACACATTCGGTTCATCACTCTTTACAACGAGCACGCTGGCGACAATGAACGCGATGCATATATAGCGTTTCATTATGCGGTCCCTGCGACTAACCGCTCCACCGTTCACCACCGGTGATAAACCAGTGGACACAAGCCCCGGTGTGGGCTGTTTACGGCGTTGATACACCTTTCCCTGGACCGATGCCCATTTGCGAGATGGCGGAAAGGGACGCAGCATCATAATTAACATCAACCACGCCGTTAAGATGTTCAGAGAAAATTAGGATTTTATAAAGGGTCTAAGGGATTGCCTGGTGTTTATTGAGGGGTATGATAAAAGTCCCTGGTGTGGAGCTGTAAATCCTCCCAACGGACCGCGAATCCCGAGGGACAAAAAAACCGCCACATTGCTGTTGGCGGTTTTTTTATGCTTCACAATTACGATTTTATTACTCGATATCCAGCGGGTCTTCGGAAAGGATAATGCCGGTGTTATCGGCATAGAGATGGTCGCCGGAGAAGAAGGTCACGCCGCCGAAATTGACGCGAACGTCGCTTTCACCGATGCCTTCACCCGCAGCACCCACCGGGATAGCTGCGATGGCCTGAATACCGATATCCAGCTCTTCCAGGTCATCGACCTGGCGCACTGAGCCGTACACCACTATCCCTTCCCACTCGTTTTGCATGGCCAGGCGGGCAAGGTCGGCGTCAATAAGGGCACGGCGCACTGAACCGCCGCCATCGACCAGCAGGATACGACCGCGACCGTTCTGTTCGAGCAGATCGTACAGCAACCCGTTATCCTCGAAACATTTCACCGTGATGATTTGTCCGCCAAACGACGACCGTCCACCAAAGTTGGAAAACAGCGGTTCAACGACGTTGACATCTTCCTGATAGATGTCACAAAGCTCGGAGGTATCGTATTTCATAGGGTTAACGCTCTGTTGCTGCGAATGTGTTCAGTATATCGTGCGAAATGCGTTGTTGGCAAAATCATCAATTGTTAATTGATATTTGTCAGTTAACGGAGCAGCTGGCTCATAATAATACCCACTACGAACAACAGGTTAGTGAGTAACGCCCCTTTGACCGTGCGTTCGAGCATGGGCGGCATTGCGGCCGGGTTATGTTCGCGCATGACAAACCGTGCCTGTTTTACCAGCATCGGTGCGGCCAGAATAAACATCCAGCCCCACAGGCTGTGCAATGAAATCAGGTTAAACAGCGCCAGACACACCAGCGCGCCAATCAGCAGGCAGGCGTGGTAACGACGTGCATTAATCGGCCCCAGACGCACCGCCAGGGTGTTTTTTCCGTTCTCACGGTCACTGTCGATATCGCGCAGATTATTAATATTGAGTACCGCTGTCGCCAGCAGGCCACATGCCGTAGCAGGCAGGAACAGAGCAGGGATGAGCGTATGCGCCTGTAAATACCAGCTTCCCATTACGCTCAGCCAGCCGAAGAAGACCAGCACGGAAATATCACCCAGACCAATATAACCGTAAGGGCGGGTGCCGACGGTGTAGGTGATGGCGGCAATAATGGCGAGCAAACCCAACACCATAAAACCAATGAAATCAGCCGTGGTTTTGCAGGCGACAGACACCAGTGCCAGGCCAGACAAACAAATCAGTACGACGGTAATAATCAGCGCGCGTTTCATCTGTGCCTGAGTGATCACCCCCTTTTGCATCCCGCGCAGCGGCCCAATGCGATCGGGTTTATCGCTGCCTTTTACGGCATCACCATAATCGTTGGCGAGATTAGAGAGGATTTGCAGCAGACCGGCGGTGATGAGTGCCAGACCGGCGACAAGCGGGTCGAAATAACCCTGCCACCAGGCGAGGGCGGAACCCACGACAATCGCGGCAAAGGCCAGAGGAAGCGTTTTAGGGCGCAGACTTTCGAGCCACGCCTGAGTACGGCTGATATCAGTCATAGTTATTTAGCCAATAAAAATGGGGCTTTTCAGCCCCATTAACAGTGATGAGAATGCAGTAACCGCGATTATAGGATAAAACGGCTCAGATCTTCATCTGCCACTAACGCATCCAGATGTTTACTCACATATTCTGCGTCAATGGTAATGCTTTGACCGTTGAGGTCGCTCGCATCGTAAGAGATATCTTCCACCAGGCGTTCCAGCACGGTGTGCAGACGACGCGCACCGATGTTCTCGGTGGTTTCGTTCACCTGCCATGCGGCCTGGGCGATACGCTTGATACCGTCTTCGGTGAACTCAAGGTTCACCCCTTCGGTCGCCATCAGCGCTTTGTACTGTACGGTAGCAGAGGCGTTTGGCTCGGTCAGGATACGTTCGAAATCTTCGGTGGTCAGTGCCTGAAGCTCGACACGAATTGGCAGACGACCCTGTAATTCCGGGATCAGATCGGACGGGCTGGCAACCTGGAACGCGCCTGAGGCGATAAACAGGATATGGTCAGTTTTCACCATACCGTGCTTAGTGGAGACGGTGCAGCCTTCAACCAAAGGCAGCAGGTCGCGCTGAACGCCTTCACGGGACACATCCGGACCGGAGCTGTTGCCGCCACGCTTACAGATTTTGTCGATTTCGTCGATAAACACGATACCGTGCTGCTCAACCGCATCGATAGCATCTTGCTTAAGCTCTTCCGGGTTCACCAGTTTTGCCGCTTCTTCTTCGATAAGCAGCTTCATCGCGTCCTTGATTTTCAGCTTACGCGCTTTCTGCTTCTGGCCGCCCAGGTTCTGGAACATGGACTGCAACTGGCTGGTCATCTCTTCCATACCTGGAGGAGCCATGATTTCAACACCCATCGGCGCGGCAGCAAGATCGATCTCAATCTCTTTGTCGTCCAGCTGGCCTTCACGCAGTTTTTTGCGGAATGCCTGGCGTGCGGCGGATGGCTCAGCCTGCTGTTCAGCCTGGCCCCAGTTGTTTTTAGCCGGTGGGATCAGCACGTCGAGAATGCGCTCTTCGGCCATCTCTTCGGCACGATAGCGGTTTTTCTCAATGGCCTGGACGCGCACCATCTTGATTGCGGAGTCGGTCAGATCGCGGATGATAGAATCCACTTCTTTGCCGACATAGCCCACTTCGGTGAACTTGGTCGCTTCAACTTTGATGAACGGTGCGTTGGCCAGTTTCGCCAGACGGCGGGCGATTTCGGTTTTACCGACACCGGTCGGACCGATCATCAGAATATTTTTTGGGGTCACTTCGTGACGCAGCTCTTCATCGAGCTGCATACGACGCCAGCGGTTACGCAGAGCGATCGCCACGGAACGCTTAGCGTTATCCTGGCCGATAATGTGTTTGTTCAGTTCGCTGACAATTTCGCGTGGGGTCATTTCAGACATGGGAGATCCTTACGCTTTGGAGGTCAATTCTTCGATGGTGTGGTTGTGGTTGGTATAGATGCAGATATCACCTGCAATATCCAACGCCTTCACCGCGATATCGCGTGCGTTCATGTCGGTATTTTCCAACAGCGCGCGGGCAGCTGCCTGGGCGTACGGGCCGCCAGAGCCGATAGCAATCAGGTCATTTTCGGGCTGAATAACGTCACCGTTACCGGTGATAATCAGCGAAGCGGTTTCATCGGCCACAGCCAGCAGGGCTTCGAGCTTGCGCAGCATCCGGTCGGTACGCCAGTCTTTCGCCAGCTCAACGGCGGCTTTCACCAGATGGCCCTGGTGCATTTCCAGTTTGCGTTCAAACAGTTCAAACAGCGTGAAGGCATCAGCGGTGCCGCCTGCAAAACCGGCGATCACTTTGTCGTTGTACAAACGACGGACTTTCTTCACGTTGCCTTTCATGACGGTATTACCCAGCGTGGCCTGGCCATCACCGGCGATTACCACTTGGCCGTTACGGCGTACACTTACTATTGTTGTCACGAGCAGACCCCCTGGTTACAGATTCGGGAAACAGTAGCCCTGAGCCTGTGCTCAGGGCTGAATAGAATGATAGATGGGGGGGAATTTGGGGGTTTCAACCCCCGGAAGCGAGTCGAATGCAGTTTGTGTGACCGGCAACCTTCAATCGGGAGATAGTGCCATCGGCATTTTCTTTGCCTTTGACCGGGCCAATCACCACGCGATTCCAGCCATTGTTGGTGGTGATGCGTGAATCAAATCCTTCAAATGCCAGCTGAGCACGTACCGTTTCGGCCTGCTCTGCACCTTTAAACGAACCGCACTGAACCATCCAGCGGCGCTCGTCTTTTTTCTCAGCCGTTTGCTTAGGTGCTTCCGTCTCTTTCGTGACCGGGGCCGCCTGTTGCGCCTTCGGCTGCTGTGCCGTGGTGTGCGCAGGCGTCTGCAACAGATCCTGATACGCCTGGGCTTGCGTCGCCTGCTTCTGCGTTTGAGCTTTAGGCGCCTGAACAGGTTGCGTCTGCGCGGTGCGCGTTTGCTGCTGCGGCTGCTGGTAAGGCTGCTCGGTCACACGCGGTTGCGTGCGAGGCTGCTGCACCGGCTGAGTCTGTGTCCACTGCTGTTGTGGTTGCTGCTGCTGTTGCTGTTGGCTCAGCAGCTGTGCCTGGCGCTGACGTTGCAGCGTTTGCTGGCGTTGCGCTGGCGTTTGTTCATTCCACGGCACTTCGTTCAGCTGTGTCGGCTGCTGGCGCATGTCGGCCTGCATCTGAGCCAATAGTTGACGCTGCTCGTCAGTCAGCTGATTCGCGTTCACGACTTCACCACCGGCAGAAGGCTCAGTCGGTGCGCGTACGCCCGGCTGGCGACTTTCCAGTTCTTTGATATAACGCCAACGCTCTTCAGGTTTTGGCGGTAAGCCATTACCGGCAACCTTGTTGCCCTGAAGCGCCTCGGAATCTTCTTTCTTATGGTGAGTAATAAAGTACAGGCCACCGATAAAGGCTACCACTACGGCCGCGGCAATAGCGACCATCGCCGGGGAGACAGCAGGCAGGCTACGTTGCTTATTCCTTGAGCTACTCTTTTTGCGTCGCGAAGGTGCCGGCTGGCCGCGACGTACATAATCTCGTTGTGCCACTATCGTTTCGCTGTATTTATTCGTTCGTCAGCCCGCCATGTTACTTAAGCGGCGGGGCTTTGACCAGATAAGGGTGTCCTAAAGGTATTTACTTTAAGTCAATGCCTGGGTTGTGCCGCGCACAATCAGTTCGCAATCCAGCAAACGTGACCCACTGCTAACTGTTTGACCATGCAGCTGATCCAGCAGAAGGAGCATCGCTTCTCGGCCAATCTGGTAGCGGGGTTGCGCGACGGTTGAGAGTGGCGGATCGCAAAATTCTGAAAGAGAAATATTATCGAACCCGATGATCGACAAATCTTTTGGCACGCGCAGACCGCGGCGTTTGGCATAAGAAAGTGCACCCAGCGCCATCACATCGCTGTGGCAGAATACCGCCGTTGGCGGTTCCGGCAGCGCCAGCAGTTTTTCCAGGGCCAGCCCACCGGCTTCAAAGGTGAAATCACCGCGCGCAATATAATGTGGGTCGACCGTTGCGCCGGTACGGCGCAGTGCCTGGACGTAGCCTTGCAAGCGGTAGTGACACAGCGGCATCTCTTCAGGCCCGGCGATACAGCCAATACGTTTGTGCCCCAGCTCCTGAAGATAGTTCACCGCGTTAAAGGCTGCGGTGAGGTTGTCGATATGCACCGTCGGCAGTTCCAGCTCAGGGGCAAATTCGTTCGCCATCACCATCGGCGGTAAATTGCGCTGCTCTTCAATGCTGGCATCAAAAGGCAGGCGCGAGCCGAGCAGTAACATACCGTCGATCTGCTTGGTGATAATGAGGTCGATAAAGGTTTTTTCCTGCTGATTCTGGTGAGCGCAGTCGCCAATCAGCACCAGATAGCCTTGTTCGGCAGCGGTGACTTCAATGCCGCGGATGATTTCGCTAAAGAAGGGATCGCAGATGTCCGGCACTATCACCAGTATCGTGCGCGATTCATTGCGCTTAACGTTACGTCCCATTGCCTGCGGGAAATAGCCGACCTCCAGCGCCGCCTGCTCTACCCGATTGCGGGTCGCCTGGGAGACTTTATCCGGGTTCATTAATGCGCGGGACACGGTTGCCGTCGATACCTGAGCTTTCTGGGCAACGTCTTTCATGGTCGCCGTGGCAACCTCTTTCCTGGACTTCACGTCTTCTCCTCGCATGAACACCGAACTTCTGACACCTCATTTTTACAGATAGTTTATGAGAGCGGTTACAGAATTTTCATAAAAAGTGTGAGGAAGGTTGAATTTTTTCGATCCGTCTCGCAACAGAGGCTTAGCCTTCAATGGGATCAACATCCAGGACCCACTTCACCTTACGCGCTTCCGGCAGGGTATTTATCAATGCCAGCGTGCCGCTGACAATATGTTGTAAGCGTATACGCGAGGGGTGCTGCAATAAAATTTGCCAGCGGAAACGCCCGCCCCGCTTGGGTGCCAGCGCAGGAACAGGCCCTAAAATCCACAGCTGGTTATCCACCAGGGGGCTGGCTTGCAGCAGATTGCGGAGCTGCTGGAGGAACAGCGGCGCCTGCTGATTATTATGATCTTCCGCGCGGATGATCACGTGGCTAGTCCACGGCGGCAGCTGCATAGTCTGACGCTCAGCCAACGCTTGTTCGGCAAACGCGTCATACCCTTTATGCAGTAAGGTTTGCAGCAAAGGATGTTCCGGGTGGTGAGTTTGTAGCACCACTTCTCCCTGCTTCCCGGCGCGACCGGCGCGGCCCGCCACCTGGGTATAGAGCTGAGCAAAACGTTCGGCGGAGCGGAAATCGGCAGAGAACAACGCGCCATCCACATCCAGCAGGGCGACCAGCGTGACATCCGGGAAGTGGTGCCCTTTGGCCAGCATCTGAGTCCCAATTAATATACGCGCGCCGCCGCGATGCACTTCCGCGAGCTGTTGCTCCAGTGCGCCTTTACGACTGGTAGTGTCCCGGTCGATACGCGAAATAGGTACGTCGGGGAAGAACGGTGTCAGCGCTTGCTCCAGCTGTTCCGTCCCCAGACCGACCGGCACCATGTGCGTCGAACCGCATGACGGGCACTGGCGTGGGATAGGCCTTTGGCTGTCGCAGTGGTGGCAGCGTAAATGACGTTGTGCCTGATGAAGCGTGTAGTAGTGGTCACAGCGCGGGCATTCCGCAATCCATCCGCAGTCGTGGCACAGCAGCGCCGGGGCGAATCCGCGTCGGTTCAGGAACAGGATCACCTGATTTCCGGCCTGCAAATGCTGGCGCATCCGGGTGATCAACGCCGGTGCTAATCCGGCCTGCACCTGCTGACCTTTCAAATCCAGCACATGCTGAATGGCCGGACGTGCATTCCCCGCGCGGCGCGTCAGGCGTAGCATGTGGTATTTACGCTGCCGAACGTTGTGCAGCGTTTCCAGCGCAGGCGTGGCGGAGCCGAGAATAATCGGGATCTGCTCGCTGTGGGCGCGATAAACGGCCAGGTCGCGGGCATGGTAGCGCCAGCCTTCCTGCTGTTTATAGGAACTGTCATGTTCTTCATCTATGACAATGACGCCCAGATTTTTAAACGGGGTGAACAGCGACGAGCGCGTGCCAATGACAATGGCAGCTTCACCGTTTTTCGCTTTGAGCCACGCGCTGAGTCGCTCGCTGTCGTTCAGACCGGAGTGCAGCACTTCCACCGGCGCGTTAAAACGTTCACGAAACCGGGCGATGGTTTGCGGCGTCAGGCCAATTTCCGGCACCATGACCAGCGCCTGCTTGCCCTGGGAGAGCACATTTTCCAGCACGCTAAGATAGACTTCAGTTTTGCCGGAGCCCGTCACACCCGCCAGCAGCCAGGCGGAGAAATGGTCAGCGGCGCTGTGAATCGCCCCCACCGCGGTCGCCTGTTCGGTATTCAGGCGTAAGCGATCCCCGGAAACGGAAAAACTGTCGCGCCAGTCATAAAGGGCGGGCGCTTCGCTTGCCAGCTCGCACAACCCTTTTTTACGCAGCGCCTGAAGTGCCGCGTCATTAAAGTCCAGCTCTTCAACCTGATGACGCCAGATACGCCCTTGGCGCAGGGCGGCCAGCGCCTGTTGCTGTTTAGGAGAACGCTTCAGGCTGTTAATGTCTACCGCTTGTCCCTGTTCGGTGGCGAACCAGTACCACATCGGCGCGTGGCTGGCGCTCTTCCCCTGGCGCAGTAAAATCGGCAGGGCATGAAACAGCACATCACCTATCGGGTGGTGATAGTATTCTGCCGCCCACAGTAACAGCCGCCAGGTGCTCGTTGAGAAGACCGGCTCGGTATCCAGCACTTCGGCAACGGCTTTCAGCTCATTAACGGGAAGCTCACTTTTATCACTGATGGACACCACAATCCCCACGCGCTGCTGCTTGCCAAAGGGCACGGTCACGCGACAGCCGGCTTTGGCATTCATGCTGTCGGGCAGCAGATAGTCAAAGGTACGGGGAAGCGGAACGGGCAGGGCAACGTGAGCGACGGGCATCGAATCTTCCTGACTTGAAAAGTGGCGCGTTAGTATACACATTAGTAAAAGCGGCGTGCGGATCAGTTTGCATACACAGGTCAAATTCTGTATGATTCGCCGCCTTTGATGCGCTTTATGCAGCGTCAAAACTATACTATTAACATCGCGTGGTGTCTGGCGTTAGGGCTGGAAGAGCGACGCGGCCTTAACTGAGGTTCTCCCATGAAAAAAGATATTCACCCGAAATACGAAATGATTACTGCAAACTGCTCTTGCGGTAACTCTATCCAGATCCGCTCCACCGTGGGTCACGATCTGAACCTGGACGTGTGCGGTAAATGCCACCCGTTCTTCACTGGTAAGCAGCGTGATGTTGCAACCGGTGGCCGTGTTGACCGCTTCAACAAGCGTTTCAGCATCCCGGGCGCTAAATAAGCATCCAGAAGAAACCGCCTTCGGGCGGTTTTTTTGTGCCTGCAATATCCCATCTCAATAAATCTCAATATTATATTTATCGCTGAAATTAGTATTTCAAATTATCTAAAAATAATTAATTACCCGCTGTTGTATTAAATATATTTGTCTGGTCTATTCTTTGGTGGATAGTGAACTGCATCTTCATTATCTTTAATTCTTTGCCACTGTTTTTCTTTGTGTGTCAAAAAATAAAAGGTTTCCCTCTGTTTGTAAAATTACACTTCGCTCGTCTTAAATTCGTATTTGCCATTTTATTCATAATGGCTTTCAGGGCGTGTTTACTTCGAGGGAAATGTTATGAAAATGAAGCAACTTTTATTTGTGCTGCCATTAATATCTTGTGCGGCACAGGCGGGATATGTTGATTATCGACACGAGTATTATGACGATGGGCGTAACTATGATCGTGTGTACATGTCGCACCGCTTTGGCACCGGCTTTGGTGTGGCAGTAGAGGCAGTTTCGCGTTCCGATAATGCGCAATCGAACGATGCGCTTAATAATATGGAAAGTAACAGTAATGAATATACTGCCAGTTACCAATTCACCTGGCAGGGTTTTATCTGGCAGCCAGGTGTTGCCGTGGAAATGGGCGATGATATGGCCATCTATAAGCCGTATTTGCGCGTACAATATAATATTAATGATAGCTGGTGGACGGCGTTCCGTTACCGTACTGAATACACCCGTCGTAATGCGGATGGCAAAGACGACCGTATGGTTTATCGCCCGGAAATGTGGCTGGGTTATAATATTGATAACTGGATGTTCGAGTTAAACGGTATTTATAAGTTTGCCGATAATGAAGATCTGTACAACAATAAAAAAGAAGATTACGAATATAACTTCCGCGTGGCGTATAACATCGACTCGTGGATCCCGTTTGTGGAAGTGGGTAATGTCTCTTCGGGCTATAACACCGCCACCAGTGACGATCGCCAGACGCGTCTGCGTGTCGGGTTAGGTTACAACTTCTAAGAAACCATCCCGCTGAGCACACTCAGCGGGAGTCCGCCGTAGCGTTAGTATTCCCACGTATCCGGGTCGATACCCAGTTCACGCATGATCACCTTCGCCTCTTCCGGGATTTCATCACTGCGCTCTTTGCGCAGATCTTCATCGTTCGGCAACGGTTGACCAGTAAACGCATGCAGGAACGCTTCGCAAAGCAGTTCACTGTTGGTCGCGTGACGCAGGTTGTTCACCTGACGACGCGTACGTTCATCGGTGAGGATCTTCAACACCTTCAGAGGAATGGAAACCGTAATTTTCTTTACTTGCTCACTCTTCTTACCGTGCTCAGCGTATGGGCTGATATATTCGCCGCTCCATTCAGCCATGAGATACCTTTAATCCTCTCAGTCATTTATCTAAAGGTGCAAAACCGATAACTGCCAGTTTCGAACCGTAATCTTGCCTAGTTTACCGTAGAGACGATACCGTGGCACGGATATTGCCGCTGCAGCGTGCACTAAAGCATATAATTTTAACGGCTATTTGCGCATTGCTCAATCTATACGCAAAGAAGTTTAGGTGTCCAGATGTATTGACGTCCATACTTTCAGTGTTTACTCTGATGCCTGACTTTTCACCTAATAAGCCAGGAAGCCTTCACCATGACGCGTAAACAGGCCACCATCGCAGTGCGTAGCGGATTGAATGATGACGAGCAGTACGGCTGTGTTGTCCCGCCAATTCATCTTTCCAGTACTTACAATTTCACCGGATTTAATGAACCCCGTGCGCACGACTACTCGCGTCGTGGTAACCCTACGCGTGATGTTACCCAGCGCGCGTTGGCGGAACTGGAAGGCGGTGCGGGAGCCGTCCTGACCAATACAGGAATGTCTGCCATTCACCTGGTAACCACGGTGTTCCTGAAACCTGGCGACCTGCTGGTTGCGCCGCATGACTGCTACGGCGGTAGCTATCGTTTGTTTGATAGCCTGGCAAAGCGCGGCTGTTATCGCGTGCTGTTTGTCGATCAAAACGACGAACAGGCGCTGAAACAGGCGCTGGCAGAGCAGCCGAAGCTGGTTCTGGTGGAAAGTCCAAGCAATCCATTGTTGCGCGTTGTCGATATTGCGAAAATTTGTCAGCTCGCAAGGGATGCGGGAGCGATAAGTGTAGTGGATAATACATTCCTCAGTCCGGCCCTTCAGAACCCACTGGCACTGGGTGCAGATTTGGTATTGCATTCATGCACTAAATATCTGAACGGCCATTCTGATGTGGTGGCGGGCGTGGTGATAGCAAAAGATCCCGACGTTGTCACTGAACTGGCATGGTGGGCCAATAACATTGGCGTCACCGCGGGCGCCTTTGACAGCTACCTGCTGTTACGCGGCATCCGCACCCTGTCGCCACGCATGGAAGTGGCGCAGCGCAATGCCCAGGCGATTGTTGATTTCCTGCAAACCCAGCCGCTGGTGAAGAAGCTCTACCACCCGTCGCTGCCGGAAAACCAGGGACACGAGATTGCTGCGCGTCAGCAGAAAGGATTTGGCGCGATGTTAAGTTTTGAACTGGACGGTGACGAGCAAACGCTGCGTCGCTTCCTGAGCGGGTTGTCATTGTTTACGCTGGCGGAATCATTAGGTGGGGTTGAAAGCTTAATCTCCCACGCCGCAACCATGACGCACGCAGGTATGGCACCGGAAGCACGTGCCGCTGCCGGGATCTCTGAGACGCTGCTGCGTATCTCAACCGGCATTGAAGATTCTGAAGATTTAATTGCCGATCTGGAAAATGGCTTCCGGGTCGCAGCCAAGGGGTAATCATGAGTGTGATAGCGCAGGCAGGGGCGAAGGGTCGTCAACTGCACAAGTTTGGTGGTAGTAGTCTTGCTGATGTGAAGTGTTACCTGCGCGTTGCAGGGATCATGACCGAGTATTCACAGCCGGGTGACATGATGGTTGTCTCGGCGGCGGGCAGCACCACCAACCAGTTGATTAGCTGGCTGAAACTGAGCCAGACCGATCGCCTTTCTGCGCATCAGGTGCAACAGTCTTTACGTCGTTACCAGAGCGAGCTGATTGCCGGTTTGCTGCCTGCAGACGTGGCGGACGGGCTGATTAGCGCCTTCACTCACGATCTTGAACGTCTGGCTGCACTGCTGGACAGCGGAATTACCGATGCGGTGTATGCCGAAGTGGTGGGTCACGGTGAAGTGTGGTCTGCACGCCTGATGGCTGCGGTACTGCAACATCTGGGAGTTGAAGCAGCCTGGCTCGACGCGCGTGATTTCCTGCGCGCCGAACGTGCTGCCCAGCCGCAGGTAGATGAAGGATTGTCTTATCCGCTGCTGCAACAGCTGCTGGTGCAGCATCCGGGCAAACGCATTGTAGTGACGGGCTTTATCAGCCGCAGCAACGCGGGTGAAACCGTGCTGCTGGGGCGCAATGGCTCTGACTACTCTGCAACGCAAATTGGTGCGCTGGCCGGTGTTTCCCGTGTGACTATCTGGAGTGACGTCGCAGGTGTCTACAGCGCGGACCCGCGCAAAGTGAAAGATGCCTGCTTGCTGCCGTTGCTACGTCTGGATGAAGCCAGCGAGCTGGCACGTCTGGCCGCTCCGGTACTGCACGCCCGTACGCTTCAGCCTGTTTCGGGCAGTGATATTGACCTGCAACTGCGCTGTAGCTACACCCCGGATCAGGGTTCTACCCGCATTGAGCGTGTGCTGGCCTCCGGCACGGGCGCACGTATCGTCACCAGTCATGACGACATTTGCCTGATTGAGTTCCAGGTGCCAGCCGGCCAGGACTTCAAACTGGCACACAAAGACATCGACCTTATTCTGAAACGTGCGCAGGTGCGTCCGTTAGCCGTTGGCGTTCATAACGATCGCCAACTGCTGCAATTCTGCTATACCGCAGAAGTGGCCGATAGCGCACTGAAAATTCTTGATGAAGCTGGCCTGCCGGGTGAACTTCGCCTGCGTCAGGGGCTGGCGCTGGTGGCGATGGTGGGTGCGGGCGTCACCCGTAACCCGCTGCACTGCCACCGTTTCTGGCAGCAGCTGAAAGGCCAGCCGGTTGAGTTTACCTGGCAGTCGGAAGAGGGCATCAGCCTGGTGGCCGTTCTGCGTAAAGGGCCAACGGAAAGCCTGATTCAGGGTCTGCACACCTCCCTGTTCCGCGCGGAAAAGCGTATCGGCCTGGTGCTGTTCGGCAAAGGGAATATCGGTTCTCGCTGGCTGGAGCTGTTCGCGCGTGAACAAGAGACGCTCTCGGCGCGTACCGGATTTGAATTTATTCTCGCGGGCGTGGTGGACAGCCGCCGTAGCCTGCTGAATTACGAAGGCCTGGATGCCAGCCGCGCGCTTGCGTTCTTTAATGATGAAGCGGTTGAACAGGATGAAGAATCACTGTTCCTGTGGATGCGTGCGCACCCGTATGATGACCTGGTGGTGCTGGACGTCACGGCCAGTGAACAGCTTGCCGATCAGTATCTGGATTTCGCCAGCCACGGTTTCCACGTCATCAGTGCCAATAAACTGGCGGGCGCGAGCAGCACGGATAAATACCGTCAAATCCATGACGCGTTTGAGAAAACGGGCCGTCACTGGTTGTATAACGCCACTGTTGGCGCGGGTCTGCCGGTTAACCATACCGTGCGCGATCTCATTGAAAGCGGTGACAGCATTCTGGCGCTGAGCGGTATCTTCTCGGGTACGCTCTCCTGGTTGTTCCTGCAATTTGATGGCACCGTTCCATTTACTGACCTGGTGGATCAGGCGTGGCAACAAGGGCTGACCGAGCCAGACCCGCGTGTTGACCTGTCCGGGAAAGACGTTATGCGTAAGCTGGTGATCCTGGCGCGTGAAGCGGGTTATGACATCGAGCCTGGCGCGGTGCGCGTGGAGTCACTGGTGCCTGCGGGCTGTGAAGAAGGCTCTGTCGATCACTTCTTCGAAAACGGTGACGAGCTGAATGACCAGATGGTGCAACGTCTGGAAGCGGCGCAAGAAATGGGCCTGGTGCTGCGTTATGTAGCGCGATTCGAGGCGAACGGTAAAGCGCGTGTTGGTGTCGAGGCGGTACGCCCTGAGCACCCGCTGGCGGCGCTGTTACCGTGCGACAACGTTTTTGCGATTGAAAGCCGCTGGTATCGCGATAACCCGCTGGTGATCCGTGGCCCGGGTGCTGGGCGCGATGTGACCGCCGGGGCAATCCAGTCTGACATCAACCGTCTGGCTAAGCTGCTGTAACGCCAGTATTTCCCTCTCCCACAGGGAGAGGGAACTTCTCGTCATCATGAACTTCCCTCATCTTCCCTGAGCATTCCTCACCGTTATTGTTGATTATTTCTGTTGACGCCACTCCGCTTTTCCGTCATTTTTACATCTGGACGTCTAAACGTATAGAAGTTCGAATCACAACAAACAACGACACGCGATTGATGAGGTAAGGTATGAGCTTTTTTCACGCCAACCAGCGGGAAGCCCTGAATCAGAGCCTGGCCGAAGTAAACGGCCAGATTAACGTCTCTTTTGAATTTTTCCCGCCGCGCACCAGTGAAATGGAGCAAACCTTGTGGAGCTCTATCGATCGCCTGAGCAGCCTGAAACCGAAATTTGTCTCCGTGACCTACGGAGCAAACTCCGGTGAGCGTGACCGCACGCACAGCATTATCAAGGGTATTAAAGACAGAACCGGTCTGGAAGCGGCTCCGCACCTGACCTGCATCGATGCTACCCGCGATGAGCTGCGCGCCATCGCCCAGGACTACTGGAACAACGGTATTCGGCATATCGTCGCCCTGCGCGGCGACCTGCCTCCGGGCAGCGGCAAACCTGAAATGTATGCAGCAGACCTGGTGACGCTGCTGAAAGAGGTGGCAGACTTTGATATCTCCGTTGCTGCGTACCCGGAAGTTCACCCGGAAGCGAAAAGCGCGCAGGCGGATTTGCTCAACCTGAAACGTAAAGTGGATGCCGGGGCAAACCGTGCCATTACCCAGTTCTTCTTCGACGTAGAAAGTTATCTGCGTTTTCGTGACCGCTGCGTTTCTGCGGGCATCGACGTTGAAATCATTCCAGGCATTTTGCCGGTATCTAACTTCAAACAGGCGAAAAAATTCGCTGACATGACCAACGTGCGCATTCCGCTTTGGATGTCTAAAATGTACGAAGGGCTGGACGATGACCCGGAAACACGCAAGCTGGTGGGCGCAAATATCGCGATGGACATGGTGAAGATCTTAAGTCGTGAAGGGGTGAAGGACTTCCACTTCTATACTCTGAACCGCGCGGAAATGAGTTACGCCATTTGCCACACGCTCGGTGTTCGACCTGGCGTGTAACAAAAAAAAGCCCTCTTCGGAGGGTTTTTTGATTTATAAGGGTTTTATTTTCCTGCCATTTCAGCAATGCTGCCTTTGACGTACAAAAGTCACATATTTTCCATGTGAAATTAAACGGAATTAACTATCGAATCTGTGGGTTATCCCAACTATACCTTATCAATAAGGGCGTATATCGTAACAGTAATACTGTAAAGGGAGCACAACGATGAGCACGTCAGACGATACCAATAAAGCGGCATCAGCCGGTAAGTGTCCGTTCCATCAGGGCGGCGTTGATCTTAGCGCAGGTGCTGGCACCGGCAGTAAAGAGTGGTGGCCTAAGCAACTTCGTGTCGATCTTCTGAATCAACATTCCAGCCGTTCTAACCCACTGGGTGAAGACTTCGACTACCGCAAAGAATTCAGCAAACTCGATTATTCAGCCCTCAAAGGCGATCTCAAAGCACTCTTAACCGACTCTCAACCGTGGTGGCCTGCCGACTGGGGCAGCTATGCGGGCCTGTTTATTCGCATGGCCTGGCACGGTGCTGGTACTTATCGCTCCGTTGACGGACGCGGTGGTGCAGGACGCGGTCAACAGCGCTTTGCGCCGCTGAACTCCTGGCCAGATAACGTGAGCCTGGATAAAGCACGACGCCTGTTGTGGCCTATCAAACAGAAATATGGGCAGAAAATCTCCTGGGCTGACCTCTTTATCCTGGCGGGTAACGTGGCGCTGGAAAACTCGGGCTTCCGTACCTTTGGTTTTGGTGCCGGGCGTGAAGACGTCTGGGAGCCAGATCAGGATGTGAACTGGGGCGATGAAAAAGCCTGGCTGACCCACCGCGATCCTGAAGCGCTGGCAAAACGTCCTTTGGCTGCCACTGAAATGGGCCTGATTTACGTCAACCCGGAAGGGCCAAATGCCAGCGGCGAACCGCTGTCAGCGGCTGCGGCTATTCGCGCAACCTTCGGCAACATGGGAATGGACGACGAAGAGACTGTCGCCCTGATTGCTGGCGGCCATACGCTGGGTAAAACACACGGTGCCGGTGAAGCAACGCACGTAGGCACTGACCCGGAAGCCTCACCAATTGAAGCGCAGGGGCTGGGCTGGGCCAGTACGCACGGCACCGGGGTTGGCGCTGACGCCATCACCTCCGGCCTGGAAGTTATATGGTCGCAAACCCCGACCCAGTGGAGTAATTACTTCTTCGAGAACCTGTTCAAATTCGAGTGGGTGCAGACCCGCAGCCCGGCGGGGGCGATTCAGTTTGAAGCCGTTAACGCGCCAGACATTATGCCTGACCCGTTCGACCCGTCGAAAAAACGCAAACCAACCATGCTGGTCACCGACCTGACCCTGCGTTTTGACCCGGAATTCGAGAAGATCTCTCGTCGCTTCCTCAACGATCCGCAGGCCTTCAATGAAGCCTTTGCCCGTGCATGGTTCAAGCTGACCCACCGCGATATGGGGCCAAAATCACGGTACATTGGTCCGGAAGTTCCGAAAGAAGATCTGATTTGGCAGGATCCACTGCCGCAGGCGGTGTTCAATCCTTCGAAAGAAGACATTGAGAGTCTGAAAGCGGAAATCGCGGCATCCGGGCTGTCCATCAGTGAACTGGTTTCTGTTGCCTGGGCGTCTGCATCGACCTTCCGTGGTGGTGATAAGCGTGGCGGTGCCAACGGTGCACGCCTGGCGCTGGCACCACAGCGCGACTGGGATGTTAACGCCGCTGCTGTTCGTGCCCTGCCAGCGCTGGAAGCTATTCAGCGCACCACCAATAAAGCCTCACTGGCCGACATCATCGTACTGGCGGGCGTGGTAGGTGTTGAGCAGGCGGCGAAAGCTGCAGGGGTTTACGTGACCGTACCGTTTACGCCGGGCCGCGTTGATGCGCGTCAGGACCAGACGGATATCGAGATGTTTACCCTGCTTGAACCGATTGCTGACGGCTTCCGCAACTATCGTGCGCAGGTAGACGCTGCGACAACAGAATCGCTGCTGATTGATAAAGCCCAGCAGCTGACGCTGACCGCGCCTGAACTGACGGTGCTGGTGGGTGGTTTGCGTGTGTTGGGTGCTAACTTTGATGGCAGCAAAAACGGCGTGTTCACTGACCGTGAAGGTGTGCTGAGCAATGACTTCTTCGTGAATCTGCTGGATATGAATACCCAGTGGAAAGCGACGGATGAGTCAAAAGAGCTGTTTGCCGGTAGCGATCGCACCAGCGGTGACGTGAAATACACCGCAACCCGCGCCGACCTGGTCTTCGGCTCTAACGCTGTCCTGCGCGCACTGGCTGAAGTTTACGCCAGCAGCGATGCCAGCGAGAAGTTCGTTCGCGACTTCGTTGCGGCATGGGCGAAAGTGATGGATTTGGATCGTTTTGACCTGAAGTAAATAAAAATCCCCGCCTCGGCGGGGATTTTTTTGCCCGGGGGCTACCTACGCCACCCGGCAATTTTCGTTACTCCCACTCCTGCAAGAACCGCTGTCCGTACTGGTCTGCAACCAGCAGTGCGGCGTAAACCTGATCCGGCGACACACCACCCGGCATGTTGTGAATGGTTTCACCTTCTGCACAGGCCGCCTCAGCGATCAGACGCATTTTCGCCGGAATATTCTCTTTGATATCCAGCTGCGCCAGGGTGATTGGCAGCCCGACGCTGTGGCAAAGTGCGGCAACGGTTTCTATCTCTTCAACCGGTGCGTTTTCCAGAACCAACTGGGTGAGTGTACCGAACGCCACTTTTTCACCGTGATAGAAATGGTGGGCTTCCGGTACTGCCGTCATCCCGTTATGAATGGCGTGTGCAGCTGCCAGCCCGCCGCTTTCAAAACCGACGCCGCTGAGATAGGTGTTGGCTTCGATGATGCGTTCCAGCGCAGGTGTCACGACGTGCTGCTCCGCTGCCAGCATCGCTTTTTCACCCTCTTCAACCAGCGTGTTGTAGCACAGTTCCGCCAGCGCTAAAGCTGCCTGGGTACATTTGCCGCCGGCCATAGTGGTTGCACCACTACGGGAACAGGCACGTGCTTCAAACCAGGTGGCCAGTGCATCGCCAATACCCGCTGCCAGCAGGCGTGCTGGTGCGCCCGCAACCACTTTGGTATCGACAATCACCATGTTCGGGTTGTGTGGCAGCATCAGGTAGCGATCAAACTCACCGCTGTCGGTATATATAACGGAAAGGGCACTACATGGCGCATCGGTGGAGGCAATGGTTGGGGCGATAGCAACCGGCACGTCCATAAAGTGAGCCAGCGCTTTAGCGGTATCCAGCGTTTTACCGCCGCCGATACCCAGTACCGCCATGCAGTCAGCACTGTCAGCGAGTTTTTTCAGGCGGTCGATTTCATTTTGCGAACATTCGCCGCCAAACGGTGCAATTTCGACGTGCAGTTCCGCTTTTTTGAAGCTTTCACGCAGGGTCTCTTCGGCAAAACCCAGCACAAACTTATCGCCAACTACCAGCCAGCGTTTTGCCAGCGGTTTCAGATAGTCGCCCAGACGGGTGAGAACATCAGCGCCCTGGATGTATTTCCCCGGCGATTGAATGATACGGTCCATAACATTTCTCCCTTAGAGGTTGAGGTTACCAAACGCGTTTTTCCAGTCTTGCTCGAACTTCTCTATAGCTGACTCTACCGCCGGAGTGCCGAGCATTTGTTGCGCTACATCTAAAGGAAGT
Source organism: Enterobacter sp. Tr-810 (assembly GCF_011752765.1). Classification (NCBI taxonomy): domain Bacteria; kingdom Pseudomonadati; phylum Pseudomonadota; class Gammaproteobacteria; order Enterobacterales; family Enterobacteriaceae; genus Enterobacter; species Enterobacter sp. Tr-810. The sequence goes on along the minus strand of NZ_VWWW01000010.1, from coordinate 25,053 downwards.
GTGATTGCTTCACATCCGGCCAGCAGGCAGTCCAGCGCTTGTCGTGGTGTTTTAAAGCTGGCGGCCAGCACCATGCTTTCTGGCGCGTGTAGCTCCAGCAGGGTTTGCATCTCCTGGACCATACGAATGCCGTCCCCGCCCTGTGCATCAACACGGTTAACATACGGTGCGACATATTTCGCCCCCGCTATCGCCGCCAGTAAGCCCTGCGCGGCGCTATAAACAGCGGTGCCCAGCGTAGTAATCCCCTCTTTTTTCAGCGCTTTGATCGCGATAAGCCCCTGAGCGGTAACCGGAATTTTTACTACGATGTCCGGTATGGCGTTACTCAGGCGTTTGGCTTCCGCCACCATGCCCTCTGCATCACGGCTCATGGTCTGGGCGAACAGCGTACCTTCCGGTCCGATGGCTTTTTGCAGACGTGGTAGCACGTCCCAGATGGATTCACGGCTGGCGGCCACAATACTTGGGTTGGTTGTCACACCCGCAATCGGGAAGATGTGCGCCAGGCGTTCAACTTCCGCCACGTTGGCGGTATCCAGATACAGTTCCATTACTCTTCCTCGTTAAAGTTCTAATTCGTGTTGTAACAGAGAGGCGATTGCCTCTTCTGAGCGGGCGTTAACCAGGGCGCTGCGGAAATCTTCATGCATGATGCGACGAGCCAGACGGGAGAAAATACGCATATGCTGGTCGCCTGCGGCATGTTTATTAAGGGTGAGCATAATGATGAATTGCGCTTCTTCATCGCCCCAGATAACCGGGGATTTCAGGCGTGCAACGCTGATGGTGGATTGCTCAATATGTTCGGATTTGCTGTGCGGAATGGCGAAACTAAAGCCAAGCCCGGTGGAGAAAACAGCTTCGCGGGCCCACAAATCCGCTTCCAGCTTACGTGGATAGCGGCAACGCCCTGCGAGCAGCAGGTTGTCGGTCATTCCTTTCATGACCTCTTCCTTGCTGTTCCAGTCGTTATGCAGTGAAATGCAGCGCGGCGTCACCAATGGTGTGTCCTGTTGATTCATGCGGAACTGCGCCAACAAATGTTCTACTTCAAGTGAAGTGCGACAAGCCATCGCCTGATTCAGCAGCTGCCGACAGGCACGGCTATCCAGTTGTGCCAGACGGGCTTTGGTGGCAGGGATGGCAGGCGAGCCCATGCTGAGTTCGTCCAGCCCCAGGCCAACCAGCAGTGGCAGCACCGAGCCTTTCGCACCCAATTCACCGCACAGGCCAATCCATTTCCCCTGACGATGAACGGCCTGTACCGCGTAATCCAGCGCCCGAAGAAATGCTGGGTTCAGACTGTTGTAATGGCGTGTCACTTTGGCGTTGTCGCGGTCAACGGCCAGCAGATACTGTGTCAGGTCGTTGCTGCCAATGCTAAAGAAATCAATCTCTTCACAACACTGATCGATAATGAACATAACCGATGGGACTTCCAGCATAATGCCGAGAGGGATTTTCTCATCAAATGGAATATGTTCGGCACGAAGTTGTTGTTTCGCTTCGGCGAGTTTTTCTTTTACCCACAGGATCTCTTCCATGGAGGAGATCATCGGGATCATGATTTTTAATCTGCCATGCGCGGAGGCACGCAGGATTGCCCGCAGCTGGGTAGCGAAAAGCACAGAGTACTCTTCATAAATGCGCACGGCACGGTAGCCGAGGAAGGGGTTGTTCTCTGCCGGAATGTTCAGGTAATCCACCGGCTTGTCACCGCCGATATCCATGGTTCGCACAATAATGCTGCGCCCGTTTGCACATTCAAGCGCCTGACAGAAAATGTTGTATAACTCGTTTTCGCCGGGTGCGCTGGTGCGATCCATATACAGCATTTCGGTGCGGAACAGGCCAACCCCTTCTGCGCCGTTACCGAATGCCGCCTGAGCCTCTGCCGCATGGGCAATGTTGGCAGCAATCTCGATTCGCAGTCCATCGGCTGTTCTGGCCTCACGGTTAAGCCAGAGACTTTGCTGCTCGCTTATCTTTTGTTGCACGCGCTCTTCCTGGCGGTAGTAACGTGCCACTGCATCGCTGGCGTTGACCACAACCGCGCCAGCATTGCCATCCACAAAGACGGGCTGGTTACGCCACTGAAGCAAGCTTTCACTATCAACGCCGACCAGCGTCGGGATATTAAAAGAACGCGCAAGGATCACGGTATGCGAGGTTGTTCCGCCGCTTTTTAAGAGCAGCCCTTTGAGCATGGTTTTATCAAGTTCCAGAAACTGGCCGGGCGTCAGATCATCCGCAAGACAAATGGTCGGCTGAATGAGTTGTCCTGGCGTCGGGAAACGCTGTTCCCCGTAGATCTGCTGTAAAAGCTGATAGCAGACATCGCGGACATCCAGCACACGTTCCTGCAAATAACTGCTGCTGGAACGGGAGAACTCGCCACAGAAATGGTTTGCTGTGGCGATAGTTGCCATCGCACAACTCAGCCCCTGATTCACTCCTGCCAGCAGGTGTTGGCGCAGCGACGTGTCCGTAGCCAGTGAACGATGTGCTTCCAGAATGGCGCTGGCAGTACTGTCGGTGTCCAGCGCACGCAGCTCAATGTTTTTCACCAGCAGAGTCAGGCCGTTATCCAGTGCAGACTGTTCTTCTTCCGGGCTTTTTGCATCGGGTAAATCGGACAGGGCGTTGAGATCCAGCGACGTTAATAATGTCAGGATACCCTGTGCACTGCCGCTGCATACGGGCAGGGCACGGAACAGCGTGGGGTTAAGGCGGGTGAGTGATTCTGGTAATGGGTCAAGTTCGGTATTGATGGCTTCAGCAAGCGGGGCATCACAGTGCGGAAACTCATCCCGCAGCCACTGTGCAAGCCGCTGATGGGCGCTTTGTTCATCTTCGCCGTGGATAATCAGACGACAGGCATCGCCTGCCAGGGTATCGGTGCCAATAAGAGCCAGTGCACTCCTGGCATCGCCTTTACGGTCGTTTCGCAGGTTGTGCCACTCAATTTGCGAGATAAACGTATTGCACAGCGTTTCAACATGACTTGCCGGACGCGCGTGAACGCCGTTAGGCAGTTCACAGGTAAATTCCACTACCAGAGCCATACACACACTCCTGAAACCAATAGTCATTTATTGCAGACAGCATACGAGTGTGGTGATGAAGAGCGCCATGTGACAAATCTGCCAAAAGCTGGACAAATGTAATATCCCTCCGAAAGTGAGATTTGACTCACAGGTTGTGACAGTTTGCGTAATAAGACCTGGGTCTGAAATGTCGAGGCGGATCGCATTTTTATTTCGACATTACAAAAATCCAGTAAATGGCCTTTTTGTCTCCTGTCAGCCTCCTTCCTGATTGCCTATTGTTTGCCACAACATCTTTATGGATATAAGCCTGGAGCAACATATGAAAGAGTTGGTGCATATTCTCAAGAACACGCGGCAGCATCTAATGACAGGCGTGTCACATATGATCCCGTTTGTGGTGGCGGGCGGTATTTTGCTGGCAATTTCGGTCATGTTGTACGGCAAAGGCGCGGTACCGGATGCGGCAACCGACCCCAACCTGAAAAAACTCTTCGACATCGGTGTTGCCGGGTTAACGCTGATGGTGCCTTTCCTGGCTGCCTATATTGGTTATTCCATTGCTGAACGTGCCGCGTTGGCGCCCTGTGCCATTGCCGCGTGGGTAGGCAACAGTTTCGGTGCGGGCTTCTTTGGCGCGATTATTGCCGGAATACTTGGCGGGATTGTTGTCTGGTATTTGAAAAAACTGCCGGTCCCGAAAGTCCTGCGTTCGGTCATGCCTATTTTCATCATTCCTGTCATTGGCACCTTTATCACCGCAGGGATCATGATGTGGGGGCTGGGTGAACCTGTGGGGGCGTTGACGACGGGCCTAACCCAGTGGCTGCAGGGAATGCAGCAGGGAAGCATTGTGGTGCTGGCGGTCATTATGGGGCTCATGCTGGCCTTTGATATGGGTGGCCCAATCAACAAAGTCGCTTATGCCTTCATGCTTATCTGTGTTGCTCAGGGAGTCTATACCGTGGTGGCGATTGCTGCGGTGGGTATCTGCGTGCCACCTCTGGGTTTAGGTCTGGCGACGCTGATTAACCGTAAGAACTTTACCGGTGAAGAGCGCGAAGCGGGTAAAGCCGCGCTGGTGATGGGGTGTGTCGGTGTGACCGAAGGCGCGATTCCATTTGCGGCAGCCGATCCGCTGCGCGTGATTCCTTCCATTATGCTCGGCTCGGCCTGTGGCGCAGTAACGGCTGCGGTGATGGGCGCGCAGTGTTATGCCGGATGGGGTGGGCTGATCGTACTTCCTGTGGTGGAGGGTAAGCTGGGTTATATCGCTGCGGTGGCGGTGGGTTCAGTTGTGACAGCAATCAGCGTCAACGTGCTGAAAAGCATTGCTCGTAAGAACTCGAAACAGGGCGAAGTAAAAGAGGACGACCTGGATCTGGATTTTGAAATTAACTGAGTGAGGAAGAGAACATGGCCCGAATTATTGCAGTAACAGCATGTCCGTCTGGCGTTGCCCATACCTACATGGCTGCTGAAGCGCTGGAAAGCGCAGCTAAAGCCAAAGGCTGGGAGGTGAAGGTTGAAACTCAGGGGTCGATTGGTCTTGAGAACGAGCTGACGAGTGAAGATATTGCCGCGGCGGATATGGTTATCCTGACCAAAGATATCGGCATTAAATTTGAAGAGCGTTTTGCCGGGAAGACTATCGTTCGCGTCAATATCAGTGACGCAGTCAAACGCGCCGACGCCATCATGAACAAAATTGATGCCCATCTGGCACAAACCGCCTGATGATCTCCCGCCCTTCGGGGCGGGCTGGTTTCCCGTTACAGGAGTTCCCTCATGACGAATCGTACCCAGCGTTTAAAAGATGCTCTCTTTGCCAACCCGCGTGAAATCTCACTAGAACGTGCTTTGCTCTACACTGCCAGCCATCAGCAGACGGAAGGTGAGCCAGCGATTATCAGGCGCGCGAAAGCCACGGCGTACATTCTTGACCACGTGAATATCGCGATTCGTGATGAGGAACTGATTGCCGGGAACCGTACCGTCAAACCGCGTGCAGGTATTATGTCGCCTGAGATGGATCCTTACTGGCTCCTTCAGGAACTGGATCAGTTTGCTATCCGGCCACAGGACCGCTTCGACATCAGCGATGAAGATAAGCAGACCTACCGGGAACTGCTCTATCCCTACTGGGAAAAGCGGTCGATGAAAGATTTTATCAACAGCCAGATGACGGATGAGGTAAAAGCTGCGGTGGGGACGCAGATTTTTAGCGTTAACCAGACGGATAAAGGGCAGGGGCATATCATTATTGATTACCCACGCCTGTTGAATAACGGCCTGGATGCACTGGTGGCAGAAATGCGTGATCACTGCACCCGTGATACCAGGAACACCTTCTATGCTGCGGCGCTAATCCTTCTTGAAGCGTCCCAGCGTCATATTTTGCGTTATGCATTACTGGCTGAGGAGTCGGCTGAACTCAGTGAAACCACCCGGCGTGAAGAGTTACTGAAGATTGCCGAAATCTCGCGTCATAACGCACATCATAAGCCGCAGACCTTCTGGCAAGCGTGTCAGCTATTCTGGTACATGAACGTCATTTTACAGTACGAATCCAACGCCAGTTCCCTCTCAATCGGGCGTTTTGACCAGTATATGCTGCCGTTTTATCAGGCATCACTTTCGCAGGGTGAAGAGCCTGTATTCCTTAAAGAACGGCTGGAATCACTGTGGGTGAAGTGCAATGACGTGGTGCTCTTACGTTCGACCAGTAGCGCCCGCTATTTTGCTGGTTTCCCGACTGGCTATACCGCGCTATTGGGCGGGCTGACCGAAAACGGGCGAAGTGCCGTTAACGTACTTTCTTTCCTGTGTCTGGATGCCTACCAGAGCATTCAGCTTCCGCAGCCGAACCTTGGCGTAAGGGTGAATGAGCTTATCGACCGACCTTTCCTGCTTAAAACGGCAGAGACGATTCGCCTGGGAACCGGAATTCCGCAGATTTTTAACGACGAAGTTGTTGTTCCTGCTTTTTTGAATCGTGGAGTGTCGCTTGAGGATGCGCGTGATTATGCAGTTGTCGGCTGCGTTGAGCTGTCCATCCCAGGTAAAACCTACGGCCTGCACGATATTGCCATGTTCAACCTGCTGAAAGTGATGGAAATTGCCATGCAGGACAATGAGGGTAATACCGGGCTGACTTATGAGGAGTTGCTTGAGCACATTCGCGCGAAGATTAATCACTACATTGCGCTGATGGTTGAGGGAAGCAATATCTGTGACATTGGCCATCGTGACTGGGCGCCAGTACCGCTGCTCTCTTCCTTCATAAGTGATTGTCTGGATAAAGGAAAAGACATTACTGAGGGTGGGGCGCGCTACAACTTCTCTGGTGTACAGGGGATCGGGATTGCGAACCTGAGCGATTCGCTTCATGCCCTGAAAGGACTGGTCTTTGAACAGCAACGCTTAAGTTTTGATGAACTTCTGACGGTGTTAAACGCTAACTTTGCCACCCAAGAGGGGGAAAAAGTACGTGCCCGCCTGATCAATCGCTTCGAGAAATACGGTAATGATATCGATGATGTCGATAACATCAGCGCTGAACTGCTGCGCCACTACTGCAAAGAGGTTGAAAAATACCGGAATCCGCGCGGTGGGCAGTTCACACCGGGATCTTATACCGTGTCGGCACATGTACCATTGGGGGCGGTCGTTGGTGCCACGCCGGATGGCCGTTATGCCGGTGAGCAACTGGCAGATGGCGGTCTTTCGCCGATGCTCGGGCAAGATATGCAAGGCCCAACGGCGGTACTGAAATCGGTGAGTAAGCTGGATAACTATCTGTTATCTAACGGTACGTTGTTGAACGTGAAGTTTACCCCTGCGACACTTGAAGGTGATGCCGGGTTGCAAAAGCTGGCTGACTTCCTGCGAGCATTCACTCAGCTTAAGTTGCAGCATATTCAGTTCAACGTGGTGAATGCGGACACATTACGAGAAGCGCAGTCACGCCCGCAGGATTTCGCCGGGCTGGTGGTACGCGTTGCCGGATACAGCGCCTTCTTTGTTGAGTTGTCGAAGGAGATCCAGGATGACATTATCCGTCGTACAGCGCATCAGTTGTAACGTGGTTGAAGCGCGCGCCGATGTGGCGCGTATTTTCAACATCCAACGCTACTCGTTAAATGACGGACGCGGTATCCGCACGGTCGTCTTTTTTAAAGGCTGCCCGCACCGGTGCCCCTGGTGCGCTAATCCGGAATCAATCTCGCCGAAAATCGAGACGGTACGCCGGGAAAGTAAGTGTCTGCATTGTGTTCCCTGTCTGCGTGATGCTGAAGAGTGCCCGTCAGGTGCGTTTGAGCGTATCGGCAGGGATGTGACGCTGGATGAGCTTGAACATGAGGTGATGAAGGACGATGTCTTCTTTCGCTCTTCGGGCGGTGGGGTCACGCTTTCCGGTGGCGAAGTTCTGATGCAGGCCTCTTTTGCGACCCACTTTTTCCAGCGACTGCGTCGCTATGGTGTACATACCGCCATTGAAACCGCAGGTGATGCGCCTTTGTCACGGTTACTGCCTCTGGCCCGACAGTGCGATGAAGTGCTGTTTGATTTGAAGATGATGGACCCCGATCAGGCACATGCCTCGCTGGCAATCAATTTGCCCAGAGTCCTGGATAACTTCTTACAACTGGTGGCAGCTGGTGTGAACGTAATCCCCCGCGTGCCTCTTATTCCAGGGTATACGCTCAACGGCGCCAACATGGCGCGTGTGCTCGCGTTTCTGATACCTTCAGGGATACGGCAACTGCATCTGCTTCCTTTCCATCAGTACGGAGAACCAAAATACCGTCTGCTGGGGCAGGAGTGGGGGATGCGGCAGGTGGTTCCTCCGACAGAAGATGAGGTTGCATCGATGCGTCAAATGGCTGAACGTGAAGGGTTCCAGGTCACCGTAGGAGGTTAGGAATGACAGTGATAACGGGGCGTTATCTGGTGGCGGTGACTGCCTGCGTCAGCGGTGTGGCACATACCTATATGGCCGCAGAACGGCTGGAAAAGTTATGTCAGCAGGAAAAATGGAACGTTCACATTGAGACCCAGGGCGCCCTGGGCGTTGAAAGTGCGCTCACGGAAGACGATATTCGCCGTGCGGATGTGGTGTTACTCATCACTGATATTGAACTGGCGGGAAGCGAACGTTTTGAAGATACCCGCTATGTGAAGTGCGGGATTAACGCTTTTCTGCGCGATCCGCAGAGGGTCATGGTTGCGGTGCGTAAAATGTTATCAGCACCGCAGCATACTCAGGTCATTCTGGACTAGCCACTTTTCCGGTGAGCTGGCTGTGGTACTGGCGGCGATATTCTGACGGCGAGCGCTCCGTATTTTTACGGAATAACCGGCAGAAGTAGTTACTGTCGACAAATCCGCAGGCGTGAGCCACCTCTTTCACTTTTAAATCATACCCTTTCAACAACTGACGTGCGTGCTCCAGCCGGGTGTGTGTCAGGTATTCGTTAAAGCCCACTGCACCTGTTTTCTGAAAAAGATGCGACAGATAATTTGGTGAGATGTAAAACGCCTGGGCGACAGATTCACGGGTGAGCGGTGCGGCGTAATGTTCATCAATATAAATACGAATGGCTTCAAACAGGGCCTGACTGCGGGAGGCTGTCTGGATCTGACTGCCCAGCAGGTCGACACAGTGACTCAGCAGGCTAGCAACAATCAGTCTTGCTGTTTGTTGCTCGTTTGGCTGCATTTGCATTTCATGGAGTGTTTGCAGCAGGAAGGAGCCAATCCGGGGGCCGCGACGGGCAACATGTTGCTTCGCCAGATTACGGATTTCAACGCCGTCCCAGTGCAAAAGGCTAAACCCAAGCTGTTGTTTACCAAAAAGAATGCTCAGCGTTGTCGCGGGTTTTTGCCATTGCGGATCATTCCAGCCTCCTGGCGGAACGTAGAGGACATCACGTGGCTGTAGAACGGAGGCCGCGCAATCTTCAACAGACCCTTCAAGAACAATCTCCAGGCGCGGAAAATCGACCTGTAAGGCAAGTTCGGGTGCACTGGATGCCTGGTTTAAGAAATGCACCTGACCCAGCGGTAATGTACCGTTAATCAGGTCGGTCAGGATCTGAGTGATGTCGTGTTGCATGGTGTGGATACCGAGATATTGCCGGGTGACGCTGCGCTTACCCGGTCTACTTTCGTAGGCCCGTGCAAGCGCAGCGCCGCCTGGTATCAAGCATTAGCCGGTGTTACGCATCCCTGCCGCAACGCCTGCAATTGTTACCATCAACGCCTGCTCAACGCGAGGATCAGGCTCTTTACCTTCCTCTTCGGCCTGGCGGGAACGGTGCAGCAACTCAGCCTGGAGAACGTTCAGCGGGTCAGTGTAGATATTACGCAACTGGATAGACTCGGCAATCCACGGCAGGTCTGCCATCAGGTGCGAGTCGTTGGCGATATCCAGAACCACTTTGATGTCGCCTTCCAGCAGTTCGCGCAACTCTTTGCCCAGCGCCCACAGCTCAGGTTTCACCAGACGCTGATCGTAGTATTCCGCCAGCCACAGGTCGGCTTTGGAGAAGACCATTTCCAGCATCCCAAGACGCGTGGAGAAGAACGGCCAGTCACGGCACATGGCTTCCAGCTCGCTCTGTTTGCCATCTTCCACCACTTTTTGCAGGGCCGCACCGGCACCCAGCCAGGCTGGCAGCATCAGACGGTTTTGCGTCCAGGCGAAGATCCACGGAATAGCACGAAGAGACTCCACGCCACCGGTCGGGCGACGTTTGGCCGGGCGTGAACCCAGAGGCAGTTTACCCAGCTCTTGCTCAGGCGTCGCTGAACGGAAGTAAGGCACGAAGTCTTTGTTTTCACGCACATAGCCGCGGTACAGATCGCAGGAGATATCTGACAGCTCATCCATGATATGACACCAGGACTCTTTCGGCTCTGGCGGTGGCAGCAGGTTGGCTTCCAGAATGGCGCTGGTATAGAGCGACAGGCTGCTGATGGTGACTTCCGGCAGACCGTACTTGAAGCGGATCATCTCACCCTGTTCCGTTACACGCAGGCCACCTTTCAGGCTACCCGGCGGTTGAGAAAGCAGTGCCGCATGAGCTGGCGCACCGCCACGGCCAATGGAACCACCACGACCGTGGAACAGGGTCAGTTCGATACCGGCTTTCTCACAGGTCTTGATCAGTGCGTCTTGCGCCTGGTACTGAGCCCAGGATGCCGCCATCACGCCCGCGTCTTTTGCGGAGTCGGAATAGCCAATCATCACCATCTGTTTGCCCTGAATAAAGCCGCGATACCAGTCGATGTTCAGCAGCTGCGTCATCACATCGTTGGCGTTGTTCAGGTCATCCAGGGTTTCAAACAGCGGTGCTACTGGCAGGGCGTAGTCGATACCGGCTTCTTTCAGCAGGAGGTGAACACCCAGCACATCTGATGGCGTTTTCGCCATCGAGATCACATAGGCCGCCACCGATCCTTTCGGTGCATCAACGATCGCTTTACAGGTGTTGAGTACCTCGCGGGTTTCGTTGCTAGGTTCCCAGTTGCGCGGCAACAGAGGACGTTTGGAATTCAGTTCGCGGATCAGGAAGGCTTGTTTGTCGGCCTCGGACCAGCTTTCGTAGTCGCCAATTCCCAGGTAGCGGGTCAGTTCACCCAGCGCTTCGGTGTGACGGGTACTTTCCTGACGAACATCGATACGCACCAGCGGCACGCCGAAACACTTCACGCGGCGCAAGGTGTCGAGCAGTTCACCGTTGGCGATGATGCCCATACCGCACGCTTGCAGGGATTTATAGCAGGCATACAGCGGATCCCAGAGCTGTTCGTTCTGGCTCAGCAGACCTTCCGGCTTCGGCAGGCGCTGGCCTTTGAGGCGCGCTTCCAGCCAGGCCTGAGTTGCCATCAGCTGACCACGCAGCTTTTTCATCAGATAGCGATACGGCTCGCTGGCACCTTCTTCACCGGCCAGTTCGCGCAGTTCTGGTGTCGCTTCAACCATCGACAGCTCGGAGATCAGCACCTGAATATCTTTCAGGAACAGGTCGGTCGCTTTCCAGCGGCTTAGCAGCAGCACGTGGCGGGTGATCTCTGCGGTCACGTTCGGGTTACCGTCGCGGTCGCCGCCCATCCAGGAGGTGAAACGCACCGGCACAAAATCCACCGGCAGGCGGTAGCCCAGGTTCTCTTCCAGCTGTTCGTTCAGTTCGCGCAGGTAGTTAGGAACACCTTCCCACAGGCTGTTTTCCACCACCGCAAAGCCCCATTTGGCCTCATCGACCGGGCTTGGGCGGTTCTTACGAATTTCGTCAGTGTGCCAGGACTGGGCAATCAGCTGGCGCAGACGACGCATCAGCTGGTTACGTTCGTAGTCGGCGATGTCTTTGTTTTCCAGCTGCTTCAGGCAGTTGTTCACTTCCACCATTTTGTGGATGAGCGTACGACGGGTGATCTCGGTTGGGTGAGCGGTCAGTACCAGCTCCAGAGAGAGCGACTCCACCGCTTTTTTGATGGTCGCTTCGTTGAGGTCTGGCTGGTCTTTCAGTTTACGAAGTGTACGGGCAATAACTTCCGGGTTGCTGGCAGCTTCGCCCATTGGCGAAATGCTGTGGTATTGCTCAGCGGTGTTCGCCAGGTTCAGGAACTGGCTGAATGCGCGTGCAACAGGCAGCAGCTCATCGTTAGACAGGTTCTGCAAGGTGGTAAGCAGCTCCTGACGATTGGCCTCGTTACCTGCACGGGAAGATTTGGACAGCTTGCGGATGGTTTCAACGCGGTCGAGGATATTTTCCCCTAACGCATCTTTGATGGTATCTCCAAGCACTTTGCCGAGCATACTGACATTACTACGCAACGCGGAATATTGTTCGTTCATAAAAACCCAGTCACCCCATCATTTTTGTTTATGCCCAATCGAAAATCTTTTGGACAATATTTTGTCATCTCCCTTTATAAAGCCACGTAAAACCCCTGTCGTCAATTGCTGCGAAAACGGTTCAGCAAACGAATAAATGTGGGTAATTTACGAAATTTAATTCGCTTCGCGTCAGATAAGTGATGCTTATGGGAATGTGACGAAGATCGCGAGATTTTCCCCTCTCATTCGAGAGGGGAAAGGTCATTAATGCCAGCAGAAGTGATGCACAACCTGGGTAATCAGTTCGCGGGTAGGTTTGATAAAGCGGGTTTCCAGATACTCATCCGGCTGGTGGGCCTGGTTGATGGAGCCAGGGCCAAGAACCAGCGTTGGGCACAGGGTCTGAATAAACGGCGCTTCGGTGCAGTAGTTCACCACATCGGTTTTCTCGCCAAGCAGTTTTTCCACCACTTCGACCAGCTGGTGATCCGGCGGGCACTCGTAGCCCGGAATCGGTGGATGCAGATCGGAAACCGTCAGGCGGCCAGGCCAGCGTTCGCTTACCGGCGCCAGGGCTTCTGTCAGTAAACCGTTCAGGTCGCTCAGCGTCATACCCGGCAGCGGGCGAATATCCATATGCAGTTCGCAACAGGCGCAGATACGGTTAGAGGCATCCCCGCCGTGCAGGCTACCGAGGTTCAGCGTCGGGTAAGGAACGGTAAACGAATCATGGTGATAGCGCTCTTTCAGGGAATCACGCAGCTGCATGATGTGGCCGATAGCATCGTGCATCAGCTCAATGGCGTTCACGCCGCGCGCCGGATCGCTGGAGTGGCCAGACTGGCCCAGAACACGTACTGCGGTAGAGATATGGCCTTTATGCGCACGAATGGGTTGCAGAGACGTTGGCTCGCCGATGATGGCGCAATCCGGGCGAATAGAGGTGTTTTCAGAGAAATAACGTGCGCCCGCCATGCTGGTTTCTTCATCGGCGGTCGCCAGAATATAGAGCGGTTTTTTCAGTTTTGTCACGTCCACGTCACGCAGCGCGTCGAGGATAAAAGCGAAGAACCCTTTCATGTCGGCAGTGCCCAGACCGTAAAGCTTGTTGTCGTGTTCGGTCAGGGTGAATGGGTCGCGTGTCCAGCGGCCGTCGTCAAATGGAACGGTGTCGGTATGACCTGCGAGCAGCAGCCCACCCGCGCCGTGTCCGGTACTGGCCAGCAGGTTAAATTTATGACGTGTTCCGGGGACAGGCTGAACCTCAACGTTAAACCCAAGATCGCTAAACCAACCCGCCAGCAGATTGATTAAAGACTCATTGCTCTGATCCAGCGCTTCTTCGGTTGCACTGATGGACGGTGTGGCGATCAGGGCGCGGTAAATCTCGATAAATGGCGGTAAGTTCATTTTCATTGTTGACACACCTTAGGTCGTGATAGTATCAATATTCATGCAATAAATGTGAATAAAAATACATTAACGTTGAGCATAAAGGAACCCGATGTTGAATACGCTGATTGTAGGCGCTAGCGGTTATGCGGGCGCAGAGCTTGTAAGCTACGTGAATCGCCATCCACATATGACCATAACCGCTTTGACCGTGTCAGCGCAAAGCAATGATGCAGGAAAGTTAATTTCCGATTTACATCCGCAACTTAAAGGCATTGTCGATATGCCTTTGCAGCCGATGTCTGACATCAGCGAGTTCACCGACGGCGTCGACGTGGTGTTTTTAGCCACGGCGCACGAAGTCAGCCACGACCTGGCGCCGCAATTCCTGGCGGCCGGTTGTGTCGTGTTCGACCTCTCCGGCGCGTTTCGTGTTAATGATGGCGCGTTCTACGAAAAATATTACGGTTTCACCCATCAGCACCCGGATCTGCTTGAAAAAGCGGTCTATGGCCTGGCGGAGTGGAGTGCAGACAAACTGAAAGAAGCGGATTTGATTGCCGTGCCGGGTTGCTACCCAACGGCGGCGCAACTCTCCCTGAAGCCCTTGATCGACGCAGGCCTGCTGGATCTGAATCAGTGGCCGGTGATCAACGCCACCAGTGGCGTGAGCGGTGCAGGGCGTAAGGCGGCCATTTCCAATAGCTTCTGCGAAGTGAGCCTCCAGCCGTACGGCGTGTTTAATCACCGTCATCATCCTGAAATCACCACCCATCTGGGCGCGGATGTCATTTTTACCCCGCACCTGGGCAGCTTCCCGCGTGGGATCCTCGAAACCATTACCTGTCGCCTGAAACCGGGTGTGACCAAAGAACAGGTGAACGAGGTCTTTACTCAGGCATACGCTGGCAAACCGCTGGTGCGTCTGTATGAAAAAGGCGTTCCGGCGCTGAAAAACGTGGTCGGTCTGCCGTTCTGCGATATCGGCTTTGCCGTGCAGGGCGAACACCTGATTGTGGTCGCCGCAGAAGATAACTTACTCAAAGGCGCTGCCGCCCAGGCAATGCAGTGTGCAAACATTCGTTTTGGCTTCGCTGAAACGCAGTCTCTTATTTAAGGTGTGATGATGAACCCATTAATTATCAAGCTCGGTGGTGTACTGCTGGACAGCGAAGAAGCGCTGGAGCGTCTTTTTACCGCACTGGTTAACTATCGTGAATCACACCAACGTCCGCTGGTGATTGTCCACGGCGGCGGCTGCGTGGTAGATGAGCTGATGAAAGGGCTCAACCTGCCGGTGAAAAAGAAAAATGGCCTGCGCGTCACGCCTGCCGATCAGATTGACATCATTACCGGTGCGCTGGCAGGTACGGCGAACAAAACGCTGCTGGCATGGGCGAAGAAACACCATATCGCCTCCGTTGGCCTCTATCTGGGCGATGGCGATAGCGTAAAAGTGACCCAGCTCGATGAAGAGCTCGGCCATGTTGGACTGGCACAGCCAGGTTCGCCTAAGCTGATTAACACGCTGCTGGAAGGGGGGTTCCTGCCGGTGGTGAGCTCAATCGGTGTCACCGAAGAGGGTGAGCTGATGAACGTGAATGCAGACCAGGCGGCAACCGCACTGGCGGCAACCCTGGGTGCAGACCTGATCCTGCTCTCTGACGTGAGCGGTATTCTGGACGGTAAAGGCCAGCGTATTGCGGAAATGACGGCGGCGAAAGCCGAACAGCTGATTGCGCAGGGCATTATTACCGACGGCATGATCGTGAAAGTGAACGCAGCGCTGGATGCTGCCCGCACGCTCGGTCGCCCGGTGGATATCGCCTCCTGGCGTCACGCGGAGCAACTCCCGGCGCTGTTTAACGGCACGCCGATTGGCACGCGTATTCTGGCGTAATCGATTTATTGTTTTGTAGGCCCGGTAAGCGCAGCGCCACCGGGCAATGAAAATCAAAGATATTAAGGAAGCATGTTATGGCACTTTGGGGTGGGCGTTTTACACAGGCAGCGGATCAACGGTTCAAACAGTTTAACGACTCTTTGCGCTTCGACTACCGCCTGGCCGAACAAGATATCGTCGGCTCTGTGGCCTGGTCCAAAGCGCTGGTTACCGTAGGTGTACTGACCGCATATGAGCAACAGCAGCTGGAAGAAGCGCTGAACAACTTGCTGGAAGAGGTACGTCTGGACCCGCAGCAGATCCTGAAAAGCGATGCCGAAGATATCCATAGCTGGGTGGAAGGTAAGCTTATCGATAAAGTCGGTCAGCTGGGTAAAAAGCTGCACACCGGCCGTAGCCGTAACGACCAGGTCGCGACTGACCTGAAACTGTGGTGTAAAGACACCGTGGTGGAGCTGCTGGCAGCAAACCGTCAGTTACAGGCTGCACTGGTGGAAACTGCACAGAACAACCAGGATGCGGTCATGCCGGGTTACACCCACCTGCAACGTGCCCAGCCGGTGACGTTTGCGCACTGGAGCCTGGCCTATGTAGAAATGCTGGCACGAGATGAAAGCCGTCTTCAGGATACCCTGAAACGTCTGGACGTGAGCCCGCTGGGTAGCGGTGCGCTGGCGGGTACAGCGTATGAAATCGATCGTGAACAGCTGGCAGGCTGGCTGGGCTTTGCTTCTGCCACCCGTAACAGCCTGGACAGCGTGTCTGACCGCGATCACGTGCTGGAGCTGCTGTCCAATGCTTCTATCGGCATGGTTCACCTGTCGCGTTTCGCAGAGGATCTGATCTTCTTCAACTCTGGTGAAGCTGGCTTTGTTGAGCTGTCTGACCGTGTAACTTCTGGCTCTTCCCTGATGCCACAGAAGAAAAACCCGGATGCGCTGGAGCTTATCCGCGGTAAGTGTGGCCGTGTGCAGGGTGCGCTGACCGGCATGATGATGACCCTGAAAGGGCTGCCGCTGGCGTATAACAAAGATATGCAGGAAGACAAAGAAGGGCTGTTTGACGCGCTCGACACCTGGCTGGACTGCCTGCATATGGGCGCACTGGTGCTGGATGGTATTCAGGTGAAACGCCCGCGTTGCCAGGAAGCTGCACAGCAGGGTTATGCCAACTCCACCGAACTGGCGGACTACCTGGTAGCGAAAGGTGTTCCGTTCCGTGAAGCGCACCATATTGTGGGTGAGGCGGTAGTGGAAGCGATCCGTCAGGGTAAACCGCTGGAAGATCTGACGCTTACCGACCTGCAAAAATTCAGCGCGGTTATCGGGGATGATGTCTATCCGATTCTGGCGTTGCAGTCTTGCCTGGATAAGCGTGCGGCGAAAGGCGGCGTGTCGCCTAAGCAGGTTGCACAGGCGATTGCGGATGCGAAAAACCGGTTAGTTTAATTTGGTTTGAATAGTGCGGGCTGGTGCCCTCACCCCGGCCCTCTCCCACAGGGAGAGGGAGAAAAACGGAGCCTGGCTTAGCGCCGGGCTTTTTTACGCAAAAAAAATGCGGACCACGGGGTCCGCAAAAGTTCACGTTGGCTTTAGTTGTTCGAGTTTTGAGAGAAACTCGTCAGACGGTGGCGGGGACGTCAAGGGTCAAACACGTGCCGCCCTGTCTATGTGGTGTATTATTCAACAGAATGCTTGATAGGGATAATCGTTCGTTGCTATGCTATCTATCGCCATGAACTATCGTGGCGACGGAGGATGAATAATGAATATTCGTGATCTTGAATACCTGGTAGCGTTAGCCGAGCACCGTCATTTTCGCCGCGCGGCAGATTCCTGCCACGTCAGCCAGCCCACGCTGAGCGGTCAGATCCGCAAGCTGGAGGATGAGCTGGGCGTCATGCTGCTGGAGCGCACCAGTCGTAAGGTACTGTTCACCCAGGCAGGTCTTTTGCTGGTGGATCAGGCGCGTACTGTGCTGCGCGAGGTCAAAGTGCTCAAGGAAATGGCAAGCCAGCAGGGGGAAGCGATGTCGGGCCCACTGCATATTGGCCTGATCCCAACCGTTGGCCCGTACCTGTTACCGCACATCATTCCGATGCTGCACCAGACATTCCCGAAACTCGAAATGTATCTGCATGAAGCGCAAACCCATCAGCTGCTGGCGCAGTTAGATAGCGGTAAGCTCGATTGCGCGATTCTGGCGCTGGTCAAAGAGAGCGAAGCTTTTATTGAGGTGCCGTTGTTTGATGAGCCGATGATGTTGGCGATCTACGAAGATCACCCGTGGGCGAACCGCGATCGCGTGCCGATGGCCGATCTGGCCGGTGAAAAGCTGCTGATGCTGGAAGATGGTCACTGCCTGCGCGATCAGGCGATGGGCTTCTGTTTTGAGGCCGGTGCGGATGAAGATACCCATTTCCGCGCAACCAGTCTGGAAACACTGCGTAACATGGTGGCGGCGGGAAGTGGTATCACACTGCTGCCTGCGCTGGCTGTTCCGCGCGAGCGTAAACGTGATGGTGTGGTCTATCTGCCGTGCATTAAACCAGAGCCGCGTCGTACCATTGGCCTGGTTTATCGCCCGGGATCGCCACTGCGCAGCCGCTATGAGCAGCTGGCTGAGGCCATCCGTGGTTCCATGGATGGCCATTTTGACAGTGCGTTAAAACAGACGGTTCAGACCGTTTAGTGCCGCTACCCGATAGGCTTCCGCCATGGTCGGGTAGTTAAAGGTGGTGTTAACGAAGTACTCGATGGTGTTACCACCACCTTTTTGCTCCATTATTGCCTGGCCGATATGAATGATTTCCGCCGCGCGTTCACCAAAGCAGTGAATACCGAGGATCTCTTTCGTCTCGCGGTGGAACAAAATCTTCAGCGTTCCCACACTCATTCCCACGATTTGCGCGCGCGCCAGATGTTTAAACTGCGCACGACCCACCTCGTAAGGCACTTTCATGGCCGTCAGTTGCTGTTCAGTTTTCCCGACTGAGCTAATTTCCGGGATGGTGTAAATTCCTGTTGGAATATCTTCAATCAGGTGCGCCGTTGCTTCGCCTTTCACCAGCGCCTGAGCCGCAATGCGCCCCTGGTCGTAGGCCGCTGACGCGAGGCTTGGATAACCAATCACGTCACCCACCGCGTAAACGTGCGGCAGCGCAGTCTGGTACATGCTGTTGACCTTCAGCTGGCCACGGCTGTCGGTTTCCAGCCCGATGTTTTCCAGCGCCAGCGAATCAGTGTTACCGGTACGGCCGTTGGCATACAGCAGGCAGTCGGCTTTCAGCTTTTTGCCGGATTTCAGATGCATGATCACACCGTCATCGCAGCCTTCGATTTTCTCGTACTCTTCGTTGTGGCGAATCACCACACCGCTGTTCCAGAAGTGGTACGAGAGGGAATCCGACATCTCCTGGTCGAGGAAGGCCAGCAGGCGATCGCGGGTGTTGATCAGGTCAACTTTGACCTCCATACCCCGGAAGATCGACGCATATTCGCAGCCAATTACCCCTGCGCCATAGATAATGACATGGCGTGGTTCGTGGTGCAGGCTGAGGATGGAATCGCTGTCGTAGATGCGTGGGTGCGAGAAGTCGACATCGGCCGGATGGTACGGGCGCGAACCGCAGGCAATCACGAATTTTTCAGCTGTGATGGTTTCAACCGAACCGTCATGGCATTCGAGCGCCAGGGTGTGCTCATCGACAAAATGCGCGTTGCCCTGCAAAATTTCGCAGTGGTTACGCTCATAAAATCCCTGACGCATACGTGTCTGCTGGTTAATGACGGTATCCGCATGATTCAGGATGTCGGCAAAGGAAGAACGAAGAAGTCGGGAGTGGTCGCTGTAAAGAGGGTTCTGGTTAAATTCAATAATACGGCTAACGGCATGGCGGAGGGCTTTGGAAGGGATGGTGCCCCAGTGGGTGCAACCGCCGCCAACATTATGGTAGCGCTCTATGACCGCTACTCTGGCTCCCTGTTTCACCAGTCCCATAGCAGCGCCTTCGCCGCCGGGGCCGGAACCAATAACTATTGCGTCGTAATCGTAGGTGTGTGGCATGGCAAGGCTTACCTGTTCTTATACATAAAAGCAACAGAATCATAACATCATTGCCAGAGTAACCCAATTATCGTTGTGCTTTTTTCGGGCAGTGGAGCACAAACCGCGCGTAAACAATCATTCACAAAGCCAGGCAAACAGATTAATTTTATTCTCTGGTATAGTGCCATCAGGCCTTTGGAAGGATTCAACTATCGTGATGGGCGTAAGAGCACAACAAAAAGAGAAAACCCGGCGTTCGCTGGTGGAAGCCGCATTCAGTCAACTGAGTGCTGAGCGAAGTTTTGCCAGTTTGAGCCTGCGCGAAGTCGCACGCGAGGCCGGGATTGCGCCAACGTCCTTCTATCGTCATTTCCGTGATGTGGATGAACTGGGCCTGACCATGGTCGATGAGAGTGGTTTGATGCTGCGCCAGCTGATGCGCCAGGCACGTCAGCGTATCGCAAAAGGCGGCAGCGTGATCCGCACGTCCGTATCGACCTTTATGGAATTTATCGGCAATAACCCCAACGCGTTTCGCCTGCTGTTGCGTGAACGCTCCGGGACATCGGCCGCATTTCGTGCCGCAGTCGCGCGTGAAATTCAGCATTTCATCGCGGAACTTGCCGACTATCTTGAACTCGAAAACCATATGCCGCGTGCATTCACCGAAGCGCAGGCCGAGGCGATGGTGACAATTGTCTTCAGTGCGGGTGCCGAAGCACTGGATGTGAGCGTTGAACAGCGCAAGCAGCTCGAAGAGCGACTGGTATTGCAACTCAGGATGATCTCCAAAGGGGCATATTACTGGTATCGCCGTGAACAAGAAAAGTTGGCACATCAAACCGATGAGTGAAGGGTGAGTAATGAAACAGTCAGGTCAGGATAAGGGTACGTTGTTGCTGGCATTGATCGCTGGCTTATCAATTAATGGCACGTTTTCGGCTGTTTTCAGCTCTATCGTTCCATTCTCAATTTTCCCGCTAATTGCACTGGTGCTGACGGTGTACTGTCTGCATCAACGCTATCTGAACCGCACCATGCCTGTGGGGTTGCCGGGTCTTGCCGCTGCCTGCTTTATTTTAGGCGTGTTGTTGTACAGCACTGTGGTACGCGCAGAGTACCCGGATATCGGCTCAAACTTCCTGCCGGCGGTGCTGTCTGTGGCGCTGGTATTCTGGATTGGCTCGCGGATGCGTGGCCGTAAGAGCCAGTTGCCGGAGTAGAGAAGAGTGTTGTAGGCCGGATAAGCGAAGCGTCATCCGGCTTTTTGGCAGGTGGCGCTTCGCTTACCTGCCCTACAGGGACTGGATCATTTTGCCGTGAGCAGTACACCGCACTCCATATGGTGCGTATACGGGAATTGATCGAACAGAGCCAGACGTTCAACATTGTGCGTCTGGCTTAATGTTTCCAGGTTCTTGCACAGGGTTTCCGGGTTGCAGGAGATATACAAAATACGCGGGTATGCCTGCACCATCTTCTCGGTTTCGCTGTCCAGGCCACTGCGCGGCGGATCGACAAAAATCGTCTCACACTGGTAACTCTTCAGGTCGATACCCTGTAATCGATTGAACTCACGCACGCCGTTCATCGCCTGCGTAAATTCTTCTGCTGCCATACGAATGATCTGCACGTTGTCGATATGATTAGCCGCGATGTTGTACTGCGCGGCAGCAACCGATGGTTTGGCGATTTCAGTGGCCAGCACGCGCTCGAAGTTACGCGCCAGCGCCAGTGAGAAGTTGCCGTTACCGCAGTACAGTTCAAGCAGATCGCCCGTTGACCCTTCTGTTGCTTTCAGCGCCCACTCAAGCATCTGCACGTTCATGGCGGCGTTCGGCTGGGTAAAGCTGTTTTCCACCTGGCGATAAATCATCTCTTTACCCGCCACCGGCAGACGCTCATCGATGTAATCCTGGTCGAGCATGATTTTGGTTTTGGTCGCACGGCCAATCAGGTGAACGTTGATATTCTGCGCGCGCAGGGCATCGCGCAGGGCTTCTGCCTGCTCGCGCCACTCGTCGTTAAGCGCTTTGTGATACAGCAGGGAGACAATCGCCTGATTGCTTTGCGTGGTCAGGTAGTCAATCTGGAACAGCTTATTGCGAAGCACCGGGTTGCTGCGCACGCCATCCATAATGAGGGTCATCAGCTGGTTAATCAGCTCGCTTGCCGCCGGAAAACTATCTACGCGGATACGGGATTTTGTCTGCTGATCAAAAATGATGTGGTACAGGTCGTCCCCATCATGCCAGATGCGGAACTCCGCACGCATACGGTAGTGGCTGACTGGCGAGCGGAACACCTCGGGAACGGGCGCGTTGAAAGGCGTCATCATACTTTGCAGGCGGACAACTTTCTCTGCCAGCTGCGCGTCGTACTGTTCTGTCGGGAGGTGTTCGGGGGTCATGATGCGTCCTGAGTGATAAAGAATTACGCGGGGATTGTAGGCATTGTTCAGGGGATGTCCAGATTTAATGGCTAATAGCTATCTGGACATCTATACGTGTCTAATTGTAGCATTCTGTTTCCGGTCTCCTGAGAGTGAAAAGGGAATCCAGTGTAAATCTGGAGCTGACGCGCAGCGGTAAAGACTGGCGGGATGAGAATTGTAGACACTGCTATATACACGCAAGATCATTCAAGTTGCATCAAGGCGGCTTGAAGGATGACGCGAGTGGGAAGTCTTCATCCATTAAACGCCACCTAGCCCGAAGACCTGCCGGGATCACGTCGCATTTGGTTTCATCATCGCGTGCTATAGATGAGGCCTGCGGCATCCTTCTTATATTGTGGATGCTTTTACAATGATTAAAAAAGTATCGCTGTTGACGGCGCTTTTCGTCACGGCATTTTCGGGCTGGGCGCAGGATAGCGCAGACTCGTTGGTGGTGACGGCAAACCGTTTTGAGCAACCAGCAAAAACCGTTCTGGCTCCGACATCTGTTGTGACGCGTGAAGATATTGAACGCTGGCAGGCAAAGAGCGTTGTTGAAATCATGTCACGACTGCCGGGCGTGGATATCGCGCAAAGCGGTGGTATGGGCGCGACCTCTTCTACCTTTATACGCGGGACTGAATCCCGTCATGTTCTGGTGCTGATCGATGGTATCCCTCTGAATAATGCAGGGATCAGCAACGTTCCTGACCTGAGCCAAATCCCGACTTCCCTGATTCAGCGTATTGAATACATTCGTGGCCCACGTTCAGCTCTGTATGGCTCCGACGCGATTGGCGGTGTAATCAACATCATCACCGGGCGCGATAAGCCAGGGGCAGAAATATCTGCGGGTGTGGGGTCTAAGGGCTACCAGACCTATGATGGCTCCTTCCAGCAGGTACTGGATAAAACCAAAATCACCATGGCAGGTAACTATACCTATACCCGCGGTTTTGATATCGGTGCAAAAGATGCTCCGCGCCAGCCGGATCGTGACGGCTTTATGAGTAAGTCACTGTACGGCTCGGTGGAACAGCAAATTACCGACAGCGTAAGCGGTTTTTTCCGTGGTTTTGGCTATGACAACCGCACGGCGTATGACGGCTACGATCATTACGACGCAAACTTTATGGTTGATGGACGCCCGGATACCCGCCAGCTCTACAGCCAAAACTGGGATACAGGCCTGCGTTATAACCAGGGGATTTTCCAGTCGCAGTTGGTGGCAGGTTACGGCCGCAGTAAAGATCAGAACTATGACCCGAAAAAAGGGCGTTACGCTGATTCTGCAACCATGGACGACGTGAAGCAGTACACGACGCAGTGGCTGAACACCGTTGAAGTGGGTCACGGGAATATCGGCGCGGGTCTGGACTGGCAGAAGCAGAAAACCCAGGCGGGCACGGGCTATCTGGATAAAGGCTACGAGCAGCGCAATACTGGCGTGTTCTTGTCTGCAATGCAGCAGTTCAATAGCGTGACGCTTGAAGCAGCAGCGCGTAATGATGATAACTCCAACTTTGGCAACCACGGAACATGGCAAACCAGCGCTGCGTGGGAGTTTGTGGATGGCTATCGCGTGATTGCCTCCTACGGTACTGCGTTTAAAGCACCGACCATGAGTCAGATCCACAGCGCTTCTTACGGTAATCCGGACCTTAAGCCGGAGGAGAGTAAGCAATGGGAAGGTGGCTTTGAAGGTCTGACGGGGCCGGTCAACTGGCGCGTTACTGGTTATCGCAATGACATTGATAATCTGATTAGCAGCGATCCGCATACGTATCGTTACTACAACGTTGACGAAGCGCGCATTAAAGGTGTGGAAGCAACGGCGCAGTTCGATACCGGACCGGTAGGTCATCAGATTTCTTATGATTATGTTGACCCGCGTAATGCGAAAACCAACGAAGTACTGGCTCGCCGCTCTAAGCAGCAGGTTAAGTATCAGATGGACTGGCAGGTATGGGACCTCGACTGGAACGTTGCGTACCGCTACCTGGGAACCCGCTATGACGTTGCTATCGATCCGAATACCTATTCGTCAGAACGTGTGAAAATGGGCGGTGTAAGTCTGTGGGATGTCGCAGTTTCATATCCTGTCACCTCTCACCTGACAGTTCGTGGTAAAATAGCTAACCTGTTCGATAAAGATTACGAGACAGTTTATGGCTATCAAACTGCAGGACGGGAATACACCTTGTCTGGCAGCTACACCTTCTGATCCGCGTCCCACCGTGCTGGTGTTTGATTCCGGCGTCGGTGGGCTTTCGGTCTATGATGAGATTCGGCATCTCCTGCCGAATCTCCATTACATCTATGCTTTCGATAACGTCGCTTTCCCTTATGGTGAAAAGAGCGAAGCGTTTATTGTTGAGCGTGTCCTTGAAATCGTGACTGCCGTTCAAAAGCGCTACCCTCTGGCGCTGGCCGTGATTGCCTGCAATACGGCGAGTACGGTGTCTCTTCCCGCATTACGCGAAAAGTTCCCGTTCCCGGTTGTGGGTGTAGTACCTGCAATTAAACCGGCTGCACGTCTGACGGCAAATGGGATTGTCGGGTTGCTGGCTACGCGCGGCACGGTGAAGCGTCCTTATACACGTGAGCTGATCGACCGCTTTGCTAATGAATGCCAGATTGCGATGCTCGGCTCTGCAGAACTTGTCGAAATGGCGGAAGCGAAGTTGCATGGACACGCGGTTCCGCTGGAAGAGCTGCGCCGCATTTTGCGTCCGTGGCTGCGGATGCCGGAGCCGCCGGACACCGTTGTTCTGGGATGTACCCATTTCCCTCTTTTACAGGAAGAACTTCTGGCGGTTCTGCCAGAGGGGACTCGGCTGGTGGATTCCGGTGCGGCAATTGCGCGTCGTACCGCCTGGCTGCTTGAACATGAAGCGCCAGATGCAAAATCTACCGATGCCAATATCGCTTTTTGTATGGCGATAACAAAAGAGACTGAACAACTTTTACCCGTTTTACGTCGTTACGGCTTTGAAACGCTCGAAAAACTAGCGTTGTAGCACGGTTTTGAGCAAAAAAGAGACGGTTGAAAGTTTTTTTCAAAAGAGGGGTTGTCAACGTCTGAGAACTCCCTATAATGCGCCTCCACTGACACGGAACAACGGCTTACAAGCCGCCGGGTTAGCGGGGTTCAGAGATGAACGCCAACAGAGAAAAGTGAAAATAAACGCTTGACTCTGAATGAGGAAAACGTAATATACGGGACCTCGCAACGGTGAGCTGAAAGCCGCAGTTGCAACTGCTCTTTAACAATTTATCAGACAATCTGTGTGGGCACTCAAAGTGACATGGATTCTTAATGTCTTCGGACAATAAATGAATACCAAGTCTCAACGAGTGAACACGTAATTCATTACGA